>CBINON010000072.1:0-2951 GCA_966252325.1 uncultured bacterium | reverse complement strand
TTGGCAGTCGGGCGTATGTGAACGGGGTGTTTGGGGTGCTGCGGGAGAGGTTTGGCGCCAGCCGCAAGACGGGGGCGCGGCTGCTACGGGGTTTGGCGCGGGAGGAGCGGCTCTATGCCCTGCGCGATCTGAAGGCGGCAGCTGTTGGCTGAGCGACCGCTGCGACCTGCGGCGCATGACCCAGCCTTGACGGCGAAACGGACGGCCGTGGAGCAACACATCAATCGGTCCGTCAGGCTCCACCCCGGGCGCAGGTCAGAACGGTGACTGGAGTTGGCGACAAGTCCGAATCGCGAACGCGGAAGGGGCGTTGTGGCGCCTCACTTCTTGACCGGCTTGCCGGCGGCTTCCCATTCGCCGAAACCTTCATGCAGGTGGTAGACCTGCGGGAAGCTCAGTTGCTCCAAGAGGGGCAGGGAACGTCCGCTGCGGCCGCCGCCCTGGCAGTGCACGAGGACCGGTTTGCTGGGGTCGAGCCTTTGGATCTGGGCGGCGAAGTCCTTGCCGTTGAAGTCGATGTTCACGGCGCCCTCGATATGGCCCTCCTTGAATTCCTCCGGGGTGCGCACGTCGAGCACCAGCACCTTGCCCTCCTGGATGAGCTTCTGCGCTTCATTCACCGAGACATCCTTGGGTTTGTCGGCGGCAGGCAGGGCGACGGCCAGGGAGAGCAGAGCGAGCAGGAAGGTGAGGCGTTTCATGATGAGACCAACGAAGAACCGCGGCGGCTCCTGTCAAGGCGGCGGATTGCGCCGAAATTGCCTTTGGCAGGCCGCGCATCCGCCATTACTTTGCCGGCTCTATGCTCGACATCCGCCTCATCCGCGACAACCCCGACCTCGTCAAAAGCCGTCTCGCCGCCCGCAGTCCGGAGTGGGCGCCGGTCGTGGATGAACTGCTGGCGATCGACACCTCCCGGCGCGCGGCGGAAACCGAGCGACAGCACCTGCAGGCGGAACGCAACCGCCTGAGCAAAGAGATCGGCATCGGTCGCAAGAACGGCCAGGACACAAGTGCCCAGGAGGCGGAGGTGCGCGGCATTGGCGAGCGCATCGACACGATCGGCCGCGAGGCGGATGTGGCCGACGCCTTCCAGTGCGACCTGCTGCTCGGCCTGCCCAACCTGCCTCATGAGGCCTGCCCGGCCGGGTCCTCGGCCGAGGACAACCCGGTCTGTCGCGTCTGGGGCGAGGCCCCAAGCTTCGCCTTCACGCCCAAGGACCACACCGTGCTGGGGCAGGCGCTCAACCTGTTCGACTTTGAGGCGGGTGCGAAGATCAGTGGCAGCGCCTTCACCGTTTATCGCGGCGCGGGCGCCCGTCTGGAGCGCGCGCTCATCAACTTCCTGCTCGACCTGCACACGACCCGCCATGGCTACGAGGAGATCAGCCCGCCGCTGCTGGTCCATTCCGCCTGCCTGGTCGGCACGGGTCAGCTGCCCAAGTTTGGCGATCAAGTTTACCACAGCACGGTTGACGACCTCTACCTGATCCCGACCGCCGAGGTGCCGGTGACCAACCTGCATCGTGAGGAAATCCTCAAACCCGGCCAGATGCCGATCCGCTATGCCGCCTACACGCCCTGCTTCCGTCGCGAGGCGGGCAGCGCCGGCCTCGGCACCCGCGGCCTGATCCGCATGCACCAGTTCGACAAGGTGGAGTTGGTGAAGATCACGTCGCCGGAAAGCAGCATGGACGAGCTGGAAAAGCTCACGGCCGATGCCGAGACCGTGCTGCAGTTGCTCGGCCTGCACTACCGCGTCATCGAGCTCTGCGCCGGCGACCTCGGTTTTGGTTCAGCGAAGACCTATGACATTGAGGTCTGGGCGCCCGGCCAGGGCGGTTACCTGGAGGTTTCCTCCTGCTCGAACTTCGGCGACTACCAGGCTCGGCGCATGAACCTGCGCTACAAGGATGAAGACGGCAAAAACCGCTTCTGCCACACCCTCAACGGCTCCGGCACCGCGCTCGCGCGACTGTTCGTGGCCCTGGTGGAAACCTACCAGCAGGAGGATGGCAGCATCCTCATTCCGGAGGCCCTGCGAGGGCACTTCGGCTCGGACCGCATTGCCGCATGAACATTTCCCCCCAGGTCCCGCCCCCGGGGCAGGTCCGCGAAGAGGCTCCCGACTCCGTCCGCGACCGTTGAGCTCCAAGGGCAGGATTTGGGGGAAAGATCAGAGACACTGCCACCCGGTGCTGGGCTGTCGCAGCCAGGCGGTTTGAGCGTCATCCTCGAGAGCGACCAGATGCAGCCAGCCGTTCTCGACTAACTGGGATACGCCGGGGTGGCGCGCGAGGATGCCATCGATTGCAGAGCGCTCGGCCTCGACCAGAACGCTGAGCCGCAGCGGTTCGTGAATGAGGCGCTCGCCGTCGTGCACCGACTGCAGTGGCAGCCCGGTGCGCAGGTCGCCGCCGCCGCCCTGGAGGACGCCGAAGGTGCCGACCACATTTTGGCTCACCTTGTCACCACTGCCCCAGAGGCGGTTGTCGACGCTGGAGGCGTAGTATTGCAGGTTGATCCAGTTGGTCACGATCATCGGCGCGGTGAGGATCAGTTCGAGCACCGACAGGTCGGCATCGGCGGCGCGGTCGTAGTCGTGCAGGAAGACCCGGCCGCCGAGGTCGAGGCCGCGGGTCCGCGAGCGCGGGGCGACCAGAAAGGCGGCGTTGCCGGCGAGGCCCCATTCCGGCCGCACCTGTGACCAGTCGCGGCTGCGCCTGCGCAGGGCGTGGTCGGCGCTGTCAGTGGTCAGGCCGAGGGTGGTGGCACGCTGCCGCCGTGCCGCCGTGCCGGCCGCTTCCAGCCAGGCCCGGAGCTGCCGGAGGTCATCGCCATGGCCGGCCGGCACGCGGTCGGTGTCGAACAGGCGCACCTCGTCGGTCGTGGTGTCGTGCAGGCCGGCGAGGAAGACCGTGTCGTCCGGGATCTGCACGCCGTGCTGCTCG
>CBINON010000071.1:0-3439 GCA_966252325.1 uncultured bacterium | reverse complement strand
GGCAGGGGAGAGTGTGCTCGATTACCCCTGGAGCAGTCTGGCCGGTGGTTACGCGCTGCCGCCGACGAAGCGAGCAAAGTGGCTGGCGGTGGAGAGCGGTTTGAAGGCGTTCAACCTGGCCGACACGGTGGCGGGTCGCCGGGCCATGGTGGAACGGCTCGACAAGCGGGCGAGGGGAGAAGCCGTGAAGAGCTGCGGAAAAAGATGTCAGGCATTCAGTGCTTGACTGCCACTGATTTTCAAGCGGGAAAAAGATGTCAGGCATTCAGTGCTTGACTGCCACTGATTTTCAAGCGAAAAACGGCATCATGAAAACGAGGCAACGCGTTGGAAACGAGTCGTCTGGGGAGAAGGATCCGCTGGTGGGGATTGAGGCGAAGACGGGGCCTTATCCTGCCGCGCGGTCATGGTCCGGTGGGCGGCGGCGGGTGCTCGGACGGGAGGTTTGGGAGACGAACACCTACCACGTCATGTCGCGCACCTGCGGCGGCGAGGTCTTCTTCGATGATGTCGAGAAGGAGGCCCTGCGCCGCCTGCTCTGGAAGATGAGCGAGTTCTGCGGCGTCCGCCTGGTCACCTACTGCATCATGGGCAACCACTTCCACGCTTTGGTCGAGGTGCCGAAGCGGGAGATCTGGCTGGAACGCTTCGCCGGAGCGGAGGGCGAGGAGAAGCTCTTTGAGCACCTGCGCCTGCTCTACAGCCGGGAGTTCATCGGCCTGCTGCGCCAGGAACTGGCGGAGCTGCGCCGCCAGGGCCTGGACACTTTGGCGACGGCGAAACTGGAGCGGATCCAGCGGCGGTTCTGCGATCTGTCGCTGTTTGTGAAGGAGGTGAAGGAGCGGTTCAGCCGCTGGTTCAACAAGCGTCGTGAGCGCCGTGGCACGCTGTGGATGGACCGGTTCAAGAGCGTGCTGGTGGAGGGCAAGGGCGAGCCGCTGCGGGCGATGGCGGCCTACATCGATTTGAACCCGGTGCGGGCGGGTCTGGTGGAGGACCCCAAGGACTACCGGTGGAGTGGCTATGGCGAAGCGATGGGCGGCAGCCAGCGGGCGCGGCGGGGGTTGGCGAAGGTGACGGGCAAGCCGGTGGATGGCTGGGAGAAGGCGGGCGGGGCGGAAGCCTATCGGTGCCTGCTGTTCATCAGCGGGGTGGAAATCAAGGACGCGCAGAACGTGAAGGTCGTGCAGCGTGGCGTCACAGCCGAGGAGGCGCGGGCGGTTCTGAATGAGAAAGGCAGGCTCTCGACCGCGGAACTGGTGCGGTTGCGAGTGCGCTATTTCAGTGACGGGCTGGTCTTGGGCAGCCGGGAGTTTGTGGAAGCGGCGTTTGCGGCGAACCGGGGGCAGTTTGGGCCGAAACGAAGTTCGGGAGCGCGGCGGGTGACGGAGAGTGAATCGCCGCTTTATGCGATCCGCCGTCTGCGGGTCGATGCGGTGACTTGAGCCC
Source organism: uncultured bacterium (assembly GCA_966252325.1). GTDB lineage: Bacteria > Verrucomicrobiota > Verrucomicrobiia > Verrucomicrobiales > Verrucomicrobiaceae > Prosthecobacter. Next base: position 1,990 of record CBINON010000071.1, on the reverse strand, counting down.
GGCGGGTGGCACCCGGCTGATCAAGCACATGGATCGTGGGTGTCGGCCTCAGTCGGCAAGTGTCAGCCGTCGATGCTTCACCAGGGAGGCCGGCATGGGCGTGGTACGGGCCCTCTGCACGGGGGCTTTGCGGAGCTGGCGATGAATTCTCGGAGCTTGACTGAGCCGCATCCAGGGCTGCGCCTCCAGAGGCGGGGGCCTGCTGTCATTTCTTGATTCAACCCACGGCGGACGCGAGTCGCTTCGGAGCGAGTTTTTCAGCAATCCGTCTGCTCACGTGACGCGGTCATTTGTGGCAGCGATGATGGGTCGCATCGAGGCGTGCAGTTTGTCGGATAGACAGCTCAACGTGTTGCAGCAAGCCGTCGTGGGCTTGTGGAGGCGAGGGCGGGAATCGAACCCGCGCATTCCGGTTTTGCAGACCAGTGCATTACCACTTTGCTACCTCGCCAGTTCACCGAAGTGAAAGAGTAATCTAGGCCGTGGCGGGCCGGTGTCAATGCCGGCGGAGGGGAATTCTCCGCCGGCAAAGGGGAGCGACTCAGGGCACGAACTTGATCGTGCCGACCTGGCCGGCGGCCATGGCGGCGTGCTGGGCATCGCTGCAGGCGCTGTCGATCGGCGCGTCGGGGGCGGCGTCGCTCGGGGCGATCAGACCCTGGGCGATCATCCACTGCTCGACTTCCTCGCCGCTGATGTCGGGCAGCATGGTGCCGTTGATTTCGACGCAGGGGCTGAGCGGTTGGCCGCTCTTCTGTTCCATTTCCCAGCGGAAGGCCGGGTTCTTGATGATGTCCTTCTCCTCGTAGGCGAGGTCGTACTTGCGGAAGATGGCGCGGACGCCCTCGCTCCAGCCGCAGTAGGTTTTCAGGTAGGCGGTGATGTTTGGGGTGCTCATGGTGGTGTGGGGTGTTGTCAGGTTGCTACGTCCGGCGCGGTTGTCCAGTCGCGCCGGCGGGTTTCAGCGGAAGAATTTTTTCGCCTTCTCGAAGAAGCTTTCCTCCATCGACGAGGAATGGGTTTCGCCAAAGGTCTTGGCAAAGGCCTCGAGGTGGCCGCGCTGTTCGGCGCTGAGCTTGGTCGGCACGGCGATCTGGACGTGCACGTACAGGTCGCCATGGCGCTCCTCGCCGAGGGTTTTCACCCCCTTGCCGCGCAGGCGGAAGGTGGTGCCGTTCTGGGTGCCGGCCGGGATCTTCAGGTTGGCCTTGCCCTCCAGGGTCGGCACGGTGACCTCGCCGCCGAGGGCGGCCGTGGTGAAGGACAGCGGCATCTGGCAGTGCAGGTCGTCGCCCTCGCGCTCGAACACCTCGTGCTGGCGGACGTGGATGACGATGTAGAGGTCGCCGGGCGGACCGCCCTTGGCGCCGTGATCGCCATTGCCACTGGAACGCAGGCGTGAGCCGTCCTCGATGCCGGCGGGCACCTTGACGCGGACCTTGGTGCGTTCCTTGGCGCGGCCGGTGCCGGCGCAGCCGCGGCAGGGGTCGCTGACGACCTCGCCGCTGCCCTGGCAGTCGGGGCAGGCCTGCTGGATCTGGAAAAAGCCGCGCGAGGCGATGACCTGGCCGGCGCCGCCGCAGGTGCTGCAGGTCTTCTTGCCGGCACCGCTGGCGGAACCGCTGCCCTGGCACTTCTTGCAGCCGCTCTGGCGTTCGTACTCGATCTCGCGTTCGCAGCCGTGGGCGGCCTCCTCGAGGGTGATCTCCATGCCGTAGCGCAGGTCGCTGCCGCGCTGCGGGCCGTCACGGCGCTGGCGACCACCGCCGCCGCCGCTCCCGAAGAAGCTTTCAAAGATGCCGCCACCGCCGCCGCCGCCGAAGACCTCGCGGAAGACATCGAAGGGATCGTGGAAACCGCCGGCACCGCTGGCTGCGGGACCGCCCATGCCACCGGCGAAGGCCTGGTGGCCGTAGCGGTCGTAGGCGGCGCGCTTCTGCTCATCGCTGAGCACCTCGTAGGCCTCGCCGACCTCCTTGAACTTCTCCTC
>CBINON010000070.1:0-5210 GCA_966252325.1 uncultured bacterium | reverse complement strand
CCGAAGCCTTGCGCGCCCCAGTTGGCCTGCGCGCCCGCGCCCGACGAGACGCCCGCGTGGCCGAAGCGGTCGTAGCGCGCGCGCTGGTCGGCGTCGGAGAGGACGGAGTAGGCCTCGGCCGCCTCCTTGAACTTCTCCTCGGCGGCCTTGTCGCCCGGGTTTTTGTCCGGGTGAAACTTCACCGCCAGCTTGCGGTAGGCCTTTTTGAGGTCGTCGGCGGAGACGTCGCGGGACACGCCCAGCACTTCGTAGTAGTCGCGTTTGTCAGCCATGGGGGTCAGGCGGCGGGGGTGTCAGTGGGTGCGGCCGGGCCGGCGGAGACGACGACGCTGGCGGCGCGCAGCAGGCGGTCCTTGAGCTTGTAGCCGCGGCGGGTGACGCGCAGCACGGTGCCTTCGGCGACCTCGGCGGAGGCCTCCTGGGCGACCGCGTCATGCAGGTTGGGATCGAAGGCGCGGCCGAGGGCCTCGACCTCCTGGACGCCCATGTCGCGGAGGAAATCAACGAGCTGGCGCTGGACCATGCTCATGCCCATGAAGATCATCGAGGTCTCCGACTCGGCGCGGGCGGCATCCAGGCCCATCTCGAAATTGTCGATTACCGGCAGGATGGCGCGCAGCAGGTCGGCATTGGCGTAGGCGCGGGCGTCCTGGGCCTCGCGGGCGGCGCGCTTGCGGAAGTTGTCGAGTTCGGCCGCGTTGCGGTAAGCCAGGTCCTTCCACTGGGCGGCTTCCTGCTGGGCCTGGGCGAGGGGATCGGCGGCAGCTTCCGGGGTGGCCACGTCGGCGGCCGGCTCCGGGGCGGCGGTCGGGGTTTCTTCGGGGGGGCTGGTGTCGTTCGTCATGGGTCGCTTTTTTGGGGGGGAGGGGAATCCGGGCGGATTCCGGGGGAAGCGACTATGGCGTCTTCTGCAGGGCAATCAAGGTGATGTCGTCCAGTGAGCGGCGGCCGCCGAGGAATTTTTCGACGTCGGCGATCAGGCCGTCGACCACGGCCTTCGGGCCCTGCGGGGCGAGCAGGGCGAGGTTGCTGCGCAGGCGCTCCTCGCCGTATTCCAGGCCCTTGGTGTCGAGCGCCTCGTTGATGCCGTCGGTGTACAGCAGCAGGCAGTCGCCGGGCCGCATGACGAAGTCGAGGTTCTTGGTGACGCGCTCAAAGACGTCGCCCTTGTCGATGCCGACGGCGAGGCCGCCGCTGTGCAGCGTTTCGATGCTGCCGGTGTCGCGGCGCCAGATGACGGGCAGGGTGTGGCCGGCGCGGGCGAGGGTGACGCGGTCGTGCTCGGGGTCGAACACCAGGTAGATCATGCTGACGAACATGTCCTCGCGGATGTCGGGGGCGATGTGGCGGTTGACCGAGGCGAGCACCTCGGCCGGCGAGGCAGCGTCGGGCGCGGCGCAGCGCAGCACGCTGCGGCACATGGCGGTGATGATGGCAGCGGCCGGCCCTTTGCCGGAGACATCGGCGATGACGGCGCCCCAGCGGCCCTGGTCGAGCGGGATGAAGTCGTAGTAATCGCCGCTGAGCACGCGGGCGGGGATGTTGCGACCGGCGATGAGGTAGCCTGGCAGTTCGGGATCTTGGTCGGGCAGCAGGATGCGCTGGATCTCGCTGGCGGCGCGCAATTCCGCCTCGATGTGTTTTTTTTCGGTGGCCGCCTGGTGGGCCATGACGTTGGCGAGGGCGAAGGCCGACTGTTCGACGAGGGACTTGAAGACCTCGAAGTCGTTGCTGTTGTAGATCAGCCGCTCCTTGGGGCGGGTGAGGACGAGCACGCCAAGGCTGCCGGCGCCGAAATTGAGCGCCCCGATCATGATCGAGACGTTGTTCTGGAAGATCGACGCGCCGCTGCCCAGGCGCGGATCCTTGCGCAGGTCGGCGATGATCTCGGAGTGGCGTTCGCTGAAGACGCTGCCGATCAGGCCCTCGTCGGGGCGCACGGTGTGCAGGCGCAGGAAGCTGAGCAGGCTGTCAGGGTTTTTTTTGCCGAGGGCGGCGATGCGTTCGGGCAGGTCGGTGAGCGGCGGGCAGTGGTCGGAGTAGTAGCGCGGCACCAGGGCCTTGCCGACGTCGTCGAGCAGGTAGAGGGCACCGCCCTGACTTTCGGTGACCTGCATGGCGCCCTTGACGATGAGCCGGTGGAGTGCGGCGTGGGAATCCTCGCGGGTGATCGCCTCGCCGAGGTCGTGCAGGAAGCCGAACATGCGCCGCTCCTCCTCGACAATGGCCTGCTCCTCGGCGCGCAGTTCCTCGAGGGCGTGGTCCTTTTTGCGGTTGATCACCAACAGGGCGGTCACGCAGACGGCCAGCAGCAGAATGATCGCGGTGAGGAGGATGGGAGTCATGTCGGCGGGCCCGCGCGCTTCACCTGAAGCGCACCCGGGCATTCGGGTCGGCGCGGCTTAGGGGGCGGGCCGCGGCGGCTCGTGGATCTCCTGTTCGAGAAAGTGGATGACGTCGCTGAACCGCTGCTGGTTGGTGCTGCTCAGGCCGGACAGGCTCTGGTGTGCCTCAAGCACGTGGCGGGCCTGCTCCTGGCGGCCGGCCTCGCCGCTCTCGCCGCAGCTGGCGAGCAGCTGGCAGGCAATGCGGCGCTCCTCCGGCCAGGCCGTGCCGTCGGCATCCACCTGCATGACATGGTTGAGGCCGAGGTCGGCCAGGAGTTGCAGGTTGCGGGCGTTGGCGTTGAGGATGCTGAAGCTGCCGCCGCCGCGGTTGCGCAGGGCGATGGCCGCGTAGGTGAGGGTGCCCAGAAAGGTGGAATCCATGATTGGGCAGCGTTCAAGGTCGACCACCAGGTCGCGGGCGCCGGCCTGGAGCACGGCTTGAAAGGCGCGCTTGACCTGGAGCGAGCAGAGGAAGGTGCCCTTGCCCTCGACGCGCAGCCAGAAGACTTTGCCGATCCAGCCTACCAAGATGGTTGTTGGGGGTGTCACGGGCGGAACGGCAGTCACGGCGGGCGGATTAAAACGGACGGAAGCCTGCCGTCTGACAGGTCGTGATGCGGCGACGTTTCAAGCGGAGGGGGCCGTTGGCGTTCATGGCGCTCAGTTCCAAAGATACGACTGCTGGCTGGCCAGCTCCTGCTCGCCGCGCATCAGGCGCACCCGCCAGCCGGTGACCCGGCCATCGGTGTGGTAGGACCCGCCGGTGACTTGAAAGTGACTGACGTTCTTGCGTCGCGGGGACCCGACCTCCAACTCCTGGCTCTTGACTTCCAAGCCAGTGTTCGCCTGGCGATATTCGAAGACCAGTCGGACCGGCTGGCTGCGGTCGTCAACCCGCCAGAAGATCGTGTAGTAGTGGCCCTGGCGATTCACCGTTTCGGCCTTGGTCACCGCGCCGTACAGGTGGTAATCCCGCTCAAAGGCCACCGCCGGGTCGAGGGTGCGGGTGACGACGCCCGGGTTGAGGTGGTAATAATTCACCTTGGTGATGCGTCCGCCAGGGCCAACGCTGACCGAGGTGCAGGCTGCCAGCAGGGAAACGGTCAGCGCCGCGAGCAAGAGTCGGCACGGGGAAAGGGGGGACGTCACGGGGGCCATGAAACAACCGCCATTATTCCGTTGGCACGGGCAATGTCAACGCCGCCGATACCGGCTTTTGCTCCGTGCCGGCACCGGCCGGATGAATGAATCTCCGCCCGCGGCGTCAGACAGGATGGAACCTCATTGCCGCCATGAAACCGTTCACCCACCCCGCTGCCGTCCTGTTGTTGCTCCTGCTGGCCGGTTGCGACGTTGCCGACCCCGGTGACACTGCCCGTGCGGAACTGGAGCAAGCCGCCGCCGATCTGGAGGCGCGGAGCGCGCAGCTGCAGGCGGAAATCGCCACCCTGCGCGAAGGCGAAGAGCAGAACACCGCACTGACCGCCCGTCTGGAAGAACTCGAGGCGGAGAACCGCCGTCTGCTGGCCGAGGCCGAAACGGCCCGCCAGCAGGCTGCCGCCACCCCCGCACCGGTGCCGGCCAATCCCTCGCCAGTGAGCCAACCGCCGGTCGCCATGCCGCCCGTGGCCACGCTGCCATCGACGGTAAGCCAGCCTTGGATGGATCCGGCCGCCGACTATTCGCCCTTCTATGAACCGCTGGCCCCGCACGGCCGCTGGCTGGAGGTCGACGGCTACGGCTATGCCTGGCGCCCCCACCTCGCCGCGCGGTCGACCTGGCGACCCTACCTCGATGGTCACTGGCTGTGGAGTGACTACGGCTGGACCTGGAGCAGTCACGAACCCTTCGGCTGGGCCTGTTACCACTATGGTCGCTGGGTGCGGCTGTCGCGCCATGGCTGGGTCTGGGTCCCCGGTCGCGAGTGGGCGCCGGCCTGGGTGTCCTGGCGCACGGGACCAGATTGCATCGGCTGGGCACCGCTGCCGCCAGGGCCGTCCTTCAGCCTGACGATCATCTCCTCCGACTGCGACTACGCCTACGGACTCAGCCCAAGCAGCTACTGCTTCATTGAAAGCAGCCGCTTCGGCAGCCGCAGCTACCTGAACCTCAACCTGTCGCTCACCCATGTCACCCGCGTCTTCGCCGGCACGGTGAACGTCACCCGCCTGGTCCGGCTCGACCGGCCCGAGGGGCGGATGTTTGCCCATCGCGGCGGCCCCGACCACACCTGGTATGAACGGCGCTTTGGTCGCCCGGCACCGCGTGCCGAGGTGCGCCTGCAGGATCGCTTCGACCCGCGCCTGCTGGCGCTGCGCGAGGAACGCGGGGGTGTCTTGACCCTGGCTGCGGCGTCGCTGCCGGAACGTCGCAGGGACCGCGCGCCGTCACGGCCGCGCGAGATCGAGCGCATCAGCCGACCGGTCATTGAGGACACCTGGGCTGAGGTGCCGACGGACTGTCGCCAGAACCTGCGCGAAGTCATTGAACGCCAGGCGCGAGATCCGCGGCCGGGGGAGCGCACCACGGGACCGGGGACAGTGACGACAGTGCCTGGCACCTCGCCCGATGTTTCGTCGGCGCGCCGCCGTGCCGAGGAAGCCCTGCAGCGCGCCCAGGAGGCGCGCAAGATGGACGAGTCGCGCAAGGCCGAGCCGGCCCGTGACAATGAAGCCTCGGCGTCGCGTCGCCGCGCCGAGGAGGCCCTGCAGCGCGCTCAGGAAAGCCGGCGCATGGACGAACAGCGCAAGACTGAGGCTGCCCGCAAGATGGACGAACAGCGCAAGGCCGAGGAGGTGCGTCGCAATCAGGAAGCCCTGCAGC
>CBINON010000069.1:0-5663 GCA_966252325.1 uncultured bacterium | reverse complement strand
CAACCAAACGAGCCAGGGCCGCCGTCGTGGGGAAGAGTCTGAAACTCGAAACTCGAAACTCGAAACTCGAAACTCGAAACTCGAAACTCGAAACTCGGCGGGCGCGAGGCGCGTCGCCGGCATCGGGAGAGGTCGTGGACTTCATGCCAAAAACTCAGGTTGGAATTTCGGGGATTTTCCTAACCGAAACGATTGAAGCAAAGAATCCAGCCTCTGCCAAGAAAAAAGGACTTCGAGCCTGCAAGCCCCCGCTAGCAGCCTGTTGAAAAACTCCATCCTGGTTTTGCCGGCGGCGGAGTGGGGCTGGCGGCGTTGAGCAGCTTGCCGTTATCTCTTGGATAGCGACCGCGCCACTCGCCTTGCCATCCCCACTCCGGCGCTCGCCCATCCTGTTGGCCGAGTTTTTCAACAGGCTGCTAAGCCGGCGGCGAAACCGTCCCGCGCGGTTCGCGGATGCCGTGCAGCAGCCCCATCGACAAACCGGCGAAGAGGGCGGCGGCGAGGGCGACCGCCTGGAAAGAACCGGTGAAATGGTAGATCTGGCCGCTGATCAGGGTGGCGAGCAGCAGGGCGAAGACGTTGCAGAAGCCGAGCACGGCCTGCAGGGTCGAGCGCCGCTCGAGCGGGCAGAGTTCCGCGGCGAGGGTGAGGTCGCCGACGCGATCCAGAAACAGGCCGAAGCCGAGCACGAAGTAGGCGACCACGAAGCCGGCGAAGTGATCGGTGCAGGAGACCCAGAGGGCGAGGGCGATGCAAACGAGGCGCGAGGCCTGCAGCAGGACCTTGCCGCCGCGGTGGTAACCGACGTAGCCGGCGAGCAGGCTGCCGAGCACCGTGCCGGCGGCCTGGCCGGCAACAAATCGGCCTTCGTCGGCCTCGGGCCGCTCGCTGACCTGCAGGGCGTGGATGGTGAGGAAAGCGACCATCATCAGGTAGCCCATGCCGGTGAAGCGGGCGAAAACGAGGCGCACCAGCGCCGGCTGGGCGAGCAGCAGCTTGGGCAGGCCGCGCAGGTAGGCCAGGTAGGGGCCGGTCGGCGGGGCCGGATGCCGGTGACGGGTGTGCTCGTCCTCGTGCAGGAAGAGTTGCGACAGCCAGGACACGAAGAGCAGGGCAAAGGTGGCCAGGTGCAGCCAGGCGTAGGCTTCGCGGCCGGGGAAGTGGGTGAGCACGTAATGAATCACCGAGCCGGCAAAAACGCCGATGACCGCCTGGATGATGTAGCGCAGCGCCCAGCCGGCGGCGCGGGCGCGCTCGGGGATCATGCGCGTCACCATCTCCATCCAGGCGACCACCGTGACACCGCCGAGCAGGCCGGAGACGATGGGCGTCAGCACGACAAAGGTGAGCAGGGCGCCCTCGACCTCCTCGGCAAGCAGCAGGACCAGGCCGGTGATGAGGTAGGGCAGGCGCTGAAGCAGGCCGAAGACGAGCACCCAGGGTTTGAAGCGAGGCAGCTTTTCGACCACTGGTGCGATGAAGATGCCGACGCTGGCAAAGGCCGCCGGCAACAGGGCCGGCATCAGGGCGATGATCCAGGCCCGGCCGCCGAGCATCTCGACCATCTTCGGCAGCACGCTCTCCGGCGCCAGGAAGGCGGTGCCGCCCATGTACAAGCCCCCCTCCAGGCAGTGGCAGATGAAATTCCGCCGCACCGCGTGGGCGCCGGGAGGATGGGGGGCGGACATGGCGCGCGGGTCAGGACGGCGCGCGCACCTGCGCCAGCCAGTCCTCAAGGTTGTAGTAATTGGTCACCCGCGCGATGCGCCCCCCGTCGATCTCGAAGAAGGCGCCGACGCGCAGGCGGTAACTCTGGCCGTTGGCGGGCGGCAGGCCGTCGTCAGCCTGCAGGTAGCTGCCGAGAATGAAAAATTCCGCCGCCGCCCGGCTGCCGTCGGCCGCGGCCATGACGACGAGTTCGGTGACCTGCTCGCGGTAGCAGCGGTCCATGCGGCCGAGGAAGTCCCGGAAGGCCTCGCGGCCGCGCTCGCTGCCACCCTGGTTGATGTCGTGCACCACCTCCTCGGTCAGCAGGCCCAGCAGGGCCTCGCGATCGCCGCGGTTGAAGGTTTCATAGTAGCAGCGGACGAGGGCGAGGGCGGACTCTTGCGGACTGGCCATGGAGCCCTCATGTTAAGGGCGGCCGGCGCGCCGTCAACGGCCGGCCATGGCCTGCTTCGGCCGAAAGAAGCCGGTCCACCCCGACGATACAAGCCCTCCCCCATGAAATCGCTCTGCGCCCTCCTCCTGCTGCCCGCCCTGACCGTGTCCGCCGCCACGGACTGGAACCGTTTCCGCGGCCCGAACGGCAGCGGCGTTTCGCCGGCCACCGGCCTGCCGGAGAAAGTCACGGAGGACAACACCGTCTGGAAGGTCGAACTCGGCAAGGGCTGGTCCTCGCCCGTGCTTTGGAACGACCGCGTCTACGTCACCGCCGAGACCGGTGAAGCCAGCCATGCCGTGCTCGCCCTCGACGCCCGCACCGGCAAGGAGGTCTGGCGCCACGAGGAAGCCTTCACCCCGCACGCCAAGCACAACTTCAACAGCTTCGCCAGCAGCTCGCCCTACGTCGACGCCGACCGCATCTACATCAACTGGAGCACCGGCACGACGATCCAGGCCCTGGCCCTCGACCACAACGGCAAGCTCGTCTGGAAAAACGAGCATGTCGCCGACTACATCCATGAACACGGCACCGGCATCTCACCGATTGTTGTCGACGGCATCATGATCGTGCGCAGCGAGTTCGACTGGCAGCGCGACGGCCGCGCCTACACCGAGGACCCGGTCCAGAAGACCTGGAAGAGCTGCTTCGTCGGCCTCGACGCCGCCACCGGCAAGCAGGTCTGGAAGAAGGAAGTGCCCAACTGCCTGAACACCTTCTCGACCCCGGTCGTGCACGAGCGCAAAGACGGCACCCGCGAGGTGATCTGCACCAACAACGCCAGCGGCGTCATGGGCATCGACCCGAAGACCGGCAAGACCCTCTGGCAGCACAACCCCGGCTTCAAGCAGCGCAGCCTCGGCTCCGGCGTGCTCCACAACGGCCGCTACTTCTGCACCTTCGGCACCGGCGGCGGCGTCAAGGAATTCGCCGCGCTCGACCTCAACGGCGCCGAACCCAAGCCCTACGAGTTCGCCTTCAGCAAGGGCCTGCCCTACGTGCCCTCGCCACTCGTCGTCGGCGACCTGCTTTACCTGCTCGGCGACGGCGGCATCCTCAAGGTCGTCAAGTTCGACACCGGCGAGCTCGTCTACGAGGAGCGCGTCAAGGGCAGCGCCGGCAGCAGCAAGTTCTTCAGCAGCCCGGTGGCCGCCGACGGCAAGATCTTCTGCGGCAGCCAGCAGGGCGACCTCATCGTGCTCAAGCTGGGCGAAAAATTCGAGCAACTCTCCGCCAACAAGCTCGACAGCGCCATCAACGCCAGCCCGGCGATCGGCGACGGCCGGATCTACATGCGCACGGAAAAGATGCTCTGGTGCGTCGGCGCCAAGGGCTCGCCCCTGCCCTGACCGCCGTCAGCTTTTCTTCAGCACCGCCCAGCACTCGGGCGGTGCCGCAGCGCGGTTGATGGGCCGGAGCAGTTGCACCTCAAACGCGCGCGCCGGCAGGCTCTCCGCCCAGGCCGCCACCGCCCGCTGCTCCTCGCGCCCACCCTCGTGGCCGGGATAAACCGCGATCGTCAGCAAGCCCCCCGGCGCCAGTTCGGCCGCCGCCACCGCCAGCGCGGCCAGCGTTGTTGCCGCCTGCGTGATGCGGGTCTTGTCGCCCCCGGGCAGGTAGCCGAGGTTGAACACCGCCGCGTCGAGCCGGCCCCGCCAGTCGGCCGACAGGTGTTCGGCGAGGGTTTCGTGCCCGGCCTGTACCAACGTGCAGCAGGCCGGATCAATCCCGGCCGCCTGCAGCCGCAGACGCGTCGCCGCCAGCGCCTCGGCCTGGACATCGAAGGCCAGCACGTGGCCGCTCGGACCGACGAGCTGGGCGAGAAACAGCGTGTCATGGCCGTTGCCGGCCGTCGCGTCGACCACCCGCGCGCCCGGTCGCAGGCGGTCGGCCAGCAGCAGGTGCGCCCAGCCGACGGCCGAGGGCAGGCCGCCGCTGGCACTGGCGAGTCGCGGGGATTCGGAGGGCATGCGCCACCGATGCCGGCTCCCTGCCCCGCTGGCAAGGGCCTGCTTTTCGAGTGCCGTCGCCCTTGCCAAGGCGGCAAACGCGCCCAAGTTCCCCGTTTCACCTTCCGCCGACCCAACCACGTGAGCCTTGCCCATCCGACCGACGACCTCCGCGTGGCAGAAATTCTGCCGCTGATCCAGCCCGCCCTCCTCATGCACGAGTACCCGCTCGGCGAGGCGGAGTCGGTCTTCATTGAGGAATCGCGGCGGAGCGCCGAACGCATCCTCAAGCTGCAGGACGACCGCCTGCTCGTCGTCTGCGGCCCCTGCTCGATCCACGACACGAAGTCGGCCCTCGAGTACGCCGAGCTCATCGCCGCCGCGCGCGAGCGCCACGCCGCCGACCTGGAGATCCAGATGCGCGTCTATTTTGAGAAACCGCGCACGACCGTCGGCTGGAAGGGGTTCATCAACGACCCTCACCTCAACGAGAGCTACGACATCAACACCGGCCTGCGCGGCGCGCGCGGCCTGCTGCTCGAGCTCGCCCGCCGGCGCGTGCCCTCGGCCACGGAGTTTCTCGATGTCATCACCCCGCAGTACATCGCCGACCTGGTCGCCTGGGGCGCCATCGGCGCGCGGACGACCGAGAGCCAGGTGCACCGCCAGCTCGCCTCGGGCCTGTCGATGCCGGTCGGCTTCAAGAACGGCACCGACGGCGGCATCCAAATCGCCCTCGACGCCATCCAGGCCGCGGCCGGCCAGCACTGCTTCCTGTCCGTGACCAAGGACGGCGTCGCCGCCATCGTCAAAACCAAGGGCAACGACGCCTGCCACGTCATCCTGCGCGGCGGCAAGGGCGGCACCAACTACGACGCAGCCTCGATCCAGACCGTCGTCGACCAGCTCGGCCCGCGCGGCCTGCCCGCCAGCGTCATGGTCGACTGCAGCCACGGCAACAGCCTCAAGGATTACCGCCGCCAGCCGGTGGTCGCCGCCGAGCTCGCCGAACAACTGCGCGCCGGCAGCCGCGCCATCACCGGCGTCATGATCGAAAGCCACCTCGTCGAGGGTCGCCAGGACGCCAAGCCCGGCCAGCCGCTCGCCTACGGCCAGAGCATCACCGACGCCTGCGTCAACTGGGCCACCACCGAGGCCATGCTCGAGGACCTCGCCGCCGCCGTGCGCGCCCGCCGCGGCTGATCCCCTTCCCGCCATGCTCACCGCCGCCACCGCCCGCGACGCGCTCAGCCGCATGTCGGACTGCCGTGTCCTCGTCATTGGCGACGTCATGCTCGATCACTTCATCTGGGGCGCGGTCCGGCGCATCTCGCCCGAGGCGCCGGTGCCGATCGTCGAGGTGACCAAGGAAACCACCTTCCCCGGCGGGGCCGCCAATGTCGCCCGCAACCTCTCGGCCTTCACCCCGCACGCCCACCTCATGGGCCGCGTCGGACGCGACGCCGCCGCCGGCGAGCTGCGCCGCCTGCTCGAGTCCGAGGGCGTGCACTTCGAGACGAACGTCGAGGTCGGCCGCGATCTGCACGTCA
>CBINON010000068.1:0-6819 GCA_966252325.1 uncultured bacterium | reverse complement strand
TGTTCCCCAGCCTCACTGTCTGGCGCGGCTGGGACAACGATGGCGATGACAGCCACACCTACAACAACCGCGGCAACGTCACCTGGGCCGAGGACCTGGAATACCTGGATCATCTCGACAACAGCCGTGCTGAAACCATCACGCGCAGCTACACGCTGGCTCCCGGCTACTACACCTTCGTGCTAGGCAGCAACGCGCCCGCCACCAACACCAACCGCCAGGGCTTCCGCTTCGAGTGGAGCACCTCGGCACCCTCGCTCGCTGGCCCGGTGATCCTGCAGCAGCCGAAAAACGTCACGCTGGTCGAGGGCAAGAGTGCCGTCTTCAGCATCAAGGCCGCCGGCCCGGATCTCGAATATCAGTGGCTGCTCAACGGCGCCACGCTTGATGGCGCGAACGAGCCCACCCACAAGGTGAGCAATGCGGGTGCCGGTGATGCCGGAGAATACGTCTGCGTCGTGCGCAACGCCGCCGGCCGCGTGACCAGCCTCGCCGCGGGCCTGACGGTGATTGCCAATCCCGTGGTCGACGCCTTCGATCTGCCCGACCTGATCGTCGGCCAGCCGTTTGAGTTCCAACTCACCGCCTCCAACCAGCCCCTGCTGTTCTCGGCCAAGGGTCTGCCCAAGGGCCTGGTGCTCGACCCCAGAACCGGCCTCATCCGCGGACGCCCCATCGAGATTCGTGACGAATTCCTCGTCACCGTCACGGCAGCCAACCGGGCCGGAGCCAGCGACCCGGTCACCGACACCCTCGCGGTCGGCGGACTGCGTCCGGGTCACGGCGGCACCTACACGGCCGCTTTGGAGCGTTCGGTCCCCCTCAACGGCCTGCTCGGTGGCTGCGTGAAACTGCAGGTCACCTCCCTCGGCAGCCTGACCGGCACCCTGACACTCGGCAGCGCCGCTCCGCTGCGCCTGGCCGCTCCTCTGGACACCTCCTCGGAATCACCGACCGCGGAGTTCTCGATCGCGCGCAAAGGGCTTCCCGAACTGCATCTCCAGATCACGCTCGATGACAGCACCACGACGCTGCACGGCCAGCTCAGTGACGGCACCAACAGCGTGGCGTTTGTCGCTGCCCCCGGCGTCGCCTCAGCCGGTGATCGCGCCGACGGCTACACCATGGCCCTGTCGGTGCAGGACGAGGACGTCGGTGCCGAGGACGTGCCGCAGGGCCACAGCGTCGGGGCCTTCAAAATTGGCACCGGCGGCCTGGCCACGGGGGTACTGCTCATGGCGGATGCCAGCCGCGCCACCTTCAGCGGCAGTCTAGACGCAAATGGCGACATTGCCCTCTTCGTGCCCTTGCACAAGGGTCTGGGCTCCGTGCTCGGCAGGCTGAACATCGCCGAAACCGATCCGGATCTTGCCGGCTCGGTGGTCAGCTGGTTCAAGGGTGCCCGTCCGAAGGACCTGGTCTATGGCGACGGATTCGGCCCGCTTGAACTCAACGTGGTCGGACGTCCCTACCCGATTCCTGCGGACGGCGAGCCGCCCATGGGCCTGCCGGACACCCCCGGCAACGCCTCCATCGCCTTCGCGGAAGGCGGCGTGGCGGACATCGGCGCGCGACTCGACAACGCCCTGCTGCATGTCCAGGCCACCAAGGTGGTCTTCACCAGCCCGCCGCCCGGGCGCATGAAGCTGTCGATCAGCAGGGACAAGCCGGGCAGTTTTCAACCTGGCAAAAGCGGCTGTTTCAAGGGCGGCTTTGAGCTGACCGACCCCGACACCAGCGTGACTCCCAACCGGAACCTGGTGCGCAAAACGATCTTCCAGGGAATGCTCGTGGACGACGGCAGTGAAGTGAAGGGCTATGGCTTCTTCCTGATGCCGCAGATGCCCACCGTCAGCCCCAAAACCACCCTCTCCACCTCACCGCGTCTCTCCGGACGCGTTGAACTGCAGGCCAACTGATCCCCCGCCTCCCCCGCCTCCCCCGGCTGCAGCCGGGGGAGGCCCATGATCATCATGCCCCTCCCTTCCCCCTCTTCTGCGTCCGGCCTGCCGGCAGGCGGTTTGCGATGCCTGCTCGCGGTCTGGCTCTGGGGCTGCACCTCACTGCATGCCCACCACGGCCGCGACTTCATTCTCGTCCAGGACAGCGCCATCCCGGCACCCCTGCATGGCGTCGTCACCGCCGGCATGGAATGGACCCGCGAAGGCACGGCCAATGAGTGGTCCGTCGAACCCGGCATGTTCATCGGCCTGGGCCCGGCTCGTGCCGTCGGCCTGTCCGGCGCCGCCACGGACAGCGGGACCGGCTGGAGCTACACAGGCGTGACCCCCCAGTTTGTCCTGTCCCTTCTGCCCGCCACGGGCCCCCGAAAGGTCCGCCTCGGCCTCTGGGCCGGCCATGAATTCAGTGAACCGGCAGCCGGTCATGACGAGCTTGCATCCCCCGCCCATGTCCATGCCGCCGGCGGCGGGCCCGATGCCGGCAGCGGCGGCGCCCACCACCACGGCGGTGGTCACGATCACGGCAGCCACAGCGCGGGCATCCACCGTCACGGTGAGAGCGGACTGCACAGCCGCATGATCTTCGAGGCCGACCTGGCACCCCAGACCCGCATCGTGCTCAACGTCCTTTCCTTCGCCTCGACCGATGGCGGCAAGCCGGGCTTTGGCTACGCCCTTGGCATCCGACGCGAACTGAGCCACCGGCTTTTGCTGGGGGTGGAGGCCCTGGGCGACTTCGAGGAACGCCAGAGCGTGCAGCAGGTCCTGCTCACCGGCATGTTCGGCCTCACCCATCACCTCGCTCTGCGACTGGGCATCGGTGGCGGCCTGACCCCGTCGGCCCCGGATTTCATCCTGCACACCGGCCTCGTCCATCGCTTTTGACCCACGGCCCCTCGGCCCGTCAAAAGACGCGGCCCGTTGAAAATCAACGGGCCGCGCAGGTCGGAAAATGGTGGAGGCGAGGGGAGTTGAACCCCTGTCCGAATGGCCATAAGCCGGAGCTTCTACATGCTTATCAGGTTCTTTGATCTCGATGAGGGGCTTCAGCCTGCGGAATCCCGTTCACCCAGCGTCCTGTTGAATCTCGCTTTCGACCCGGTCGCCCGGTCAGCCAGCCAGCCTGGTGGTTGCGGCTTCAAGGTTACCAGACTTCACCTTGGAGACGTCGCGGGGCTTAGGCCGCGAGGGCAAGCTCAGAAGAGTTTGCAGTTATGTTTTGATCCGGTGATTAACGAGGCCAACGAATCATCCTCGGCATGCCACCCCGACCGCAGACTACCCGTCGAAACCAGGACGCCCCCAGTCAGTGAGACTTTTACACAATGCCACCAACCGGGGCAAAGTCAAGATGTCCCGGCCGCAATCGGTCCCGCCCGCCAAAAAACGGCATCACACCCTGCAATCTGCACCGGACCGCTGCCGTTAGCCTCCCCCGCCATGCTGCGTCTCCTGTTTCTCAGCCTCAGCCTCGCCGCGTCCTCCAACGCCGGCACGGAGACTCCTGCCTGGCGGGAAGCCGCCTGTGAAGGCGCCTACCCGCGCCACGTCCAGGGCGTCTGCACGGACGGCCAGGGTGCCCTGTTCTGGTCGTGGACCGACGCCATGGTCAAGACCGACATCAGCGGCCGGATCCTGAAGCAAATCCCGGCCGACGACCATCACGGCGACCTCTGCCATCACGCCGGCAAAATCTACGTGGCCGTCAACCTCGGCGAGTTCAACCAACCCGCCGGCAAGGCCGACTCCTGGGTCTACATCTACGACGCTGTCACCCTGAACGAAATCCGCCGCGTGGCTGTGCCGGAACTCGTCCATGGCGCCGGCGGCATGGCCTGCGACGGCCGGCGCTTCCTCATCGTCGGCGGCCTGCCCGACGACGTGAACGAAAACTACCTCTACGAGTATGACCTCGACCTGAAATTCCAGCGACGCCACGTGCTCGCCAGCGGCCACACCCACCTGGGCATCCAGACCGCCGAGTTCGACGGCCATTCCTGGTGGTTCGGCTGCTACGGCACGCCGAAGCTGCTGCTGCGCGCCGATGCCGACCTGAAGTTGTCCGGCCACTGGGAATTCGACGCCTCGGTCGGCCTCATCCACCTCGGTGCCGGCCGCTTCCTGGTCGCCGTCAACAAGGCCGAAAAAGGCGTCGGCAACACCGCCCGCCTGCGTTTCGCCCGGGCCGACGCCCGCACCGGCCTCGCCTTCGAAACCGCCCCCACTTCCCGCTGAACCCCTTCATCGCCATGAAAGCCGCTCTTCTTCTCTTCCTCGCCAGCCTCGCCCTGACGGCCCCGGCGGCCGACAAACCGAACTTCCTCTTCATCCTCTGCGACGACCTCGGTTATGGCGACCTCGCCTGCCTGAATCCCGAAGGCAAGATCCCGACGCCGAACCTCGACCGGCTCGCCCGTGAGGGCGTCACCTTCACCGACGCCCACACCTCCTCCTCGGTCTGCACCCCCACCCGTTACGGCGTCATGACCGGTCGCTACAACTGGCGCAGCAAGCTGCAGAAGGGCGTGCTCGGCGGCCTCAGCCCGCGCCTCATCGAGCCTGGCCGCCTGACCGTGGCGTCCATGCTGAAGCAACAGGGTTATCACACCGCCTGCATCGGCAAGTGGCACCTTGGCATGGACTGGACCCTGCACCCGGGCAAGGAAGTCAGTGAACTGAACATCGAAACCCGCGATCAGGCCTTCAGCGCCGACTTCAGCAAGCCGGCCAGCAACGGCCCGAACGCGGTCGGCTTCGATTATTACTTCGGCATCAGCGCCTCGCTCGACATGGTGCCGTACGCCTTCATCGAAAACGGCCGCGTCACCGCCCAGCCGACCGAGGATCGCGGCCTGCTCATGTTCCACGGCGACGACAAGGGCCGGCACTCGCGCGAGGGTCCGGCGGTCCCGGGCTTCACCGGCTACGAGGTGCTGCCAACCCTGACCGACAAGGCCATCGCCTACTTGGGCGAACGCGCCGCGGATGCCAAGGCCGGCAAGCCCTTCTTCATCTACCTGCCCTACGCCAGCCCGCACACCCCCATCCTGCCCAACCCGGAGTGGCGCGGCAAAAGCGGCCTCAACGCCTACGCCGACTTCGTCATGCAGCAGGATCACGAG
This sequence comes from uncultured bacterium, assembly GCA_966252325.1. Taxonomy (GTDB): domain Bacteria; phylum Verrucomicrobiota; class Verrucomicrobiia; order Verrucomicrobiales; family Verrucomicrobiaceae; genus Prosthecobacter. The sequence continues at coordinate 1,736 of CBINON010000068.1, read as the reverse complement.
GTCGGCCGCCTGCTGCAGGCGCTCGATCAGCAGGGCCTGAGCGACAACACCTTTGTCGTCTTCACCAGCGACAACGGCTGCTCGCCGAGCGCACGCTACGACGAACTGCTCGCCAAGGGCCACAACCCCAGCGCCCAGTTCCGCGGTCACAAGGCCGACATCTATGAGGGTGGCCACCGCGTGCCCTTCCTGGTGCGCTGGCCGGCCAAGGTGAAAGGCGGCCAAACCACGAGCCAGCTCACCTGCCTGACCGATTTCATGGCCACCGCCGCCGCCATCACCGGCACCAAGCTGCCCGAGGACGCCGCGGAGGACAGCTTCAGCTTCCTGCCCGCCCTCACCGGCAGCAGCGAGGGCATCGTCCGCCGCAGCCTGATCCACCACAGCATCGGCGGCTTCTTCGCCATCCGCGAAGGCAAGTGGAAGCTGGCCCTCTGCCCAGGCTCCGGCGGCTGGAGCGAACCCCGCCCCGGTAAGGAAGCCAAGGACGCGCCGCCCCTCCAACTCTTCGACCTCGAGGCCGACCTCGGCGAAACCCGCAACGTCCAGGCCGGCCACAAGGACATCGTCTCCTGCCTGCAGATGAAACTCGAGGAAATCGTCGCCAACGGCCGCAGCACCCCGGGTGCCCACCAGCAGAACGCGGTGGCGGTGGACCTGTGGAAGAAAAAGTGAGGTTCAGTCCCGACAAAAAAACGGCGACCCGGTGAGGGGGCGCCGTTTGTTGTGACGCGTTGGATGCGGCTCAAGCCTGGACCAGGGCCAGCGCCTCGTCGACGCCGGCGCCGTCATGCACCATGGCCATGAGGGCGCGGGTGATGCCCCGCGGATTCGGGTGCTGGATGACGTTGCGACCGTAGACGATGCCGGCCGCGCCCTGGGCGAGCAGACCCTGGGTGCGCTCGAGGATTTCACGGTCGCTGACGCGGCCACCACCGCGCACCAGCACGGGGATGCCGGCGGCGGTTTCCACCACCTGATGGTAGAGGCTGACGTCGTCGGTGGGATCCGCCTTGATGATGTCGGCGCCGAGCTCGACCGCCTGGCGGACGAGGTGCATGATGGCGGTGAGATCGCCGTTGACCATGTAGCCGCCGGCCTTGTCGTTCGGCTGGAACACCAGGGGTTCGATCATCATCGGCATGCCGTAGTAGTCGGCCTGAGGCTTCAGGCGCAGGATGTTTTCGACGCACTGCTCGTGCACCTCCGGCGCGCCCGGGATCTGGAACAGGTTGACGCAGACGCAGGCGGCGTCGTAGCGCACGGCCTGCAGCATGGTTTCCTCGATCATCAGACTGAAGCGCGAGGCCGGCAGTTCCTTGCCGTAGATGTTGGCGACGTCGGTGCGCAGCACCAGCGAGGGCTTGAATCGACCCGGGATTTCCTGCAGGTGACGCGCCTGGCCAAGGGTGAGCTGAATGGCGTCGGGCGCCGCATCGACCAGGGTTTTGACCACCTTGCGCATGTCCTCAATGCCCTGCAGAAAGCCGGGCTGGTTGAAGAAGCCGTGGTCGACGGCGACGTCGAAACAGCGGCCGGACTTGGCGTTGAACAGGCGGTTGAGGCGGAAGGTTTTCATGGGGACGGAAATGCTAGGCCGCGATGGCCGGCTGGCAAGAGCGCATCGCGGAGGGACGGCGTGTGACCAGAGGACGGCATTGACTTGACTGACGGCATTGACACACCGTCAACACCGTCAACACCGTCAACACCGTCAACACCGTCAACACCGTCAA
>CBINON010000067.1:0-7026 GCA_966252325.1 uncultured bacterium | reverse complement strand
GGCGCGGCTGCTGCGGGGCCTGGCGCGGGAGGAGCGGCTCTACGCGCTGCGCGATCTGAAACGCGGTGCGGTGGTTTGAGCGAGCGGTTGTGGGTGCTGCACACGAGTCAACACGCGCTCGTTAAAACAAAGAGGGGGGGCGGGCGGAACCCGTTTGCCACGACACAGTTGCCATCCCTGCAACGCGCTTTAGCCTGCTGGCCCGATGCGCGACCTCATCTCCGATCCGAAAGACCTCACACCGACCACGACCTGGCAGGAAACCGTCTGGGCCCACACGGCCGAGGAGGACCTGGCCGATCACACGACGAAGGCGCGCCTGTGTGTGGCGACCCTGCTGCCCTTCCAGGGCGGGCAGCCGGACTGGGATGGCTTTGTCAAAAGCGTCCGCTGGATGCAGCAGTGCGGCGAGCACTACGGCGTCGAGATGGTTTTCGTGCTCAATGCCGACACGGGCTACATCTTCGAGCTCGACAATGCCCTCTACGCCGAGGTGCTGAAACGCTTCCGCGCCGAGTTTCCCGACCAGCGTTTCATTGCCGGCGTCACCGCCCGCGGGGCGGAGCAGGACACGGTGTTCAAGGCCGAGCGCTACCGGCCGCTGCTCGACCTCGCCCAGGTGTATGACAACGCCGAGGTGATGATCATGACCTCGCGCCTGCTCAACCAGCTTGGCCCGGAGGCGCGCCGCGATGCCTACTTTGAAATCGCCGAGTCCATCACCCTGCCGGCCATCGCCCACGCCCTCGAACCCTCCTTCGTGCCCTGGGCCACTCCCTATGAGCCCTGGCTGCTGCACGAGATCGCCCAGCACCCGAAGTACGTCGGCGGCAAGATCAGCACGCTCGACGAACCGCACTTCCTGTACTGGGCCGCCATGTGCAAGGACTTGCGCCTGCCCTTCGCCCCGCACAGCGGTGACGACTACGGCATCCCGACGGCGATGCGTCTTGGCCTGCCGCTGCTCATCGGCGCCGGGGTCAGTGCCTGCCCGCTGATCTGCGCGGCGCGCGACATGTGGCTGCTCGACAGCGTTGCCGACAAGAAGTTCAACACCGGCACCGGCCGCTTCGACACCCGCGTGTACAAGCTGTTCGAGGCCTTCCAATCGTTCGAAGACCTGGTGTTCCGCCTCAATGACAAGATGAGCGCAGCTGCCTACAAGCACAGCACGGCCCATGTGCTGCACCAGCTCGGCCTGATCGCCGCGCCCGAGCCGCACCCCGACTGCAAGGACGTGCGCGGTCCCGACGAGGCCCTGCGCATGGCCGAGGCCCTGCGCCGGCCGCGGCGGATGGCCAAGCGCCTGGGCATCCCGAATTTCGGCGCCGATTGAATGCGCGGCGCCCGGCGTGCGTCGGAAAGGGCAGGGAGGCGACAACCCGTCTCCCGCCCAACGCCATGAACACGAAGCTCTTTTCCTGCCTCGTCCTGCCGGCCAGTCTGTTGCTGGCCCTGAGTTCCTGTGTGTCGCCCTATCCGGGTCCGGCCGAGCGCGAAGGCGCGGTGGCCGGTGCCGTGGTCGGCGGTCTTGCCGGCGCGGTCATTGGCAATCAAAGCGGCCGGCCCCTCGAGGGCGCGGCCATTGGCGGTGCGCTGGGTGCCCTGACCGGCTCAGCCCTTGGCGCCAACCGTGATGCCTATTATGGCGGTACTTACAGCGGCGGCTACTACGGTGGCCCCGCCTATGGGCCCTATTACGGCCCACGGCCTGCCTATTACGCCCCGCGCACCCATGTCAGCATCGGCTACAGCAACTGGGGCTGGGGCGGCCGCAGTCGCTACCACGCCGGCTACCGCCGCAGTCACTATGGCTACGGTCCTGGCTGGGGGTACCCAGGTTATTCTTGCTGGTGATCCCGCCGTTCAAGCCAGCCGCCACGGCGCGCGCATCGGCCGGCTGCGCATGGCATCGGCCTCGTCATCGCCCACGACCCGCTCGGCCGCCGGATCCCAGCGCAGGGTCTTGCGGCCGAGTCGCAGGCCGATGTTGGCCAGGTGGGCGATGGTGATCGAGCGGTGCGCCGTCTCGACCGGGGCCGCCGGTGCCACACCATCCTGAATGGCGTCGATGAAGTTGCGGAAGTGGTCCTTGCTCTCGTACAGCCGCACGTCGCCGTCGCCCAGCGGCCGGCGCAGTTCCGCCGGCTCGAACTTGAGGCCGCCGCGGACGGTGGTGAGGCGGCCCAGCTCGCCCTCGAAGGCGATGCCCGAGCCGAAGTCCATCTTGTCGGCCACCTGCACGAGGGTGCCGTCGTCGTAGCGGTACTCGAAGGAGAATTTCGGCGGCGTCGTGTACAGCGAGCCCGGCTCCGGCCAGCTGGCCTGGAAGTTGAAAAACTCGACCGGCCCGCTGCGGTCGCGGTCGAGCGCCCACTGGACGATGTCGAGGTGGTGGGCGCCGAAGTCGGTGACGTTGCCGCCGGAGTAGTCGAAGAACCAGCGCCAGTTCGAGTGCAGGCGTGCCGGGCAGAAGGGCGCCTCCGGGGCCGGGCCGAGCCAGAAGTCGTAGTCCAGCCCCTCCGGCACCGGGGCCGGCGCCGTCTGGGCGGCGTGGCCGTTGTTGTCGCGGTTGTCACTGGCCAGGCCGACGCGGATCCGCTGCAGCTTGCCGAGGCGACCGTTGCGCACCAGTTCGCAGGCCAGGCGGAAATGCACGTCGCTGCGCTGCTGGCTGCCGGTCTGCCAGACGACGCCGGCGGACTTGACGGCGTCGCTCATGAAACGGCCCTCGGCGATCGTCAGGCTGAGCGGCTTTTCGCAGTAGATGTGCTTGCCTGCGCGCGCCGCCGCCACGGCCTGCAGGGCGTGCCAGTGGTCGGGTGTGGCGATCTGCACGGCGTCGACGTCCTTGCGCGCAAGCAGCTCGCGGAAGTCCCCGTGGGTGGCGCAGCCCTGCGTGCCGTAGCTGGCATCGACCAGCCGACGCGCCGGCTCGCGGCCGAGGCTGCCCGCCTTTTTGATGATGCCCTTGTTGTAGCGGTCGGATTCGCGCTCGACATCGCACACCGCGATCACCTGCACGCGCGGGTCGTTGAGGAAGTTCTTCAACACGTCGGTGCCGCGGCCGCCACAGCCGATGAGGCCAAGCGTGGTGCGGTTGGAGGGTGCCGGGCGACCGTCTTTGCCGAGGGCGGAGGCGGGGATGAAGGTGGGGAAACCGAACACGGCGGCGAGGCCGGAGGCTTGGCGGAGAAAACGGCGGCGGGTGGGTGCGGGCATGGCGAGGAAACGGTCGCGGCAGCCGGACTTTGCAGGGGTGGCGGCAGTTGACAGGCGGCGCTCATGGCGCTTTGCAGTGGCATGTCGCTCGCCGCCCAGCTCTACCCCCTGCTGAAACCCTGGCTGTTTCGCCTGGACGCCGAGCGCGCCCACGAGTGGACGACGCGCGCCATGCGCCTGGCCCATGCCTGCGGCCTCCTCACCGCCGGCCGGGAAACGCCGCGCACGGTGCCGGTGCGCTGCCTTGGCCTCGACTTCCCCAACCGCCTCGGCCTGGCCGCCGGCATGGACAAGTCGGCCTCCGCCGTCGAGGCCTGGGCCGCACTCGGCTTCGGCTTTGTCGAGGTCGGCACCCTGACGCCGCGGCCGCAGCCGGGCAATCCGAAGCCGCGCCTGTTCCGCTTGCCCGAACACGAGGCTCTCATCAACCGCATGGGCTTCAACAACCCGGGCATCGACGCCGCCGTCCGCCGCCTGCGCCGCCGCCGCACCCGCGCGATCGTCGGCGTCAACATCGGCAAGAACTTCGACACCCCCAACGAGGACGCGGTGAAGGACTACCGCTACTGCCTGCGTGCCGCCTTCCCGGTGGCCGACTACGTCGCGGTCAACATCTCCTCGCCCAACACCAAGGGCCTGCGCGAACTGCAGGCCGAGGACTCGATCCGCGCCCTGTTGACCTCCCTTCAGGAGGAGCAGGCCCGGCTCGCCGGCGAGCACGGCCGCCGCCCGCCGCTGCTGGTGAAGATCGCCCCCGACCTCGATGGCGCCCAGATCGAGGCCCTCGCCCGGGTCTTCAACGAACTCGTTGTCGACGGCGTCATCGCCACCAACACCACCATCGCCCGTGCCGCTGTCACCGGGCATGCACTCGCTGGCGAGGCCGGTGGCCTCAGCGGTGCGCCGGTGCGTACCCGTTCGACCGAGGTGGTCGCCGCCTTCCGCGCCCTGCTGCAGCCCGCCATCCCGCTGATTGGCGTCGGCGGCATCCTCAGCGGTGCCGACGCTCTGGAAAAACGCCGTGCCGGTGCCGAACTCGTGCAGGTTTACTCCGGCCTCGTCTATCGCGGGCCGGGCTTGGTCGACGAAGTGCTCGCCGCCTTGGCCCGCGCCTGAGCCGCGCTTTCGGCTTGCTCCGGGAGGCGATATTGCGCAGACTGGCCTAGCCATGGCCGATCTCCCCAAAATTCACGACACGAAACCCGTCGGTCTGGAACTCGAGGCGGGCGACCACTGGTGGTGCGCCTGCGGCCTCAGCGGCCACCAGCCGATGTGCGATGGTTCCCACAAGGGAACCGGCTGCGGCCCGCGCAAGTTCACCCTCGCCGAGAAGCAGAAGGTCTGGCTGTGCAACTGCAAGCACAGCCAGAACCCGCCCTTCTGCGACGGCAGCCACAAGGCGCTCGCCTCGGCCTGAGTCGCCCTGCCGCTGCGCAAGACCGGCGCACAGACTCCCCTTGCCAGGGCGGTTTTCCCGCCTTCATGCTGGCCCATGCCCAGCCTCGTTGACGACCTCGCCGCCCTGCTCGCTCCCGACCGAGTGTCGACCGAACCCGCCGACCTCGCCGCCCACGGCACCGACAAATGGTTTGCGGCCCACCCGCCGCAGGTCGTCGTGCACGCCGCCTCGACCGGGGACGTGGCCGCCGTGCTGCGTTACGCCAATGAGCGCGGCGTGCCGGTGACCCCGCAGGGCGCGCGCGTCGGCTATGTCGGCGGCTGCGTGCCGCTTCAGGGCGGCATCGCCCTCTCGCTGCGGAGGATGAACCGCATCAAGGAGATCCACACCGCCGACGGCGTCGCCGTCGTCGAGCCCGGTGTCACCACCGGTGATTTGCAGCAGGCCGTGCGCCAGCTTGGCTGGTTTTATCCGCCCGACCCGGCCAGCCTGAAGGAGTGCAGCCTCGGCGGCAACATCGCCACCAACGCAGGCGGGCCGCGCTGTCTGAAGTATGGGGTCACCCGCCACTACGTGCTCGGCCTCGAGGCCGTGCTTGCCGACGGCACCGTCGTGCGCGCCGGCGGCCGCTGCCACAAGAACAAGACGGGTTTCGATCTGGTCGGCCTGATGGTCGGCAGCGAGGGCCTGCTCGGTGTGGTCACCGAGGCCACCCTGCGCCTCATCCCGCATCCGCCCATGCGCGCCATGCTCTCGGCCGGCTTCAACAGCTTTGCCGAGGCCGCCAACGCCGTCGGCCGCATCCTCGATGCCGGCTACCTGCCCAGCGCCCTGGAGATTGCCGACAAGTTCACCCTGCGCGCCGCCCGCGCCTACCTGGGCGAGTCGGTGACGCCGCAGGGCGACGCCCATCTGCTCGTCGAGATCGACGGGCATGAAGCCTCGGTGCGCGGCGAGCTGGCGGCGCTGGCCGATCTCGTGCGCGGGCTCGGCTGCATCTGCCTGGAGGAGGCGGTCGGCGAGGACGCCTGCGAGCGTTTCTGGCAGCTGCGCCGCGAGTTCAGCTACAGCCTGCGCCACACCGGCCTGGTCAAGCTCAACGAGGACATCGTCGTGCCGCGCAGCCGGCTGGTCGAACTGGTCGACTTCGCCGAGACCCTGCAGGTCGAGTCGGGTTTTGCGGTCGCCAGCTTCGGCCACGCCGGCGACGGCAACATCCACGTCAACATCATGGTGCCGACCATGGACGAACCGGAAGTGCGGGAGCGGGCCGAGGCGGCACTGGATCGGCTGTTCCATCAAGTCATCGCCTGGGGGGGCGCCATCACCGGCGAACACGGGGTCGGCATCGCCAAAAGACGTTGGTTCGCCGACGCCGTGCCAGCGGGTGCTCGCTCCCTGCACGACCGTCTCAAGCAGGCTCTGGATCCACGGGGCATTCTGAACCCTGGCAAGTTCCTAACCTGAGGTCCGCCCGTGTGGTGACAGCGTCGCGCTTCGTTGCTTGCACCGCCGACTCCGCCACCGGAAAAGGAAGCCATGAACCCGAGTCTGCCGCCTCCCCCGCCTGATGTCGCCCCCGAGTCGGCTCTGGCCAAGGCGACCGCCCAGTCGATCCGCCGGGAAAATCGCCGGATCGGTGGCCTGGTGCTGGGAGTGGCCCTGCTGCTGGCGATCTCCCACTTCACGCCGCTCGGCGCCTGGATTGCCGACATCCAGCAGGCCAAGGACTGGTTGCGCGGCCATGGCTGGACGGGGCGGGCCGTCTTTGGAGCCGCCTGCGCCCTCGGCGTGCTCAGCGGTTTGCCGCGGCTGCCGCTCTGCGCCGCCGGAGGCCTGCTTTTTGGTTTTGCCGCCGGCCTGCCACTCTCCTGGTTCGGCACCGCTGCCGGCTCGTACGGCGTCTTCCTGCTCGCCCGCACCGGCGCCCGCCGCGCCGTGTTGGCCCGCGCCGCCACCGTGCCCTGGCTCGCCGGCCTGCTGGAGCAGCCGTCGGTACCGCGCATCTTCTGGGTGCGCCAACTCATGCTGCCGGGCCTGCTCATCAACGTCCTGCTCGGGGTGACCCCGGTCAGCCACCGCGCCTTTTGGTTCGGCACCCTGCTCGGCTACCTGCCGCTCAATGTCGCCTTCACCCTGGTCGGCAGCGGCTTGGGCAAGGGCAGCCTGGCGCAGAGTCTGACCCAGTTGCTCGGCGCCCTGGGAGTCGTGCACCTGCTTGGCTGGCTGCTCTGGCGATTGGTTAGGCGGCCCAACAAAGAAAGTTAGGCGGCGGCAGGTCATAGAGGGGGAAGACGATCGCTCGTGCGCAGGCTTTGGTGGGCCGTGAAGGGCTGTTTTTGGGGTTTTGGGCGGCCGGGTTGGAGAAAAAAGTGAGGAAAGAGCGAAAAAGCAGTTGCGGGAAG
>CBINON010000066.1:0-9945 GCA_966252325.1 uncultured bacterium | reverse complement strand
AAGCCCTGCGCGCGGGTTTCACGCGGGAGGCGGCGCGGCAGGTGGTGGCGGAGGGTGGCCGGCTGCCGGGTAGCGAGTACCTGCGCTGTCGGGTGAGGTATTTTACCGAGGGGGCGGTGATTGGCAGTCGGGCGTATGTGAACGGAGTGTTTGGGGCGCTGCGGGAGCGGTTTGGCCCCACGCGCAAGACGGGGGCACGGCTGCTGCGGGGCCTGGCGCGCGAGGAGCGGCTCTATGCCCTGCGCGATCTGAGGTCAGGTGTCCATTGAGCGAGGGATGCGTCCATCATTGGACGATCTGACTTGAAGCGTGAATCACGCGATTTGTGTGCTGAAGCATGCTTCGGCAGTTTGCTCCATCAGCGGCATCGACGATGGGTTCCATGTAAGGCAGTGGGAAGGTCCAGCGATCATGGGCACAAAAAAACCGCCGCCGGAAAGCCGGCGGCGGTTGGGAAGAGCTCAGATCACTTGCCGGGAACGCCGAACACCTGCACTTCGCAGTAGTGGTTCATCTCGTTCGAGGTGTTGCCGTTGCTGTAGAGGCGGACGTAGCGGGCCTTGGTGCCCTTGCCGTCGACCACACGGCCGTGGTTGGTTTCGATGTACGCGGGGTCCTTGCCGGCGCCGAACTTGTGCACGTTGTCGATGTCGGAGTTGAACAGGGTGGTGACACCGGTCTTGAATTCCGGATCATCGGAAGCCTGGACGACCACGGCGACGTAGGCCTGGGCCTGCTTGTGGTAGTGCCACATGGCGATCTTGTTGATCGTGGTGGACTGTTCGAGGTCGATCTGCACCCACTGCGGGCCGGGGGCGAGCTCGACGAAGCAGCCGTCGGAGCCGTCCGGATCGCCGTCGGTGACGAGTTCCAGCTCGCCGATGATCGGGGCGGGGTCGCTCGAGGTCACCGGCTTTTCCAGGGCGACGTTGACCGTGCCGGCCGGGGCCATGAAGGACTTGACGATCTTGCTCGGGTCGGGCTGCTCAAGGTTCGGCAGCTTGGCCGGCACGGGCGTACCGATGAACATCGGCTTGGGGAACTCGATTTTGACTTCGACTTCCTGGGCGATGGCCGGGGTGGCAAGGGCTGCGATGGCAGCGAGGGCGAGGGCTTGGTTTTTCATGGAGGAGGGAAGGGATGGGGATGGGACGGAATCAGACGGTGAAATCTTCGGGCTTGAAGATGTATTTCTCGCCGGTCTTCAGGCAGTCGTAGGCCTTGAGCACGGTGACGCAGGACTTGAAGGCGTCCATGACGTTGCAGGTGAGGTGCTCGGGCTTCTTCATCTGCACGGATTCGATGAAGTTGGCGACGTGCGGGGTGTGCGGATAGACGTCGAGGATGACCGGGATTTCCCAGGGATCGAGCGCCTTCGACTCGCGGGCGTCGGCAACCGCCTTGGCCACGCCGGAGACGTTGTAGGACTTCGGCATCGGCTTGGCCCAGGAGCGGGGATGCTCCCAGAACTTGTTCTTCACCGCGTCCGGCGCCTTGACCAGCAGCGGGTTGTCGCCCGTGGTCCACTGGGTCCAGTCCTGGCCGGGTTCGGCGTAGACCTGGTTGTAGGTGGGGCTTTCGGAAATGATCGCCGAACCGCTGACACCCATGTGCTTCTCGTAGTAGCCCTGGCTGCCGGTGGTGGTGAGCACCTGGTAGTAGGCGCGCATGACGCCCTCCTTGGTCTGGTACTCGTACAGGCACATGACATTGTCCGGCAGTTCGAACTTCGCCTTCGGCTGGCCGTCGGGCCCGGGCGTGCCGTCGTAGTAGTCGACACCGCCGGCGGCGAACAGGGACACCGGGGTGGTCTCGTACATCCAGTTGAACATGTCGATCTGGTGGGCGCCGAGGTCGGAGATCGGGCCGCCGCCGTACTTGGCGAACCAGCGCCAGTTGCGAAACTCTTCCATGCTGCCGAAGCCGTACTTGCTCAGCATCTCGGCGGGGATTTCCTGCTTCTTCGGGATGCCGAGCGGCTGGCTGGCGGCGACGCCGCGGTTCCACTGGCCGTAGCAGTGGGTGACGCGGCCGAGCAGGCCGGCCTTGAGAATCTTCTCACGCAGGTGGATGTAGCGCGGGTTGGAGTGGCGCTGGTGGCCGATCTGGAAGATGCCGTTGTTCTCGCGGCCCGCCTTGACCATGTCACGCGCGCCTTCGATGGTGTTCGACATCATCTTCTCGCAGTACACCGACTTGCCCTTTTCCAGGCAGAGACGGGAGAACGGCGCGTGCAGGTGGTCGGGCGTGGCGATGAAGACCGCCTCGATCTCGGGATGCTTGTCCAGCATCTCCTCGACCTCTTCGTACTGGGCGACCGGGCCTTCGACCTGGTGCTTGTTTTCGAACTCCATGCGCCGGGCCACCGGGTTGCGGTTGTACTTCCAGATGTCGGCCACGGCCACCCACTGGATGCCGGTCGGAATCTTGGCGGCGGCGACGCGCAGGCGGTCGCCCTGGGCGCCGCAGCCGATGAGGGCGCACTTGATCGTGCGGCCGGCCTGTTCGCCCTGGGCGATGGCGCTCTTGCTGGTGGCGAGGTAGACACCGGCGCCGGTGACGGCGCTGGTGCGCAGGAAGGCGCGGCGGTCCATGAACCTGGACAGCCCGGTGGAAAGGGGAGGGGTGCTCATGACGTCAAATCAGAATACGCACGAGGGCAGGCTCAGGCTTCCGGAGCGACGGCTTTTTTGGCGCGGTGACGACCGAACAGACCGTCGAGGGAGAACCAGGCGCACTTGTTGGTCATGAGCGCCAGGACGGTGATCATGATGCCGATGCCGATGTTGATCGTCATTTCCGTGTCATCCGGCAGGGCGGCGAGGCCGAAACCGAGCGACAGGAAGGTCAGGCCGGCGGCGACCAGGGCGAACTCGGAGAGCAGGCCGACGGTGACCCAGGCGCCGACGATGAGCAGGACGTAACCGATGCTGTGGGCGTAGGCCTCGATGGCGCTGGCCGGCAGGATGGCGGGCAGGAAGCTGTTGTCCGACATCAGCTTGGCGATGAGGCCAGTTTTGGTCTCGTAGTTGGCGGCGTTGAAGGTGGCCTCCGCCCCGTCGCCGGCGCGAAACTTGTCGACACCGGCCATGAACAGACGCAGGCCCACCCAGAGACGGGTCACGAGATTGGCAAACGCGAGGTCGAGGCGCGAGCAGCAGGAAGTGGCGGACGGTTCGGACATGATGAGTGTGGGGCGTTGGGTTGGAAGGGCGAGTTTGAACGGCGGCACCGAGAAATCCAGCGAAATTTGGCCGTGTCGACACACGCCGCGAAGGGTGCTTTTCCGGTCGCAGGCTTGCCAAGCCGGGCCGCATCCTCTAATTAAAGCCGGAATTCCCGAAAATATGAGCGACACCTTCAGCACCCCCCAGCTCCCCGCCCGCGGCATTCTCGAACCCCTCGGCGACGACGATCGCGACATCCTCAGCGGCTACGGCGAATTCCGCCCCGTCCAACCCGGCCAGCACCTCATCGAGGAGGGCATGAACCAGACGGGGCTGTACTTCGTCATCTCCGGCAAACTCCATGCCACGGCGATTCGCGGCGGCCACAAGGTGCTGCTCGGCGCGGTGGAAACCGGTGAGACGGTGGGCGAGATCAACCTCTTCGATCCCTCGGCCGCCAGTGCCACGGTCACCGCCGTCGAGTTCAGCCAGGTCTGGTTCATCGACTCGAAGAGCCTGGAAGGCTACATCAACCAGTACCCGCGCGCCGCGGCCTGGCTGCTCATCGGCGTCGCCAAGACCATCGCCCGCCGCCTGCGCGCGGTGAACGAAAAGATCGCCAACTTCCACGTCGGCTGACCCCGGCACGCCCGGCCCCGCCGCGATGATCATCGACTGCCACAATCACGTCGGCACCGACCTGCTGTTCTACCTGCACGGCGATTTCCCTTACGCCCAGCACCTGGTGGCGATGACCGACGAGGGCGGGGCGCTCGGCATCGACCGCTGGGTGGTTTTCCCCTTCGTCAGCCATGCCGCCCTCGATGTGGGTGGCTTCCTCGACAACGAGATCCGCGAGGGCGGCCTGCAGCTCGCGCGCGTGCCCTACGCCCTGGAAAACCTGCGCCTGCTGCGCGAGATTTTCGAGCTGTTTCCGGAGATCGCGCCGCGCGTGCTGCCCTTCGTCATGGCCGACCCGATGCGTGAACCGGAGGCCCAGGCGCACGAATTGCGCCAGCTGCGAGGTCGCTACCGCTTCCACGGCATCAAGATGCAGACCACCATCCTGCAGGCCGACATCAAGCACCTGCGCCAGCGCGGCAAGGTCTTCCTGGAACTGGCCGAGGAGTGGGACATTCCCTTCCTGATCCATTCCAGCGTCGCCGAGAGCGATCTCTGGGCGCAGGCGAGCGACATCCTCGACATCGCCGAGGAAAACCCGCGCGTGCGCTTCAATCTCGCCCACTCCTGCCGCTTCGACCGCGAGTGTCTCGACCGCGTCAACGCGCTGCCGAACACCTGGTTCGACAACTCGGCGCACGGCATCCACTGCGAGGGGGCGGTGCGTGACATGCCGTTCATCGCCCCGCGCCACCGCCGCTTCGACAGCGATTACACCGATCCGGCGCGCGTCATCGCCGATCTGGCGGCGGCCTATCCCGACAAGTTTCTCTGGGGCAGCGACTCGCCCTTCTACAGCTACGCCGCCGAGATCAACGGCGAGGTGGTGCGCCTGATCAGCACCTACGCGGCGGAGGTGGCGGCCCTGCGCGCCAGCCCGCCGGACGTCGTCCAGCGCATTGCCGACACCAACACCCGCGCCTGGCTCAAGCTCGACGATGAAAGCCTTCTCGCTTGAGCATCACCGGGCCCTGGTGACCGGTTCCTCGCAGGGCATTGGCGCGGCGATCGCCGACGGCCTTGCCGAAGCGGGGGCCGAGGTCGTGCGCCACGGCCGCGAGGCGCGTCCGGCGGATCTGTCGCCGCAGACGCCTTATCTGTGCGAAGACCTGCTCGATCCCGAGGCGCCGGCGCGTTTGGTCGAGGCGTCCGGGCCGCTCGACCTGCTCGTCTGCAACGCCGGCAGCTTCTTTGATCTGCCCGTGCTGGAGATGACCCGCGAGCGCTGGCAGCGCACCTTTCAGCTCAACGTCGAGGCGAGCTTTTTCCTGGTGCAGGCCTTTGCCCGCGCCTGCGCGGCGGCGGGCAAGGGGGGCAGCATCGTGCTCACCGCCTCGACCAACGGCTTTCAGGCCGAGGCCGACTCCTGCGCCTACGACGCGAGCAAGGGTGCGCTGGTCATGCTCGTGCGCACGCTGGCCGTGTCGCTGGCGCCGCTCGGCATCCGCGTCAACGGCATCGCCCCCGGCCTCATCCGCACGCCGCTGACCTCGCAGTGGCTGGAGCCGCGCGCACACGACCTGGTCAAGCACTACGAGCAGAAGATCCTGCTCGGCGAGGTCGGCCGGCCCTCCGACTGCGCCGGCGCGGTGGTCTACCTCTGCTCCGAGGCCGCGCGCTACGTCACCGGCGAGATCCTGGTCATCGATGGCGGCCTGACGGTGGGTCAGATCGGTCGCATGCCCGGCTGAGAAAGCGCGTCGCGGTGGAAAGGACGACCGGTGTGGTCGGCGTTATCCCCCGCGCATGTCCGCCGCGCCGCAACGCCTGCTCTCCCTCGACGCCTTCCGGGGCTTCATCATGCTGCTCATGGCCTCGTCCGGCTTCGGTCTGGTGCAGGTGGCGCGTGACCACCCCGACTCCGCCTTTTGGCAACAGCTCGCCTTCCAGCTCAGCCATGTCGAATGGACCGGCTGCGCGCTCTGGGACCTCATCCAGCCGGCCTTCATGTTCATGGTCGGCATGGCCCTGCCGTTTTCCCTGCTGCGCCGACGGCAGGACGGGCAGGGATTGGTGGGTCGTTTGGTTCACGCGTTCGTCCGCGCGGTCGCCCTGATCCTGCTCGGCGTGCTGCTGGCCACCCGCTCCGGCGATGCCCAGACGAACTGGATGTTCACCAACGTGCTGGCGCAGATCGGCCTCGGCTATGTCTTCCTCTGGCTCATCGCCTCGCTCGGCTGGGAGTATGCCGTCTCGGCGATCTGCGTCATCCTGGCCGGCTCCTGGTTCTGGTTCTGGCAGCACCCCTTGCCCGGAGCGGATTTCGATTTTGCGGCGGCCGGCGCCGCGGCGACCGATCTGCTGCCGGGCAGTTTCGGTCACTGGAGCAAGCACCTCAATGCCGCCGCGGACTTTGACCGCTGGCTGCTCAATCTCTTCCCGCGCGCCGAGCCCTTTGTTGCCAATCCCGGGGGTTACACGACCCTCAACTTCATCCCGGCCCTGGCCACGATGCTGATGGGGGCGGTCACCGCCGAGCTGCTGCTGCGCAGTCGCTCCGGAGCCGCCCGCCAGAGCCTGCACCTGTTGGCCGCCGGCGCTGCCTGCCTGCTCGCCGGCACCCTGCTGGGGCTGGTCGCCGTGCCGATTGTCAAGCGCATCTGGACGCCCTCCTGGGTGCTGTTCAGCGGCGGCTGGGTGCTGCTGTTTTTGGCGGCCTTCCACTGGCTGGTCGAGGCGCGCGGGCATCGCCGCCTGGTCTTCCCGCTGGTCGTGGTCGGCATGAACAGCCTCTTCATCTACCTCATGCACAGCCTCTGCGCCGGCTGGATGGCCGGTCGCCTGAAGGTGCACCTGGGGGACGCGGCCTTCGCCGGCACCTGGGGGCCGGTGGCCGAGAAACTCGGCGTGCTCGCCGTGCTCTGGCTGCTCTGCTACTGGTTGTATCGCCAGCGCGCCTTCCTGCGGCTGTGAGTCGGGCGGCGGGCAGGCTGCGCTGCGGTCTCAGCGCTTGCCCTGGGCCTGCCACCAGGCCTCAATGGCTGGGATGTCAAACAGGCGGAACTTGCGGCCGACCCGGTTCTCAAAGGTGATCTGGGCCTGCTTGGCAACGTCGAGCACCGGGTCCTCCTTGAGGGCTTTCAGGAGTCGCTCGGTGGTCTCCGCCTCGTTGCTCGAGCGCAGCAGGAAGGCCGCGCGCAGGCGTGCCTCCCAGGGCTGCTTGAGGTCGGCCAGCAGGCCGTGCAACTGCGCCGGCGTCAGGTCGGCCTCGCGGGTCAGGCCGGCGTCCTTGAACAGCTCCTGCACGGGCAGGGTGTAGCCGGGGTCGATGCCGATGCCCATGTCATAATAGGCCTGCACGCGCTTGAATTCCGCCTGGGCGGCGTGGATCAGTTGCTTCATCTCGGGATCGAGCATGGCCTCGACCAGCGACTGCAGCGCCTCACGGCTGCCGGTGGCGATGGCGCGGTCGGCGTAGTC
Organism: uncultured bacterium; assembly: GCA_966252325.1. GTDB lineage: Bacteria > Verrucomicrobiota > Verrucomicrobiia > Verrucomicrobiales > Verrucomicrobiaceae > Prosthecobacter. The sequence continues at coordinate 2,677 of CBINON010000066.1, read as the reverse complement.
GCTGAGCCGGTTGCGCTCCTTGATGAGGATGAGCTCGCGCGTCGCCGGCGAAACGCTCGGCAGCATCGCGGCGACCTCGGCCGCTCGGCCCGGCTCGCGTCCTTCACCGCTGCTGCCGCCGAGGTTGTTTTGCTGCAGCAGCAGGGCCATGCGGTCGGCCATTTCCTGCAGACGGCCCTGCAGGCGTTCTTCCTCCTCGGTGCGCGCATCGAGCCGGGTCTGCAGGGCGCGCAACTGGGTCCGCGCCTCGGCGAGTTCACCTTCCAGCACGCTCGTGTCGGCGGCGGGTGCCGTTGTCATCGGGGCGACGCGTGCCGGGCTGGGGGCTGGAGCCCGCTGCTGCAGCAGGTACCAACCGGCGGCGGCGAGCAGGCTGCATTGCACCGCGGAGAAGGTGAGCAGGGCCGGCCAGCCGATGCCGCGTGACGGGTTGGCTTCGCGCGGTTGCAGCCGTGGTGTGCCGGTGACCAGCGTCTCCGCCCGGGGTGGGGATTCAAGAGGGGCATCCCTGCCGGCAAGCAGGGGCTGACGTTTGGCGGGCGGCACGGGGCTTTCGGACATGCGGTCACCAAAGCGAGGTTGGCGGCTTTTTCCAGCCCGTCCGCGTGGACAGATGGAAGTCCCTGTGGCAAGTCATCCCCTGAGCATGAGCGAAGCCGCTGCCAGCGCGATTCCCGTCACCGCCGCCGCGCGGCGTGGGCGCCTGTTGGGCTGGGGACTCGCCGGCCTGATCCTGCTGCTGCTGCTTGCAGGGTTGCCCTACCAGCACTGGGATTTCGAGCGTCGCTCCAGCCTGCTCGGAGGCATCCTCGCCAAGGCGCGCCAGGACTCCGAGTGGATCTTCTGCCTCTTCGTGCCCTTCCTGGTCAGTTGGCTGGTCTGGCGCATGCGCGCGCCTCTGGCCCGGCTGCCGCTGCTGGGTAGTTGGCTGGGCCTGCCACCCCTGCTGCTGGCCATGGCCTTTTACTGGTTTGGCTACAAGGCCGACACCGCCTATCCGGGCTACCTGGCGATCCAGTTGGCCAGCCTCGGCATGATCCTGCTCGTCGGCGGCCGACGCTGGTTCGCCCAGCTGGCCTTTCCCTGGGCCTTTCTCGTCTTCATGTGGCCGATGCTGCCGCTGGAATCCCTGCTGGCCTTCCCGCTGCGCGGCTTCACCGCCCAGCTCTCCGCCGCCCTGCTCAACCTCATCGGCATGGACGTCGTACGCGATGGCACCGCCCTGCATTCCGCCGCCGACGCCCTGCGCGGTTTGGAACAGGGCGCGCTGTTCCGCCTCGACGTCGAGGAACCCTGCAGCGGCATCCGCTCCCTGTTCTCGCTGCTGATGATCAGCGCGCTGTACGGCTGGCTGTCGCTGCGCACCTGGCGCGCGCGCGCCCTGCTCTTCGCCAGCGCCATCCCGCTCGCGGTGCTCGGCAACGTCGTGCGCATGGCCCTGCTCACCGTCGGCAGCCGCTGGTTCGGTGTCGAGTTCGCGGTCGGCCGCAACCTCGAGGGCCATCAGGAGATGAGCTTCTTCCACACCTTCGCCGGTTTCGCGGTCTTCGGGGTCGCCCTCGCCGGCATGTTTGCCCTCAGCTCGCTGCTTGAAGCGCGCGGACGCAAACAGCCGCGCGCGACGCCGAACGCGGCTTCCGAAAGCACGTCGTTGCGCGCCACCGGGCCCGTGCATCTCACTGTGCTGGTTCTGGTCTGCGGCGCCGGCATGGCCGCCTGTCTGCTGGCCGACACCGGCTACGCGGTGGCGGCGCCGGGCATCGGCACGCGTCTGCCGGCCCGTCATGCCGGCTTTGAGAGCGTCGACATGCCGATGTCGACAATCGAGCGCCAGATCCTGCACGAGGATGTCACCATCGGGCGCCGCTTCTACACCACGCCCGAGCGCGCCATCCTCGCCTCGGTGGTGATGAGCGGGGTCATCAAGCGCTCGCTGCACGAACCGCAGGTCTGTCTGCCGGGCCAGGGCTGGATCATCGATGCCAAACAGCGCATCGAGATCGATGCCGGACTGGAGCAGCCGGTGCAGGCGACTTTGCTGTCGATGCATCGCGACACCCAGACGACCGAGGGTGGGGTGCGGCGCACCCGAGCGCTCAACATCTATTGGTACTTCGGTTCCGACGGCACGACGGCGGCCTCCTACAACCGGCATGTCACACTGTCCTACTTCGACTCCGTGCTGCGCAACCTCAACCATCGCTGGGCGCTCGTCTCCTTCTTCGCCCCGCTGCGCGACCAGGCGATCGGTCAGGAGGACTTGTTCGCCGAGGTCACCGCCCTCGAAGACGTGAAGACCTTCATCCGCAGTCTGGTGCCCGAACTGGTGGCACAGGCGAAGGCTGGCGAAGTGCCACCCCCATGAAACTGCGACTCCTGCTCCTGCTGCCCCTGCTCGGCGCGTTGCTGCGCGCGGCACCGATCGAGGCCGACTTGCTCGTGGTCGGCGGCAGTGAGTCGGCCTGTGCCGCGGCCGTGCAGGCGGCCCGTCTCGGCGTCGGCCGCGTGGTTTTGGTCAACGACATCGACTGGCTCGGCGGTCAATTCAGTGCCGAGGGCGTCGGCTGTCTCGACGAGTGGACGACGGTGCGGGGCAAGCGCGTCAATTTTCCGCGCAGCGGTCTTTTCCTCGAGGTCGTCGAACGCATGCGCGCCCACAACTCGGCGCGCTACGGCG
>CBINON010000065.1:0-10357 GCA_966252325.1 uncultured bacterium | reverse complement strand
TTCTTCATCCAATCCCGCCACTCGGAGCGTGACGGCTACTTTCTTCATCCAATCCGCCACTCGGAGAGTGACGGCTACTTTCTTCATCCAATCCCGCCACTCGGAGCGTGACGGCTACTTTCTTCATCCAATCCGCCACTCGGAGAGTGACGGCTGCACTCCACATACGCCGCCGCCGTCGCCTGCAGGGAATGCCCCTCATACCAGCGGCGCAGTTCCTTCTGCACAGTTGCCAGCTCGGCCCCCTGCCCCAGGTCGGCGGGCGACAGAAAATGCCGCCCCTCCTCCAGGCCTTCCGACAGCCGCCCGCGCCCGCGCGTCAGCAGGGGCACGACCCCGAAGGCGGCATAGGCGGCCAACACCCCCGACTTGCCGAGGAAGTCCGGGTTGTACTCCAGCACCCCGCAGCGGGCGGCGCGCAGTTCTTCCGCCATCGCCTCCGGCTCCAGCACGCCCGTCTGGCGCACAGCCACGCGCCTGGCCAGCGACGCCGGCACTTCCAGAGGATGACTGACCACCACCAGTTCGTTCAGTTGCAACTGCGTCATCGCCGCCTCGACCTGCGGCCAGAAGTCTGCCGGTCGCGGTGGCCCACCGCCAAACAGCAGCAGGCGCGCAGGGCGTGCGGCCGGCGCCAGGGGATCGACCGATTCGCCAAAGTTCGAGAACACCGGCCGCACCGTCACCGGCACCGACACCCGCGCCCGCAACCAGTCGGCCGAGGCCTGCCGGTTCGTGAACACCGCATCGCTCAACCGTGCCAGTCCAGCGGCCACCTGCCGCTGCAGTGGCGACAGCCAGAAGGCGCTCGTCCAGGGCGGTCCGCCCGCGTAGAGCTCATGAAACATGGTCAGCACTCGCACCCCCGGGCACTCGCGCCGCAGGCGCCGCAACTCGCGCAGCAAACCCAGCGGCGCGCCGCGTCTGGCATAGCCATAACCGGAGTAATGCAGCAGCCAGGTCACCGGTCCATTCGTCTTCGCCGAAGACCGCAGCACCTGGCGCCAGTCGGTTTCCGCATGATACGGCACCAGCACCGACTCCACCCCCAGCTCGTGCACGGCCGCGGCCAGCAGGCGCGCATGATCCCCCACCCCGCACACCGGCGGCGGCAGTCGGGGAATGAGCTGGAAGAACAGCATACCGGTTTCAGGTTTCAAGTTTCAAGAACAAACGGGGAAGATGATAGCTGATGGGGGATCGTTGATCGAGAAATACCCCAAGTCCCTGCCTGCCGGCTCCGACCTCCATCAACAATCAACGCTCATCCATCAACTCCCCGCCGCTCCAACTTTAAACCTTAAACTTTAAACTCTTAACTTCAGGAATTTAGCAACCTCTTCCCGATACTTCTCCGGGGTGAATTGGGCGGCGAAGGCCTGGCCGAGGCGGCCCTGCTCGGCGGCGCGTTCGGGTTGTTCGGCATACCAGCCGATCTTGTCGGCGAGATCGCCGACGTCCATGGCGCGCACGCGCCAGCCGGGATGTGGCACGGGCGCGCCGCAGTGGTCGCTGACAAGGGCGGGCGTGCCGCAGGCCATGGCTTCGAGGGCGACAAAGCCAAACGAATCGGCGACCGACGGCAGCACAAAGAGGTCGTGTTCGCTGTAGAGGCGGCGCAGGTCGGCCTTGGTCTGCGGTGGCAGCAGGCGCACCCGGCCTTCACAGGGAGCGAAGCGTTCGCGCAGGGCGGCGTCGACCCGTCCGACCAGCGTCAGTTCCCAGGAACCGCGACCGCGCTCGAAGGCTTCCAGCAGAAACGGCATGCCCTTGCGCAGGGTGATCGAGCCGGCAAAGAGCACGCGCAGCGGCCCGGGCTTGCGCGCGGTCGCGGGCTCGGCATGCCAGAGCAGCGGGTCGACCCAGAGCGGGATCTCGACCTGGCGCGACGGATCAAAACCGGCGCGCTCGAAACTGCGTCGATGCATTTCGGAATAAACGAGCCGCCAGTCGGCCAACTCATACTCGCGCTGCTTGCGCGCCGCCATGGCCGGAGCCTCGGGCTGCAACGCCGCCGGCAGGCGCGCCCGTTCGGCCGCTTCGCGCATGACTTCGTCAAGCCAAATCGGATGGAATTGGGGGCAATCAAGCACGCGCAACGCGCCGAGTTCACGCGCGACCTCAAAGCTGTGCCGGGCGCAGGTTTCCGTGCCGATCAGAATCGGTGTCGGCCGCTGGCGAAACTGCCGCGCCGCCCAGCGGTCAAAGGCGTCGTTGACCGCGAACCAGTCGGCCGAGCGACCCGGCCGCAGGCGGTCGCGCAGCGCCTTCCACAGCACCGGCCAGGGATACTCCTGAGTGAGCGCCGGATCCAGGCCCGGCAGATCGCGACTCGCCAGCGCCGCCGATCCCACGAACGGCAACAACCGTCCGCCCCACTTGCCGGGCCGCGCGTGCAGCGAGCAGAGAAACCGCCCCAGCAACCCCGCCTCCTGCGCCGCCAGCGCCAGCTGGAACGCCTGATGCACGCCGGAGTAGGCGACGGTTACGGAGTTCGGAAGCATGGGAAGGGTGAAAAGTTGAATCTCTGAACCAGAGATGATGGCTGATGGATGATCGTTGATAGAGAAAAAACAAAAGCCCCGGCTGACCGACTCTGATCTCCATCAACCATCAACGATCATCGATCAACTTCCCCAACACTGCTCGCCAGCGCGCTCTGCAGTCCGAGCAGATCTTCGGCAAAACTCCACCGGTTGACGATCTGCAGGCTCGCCTGGCCGGCGCGTTCGCGCAGGGCGGGATCGCCCAGGAAGGGGCGCAGGGCGGCCGCCAGGGCGGCGGCATCGCCGGCGGGAAAGACGTCGCCATTGACGCCGGGTCGGACGAGGTCGGGCCAGCAGCCGACCCGGTCGCTGGCAAGGATGGGTTTGCCGGCATTCATGACCTCGTTCACCACCAGGCCGAAGGGTTCATAGGTCGAGGGAATGACAAAGAGGTCGGCGAGATCATAGAGCGCCGGCAGCTCGGACTGGTTGCGGAAGCCGGCGAAGCAGGCGCGACCCGGCAGCAGCTCGGCGGCCAGCGCTTCCAGTTGGGGACGCAGGTCGCCATCGCCGACGACGAGCAGTTGCGCGGATTCCTGGGCCAGAGCGCGGATCAGGGTGGCGGCATCCTTCTTGGCGATGAGTTTGCCGCAGAACAGCACGACCGGCAGGTCATCGCTCAAGCCCAGCTTGCGGCGCAACTCGGCGCGGTGCGGCCGGGCCTCGGCGGCGCGCCGCTGAAAGAAGGCGTTGTCCACCGCATAGGGCACCTGAAAGATCCGCTCGTCGGGCACACCGTAGGCGCGGTAGAAGTCGGCGTTCCAGGAACCGACCGCCAGACAGGCGGCGACGCGACGGAAGCGCCGGGTGTAGATCTGGCGGTGCAGCCAGCGGCGCAACGCACTGCCGCGCCGGCCCGGCAGGGTGCTGTCGCCGCGGATCAGCAGGGGCAGGCGCAGCCGCGCCGCCACCTCCCAGGCCGCCAAGTCCATGGGCTGGCTCCAGCCGTGCGCCCAGATCGCCTGCGCGCCGATCCTGCGGGCCTGCGCCACGAGTGCCTGGCTGAGCGACGCACGATCACCGCCACCCTCGAGCACCGTCGAAGCATACCCCTCGCGCAGCGGCAGATCCCAGGCCACCTCGCGGTTGAACTCCGGATCAAAGAAGACCTGCTCGTCACGCGCATAAACGACCTCGAGGTCGAGGCCGGCAGCCACCAGGTACCGCACCAGCGGACTCTGGTACTGCACGGGATGCGGCAGGGCGTAGAGCAGTTTCATGCGACTTCGCACCAGACGGGCTCACCCCACAGGGGCGTCAGTTCCTGTATCTCCCTGCCCTGCAGGTCGAACCAGCGATAGCCATGCTCGCGCTTGAGCCATCGCAGGGCTTCGAGTTCCGGGGCATCAAGGCCGGCGGCGTGGATCTCAAAGAAGAGTTGGGGGCGATGCTCGGACAGCAGTTGCCTGGCACCGCGAATCACCCCCAGCCCGCCGCCTTCGACGTCGATTTTGATCAGGTCGGGAGCGGCTTCCCCCTGGGCCAGCAGATCATCCAGACTGAGGCAGGCGACCTCGCTCTCTTGCACGGACAAAGCCGCATGCGCCCGCGATTCCGACAGGCCGCCGGTGGTATGCTGGCCGGGATTGAAGTTGAAGCGGCGAGGACGATCATCCTCGGCGACTGCCGCCTCAAACACCTGGACGGAGGTCACGCCGTTGAGGGCCAAATTGCGGCGCAGGCGGGCCACATTCTGCGGCGCAGGCTCAAAGGCCAACACCCGCCCGCCGGGCGCCGTGCGAGCGGCAAAAAACAGGCTCATCTGACCGCAGTTGGCGCCGATGTCATAGACGGTCAGACCCGGACGCAGCCGTTCCGCAAGAAAACGAAAATTCAAATGATCGAAGCCCAGCGCATAGGTCAAGCCCATGCCGGGAACCACCTCAAAAGACCACCCGCACAACGGCCCCCGCAAAACACGGCGAACACTGCCGTGCGGATACAGTTGGCGCACGATCGATGGCAGAAAGCTCATGAATGACAGATTGCGCAGGCGGTGGCCCTCACGCCGAGTGATACACCCGGCTCAGCACCACGGCGATCTGCTGCCGGAACCGCCGCCAGCGCAGTTCATCCGGTGTCCAGGAACGCACGGGGCCGTCGGCGTAATGCCAGAAGCGGCGGTGGGCGTTGCCGACGCCGCGGCCATGGCGCAGCAGTTCCCAGAGGTCATGGCGCCGCCAGGGTTTGGGGGCGTCGGCGGCATGCCAGAGCACATTCATGCCGGGCGAGAAGCCCATGCCCTCCGGGCCGAGACTGCTGACGCGGCTGGCATGCGCCAGCGCGGCGACGTTGAGCATGTCCTGGTCGGTGCCGAAAAACGCATCGAGACGGGTGCCGGGCTTGAGCTGCTCGAGCGGCACACCCACTGCTGGCAGTTCTTCGAGCGCCTGCTTCCAGGCCTCCAGCAGGGCGCGATCCTCGCGGCGCACCCCGATGAAGCCGGAGTTGAAGCCGCAGGCCATGACCGGATCGAGCTCGAGGCCGAGTCGCTCGCGGGCGAAGGCCGTCCAGGCGCGGCGCAGGTAATGGTGCGGGGCGAGTTTGGCAAAGCAGTTGTCCTCGCAAACCGCCACCCCCTGCCCCACCCAGCGCTCGAAAAAGGTCCAGGGCGCATCGACGACGATGTCCGGGTCGGCATACCAGACCGCGCCCGCCTGCGGTTCGATCCGGTCGAACAGGTCAAGCAGGAAGCGCGGTTTGACGTGGGCGAGCAGCCAGGGCGTGTCGAGCAACTCCAGGCGCACGCGCACCGCGCCGACCCGCCAACCGCCGTCGGCATGACGTTCCAGCGACTCCAGCCAGGGCGGCGGCGCGCCGCGCCAGCCAATGGCGAAGACGCCGGTGAAGCCGTTGCGCACCAGCGAGTTCAGCAGCGCGGCAACCCCGTGCTGGTAGTCGCCCTCGCCGAGGGTGCAGAAAACGTGGGGGGAGGACATGGCGATCAATCGGCAGCGTCACTATCCGTCAACGGGCGGACGATTGCTCAAAAGAGCGGGGCTGATGTAGACGGCATTGAAGTACAACAAACTTTGGCGCCCCGTCCAGCAGGGCTGCTGCTCATAAAAGCCAAACAACTCATAGCCCAACTCAATGAGGTAGTCATTCACTAGGTTGAACGGTGAAAAGACATCCACATCCTTGCGGGTCGAAGTTTCCACCTGCACAAAATCAATTTTCCGCTCTTGCAGCAAGGTGCACGCACCCTTCAAAACAGCAAAGTCAGCACCCTCCGTATCAATCTTGCAGAAATGAATTTTCGAGATGTCCTCTCGTGCACAAAAGGCGTCCAGGGTATCGACTCGAACTTGCTCGCTCTCGACCGACCCTCTCTCATTGACCAACGAATGCGTGGTGCTATGAGCTTTCAAATGCAGCGTCAGTTGGCCGGGCACATCGGCAAAAGCCATCTGCCATGTGTGAATTGATCGATGACCAGCCACGGCCTGGCACAACTGTTGATGATTTTTCGAGGCCGGCTCAAAGCAATGAATCACAGCATCAGGACTCGTCTTCAGAAAGCCAAGAGCTGTCTGCCCAAGATGGGCACCAATATCAAAGATAAGCGGCCGCTTCGGCCACATTCCAACCTTGCGAAGGTCAGACACCAGGTCCGTCCCGTGCGGCAGTGTGGAACGATAGATGTGAAGTCCTGAAATGGACTCAATCCAATTTTTAACTTGGTGAATAAAAGCCATTGTATAGCTACCTGAAGTTTTTCTGTGTTGGCTACAACCGCGGGTGCACCAGTATAGCCCTAACACCGTGCACCAACCCCTGAAGGTACCCCTTGAGGGGCTCAAACCAAGTCCCCTCTGTCAAGTTCTTTCGGTTGAAAACGAGTCGACGCAGAATGTTCCAGAGAAGCTTGGGGTATTGATACCAATTGTAGCCACTGCGTTCTGAAGCATACAAACTGTTGGAAACAAAGTCACGAACGTATTCTATTTTTGGCGCTGTCCGAGACCCCCCTGAAGGCACCGCGTGATGAATCACTCCCGCAACAGGCAAGTAATAAACTTGGCCTGCACGCAATCTCACGCGGCAACCAAATTCATACTCCTCCCCCCAAGCGTTACCAACAAAGGCTTGATCAAAACCACCAGCCTTTTCAATCACCCATTTGCGATAAGCACTATTACCCCCGGCACCATATTGACAACTAAATGCAAAATCCAAGTCAAAAGTCATGAGACGCCTACTCCTAATCAAATGAATCTCCCTCGGGCTCAGTTGAGCTTCTGAACGCAACGGCTGCCCCGGCAGCAGCACCGGCCCGGTGGCGGCGACGTGATTCGGATCCTGGAAAAACTGCCAGTAGGTCTGCAGCAGGCCCGGCCAGGGTTCGACGTCGTCCTCGGAGAAGACGATCAGGTCCGCCCGCGCCAGGCTGACCCCCAGATTGCGGGCGCGGGTGGTCTGCCGGAAGTCGGCATGCACGTAGCGCAGCGGGATGCCGGTGCCGGCGGCGAGTTGTTCCGGCTCGGGGTTGTACTCCGCACTCTGGTCGATCAGGATCAGCTCAAAATCCCGGAAGGGCTCGCGCACCAGAAAGTAGTCCAGCACCTGCCTCAGGGCTTCGGCCCGATTCAGGGTTGGAATGATGACGGAGATGGCTGGGGTGTCGCTCATGCCTTCACCTCCTCACGGGACGCCCAAAGATTGCCGTCGGGCAGTTCCATGTCGGATTGATACGGGCGACCGTCGACCGTTTTCAGAACATAGCCCGCCTCGGTCAGCCAGGCGAGCATGCGCTCGGCACGGCCGCCGTAAGCGAAGGCCTGCGGGACAAACTCAAAGACGAGGTGACGCGGCCGCGGCGCGCCCTCCTGCAGAAGCCCTTCCAACACCTCGTCCTCATGCCCCTCGACATCGATCTTCACCACATCGCAGCGACTCAGACCGAGCTCGCGCAGGAGGGTGGCCAGCCGATAACCGCCACTCCAGTAATCGCCCGTGGCGACACCGGCCATCTTCGAGGTGCCAAGCTGGGTGGGCGGAGGCTCGAGCATGGCGACGGGGACATCACGGGCACCCGCCGCCATCAACAGGGGCAGCACCTGCGGCGACCGATTCAGGCCGAGATTCCGGCGCAGGGCCTGGAAGATGGCGGGATTGGGTTCCAGAGCCAGCACCTTGCCCGCCGCACCGCAGAGACGCGCGGCAAGCAGGCTGTATTGACCCACATTGGCTCCAACATCCACCACCACATCGCCCTCGCGAACGAGGCTTTCAAACAGCTTGCAGGTCGTGGTTTCATAGGCGCCGTGGCGCAGAATCTCGATCTGGACGAGATCATCCGGATCCAGCTCCATCAGTCCCTGCCGAGTGCCGGCAATGACCCGACGCAAGCTGAGCAGGCGCCGCAAGCCGCGCGCGAAGCGCAGCTTGCAGGGGTGGTCCGGTGTCCGCATGTAGGCGGCAAACAGCCGGTGGCGGAGAGGTGGCCGGTAGGCGTCAGGAGAAGGCATGGGGACGGGAAAAGCTGCGGCAACCGCGCCACAGGAACCAACCGATCCCGGGCAGCGTCGAAAAAGCGCCAAAGACGAGGGCTCCGGAAACGGTGTCCAGCGGCAGCCACAACGCCAGCAGAACCTGCGCGGCGAGGGTGAGTGGAATGACCACCCAGACGTGGCGAATCCAGTTGCGGGCGGAAACAAAGCTCCAGAGCAGGCCATTGAGCCCGCCGAGCGCGGCGCTGAACATCGACAAAATCAACTCCTCACGCAGACCGAGGTACTGCGCGCCCAGCAGCGCAAGGGCGGGTCGCCAAAGAAGCCAGGCGGCAGCGATGGCGGCAAGACTGTAGGCGGCATAGCCGAGCAGCGTCGTGCGCAGCAGGCGACGGTAGTGCGCGGGATCGGTCGCACGGGCGGCGGCCGGTGTGACGACTTGGGCAAGAATGACGCCGCAGATGCCAAAGATGATCTGGTAGCGACTGATGGCACCGAGGTCCGCGACTTGGCCACTGCTCCCCAGCAACACGAGAAGAAAGGTGGTGACCTGCCCCTGGACGCTGTGGAAGACAGCCGTCGGTGCCAGGGTGCGCAGCGTGGCCAGCAACTCGCGCCGGTGTTCACCGGTGGGCGCGGCCAGCGGCCCCAGCAACTCGGCACTGGTCCGGCGCAGGCGGGCGCCAAAGACCGCCTGACTGAGCGCCACTGCGGACGTGGCGGCCACAGCCAGGGCCGCGGCCGCCAGACCCGCCGCAGAAGCCAACAGACGGACTCCGGAGCCGACCCATTCAGCCATCTGCACCGCACGGTGGCGACCGTGCAGCCGCGCGACGCTGGCATGGACCATGGCACTGGCAGCAAAGCCACCGGCAGCAAGCACCAGTGCCATGAGCCCCCCTGCCTGCAGGGGGTCGGCACCGGTGCGCCGCAGCAGCCAGTAGCCGACAGGCGCCATGACCAGCGCCGTCACGATGTAGAGCTGCCGGCGCAACAAAAGGCCATCGGCCACCAAGGCAGCATGCCGGGCCCGATCCGCCCAAACGCGGCCCCCGATGCTGACCAAGCCGACCGTCAAGCCGAGATCGGTGAAGAGCACCATGAGCGTAAGCAGCGAACCTGTCAGGGTGAAAAGCGAGTACTCCTCGCGCGGCAACCAGCGCACAAGCAAGAAGCCTGTCACCGCATTGCAGGCCTGCACGGCCAATTGCAGGCAGGCCAAGCCGGACAACAAAACTGTCCAGCGCCGCCACCAAGCCCAGTTCAAGGCCATCATGCGGCAAGCACCTCCAGCTCACTCGCTTCAATCCGCCGCCCCCCCTCGCCATCAAAGGCGATCAGGTCGGTGGCTCCGGCCGCCAGCGGATCGCGGGCATCGAGCGTGCGGGACTCGTGGTCGTAAACGGCGACCGTGTAACCGCGCGCGCGCAGCCACTCCAGCAGGTCGGCCGGCTCCTCGCCAAAGGCGCGCAGGTGGCCGAAGCATTCAAAGGCAATCAGCGGCAGGTCTCCGCGTTCCATCAATCCGCTCAGGCCGCGCAGGACCCGGCCCTCGGCCCCCTCGACATCGATCTTGGCAAAATCGACCCGCGCCCCGGCGCCCAGCGCCTCGTCGAGTCGGACGGCGGGCACGGTCGCCGCCGCCGCATCCTCACGGAGCCGGGTAAAAACATCGTCGCCCTCCAGCGCCACACTGCCCGCGCGCTCGTCGGCGGCGACCGCCAGCACGACCGCCGAATCCAGCCCGTTCAGCGACAGCGTGTGCCGCAGCCGCTGCAGGTTGCGCGGTTCGGGTTCGACGCAGGTGAGGCGATCGGTCACGGTGGAAGCGAGCAGGGTGTGCAGGCCGGTATTGGCCCCGACATCGAGGTAGTGATCGCCGGGGCGCAGCACGGCCTTCATGAAGTTGAGCAGATCCCAGTCATACCAGGCCGAGCGGTACATGACGTGCTTGGCGATGACGCTGTCGGTGTGGCAGGGATAGACCCGCGAACCGAACACCGGCTGCAGCACCGGCCCGCTGTCTGGGTGCCGATGGCAGCGCCAAAACCACCGCGCCGCCCGCCCCACCGCCGCCAGTGGGCGGGACTGATTCCCCGGCGCCTTCCAGATGTCGTGAAGAACCTGGAGGTGGGGAGGCATGAGAGTTGATAGATGATCGTTGATGGTTGATAGGCCCAGAATTCGGCGAGCCGGGGTTTGGCGGTTTATCTCGATCAACGATCCATCATCGGCCTTGGAGTTGATAGATGATGGTTGATGGTTGATGGGCCCAGAATTCGGCGGGCCGGGGTTTGGCGGTTTTTCTCGATCAACGATCCATCATCGGCCTTGGAGTTGATAGATGATGGTTGATGG
>CBINON010000064.1:0-13517 GCA_966252325.1 uncultured bacterium | reverse complement strand
CACCCGCCAAACACCTTTTCCCCGCCTCCAGCACGGATACACTCCTTCACGTTCGGCCAATGAACAGAGTATTCCGCGTCAACGCTAGATACACACCCAAATCCCAAAGCTTCTATGTTAGAGTGGTTCACAGAGACGATAGGCAGGCAGCGGCTGGTTTTTGGTCTGATCGGAATAGCCATCAACCTGCTCCTCCTGTTTTTTGCTGGTATCGTTTGGTTCTGGCTCTGGGCGGTCTCGATTGCTTTACTTCTTTTCTCCTCGTTTAGCCGGAGTGATGAGTCTGACTGACTTACTATGTTCCTTCATTTCGCACGCCGACTTTGCTACCGTCCGTCATTTACGGGTCGAAGCCTCCCCCCCCCCTAACAAGGGCCGAACAAAGCGGATGCAGGCAACGGCTCGAAGGCTATCTGTCGTGTCAGCAACGTCTCGCGCTCGCCGTCGCCTGATCCGAAACGTTAGGCAAAATGATCAAATTCCAATGACTAAAACAAAGCCAATAGGATGCGGAATTGTCCTTTTGCTCCTAGCGGGGGTTATGTGGTATTGGCTCTCTGGAGAATTATTCCGACCTCACGTCACAACTACCGTCGATCTTACTGCGGTTTACCCTGACGGAAGACCAGCAAGTAATGCGCACTTTGATTTTACTCAGTCCGGTGACCGTGTGATTATTCCGATCCCATTCGCGAGTATTGGAGAGTGGCGGGAAGTGAGTGAATTTAGTCGTGCAGCCGACTCAAATGGCCATTGCAGCTTCACCTTCTTCGATCAGATTTGTCAGCTCGATCGTGTGATGATTAATGGGCAGAAGGTTAAGGTGATCGGGAATAGTGAGGTCAGAGGAACAGATCGGATCACTCTGAATTCCTCCTTGCCAACATGGCTTGCTACCTCCCGAACCTATGTACATCAGATAGTGGTGTCACCGCCAGAGACGAAGTGATGGCGCTATGCACGAAGCTAAAAGAAGAAGCCCAACAAGCCGCGCCGTGACAACCACTGCCAGCTGTTCAGTTTCGATGATTTGCCCTGACCACAACTCTAACCCCATGATCGATGCGCGCTCCCGCTGGTAGTGGTGCACTCGCTCATCGTTCGGGCAACCGCAAGGCACACCACCAACAATGCGACGATGCATTCTGCGAGTGACCTTGTGCGTCGCGATCCTCTTTATTCTCGCGGCAGGATGGATCATCTACACACATCGAGCGGCGCGACTTGACCTCTCGAATGACGATGACTCCTATACGGCTGGAAAGTCTATTGGGCTTGTCCCAGCGTCCAAAGAGATCTATGTGGAGGGCGTTGGTTTTGTTGACCAGACCCATTTTTTATCAAGCAGTCGTGACGCCCGGCGAGGTGACTTGGCTAGCGCAAGCACCAGAGGCGCCTCATTTTGAGGCACCGAATCACGCACCCTTGTGGTGGAGACTTTCGTTGTGGTGGCATGGCAGGAACTCAGACATGAAGTATTTCCGCACGAACGCCAAGTGGCCTTGCCTGTTCGCCTACAGTAAACAGAAGGGCTTGGTTTATGGCACGGTTGAGTTCGACTGAACGAAGCGTCCGAATCAGCATTCACCAAAAATGATCACAGACAATAAAAAGATGCCAGGCATTCAGTGCTTGCATTTCATGGGATTGCAAGCAAAAATGGAACCATGAAAACGAGGCAACGCGTTGGAAAAGAGTCGTCTGGGGAGAAGGGTCCGCTGGTGGGGATTGAGGCGAAGACGGGGCCTTATCCTGCCGCGCGTTCGTGGTCGGGTGGGCGGCGGCGGGTGCTGGGGCGGGAGGTCTGGGAGACGAACACCTACCATGTCATGTCGCGCACCTGCGGCGGCGAGGTCTTCTTCGATGATGTCGAGAAGGAGGCCCTGCGCCGCCTGCTCTGGAAGATGAGCGAGTTCTGCGGCGTCCGCCTGGTCACCTACTGCATCATGGGCAACCACTTCCACGCTTTGGTCGAGGTGCCGAAGCGGGAGATCTGGCTGGAACGCTTCGCCGGAGCGGAGGGCGAGGAGAAGCTCTTTGAGCACCTGCGCCTGCTCTACAGCCGGGAGTTCATCGGCCTGCTGCGCCAGGAACTGGCGGAGCTGCGCCGCCAGGGCCTGGACACTTTGGCGACGGCGAAACTGGAGCGGATCCAGCGGCGGTTCTGCGATCTGTCGCTGTTTGTGAAGGAGGTGAAGGAGCGGTTCAGCCGCTGGTTCAACAAGCGTCGTGAGCGCCGTGGCACGCTGTGGATGGACCGGTTCAAGAGCGTGCTGGTGGAGGGCAAGGGCGAGCCGCTGCGGGCGATGGCGGCCTACATCGATTTGAACCCGGTGCGGGCGGGTCTGGTGGAGGACCCCAAGGACTACCGGTGGAGTGGCTATGGCGAAGCGATGGGCGGCAGCCAGCGGGCGCGGCGGGGGTTGGCGAAGGTGACGGGCAAGCCGGTGGATGGCTGGGAGAAGGCGGGCGGGGCGGAAGCTTACCGCTGCCTGCTGTTCAGCAACGGCGTGGAGATCAAGGACGAGCAGAACATGAACGTCGTGGAGCGCGGCGTGACGGCCGAGGAGGCAAGGGCCGTGCTTCGCGAGAAGGGCAGGTTATCGACGACGGAACTGGTGCGGCTGCGAGTGAGGTATTTCAGCGATGGGCTGGTCCTGGGCAGCCGGGAGTTTGTCGAGGCGGCGTTTGCGGCGAACCGGGGGCAGTTTGGGCCGAAACGAAGTTCGGGGGCGCGGCGGGTGGCGGAGAGTGAGTCGCCGCTGTATGCGATTCGCCGCTTGCGGGTCGATGCGGTGACTTGACCTATGGCTGGGTGGGCACCGTAGCTCTCTTGGTAGGTTGAGTGGCAGATGCGCTTCCTGGCTTTGGGCGCCGGCGAGCCCTACCCCCATGCGGCCTCGGTCCCACCCGCCAAAGCCGACTTGCGAACGGGCGGATACGGCCCAAAATGACGGTTCACCCATCCCCACGACCATGGCCGACATCCAGACCAGCGCAGCTGACAAGAAGGAGAAGGAATACTTCACCCACATCCCCCAGGAGACCCCCGGCTTCTTCCTCAAGGGCAGCCACCAGTATGACTGGGGCATGAAGAACCGCCTCAGCAGGGTCTTCAATCCCAAGGACGGCCGCACCGTCATGCTCGCCTTCGACCACGGCTACTTCCAGGGCCCGACCACCGGCCTGGAGCGCGTCGACCAGACCATCCTGCCGCTCGAGCCCTATGCCGACTGCCTCATGCTCACCCGCGGCATCCAGCGCAGCGTCATCCCGGCCTCGACCCAGAAGGCCATCGCCCTGCGCGCCTCCGGCGGCACCTCCATGGTCAGCCCGATGGAAGAGTGGGAAGGCGAGGTCAACGGCAGCAAGGTGACGTTTGGTCGCCCGGGCTTTGAGCCGCTGTCCAACGAGAGCACCGCGCTGAGCATTGAGGAGGCGATCCGCCTCAACGCCAGCGTGCTGGCCGTGCAGGTCTTCATCGGCAGCGCCTACGAGCGCCAGAGCCTGAAGAACCTGACCGACCTCGTCGACGGCGCCAGCCGCTACGGCATCGGCGTCATGGGCGTGACGGCGGTGGGCCGCGCGATGGCGCGCACGCCGCAGTACTTCCGCCTGGCCACCCGCATCATGGCGGAACTCGGCGCCAACGTCGTCAAGTGCTACTACACCGACGAGGGCTTCGACACCGTCACCTCCTGCTGCCCGGTGCCGATCGTCATCGCCGGCGGCAAGAAGCTGCCGGAACTCGACGCGCTGAAGATGTGCTACAACGCCATCCAGCAGGGCGCGAGCGGCGTGGACATGGGCCGCAACATCTTCCAGAGCGACGCGCCGGTGGCGATGATGCAGGCGGTGCGCGGTGTCGTGCACGAGGGCCTGACGCCCGAGCAGGGCTACCAGATGTACCAGGACCTCAAGGCCAAGGGCTGAGCCCAGCGACCCGGACGCCCCGCGTCCGGGTGGCAGCCGCCCAACGATCGTCCTACCCCGGCATGTCCACCGCCCCCGAACCGACGCCGGCCGTCGCCGTCGAAAACTTGACCAAGGTCTTCAAGGCCGGTCTCGGCAAGCGCGCCTTCGTGGCCGTGCGCGACCTCTCGCTCACCGTCCGGGAAGGGGAGGTCTACGGCCTCATCGGCCCGAACGGCTGCGGCAAGTCGACGACGATGAAGACGGTGCTCGGCCTTCTCGCGCCGACGCGCGGTCGCACGGCGATCTTTGGTCGCTCCAGCACCGAGGTGGCCAGTCGCCAGGCGGTCGGGTTCCTGCCCGAAAACCCCTACTTTTACAAGCACCTCAACGGCCTCGAGACCCTGCTGTTCTACGGTCGACTCTGCGGCCTGGCCGGTGCCGAGCTGCGCGATCGCGCCCGCGAGATGCTGTCGCTCACCGGCCTCGAGGACGCCGCCGACCGCCGGGTCGCCGGTTACTCCAAGGGCATGCTCCAGCGCCTCGGCCTGGCCCAGGCGCTGCTGCACCGGCCACGCCTGGTCGTGCTCGACGAGCCGACCGCCGGCGTGGATCCGGCTGGCTCGCGCAAGATCCGCGACCTCATCCTCGGCTTCCGCGAGCAGGGGCTGACCGTGCTGGTGACGAGTCACCTGCTCGAGCAGATGCAGGAGGTCTGCGACCGGGTCGGCATCATGGCGCACGGGCGCATGATGCGCGAGGGCCGGGTCGACGAGCTGATCGCCGTCGAGAACCAGACCGAACTCGTCCTGCGCGACGCCTCGCCGGAGCTGCTGGCCGGCATCCGCGAGTTGGTCGAGCGCGACGGTCGTGCCGCCGTCGTCCGCAGCGGCCAGCCGCGCACCACCCTGGAAAGCCTCTTCCTCGAGGCCACGGAGGAGAAGCCATGACGTCCCACCGCGCCTTTTCGCCCGCCCGCATCTGGACCCTGGCCACGGCCACGGTGACCCAGTTGCTGCGCATGAAGATCCTGTTCTTCCTGCTCGCCTTCTGCGCCCTTGTCGTCGCCGCCGGCTTCGCCTTTCCGGTGCTCAATCCCGAGCAGCAGTTGAAGCTGCTGAAGGACGTCTCCTTCGGCGCCCTGCAGGTCTTCAGCCTGGTCATTGCCATCGTCGCCACCGCCCTGCTGCTGCCGCGCGACCTCGAGGATCGCACGCTCTACACGATCCTCTCCAAGCCGGTGCCGCGCCACGAGTACCTGCTCGGCAAGCTGCTCGGCGTGCTCCTGCTCATCGGCGCCGGCCTGCTGCTCATGGACCTCGCCTTCAGCGCCGTGCTCTGGCTGCGCGAAAAGCTGCTGCTCGCCCAGATCATCCAGGCGCTCGAGGCGAAGACCCCGGAGGCGGTCGCCCAGCTGCAGGAGATTGTCGGCAAACAGGGACTCAACTGGGGCCTGCACCTCGGTGTGCTGGCGGTGTTCTGGAAGGCGGCGGTGGTGGCGGCGCTCGCCCTGATGATTTCCTGCTTTGCCAGCAGCACCCTGTTCACGGTCGTGGTCACCTTCTGCGTCGTCATCATCGGCCACGGCCAGGGCCTCATCCGCGAGTACTTCCTGCAGGGCGGAACCCTGGCCGAGCCGGTCAAGAAACTGCTGTCCGCCCTGCTTGCCATCATCACGCCCGACCTCGGCGTCTTTGACGTGGTCGACAACGTCATCAACGGCGAGGCGGTCGGCCTGGGCGCGGCGCTGGCGATGAGCGGCACGGCCCTGCTCTACCTCACCGGCTACGCCGTGGTCTCGCACCTGCTGTTTGTCGAAAAGGAGCTCTGATGAAGCGCCGCCTCCAGGCCCTCTCCGTCCTGCTGCTGCTCGGCTTGGTCAAGCTGCCGGTCGAGCAGGCCACCACCGCCACCCTGCGCGAGGCGCGCCTGCTGACGCCAATGCCCGACTTCGGCCTGCGCGACCAGCTCGGTCAAATGAGCTTCGCCGCCGCGTTTGGCGGCCTGCGTTCACTGATCGCCAGCTTCACCTACCTGCGCGCCTACAACGCCTGGGAAAACGTCAACTGGGCGGCGGTCGACAGCCTGTTCCAGATCACCACCCGCCTGCAGCCGCGCTACGAGCACTACTGGGACGAGGCCGCCTGGCACATGGCCTACAACGCCGCCTCGCATTACCTCAATGACGCGTCGCTCAACCCGGCCGTGCGCGGCAAGCTCTTCCACGAGCACATTCGTCGCGGCCATGACATCCTGCTCGAGGGCCTGCGCGTGCTGCCCGAGGAGCCGCGGCTGTGGAATGCCCTGGCCGAACTCTACGAGCGCCGCACCTACGAGCCGGCGCGCGCCGCCGAGTGCTACCTCAAGATGGCCGAGCTGACCGGCAACGGCCGCTTCCGCCGCTTTGCTGGCTACCAGTTCGCCCAGGCCGCCGACCCGGCCCACTGGCAGCGCGCGTACGAGCTGCTGCGCGCCGCCTACGACCAAAAGCAGCGGCCGCCGACCCTGATCAACACCCTCAAGGACCTGGAAAAGAAACTCTCGGTGCCGGCTGAGCGGCGCATCCCCGAGGGCTATGTGCCGCTGCCCAACAGCGCCGCCCAGAACAGCGGGCCGGGCTGAGGCGCGGCGCGTTTGCAAAACGCCGCGACCGCGACGATGGAAGGCCCGTGAGCGACGACCTTTTTGCCTCCCCGGATGCCGGCGTCGCGGCGATCGACGCCGCGCCGGACGCGCCGCTGGCCGCGCGCATGCGACCGCGCAGCCTGGCCGAGTACGCCGGCCAGGACCACATCCTCGGCGAGGGCAAGCTGCTGCGCCGCGCGGTGCAGTCGGACCGCTTCTCCTCGATCATCCTCTACGGCCCGCCCGGGGTCGGCAAGACGACGCTGGCCCACATCATCAGCCTGGAGACGAAGGCGCGTTTTGTCACCCTCAGCGGCGTCGAGAGCAGTGTCGCCGACATCCGCAAGGAGGCCGAGGCGGCGCAGCGCCTGAAGCGGCTCAACGGCCAGGCGACGATCCTGTTTGTCGACGAGATCCACCGCTTCAACAAGGCCCAGCAGGACGTCCTGCTGCCGCACCTCGAGCGCGGCACGTTGCGCTTCATCGGCGCCACCACCCACAACCCGTTTTTCTACGTCAACAGCCCGCTGGTCAGCCGCTCGCAGGTCTTCACCCTGGAGCCGCTCGGCATCGCCGACCTCGAGTCGCTCATGGCGCGCGCGCTCGCCGACGCCGAGCGCGGGCTGGGCGCGCAGCGCGCGGAGCTGACCCCGGAAGCGTCCCGCCACCTCGCCACCGTCGCCGATGGCGACGCCCGCAAGTGCCTCAACGCCCTCGAGCTCGCCGTGCTGTCGACCCCGCCCGACGCGGAGGGCCGGGTCATTGTCGACCTCGCCGCCGCCGAGCAGTCGGTCCAGCAGAAGACCGTCGTCTACGACGGCGATGGCGACGCCCATTACGACACCGCCAGCGCCTTCATCAAGTCGATGCGCGCCTCGGATCCCGATGCCGCGGTGTACTGGCTGGCCAAGATGCTGCATGCCGGCGAGGACATCCGCTTCATCGCCCGCCGCATCGTCATCGCCGCCAGCGAGGACGTCGGCTTGGCCGACAGCAATGCCCTGCGCGTCGCCGTGGCGGCCCAGCAGGCGGTCGAGGCGATCGGCATGCCCGAGGCGAGAATCCTTCTCTCGCACGCGGTGATCTACATCGCCACCGCGCCGAAGAGCAACCGCGCCTACGCCGCCATCAATGCCGCGCTCGAGGACGTGCGCGGCTCGCGCACCCTGCCGGTGCCGAAGCACCTGCGCGATGCCCACTACGCCGGCGCCAAGCAGTTCGGCCATGGCGAGGGCTACCTCTACCCGCACGACTTCGAGGGCGGGTTCGTGCCGCAGCGCTGCCTGGAGGGCGGCCGCGTCTACTACGAGCCGACCACGAACGGCCTGGAGGGGCGCATCAAGGAGCGGCTCGACCACTACCGCCGCGAGTGGGAAAAGGCCGCGCGCGGCGCTGCCGAATCGCCCCCAGCCTGATCGGGGCGCCGGTTCGACCGCAGCGCCCGGTGCAAGATGGCGCTGGAGTCGCGCGCCGGCGCGCGTATGACTGTCACCATGAAACCCGCATTTCTGACCCTCGCCCTGGCGCTGCTGACCGCGCTGGCACTGCCGGCCCAGCAGGCCGAAATCGTCTCGGTCCAGAAGATCTGGGACAAGGCGCCACACAACGCCTTCACCGACCTCGTCCGCTTCAAGAACCTCTTCCTCTGCTGCTTCCGCGAGGGCAACGGTCATGTCGGCGGCGACGGTGTCATCCGCGTTCTCATATCCTCGACCGGCGACACCTGGGTCGACTACGCCACGATCGCCGAGGCCGGGGTCGACCTGCGCGATCCGAAGTTCCAGATCACCCCCGACGGCAAGCAGCTCTACCTGCTCTGCGGCGGCTCGATCTACGAGGGCACCCAGCTCAAGGGCCGGCGGCCGCGCTATGCGACCTCGATCGACGGCAAGGTCTGGACGCCGCCGCAGAAGCTGCTCGCCGAGGGCGACTGGCTCTGGCGGGTGACGGTGAATCCAGCCGACGGCAAATTTTACGGCGCCGCGTACAACTGCTACCCGACCACCGGCGGGCCGAAGTTCGAGGACGAGTGGTCGCTGAAAACCTACAGCAGCGCCGACGGCCGGGTCTGGCAGCTCTCCTCGATCCTGCAGGTGCCCGGCCAGCCCAACGAGACGACCCTGCGCTTCCTCAAGGATGGCTCGGCGGTGGCGCTCGTGCGCCGCGAGGCCGGCGACCGCAAGGGCGCGATCGGCGTTGCCCAGGCGCCCTACCGGCAGTGGACCTGGACGGCGCTGCCCGTGCCGCTTGGCGGGCCCAACTTCATCGAGTTGCCCGATGGCTCGCTGGTCGCCGGCTCGCGCGGCTTTGGCCAGACGCCGGGACCGCACATGGTGCTGTACAAGATGACCAAGACCGGCTTTGAACCGCTGCTCGAACTGCCCAGCGGCGGCGACTGCAGCTATCCCGGCCTGGTCTGGCACGAGGGCCAGCTGCACGTCAGCTACTACTCCAGCCATGAGGGCAAGTCGGCCATCTACCACGCGCGCGTGCGCCTGCCCTGGGTGAAGGAACCATGAGCCTCCGCCTCGCCGCCATTGTCGCCACCGATGACCGCCGGGTCATCGGCCATCGGGGCGCGTTGCCCTGGCATCATCCGGAGGACCTGAAGTTCTTCAAGCGCACCACCCTCGGTCATCCCGTGCTCATGGGCCGCACGACCTTTGAGTCGATCGGCCGGCCGCTGCCGGGTCGACAGAACCTCGTGCTCAGTCGCACGCTGGCGCCGCGCGAGGGCATCACCCTCCTGCGGGATCTGGCCGACCTCGAGGCTGCCTGCCCGGGCGCGGAGCGGATCTTTGTCATTGGCGGTGCGCAGGTCTATGCCGAACTGCTGCCGCAGTGCGACGAGCTGTTCCTGACCCGCGTGGCCGGCGAGCACGAGGGCGACGCCTTTTTCCCGCCCTACGAGGCGCTGTTCGAGCTGAAGGAGGTGCTCGGCCAGGCCGAGGGGCTGGAATTTCGCCGCTACGAACGCCGTCGCTGAACGCCACTTTGCGGTTGCGTCGGGCCGGCTTTCGCTGTGCGATAGAAGCGGAAAGCCACCCCCGTCCTGTACCGCCATGTTCGTTCCTCCCACGCCCCTGCGTCGCGCCGCCGCCGTCTTCCTCCTTGCCACCGGTCTCGGCGCCCAGCCGGCGACGACGCCCTTGTTCTGGCCGGATCGCACCGGACCGACCAATGACGGCATCGTGCCCGCGGCCGAGGCCGCGCGCCTGCCGCTGGAATGGGATGCCGCCACCGGCAAGAACATCGTCTGGAAGACCGACCTCGAGGGCGAGGGCCACAGCACGCCGGTGATCGGCGGCGACCGCCTCTGGTTCACCAGCGCCACCGAGGACGGCAAGACACAGTATGTTTATGGCATCGACCGCCACACCGGCAAGGTCGTGCATCATCTGCCGATCTTTGAAAACGCCACGCCCGAGGATCTCGGCAACCCGCTCAACAACTATGCCGCGCCCTCGCCGGTGCTCGAGGCCGACGCGCTCTATGTCCACTTCGGCACCTACGGCACCGCCCGCATCGATCCGGCCACCGCCAAGGTGGTCTGGCAGCGCCGCGACATCAATGTCAGCCACTACCGCGGCCCGGGCAGTTCACCGATCGTGCATGGCGACCTGCTCATCCTCACCTTCGACGGCATTGACGCCCAGTTTGTCACCGCCCTCGACAAGCGCACCGGCGCCACGGTCTGGAAGACCGAGCGCACGACCGATTACGGCGACCTCGATGCCAACGGCAAGCCGACCCGCGGCGGCGACATGCGCAAGGCCTACCACACGCCGACGGTGTTTGATTTGGCCGGTCGCTCCACCCTGGTGAGCATCGGTTCGCGCGCCGCCTTCGGTTATGACCCGGCCACCGGCCGCGAGCTGTGGACGATCCGCCACGGCGGTTTCAACGCCGCCATCCGGCCGCTGCTGTACCAGAACGTCCTGCTCCTCAACACGGGCGCCGAACGCGCCCACACCCTCGGGGTGCGGGTCGACGACCGCATGCAGGGCGACATCACCGACAGCCACATCCTCTGGACGCGCGAGAAGCGCAATGCCAGTGAGGCGGGCCCCGTGCTGGTCAACGGCCTGCTGTTTCAGATCACCCGCGGCGGCATTCTCTCCTGCACCCGGCCGCTCACCGGCGAGGACGTCTGGGAGGACCGCCTCAACGGTCAGCACCTGCCGGGGCCGATCGCGGCCGGCGACCGGCTTTATTTCAGCAATGACCGCGGCGAAAGCCATGTCGTGCGCGCCGGGCCGACCTTCGAGATCCTCGCGCGCAACCTGCTGCCCGACCCGATCTCGGCGGGCATGGCCGTGGCCGATGGTGCCCTGTTCATCCGGACCAAGAAAGCGCTCTACAAGATCGCTGCGCCGGCCCCGTGAATGACCATGCCATGTGCATACATGCGCCAGGCGGGGTGAGAAGAAAACGCCGCTCGCGGCCGCTTCTTTCCAGGGAGTGCGGGAATGTGGAAAACTTCGTGCGGGAAGCATAAAAACGTCGCAAAGTTCATGGTTCGTGTTATGCTCCAAGCCTCTATGGCTACGACACCGACTCGCAAAACACGTTTCTCCCGCCGCGTCCCCGACCATGTGACCGACGAGCTCGTCAACGTCCTTTCCGGAGGCGAGACCCTCGAGTTCAATGCCCTCTTTAAACTCGTCTACGACAACCTGAAACTGAAGAACGCGGTCAGCGGTGGCGAGGAAATGCTCCGCCTCCGTTCCTACGAAAAGCTGCAGGGTCTGGTCAGCCGCGGCCTCTGCGCCAAGGTGGGCAAGACCTACCGCGGCCTCGAAGGCCTGCGCGCCGCCCATCAGGCCACCATCGCCGCCCGCACCGCCGCGGTCGCTGCCCGCTGATTCGGCCCGCCCGATTCCGGCCGTCCTCCTCGCGGGGGGACGGCCTTTTTCATGCCCGCAGGGCCCGGTGCGCCGGCTGCAGGGCGGGGGAGTCGCGGCCCGGCCTCAGCCGACCCGCGGCAGGGCCTGGATGAAGAGGTGGAAAAACTCCTGGTCCTCGGCCGGGGTGCCGTCGGCCTCGAGCACGCTGCGCACCGCCGCGCAGGCCTCCCGCTGGGCGGTGGCACTGGCAAATTCGCCGGCGCGCTCCGACAGGTAGTCCATCATGGCGTCGTCGCTGTCGGCGGCCTCGCGGGCACGCTCGAGGGATTCCTCGATGAAGGCCGCGCGGCCCCGCACCGGCTTCCAGCCGCGCTGGACGAACCCCTGCTGGATCAGGTCTTCCTCGGTCAGTGACACGAGGGCATCGGCATGGATGGCGAGGGCGAGGATGTCGAAAAGGGCTTCGCGCTGGGACTGGGTCATTGCCCTTTTTTTAGCGGAAGCCTTCGCCGGCAACAAGGCGACATTTGCGCGGTTCGCAAAAAGCCGCGCCCGGCCTGAACTCGGCCGACTCCGCCCTTGAAAAGCGCCCCGGAGGCCGGACACTGGCCCCCACCCCCGTCCCACGCAGGCCCATGCCGGAACCCAGTCTCTTCAGACATTACCAAATCGTCCAGAACGCGGACGGGGGCAATGTCGAGCTTGTCCGCGACAGTCGCCAGGTGGCGGTGCTCGCCTTCGACATGCGGCGCCTGGAATTCGTCCACTGCCACGTCCTGCTGGAGCCGCTGGCCGATGGCGCCGCCTACGACGAGGCCTGCCGGCGCCTGCGCCAGTCCGGGCACCCGCTGCTGGCGCGCCTGCTCGATTTTGGCGTCGACGAGGGCAATCCCTACTACATCACCAGCCATGTCGATGGCGAGACGCTGCAGGCCTTTCTGGCGCGCCAGAACCACCTGCCGGCCTGGATGGCCGCTGCGCTGGCCTATGAGTCGCTCAAGGCCGCCGCCGCCCTGCTCGGCCGCGGCGGTGCGCTGCCCGCCGCCGTGCTCGACAGCCTGCGTGTCGTGCAGACCGGCGCAAGCGAACTGCAGGTGCAGGTCAGCGACTTCCAGCTCACCCGCGAGACGGCGGCGGCGAGGCCGCTGGTCAGTGCCTTCGACAAGGCGGCGCGCCAGCTGCGCGGGTTCCTCCAGGACCTTGTCCACAGCTCCGCCGACACGGCCGCGACCGCCGACTTTGCCGCCCTGCTCGCCGCCTGTCTGAATGCGGCCAGCCCCGGCTCCCTCGATGCCCTGCGCGTGCTGCGCCGCGAGATCGGCCGACTGGAGCTGCCCGGCGGTGACATCGCCGTCGAGCAGCGTCCGCGCCCCCTGCTGGCCCCGCAACTGCCCGCCCTGCAGGACGTTGCCCGCGCCCTCGCCCCGGCCGTGCGCGCGCTCAGCCAGCGCCTCGATCCCGCCAACCCCTACGCGCTGCGCGGCGAACTCGCCGACAGCGGTCGCGCCGTGCTCATGGAGGCCCTGCCGCCCGCGCGTCTCGCCGGCCAGCGCCCGCTCGAACTCTGCCTCCGTGTGCACGCCCTGCAGAACGGTCGATTGCCGCTGCTGCCGGTGCTCCACCTCGCCGAGGCGAACGGCCTGGCCTGCCTGGCGGAGGCACTGGCCGAGGGACCGTCGCTGGCCGACCTGCTGCGGACGCGCCAGACGCTTGAACCCGCCGAGATCCACCTGCTGCTCGGTCGCGTCGACGCCGCCCTGACCGCCCTCGAGCCGGCCGGCCTGGAAATGGCCCGCTTGCGGCTCGACGATCTTTTTCTCTGCCCGCTGGCCGCCCAGACGGGCCCGGGCGCGGCCGCCCTGCGGGAAGCCCGGCTCGACGACTGGCCGGAGTGGACGCTGCGGCTGCGTGCGCACCCGACCCTGGCCGCCCTCGCCGGGCGCGGTCTCGATCCCGCCTTCCTGCTGCCCCCCGCCGCCGGCGGCTCCTGGGGCGCGCCCTGGCTGGCCGCCCTCGGTCGCCTGCTCATCGGCAGCGGCCATTTGGGTGGCGAATGCCGCAACGATCAACGTTCCGGCAGGAGGCGATCTGCAGGCTGCGGTGATCGAGGTCCTGAAGTCGATCTACGACCCC
>CBINON010000063.1:0-16935 GCA_966252325.1 uncultured bacterium | reverse complement strand
CGAGGAAGTAGCGGTCGTGGGTGACAAAGATGACCGCGCCGGCAAAACCGCGCAGGAACTCCTCCAGCCAGCGGATCGATTCGGCATCGAGATGGTTGGTCGGCTCGTCGAGCAGCAGCAGGTCGGGCTGGCCGACCAGGGCGCGGCAGAGCGCGACACGGCGTTTTTCACCGCCGGACAGCGGCGCCACCGGGGCGTCGAGCGGCGGTGCGCCGAGGGCGCTGGCGACCGCGCGGATGCGCGTCTCGAGATTCCAGCCGTCGGCCGCCTCAATGCGGTGCAGCAGGTCGGCCAGCTCGGCCTCCCCGCCGGCGCCGGCCTCGTAGCGCGTCCGCCACTCCATGAGGTCGGCGGCGCCGGCCTGGATGTTCTGCAGGACCGTGGTGCCGTCATCGAGCTCGAACTCCTGGGGCAGGTAGCCGACCCGCAGGCCGCGGCGGATCGACAGCTCGCCGGAGTCGGGGCGCTCGCGCCCGGCGAGGATTTTCAACAAGCTCGTCTTGCCACAGCCGTTGCGGCCGACCAGGCCGACCTTTTCACCGTCACTCACGGCCAGCGTGACGCCTTCCAGCAGGCGCTGGTTGCCGTAGCCGAGGGTGAGTTCATTGGCGGAAAGCATGGGGGCGCTTCCATCGCCCGGCTGCGGGCTTTTGCCAAGCTCAGGGTTTCACGAAGCGGTAGTGGGAGACGAGCCATTCCTCGCCGCCGCGGTAGCCCCAGAGTTCGGCGCAGGCGAGGTAGAAGAGGCGCCAGTAGGACCACCATTTGACGGTTTGGTCGGCACCGTAGGTGTCGGCGAAGAGCGGCAGGATCTCGGCCTTGTGGGCGTCCATGTTGGCCAGCCAGGCCTCGGCAGTGCGACTGTAGTGCAGGCCGCTGACCTGCCAGTGTGCCTCGATGCGCAGGTCGTCCTGGAAATAGAGCAGCAGGTCGTCGGAGGGCATCTGGCCGCCGGTGAAAAAGTACTTCGCCATCCAGTCGTTGTCGCTCTCCGCCTCGAAGTGGTAGGGCGTGTCGCGGTGGGTGAAGATGTGCACGAAGAGCCGGCCGCCGGGCTTGAGCCAGCGGGCGATGCGGCCCATCAGCTCGTGGTAGTTCTTCATGTGCTCGAACATCTCGACCGAGACGCAGCGGTCGAAGACGGCGTCGCCGACGCCGGCGAAGTCGATCATGTTGGCGGTGATGATCTCGAGGTTGTGCAGGCCGCGCTTTTTTGCCTCGGCGTCGATGTGGGCCTTCTGCGAGTGCGAGTTGGAGACGCTGGTGATGCGGGCGGTGGGGTAGTGCTCGGCCATCCACAGCGACAGCGAGCCCCAGCCGCAGCCGAGTTCGAGGATGCGCTGGCCGTCGGCCAGGCCGGCGCGTTCGCAGGTGAGGCGCAGCATGGCGGCCTCGGCCGTGTCGAGGTCGTCGTGCGGCGAGGTGTAGTAGCCGCTGCTGTATTTGAGGTGGCGGCCGAGGCAGAGCTGGTAAAAGCGCGCCGGCACCTCGTAGTGCTGCTCGTTGGCGGCCTCGGTGGCGATGGCGACCGGGCTGGTTTTTAGGCCCTCGACATGGCGCATGAGCGCCGCCTGCCGTGCTTCGGGATCGGTTGGCCGGTGCCGGCGCAGCACGGCGGCGAGGCGGCGGCGGATGCCGGCGCGCAGCACCGGATCGGGGAGCAGGTCCCGGGCGAGGAGGTCGTTGAGATGCATGGGCTTCCTGAACAACGCCTGCGCCCGCGGCCGGGCCGTGTCTTTTTCGGGCGCGGTCTCCGTTCAGCCCGGGAAGAGCTGGCGCAGGGCCTGTTCGCGAGCGGCGAAGAGTCGCGCCAGCTGCGGGCGCACCAGCCAGGGCTGGGCGAGGTCGCCGAGCGGGGCGAAGGGCAGGGTATAGGTGATGTGATCGACCACCTCCGCCCGGCCGTCGCCGGCGCTCTGCACGACGTGTTCGTGCTGCCAGAAGGCATAGGGCCCGGCGCGCTGCTGGTCGATGAAGCGCCGGCCCTCGTCGACGTGGGTGATTTCCGCCAGCCAGGTCAGGGGCAGGCCGAGCAGGGGGCGCACGCGGTAGGCGATGAGCAGGCCGGGGGTGACCCGCTCGGGCAGGTTCGGGGTCAGCACCTCGAGGCCGAGCTCCGGCGGGGTCAGCCGGGCGAGGTTGCGGGGGTTGCTGAAGAAGTTCCAGACCGCCTCGGGTTCGGCAGGGAGGATCTGACGCGACTGCCAGGTGTGAACGGCCATGCCTTACCTACGCCTGGCGGCGGCCAGACGGATGGCCCCGCGTGTCGCCAGGGGATGCGCTGGTTCGCCGCGCTGGGTGCAGATCAGCTCGCCAGAGGCGACCAGCTCGGCGGCGAGCTCGCGCACGCGCGGCATCAGGGTTCGCCAGTCGGCCGCGGCCCGGCGGGCGACCTCCGACGGACAAAAGGTCGCGCCCAGCGCGCGCTCCTGGGCGAGATCGAGCAGCAGTTGGCGGAGGAGACTGTCGGGCGCGTCGGCCATGCCAGGTTTACGCGCGGCGGTCGGGCCGAGTGCTTCCGGGCTTCAGCTCGCAAGGGCCTGGCTGCCCCTGGACGCGCTGAAGCGCTGGAGTGCGTGGGTGAGCCTCACTTGCGGCGCGCGGCCTTTTTGGCTGCCGGCTTTTTGGCCGCCACCTTCGTGGCGGCTGCCTTCTTTGCCTTAGTGGGTGCGGCGGCCGTTTTGGCGGCTGGCTTTTTTACCGGCGCTGGGGCCGGGGCGGCCTTGGCAGTCTTTTTCGCGGCGGTTTTCTTGGCGGCGGACTTGGTGGCCGGCGGGGTCGCCACGCTGTGCGCGCGTTTGAGGATGCAGGCGAGACCGCCCTCGCGGGCGAGACGCTGGCGCAGCATTTCCTCGCGGAAGGCAATGGCCTCGGCGAGCACCTCGTCGTGGGTGTCCTTGGTGTAGGCATAGACCCGCGAGACGGTCTTGCCGCGCTCGGCGCGCACCGAGACGGCGATGTGGCGGACGATGCGGCCCTTGGCGTTCTTGGTCTTGCGGTAGGAGATGCCGACGTGGCCGCTCTTGTTCTTGGCGTTGTGGCTGTGGGCGATGCGGCTGGCCTCGATCTCCGGCATCTCGGCGAGCATCTGGTCGCGGTAGGCGCGCGCCGCCTTGAGCGAGCCCTTCAGGCCGCCGAACAGGCTGTCGGAAAAGTGCTTGGTGTGGAGCTTGCCGTGGCGGGAGATGCAGACTTGGAATCCGTGGGTTTGTTTCGCGGCGTCCGGCCGGGTGTCGATGCGTTTGATGTTGCGTTCGGAAAGGGGGTTGGAGCGGCGGCGCATGAAAATTTCAGGGTTTTTTTAGGGGAAAGGGGGAGATGAATTTGGCTGCATCACCCTGACACGCAACCCGAAAGTGCCCGCGTGTGAAAGGGTTGGTTATGCGCTCGGCGGATCATGTGCCAAGCCTGCTCCTTCGGGTGTGGAACACGTGTCGAACACGACCCCAGGGCCCGTCGCGCAGAAGTCACTCCCGGGCGCGCGAATCGATGACAATCGTCACCGGCCCGTCGTTGACGAGGGCCACCTGCATGTCGGCGCCAAAGACCCCGCGCTCCACCGGGCTGCCGAGCTCGATTTCGAGCCGGGCGAGGAAGTGTTCATACAGCGGCACCGCCTTTTCCGGGCGAGCGGCGCGGGTGAAACCGGGGCGGTTGCCCTTCTTGGTGCTGGCGAAGAGGGTGAACTGGCTGATCGCCAGCACGCGGCCGCCGGCCTCGGTGACATTGAGGTTCATCTTGCCCTCGGCATCGGCAAACAGGCGCAGGGCGGCGGTTTTTGCGGCCAGCCAGTCGCCATCCTCAGCGCTGTCGGCCTCCTCGACCCCGACCAGGACGACCAGACCGCGGTCGATCTGGCCGACGACCTGGCCGTCGATGCGGACGCTGGCCGCGAGGGAACGCTGGATGACAAGACGCATGGCCGCATCCTGCGCGGGCCGGGCCGGTTGTCCACCGGTTGACTCCGGCACGGGCTGTCCGATGAGTGCGCCATGCGCTTTCTCATCACCGCCGGCCCGACGCGCGAGCCGCTCGACCCGGTGCGGTTCCTGTCGAACCGCTCCTCCGGGCGCATGGGCTACGCCCTGGCCGAGGCGGCCCTGGCGGCCGGTCATGCGGTGACCCTGGTCAGCGGGCCGGTGGCCCTGGCCGCACCCGCGGGTGCCGAGCTGATCCGTGTCGAGACCGCGCGTGAGATGTTCGAGGCGGTGCGCGGCCGCTTGGGCGACTGCCAGGTCGCGGTGTTCTGTGCGGCGGTGGCCGATTACCGGCCCGTGGCGGCGGCGGCGCAGAAGCTGAAGAAGAGCGGCGGCCGCCTGCTGCTGGAGCTGGAGCCGACCGAGGACATCCTCGGTTCCGCACGCACGGTCTTCGGCTTTCAAGGTTACCTGGTGGGTTTTGCCGCCGAAACCGAGAGGCTGGTCGAGCACGCCCGGGCCAAGCTGGAACGCAAGGGCTGCGATTTGCTCGTGGCCAATGACGTCGCGCAGCCGGGCATCGGCTTTGACAGCGACGAAAACGAGGTCATGCTCTGCCTGCCCGGCGGCCGCACCCGCGTCCTGCCGCGCCAGTCCAAAACCGATCTGGCGCGCGAACTCGTCGCCTTCATCGCCGCGGCCGTTTCCTGAACCTCCAGTCCCCCACGTACCGCCCCTTCATGGATCTTCTGCCCCTCGCCCTCGACGCCGCCACCCAGGCCGGCCGCCTCATCAAGGACAACTTTGGCTCGGAAAAGACCGTCAACGAGATGAAGCGGCGCGATGTGAAGCTCGAGCTCGACGTGCGCACGCAGAAGCTGATCACCGACCTGATTCTCGGCGCCCATCCCGACCACGCCATCCTCGGCGAGGAGGAGGGCGACCTCGGCGGCGAGGGCGAGGTCGAGTGGATCATCGATCCGATCGACGGCACGGTGAACTACTTCTACGGCATCCCGCACTTCTGCGTGTCGATCGCCGCGCGCGTGCGCGCCACCCATGAGCCACTGCTCGGCGTCATCCACGACCCGATGCAGGGCGAAACCTGGAGCGTGGTCCACGGCGGTGTTCCCCAGCTCAACGGCAAGCCCATCGCGGTCAGCGCCCGCCCGCAGATGAGCGAGGCCATCATCACTGCCGGTTTCTCGAAGAGCAAGTCGGCCCTCGACGCCGGCTTCGACCGCTACCGCCGCCTCAGCTACGAGGTGTTCAAGACGCGCATGCTCGGCAGCGCGGCCCTGGCCCTGGCCTACGTCGCCACCGGCCGGCTCGACGCCTACGTCGAGGAACAGATCAGCCTCTGGGACATCGCCGCCGGCGTGCAGCTCGTCGAGGCCGCAGGCGGCCGCATCATCCTCCGGCCGAGCGAGACCAAGCCGGGCACCTTCTTCATCTGCGCCTGGAACGGCCGCCTGCCGATCGAGCAGTTTCTGTGAACCGGCCTCAGCGTGCCGGTTGTTCCGCCAGGTAGGTCGCCAGCGTGCGCGCCAGGCCGGCACCGACCTCGCGGTAGCCCGCGGTCGTGCTGTGCGGGGTGTTCCACGCGGTTTCCAGGGTCAGCGCCACCGCGCGCTCGTGGCTGCGGTCGCGCACCCAGTTGCCGCTGACTCGGGCGCGTTCCTCCCCGGTCTTCACATAGGTGGCGAAACGGTACTTCGGCGCGATCGCCAGCGGCCCGCGCATTTCCGCCACGGCGAGCTCGAGAAAGCGCTCGTAGCTGCGCCGGCGCACGCCGGTCATCTGCTCGAAGTCGAGCGGTCCAAAGAAAAACGGCTGCCGGTCGCCGGCGCCGGGATTGTGCAGGTCGAAAAAGGCCGCCAGCCGGCCGCTCTCGATCAGGGCGCCGACCCGTGCTTTTGCAGCACTCACTTCGGGATACACGGCTTGATCCGACCAGTCGCGGTTGTGGTCGCGCGGTACGGCCTCCTTGCCACCGGCGCCGAGGGCGACGTTGTCGACATCCATGATCGGGATGAAAAAGATCTCGGCCTGATCGCGCAGGGCGCGCGCGGCGGGGGCGTCACTGCTGACCCATTCGAGGAAGCCGCGGCCGACCCAGGAACCGCCGGCCTCCCAGGCATGCTGGCGCGCCTGCACCCAGACCGCCTGTGCGGCCTTGCGTTTGCCGAGGCGCAGCCCCGGCACGGGACGACCCTCGCGGGTGGTGGCGAGCACAAAACGTTCGGCTTCCGGCAGGCGCTGGGCGGTTTCGGTGAGCAGGGCTTCGGCGTGGGCGGGCAGGAAGGGCGGACCCCAGGCCAGCCAAAAACGGCTCGCCGGCGCGGTCAGCCGGTAGCTGGCGGATTCCCGGGTGATCTCGCCGGGCTCGGTCGGTTGCCAGCTGCTGTCGTCGGTGCTGATCGAGGCCTGGCGAGGCATCGACCAGGCGGCGGCGAGCCGGTCCTGGGCGCGGAACGGGCGGGTGGCCGGCCGCACGACCACGGTCAGGGCCTGGCCGGGCGTGGCACCGTCGATCCGAAAATACCACCAGCAGGGCCAGCCGCGGCCCTCGCGCACCGGCGGAGCGATCTCGATCCGACCGGTAGCGGCATCCAAGGCCACGACGTCGGCAGCCCCTCCCGGGAAATCGTGGTGCACGGTGAGCTGCGCATGCAGCGGCAGGCAGAACAGCAGCAGGGTGGCGAGGCGTTGGAGCATGAACCAAGCACGGCTGCAACCGCCGCCATGTTTCGCGGGTGTACGAGGAAAAGACCGGCGAGCTTACTCCGTCGGCACACGCGCCGACTGCCAGGCGAGGAAGCGCCAATCACTGCCTTCCTTGCGCCAGACGGCGAGGTAGCTGAGTGTCGCTTCCATGCGGCCGCTGGCGCCTTCGACCTGCAGCTTGGCGCGACCGCTCATCAGCGCGAGACCGGGGGCGGGAAAGGTGATCGTGCGCTCGCCGGGTTCATAGGCGAGGTACTTCGTGCGACCGCCGAGCAGGCTGTCGATGAAGCTGGCCTTCGTGTCGACGAGACCATTCGAGTGGGCATAGCGCAGCTCGTCGGAGAAGGCGGCGTCGAGCGCCGCGCGCTCCGGCTTCAGCATGGCGGCAAGGCGGGCGGTGTCGGCGGCGACGATGGCCGCGGTTTCATCGGCGGCGAGCAGGGGCAGGGCGGTGAGGCAGGCGAGCAGGAGCAGCAGGCGGCGGGTCATGCGCCAGCATGCGGGCATGGGCCGGTGAATCCAGCGGAAAGTGGCGCAGGGTGGGGCGCTCTGTCCCAGAGCGCCGGGTCTGGGTGCGCTGCATCCGGCACGGCGTGCGAAGGCAGCACGACCCCACCTTCGCCGACAAACCGCCGGTTCTGCCGCCGTAACTTCCTGCCATGTCCGACCAGCCTTCTCCGACCTCCTCCCGTCGCCAGTTCCTGAAGACCGCCGCCGCCGGTGTCGCGGCCTTCAACATCGTGCCGCGCCATGTGCTCGGCGGGCCGGGTTTCGTGCCGCCCAGCGAGAAGGTCAACGTCGCCCTCGTCGGCGCTGGCGGTCAGGGGCGCGTCAACCTGCGCCAGTTGCTCCAGTTGGACGACGTCCAGGTCATCGCCGTGGCCGACGCGGCCGAGTCCTTCAGCCTCGAAAATTTCTACTACAAGGGCATGGGCGGCCGTCTGCCGACCCAGGCCGACATCGAGAAGCACTACCGCGAGAAGACCCCGAACTACCGCTGCGCCGTGCATGAGGACTTCCGCGTCATGCTGGAAAAGGAAAAGGCGGTCGACGCCGTGCTGTGCGCCACGCCCGACCATCTACATGCCTACGTTTCTTGTTATGCCATGCGCGCCGGCAAGCATGTCTACTGCGAGAAGCCGCTGACCCACAACATCCGCGAGTCGCGCCTGGTGGCCAAGGTCATGAAGGAGACTGGCAAGGCGACCCTGCTGGGCAGCCAGGGCCATTCCTCGCTCGGCACGCGCGAGACCATGGAGTATCTGCAGGACGGCGCCATCGGCACCGTGCGCGAGATCCATTCCTGGGTCGGCGCCAAGCGCTGGAACCCGACCCTCACGGGCCGACCGACCGAGACCCCGCCGGTGCCGGCCGGCCTGAACTGGGATCTCTGGCTGGGCCCGCGCGAGGAGCGGCCCTTCCATCCCGCGTACTTCCCGGTCGCCTGGCGCGACTTCTGGGATTTCGGCACCACGGGCATCGGCGACTTCGGCTGCCACGACCTCAACACGGCGGTGCGCGCCTTCGACCTGCCGCTGCCCTCGCGCGTGCAGGCCTTTGCCGCCGGCGTCATGGACAAGGACATCGCCCCGCACGGCTCGATCATTCACTACGACTTCCCGGCGGCCGACAAGCGCCCGGCCATCCACCTCACCTGGTATGACGGCGGTCTCATGCCGCAGAAGCCGGAGGCGCTCGGCGCCTTCCCGCTGCCCAAGCGCGGCACGCTGTTCATCGGCGACAAGGGCGTCATCCAGTGCGACGGCAGCGGCGGCGCGCCGCGGCTGTTCCCGGACACCCTGCGCGCCTCCTACAAGAAGCCGGAGCCGCGCCTGAAGCGTTCCAACGGCCATCACCGCGACTGGATCGACGCCTGCAAGGGCGGGCCGGCGGCGAGCAGTCCCTTCGACTACGCCGCCCACCTCACCGAGATTGTCCTGCTCGGCGTGCTGTCGCTGCGCAGCGGCAAGACGCTCGAATGGGACGGCGC
Source organism: uncultured bacterium (assembly GCA_966252325.1). GTDB lineage: Bacteria > Verrucomicrobiota > Verrucomicrobiia > Verrucomicrobiales > Verrucomicrobiaceae > Prosthecobacter. The sequence continues at coordinate 8,301 of CBINON010000063.1, read as the reverse complement.
GCTCATGCAGGCCAAGGGGATGCCGGAACTCGAGCCGCTCATCCACGGCAGCTATCGCAAGGGCTGGGAAGTCGTCTGACCGTCATGGCTTTCACGATTGCCTTCACCCCGCTCACGGCCGCCGATCACGAGGCGGTGGCACGCCTGCTGCACCGTTCGCTGGTCGACTGGTACGAGAGCCGCCTCCGCCAGGGCGCGCGCTTCGGCGACAGCCCCGAGCCGTTCCGGATTTTTCCGGAGGTCTATGAGGCGCTCGACCCCGGCGAGGCGGTCACCGCGCGCGATGAAGATTCCGGCGAACTGCTCGGCGTCTGTTTCTCGCACGAACGCGAGACCCATGTCGCGGTTGGCATCGTCGCCACCGCACCCGAGGCGGCCGGTCGCGGCATCGCCCGCGCCATGATGCAGGCGGTGCTCGCCAAGGCCCGGGCCTTGGGCAAGCCGGCGCGGCTGGTGTCCAGCCTGCTCAACCTCGATTCCTTCTCGTTGTACACCCGGCTCGGCTTCGTGCCCGGCGCGATCTTCCAGGATCTGCTGCTAACCGTGCCGGTCGAGGGCCTCACGGCCGCCGCCCCGGCCGGTGCCGAACGCGTGCGCCCGGCGCGCGCCGACGAGGCGGCGCGTCTCGCCGATTTCGAGCAGTCGCTGCAGGGCCTTCGCCGCGAGAAGGACTACGCCTTCTTCCTCGCCAACACCGCCGGCTCCTGGCAGGTGCTCGTCTCCGAGACGGCGACCGGCGAGGTCGACGGGGTGCTGGTGGTCAGCGATCATCCCAGCTTCACCATGATCGGACCCGGCGTCGCCGCCGATGAAGCCAGCGGCGCGGCCCTGCTCTGGCGCGCGCTCGACCGGCTGCGCGGTCGCACGGTTGTCTTCCTCGTCCCCTGCGCCGCCGCCGGCCTCGTGCGCACGGCCTACGGCTGGGGCGCGCGCAACGTCGAGTTGCATGTCGCCCAGTCCACCGCGCCGGTCGCTGGCGCTCGCGGCCTGGTGTTTCCGACGTTTTTGCCGGAGTCCGGTTGATCGGGGCTACAACTTGTTCGGCGTCACCCCGGTCCAAGGGCTCCAGGCCCCGAGGGCATGCTGCTGGATCTTGCGTTTCCAGATCTTGTTCATGCAAAAGGCATAGAGGGTGTCCATCTGCCTGCCGCCAAGGGCAACGCCGGTGACACGGCCGCGGTCGGGCACGGTGAGGATGACCTGGGTGGGGCCGTCATCGGCACTGATCTGGATGCCGCTGCGGGTGGCCAGGAACTGGCGTCCCTCCCGGGAATAACACACGCATTCCGTGCCGGCATCATCCTCCCAGTCCTGAACGTGCAGGTGGAAAAAGCGCTCCTTGTGAAGGAGTGACCCGTCGCCCGCGATCTGGTAGCTGCAGGCCCACTTCGAGTGGCCCTCGGCGACGGAGAGCAGCCACTGGTCCGGGCGGAAAGCCATGCCGGTGGCGAACTTCAGGCCGGCATCGACCTGTTTCTTTTGTCCGTCGCGAACGAGCCAGACGCTGCCGCCGTTGTTGGGTTTGCGGGCATCGTTGTCGGTGACGAACAGGCTGCCGTTCGGATGCGCGAGAATGCTGTGGCCGGTGAGGCCGTCCAGAACGACGGTGGACTTGCCGGCGCTGTCATAGCGCAGCAGTTGGCCGGATTTCTCGGAGATGGTGAACAGCGATCCATCCGGGCCAACACTGACACCATGGGCGTTGCCGGTGTTCTCGGCGAAAACGCGGACCTTGCCGTCGAGACCGATGTGATGGATCCGGTCCGCGCTGGTGTCGGCAAAGAAGACCTCCCCCGCCGCATTCGTCGAGGGCCCGCGCGTGCTCTTGAAGCCTTCGGCAACGAGTTGCCAGTCCTCACCCGGCAGGAGGATTTCCTGGGCGCGCGGGGCGCTAGGGCCGGCCTTCACTTGTTGGGGCCAGTCCTTCCATAGGTAGGCCATGGCCTCCCGCCAGTTTTCCAGGTAGCCGGCGACGTGCCGGCCGTCGATGATGCGGAACTGGTGCTCGTAGCCGGAAAAGGCCAGCGCCTTGGCCATTTCTTGATCGGCCAGGAACCAGTCGCCGGCGCAATTTTCCATGTCGCGCGTGGCGGTGGTCAGGAAGGCGCGGATGGGGCGAGCCTCAAACTTGCGCACCAGGGTGGGAAATTCATGGCCGCCCCGAAAGGCAACCCAGCTGCCACTGGCGGCATACACGCGGCGGAAGGCTTCGGGCCGGTTCCACGCGGCGGTGAAGGCGGTGATGCCGCCGCTGCTGCCGCCGGAGATGCAACGGTCATTGCCGTCCGTGCTGAGGTTGAGTTGGCAGGTCCTGGCGATGAAAGGCAGCAGTTCCTCGTCGAGGAAGCGCACGTTGTTGTCATTGACGGCGTCATACTCGAAGTCGCGGTTGCGCCGATCGGCCGTGCCCTGCATGGGCGCCGGCAGGGTGCCTGGCCGCACGAAGACGCCGACCGTGACGGGCATCTCGCCGGTGGCGATCAGGGTTTCCAGCAGGACTTTCTCGCGCGGTTGGTAGCCGTCGGTCTTCACATACACGCACGCCGGCTTGCCCGCGTCATACTGGGCCGGAACAAAGACAGTCACCTCGCGCACGGTGCCGGGAAACACCCGGCTCTCCTTGAAGGTGAGGGTTTCGATGCGCCCCTCCCGGATTTCCCCGGGGCGGATCTCGGGCGGGGTATAGCCCGTGACGGCTTTCCCAGGCGCCTCGACACCGCTGCCCGCAAGCGGGCGGATGAACCACTGCAGGTGCGAGTCACCCGCCTTGTGTTGCCAGAGGTCGATCCGCGCGCCCGCCTCCTTTTTGCCGCCGAAGTGGTCGAGGCCCATGCCCGGGGCATGTTTCGGTTCAAGGGCGTAGCTGCCGTTGTCTTGCCGGCGGATCGACCACAGTTGCGCGTCGGAACCGTCCTCCTTGGCAAGAGCAATCCGGGCGCCATTCCGGGCTTCGCGGTTCGCGACGGCCAGCACCAGCCCGGGCTGGGCGGCGGATGCCAGCGCATGCCAGCCGTCGCCCCGCGGATGAATGAGCCACTTCTGGGCCGCCGAACCGGCGGGCTTGTGGATGGAAACACCGGCGCCAGCATCCGGAGCACCGGTCACTCCCAGGACATAGTCAGGGGCACTGACAGGCACAAGCTGGTAGGCTCCCCAGTCCTCCGCGGCGGCGAAAACGGGCAGGCAAACAGCGGCAAACAGAAACAGTTTCATGCGGTGGAACCCTCGCCGTGCTCGGCGTCACCGGCAAGTGCCTGCCCGCTTACTTGGCGGCCTTGGGAGCAGGCACGGCAAGTTCCGCCTCGGGCACGAGCCGGAGATCGACGTCGGTCCCCATGAGGTGTTTGTCGAAGAAGTCGCGCATGAGCTTCTGCACCCCCGGCCAGGCAAAGGACGGGCCGCCGTGGCCCGCGCCGGGCAGGGTTTGCAGCCAGACGGGCACGCCGGCGGTTTTCAGGGCGGCCTCAAATTGCACGCTCTGGGCGTAGGGCACGAGGGCGTCGTGGGTACCGTGCAGGATGAGGAAGGGCGGCGTGTCCTTGCTGACGTAGTGCACCGGACTGACGGCCTGGGCCTTGGCCGTGTCCTCGAGCGGGGCGCCGATGAGGCTCGAGTACGGATCCGAAGGCGTGTTGAAGGCGAAGATGTTCTTCACGTTCGGATCCTCGCCGGCCTGGCGCACAACGGTGGTGAAATCGGCCGGGCCGTAGATGTCGCAGACGGCCTGCACGCGGTCGCTCTGGTCGGTGTGACCTCCGATCGGCGGGAACGCGCCCTTGCCGCCGGCCGTGCCGACGAGGGCCGAGAGATGGCCGCCGGCCGAACCGCCCACCACACCGACGCGCTCGGGATCGAGGTGATGGCTGGCGGCGTGGGCGCGCAGCCAGCGGATCGCCGCCTGGCAGTCCTGGATCTGCGCGGGAAAGACCGCCTTCTGACTGAAGCGGTAGCCGACGCTGGCGACCGCGTAACCCAGGCGCGCGTAGTTGGCGACCGGGCAGGGGAATTTGTTGCCAGCGCGCCAGCCTCCGCCATGGATGTGAACGATCAGCGGCAGCGGCTTCTCCGGCAGCGTGGCGGGCAGGTAGAGATCGAGCTTTTGCGCGGGGTCGCCGTCGGCAATGTAGGCGAGGTCGCGTTCGAGACGGACGCCGGGGGGGACGCCCTTTTCCGGCTGCTGGGCCAGACCCGCGGGGGCCAGGAGCAGGGCGGCCAGCAGTGGCAGCCAGGCGCGACGGGTCAGGCAGGTAAGGTCAGGGCTTTGCATAGAGGCGGATGTCGTCGAAGTCGTTCATGTCGTCAAACGAGCCGAGGCCCAGGCGGCCACGGCCGAAGGTGGTGTCGGTGACGCTCAGATGCGGTTTCGCCATGTCGTCGAAGTAGACGTCGATGCGGCCGCTGGCGACTTCACGCACGACCTTGACCTGATGCCAGCCGTCGGTCCAAGGCACGGGTCGGGTGTTGTTCGTCAGCGGTCGGCGCGCGGCGTTGTTGACGATCATGATCTGGCCGCTGGCGGGATCCGGCTTGGCGCCGAGATGCACGTAATAGAAACGGGAGGCGTCCTGGTGGTTGAAGATGACGCAGCAATCGCGGTGATTGCCAGTGTCCTTGGTGCTGCGCACCTTGAAGGTCAGGACGAAGTCGGCGGCAGTGACGTCCTTGAGCAGGGCGATGTGCAGCGGGCTGCGATACGGCGGCTTGAAGTCGCTCTCGCGGCGGTTGATGCCGAAGACCGCATTGCCGTCGACGACACGGTGCGTCCAGCTCTTTTCATCGGTCACTTCCCAGCGCGCCCGGCCCTGCTCGAAATCCTCCTGAAGGACAAGGGGCAGTCCATGCAGTGAGGGTGGCGTCTCGGCGGAGAGGCTGACGGCGAGGAGGAGGCTGGAGAAAATCAAACGCATCATGCCGACAGATACGCCGGTTCGGTGCGCGCGCCATCAGCCGGCGTCATTTCTTGCGAAACGCTTTGGCCAGTTGCGCGGCCAGCGGTGTCATCGCCCCGGTCAGCGCGGGATCCTCCGCCAGGTTGCGTGTTTCACCCGGATCGCTGTCGTGGTCGTAAAGTTCGCGGGCGACGAGCTGGCCATCGTCGATGGCACGCCATTCGGTGTAGCGCCAGCGCTCGGTGCGGATCGACCGGCCCCAGGCCTGCCAGTTCGAGGGCGGACCGTAAAACGGCTGCTGGTGCTGGGTGTAGGCGGCACTTTTCACCATCGCTTTGGGATCGGCCAGGATCGGCGAGAGGTCATCGCCCTCCAGATTTTTCGGCAGTGTATCCGCGATGCCGGCGAGATGACCGAGCGTCGGGTACAGGTCGACGAGTTCCGCCAGCGCCCCGGTCCGGCGGCCCTGGCCGGCCGGCTGGCGAGGGTCGGCGATGAGGAGCGGCACGCGCGCGTCGGGTTCGAAGTTGGAGGTCTTGCCCCAAAGGGCGTGCTCGCCGATGTGGAAGCCGTGATCGGAGGTGAAGACGATGATCGTGTTGTCCGCCTGACCCGAGGCATCGAGCGCGTCGAGGATGAGGCCGATCTGGGCATCGAGGAAGCTGATCGAGGCATAATAGCCGTGGCGGTAGTGGCGAACCTCCCCGGTGTTGAAGTCGCGGTCCTTGGGCGGACCGCCGTAGCCGCGGATTTCACCCGAGGCATGCAGGGCGATCGCTGGCGCGCCCTGCGGTGCGGCGGCGGGATTCGGCAGAGGGATGGCGGCCGGATCGTAGAGGTCCCAGTACTTCTTCGGCGCCACAAACGGCAGGTGCGGTCGCCAGAAACCAACCGCCAGGAAGAAGGGTTGGGTCTGGTTCGCGCGATCGCGCAGCACCGCCGCGGCCAGGCGGGCGATCTGGCCGTCGCGATAAGCCGTGTCGGGCACGTCGAGTGCCTCGGTGACCGGGGCTTTGTAACCGGGCGACGGCTCACCCGGACGCCGCGGCGTGTTGGCGAAGACCGTGTCCGCGGCGTGCGTGCCGGCGTGCAGGATCTCGTCCATCGACCAGGAGGCCCGATCCTGGGTGTCGCCCATGTTGTGGAACAGCTTGCCGATGTTCTGGCAGAACCAGCCCTGGTTCTTGAAATGCTGCGGCAGGGTGACGAGCTTTTTGCCATTGGGAGCGGTGTCGCGGAAGCCCTTGCGCAGGTCGTCGACCCCAACCGTGTCCGGCCGCAGGCCGGTGAGGAAGGAGGAACGTGAGGGATTGCAGACCGCCTGCTGGCAGTAGGCGCGCTCGAAGACCAGACCGCGCGCGGCGAGGCGGTCGAGGTTGGGCGTGACCGCTGTCTTGTCGCCGTAAGCCCCAAGGGCGCAGTTGAGGTCGTCGGCGACGAGGAAGAGAACGTTGGGTGCCGCAGCCTGGGCGGTGCCAGCGAGGCAGAGGCAGAGGAGGAAGGGGCGGAAAATCATGGTCAGTAAACGAGGCGGCGGAAGCCGGTGATGCGGTGGAAGGTGATGAGGTTGCCGTTGTGGGCGGAATGCGCACGTGCATCGCCACTGCGGCTGACGATGCAGAGGTCGTCGCCATCGACGCACATGGCGGCGTAGTGCCGGCTTTCCCTGGGGGTTGCGCCCATGCTGACGAGGCCGGCGAAGCACCAGTCGATCATGTTTTTTGAGAAGTGCAGGACGAGGCGGTGGCGCTCGTTGTCGGGCGTGCCCCAGCGGTCGGGCGGCAGCTGATCGGGCCGCGTCATCGAGTCGGTGCTCTGCGAGCCGAGCAGCCAGAACAACTGGCTGGGTTCATCCCAGAGCACATGGAAACGCAGGTGACCACCGGGACAGGGTGCGTACAACATGGGCGTGCCGGCGGGTGTTTTCACCAACGAGGTGGTCATGCTGCCATCGTCGTTTTCACGCACCTGGGCGATGGCGGCGTAATTGGTCAGTCCGGTATGGGCGCGCATCCAGAGGTGGAAGGTCTGGCCCGCGGGGTCGAACCAGACGTGGTCAGGGTCCGTGAATTGGACGACGTTGGTCTCCAGCCAGCCGGCCGGCGCGATGCCGCGGCCCTTGGGAGGCACCAGATAGGTCACCTTCTTGCGGTCCATCGGATGGAAGGGCAGGCCAAAGGCGTTGGGCAGGCGCGTTTCCGGCAGGTCCTCAAAGATGAGCTCGCTGGCGAAGGTCCAGTTGGCGCGCTGGGTGAGGTCGCTGTCCGCCTTCGCCCGCATCAGCACGGGCGCGAGGTCGGCCACCTGCCAGCCCTGGATGCCGCGCTTGGGCGCGTGCTTTTCCATGACCAGATAGACATGGTTCTTGGCGAAGTGAACATTGCAGGCGGATTGGTGCCAGATACCGCTGTCATTGAGCAGGTGCTTTGCGCTCCAGGTGACGCCCTCGTCCTCGGAACTCTGAATGGCCACCTGCCGGTCGCGACCGAGCAGGTAGAGCCGCTTGCCGGCGACAAAGGGGCGGGCAAAGCCAAGGGCATGGTTGGCACGGTGAATCCAGGTGCGGCCGCCATCATCGCTGGTCAGCACGCGCGCCTCGTGAAAGGGCTTGTTGTCCGGGGGCAGGGGTTTGCGGGCCGAGGAGATTTCATGGGTGACCACAAGTCGGCCGGAGGGCAGACGGCAGATGCCGGGTGTGTAGCCAAACAGCCGCTCCGGGTCGGGCGAGGTCCACAGGGCAAGGTGCTCCTGGGCGAGCGGTCGAATCTGCGCTGCCATGGGAGTCACGGCGAGCAGGGCGAAAAGCAGGAGGAGGCGGCGCATCGTGGCGGCTTCAACGGACGGCACCGAGCGAGCTTTCCCAATCCTGCAGCAGGCCCTGCAGACGGGCGACACGTTCGGGTTCGGCGGTCGACAGGTTTTGGGTTTCTCCGAGATCGGTATCGAGGCGGTACAGTTCGACAGGCTGGCGGCCCGGCGGTTGGACGAGTTTCCATGGGCCAAGCCGCACCGCGCGCGGGCCGGTGGGGCCGGTGTGGCGCCAGAACAGCGGCCGCTCCGGGAGCGGGCCGTCCCGGGTCAGCAGTGGCACCAGTGAAAGGCCATCGAAGGCCTTCGCCGAGCCGGCAGCCGGTGCAGCCAGACCGGCGAACTCCAGGAAGGTGGGCGCCAGATCCATGCTCATGGCGGTGGCAGCGGTGACGCGGCCGGCCGGGATGCGGCCCGGCCAGCGGGCGATGCCGGGCACGCGATGACCGCCTTCATGGACGTCGCCCTTTTGGCCGCGCAGCGGACCGTTGTTGGAGATGCCCTGGGTCCAGGCCTTGGCGTAGCGACGGTAGCCGCCGTTGTCGGAGGTGAAGAAGACCAGCGTGCGCTCATCGAGTCCGTGCTTGCGCAGCGCCGCCAGCAC
>CBINON010000062.1:0-19034 GCA_966252325.1 uncultured bacterium | reverse complement strand
TCAAGCCGCGCGGCCGCTTCCACCTGCGCCACACGACCAATGACGTGCGCGCCATCGTCACCGACGTGCTTTACAAGGTGAACATCAGCACCCTGGAGAAGAGCCAGGACAGCCAGGAATTCGCCCTCAATGACATCGGCTGCGTGCGCATCCGCTGCGCCACGCCCATCTTCTTCGACGCCTACGCGCACAACCGCATCACCGGCAGCTTCGTCCTCGTCGACGAGCAGACCAACAACACGGTCGCCGCAGGCATGATCCTCAAGCCGGTGGCCGAGGACGATTTCGAGGACGCCGCCGCCGCGATCTGAGTTTCGTGGCTGCGGTTCTCCGCAGAGCACAAGCCTGGCAATGCCGGCTCGCTGACCACGGATCCAAGCCTGGAGGCGGCGCACACCTGCATCCGGCTTGCGCACGCGCGCCGCACCAGACCGTCACAACGCCCGTCGCGTTTTCTTAAACCACGTCTGCGCGCGGCCCGCCCACACCTTCGCCACGGCCTAGCCCGCCGCCGGCTGGAACACGACCGCATGCGCCTCGTAGACGACGCGTGCGCCGCTGAGCTGGCCCAGATACTCAATCGCCTCGCTGAGCGGGATGCCCTCAAGACTGAGGCTGACGACCTTGGTCTTCAGGGCCTCGCCCTTGATGAGGAAATTGGGTGTGACCCGTCCCTCGGTGGCATTCTTCGCCAGGGCGCGCAGGGCCTGCGTGGCCTCGTCGAGGGTGACCTCGGCAAACTCGACCTTGGCCAGGTTGACGCCGGCATAGGTCTTCTTCAGCGAACTGACCCCCGGTTTCATCTGCGCGCGAATCTGCGCCAGCAGGGCCTTGGTCTCGAAATGATTCGGTTGCCGCGCCTCGACCTGCCTCAACAGCTCGTGCGCCTGCTCAAAGTCGCCCTTGTAAAAGGCCGCACGCCCCATCTGGAACAGCGCCTGCGTGTCGTTCGCGACGCCGGTTCCACCGACGCCCAGCCCCAGCATGCCCACCGCCACCCAAACCTTGAATCGTTGTGATTTCATGAGGACCTCCGGTTGGAATTGCCACCATTGCATCAGAAAAACGCCGCCAACTCAAGCCGGAAAATAATCGTCGCACCCCGCCGCCGGCGCGGCACGTTTCCCTCTTCCTCTTGGACAAGGCAGCGCCCCAGCCCCAGCCAGCCGCCCCCGACCGCGGGCGGGAGTTGTTGCGCGCCCTGGTGACAACCACCGCCAAGGCCCTGGCACCACATCTGCCGGGACCGGTACTGCGCCTCGAACACGTCACCCCCGAGGCTTTCCCCTTTGCCGCGGCGCTGATCCTCGAACTGTTTGCCCGCCAGGCGCCCGACCGGCGCGTCTGGCTGCTCTGCGCCGATGCCCGCAGCCAGGATGCCCTGCACACCGGCCTCGCCGTCTGGGGTTCTCCAGCCCTGTACTGCCCGCGCCTGCGCCCGCCGGTCGACGCCGCCCTGCCCGACCCCGACCTCGCCGCCGAACGGGTCGCCACCCTCGCCCGCTGGCAGGAAACCGACGGTGCACGCGCGCTTGTGCTCTGCGCCGACAGTCTCGACGAGGAAGCCCCCGCCCCAGCCCGCCTGGCCGACCGTCGCCGCCACCTGGAAGCCGGCATGGAACTGCCCCTCGAGGCCTTCCTAACCGAGTTGGAACAGGCCGGCTGCGAGCGCGTGCCGGTGGTCACCGAGCGCGGCCAGTTCGCCCGCCGCGGCGGCATCGTCGACCTCTTCCCCTGGCAGGCCGAGGAACCCCTGCGCCTCGAATGGTTCGACGACAGCATCGAGTCGATCCGCGCCTTCGACCTGCATCACCAGGCCTCGGTGCGCCGGCTGGAACACACTGACCTGCTGCTCCAAGCCGACGAGGGCGAAAACACCGGCCGGATTCGCGATCACCTGCGCCCGCAGGACCTCATCATCGAGATCGCCGTCGACTCCGGTCTCGCCGCCGCCGCACACATCGCCAGCCACCCCTCCGACACCACCAGTCCGGAGGACTTCAGCACCGCCATTCACGCCAACCCGCTCGGCGTTTTCGACGCCTCCGACTTCGTCCTGCACGAGGCGCGGCGCGAGCAGCTCGCCCGCCAGGTGCGCGAATGGCGCGCCGAGGGCTGGCGGGTCGTCGTCGTCTTCCACAACGAGGCCGAGCGCGAACGCTTTGCCGAACTGGCGCCCGGCCTGCAGGCCGGCGAATTCGAGACCGCACTCGGCCTGCTCTACCGCGGCTTCACCGTGCCGGCCGCCCGCCTGGCCGTGCTCAGCGGCGCCGAAATCTTCGGTCGCCACGCGCCGGCCCGCCGCGTGCGCGGCTCCAAGCTCGACGACCCCGAAACGCTGCGCAAGGCGCGCGACGTCCTGCGCGAGCTGAACGCCGGCGACATCGTCGTGCACCTCGAGCACGGCATCGCCCGCTACGGCGGCCTTGAGCAGCGCAGCAGCGGCGGTCGCAGCGAGGAGGTGCTGGTGCTGCACTATGCCGAGGGGGCCAAGCTCTTTGTGCCGGTGGCCCAAGCCCACCAGGTCAGCCGCTACGTCGGCATCGGCGGTCGCTCCCCCACCCTCAGCAAGCTCGGCGGCGGCGCCTGGCAAAAAACCCGCCGCAGCGCCGAAAAAAGCGTCGAGGCCTTCGCCGCGCGCATGCTCAGCATCAGCGCCGAACGCCAGAGCCTCAAGGGCTGCTCACACCCTCCCGACACGAAGTGGCAGGCCGAGTTTGAGGACTCCTTCCTCTACCATGAGACGCCCGACCAGCTGCGCTGCGTCGAGGAGATCAAGCGCGACATGGAGTCGGACCGCCCCATGGACCGCCTGCTCTGCGCCGATGTCGGCTTTGGCAAGACCGAGGTCGCCATCCGCGCCGCCTTCAAGGCCGTCATGGGCGGCAAACAGGCCGCCATCCTCGTACCCACCACCGTGCTCGCCCGCCAGCACTGGAGCAACCTGCGCGAGCGCATGAGCGAGTTCCCGGTCACCGTCGAGATGCTCTGCCGGCTGACCCCGAAAAAGCGCGAAAAGGCGATCCTCGCCGGGGTGCGCGACGGCAGCGTCGACATCGTCGTCGGCACCCACCGGGTCATCTCCAAGGACGTCCAGTTCAAGGATCTCGGCCTGGTCGTGATCGACGAGGAACAGCGCTTCGGCGTCCGCCACAAGGAACGCTTCAAGGAACTGTTCCGCCTCGTTGACGTGCTCACGCTCAGCGCCACGCCCATCCCGCGCACCCTCTACCTCGGCCTCATGGGCATGCGCGACATGAGCTCCATCGAAACACCGCCGCCCTGCAAGCAGGCCGTGCAGACCGTCGTCTGCCCCTACGACGAACGCGTCATCCGCCAGGCCATCGACGCCGAGCTCGACCGCGGCGGCCAGGTCTTCTTCCTGCACAACCGGGTCATGACCATCGAAAAGGTCGCCCAGCGCATCCGTGAACTCTGCCCGCGCGCCCGCGTCATCACCGGTCACGGCCAGATGGACGAGGAACTTCTCGAGGACGTCATGCACACCTTCGTCGACGGCCGCGCCGACGTGCTCGTCTGCACCACCATCATCGAGAGCGGCGTCGACATCCCGAACGCCAACACCATCCTCATCGACCGCGCCGACCGCTTCGGCCTGGCCGACCTCTACCAGCTGCGCGGCCGCGTCGGCCGCGGCGGCGCCCTCGCCCACGCCTACCTGCTGCTGCCGCGCGAGGCCGTCACCGCCGGCGACGCCCGCAAGCGCGTCAACGCCATCCAGCAGTACACCGGCCTCGGCAGCGGCTTCAAGATCGCCCTGCGCGACCTCGAGATCCGCGGCGCCGGCAACCTGCTCGGCACCGAACAGAGTGGTCACATCGCCGCCGTCGGCTTCGACATGTACTGCCAGATGCTCAAGCAAAGCGTCGCCCGCCTCCAGGGCCGGCGCGTGCCACGGCCGGTCGAGGTCGGCCTGCGCGCCGACTTCCTGGTGCAGAGCGAGGCCCATCTCGACGGCCTGCCCGGCGCCACCCCGGCCTTCCTGCCCGCCGCCTTCATCGAGGACGCCCGCCTGCGCATCACCGCCTACCGCCAGCTCGGCGAGGTGATGACCCGGCGCGAACTCGACGAGCTCGAGACGCAGTGGCGCGACCAGTTTGGCGACCGCCTGCCGCACGCCGTGCGCAACCTGCTCACCTGCGCCTCCATCCGCCTCGCCGCCGCCCACGTCGGCATCACCGCGGTCGAGATCAAGGACCGCAAACTCATGCTCACCCGCCACGGCCAGCTCGTCATGCCCGGCGGCAAATTCCCGCGCCTGCACGAGCGACTCGGCCACAAGCAGCTTGAGGAAACCCTGCGCCTGCTGCGCACCCTCTGAGGTGGCTCCCAAGCCTACAACTATTAATCGATAGAATTTCGATAGCAAATTCACAGATGGCGTTCTATCAATTCAATAGAAATTGATAGAAAACCAAGATGAGACCCCCTCGCATACCCCCAGCCATCGAAGGCCTTCTGGCCAAAGTGGAGGGAAAACGCTTCCTGGAACTGCTTTCCCACAACCTTCCTGATGCCCCGTATTGGCACTGGGACGAACTGCGTCACCGCCGACCGCCGGAGGGCCTCAACAGTGAAGAATGGTGGCTCAGTCTGCGCTTGCGCCGTCAAGCCCGCGCGCAGCCGCTGCCCGTCCAGGATGCCCGTGGCAAGACTTTTTCATGGTTCCTGACGAACAGCATGCAGCTCATTCTTCACAAAGTGGACATGGGTGCAGGCGGCAGTGTCAGTATGCCAAGCCAAGTCACCAATCACGAGACGCGAGATCAGTATTACGTGAGCAGCTTGATGGAGGAGGCCATCACCTCAAGCCAGATTGAGGGAGCCGCCACGACACGGGAAATCGCGCGTGACATGCTGCGCAGCCAGCGCAAGCCCAGGGATACGGGCGAGCGCATGATCCTCAACAACTACCTCACCATGCGCCAGCTGGAGCGCTGGAAGAATCAGGATCTGACACCGGATCTGATTTTTGAGATCCATCGCAGTATCACTCAGGACACACTGGAAGATCCCACGGCAGCCGGACGCCTGCGGCGGCCCGATGAAATCGTCGAGGTCGTGGATGAGCAAACCGAGGAGGTGCTGCACGTGCCGCCCCCCGCCCACACTTTGCCGACGCGCCTGCAGGCTCTATGCGACTTCGCCAATCAGCCTGATGAGACGCTGCCCTTCATTCATCCGGTACTGCGTGGCATCCTGCTGCACTTTTGGCTCGCCTACGACCACCCCTTCAAGGATGGCAACGGCAGAACGGCTCGCGCCCTCTTCTACTGGCTGATGCTGCGCCGTGACTTCTGGCTCTTCCAGTTCATTTCGATCTCACAAATCATTCTGCGTTCGCGCCGGGACTATGGCATGGCCTTCCTGAAAACAGAGACGGACAGCAACGATCTAAACTACTTTCTGCTCCACCAACTGCAGGTCATCGAACAGGCCATCGCCGCCCTGCATGACTACATTCGCCGCAAAACCCAGGAACTGGAGGAGGTCGGCAAAAACATCAAGGCCATTGAGGAATTCAACCACCGCCAGCAGGCGCTGCTCAACCGTGCGCTACGCCATCCGGGCACGAGCTTCACCATCGAGAGCCATCAGAACAGCCACGCGGTGAGTTACGCCACCGCGCGCGCGGATCTGCTGCGACTGGTCAAACTGCAACTGCTGAACCAACGCAAACGCGGCAAGGCGTTTGTCTTTGAGGCACCCGTGGACCTGGACCAGCGCCTGCGCCAAGGCTGACACCGCCGCGCTTGTCAAAGCGGCCGGGCTGGCGACACTGCCACCATGCCTGTCCGCCCCAGCCAAGTCCTCGCCCGCCGGCGTGCCGGCCAGGCCGCCCACGGCGTCGCCGTCCGCCTCGCCGATCCCACCGTCGCGGAATTCGCCGCCCAGCTCGGCTTTGACGCCCTCTGGCTCGACTTGGAACATCAGCGGCTCAGCGTCGAAACCGCCGCCGAACTGATCCGCGCCGCCCGCGCCGGCGGCGCCGCCGACATCGTCGCCCGCCCCGGCAAGGGCGAGTTCGCGCGCATGGCGCGGCTGCTGGAGGCCGGCGCGCGCGGCCTCATGTACCCGCGCTGCGAATCCGCCGCCGAAGCCGCCGAAGTCGTGCGCTGGGCGAAATTCCCGCCGCTCGGCGAACGCGGGCTCGACGGCATCAGCCCCGACAATCCCTTCGGCCTGACCCCCGCCGCCGAGTACGTGGCGCAGGCCAACACCGAAACCTACGTCATCGCCCAGATCGAAAGCCCGGCCGCCCTCGACCAAGCGGAGGCCATCGCCGCCGTGCCCGGCATCGACTTCCTCATGCTCGGCCCGGCGGACTACAGCTGCAGCCTCGGTCTCGCCGGCCAGGTCCGCCATGCCGAGGTCGCCACGGCCCAGCAACGTCTGCGCGCAGCCGCCGCCGCCGCCGGCAAAGGCTGGGTCGCCACCTGCTTCGATCGCGAGCACGCGCAGCAGTGCCAGCGCGAGGGTGCCGCCCTGCTCTTCCACGGCTCCGACTGGCGCCTGCTCAGCACCGGCCTGCGCCAGCTGGCGACAGAGCTCCGGTAAAGCGCCCTGCCCTCAGGACGCCAGGTTCCTCCGGTAGGGCGCGCTGGCCCCGGCACGGCCGGCTGAGGCAGCCGGCCCCACCCCGGACACCAGCTTCGGCCGCGCCTCAATTCCACCCGCCGGGCTGAAACAGCCCACCCCGCAAACTTTTGTGTCTGGCCGTTTGACAAATCGGCGCCGCCCGTTAAACTCTCCCTTCGCACGCGAAACCGTGTTGAGCCCGCCAACGCGGGTCCCAGCACCCCTAGCTCAACGGATTAGAGCATCTGACTACGGATCAGAAGGTTTCAGGTTCGAATCCTGAGGGGTGCGCCACCCGGCTTCCGGAGCCGTCCGTGCCGCGGCGATTTCCTGCCATGAGCGCCACTGCCGACCTCCACATCGCCTCGAACACGCCCCTGCCCGCGCCTGCGGCGCTGATCGCGGAACAGCCGCCGACCCCCGCCCAGCTCGCCTTTGTCGAAGCCAGTCGCGACACGATCCGCGGCATCCTCAGCGGCCGCGACGCACGTTTTCTGGTGATCTGCGGCCCCTGCTCGATCCACGATCCCGAGGCCGGACTTGAGTATGCCGCCCGCCTGGCCGCGCTCGCTCGCGAACTCTCCGACCGACTGTTCCTGGTCATGCGCGTCTACTTCGAAAAGCCGCGCACGACGGTCGGCTGGAAGGGCCTGATCATGGATCCGCATCTCGACGGCAGTTGCGACCTGCCCGCCGGCCTGCGCCTGGCGCGCCGCGTACTCGGCGAGGTACTCGATCTCGGCCTGCCGACCGCCACCGAACTGCTCGACCCGATCACGCCGCAGTACATCGCCGACCTCGTCTGCTGGAGCGCCATCGGCGCGCGCACGACGGAGTCGCAGACCCACCGCCAGATGGCCTCGGGCCTGTCGATGCCGCTCGGTTTCAAGAACGGCACCTACGGCCACATCGCCCCCGCCCTCAACGCCATCAAGGCGGCTCTGCAGCCGCAGACCTTCCTCGGCGTCAGCGCCGACGGCGTCGCCTCGGCCGTGCGCACCCGTGGCAACCCCGACTGCCACCTCATCCTGCGCGGCGGCGAAGGCGGCCCCAACTACGGTGCCGACGACGTGGCCGAAACCCGCGCCGCCCTCGCCGAGGCCGGCCTGCCGCCGGCGATCGTCATCGATGCCAGCCATGGCAACTGCGCCAAGGACCACCGGCGCATGCCGGCGGTGTTCCGCGAGATCGTCCGCCAGCGCGCGGCCGGCGAAACGGCGGTCGTCGGCGCCATGCTGGAAAGCAACCTCGTCGGTGGCAGCCAGAAATTCCCCGCACCCCTCGCCTCGCTCGTGCGCGGCCAGTCGATCACCGACGCCTGCATGGGCTGGGAGGAGACCGAGACCGCCCTGCGCGAGGCCTGGCAGGCGCTGGCTTGAGCCGCACACCGGTTCCAAAATCCGCGCGATTTTCCCGTTGCACCCCTCCGCCCACGGCGGCTCGGTACAGCACCATGCAAACGCTCTCCGTCCTCATCGGCCTCGCCTGCGCCCTCCTGCTGCTGCCCGGGCTGGTCCCGTTCTTCGGCTGGACGCTGTGGGCGACCCTGCTCGGCAGCGTCGTCGGTATCATCTTTGGCGCCTTTCCGAAGCGCAAGATCGGCCTGACCATCAACGTCGCCGTGGCTGCCGTTGCCGTGCTGCGCCTGTTCCTCGGCGGCGGCATCCTCTGACCCGCCCGGCGGGCGCCGTTGCGCCACGCCGGGCCGGTCCGGCTCAGGAATTGTAGGCCGCCTCGCCATGCTCGGCGAGGTCCAGTCCCTGCGTCTCCTCATCCGCCGTCACCCGCAGCGGCAGGAAGAGGGCGATGCCCCTGAGGATGAGCCAGCTCGCCACGCCGGACAGCAGGGCCGTGTAAAGCGCCGCCAGGCACTGGGTGCCGAGCTGCGGCAGGATCGCAAAATCACCGAGGCCGCCCGCGAAGGACTTCGAGCCGAACACCGCGACCAGGATCGTGCCGACCAGGCCGCCGATGCCATGCACGCCGAAGACGTCGAGCGAATCGTCGTAGCCAAACCGCTGCTTCAGCCTGGCACAGGCGAACCAGCAGATGAGGGCGGAGGCCGCGCCGATGGCCAGTGCCCCAACAGGACCAACCTTGCCGGAGGCCGGCGTGATGGCCGCCAGGCCGGCGATGCAGCCGGTGGCAATGCCCAGTGCACTGGGCTTGCCCAACATGCGCCACTCGACGGTCATCCACACCAGCGCGGCGGTGCAGGACGACAGGTGGGTGACCAGCAGGGTCATTGCCGCAGGGCCGCCGGCGCTAAGCTGGCTGCCGGCATTGAAGCCGAACCAGCCAACCCAAAGCATGCCGGCACCGATCAGGGTCAGCGGCAGGTTGTGCGGCAGCATCTGCACGCTCGGGAACCCTCGCCGCGGTCCCACCACGATGCAGAGCACCAGGGCCGCCATGCC
Source organism: uncultured bacterium (assembly GCA_966252325.1). GTDB lineage: Bacteria > Verrucomicrobiota > Verrucomicrobiia > Verrucomicrobiales > Verrucomicrobiaceae > Prosthecobacter. Next base: position 10,017 of record CBINON010000062.1, on the reverse strand, counting down.
GGCGGTGATGTGCACGACGATGCCGCCGGCCAGGTCGATGACACCACTCAGCCCGAGGAAGGCGCCCGCCTTGTGCCAGACGCCATAGCAGCAGGGCACGTAGACCACCAGGCTCCAGACCAGGCTGAAGAGGAGCATGGCACTGAATTTCATGCGCTCGGCAAAGGCCCCGATGAACAGGCCCGGCGTGATGAGGAAGAACATCATCTGGTAGGCGCAATGCAGCAGCTCGGGAATGGTCGGACAGTCGCTGCGCACCGACTCCGGGGTGATGCCGGCCAGGAAGCTCTTGCCAAGGCCGCCGATAAAGGAACCGCCATCCGAAAACGCCAGCGAATAGCCGCAGATCATCCACAGCAGGCTGAGCGCACAGGTCAGCACGAAGCATTGCATGAAGATCGACAGCACATTGCGCGCCCGCACCAGGCCGGCATAAAACAGCGCCAGACCGGGCAGCATCATGAAAAGCACGAGCGCCGTCGAAGTCAGCATCCAGGCGGTGTCACCGGATTGAATTGTGCTGTCCGCCGCGCGCGCCGGTCCGGCACAAGTGAGTACGGCCAAGGCGGCGGCCGCGCCAATGCAGGCACGCCGCCCCGTCGGGAGGGGAGGTTGGATCATGGTTGGTTGGGTTGGTGCATCGGGATGAAGCACGAATCATGCCAAAAAATACACAGCGTTGGCCAAGATCGGCTCAGCCTTCCATGCACACCGGTGTTCACCGCAGGCGCGGATGTCCTCAGGCAATGATCCTGCCCCGGGCGCGCCGCCGCTCAATGCCCCAACCGGCGCAGCGACTTCACCCGCCCGAGCGGCACGCTGACATGCGGGCTGTCGGGGGCGAGGAAGCGCCAGGGATAGTCCGCCGCCTGGCGGATGCCGACGCGGACATCGGCGGCGGCGGCCACCGGCGCGGCGGCGGCCACCGGCGCGGCGGCGGTGCGCAGGCCACAGCCGGCGGGGCGCCCACGACCGGCCAGGGCAGTGCCGTGATGAGCGCCGCCAATGCCGAGCGCCAGGGCGAGCTTGCCCGGCCCGGAACAGAGGTCTTCCAGGCGATCGCGCCCGCGCCGCTCGCGCATGACCGCCACCCCGCGCCGCGGCTCGAGCGCGCGCACCAGGATCAGTCCGTCACGCTCACCGCCCTTCACCAACAGGTTGAACAGCCAGTACATGCCGTAGTTGAAGTACACGTAGGCCGTGCCAGGCGCCTGCCGCTGCATGAACTCACGCGCGCTCGGCCGCGAGGCGGTGTGGCAGGCCGGATCGCCCTCGGCGGCATAGGCCTCGGTCTCGACAATGATCCCTGAACAGCCCTGCCAGACCAGCTCCACTCCGACCAGTTCACGCGCCACCACAAGCACGTCGCGCTCAAAAAAATCGGTGCCGAGAAATGCCATGCCCCCAGCATGAACCCGTCCGCGACCCGCGCAAGCATGCCCCGAATCTGAAATCTGAAATTTGAGCCCCCGCCCCCTCAAAGCCCCGTCGGGTTATCGACAAAGCCCCAGGGCAGGCCGAAGCGCTGTTCGAGGTCGGCGGCGAGGGCTTTGACGCCGAAGGTCTCGGTGGCGTAGTGGCCGCCGTACAGGACGTTGATGCCGAGCTCCTCGGCGAGGGTGTAACTCCAGTGCGGGCCCTCGCCCGTGAGGAAGGTGTCGATGCCCGCGGCCGCCGCCGCCGCCACCTCGGAGCCGGAGCCACCGGTGGAAAGGCCGATGCGCCGGCAGACGGCCGGACCGCCGGGGCAGACGTGGACGCGGCCGCCGCCCAGGGCCTGAGTGAAGCGGGCGACCAATTCCTCGCGCGGCAGCTCGGTCGTGCAGGTCAGGCCGACATCGAGGCCCTTGTAATTGAGGAAGCCGCCGTCGGGCTCGAGGCCGAGCGCCGAGGCGAGGCGGGCGTTGTTGCCAAGATCGGGGTGAGCATCGAGCGGCAGGTGGGCGCTGTAGATGGCCAGCCCGGCCTCGATCGCCAGACGCATGCGCTCGAAGGTGGCCCCGGTCCAGGGCTGCAGGCCGCTCCAGAACAGGCCGTGATGGACCAGCAGCAGGTCGGCCCGCTGCTCGACCGCCTGGCGCACCACCGGCAGGGTGGCGTCGACCGCAGCGGCGACCCGCGTTACCCGGCCACAGCGGTTGGCAAGCTGCAGGCCGTTGACGGCATTGGCGTAATCGGGCAGTTCGCGGATGCGCAGGTGGGCATCCAGGTGGGCGACAAGATCGGCAAGCTCCATGGGGCAAGTTTCCGTGCAAACACCCTCCCGGCAAGCGCGGGCTGTCAGCGCCGCATCTCGGCGAAGATCAGGCGACCCGCGGAGGTGGCCAGGCTGCCGGAGATGACGACATCCACCGTTTGGCCGACAAACGAGGCAGCCTGGTTGACGACAATCATCGTGCCATCGGCGAGGTAGCCGACCGCCTGATGCTTCTCCTTGCCCGGCTTGACCAGGGCAAGCTGCAGTTCATCGCCGGCCTGGAACTGCGGCTGCAGGGCCTGGCTGAGTTCGTGAAAGCTGAGCACCGGGATGCCGCGCAGGCGCGCGACCTTGGCCAGGCCGGCGTCGTTGGTGAGCAGGCGGGCGTTGAGCTCGCGCGCCAGGCCGACCAGCTCGGCGTCCTCCGAAGCAGCCCGCGGCCCCGACCCGGGCGGATCCTCGTGGATCGACAGGCGCTGGGCGCCGAGACCGCGCAGCTTTTCCATCACCTCCAGCCCGCGCCGGCCGCGCAGGGCCTGCGCCGGATCGGCCGACTCCGCCAGCCGGCGCAACTCGTCGAGCACCGAACGCGAGACGACCATGGTGCCGCCAAGAAAGCCGGTCTGCGCCACCTCGGCCACACGCCCGTCGATGACGACATCCAGAGCCAGCAGCAGCGGCTCGCCCTCCGAACTGTCGCGCCGGAAGCGCACGTACGGAATCAGGAAGGCAAACTGGTCGCGGTCGCTGCGCAGGGCAAAGGTGACCCCGAAAAAGGCGAGCGAGGCATAGACGAGGATCTCGACGACGTTTTGCACCGCCTCACCGGCGGGCATCGACTGAAAGTAAGCGAGCTGGAAAATGCCGATGCGGGTGATCAGCCAGGCGCAGAACAGGCCGATGGCGAGGCCAAAGGTCGCGTGCGAAAAATCGCGCAGGGTGAAGCGCGCGAACAGGGTGTCGAGCAGCAGCAGCAGACCCATCACCGCCGCCCCGGTGAGCGCGCCGGTCCAGGCCGGCAACTGCAGGCCGACCGCGATCGTGAGGCCGGTGAAGACAAAGAGGGCAAAGAACAGGGCCCGGACCAGGCGGATGGACCACGCGGAATTCATGAAGCTTCATCTTAGCCGGCCACCCGCGCCCTGACGAGGGCAAAGCGCGAACCACGGACGTTTTGTCGAGCGGGTGGACGGGGTCGGGCTGGCTGCCCCCAGCCAGCCGTTCCGGACACGGCGCTCTGGGACAGAGCGCCCTAGCCCAAGGCCGATCCAACCCTGCGGGTTGCCGGAACGGCACCGCCTCAGGCCTTCGCACGCAGCACCCAGGCCGAGACGCAGCCCTCGTGGGCCTGCGCCGCGGTCGCCGCGAAATCGGCCAGGTAACCGCGCCCGTGCACCGGCGCCGGCCACTCGACCTCGCGCGCGGCCAGGTCGGCCTGCAGCTCGATCGTGCCTTCCAGCAGGTCGAAGGTGATTTCGTCGCCGTCGCGCACCGCGGCGATCGGGCCGCCGCAGGCCGCCTCGGGCGAGCAGTGCACGCCGATGGCGCCGTGCGAGACGCCGGAGACGCGGGTGTCGGAGAGGAAGGCGACCTTGCCGTCAAGTTCCGGAACGGCGAGCGCGGCGCTGGCGACCAGCACCTCGGGCATGCCGGCGGCGACCGGGCCGAGGCCGCGCAGGACGACGAAGTGACCGGGCCGGATCAGGCCGGCGGCGGCGGCATCGGAGACGGAGCGGGCGTCATTGAAACAGAGGGCGCGGCCGGTGAAACGCGGGCTCTGCATGGACGACACCTTGAAGACCATGCCGTGAGGCGCGACGTTGCCGAAGCAGACCTGCATGTCGGCATACTCCTTGAAGGGCCGGCCGAGCGGCGCAATGAGCTCCTGGTTGGCCGGCACATCGGGCCGGCCGGCGATGTTTTCCTCGAGCGTCCGGCCGGTGACCGTCAGGCAGGAGCCGTCGAGCAGGCCGGCCTTCCAGAAGTGGCGCAGCATCATGGCGGTGCCGCCGATGCGGTGGAGATCCGCCATGGTGCCCTTGCCGCGCGGGGCGAAGTTGCAGTACACCGGGGTTTTGCGGCAGATCGCCTGGACATCGCGCAGGGTGAAATCGACGCCGGCCTCGCGCGCCAGGGCGAGCAGGTGCAGGACGCCGTTGGTCGAGCCACCGGCGGCGGCCATGGCGGCCATGGCATTGCTGAGCGCGGCCTTGGTGAGGATGTCGCGCGGGCGCAGGTTCAATTCGAGCAGGCGCCGCAGGGCCGCACCGGCGCGCAGGCAGTCCTCCTTCTTGGCGGCATCCGCCGCCGGGATCGAGGAGGTGTCGGGCAGGCTCAGGCCCATGGCCTCCAGGGCAATGCCCCAGGTGTTGAAGGAGGCGGCGATGCCACAGCCGCCGACGCCCGGACAGGCGGCGCGGATGACGGCCTCGGACTCCTCATAGCTGATGACGCCGGCATTGGCCTGGGCCTGGGCGTCGTAGGAATCGAGAATGGTCACCGGCCGACCGGCGTGGCAGCCCGGCAGGATGCTGCCGCCGTTGACGACAAGCCCGGGGTAGTTCAACCGCGCCAGGGCCATGGCGAAGGCCGGGCCGTTCTTGTCGCAGTGATGCACGCCGATCATGCCGTCGTAGCCGTGCGCGCTGCAGATCATCTCGGCGCCGTTCGCCATCAGGTTGCGCGACACCAGCGAGGCGCCGCCGCCCTCCTGACCCTGAGTGATGTTGTCGCTCACCGGCGACACCCCGAACGGGAACCCGGCCAGGCCGGCCTGGGCGCAGCCTTCGCGAATGTGTGACGCCAGCTCGTAGGCGTGGCGGTTGCAGAGGTTGCCGTCGAGCAGCGGCGTGGCGATGCCGATCTGCGGCCGGTCGAAATCCGCCTCCTGGAAACCCAGTCCCCAGTAGAAGGATTTGACGCCGCGCTGCCAGCCGCGGGTGAGGGCGCGCGAGTTCCAGTTGAGAGGCGGAGAATCCATGGCTGCCACTACGGCGCACGAAGGCCCGCTTGCAAACAAAAACCCCCGGCCGTGCGGGCACGACCGGGGGCAATGGGGAGTCAGGAGACTGTGGGACCGATTAGAAGGTCACGCCGAGCTTCACGCCGCCGAAGATCTCGCTGTCCTGGGTGTTCAGGGTGTGGCGAGCGCCCAGGGAGATGTTGTAGGCGATGTAGGGCGTCAGGGTGGCGCTCTTCGTCAGCTTGATCGGAGCCGAGAGAGTCGGCAGCACGTGGGTGAAGCCGCTCGGGGTCGAGGCCGCGTTGACACCGCTGGTGTAGTAGTCGATGCCATAGCCAACCTTGACGGCGGGCACCAGGCTCAGCCAGGGCGTGACTTCGATCGGCAGATCGGCACCCGCTTCGAAGTAGGAGCCGCCGATGCGGAAGTCATAGAAGTAGCCGCCGGACAGGTTGACCGGACCCACCGAGGTGGCGACGGTCAGACCGAGCTCGTCAGCACCCGTGATGTTGCCTTCGCCAGCGCCGTTGGGGACGCCCGCGTTGGTGCCGGAGAAGCCGTCGAAGAACTCGTAGTGGGTGAACACAAGGCCGTAGGTGGCGTAGCCGGCGTCATAGCTGAGGCTGGCACCCAGGTCGAGCTCCGAGTAATCGAAGTCGCCCTGGCCGAAGGGCGGGCCGTTGTCGACCGTGGTTTCCACCGTGCTGGTGTACAGCGAGGCGAAGCCCAGGGTGAGCTGCTCACTCAGCGGGATGCTGAGGTTGAGGCCGGCCCAGGTGGTGTTGTCAGCGAACCAGAGGCCGCGGAAATAGTAGCGGGTGTCGTAGCCAATGGCCAGTTCGGCACCGACGGTGTCGAAGAGGGCACCGTCTTCCTCGGGAAGAGGAGCAACGGGGGCCTTGGCGCTCGGAGTGCCGGCGAAGGCGCTCAGGCTGGCGCAGGACGCCAGAACGAGGGCCGACTTCGTGAGGACGGAGGTCATGCTTTTCAGTTTCATGGTGATGGTGTTTGGTTTGTTGAGGGGTGGAGGTGGGTCCGGGAGACCCTCCAACACGGCAACGGAAGCAGCAGGAGCCGTGCCAACTTTGGCGCGCACGTGGGCCCATTCGCCAAAATTGGAGCCCCGCCCCGAGGCGGAGTTCTCTGTCTCAGGTTTCAGGCTCCAAGTCAGCCAGCTCGCCAGAGCTGGGGACCCCAAACCGGCATTCCCTGTCGCACGTTTCAGGTTTACAGTCAGTCAACCCGCCCGAGCGGGAGGCTCCCGACCCTCTGAAATCTGAACTTTGAAATCTGAGATCCCTCAAGCTCTCCTGCTCTTCGACGGCGTCTGCCACCTCTGCGATGGCGTTGTCGGCTTCCTGCTGCCGCGCGATCCGGCGGGGCGACTGCACTACTGCCCGATCCAGTCCGACCTGGGTCGGCGGCTGTACCGCGAGCAGGGGCTCAACCCCGAGCGGCCCGACACCCTCCTGCTGCTCACCCCGCGCGGAGCGTTCCAGCGCAGCGACGCCGTGCTCGAGATCGCTTGCCTGCTCGGCGGGGCCTGGCGACTCCTGCTCATCCTGAAACTCCTGCCCCGCCGCCTGCGCGACGCCGCCTACGACGCCCTCGCCCGGCGTCGCTATCGCTGGTTCGGGCGGGCTCCCGCCTGCCTGCTGCCCCGCCCCGAATGGCGCGACCGCTTTGTCGAAGGAACTTTTCCCGCTTGCGCTCCGCCCGGGGCCGATTAGGTTGTCTTTCCTGTCCGCGGCCCCGCCGCGGAACACCGTCAAGGCCGGCAACGGCCCAAGCGGGCTGTGGCTCAGCCTGGTAGAGCGCTTCGTTCGGGACGAAGAGGTCGTGGGTTCGAATCCCGCCAGCCCGACCAACGGAACTCCCTCAAAATGAGGGATCCGGGGGTCTAAAACCCATCTGCTATTTCCGCAGTCTGTGCTGGGTTTAGCACAGCTTTTTTAGCACATTTCGGCCTCTTTAGCACACTGCTATTAGCACATTGTGCCCCCGCCGACCCACCGCTTCGCGGGTCGTTTCCCGGTTTTCCAGGACAGGCTGAGCTGATTTTTTTCGGGCTCCATGCCTGCCGGTCCTGTTCCAGGCCGAGGTTCAAAATCTGTCCGCTCTCGCTCGCCTGGGCTTCCGCTCACCGCGCTCTGCTTCCTCCGCACCTCAAGGCACCTGTCTTTTCCGCCACCCGCCCCCTCTTCGTTGACGAGGCTCCCCTGGCTATGAAAGGGCTCTTCAAGCGCGGCAAGAACTGGTGGGTCAGGTTCACTCCCTGCCCAGGACAACCCCAACTCCGTTTCTCCCTCGACACCCCCGATGAAGCCAAGGCCATCGTCCTGGCACGCGACATCGTCACCCGGGTCACAGCCGAGGCCCAGGCCTCTCTCCAGGAATCCCACCTTGAGCTCGACAACTACCTGCGCGCCAAGAAGGACCACGGCCTGTCCTCCACCACCCTGACCACGCGCAAGTATGTGATCCGCAGCTTCATCGAGTTCCTTGGGGTCACCAACCCAAGGGCCTTCACCCGCGCCATGGTCGAGTCCTGGTTTGAGCACCACCGCCAGCGCAACCCCCACACGGCCTGGCATTACCTCCAGTCCGTGAACGGCTGGTTCAAGTGGCTGGTGGAAAAGGGCAAGCTGCCCATCAACCCGGCGGCGGGCGTGCAGCCACCCAAGCTCCCCCTGCGCCGTCGGCGTCATTTCCTGCTCCCGGATCAAGCCAGAAAACTTTTGGATTCCTGCGACAAACAGCCGGGGCTCAAGTTTGCCATTTACTGCGGACTTCACGCCGGGATGCGCAAGAACGAGATCATTGAGGCGCGGCCGGACTGGTTCGACCTGCACAACAACCTGATCCACATCCAAGCCACAGCAACCTTCCAGCCCAAGGACCGCGATAACCGCTCGGTGCCCCTGACGCGCGAGTTCCGGAACTGGATTGAAAGCTCCTACGGGCTGCATGAGCCGTTCATGCTGGAGCCCAAGGCCACGCACGGTTTCTATCGCTACCGCTATGACTTCCGAGCCTCCTTTGTGAACCTCACCAAGCGCTGCGGTTTTCCGGAGCTCACATTCCATGACCTGCGGCGCACGTTTGCGAGCCTGCATGTGTCACGGGGCACGTCGATCTACAAGGTGGCACGCTGGCTGGGCGACGGCGTGGAGGTGGTGGAAAACCACTATGGGCACCTAATCCCTCAGGATGACGAGATCGACACGATCTGGAGCCCTCGCAAGGGCTGAACTTGTTGCGCAACGAAGTGCAGGCTGCTGCAGCACCTCCAGGCACCCCCCATTCACCGCGACTCAAGCCCCTCACCTACCAGCATTTGGTGATGCAAACGGATGGATTCCCGAAGTCACGGTGACGAGGGCATTCTCCATGGACCTTCCTGACCTTTTCCCCGCCAACCCCATGCAGCTCAGAACCCTTCGCGGTTACAACTTTTCCGAAGTCTCCTCGGCCATGCAGAAGGCCATCCGCAGGGGTGATGCCGCCCTGGCCGGTTACTGGGCCTTGGAACTCTGGAGCAGCGGTTTTGGCAAGTATGTGTGGAAGCGCCTCTTAACCATCAGCGCGGAAGACTGCTGGGGCATCCTCACTCAGGAAGTGAAGGCGCTGCATGACTCCTACCTTGTCATCAACGAGGGCGTGCCGCCGAAGCAGGCGAAGGGCCGCATCTTCATCAGCAAGGCGGTTATCCTGCTGTGCCTGTCCAAAAAGAGCCGTGACCCCGATCACTTGCAGAACATGGTGTATGACCAGCAGGCGGGGCTGGAGGCGGAAACGCTGGCGCAGGACCTGCGTGAGAGCGGGGAGTATGTGGCCATCCCCGAGTATGCGTATGACTGCCACACGCGTGAGGGCAAGAAGCGCGGCAAGACGAAGGCGGACTTCTTCAAGGCGGAGCAGGCGGCCCTGGAGCCGTTCCAGCCGGGCCTGTTTGATCACTTGATCGAGTAGGCAAGGAGGTGCAGCTGAGCAGATCGTGCCTTTACAACGGCGAGCTACGCCTCCGTCAAATGGCGCTCAAAATGGTGCGACACACGAAGTCACGGTGATGAGGCCAAGGGGCCATGCAACGCAAAGTCCGCTATTCCTTTGGCCAGTTCACCATCCAGTCGGTTCGTGAACACGTCCTTGATCCGGTCGTCTGCAATGCGCCCGACCGGCTCATGAAGTATTGGATCGACCATATTGAAACCTCGCCGCTGCATCAGCCCGACAAGGAACTGTTCGCCGTGGTTCTTTTCAACACCAAGATCGAAGCCGTAGGCTGGCACCTGGTCAGCCTGGGCTCGTTGAACGAAACCTGCGCGCATCCACGGGAAATTCTGCGGCCGGTGATCGTGGGAGCCGCCTATGCGTTCGCCATGATGCACAATCACCCGAGCGGTTGCACCGATCCGAGTGATGCCGACCGGCGCATGACCCGCCGCGTCCGTGAAGCCTCCGAGATCATCGGCATCAACCTGATGGACCATGTGATTGTTGGTGCCCGCCCCGGTATGCCGCACAGCTACTTCAGCTTCCGCGAAGTCGGGCTCATCTGAGCTGCCGGAGAAGCGCGGTTGATGATCTCAACAATGCACGCTGATGGTCGCATCAAGTGGATGAGAGGCCGGGGAATCCCCTCATACCAGCCGGGGACTCTGCGCCTGTAAAACGCATCCTACGAGGCAACACATGGGATGCTCCAGCAGCCTTTTCCAACAGCCGTTCAAGCACCTGCATAATGGTGTTTCAAACGGATGGACAACGGCTTTCTGCACCTCCGTCAAATGGTGATCAAATCGGCGCGACGGCTCGCGGGACGGTGACGAGGCCGGAGGGAACCCAGCCCTGCGCT
>CBINON010000061.1:0-19662 GCA_966252325.1 uncultured bacterium | reverse complement strand
CGAAGTCGGTGTGGTCGTCGGCACTGGGGGTGGTGTCGCCGCTGGCGATGGCGACCGCGTTGCCGCTGAGGGTGATCTCGGGCTGCGGCAGTTCGAAGTTGAGTTGCAGCACCGGGGTGTCGGCGGTGTAGACCGCCGCCGTGGCGGACTGGCCCTCGGCGGCCAGACATTCGAACCAGCCCTCCTGGCTCGGCAGGGTTTCAATGTAGGCGAAGTCGCCACCGCCACTGCCACTGTGGCGCAGGGTGATCAGCAGATCGCCGCCCTGATAGACGTAGGGCGAGTCAAAGTGGAGCACCGGGCCGAAGGCATTGGGGTTGTCACCTCCCGGGTAGGCGCCGGTGGCGACCGTCAGAGCACCGCTGCGAGCCGTGACGGCATCGGCACCGACGTTGTCGGCAAAGGTCGCGCTCAGTTCGCCGGCGGGGCGGGTGGCGGCGCTGAGCTCGACGCTGTACTCGCCCCAGTTGCGCGGGTCGGGCGGCCAGGTGGAGGCACCGATCCAGAGGCGGAATGACAATCCCTGGATTTTCGTGCCGGGCGGCAGGTAGCGCAGCAAGTCCCTGGCATAGACGAACTGCATTGTCCAAGGATCGCTGCGCAGAGGCACGTTCAGGCCGCGGTCCCAGGCCAGTCGCGTCGGCACGGTGAGGATGGGGGAGTCGCCTTGGCGTGTGACCGCAAGACGGTAGGTGCGAACAAGTCCATTGGCGGCGGTGACCTGCAGATCGAGCAGGTTGAGGCCATCGACCAGCGGGATCGCCGGGCTCGGGCTGCCGGAGCTGACGGGCAGCAGGGCGGCGCCGTGCAGGCCGAGGTCGATCAGCGCCCCCGGATCCTCGGCGGTGGCGGTCAGGCGCAGGCTGGTGGTGCCGGCTGGCACCGTGAGCGCATAGCGTTCCGTGTCCGCATCGAAGTTCGGATCAAGGCTGCCGGCGTTGGTGCTGAGGTTGGCCAGACGGTTGTTGGTGGACAGGCCTGCGATGGGGCTGAAGCTCAGGGCTGCCGCTGTCACCGTGCCCTGATCCGGCGCGCAGTAGTCGCGGAAGCTGAGCGTCCAGATGCCATTGGCTTCGGCCGGTGTCAGGCCGCCGAAGGTGGCATCGAGGCTGGTGACGGGAGCCGGATTCGTCTGGCCGGCACCGCCGGCGGCCGTGCTCCGGTAGAGACCGGGTGCCACGGGGCTGGAACTGGCGGCGGTCCACAGGTTGGGGCCGGTGGCGCTGTCCGTGAAGATGTAGGTGCCGTTGAAGGCCGAACCGCTGCCGTAATCGGCGGCGGCGGTGGCGCCGATACGGCTGAACAGGACCAGGCTGCGGCTGCCGCCCGGCGAGGTCAGCACGGCCTCGAGATCGCCCGCCCAGGCGTGGCTGAGGGTCAGGCTGACGGCGACGCGGCTGACCGTTTCGGTCAGGCCGCTGACCGGGATCGACACCGTCAGAGGCGCGCCGGGCGCGGGCGGCGTGCTGGCAACACCGTCGGGTACCAGCCCCGTGCCGGAGCCCGCGATCGGATCGGGGAAGGGATCAAAGGCGGCGTTCAGGTGCACCGAGAGGGCGCGTTCGAAACCGCTGCCGGTGTTTCGAAACGCCAGGCTCGCCTGGTGCTGTCCACCGGCCAAGCCGGTGGCGGCGGGTTCGAGGGCGACGGTGACCACGGTCGAGGCTCCCGGAGCTAGGCTGCCGGCGGCCGGGCTTACGGAGATCCACGCGGCGTCGGGGGTTGCCGTCCAGTCGAGCGGGCTGGCACCGTTGTTGGTGAGGGTGTGGCTGCCGCCGCTGGAAGTGAAGGGACCGCCCTTGGCGCCGGTGGCGACCAGGCCGGCTCCGGCGATGCGCAGGGCGTCGGGGGCGGCGGCGGCGCTGAGGGCGGCTTCGGCCATGACAATGCCGACCCCGGAGTCGCGGTCGGTTCCGGCGGCCTCGATGTCGAGCGCGCTGGCGTTGAGCAGGGCACGGATCTCCGCGGCGCTGAGGTCCGGGTTGTAGGCCTGCAACAGGCCGGCGATTGCCGCCGCATGCGGAGCGGACGCCGAGGTGCCGTAGAAGGTGGTGAAGCCGGGCACCGAGGTGGCGACGCCGTTGGCGGCGGTGAGATCGGGCTTGGCGAGCAGCAGGCCGCCGCTGGCGGAGAAATTGCCGGGCGTGAAGGGCGTGCCGTCGGGCTGGTAAAACATCCGGCGCGGTCCGTCGCTGCTGAAGGTCTCGACCGTGTTGTCGGTGTTGAACGCTGAGGCGGGGCTGGCGGGTGCCGATGTGCGAACAGCGGCGACGCAGAAGGCGTTGGCGGCTCCGGAGGCATTGTGACCGCGGGTCTGGCCGTCGGTGCTGACGCTCAAGACCCCGCGGCCGGTGCTGAGGTGCAGGTAGCGATTGGCCGCGCCGGGTTTTTGCACGATGACGATGCGTTCGCCGAGGTTGAGGGTGCCGACCGATTCGTAGGGGTTCTGGCTGCCGGTCTGCAGGTTGGTCGAACTGCGCAGCACGCTGGTGCCGGTGCTGTTGAGGATGAAGAGATCGTAATCGTTGGCGGAGGCACCGGTGGGATCGGCCCAAAACAGGTCGACACGCCGGCTGTTGCCGCCGGTGGCAGTGTTGTAGGTCAAGCCGCCGCCAAAATCGTGCAGGGTGCCGGCCGTCGTCAGCGGCGCACCGGCGACGCCGCCAGCGAGGAAGTCGCCCTCCCAAACTCCCGAAGTGCCGTCGTTTTGGTTGCCGGAATTGCCGGCGGAGGAAAAGAAAAGTACGCCTGCGTTGGAGACGGTGTTGACCGCCTGGGCGATGACCATGTCCTGAAAGGGCGATTCATTGAAGTAGGTGACGTCATCGACGATGATCGAGCAGCCGGCGGCCTGCAGGGAGAGGATGTTGCTGGCGAAGCTGGCGTCGCCGTTGAAGGCGGTGGCAAAGAGCAACTCGGCGCCAGGCAAGAGGTCCTGGACGATTTCCATCATCGCCGTGCCCTCGTCGCCGGCACCGGCTTGGCCATCGAGGGAGCGTGCGCGCGCGTTCAGTTCACCGGCGGTTTTGGCGAGGGTCAACGAGTCGGCGCCATCGGAGAGCACACCGATCTTCAATCCTGTGCCGTCGACACCGAAAGCGGTGCGGGCGCTGGCGGCCAGGTGGGCGGTGTCGCCGCCGGAGAGCACCGGGCCGAGGTTTGTTTCGGCTTGCACGGCGGGTTCGATGAAGCGGACCTCCGGGCGGGCGGCGAGGGTTTCGAGTTGAGCCGGCACGAGGCGCGCACGCAGGCTGCCGAAACGCGGCACCGAGGCGACGATCTGGCCGCCGCCGCCGGTGACAAAGCGTTCGAGCCCGGGCGTGATGTCCCCGCGCACATCGACGAGCAAACGGCCGTCGGTCTCCGTGCGCAACGCAGGCTGGAGTTCGGGAAGGGCGGCGAGGTCGGCGTTGCCGGCCTGGCGTTTGAGCAGGTAGACAAGCTGGGAGTCGAGCCGGGCTTGAACGGGCGTGCGCCGGCTCTTTTCCGCCAGCAGGGCGGCAATCTGAGCCTGGGCGCGTTCGCTGAGGCGTTGCGCGTGGACGTTGGTGGCGCCCACCAGAATCAGGCTGACCAGCAGGACCCGGAGCAGCAGGCGCAGATGGAACGGGGAGGGGAACATGGCTGCGCGGACCTGGCTTTGGGGATTCCCGGTGTCGCCGACTTTTCTCTAGAATCGCGCTTTGGTCGCTGTCCTGCACGAAAAAAAAGCCGGCCGCTTGTGGCGGCCGGCTTTAGAAAAGCAGGATCAGCCTTCCGCAGCGGCTTCCTTCTTGGCCTTCTTCACCTTGGCCCAGCGCTTCTTCTGCGCGGCGATGATGCGGGCGCGTGCTTCTTCGGAAAGCTGGCGCTTCGGCTTGGCGGCCTTCGGGGCCTTGGCGGGCTTGTCAGCCTTCGCCGGACGGCCGCGCTTGCCGGCGGTTTTGACCGGCTTGCCACCATAAAGCAGGGCAGTGAGTTCGGCTTTAAGGCTCTCGATTTTGCCGACGATTTCGACGGCACGCTTCAGATTTTCCGGTGTGGGAAGGCTCATGGGATAAGTCTAACTTATCAGGTGGCGACCGGAAATGCAACGAAAGTCTAACACTTTGTCACACGGCCGAGGCCGTCGTGCCGGGCGGTGCTGCGCCTTGTTCAAGTTCCTCGGCCGTGGCGATCACGGCTTCCGCCAGAGCCTGCCAGTCTGCTTCGTGGGTCTGCCAGCCGCCGCTGAAGCGCAGCACGCGCCGCAGTTCGTCGGGCGCGGCACCGAGTGCCTGCAGGACGACGGAGGAGCCTTCGCGACCCGAGCTGCAGGCCGAGCCGGTGGAGATGGCGAAACCGCGCCGGCTCAGGCGGGTGAGCCATTTCAAGCTGGAGTGCTGCGGCATGACCACCAGCAGCGTGTTCCAGAGTCGCGGCGCACCCGCGGAGATTGGTCGCAGGCCGGGCAGGGCCTGCTGGAGCCGCTTGGCACAGGCATCGCGCCAGGCGCCCTGCTCAGTGGCGCTGGCGGCGGCGGCGGTCTCGGTTTCGCCCAGCGCGGCGACCATGGCCAGGATGGCTGGAATGTTCTCGGTGCCGGCGCGGCGGCCGTCTTCCTGGGGGCCGCCATGCAGCAGGGGGAAACGTTCGGCGGCGTTGGCCGTCAGCAAAAAGCCGACCCCCTTGGGACCGCCAAACTTGTGGGCGCTGCCGGTGAGGTAATCGCACGTGCCGAGACCGGTGGCGGGCAGTTTGCCGAGCCATTGGGCGGCGTCGCAGTGGAAGCGCACACCGTGGCTGCGACAGAGGTCTGCCAGTTGCGCCCAGGGCTGCAGGGCGCCGCTCTCGTTGTTGGCGGCCATGACTGAAACGAGGGCGGGCCGATGTTCGCGCAGGCAGGCCTCCAGCGTTTCCGGCTGGACCACGCCCTCGGCGTCGACCGGCAAAAAACGGATTCGGTGACGGCCGAGCCAGGCACAGGCGGCCTCGCGCACGCTCGGGTGTTCGACCGCGGACAGGGCGATCACGGCATCCGGCGCCAGACAGCGGGCGAGACCGGCAAAGACCGTGTTGTTCGATTCGGTGGCGCCGCCGGTGAAGATCAGGCGCTCGGGTTCGGCGCCGAGGCGGTCGGCCAGGGCCTCGCGCGCGGCCTCGAGAGACTGGGCCGTCAGGCCGGCCTCGCGGTAAAGGCTGGAAGCGTTATGCCAAAGGCGGTCGCTGGCGTCCAGCCAGGCTGCGCGCGCGGCCGGCGCCAGGGGCGTCGTGGCGTTGTGATCGAAGTAGCGCATCAGGCCGGCGGGGGGCCGTCAGGACTCGGCGTGAGACCTCAACGCAGGGGCGTCATGGTCGAGCGGGCGCTGGTGTCACCGCCCTCCTTTTCCCGGTCCCACGGGCGTTGCAGCTTTCGCTTCAGGCGCTGCCAGGTGGGCACATCGAGGTTTTCACCGCCGGCGGCGAGGGCTGGTTCGGTGCCCTTGAAGCGGCCAAGTTCCTCCTCCTTGCCGAGGCCGAGATCGATTTGCGGCTGGGCGGCTTTCTTCACGGCAACGAGTGGCGGAGCGGCCTTTGTCGGTTCAATGGCCGGCGGTTCAGGTTCACGAATGAAGTCTTCGATGCGGGGCTTGCGTGCCTCGGGTTTCGGTGCGGGCTCGCTGGCGACGATCGCGTGGAGTGTGGTCTTCGGTGCCGTTTCGCGGAGTGGGATGAAGTCTTCGATGCGAGGCTTGCGTTCCTCCGGTTTGGCGGCGGGCTCGCTGGCGATGATCGTCTGCAGCGGCGGCAGCGGCGCCGGTTCACGGCGCGGTGCTGCCGACGCGATGGCGGTCGCTGCAGGCTGAAAATCCTTGAGCAGCTCCATCTCGACGGCGTTGGTGGCCGGCGCGCTGCGTGCGGTGCCGCGAGGCGCGGGTTCAGGGGCCTGGCTGGCGGCGGGCTTGGGGGGGGGCGCCAGGATTTCATCGTCCTGGAACAGCAGGTCGAGCGGCGGCACGAGCGGTTTCACAGTGGGCGCCGGCGCGGTTTCCAGCTTCGGTGCCGGTTCGGGGGCGGGTGCCGGCGGTTCGGGAATGACTTCCGCGACAGGTGTTGGCGCGGGTTCCGGGGTGGGTTCAGCCTTGGCGGGGGGCGCCGGCGGTTCCGGGATGAATTCGGCGGAGGGTGCGTGTGGCGGTTCCGGGGCGAGTTCGGCCTGGGGGGCGGCGGGGGCCGGCGGATGGACGATGGCGCGGGTCAGACCGGTGCCGAGGACATCGGCCATCTGCGGCATGGGGCGGTCATGCTGGGGCAGCATTTCCGCCGGCGGCGCGGCGGCGGCGACGCTGTTGAGCTGTTCGAGGCCGAGCGAACTGATGAGAGTGACGGCCAGGCTGTCCTCGAGTTTGGCATCGACGGCGACGCCGAACAGGATGTGGGTCTGGTCGGGCACGTGGCGGCCGAGCTGCTTCATGACCGCGTCGACCTCGACGAGGGTGAGCGATTCGCCTCCGGCGATGTGGACGAGCAGGGTGCGGGTTTGGTGCAGCAGGCGGCCCTGGTCGATGAGCGGGCTCTTGAGGGCGCGCTTGAGGGCCTCGGCGCCGCGGTTTTGGCCGCGTGCCTCGCCGAACCCGAACAGGCAGCGGCCGTTGGAGGTGCTGAGGGCGGTGGTGAGGTCGTCGAGGCCGAGCTTCACCAGTCCGGGCAGGGTGACGATGGTGCAGATGGCGCGCAGGCTTTGGGCGATGAGCTGGTCGGCCTGCAGGAAGGCCTTCTGGATACCGTCCTTGGGCAGGATAAGTTCGCCCATGCGGTTGTTTTCAAAAAGCACGAGGGCGTCGGCGCGTTTTTGGAGTTTCTCGAGGGCTTCGGCCGCCTGGGCGTTGCGGCGCCGGCCCTCAAAGCTGAAGGGCATGGCGGCGGCGACGATGACGAGGGCGCCGGTGGCTTTGGCGATCTCGGCGATCACGGGGGCGGCGCCGGAGCCGGTGCCACCGCCGAGGCCGGTGCAGAGGAAAACGATGTCGTGGCCCTCGACCTCGCGGCGGATCTCCTCGCGCGAAAACACGGCCGCCTCGCGGCCGAGGTCGGGGTCGCCGCCGGCGCCGGCGCCGCGCACGAGGTCGGCACCGAGCTGAACCTTGACCGGTGCCATGGCGTGGCTGAGCACGCGCACGTCGGTGTGCATGCAGGCGAGCTTGGCCTCCACCGTGCGATCGAGCGTGATGCGGTCGAGGACGTTGACGCCCGCGCCGCCGATGCCGACGATGCAGGTGCGGAGGGCGGGCTTGCCGGAGTCATCCCGCTGGGTGTGGCGATCATATTCGACCATGGTGGGCTGGTGGGTGGAGGGTGGACGGACGGGTGGGTTCAGGACGGGGCGAGGAAGCCGGCGACCTTGCGCTTGAAGAGCGGGAAGAAGGACCGCGTCGGCTTTTCCTGATCAAGGATCTGGGCGTAGCGGATGAGGCCGATGGGGGCCGAGTACTGGGGCTTGTCGAACATGTCGGTGACGCCGCTGAACGGCGTCGAGCCCGCCCGCGTGACCTTCATTCCAAACACGTCGCGGGCGACGACGTCAATGCCTTTCAGGAGGCTGGTGCCGCCGGTCAGGAAGACGCCGGCGGCGAGGCGGTCGAGGTGCCCCTCGCAGCGCGCCCGCACCTGGTCGAGGATTTCCTGGACGCGCAGCTGGATCACCTCGTTGAGGAAGGCGCGCTCGACCTCGCCGATGGCGAAACCATTGTCGTCCTCGATGCGCAGCATCTCGCCCGCCGCAACGTCATCGAGCAGGCAGCTGCCGGCCTGGATCTTGAGGATCTCGGCGCGGTTGTGCGGGATCTGCACGGCCATGGCGATGTCCTGGCTGATGTGGTCGCCGGCCAGTGGCACACAGCCGGAGACGCTGATCATGCCGTCGTCGTACAGCACGAAATCGGCCGTGCCGCCGCCGATGTCGATCATCAGGGCGCCCTCGCGCTTGGCTTCGCGGCTGAGCACGACCTGCGCGGCGGCGACCGGGTTGAAGACGACGTCCTCGACCTCGAGCGGAATTTCCTTGACGCACTTGATCGAGTTCTGGATGCGCGGCATCAGGCCGTGAATGATGTGGTAGTCGGCCTCGAGTTGGCGCGCCTGGCGGCCGATCGGCTGGCGCACTGCCTCGACGCCGTCGACGATGTACTGGCGCAGCACGCTGTGCAGGAAGACGTTGTCCTCCGGAATCGGCACGTTGCGGGCGATGTCCTTGGCCTCCTCGACATCGTGCTCGATGATCTCGGTCTGCCCCTCGGGCAGGCGGTGGCAGCCGCGGTTGTTCTGGCTCTCGATGTGCGCGCCACTGACACCGAGGAAGACGGTGCGGATCATCACGTCGCTGCGGTCCTCGGCGCGCACCAGGGCGTCGTTCAGGCAGGTCTGCACCTTGTCAAAGTCGACAATCTCGCCCTTGCGCACGCCGCGCGAGGCGGCCTGGCCGATGCCGAGGATCTTGATGGAACCGTCGCGCTTGGCCTCGCCGACAACGACGCAGATCTTGCTCGTGCCGATTTCCAGCGCTGCGTAGATGGTGGATTTCGCCATGGGGTCAACGAAGCTGGGTGCTGGCGGTGCGCGCCGCTGTCACCGGCCGCGCGGCCGGGACCTGCAGCCCGGCCAGATCGGGCGGACTGCGGAAGGTGACAGGGACGTTCTGCCGGGCCAGAAGGTTGAGGGTGTCGATCTCCCAGCCGCGCCGGCGCGCCTCGTCGCGCACACGGTCAAGCCGGGCCAGTTGCAGGTCGAGGTCGTCGACCCCGAAGACGACCTGGGTCTTGTCGCTGAAACGGGCCAGGATGGAGTAGGGCGTCTGCAGCTGCAGGGCGAGCGCGCGCGGCTGGCCGGCCTCGTAGCGGGCATCAAGCGCCGCCACCAACTTGAGCGCCGCCTGCAGGCCAAAGTCCTTGAGCGGCCGTCCCGGCGTGTTCTGAGCCAGGGCCTCATGCTGGATCACCGGCAGCGCCGCGTAGGCTTCGGTCAGCGCATCGCAGGGGAAGGGCACACCCTCGGCGTCCATCAGCCAGCCGTCGCCGGCGCGACCGGCGATCAGGCCCAGGCGCGGGCTGTCCAGCCAGGCCACCGGCTGGCGCTGCTTGACACGCAGGGTCAGGATGCCGGCATCGAAATCGCGCTCCAGGGTCACTGACGCCACGGCGGGCAACTGATGCAGGCGGGCGCGCACCTCGCGCATGTTGATGAAGAGCAGGTTCTCGCCGCGGGTCAGCAGGGTGGCGCGGACGATTTTTTCGACACTCAGCGGCCCGTTCGTCTGCACAGCCACCTGTTGCAGTTCGAACTGCGGGTTCTTCAGGATGGCCTCCTGCACCGTCACCTTGAGCAGGCCGGTGAAGCAGATCAGCAGGATCAGGCGCAGCGCCCAAGTGTAGCCGCGACGCGTCGCTTCCTGCCTGGCCATGGCGCGAATTTTCGGCGAGTCGACCGGCAGCTTGGCGGCCACCTTGCTCCGCCCTGCCGATGGGCGCTTGCCTGCCTTCACGGCCTCAGGGCCGCGTCGCGTCGAAGCCTGGATTCGGGAGAGAGGCATGCCGGGTGCGAGCGTTAATTGTCAACGTTCATTAAATAATGGACTTTGGCCTGCAATGCCATTTTTTTCTGGAAAAAACACGGGCCCGACGGCTGCTCGGAAATCCCCCCTGCCAGAACCAGCTTGCCAAAGGGTGAAGTTCCCGCATAGTGCGTCCCCCGCTTATGGCTATTTTCATCGGCATCCTTACATTCATCGAGGTTCTCGTCTGCCTGCTCCTCATCCTCATCGTTCTCATGCAGCGTCCGCGCCAGGAGGGCCTTGGAGCCTCGTTCGGTGACGGCATGATGTCGCAGATTGCCGGTGCCCAGACCACCAATGTCCTGCAGAAGTTCACGGTTTACCTGGCGGTCCTGCTTTTTGTCCTGACCCTCAGTCTGGCAGTGCTGACCGCCCGCCAGCAGACGGCCAAGGCCGACGTCAAGATCTACTCCGAACCGCCGCCGCCGCCCGCCGCACCGGCCAGCAAGGAAGAGCCGAAGCCGGTCGCCCCGGAAGCCGCCAAGAAGGAAGCAGCGCCGGCCGCCAAGAAAGACGAGGCGCCGGCCGCCAAGAAGGAAGCTGCCCCGGCTGACAAGGCTGCCGCCGCCGCGCCGAAGGCCGCTGCGGAAGCTCCCAAGCCGGCGGCTGCGGCCCCCGCCGCTCCCGCCAAGGAAGCCGCCGCCAAAGCCAACCCCTGATCCTGCCCCGGCATTGAGCTGCGGGTTCAACCTCCGTTCCTGACCATGACCGGCGGCACGGCCTCCCTTCGCTCCGGCCTCGGTCGGCGGGCAGGCATTCTGACACTGGTCTTGAGTGGACTGCTGGCCGCGTGGGCCGACGCTGCCGATCACGTGCGCTGCCAGCTCGCCGATGGTTTTGATTTCCCGGTCGGCAAGCCCAACGGCGACGGTTACTACAAGTCGCGCGGCTACTGG
Source organism: uncultured bacterium (assembly GCA_966252325.1). Lineage (GTDB taxonomy): Bacteria > Verrucomicrobiota > Verrucomicrobiia > Verrucomicrobiales > Verrucomicrobiaceae > Prosthecobacter. The sequence goes on along the minus strand of CBINON010000061.1, from coordinate 9,222 downwards.
CCCAACGGCCATCTCGGGGAGGACTGGAACGGTCGCGGTGGTGGCAACAGCGACCTGGGGGATCCGATTTATTCCTGCGCGCGCGGGGTGGTCGTGATTTCGGAAAACGTCCGCGGCGGTTGGGGCAACTGCGTGCTGGTGCGCCACGCCTACCGCGATGCGACCGGCAAGATCGCCATGGTCGACAGCCTGTACGCGCATCTGCATCAGCGGACCGTGCGTGTTGGCCAGGTGGTGGAAAAGGGCCAGCAGGTCGGCACCATGGGTGGCAACAACGGCATGTACTATGTGCACCTGCACTTCGAGATGCGCAAAAACCTGCGCATCGGCATGAACCGAACCTTGTTTGCCCGTGACAACAGCAATTACTACAGCCCAACCGACTTCATCAACAAGCACCGCAGCCTGCCGGTGAGCTTCCAGAAGTACCCGATCCCGCTGGGTCTGTTCGCGCCCTACGGTCGCGCTCTCGACCCGCTCGACGGGCCGGCTGCCGGTCCGGGCATCCGCGTGCCGCCCGCGCCGGGCAAGATCCTGCCCGAGGCCGGCCCCTCGGCCGACGACGAGGATTTCTGGTCGAAACTGCGCGACCGGCTCAAGCAGGGCAAGGTGACCAACGGCTTGGACGAGGGGCGTTGAACCGTCAGGGGGCGGCTGGCGTCTCGCCGAGTGCCTGCACGCGTTCGCCGAAGCGCAGCAGGTAGCCGAGTGCGGCCTTCATGCGGCCGCTCTGGGTGAAGCGGCTTGTCAGACGCCAGTGACGGCTCAGGTCGTAGGCAGCCTGCATGCTGTCCTGACTGCGGTCGGCGCCCGAGGGTGTGAAGCTGAGCTGCAGCCGCGGGGGTTCCTCACGGACAACCTTTTTGCGGTTGAAAAGCTTGCGGCTCAGCTCGCTGACAAACAGGAAGGCGGCGCGACTGGCGGCTTCCGAGGCTAGCTCGGTGGCCGAACCACCGAGCAGGGTGCCGGTGGCCAGCAGGGTGGCGATGTCCGGCTCGCTCAGCGGCGGCGAACTGGTCAAGCGGGTCTTCGGTGCCGTCGAGGCGCCATAGACGAACAGGCTGACATCGTGGCTGCCGATGCGCGATTCACCGCGCAGGTTGAGATCCGGATCCAAGGGGCGCTCGGGTCGCAGGGTGATGGCGCCCTGGGTCATGCGCACCACACTGAAAGGCAGTTGCAACTGCAGGCGGTCGATGGTGGCACCGCCGCTGAGCTGTGGACTGGCGCCGGTGCCGGCCAGCCGCACATCGGCCGAGATGGCGCCATTGGCCAGGTTGCCGGAGAGCAGCACAGGATCGCGGGTGCGCACCCGCACGTCGAAAGCCCAGGGATGGACGATGGCCGGCAACTCCAGCTTTGCTTCGCGCCGACGGGTGTCCGGCGGCACAGCCGGCACGTCGGCCGGCAGTTTCAAGAGCGGCAGCAGGTCGATCTCGCGAAACATCCGGCCGCGCACGAGCCCGATCTCGCCACTCAAGCGTCCGCGCTCCGGTGTGCCGGTGGCGATGAGATCCGCATTGGCGCGCAGTGAGGCCCCGGCATCGCGGTACACGAGGGCTTCATCGGCGCGCAGGCGCAGGTCGAGGCGCGGCTGACGCAGGTCGGTGGCCTCCAGACTGCCGGTGAGGCGGACCTGGCCACCGGCGAGCAGCAGGGAGGCCTCTTCCAGTGTCAATCGCCGGTCCTGGCAGCGCAGCCGCAGCCGCAGGTCGCGCACCGATGGCAGGTCCGGCTGCTGCCAGAGGATTTCCGCAGCGTCGAGGTCGACTGCGGCCTGCAGGCGAGGTTCGGCCAGGCTGCCCCTGAGGCGGGCTTCGATCCGAGCGCGCAGGGGCAGGGCACGGACGAGATCGGGCGCCAGCTCACGCAGGAAACCGAGGTCGGACTCCGGCAATTGCAACTGCGCCTCGACCGGCAGCTGCATCCAGGCTTCCGCCGGCTGCTTCAGCGCGGCGGCAGCCAGTGGCAGGGCGGCGGTCAGGGTCAGCGGCTGCAATGGCGGCTGGGTCAACTCCAGGCGGCTCTCCAGCCGGCTGGCCTGCCAGCGGCTGTCGAGGGCGAGTGTGGCGGGAGCCACACGCTTCGGTGCCTGCGGCAGCGCGATCTTCGAGCCGCGCACCTGCAGGCTGCCGGTGGGATCGGTCGGTCGGCCCTGCAGGCGCAGTTCCAGATCGAACACGCCACGCGGCAAACCGCTGACCCCGGCGAGCACCTCCTCCAGCGGCAGGCCCTGGCCGCGCAGATCCACATCGAAGGGGGGCGCCTCCGCGCTTTCCCAGGCGAACGGCGCGCGCGCATGACCGGCGAGCAGCAGTCGCTGGTCCTGCCAGAGCTGCAGCTCGTCAAGACCGGCCTGCACCTCATCCAAGGCCCCGCGCGCGGTCAGTCGCCACGGGCCGGCCCCCGCCTCAAGCCCGAGCAGGCGCAGCCGGCGCTCGGCAAACTCGGTCTGCACCTGCAGCCGCAGGGGCTCGGGCTGACCGGCCAGGCGCAGGTCGGCGATCCGCAGGGCCGCGCTGCCCGTGCCGGACCAGGGGCGCAGTTGGCCGGTGGCTGTCAGCCTGCCATCGGCGCGGCCGGCCAGGATCTCCGGCGCGCCCAGGCCCTGGAGCAGGGCATTGAACAGCGGCAGCTTCACCAGGTCGGCACTCGCCTCGGCACGGAAGGCATGCGGCGCCAGCAAGGCGACTTCTGCAGTCGCATCGAGTCGGTTGTGCTCGTCCGCCTCCAGGCGCAGGCTGGTCAACCGCAGCTGTCCGTCGCTGGCCCGCACCTGCAGCCGCAGCGGACCGAGCGCCAGGCCATCCCAGGCGGTGTCGGTGACGTCGACCTTCAGTTCGGCCTGCAGGCGGTCGAGTGCGCCTTCCTGCAGATCGGCCAGTGCCAGCGCGGCCCGGCCCTCGGCACGCAGCACGGCGCGGGCGCGCTCGGCCGGGAAGGTCAGGCCGAACGACGCCATCCAGGCCTCGGGCTCGGGCAGGTCGGCGCTGAGGGTCACGGCCACTGGCAGGCGCTTCTGCAACTGCAGCGTTGCCGCCAGGCTCACACGGTTGGCTCCGCCCAGGCGTATCGCCGGCATCTCTAGGGTGGCGGTGCGACCGTCGAGGCGGAAGCGACTGTCGATCTCCGGCAGGCGCCGGCCCTCCAGTGCCAGTTGGTCGCCGCGCAGCTGGCCCGCGACTTCGGTCGGCACGGAACCGACGCCCTTGGCTCGTGCCTGCAGCTCGACCCGACCCTGCAGTGCGGGCGCTTGCGCCAGCCAGGCCGCCGGTTCGGGCAGCTCGGCCCGCAGCTCGGCCTGCCAGCGGGTTTGCGATGCGTCCGACAGTTGCGCAGGCAGTTCGGCCTCGCCCTTGAGGCGGACCTGATTGGTGCCGCGCATGATCACGCCTTCGGTGAGGCGTGCCCGGCCGTCGGCAACCTCGAGCTTGCTGGCCAAACGATCGGCCCGCAGGCTGGCGGCCTGCAGTTCGTTCGCCCTCAGTTGCGCGGTGACCGCCAGCTCCCGCGGCGCGGTCGGATCACCGCTGACCCGCACCTCGGCCTCGGCCTCGCGGAACTGCACATCCTCGGGCAGGCCGAGGCCGGCCAGCGCGGCGGCGTCGAGTCCGTGCACGCGCAACTCGGCCTGCAACTGCCGCGGCGCGGCGAACAGGCCGCGCAGCGCAGTTTCCAGGGTGATCCCGGCTGCGCCGCGGGTGCCGCGCGCCTGCACGCGCAGCTCGGCCTCCGGTTGCCAGAGGCGGTGGGCATCGACCGACAGCGTTTCGACGACCAGGCCGCCGGGCAGGCTGAGCTGTTCGAAGGCCAGCTGCAGCGGTTCCCAGCGCAGGTCCGCCTGCAGGTTGTCGAGTTTCAAATTGCCGGGCTCACGTTGCAGCAGGCGACAGCGGAAGGTGCCTGGCTTGCCGGGGCCGGCGCGCAGGCTCAGCCCGCGCACGCGCAGGCGCGAGCCATCGGCCAGGGTCAGGTCGAGATGCAGGTCCTCCAGCTCAAGCTCACGCGGCCAAAGCGCCGGCGGGGGGTGGGCGGTTTTGGATGGCTGCGCGGGCGGTGAGGGGGGCCGCTGGCGCAAGTCGGCCACGACCCGCAGGCCGTGCACGCGCACCCGCTGCAGCACCGCGGGGAAGTCACCGCGCCAGAGCGCGCGCCAGTCGTACTCGGCGTGGATTTCGGCGCCCTCGGCCTGCTGCAGCCAGGGGGCACCGCTGAGGTTCAAATCGCGCAGGCTGAGGTCGCGCCAGAGGCTGCCCTGCACCTGCCAGCGCAGGTCGAGACCGGCCGTGGCAGCCAGGGCCGGACCGCCGTGCTGCAGGGCGTAGCGCAGCAACGGTCGATGCAGCAGCACCAGCAGCACCCCGAGTACGCCAAGGACCGCCAGCAGGCCGAGACAACTTCGGCGGAGGCGGCGGCGCGGAACCTGGGGGGGCGGCGTCACGAGGCGCAGCTTACCTCAGCGGCCCATGGTCGCAAGCCTTCGACGTCAGCGCGCGGCGATCGCCCGCGCCTGGGCCTGGTTTTGGCTGAGAGCCGCGACAGCGGAAAGCGGTGCACCCCGCCGGCGGCGGTCACCCGCAATGGCACGGGCCGTGTGAAGAGCCCTGGTGTCAGGGCTGGGAAGTGGCGGGGGGCGGGGCGGTCGTAGCCTTGAAGTGGTCGTTCCAGACGAGCCAGCCTAGGGCGGCCAGCACGAGCAGGCTGATCAGCGTCCAAACCACCTGTTCGATCCACTCGCGCCGATGCAGCGAACGCGCGGCCTCGGCCGCAGCCGCCGGCGGCTGCGGCGGACGCGCGACGGGTGGCCTTGGTGCCGCAGCTGCGGAGGGGGTGGTGGTGGCTGGCGGTGCCGCGGTGGCCGCGTCGAGCAGGGCGCGCCGCACCTCGGCGGCCGAGCCATAGCGCCGTGCCGGATCGTGCATCAGGCACTTCGACAGCACACCGGCAAAGCCGGGCGGCAGACCCAGCCCGGCGCGACTGCCCGCCGCCGCCGGTGTCTTGCCGGTGAGCAGTTCATGGATCACCACACCGAGCGAGTAGACGTCGGCCCGGTGATCGACGGCGGCACCGGCGGTCCAGCGCTCCGGCGCCACGTAGTCCGGCGTGCCGTACTCGGCCTCCTCAGGCGCGCTGGGGGCCTGCAGGTCGCGGGCCAGACCAAAGTCGGCCACCTTGACCTGCCAGTCGGAGGTGATGAGGATGTTGGCGGGCTTGATGTCGCGGTGAATGACGCCGTGACCGTGCGCGAACTGCAGCGCCTCGCAGACCTGGGCGATGACCTTGCGCGCGCGCTCCGGCGACACCTCCCCGGCCAGCGTGCGGCGGTGCAGATCGCCGCCGTCGACATACTCCATGGCGAGAAAGAAATGCCCGTCGGTGGTCTGGCCAAAATCATAGACTGCGACGATGTGCGGATGCACCAGCCGCGCCATGGCGCGCGCCTCGCGGATGAAATGACCGGCCGCCTCGGCGTCGTCCTGCGCCGGCAGCAGCTTCAGCGCCACCCAGCGGTCGAGCGAAAGCTGCCGCGCCAGGTAGACCGCGCCCATGCCGCCGACACCGATGACACGCTCGACCTCATACTGGGGCAGCAGCGCGGTCAGGGCTGCGGGCGACAGCAGGGGCGGCGCGGCCGCGGTGGCGGGTGCTGCAGGTTCTGGAACGGGTTCAGGATCGACCATCGACGGGAGATGGCCAGCATTCCACGGTGCCGCCGGGCTTGGCCAGTGAAATCGGCGCGCGCGGATTTCCTCGCCGGCGGTTGTGGAAATCCGCCGGGTCGACGCGTTTGCCTTCCATGCTCCGCCTTCTTCCTCTGCTCGTCGCCGGCAGTCTCGCCGCCCAATCGCCCGACGCGGTTTTTCTCCATGGCCGTGTGCTGACCCTCGACGCCGGCGAACGCGTCGTCGAGGCGCTCGCCGTGCGCGACGGCCGCCTGCTCGCGGTCGGCAGCGATGGCGAGATCGAAAAACTCGCCGGCCCGCGGACCGAGGTGGTCGATCTCAAGGGCCGCATGGTCCTGCCCGGCCTGATCGAAACGCACTGCCACAGCATCGGCGCCGCGCGCGCCGCCCTGGCGGCCGACTACCAGGAACTGCACAGCATCGCCGAGATCCAGGACTGGGTGCGCCAGCGCGCGGCCGAGCGGCCGGAGGGTGCCTGGATCGAGGTGCCGCGCAACGAGATCACCCGCCTGCGCGAGCGCCGTTTCCCGACACCCGAGGAACTCGACGCCGCCACGACGCGCCACCCGGTGCTGTTCGTCTCCGTCACCAAATCGGTGCTCAACAGCGCCGGCTGGCGCGCGCTCGGCGTCATGCGCGAGGGCGACACCGTCAGCGGCGGCGAAGTCGTCTTTGAAAAAGGTCGCCCCGTGCTCATGCGCGGCGGTCAGGCCGCTCTGCGCACCCTTATGCCGCAGCCGCCCGCCCCTTCGCCCGCGGCCCTGCGCGCCAAGCTGCGCGAGCTGCACGGCGTGTACAACTCGGTCGGCCTCACCAGCATCTTCGAGCGTGCCACCGACCGCGCGGGTTTCGATCTCTTTCGCGACCTCGCCGCGAAGGGCGAGCTCACCACCCGCGTGCGCGGCACCTTCCGCTTCTCGGCCAAGGACGCGGTCGGGGTGGAGAAATACCTGCAGTCGCTCGGCCTCCAGGCCGGAGAGGGCGACGACTGGGTGCGCGCCACCTGCCTGAAGATCACCGTCGATGGCGGCATCCACTGGGGCACCACCTGGCTCAGCGAGCCGCATGGCGACAAGCGCACCGCCTTCTACCGCAACACCGATCCCGCCTACACCGGCACCCAGTCCTACAGCGAGCCGCAGATGCGCGAGATCTTCGGTGCCGCCAACCGCCTCGGCTGGCCGATCAGCGCCCACGTCACCGGCGATGGCGGCGCCATGGCCGTGCTGCGTGCGGTAGAGGCCGTCGCCGCCGAGCAGCCGTCGATGCGCGACCGCCGCTTCAACCTCATCCACTGCTACTTCCCCGATGCCGCCATGGTGGCGCTGGCCAAGAAGGTCAACGCCGGCGTCGACACCCAGGGTTATCTCTATTACCGCGACGCCGATTTCATCGCGAAGATCTACGGGCCCGCCTGGGCGGAGCGCTTCATCGGCCTCGGCGACTGGGTGCGCGGCGGCGTGCCGGTCGGGCTCAACAGCGACCACATGATCGGCTTCGATCCCGATCACGCGATGAACTCCTTCAATCCCTTCCTCATGCTCTGGCTGGCCGTCGCCCGCCAGGACGACCAGGGCCGCGTGCATGGCACCCATCAAAGGCTCGGCCGGCTCGACGCCCTGCGCACGCTGACCACCTGGGCCGCCTGGTTGAGCTTCGACGAGGACCGCCTCGGCAGCCTCGAAGCCGGCAAGCTCGCCGACTTCGTCGTCATCGACCGCGACTACCTCGCCTGTCCCGAGGCGGAGATCCGCCAGATCCGCGCCCTGCGCACCGTCGTCGGCGGCCGCACCGTCTGGCAGCGCTGATTCAGAGCAGGCTGCTGTCGTCGCGCTTCTCGAGGCGGCCGATCTTCTTTTTGATCGTCTCCAGGTGCACGGTCATCTCGTGCAGCGCCTTCAGGCAGTCCGCCTGCGTCTCGGCATCCTGCAGGCCCGGCAGCGCCGGATGGATCTTCATGAACTGCAGGGCCACCGTCTTGCAGGCCTCACGGATGTGCTGGATCGATTCAGGTCGGGTCATCCCCTGAAAATGAAGCCGGGAACGCCGCAGGCAAGCCTGGAAACGCTCCTTCAAAATGGGGTCAGTGTGCAACTGCTTGACAAAGCAACAACCTTCCATGCCTCTCGCCGAAGGGATTTGCGAAGCGTTGGGGCGTCCCGCTGCCCGGGTGGCAAGCCATTTGTTGCCGCAAAAGAGCGCAAGCAACTCAAGGATTGAGCCAAGGAGGGATCTGGTGTTCGCGGCGTTGCTTGGTGGCGCGAGTGTGTCGAAGCTCACTCACTCTTTGGGGGTGGCCACGTGCTGGAAACGGAGCGGGCAGGCTGAGGCCGGGCTCGCGTCCCGACGGAGCGCCTGAGCCCAACTCAGCGGTCGAAGAAGCTTTGTTCCTCGCGGTCGCCGACCTTGAGGTAGCGGTAGTAGACTTCGAGCTGGAGGGTGCAGAGGGTCTGGCGGTAGACTTCGTGGGAGGCGTCGCCGGCGGGCCAGTTGGGGCGGCCGCGCTTGAAGCTGCCGTCGGGCTGCTGGGCGGCGAGGATCTGCGGCAGGAACTGCTCGTTGTAGAACTTCCAGTCGTCGCCGCCGGTCTGGAAGAAGGTCTGGGTGTAGTAGTACCAGCAGTAGAGGTTGCAGTTCTTTTCCCAGTCGAGCGGTTCGGCGCTGAGGAACTCGCGCAGGAAGCCCAGGCTCTTTTTGACGGCGGCGGTCTTGCCCTTGGCCATGGTCTGCAGGGCCAGGGAACCGGCGCCGGTGAGGCTCCACTGGTTGTAGTGGGCGTCGCGGTTGGGATTGCCGAAGCCGCCGTCCTTGGTCTGCTTGCTGATGACGTAATCGACGCACTTGGCAATGGCCGAGTCGAGACCGGGGATCTTCAGGCTGGTGTTCTTGGCGGCCTTGAGGGCCTGGAACTGCCAGCCGGCGACCGAGAGGTCTTCGCCGCCGCTGTCGGGGTTGTAGGCGGTGGGTTTGCCGGCGTCCTTGCCGCCGTAGGTCCAGGAGCCGCGCTTGTTCTGGTTGTCGATGATGAGTTTGACGCCCTTTTCAAAGGCCTCGCGCATGCCTGGCAGCTCCTTGCTGCCCATGCGTGCCAGGGTGTACATCTCGCCGAGCGCGTAGGTGGCGATGCCGTGGGCGTAGGTGGAGCCATTGCTGTACATATCCTCGGCAATCATGCCGTGCGGGTTCTTCTTCGACAGCTCAATCAGGTACATGATGCCGCGCATGACGGTGTCGCCATAAAACGGCGAGTCCGGCGTCTCGCAGCGGCCGAGGTAGCAGAGCAGGGCCAGACCGGTCATCGCCGACTTGCTGGGGCCGGGCCAGGAGCCGTCGGCGTTCTGCTTGGACTTCAGCCATTCGAGCGAGGCCGACACCGCGCGCTCGCACTCGGGCGAACCGCCGTTCTTGCGCAGCTTCTCGAGGCGCTCGGTGGTCGAGCAGCGGCTGCGCATCGAGGGCGGCAGGCTGACGAAACCGGCCGCTCCGCCCATGCCCATGCCGGTGCCGAAACCGCCGCCGGCGCCGGCCTTGCCGAAGC
>CBINON010000060.1:0-20272 GCA_966252325.1 uncultured bacterium | reverse complement strand
CGTGTCGGACCCCGGCCAGCGCCTCGTCCACGCCGCCGTCGCCGCCGGCCTGCGCGTCGAGAGCCTGCCCGGCCCGAGCGCCGTGCTCGCCGCCCTTGCCGCCTCCGGCCTGCCGGTGACGCCCTTTTACTTCGGCGGCTTCCTGCCGCACAAGAAGGGCCAGCGCGCCCGCGAGCTGGAGGCGGCAAGGGCGCGCGACTGCACCAGCGTCTACTTTGAAAGCCCCTACCGACTCGTCGACACCCTCGCGTTGATCGCCGAGGCGGAACCGGAGCGCCGCGTCGTCGTGGCCCGCGAACTGACCAAGAAGTTTGAGGAATTCCGTCGCGGTCCGGCCCGGAACGTGCTTTCCCACTACCAAGCCAAGCCGCCCAAGGGCGAAATCACCCTGGTGATCGCCCCGAGCGAGCTGCCGAAGTGGGCCGCCGTCGGGCCCGCCGAGGCCTGATCCCAGCCAACCCATTTTGAACCATGATTCCCGTCCCCTGCGAACTCGGCAACAGTCCGGAGAGCGTCAAAACTTCGGTGCTCAATCACCTGCGCTTCACCCTCGGCGCCCACGTCTCCACCGCCAGTGAAAACGACTGGTGGGTGGCCACCTGCCTGGCCGTGCGCGACCGCGTCATGGAGCACGCCACCAAGTCGCGCACCTTCCACCGCCAGGAGGGCGTGCGGCGCGTGCACTACCTGTCGCTCGAGTACCTCATGGGCCGGCTGCTCGAAAACAACCTGCGCAACTCCGGTCTCTACGAGGCCGCCAGCCAGGCGCTCAGCGAGTTGGGCAAGGACCTCGACGTCATCCTCTCCAAGGAACCCGACATGGGACTCGGCAACGGCGGCCTCGGCCGCCTCGCCGCCTGCTTCATGGATTCGCTGAGCACGCTGAACCTGCCGGCCATCGGCTACGGCATTCACTACGAGTTCGGCCTGTTCCGCCAGGAGTTTGTCGACGGCCGCCAGGTCGAGCATCCCGACGCGTGGATGCGCGACGGCAGCCCGTGGAAGATCGCCCGCCCCAGCTACCGGCAGACCGTGCATCTGTACGGCCGCGTCGTGCAGAAGTTTGATGATCACGGGCACCCGCGTCAGGAGTGGGTCGACACCAAGTGCCTGCTCGGCCTGCCCTGGGACGTGCCGGTGGTGGGTTACGACAGCCAGACCGTCAATGTCCTGCGCCTCTGGCAGGCGCAGGCCGACGAGGACTTCAACTTCAAGGTCTTCAACGAGGGCAGCTACGTCGAGGCCCTGCGCGAGAAGGTGCTCGCCGAGACCGTGTCCAAGGTGCTCTACCCGAACGACGCGACCGAGAGCGGCAAGGAGCTGCGCCTCGTGCAGCAGTACTTCTTCGTCGCCTGCTCGCTGGCCGACATCATCCGTCGCTTCAAGCACGGTTACACCCTGCCGTGGAGCGAGTTCCCCGCCAAGGCGGCGATCCAGCTCAACGACACCCATCCGGCGGTCGCCATCCCCGAGCTGATGCGCATCCTCGTCGACGAGGAGCACCTGCCCTGGGACCAGGCCTGGGACATCTGCCGGCGCACCTTCTCCTACACCAACCACACCCTGCTGCCCGAGGCGCTGGAGATGTGGAGCGTGGCGCTGTTCGAGCGCGTGCTGCCGCGCCACCTGCAGATCATCTACCGCATCAACCACCAATTCCTGCAGAACGAGGTCGAGGTCCGCTGGCCGGGCGACATCGACAAGCAGCGCGCGCTCTCGCTCATCGAGGAACGCGGCGGCAAGTACGTGCGCATGGCGCATCTGTCGGTGCTTGGCAGTCATGCCACCAATGGGGTGGCCGCCCTGCACACGAAGTTGCTTCGCGAGCGGTTGTTCCCCGAGTTTGACGCGCTCTATCCCGAGCGCTTCCTCAACCTCACCAACGGCGTCACCTTCCGGCGCTGGCTCGATGTCTGCAATCCGCAGCTCGCGGAACTGGTCACCGAGGCGATTGGCGGCGGCTGGCGCAAGGATGCCATACGCCTGCGCGAGCTTGAGCCCTTTGCGGAGGATGCCGGCTTCCGCGAGCGCTACCACGCCGTCAAGCGCGGCCACAAGGTCGAGCTCGCGCGCCTGATTCAGGAGTCCTGCGACGTGCATGTCAGCCCGGACGCGCTCTTCGACGTGCAGATCAAGCGCCTGCATGAGTACAAGCGCCAGCACCTCAACCTGCTCCACATTGTCAGCCTGTACCGCGAGATCCTCGACAACCCCGGGGCGGTCTTTCACCCGCGCGTCTTCGTCTTTGGCGCCAAGGCGGCTCCCGGCTACCACCTCGCCAAGACGATCATCCACGCCATCAACGCCGTGGCCGCCCGCATCAACGCCGACCCGCGCGTGCGCGACAAGCTCAAGGTCGTCTTCCTGCCCAACTACGGCGTCTCGCTGGCCGAGAAGATCATCCCCGCCGCCGATCTCTCCGAGCAGATCTCCACGGCCGGCAAGGAGGCCTCCGGCACCGGCAACATGAAGCTCGCGCTCAACGGCGCCCTCACCATCGGCACGCTCGACGGCGCCAACGTCGAGATCGCCGAGGAGGTGGGTGACGACAACATCTTCATCTTCGGCCTCACCGTCGAGCAGGTCGCCGAACTGCGCGCGCGCGGCTACAATCCCTGGGATTATTACTGGGCCGATGAGCGTCTGCGCGATGTCATCGACTGGATCGGCAGCGATTATTTCACGGGCGCTGCGGCGGATTTTGCACCGTTGCGCCAGAGCCTGCTCGACCACGGCGATCCCTACCTCTGCCTGGCGGACTTTGCCAGCTACAGCGAGGCACAGGCGCGCGTCGATCTCGCGTACCGCGAGCCCGACCGCTGGTTGCGCATGGCCATCCTCAACACCGCGCGCATGGGCAAGTTCAGCAGCGACCGCACGATCCTCGAGTACGCCCGCAAGGTCTGGAAGGTCGCTCCGGTCGTGGTGCCCGCCTGAGCCGGGCACGAAAAAGCGCGACCGGTGACCCGGTCGCGCTGGGGGAAGTCGAGGCTGGGGTTCAGTAACGACGCGGCGGGGGCTGCGGCGCGTAGTAGGGCTGCTGGTAGGCGGGTTGGCCATACGCAGGCTGCTGGTAATACTGGGCATTGCGCTGGTCTTGGGCATTGCCGACGGCGTTGCCACCGAGGGCGCCAAGGCCGGCGCCGATGGCCGCACCTTCAAGGCCGCGGCCGCTTTGATGGCCGATCAGGCCGCCGAGGGCGGCGCCGCCAAGGCCACCCACGACCGTGCCGGTCTGGGCGTTCGGGCCGGTGGCGCAGGAGGTGACAGCGAGGGCGGCGAACAGGGGAAGGATGAGGTGTTTCATAGACGTGGGGTTGGTCGACGGCGACACGCAAACTATTCACAAAACTTGAAGAAAATCCCAGAAAAATCGCGCAGCGTTGGTGCTTTTCCGGGGTGTCAGGCCGCATGCACCCAAAAAGTCCAAAATCCATCTTGCACCCCCGCAGTTCCGTGTTACCACTTGCGACTCCCCGTTTCGCGGGGAATACCCCCCTTGCCACCATGCGTGTCCGTACCTCCGTCAAACCTCTTTGCGAACTCTGCCGCGTCATCCGCCGCAAGGGCGTCGTTCGCATCGTCTGCAAGAACCCGCGCCACAAGCAGCGCCAGGGTTGATTCACTTTCGCTCTAACCACTCCTGACCTATGGCACGTCTCCTCGGGGTTGAAATCCCCAACGAAAAGAAGATCGAATACTCCCTGCCGTACATCTACGGCATCGGTCTGCCCCTGAGCCGCCGCATCCTCGCGCTCGCCAACATTGACCCGAACCTGCGCGCCGGTGAACTGAGCGACGAGCAGATCGCCCTGATCACCCAAACGGTGCAGGGGATGAAGATCGTCATCGAAGGTGACCTGCGCCGCGAGCAGCAGATGCACATGAAGCGCCTGCTCAGCATCAACTGCTACCGTGGCAACCGCCACCGTCGCGGCCTGCCCGTGCGCGGCCAGCGCACCCACACCAACGCCCGTACCCGCAAGGGGCCGCGCAAGACGGTCGGCGCCCAGAGCAAGCAGGCGCCCAAGAAGAAGTAATCTCCACCTCCTTTCCCCATGGCAGACGACACCCCGAATCCCCAGGCCGCCCCCGAAGCTGCGGCCCCCGCCCCCGCTCCGGCCCCCGCGGCTCCGGCCGCGGCCGACAAGCCCGCCAGCGGTGACCGCGCCGTTTCCCAGAGCGTCTGGCTCGAAATTGGCGGCGGTGACCCGGCCGAAGGCCAGAAGATCATCAAGGCCAAGGGCTCCAAGAACGTCCACTCGGGCATCGTTCACGTCCGTTCGACCTTCAACAACACGATGGTTTCCGTGACCGACAAGGCCGGCAACCTGCTCGGTTGGTCGACCGCCGGCAAGATGGGCTTCCGCGGCTCCCGCAAGGGCACGGCCTACGCCGCCCAGGTGGTTGCTCAGGATGCCTGCCGCCAGGCGATGGGCCACGGCCTGCGCGAAGTCGAAGTTCGCCTGCGTGGTCCCGGCTCCGGCCGCGAATCCGCCGTGCGCGCCGTCCAGGCCCTCGGCATCGAGGTCACCTGCATCAAGGACACCACTCCGATCCCCCACAACGGCTGCCGCCCGCCGAAAGCCCGTCGCGTCTAATTTTTTCCACCCTCCCGTATGGCACGTTACACCGGTCCCCGCGAAAAGATCTCCCGCCGCTTCGGCGTGGCTCTCTTCGGTCCCTCCAAGGCGCTTGAGACGCGCAACTTCCCGCCCGGCCAGCACGGCGCGCGCAACACCCGCCGCAAGCAGTCCGAGTATGGCATCGCCCTCGCTGAAAAGCAGAAGCTGCGCTTCCAGTACGGCGTCCTCGAAAAGCAGTTCCGCCGCTTCTTCGCCGAAGCCCAGCGCCGCAAGGGCGTGACCGGTGAAAACCTGCTGCAGATGCTCGAACTCCGTCTCGACAACGTCGTCTACCGCATGGGCTTCGCCAACACCCGCTTCGCTTCGCGCCAGCTGGTCAGCCACCGCCACATCACCGTCAACGGCAAGGTCGTCAACATCGCCAGCTACCAGGTGCAGCCCGGTGATGTCGTCGCTGTCAAGGATTCGCCGCGCAGCCAGCAGCTGGTCGGTCGTTTCCTCGAAATGACCCTTGGCACACCGACCCAGGACTGGATGACCGTTGACCGCGACAAGATGTCCGGCGTTGTCAACCGCGCGCCGATCCGCGACGAGATCAACCCGATCGCCAACGAACAGCTGGTCGTCGAACTCTACTCGCGCTGATCCCTTCGGAACAGCCCGTGTTTTCCAAGGGACGCCCACGGGCGTCCCTTTTTCTTGTCCCCCGCGTATCCCTTCCGACATGAATGCCCCCGAACACCTCGAAGTCGTCGGCGACCTGCTCGCCATCCGCTGGACCGACGGCAGCGAGGACTACCTGCCGGTCGAACGCCTGCGCGCCGCTTCACCGAGCGCGGAAAACACCGGCGAACGCGATCTGCTCGGTCGGCGCATCGGTGGCACCGATCAAAAGACCTTTCCGGGCGTCGGCCTGCGCGGCTGGCGGGTCATCGGCGGCTACGCCCTGCAGTTCGACTTCAGCGACGGCCACAACACCGGCCTCTACGCCTTCGACTACCTGAAGGCCGTCTGCCGTGCGCAGGCGGAAGGCGCGGCGGGCTGAGACGGCTGAATGGCGCGCCCGCCGCCGCACGCTCAAGGCCTGGCGTCGGAAGCGGCCAAAAGCGGGTCAGGGCGTGTGCCGCTTGGCCTTGCTGCGGCCGCCCTGCCAGAGGTCGTATTGCGGGTCGCGATGCTCCCGGAAAAAGGCCTGCAGGCGCGTGGCCAGTTCCTTCTTCACCGCTTCCGTGCCGGGCTGACCGAAGAGGTTGAAGCGCTCCTGCGGATCGGCGCGCATGTCGTAGAGCTCATGCGGCCCGTCGGGGTTGCGCTCGACATACTTCCAGGCGTCCGTGCGCACCGCGCGCGTGGTTTCCATCTCGTAGAAGACGGCGTTGTCGGCCAGTTCCAGCGGGCGTCCCGCCAGCAGCGGCGAGAGATCGCGCCCGGGCAGCTTCAGCCCGTCGGCCGGCAGGCGGTCGCCCAGGCCCAGGTGATTCAGCACGGTCGGCAGGAAGTCGTAGTTGCTGACCAGCAGGTCGCTGCTGCGCCCGGCCGGGATGCGCGCCGGATGATGGAACAGAAACGGGATCTGCATCATCAGGTCGTGCGCCCCGGTCGGCCGGAAGTGATCGCCCATGCCCCACATGCCGTTCTGCCCGCCCATCCAGCCCTGGTCGGCGGCATAGACGATGAGGGTGTCCTCCAGCAGGCCATGCCGTTTCAGCGCGGCGGTGATTTCACCGACTCCGTCGTCGACGCCGCTGGTTTCCGCGGCGCAGCGCTCGATGGCGTTTTGCTGGTTGTGAAACTGCCTGTTGGCGTGCTGCCAGGGGTGCATGGCATCGCGCGGAAAGCTCGGGAAGGGTTTGCCGCGGTAGAACTCGGCGTGGCGGTTGCGCGGCGGGTTCGACATCAGGCCGCCGAGGTTGTACGGGCCGTTGTAGGCCAGGAACAGGAAGAAGGGCCGCTCGCGGTTTTGCTCGATGAAGCGGATGCCTTCGCGCGTCCACAGGTCGGTCGTGTAGCCGGCCTCGCGGCGCACGGCGCCGTTTTCAATGATGTCCTGATCGTAAAATTCCCGCGTGGAGCCGTCGGGCTTGGTGATCCAGAAATCGAAACCCTCCGAGGGGGTCAGGTTGGCGCCGAGATGCCACTTGCCGCTGAGGCCGCAGGCGTAGCCGGCGTCGCGCAGGATCTCGCCGAGCGACCGGAACTCTGCCAGTGTGTTGTACGCCTCCGGACCCATCATGAACTTGGGGTCGAGGAAGGAGTGCACGCCATGCTGCGACGGCATCAGGCCGGTGAGGAAGGTGGCGCGGGTGGGCGAGCAGACCGGGTTGCTGCTGAGCGCCCGGTTGAAGCGCAGTCCGCCGGCTGCGAGTCGGTCGATGTGGGGCGTGCGGATGTCCCGGTTGCCGTAGCAGCCGAGGGTCCAGGCGCCCTGGTTGTCGGTGAGGATGAAGACCAGGTTGGCGGGCTTGGCGACGGCGGCCGCAGCCAGCAGGCACAGGGCGGCGACAACGAACGGTGGGCGCATGCGAGACAAACGGTCCGCGGCCCGCGCATGTTGCCTGTGTCAGCCTCAAGAGGCGGCTTCGAAATCGCCGGGCACGGCGCCTGCAGCGGTTTTCGGTCGTGGAAACAGGCGTTTCAGCAGCCGGCCAACATCCTCGCCGATCAGGTAGATCACCGGCACCAGGATGAGGGTGATGAAGGTGGCGAAGAGGATGCCGAACCCCAGCGACACCGCCATCGGGATGAGGAAGCGCGCCTGCAGGTCGGTCTCGAAGACCATGGGCATGATGCCGACGAAGGTGGTGACCGAGGTCAGCAGGATGGGGCGGAAGCGGCGCACGCCGGCCTTGAGCGCGGCATCGACGAGGCTGTGGCCGAGTTCGCGCTCGCGGTTGACGAATTCGACCATGACCAGGCTGTCGTTCACGACGATGCCGGCGAGGGCGACGATGCCGCACATGGACATGATGCTCAGGTTCAGGCCGAGCAGCACGTGGCCGGCGACGGCGCCAACCAGGCCGAAGGGGATGACGCTCATGACGATGAGCGGCTGGAAGTAGGAGGCGAGCGGGATGGCGAGCAGGACGTAGATGCCGAGCAGGGCGAGCAGCGCCTTGTTGCCGATCTCCGTGACCGACTGGCGCTGGTCCTTCTGCTCGCCCTGGAAGCTCCAGGCGACGCCGGGGAAGCGTTCGCGCAGGCCCGGCAGCACCTCGGCGGTGAGGCCTGCAACCACCTCGTTGGCGTTGGCGCCGGGAATGGCCTTGTCAATGTCGGCCGTGACCGTGATGGCGCGCCGGCGGTCGGCGCGCTGGATCGAGGAGGCGCTGCGGCCGGTGCGCACCTCGGCGACCTCGCGGAAGGGTACCTCCGTGCCGTCGCGCGTGCGGATCTTCATCTCGGTGAGGTTCTGCAGCGAGCGCCGCTCCGGCTCCGGGTAGCGGATCATCACCTTGACCTCGTCGCGCCCGCGCTGCAGGCGCTGGGCTTCCTCGCCGTAAAAGGCCTGGCGCACCTGCAGTGACACGTCGGCCAGGCGCAGGCCAAGCAGTTCGCCGGCCGGTTTGATGCCGAGCTTCAATTCGCGCTGCCCCGGCGTGTTGTTGTCGGCGATGTCGATCACGCCCTGGTAGCCGGCCAGCGCCTCCTTGACCACCGCCGCCGCGGCCTCCAGCTCGCTGATGTCAGTGCCGGTGAGTTCGAGGTCGATGGCGTTGCCGCCGCCGGCGCCCTGGGTCTGGAAGGTCAGTTCCAGCGCGCCCGGCACCGGGCCGGTCAGCTCGCGCCAGCGCGAGGCGATCTCGACGCCGCTCATGGCGCGTTCGGCCCCGTCGATGAGCTCGATCGTCACCTCGCCGAGGTGGTCGCCTTTGGGCGCGCCGGCCAGGGCCTCGAAGCCGTTGAGGAAGGGCTGCACGCCGGCGCTGGCCAGGGTGTTGCGGACCACCGACCCGCCGTGCTTCTCCCGATACTCGCGGTCGAGCTGCTGCGCCGCACGCTCGATGCGGTGCACGGCCTCGCGCGTGGTTTCAAAGGCGACGCCATCGGCCAGGCGCAGGCGGGCGATGACGACATCGGCCTCGACGTCGGGGAAGAAGTTGAACTTGATCCAGCCGGTGGCGACGTAGCCGCCGGCGGCGATCAGCAGGGCGAGGAAGGCGCAGGCCGTGACGTAGCGCCAGCGGATGAGGGCATCGAGCAGTGGTCGGTACAGGTTGGCGAGGAAGCTCTTCAGCAGGCGGTCGACGCCGCCGAGCAGGCGGTCGGAGAGGGTGATGCGGTTGGGGTCGCGCCGGCGCAGCATCGCCAGGTGGGCGGGCAGCACGAGCTTCGACTGCAGCAGCGACCAGGCGAGGGTGGGGATGACGACGAGCGGAATGTTGGGCCAGATCTTGCCGCTGACGCCGCTCAACCCGAGCATGGGCGTGAAGGCCATCATGGTGGTCAGCACGCCGAAGATGACGACGACGCCCACCTCGTGGGTGCCGGCCGGGGCGGCGACCTTCGGGTCCTCGCCGTTCGAGATGCGCTCGTAGACGTTTTCGCCCACCACGATGGCGTCGTCGACGACGATGCCGAGCACGAGGATGAAGGCGAACAGGGAGATCATGTTGATCGACACGCCCAGCCAGGGCATCATCATGATGGCGCCGAGGAAGGAGGCGGGAATGCCGAGGGCGACGAGGAAAGCGAGCAGGGGGCGCAGGAAGAGCGACAGGACGACGAGCACCAGGATGAAGCCGAAGATGGCGTTGCGGCTGAGCAGTTCGAGGCGGCCGGCGAGGTACTTCGAGTCGTCCTTCCAGATCTCGAAGCGCACGCCCTCGGGAAACAGTCGCGGCGCCTCCTCGGCGATGAAGCGCTTCACTGCCGCCGCCACCTTGAGCGTGTCCTCGTTGCCGGTGCGGAAGACGCGCAGCAGCATGCAGGGCTTGCCGTTGAAGCGCGATTCGAGGTCGATCTCCTCAAAGCCGTCGATGACCGTGGCGACCTCGCCGAGCCGGACGCGGCTGCCGTCGGGGCGGGTGACGACGGTGATGGCCTCGAACTCCGCCGGCCGGTAGCGGCGCGCCTCGGTGCGCACCAGCACCTCGCCCGCCTCGGTGCGCACGGAGCCGGCCGGCAGGTCGAGCGAGCTGGCGCGCACCGCCGCCGCCACCTGGTCGAAGGTCAGGCCGTAGGCACGCAGCGTCGCCTCGGAAACCTCAATGCCGATCTCATAGGGGCGGTTGTTGGAGAGCGTCACCTTGGTGATCTCGGGCAGGCCCTGCAGCTCGTCGCGCAGCCGGTTCGACATCTCCAGCAGGCTGGCCTCGTCGGCATCGGCAAAGATGGCGACGCTGATCACCTCGGCGTTGAGCACCAGCTCCTCCAGCGTTGGGGTTTCCGCTTCCTCGGGGAAGTTGGTGATGGCATCGACGCGCGTTTTGACGTCGTCCATGACGTCGCGCACCCGGTAGCCGCTCTTCACCTCGATGGCCACCGTGCCCATGCCCTGCGAGGAGGTCGACTTGATGCGGTCGACGCCGTCGACGTCCTCGACCGCCTCCTCCACCGGCACGCAGACGCCGCGCTCCACCTCCTCGGGCGTGGCGTTGGGGTAGGGGATGCGCACCAGCACCACGTCCACCGAGGTCTCGGGGAAGATCTCCTTCTTCAGGTCGCCCCAGGTCGACAATCCCATGATCATCACCGCCACCATCAGGAAGTTGGCGGCGACGTGGTTTTTCGAGAACCAGTAAATGGCTTTTTCCATGGTGGGACTGCCGGTCAGGGGGCGGGGGTGGCGGACGACTGGACGACACGCACCTGCATGCCGTTGACCGGGGCGGGCAGACTGGTCAGGCAGACGCGTTCACCGGCCTTCAGGCCCTCGTCGATGAAGACGCTGTCGCGGCCGCCACGCAGCACGCGCACCTCGCGCACGCTGATGCGGTCTTCGGCGTCGACGACGAGCAGGCGGTTGGCGTCGATCAGAGCGCGGCGCGGGATGGCAAAGACGCCCTTGAGCGGGCGGCTGGCCACTTCCGCGCGCAGGAAGAGACCGGGCTTGAGGAAGGCGTTGCGCGGCTCGTCGTCCTCGGCGATTTCGGCGACCAGGTGGATGGAGCGGCTGGCGCGCTCGACCTCGCCCTCGGTGCGCACGAGGCGTCCCTGCCAGCGGTGGTCGCGGCCACCGATGGTGGCGCTCAGGGACACCGGCGCGTCGCTGCCGGCCTCAAGGAAGGCGTAGTCGTCGAGCGACACCGGCAGGCGGATTTCGTAGCGGCCGGTGGAGTCGAAATCCGCCACCCGCGCGCCGCCGGTGAGGAAGGAACCGACCTCGGTGTGGGTGGCACTCACGCGACCGGCAAAGGGCGCGCGGATGCGCGTGCGCTCGAGGTCGCGGCGGGCGCGTTCCAGGCTGTCCTCGGCGGCGCGCACGCGCGCCTCGGCACTCTGCAGCTGCGGCTTGCGCGCGGCCAGGTCGGTGGGCGGCTGCCCGGGTGCCAGCTTGTTCCAGTCGCGCACGGCCTGCTCGGCCCGCGCCTGCTCCTGAACGAGCGCCGCCTGCGCCTCGGCGACGGCGGATTCGGCCTGGACGATGGCGCTGCGGTAATCGCTGCCCTCGAGTTCGACGAGGATCTCGCCCTCGGCGAAGCGTTCGCCGGTCTTGAAGCGCGGCGACACCTTGGCGACCCGCCCGGCCACCTCGGCGGCCAGCACGGTCGAGCGCATGGCCTGCACCAATCCCTGCGAGGGCAGGGTCAGCGTCACATCGGCGGCCTGCACGGTCATCACCTCGACCCCGGGCAGCAGGCGCTCGCGCTCAATTTTCTGGGCCTCGGGCTTGAACTTCGCCATCAGGCCGACCAGGGCGCCGGCGCCGGCAAGAATGCCAAGGCCGACAAGGAGGGAGATCACGGTTCTCATGGCGGGTGCGGGATGTCAGGTGGCGGGTGCTGCCGGCGGTTGCGGCTGGAAGTCGCCGCCGAGGGCCAGATGCAGGTCGATGCGGTTTTCCAGGCGCAGGCGCTGGACACTGAGTTGCTGGGCGCGGGTCTGCAGCAGACGGGTCTGCGCGGCCAGCACGGTGAGCAGGTCGCCGAGACCGCGGGCGTAGTCGGCACGCGCGGCCTGGTCGGCTTCACTGGCGAGGCGCACGGCCTCCTGCAGCGACTGCGCGCGCGCGGCCAGGTGGCGCTCGTTGGCGAGGGCGGTTTCGACCTCGCTGAAGGCGGTGAGCACGGTCTGCTGCAGGTCGGCCAGCGCCTCTTTTTCATCGGCACCGCGGATCGCCGTCTCGGCGCGGATGCGACCGCCGGCGAAGACCGGTTGAATGACGTTGGCGGCGATCTGCCAGACACCGAAGTCACTGTTGAGCAGGTCGTTCAGCTCGCCGGTGGCGGTTCCGCCACTGCTGGTCAGGCTGAGACGCGGGAAGACGGCGCGGCGGGCTTCACTCAGGCTCTTGCCGCTGGCGGCAAAGCGCCGTTCGGCGGCGAGCACGTCGGGCCGGCGCAGCAGCAGTTCCGAGGGCAGGCCGGCCGGCGGCAGCGCCCCGGGGGCGGGCAGGCGGGCCTCGCCGGCGATGCGTCCGGAGGGATAGCGACCGAGCAGCAGTTCGAGCCGGCGTTGCGCGGCTTCGAGCTGCTGGTCGCGCTCGGCGACCGCGGCGCGCGCGTTGGCAACGTCGGTTTCCGCCAGGCGCAGCTGCGCGGCGGCGCCCTGCAGGTCGTCGCCCGCCTGAAAGCGCTCGCGCACGGCCTTGGCGGTCTGCTCGTGGGCGGTCAGGGTTTCACGGGCGAGGCTCTGCTGGTTGCGGGCCTCGGCCAGGGCGAACCAGGAGCGCGCGACGTTGGCGGCCAGGGCCGTGCGGGCGGCGCGGGCATCGGTCTCGGCGGCCTCGCTGCGGGCGTAGGCGGCGGATTTGCCGGCGCGGATCCGCCCCCAGACATCGGCTTCCCAGTTGATCACCAGCGACAGGTCGAAGGTGTTGAAGACATTGCTCGGCACCGTGCCGGGCGGGCCGATCGGAATGCCGACAAAGTTGCGCTTGGTGCGGACGGGATCGAACTGCAGATCGGCCGTGGGATTGCCGGCGACCCCGGCGAGGCGGGTCTGGCCGCGCGCGCGCTCGACCCGGGCCGCCGCGGCGCGCAGGTCGCGGTTGTTTTCCAGTGCCTCGGCGACGAGCGCCTCCAGGCGCGGATCGCGGAAACGCCGCAGCCAGTGCTCGTCGACCCCGGCCCGTGCCTCCGGTCGCGCCGCCCAGGTGCCGGGCACGTCGAGATCGAGTTCGTCGAGGCGCGAGTCCGGCGACAAACTGCCGCAGGCACTCAGCAGCAGGGCCAGGCCGAGGGCCGCGAGCGTGCGGGCTGCGCCCTTGCGCCGCGGCCGGGTCGGCGTGGCGGGCGCTTCCAAGGCGCCGGTGCAGTGGGCAAGCAGGCGGCTGAGCAGGGTTTCCGTGTCGGGCGGATTGGCCTTTTCCCCGGCAAAGTAGGTGGCGATGTCGGCATGGGCCAGGGTGCTGATGAGCGAGCCGGCCATGAAGTTGAGGCGCCAGCAGGCCTCGGCATGACTGAGCGCCGGGTTGGCGCGGCGCAGGGCGTCGGCAAAGCGCTTCACCATGCCTTCAAAATGCGGCATGGCCGCGGCCGGAATCATCTGGGTGCGGCCGAGCAGGCAACGCCCCATGAGCTTGAAAAAGAGCTGCTCGGAAAGCGGCGACTCGCGCACGAGGCGCATCACCGGCCGCAGAAAGGCGTCGGCCACCGCCGCAGCTGCGGCCGGTTGGGGATGTGCCGCCGCCTCGGCCTCGTCGAGATGGGCCAGACGCTCGTCGTTCACCGGTCGCATGAGGCGGGCGACGACCTCCTCGACCAGGGCCTCCTTGGAACCGAAGTGATAATTCACCGACGCCAGGTTGACGCCGGCCGCACGGGTCAGGTCGCGCAGCGAGACCGACTCAAAACCGCGCAGGGCAAACAGCTCAGCTGCTTTGAGCAGGAGTCGTTCGCGGGTGCTGGCTTCGTCGGGGAAGGGGAGCGCCATGGGTCGGGGGAGAGTGGAGCCGCAGCGCGGCCTGTCAAACGAACGTTTGAACCAGTTGCCCGGATGCGCGGATTGGTGGGTCCGTAAGAGAACGCCGGTGACAGGCGCGCCGGCCGCGTCATCTTGGGCGCGTGACCCCTTTCTTCGAACGCTTGCTCCTCCACGAGGACGGTGCCGCCCCCGGTCCCTGGAACATGGCCCTCGACCAGGCCTGGCTGGAGTTGGCCGGCCGGCCGGTGCTGCGCGTCTACGGCTGGACCGAGCCGACCGTCACCCTCGGCTACGCCCAAAGCCTCGCCAAGCTGCGCGACTCCCTGCCGGCCTGGCCGGTCGTGCGCCGCTGGACCGGCGGCGGCGTCGTGCTGCATCAGGGCGACGCCACCTACTCGGTCATCGTGCCGGCCACCGATCCCTGGTCGCAGACTTCCGCTTTGGAAAGTTACCGCAGCCTGCACGGCAGCCTCGCCGAATCCCTCTGCGAACAGGGCCAGGCCGGCTGCCGGCTGGCCCTGCCCGAGGACGTCATCGAGGCGCCCTTCTGCTTTGTCGCCCCGGCCGTGCACGACGTCATCCGCGGCCAGGTCAAGGTCGCCGGCGCCGGCCAGCGCCGCGGCCGTCTCGGCCTGCTGCATCAGGGCAGCGTCCAGCAAGTCGTGCTGCCGCCCGGCTTCTGGCGCGCCTGGGCAGAGCGACTGGCGCGTGAGGTCGAGATCGTGACCGAGGTGCCGTCCGGGGTGCGCGCGCGCGCCGAGGAACTGCTGCGCGATCGCTACGCCCTGCCGGAGTGGCTGGAGGAACGCGACGACCGACTTTCCCCGCGATGACCCGCATCTTCGTCTACGGCACCCTCAAGCGCGGCGGCAGCAACCACGCCTGGTTGCGCGACCAGAGGTTCATTGCCGAAGCCCGCACGCAGCCGCAGTTCCGATTGTTCGACCTCGGCGGCTATCCCGGCCTGGTCGCGGATCCGCTAGCCGGTCTGGAGGTTGAAGGCGAGGTCTGGGAGGTGGACGACGCGGCCCTGGCGCGGCTCGATGTGCTGGAAGACGTCGACGGCGGCGAATACGCGCGCCTGCCATTGCCCCTGCAGGCACCTTTCGATTCGGAATCGGTCGAGGGCTATGTCTACTTGTGGAGCGTCGCCGGCCGCCCCGATCTCGGCGCGCGCTGGTGATCGCGGGCAAGATGCCGGGAGCGGGCGCGTTATCAGGCCGCTTCATGAAATCGCTGCTGCTCTCCCTCGCTCTCGCCACCGGTCTGCAGGCCGCCGCGCCGCCGAACTTCGTCTTCATCTTCTGCGACGACCTCACGGTCCAGGCCATCAGCGCCTACGGCCACAAGCTCAAGCTGCTGGAGACGCCGCACATGGATCGCATCGCCGAGCAGGGCATGCTCTTCGAGCGCTGCCTCGTGCCGAACTCGATCTGCGGCCCCAGCCGCGCCGTCATCCAGACCGGCAAATACAGCCATCGCAACGGCTTTTACCACAACGGCAGCCGCTTCGACAGCTCGCAGCCGACGATGCCGAAGATGCTGCAGAAGGCCGGCTACCAAACCGCCGTCATCGGCAAGTGGCACCTCGTCAGCGATCCGGTCGGCTTCGACCACTGGCACATCCTGCCGGGCCAGGGCCTGTACTACAATCCGCCGATGATCCGCGACGGCCAACCGGTGAAGCACGAGGGCTACGTCACCGACCTCATCGGCGATTTCTCGGTCGAGTGGCTGAAGCAGCGCGACAAGACCAAGCCCTTCCTGCTCATGAGCCAGCACAAGGCCCCGCACCGCGAGTGGGCGCCGGCCCTGCGCCACCTCGGCTGGCAGGGCGACCGCGTTTTCCCCGAGCCGGAAACCCTCTTCGATGACTACACCGGCCGCGGTCGCGCCGAGAAGGAGCAGGACATGACCCTGGAGAAAACCTTCACCGAGCGCGATGCCAAGCTCGTCCCGCCGCCCAACATGACGCCCGCCCAGCTCAAGGTCTGGAACGCCTACTACGAGCCGCTCAACGAGAAGATGCGCCAGGCCAGCCTCAGTGGACAGGACATCGTCCGCTGGCGCTACCAGCGCTACATGCACGACTACCTCGCCACCGTGAAGGCAGTCGATGAAAACGTCGGCAAACTGCTCGACGCCCTCGAGGCCGAAGGCGTTGCCGACAACACCCTCGTCGTGCTCTCCTCCGACCAGGGTTTTTATCTGGGCGAGCACGGCTGGTTCGACAAACGCTGGATCTACGAGGAATCGCTGACCACCCCGTTCTTCGCCCGCTGGCCCGGCAAGATCCAGCCCGGCAGCCGCTCCTCGGCCATGGTCTCGCTGCTCGATGTGCCCGAGACCTTCCTCGAAGCCGCCGGCCTGCCGGTGCCGGCCGACATGCAGGGCCGCAGCCTGCTGCCGCTCTTCGCCGGCCAGACGCCGGCCGACTGGCGCAAAAGCTTCTACTACCACTACTACGAGTTCCCCGGCCCGCACAGCGTGCGCAAGCACTACGGCGTCGTCACCGACCGCTACAAGCTCTTCCACTTCTACGAGCCGGACATCAACAGCTGGACGCTCATCGACCGCCAGTCGGACCCGAACGAAATGCGCAACGTCTATGACGACCCCGCCCATGCCGTCGCGCGCGCCGAGTTGCACACCGAGCTGACCCGCCTGCGCACCGAACTGCAGGTGCCCGAGCAGGACCCGCCCGAGTCCTACCTGCGTCCCGGCGCCGGCAAGGGCAAGAAGGCCGGCGGCAAAAAGGCCCAGGCCGGCAAGGCCACGAAGTGACCGTCATGCTGCGCTGCCTCGCCCTCTGCCTGCTCGCCGCGGTCGCCCCCGCCGCGGCGCCGCCGAACGTCCTGCTCATCCTCGCCGACGACCTCGGCTGGGCCGATCTCGGCTGCTACGGCAACACCTACAACGAGACCCCGCACCTCGACCGCCTCGCCCGCCAGGGCCTGCGCTTCACGCAGTTTTATGCCGGGCCGGTCTGCTCGCCCACCCGCGCCAACCTGCAGAGCGGGCGCGATCAGGCCCGCTACGGCATCACCCAGCACATCCCCGGCCACCGCCGGCCCTGGGCGAAACTGACCGACCCGACCGTGCCGCTGCAGTTGCCGCTCGAGGTCGAGACCTTCGCTGAACGCCTCGCCGCGGTCGGCTATCGCACCGGCTACTTCGGCAAATGGCACCTCGGCGGTGCCGGCTTCGGCCCCGAAGATCAGGGCTGGCAGACGGCCGAGGAAACCAAGGGCAACGTCCAGAAACAGGGCGGGGCGGAAGTCCGCACCGCCGCCTATCTCACCGACAAGGCCATCGCCTTCCTCGAGGCCGGGCGCGACCGACCCTTCCTGCTGCAGGTGGCGCACAACGCCGTGCACATCCCGCTCAGCACCACGCCCGAGCGCCTCGCCCACTTCCGCGCCAAACCGGCCATGCCCGGCTATCCCAGCCGACCCGAGTACGCCGGCCTGCTCGCCGAGCTCGACGAAAGTGTCGGCCGCCTGCTCGCCGCCCTCGACCGCCTCGGCCTCGCCGACCAGACGCTGGTCTTCTTCGTCTCCGACAACGGCGGCCTCGAGCACGAGCAGAGCGGTACCGTCGTCACCTCCAACCGGCCCTTGCGCGGCGAAAAAGGCAGCCTCTACGAAGGCGGCATCCGCGTCCCGGCCCTCGCCCGCTGGCCCGGTCGCATCCCCGCCGGCGCCGTCTGCACCACCCCCGCCATCACCACCGACCTGCATGCCACCTTTGCCGAGTTGGTGGGCGTCAAGGTCACGGAAGGTGCGCTCGATGGCGTCAGCCTGACACCACTCCTGGCCGATCCCGCTGCCCGCCTGCCGCGCGAGGCCCTGTTCTGGCATCTGCCGCACTACCACCACAGCACCCCCGCCAGCGCCGTGCGCCGGGGCGACTGGAAACTGCTCGAGTTCTTCGAGGACGACCGCGTCGAGCTCTATCACCTCGCCGACGATCCCGCCGAGACGACGAACCTCGCCGCCGCCGAGCCCGAGCGCGCCCGCGCACTGCGCCAGGCCCTGCACGACTGGCGCGCCCGTGTCGGTGCCCGCCTGCCCGTGCCCAACCCGCAGCACGATCCCGCCCGCGCCGGTGAACTCGGCAAGCCGGGGCGGGATCGCTGAGGTCTTGACGGCCCCCCGCCGGCGACGGCATCCTGCGCCGTCATGACCTACTACCTCGTCAAACTCTTCCTCAGCGCCGGCGTCATCGTCGCCGTCACCGAGGTCGCCAAGCGCAACAACGCCGCCGCCAGCATCATCCACTCGCTGCCGCTGACCTCCCTGCTCGCCTTCATCTGGCTCTACCTCGAGACGCGCGATGCCGGCCTCATCGGCCGCCACGCCTACGGCACCTTCTGGTTTGTCCTGCCCACCCTGCCCATGTTCCTGCTCATGCCCTGGCTCATCCGCAAGCTCGGCAGCTTCTGGCCCGCCCTTGCCGCCGGCATCCTCGGCACCGTCCTGCTCTACCTGCTCACCATGCGCCTGCTCAAGGCCTCGGGTGTGGAGTTGTAGGCGCAGGGGAGTTGATGGATGAGGGTGGATTGTTGATGGAGGGGAGGCGGCAGGGCGATCTGTCCCAGAGCGCCGTTCTGATCCGAGAGGAGCGCGGACACTTTTGTCCACCTCTCCAGAAGCGAACACCGCAGAGGCAGGAAACGCAGAGGCCAGAGAGGCTGACCGTGGATGGATTCGGAGCCTACCGACCGCGCGCAGCGCTCTGGAGTGCGGCGCTTCCGCGCCGCTCTGCCACCTCGTCCGGTCATCCGCTCAAACCCAAAAGGTCCGCAGATTTCGCAGATGGGACAGAAGGGGAACCGCAGATGTCGCAGATGAGCGCAGATTTCGCAGATGAAACAGAAGGGGAACCTGTTTCAGCCGCAAAGGAACGCAAGGATCGCAAGGAAGAGGGTAAGCGCGCTTGCCAAAGCGCAGGGTTCCGCTCACGCCAAGGCGCCCAGGAGGCATTCGAGGTTCGGTCTTTTCCTTGACCGGCCTCCCCATTTCGAAGAGCCTCTTCCCATGCAAGCCCCTTAGGCACGAAGCCTCTGCGCGCAGAAGTGATTCTGGCGGCGGCAGGCTGAGGTTCGGACCATGAAAAAGAAGTCTCTCCCATGAGCGAACCCAAACTCTGCATCACCTGCGGCCACGTCGGGCCATCCAAGCTCGAGACGAGGGGCAGCTTTATTGTGGAAGTCTTTCTCTGGTTCATCTTCCTGGTGCCAGGGGTCGTCTACTCCCTCTGGCGGCATGCCACGCGTTATGACGCCTGCCCCGAGTGCGGCGCAGCCAACATGATACCGACCACTTCCCCCGTGGCCAGGAAGCTGATGAGGCTCATCGCCAGTGACGATCCGCACCACCTCAACGACGCGGAGTGCCACCACCCGCAGGCGGAGAACATCGGTTAGGCAGGCGGTGCCGCACGCAAGCCGAAGGGGGCGCGCTGCACCGAGGTCTTCGGTGTGGCTGCCTCGGTCGACGTGCCCTCGGGCCGCAGAGGGGCGGAGAGGCAGAGGGGCGGGGGAGTTGATGGCGGATGGTTGATGGCGGATGGTTGATGGTTGATGGTTGATGGATTCGGGAGCCAGGGAACCGCAGATGTCGCCGATGAGCGCAGATTTTGCAGAAGGGACAGAACGGGAACCGTCTTCAGCCGCAAAAGAACGCAAGGAACGCAAAGGCAGACTCAGGACTTGGCGGCTTGGCGCTCCTCATGTGGCCCAGGCCCCACAAGGCATGACGGCACTCCCCTTGTGCCAGGCGTGATTCCCAAGCCCGCTTTGAACCGCAGATGTCGCCGATGAGCGCAGAGGCTGAGGGAGCAGCGGGCGTGCATCGGCGGGGTGCCGTGGCTCGTGCTGTAGGCGGGGGCAGTGACCCCGCGGTCTGGGTAGCGGAAGTCGTCAGACTTCCCGGCTGGGGCGAAACACCGCGACAGGCCACCGCCAGTCTCGCACGGGGAACACGGAGCGCACGGAGTCGTTCCGGACTCCCCAATCCGGTCATGAACCGCTGATTTGACGCTGATGAGACGCTAATCCTAGAATGGATCAACAAGCCTCAAGGGCTTGCGTCCTGCAGCGCAGGGATGCCAAGGCAGCGTCTTCTGGGGCGCGAGTGTGCCAAAGGTCACTCGCTCTGGGAGGACTGCCACACCCCCAATCCGGCGAGCAGCCATGCGTGCGCCCCGGTTGGCGGGGGACGGGACATGGACGAGTCGCACGCCCGGCCAGCCGGGGGCACCCGTCATCAGCGTCTGATGAGCGTCCCATCAGCGGTTCCAACCTGCTTGGAAACCACGAATGGCACGAAGTTCACGAAGTCAGAAGGGGCGGGCGCCGCTGCGCCGGCTCGGTGGCTTGGGCTGTAGGCGGGGGCAGTGACCCCGCCGTGCCCGTGATTCGGGCGGATTCGCGGGCACACTGAGGTGCAGGTGCCCGGGAAACTGGCAGTTTTGCGCGTGTAGCAATCTTGAGGTGCCCGGGAAACTGGCAGTTTTGCGCGTGTAGCAATCTTGAGGTGCCCGAGAAACTGGCGGTTTTTCGCGTGGAGCAATCTTGAGGTGCCCGGGAAACTGGCGGTTTTGTGCGTGGAGCAATCTTGAGGTGCCCGAGAAACTGGCGGTTTTGCGCGTGGAGCAAT
>CBINON010000059.1:0-22353 GCA_966252325.1 uncultured bacterium | reverse complement strand
GACCGTGCTTGACCGACCGTGCTTGACCGACCGTGCTTGACCGACCGTGCTTGACTTCATGAGTCTATGCGCATATATTAAAAGGCAAATCACCTCTCCGCCATGCCCGCCGTCCGTCCCACCAAGAAGCTGCCGCCCGTCACCGACGAGGCGCTGGCCCTCATCGCCTCCTGGTTTCGCACCCTCGCCGAACCGAGCCGCCTGAAAATCCTGCGCGCCCTCGAGGAGGGCGGGGAACTCAACATCGGCGAGTTGGTCGAGGCGACCGGTCTCACCCAGGCGAACGTTTCGCGCCACGTCCAGACCCTGGTTGAGGCGGGCATGGTGGGGCGACGCCGCGAGGGCCTGAGCGTCATCTGCTTCATCGCCGACCCCAGCATCACCGACCTCTGCGACAGGGTCTGCAGCAACCTGCTCAAGCGCCTGTCGCAGCAGGTGAAGAAGCTCGGCGGCGCGTGACTCGAGTGAGAGTTCCAAGTTTCAGGTCCCACGTTGTTTCGCCCCATGATCTGGCCCCTCGTCCTTTTTGCGGCCATCGTTGCCGGCTGGTACCTCTTTGAAGGCCACTGGGACCGGCAGTTGTTTCGCGCGGAGCCGGGGCGTGTCTGCGCCAATCTGAGCGCCACAGAGGCTCAGGCCTGGTTGCAGGCGCATCCGGAGACCCAGGTGCTCGATGTGCGTTCGGCCGGCGAGTTCGCCAGCGGGGCTCTGCCGAAGGCGGTGAATGTGTCGCTCGGGGATCCTGACTTTGCCGGCAAGGTGGCCGGGCTCGACCGGAGTCGGCCCGTGCTGGTGTACTGCGCCGGCGGCTACCGCAGTCGCAAGGCGGTGGTGCAGCTCAAGCAGCTTGGCTTTGCCAACATCCAGCACCTGCACCGTGGCTACATGTCGTGGCAATCCCAGACCCGACCGTAGGTCAGGTGCCCGCCCAACGCCCGCTTATGAAACCGCTCCTTGTCTTCTGCCTGTTTGTCGTTGCTGCGCAAGCCGCCCCGGATCCGCAACTCGACGGACCCAAAATCATCGCCGAGGCCTTTGGCCGGCTCAGTGGGTCACTGGCACAGGCGATCGGCCAGCGCGGAGCCGCGGGTGCCCTGGAGGTCTGCAGCGAGCAGGCGCCGCAGATCGCCCGCGAGGTGGGCGCGGCCCACGGCGTGCAACTGGGGCGCGCCACGCACCGGCCGCGCAACCCGAAGAATTCAGCCGATGGGGTGGAGCAGGCCGCGCTGGAAAGCTTTCTGGACGCCCTGGTGAAGGGAGACACGCCGAAGCCGCAGGTCGTGACGAATGCCGACGGCAGTCGCTCCTTCCTGGCGCCCATCGTGCTTGCCAACCCGCTCTGCCTGCAGTGCCATGGCGACCCGCGGAAGGACATCGCGCCGGAGACCCTGGCGGCGATCCAAAAGCGTTATCCCAGCGACCAGGCCACCGGCTTCAAGCTCGGCGACCTGCGCGGCCTGTGGCGCGTCACCTTTCCGGCTCCCTGAAACCGCCCACCCCCCGCCCCCCACATGCCCCTCCGTCCCCTCCTTGCCCTTCTCCTCGCCAGCTCCCTGACCGCCGCCGCGGCTGAACCGGCGGTGATTCCGCTGCAGGTGCGGGAAAACCTGCGCATCGTCTATCAGGTCACCGATGACGCCGGCCATGAAGGCGTCAACAAGGGGCTGTTTTACGCGCGCAAGCTGATCGACACCTACAGCCGGCACGGCATCGCGCCCGGGCAGGTGCATCTGCATCTCGTCTATCACGGCACCGGCATCGCCGCGGTGGTCAACGACGCGGCACGCCGGCGGCTCGGGGTTGAGACGGCCAACCCGAACGGCGCGATTCTCGCCGAGCTGGTGGAGCGCGGCGTGCAGGTCGAGCTCTGTGAAAACACCATGCAGCAGAAGGGCGTGCAGCCCGCCGAACTGCTGCCCGGCGTGAAACTCGTCGTCGGCGCCTTTCCCCGTCTGATCGACCTGCAACTGCAGGGCTTCGCCTACATCAAGTTTGAGTGAGGAGGGGCGCTCGGGGGTGGTTGCCCTGCGAGGTGAGGCGCACAGGCCAGCAAAATAAGTGCAGTCAGGCGCTGGGTATTGTTGTATAAAAAATGCATGTTTGTCAGCCTCGCCTTCCGCTGTCGTTGCCTCCTGCCCCTGCTGGTTCTGCCCTGGCTCAGTCAGTGCGGCGATCCTGAACCCAGCGCCAATGCCAGGCTGGCGCAGGAGACTTACCTCAAGACGGTCGAGGCGTTTCGGTCCACGGCCCCGGTGGCAGCGCCGGCTGCGGCTCCAGTCGCCGCGCCTGTCCTGGCGGTGACAGCGGCGGCAGCAGCCACACCGGCCGACTGGATGACTCATCCGCGTTCGCGGGTCGACAAACCGGTGCAGGGCCAGGAGGAGGCGGTGCTCACCGACGCCCCGAACGTGCCGCCGCCGATCACCCGGGATCATCCCACCCGGGTGACGGTCAAGCTGGAGGTGGTCGAGGTGGTCAAGCGCATGACCGACGGCGTGGATTACACCTTCTGGACCTTTGGCGGCAGCGTGCCCGGCAAGTTCATCCGCCTGCGCCAGAACGACGAGGTGGAGTTTCACCTGATGAATCATCCGGACAGCAAGATGCCGCACAACATCGACCTGCACGCGGTGACCGGCCCGGGCGGTGGTGCGGCGGCCTCGTTCACCACGCCGGGGCGCACCTCGGTGTTTTCCTTCAAGGCGCTCAATCCCGGGCTCTTTGTCTACCACTGCGCCACGGCGCCGGTCGGCATGCACGTCGCCAACGGCATGTACGGCCTGATCCTGGTGGAGCCAATCGGCGGGCTGCCGCCGGTGGACCGCGAGTTCTACGTGATGCAGTCGGAGTTCTACACCAAGGGCAAGCACGGCGAGGCGGGCCTGCAGCCCTTCAACATGGAGAAGGCCCTGGCCGAGCAGCCCGACTACGTGGTGTTCAACGGCGCGGTCGGCGCCATGGCGGGCGACAACGCCGGCCAGGCCAAGGTGGGCGAGCGCGTGCGCCTGTTTGTTGGCAACGGCGGGCCGAATCTGGTCTCCTCCTTCCACGTCATCGGCGAGATCTTCGACACCGTGTACACCGAGGGCGGGATCAAGCCCAACCAGCACCAGGTGCAGACGACCCTGATCCCGGCCGGCGGTTCCGCGATGGCCGAGTTCACCCTCGACGTGCCCGGCACCTACCTGCTGGTCGATCACTCGATTTTCCGCGCCTTCAACAAGGGGGCGGTCGCCATGCTCAAGGTGAGCGGTTCGGAGGATCGGCTCGTCTACTCCGGCAAGCAGGATGACCGCATTTACCAACTCGAGGGTGGGGCCGTGCAGAACATCGCCCAGGCCGGCCAGCCGCGGCCGCCGGCGGCTTCCAAGGCCGAGCGCATCGCCCATGGCAAGACGCTCTATTCGGCGGTCTGCATGGCCTGCCACCAGCCGGAAGGACAGGGCATTCCCCAGGCCTTCCCGCCGCTCGCCGCCGCCGATTACCTGAATGCCGATGTCGAGCGCGCCATTGCCACCGTGATCCACGGTCTGCAGGGCAAGGTGACGGTCAACGGCCAGGTCTACGACAGTGTCATGCCCCAGCTCGGGCTCGACGACGAGGCGGTCGCCAGCGTGCTGACCTACGTCTACAGCCAATGGAACAATGCCGGCACCGAGGTGCTGCCGGAACAGGTCGCCAGGGTGCGCAGCAAGGTCGCCGCCGCCGGCCTGCCGAAGCCGGGCAGTCATCCCTGAGCCTGTTGTCATGCACGTCTTTTTGTCGGCCTGCCTGCTCTGCATGGCACTGACTGCGGTCGCTGCCGCGGAAGAACCGCCCGCGGGCATGGTCGCCCTGCCCGGCGGCAGCTACACGCCGCTGTATGCCCGCGAGGCCAAGCCGCGGCGGGTGGCGCCCTTCCAGCTCGACATCCACGCGGTCACCAACGCCCAGTATCTCGATTTCGTCAGCCGTCACCCCGAGTGGCGGCGCAGCCGGGTGTCGCCCGCGCAGGCGGATGCCGCCTACCTGCGCCACTGGGCGGGCGATCTCGAACTCGGCCAGGCCTTGCCGGACGCGCCGGTCACCCATGTCTCCTGGCATGCCGCGCGCGCCTACGCCGCCGCGCAGGGGCGACGGCTGCCCGACCAGGACGAATGGGAGTTTGCCGCGCGGGCCGATGGGCGTCGCGCCGACGCCAGCAAGGACCCCGAGTTTTTGCGGGTGCTGCTGGAATGGTATTCGACGCCGGCCACGAAGCAGCCGGCAGCGGTGCAGCAGGCACCGGTGGATGTCCATGGCGTGCGCGGCCTGCACGGGCAGGTCTGGGAATGGGTCGAGGACTTCAACGCCACCCTGCTGGTCGGCGATGGCCGCGGCGATGGCGCGGCGCAGCGCGACCTGTTCTGCGGCGGTGCCTCCTTGCTGGCGGCCGATCCCGGCAATTATGCCGCCTACATGCGCTACGCCTTCCGGGCCAGCCTGCGCGGCCATTACTGCGTCGGCAGTCTGGGTTTCCGCACGGCGGCACCGCGGCGGGCAGCGCCGGTGGCGGCGGCAGGCGCGGTGACCCAGCTTTACGATCTGGCGGGCGATTGGCTGGATCAGGATTCGCGGCGCACCGAGCTGGCCGGTCTGCGCGGCCGGGTGCGCGTGCTCAGCCTGGGCTTCACCCGCTGCCAGTCGGCCTGTCCGCGCACCCTGGCCGACCTGCAGCGCATCGAGGCCGCGCTCGGCGCCGAGGCCGACCGCGCCGGCTTCGTCTTTCTGTCGATCGATCCCGGGCAAGACCAGCCGCCGCGCCTGCGCGAGGCCATGGCTGAGCGGGGGATGTCGCCGCAGCGCTGGACCTTCCTCACCGCGCCCGATCCGGTGGTGCGCGAGGCGGCGGTGCTGCTCGATTTCCAGTACCAGTGGAACGAGGGTTTCCTGGCGCACTCCAACCTGATCGCCGTGCTCGACGAGGACGGCCGGGTGCTGCATCGCGACACCGCCCTCGGCGGCGATCTGACGCCGACGCTTGAGGCGGTGCGCAAGGCCCTTGGGCGGCCGTGAGATCGGCGCGGGTGGCGGCCCCGCTGGAGGGCCGTCTTCAAGGCGCCGGGTTGGGAGGGGGCTCACGCCAAGGCGCAAGGGCGCCAAAAAGACCGCGGTCTCCTCATTCCTTTTGCGGCTTGGCGCCCTGGCGTGAGTTTTCTCAGGTTCCTGCGAGCTTCGTCTGCCGGAGGGTGCTAGATGTCAGGAGCCTACGTTAATCCATCCTGAATTCACGCTGAACTCGTTAGGGGGTTTGTAATGGTAGAAGCCACTGCCAAAGCCGTCCACGATGATGCCCTGAAAGGCCCGCCGGGTGGGGCGGGAATCCTGCTCGTTGATGAAGGTGCCTTGGAATCTGCCCGTCAGCCTGTCAAATTGGATGGAGAAGCCTCGGGGGGAGTCTGGCAGCAGGCGCACGGCATTCCGGTTCACGTTGAAGTAGAAGGTTTCGAACGATGGGCGGATGGACAGGCTCATGTTGCCGTCAATGGGATCCGAATCGTTGGCTCCGAAGATCAGTTGGAGCGGGCGTGAGGTGTCGTAGAGTTGACCTTCGCCCATCACTCGCAAGCTTGCAGGCCAGCCGGAGGCGTAATCGGCGACCTCGGCCTTGGTGGCTGCACTGCGAAACCAGCGGGCATCCACGGACAGGGATCCGTCCGACATGCCGAGCGCTCCGGTCAAAATGTCTTGGGTCGCGTGCCCCCGTGCTTTGGCAAGCACGGTGTGCAGGCCAATTTGTCCTTCATAAAAATCGCCTGATCGGAGGTCGTCGGAGGCGAGAAAGTTCGTGCCCGTAGGCAGGGTTCCCGCAAGCCGGACACGACCGGACTTGGACAGGGTGGCAGCGACAAACCCCGTGCCTTTGGGGTGCGAGACATTTCGAGCACCCACATTGATGAAGCTGGTGTAATAGCCAGGCTGGCTCCTGCCGCCGCGCGGGTAGGCATCGTCGTCCCAGGGGGCGGGCACGAGCATTTCCTCGGGAACTGGATGGTCGCTGCTGTAAATGGGGCAAGACAGGGCGCCTCCACAGACATGCGTACCTTCTGACGCGACGGTCGCATAAATCAGGTTGGGTGCTGAGAACTCCAGAGTGACCTTGCGCCCCTTGTAGAGCAGGTGGTTTTGAAAGCCCGACCGGGTTTTGATCCAGAAAGGCTCAAATGAATTGCCTTTTTCGCCTGCAAACGCGGTCGTGCCGAGGTCACCCAGTTGGATCCTGCCGCTGAAGGTTCCCGTCCTCCTGTTGAGGGTGAGGTGGCAGATGCCGGTGTTGAGGCGGTCCAGTTCTCCGGGGCTGAGGATGCCGGAGAAGTGCAGGGTGTTGGAGGATTGCTCAGGGACGATGTCGAACGTGTCCTCAGTTTTGGTCAGCCATTCATTGGCGGAGAAATAGGCCGTGATGCCCCAGATGTCTCGCTCGGGCATGATGAGATGCATCTCCCGAAACAACGACTCGCTGTTGAGCGGGGTGAATCCGGAATACCCCCAGTAATCAAACTGGTAGCCTCGCTGGGCCGTCGCCGTGAGCCGGATTCTGGCACCGGCCTTGATGCTGTACCCCGGCACCGAGTTGAGGATGATTGGGCGGACATCGTCGGGCTTGCTGCCGCTGACGGTCACAGTGCCCGCGTTTTCGGGGGAGGTGTAGTTCGATTGGTCGACGGTCAGAAAGTATCGTGCCTCAAAGTGGAAGTGATGCGTGTGTTGCTTCGTGTTGCCGGAGCGGTCCCTCGCGGAGATGCAGAGGGTGTTGGAGCCATTCAGGGCTTGAATGGATGCGTTGAATTTCCAGGTGCGATTTGTCGAGTCCGTTGGGGTGTGCTCATGGGGAACCGGCTGGCCGTTGTGACGGACCTCCAGCCAGGCCAAGCTATCGTTGTCGTTGACCTGACCGGTGATCCGAATGGGGTTGAGTTCGCTGAGCCGGGCGGCGGTCGGGGTAGTCAATCGGATGCGTGGCAGTGCGGTGTCCTTCCGGAGGGCGGGTGGGACGGCCTGTGCGGTCTGGGCCAGGAACAGCAGTGCCGTGACAAGGGCTGTCAGCCATGAGATGGAGATCCAGCCTCGGCTCCACGAGTGAATGGTGTGGGTTTGATAAAAGAAATGAATTCGGCTATCCATGTAGGAATTATATTCATATAGCGTGTGATGTAAATGCATTCTTTGCCTTAAGATCTGTGCAGTGGCGAGTTGGCATCATGGACGGCCACGCCAACAAAGGGCAGGAAGGGGAAGCCACGAAGGGCGCGGCAGTCTTGGCGTGAAGCGTTCTCAGCTTCCGAACCGGGTTGGCAACCGCTGCTGCGACGCTGATTCTGAGGGGATGGAGCGCAGGGCCAAGAACAGGAGGCGACGAGCAGTCGGGCGAGCCCGCGACTGCGCGCAGTGCCCTCGTGCGGAGGTCCTCCTTCGCTCTGCCACCTCGTCCGGTCCCCGCCGGCAACCCAGACGGTCCGCAGATTTCGCAGAAGGAGAACAGCTTCAGCCGCAAAAGAACCCAAGGAGAGCCAAGGCAGACTCAGGGTTTTGCGTTCTTTGCGCTCTTTTGCGGCCAATGCTTCACAAGGCATGCCAGCACCTCATCTGTCAGTGGCTCACACAAAGGCGCCAAGAAGACCGGGGTCTGCTTGGCGCCTTGGCGTGAGTTTTTTTCGATGTCCGCTCAGCGGCCTGCGGGCTTCACCTGCCAGAGGTCGTCGAAGAAGTCGGCGGCGACGACTTTGCCGGCGCTTTCGGCGCTGGGCGGCTGGGTGACATTGAGGATGGCCCAGTCGGGCAGCTTGGGGTTCTGCAGGGAGTTGGTGCGGTCGTGGGCT
This sequence comes from uncultured bacterium, assembly GCA_966252325.1. Taxonomy (GTDB): domain Bacteria; phylum Verrucomicrobiota; class Verrucomicrobiia; order Verrucomicrobiales; family Verrucomicrobiaceae; genus Prosthecobacter. Next base: position 14,515 of record CBINON010000059.1, on the reverse strand, counting down.
TCGCGGAAGGTCAGGCCGCTGTTGAGCACGGCTTCGAAGCCGGCCGAGTTGAGGGCCGGGTAGGTGAGCAGCGGCACGTGCGTGGCGGCGGCGTGACTTTGGCCGGCGAGGGCGAGCGTCTGCGCGTCCCACTTCAGCGGCAGGCACGGCAGCAGTTGTTTGAGCACCGAGTTCGACTCCGGTGTGCCCCAGAGGATGAGGCCCTGGGTCTGGCCGGCGGCGATGGGATCGCCGAGTTCGGAAGCCTTGACGACGCGGGCGTCGCCGCGCATCAGGCTGCGCCAGCGCTGGAGGAAGTGCGCCGACTCGGCCTGCACCCAGGCGTCGATTTGCGGGTGCGACGACTTGCCGTCGGGCAGGACGACGAGGAAGCGCTTGAGGAAGGCCGCGTCCATCGGGCCGGGATGCGAGGAGGGTTTGCCGCCTTCGGGACCGGTGTGGGCAAAGGGCGTCGGGCCGTGTTCGGTCCAGCGGCCGTCCTTCTTGACCAGGCGGATGAAGGCACCGCCGGAGTTGGGCAGGCGCGGGCCGGGCTGGTGGAAGTTTTCGAAGGCCGGCAGCACCGGCCCGAGGGCGACGCTGAGCTTGGTGCCATCGACGACCAGATCGAGTTGGCGACCGCCGGCGCGCGCCTGGGGAGGCGGGTAGAGGACGATGCGGCTGACGTTTTGGGTCGTCAGTTCGATGCTGCGGCCGCTGGTCACCCGGGCGTCGAGGCGCGCCTCTTTCCAGCTCTCCTCAAGGCCGTGCAGGTTGAGCCAGTGGACGCGGCCGTAGAGCGGGGTTTTGGCCTGGATGTGAATTTCGTCGGGGAAGCGGTTGCGACCCTTGGCGACCGCGGCCTCGATCTCGGCCTGGACGGTCTTGAGGACTTCGGGGTGGTACTTGTGGCCCATGCCCGGGCCAATGTGGTGGCTGAGCTTCAGGCCGTGGCCGGCGAGCACCTCCTCCATGTAGGCGGCGGAGTCGCGCTGGCCGTCGTTCTCGCCGCTGTAGGCGACCAGCGGCACGTTGAGCAGGTTGCGCGCGGCGTCGGGCACGTCATAAAACCCCCAGAGCTTCTGCTCGTACCAGACCGGCATCTTCTCGGGCGTCAGCTTCTGGTAACGCTTGACATCGACAAAGCCGGCCCCGGCGTGCACGCAGGCCCACTGGTCGGGGTAGTGCGCGCCCAGGTGCCAGGCGCCGGCGCCGCCCATGCTGAAGCCGGCGAGGGCGATGCGGTCGCGGTCGACATTGAAGCGGGCGATGGCGTCGTCACGCGCCTCGAAGACATCGACCTCGCCGCCGCTTTTCCAGCCGTTGCAGTAGCGGCCGAAGGGGTGGATGACGATCGTGCCCTTGGGCTGGAACTGGCCGGGCTTGGTGCTGCCGAGCTTGCCGGCGATGAAGTGCAGGTCGGTGGCGGTGTCGCCGCGGCCGTGCAGCCAGATCCACATCGGCACCGGCTTTTGGCCGAGGCGCAGGCCTTCGGGAATCTCGACGCCGTAGGGCTGCGGACTGTCGTCGAGCCGCGAGTAGTAGCCGAGCACCTTCCAACCGGCGCCGTCGAGCCAGGGCGTGCGGTTCTTCTTCAGGCCGTCGATGCGCGCGCGTGCCTCGGTCAGCAGCTTCTGCGCCTTCTTGATCCCGTCCTCGGCCTTCTTGTCGTACCACTCGTCGAAGTCGAGGGCGTAGCGCACGGCCTTGAGCAGGATGTCGGCATCGGCGGCGCGCGGATGTTTTTTCACGGCGGCAAAGTCGGCGGTCAGCGCGGCAAGCTCCTTTTCCAGGGCGGCCTCCTGTTCGGCGGAGAGCGCGGCGACCGGCTGCGGTGGCAGACTGCCGCGGAAGGAGGCGGTGGCGCCATCGGAACGCAGTTGGGCGTGGGCGGCGGTGGCCAGCAGGAGGAGGGAAAGACAGGACAGAAGTTTCATGACGGACGGGAAGGGGGAAGAAACGGGCTTGCGCAGGCGTTCTTGTCCGTGCTTTTTCCGCACCTCATGAAGCTCCACCTCGCCCTCGCCGCCCTCCTCGCCGCCTCCGTCCAGGCCGGCACCTTCACGATCGAGAAGACCGCGACCGGCGGCGCGGTCGTCAAGCTCGACGGCAAGTTCTTCACCGAATACGTGGTCGACCAGGCCAACAAGCCCTACCTCTGGCCGATCATCGGTCCGGATGGCACCGACATGACCCGCTCCTACCCGATGAAGACGGTGGACGGCGAGCAGCACGATCACCCGCACCATCGCGGCCTGTGCTTTGGCCATGAAAACATCGGCGGCTACGACACCTGGGCCGAGCGCATGACCTTTGGCGAGAAGCCGAGTGAAAAGACCGCCGAGCGCGTCAAGCATCTGGGCGCCATCAAGCATCGCAGCTTCACCGAGATGAAGGACGGCCAGACGGCCGTGCTCACCGCCGTCTCCGACCATGTCGATGCCAGCGGCAAAAAGATCCTCGAGGAGATCCGCCGCCACACCTTCATCGACAAGGGCTCCAGCCGCGTCATTGACATCGACATTGAGCTGGTGGCCACCGAGGGAGACACCCTGGTGGATGACAAGAAGGACTCGGGCCTGAGCATCCGCGTGCCGTCGGAGATGGCGGTCGACAAGGGCAAGGAAGGCAAGGGCACCGGTCACATCATCACCAGCGAGGGCCACAAGGATGCCGACGCCTGGGCCAAGCGCGCCAAGTGGGTCGATTACCACGGCACCGTCAAGGGCGCCCACGTCGGTGTCGCCATGCTCAACCACCCGAAGAGCTTCCGCCATCCCACCCCCTGGCACGTGCGCACCTACGGCCTGTTCACCGCCAATCCCTTCGGCCTGCAGTCGCTCGACAAGACCTCCGAGACCGGCGCCTTCACCCTGAAGAAGGGCGACAAGGTCAGCCTGCGCCACCGCTTCATCTTCCACACCGGCGACGAGAAGGCGGCGAAGATCGCCGAGGCCTGGGAGGAGTATTCGAAGCTGCCCTGACGGCAGGCGTCCGCGGGCGCATCCAAACGCTTGCCAGCGCGCGTTTCCGGGTGGAAAGAAACGCTTTCCGCCCCCATCCCCATGTCCATCTGGAATCACGCCAACCCGCAGCTCAAAGACCTCGTCGCCTACGAACCCGGCAAGCCCATTGAGGATGTCGCGCGCGAGCTCGGCCTGCGGCCCGAGGACATCATCAAGCTGGCCTCGAACGAGAACCCGATCGGGCCCTCGCCGAAGGCGGTCGAGGCGATGAAACGGGCGGTGGAGGAGGTGCATCTCTATCCGGACGGCGCCTCCTGGAAGCTGCGCAACGCCCTGGCCTCGAAGTTCGGCCTCGAGATGGGCAATGTCATTGTCGGCTGCGGCAGCAACGAGATCATTGAGTTCATCGGCCATGCCTTCCTGCAGCCGGGCGACAACATCATCACCGCCAAGCACGCCTTCCTGGTCTACAAGCTGATGGCCAAGGTGTTTGGCGCCGAGACGATCGAGGTCGAGGATCCCGGCTACGTGCATGATCTCGACGCCATGGCCGCCGCAATCACGCCGCGCACCAAGGAGATCTTCATCGCCAACCCGAACAACCCGACCGGCACGCTGGTCAGCCAGGAGGCGATCGACCGCTTCATGGACAAGGTGCCGGAGCATGTCGTCGTCGTCTTCGACGAGGCCTACCACGAGTTCCTCGACAACCCGCCGGACACGCTCAAGTACGTGCGCGAGGGCCGCAACGTCATCATCCTGCGCACCTTCTCGAAGATCCAGGGCCTGGCCGGCGTGCGCGTCGGCTACGGTCTCGGCAACAAGGAACTGGTCGACGTGCTGCAGCGCACGCGCCAGCCGTTCAACGTCAATCTGGTCGCCCAGGCCGGTGCGCTCGCGGGCCTGCTCGACGAGGCGCACCAGGCGAAGACCAAGGACCTGACCGACGAGGGGCGCGCCTACCTGCAGGAGCAGTTTGCCGCGATGGGCCTGGAGTTCATCCCGAGCTACGCGAACTTCGTGCTGGTGAAGGTGGGCGACGGCAATGCCGTGTTCAAGGCGCTCATGGAGCGCGGGGTGATTGTGCGCGCGATGGCGGCCTACAAGCTGCCGGAGTGGGTGCGCATCTCCGTCGGCACGATGGCGCAGAACCGCCGCTGCATCGAGCTGCTGCGCGAGGTGCTGGCCCGCTGAGGCCCGGCCTCAGAGATGCTTCAGTGCCCAGGCCAGCACCAGCGGCGTGCTGGCCAGGCTGACCACCGTGGTGGCGATCACCACCTGCACGGCGGTGGGAGCGTGGCCGCCGTAGTGGCGGGCGATGACGATGTTGAAGACCGCGCTGGGCATGGCGGCCTGGATGACGAGCACGTTTTTCAGTTCGGTGGAGACCGGCAGCCAGGCGGCGGCGGCGAGGAAGGCGAGCGGCAGCAGGGCCAGGCGCAGCACGGGAGCGAAGAGGGCGACCGACCAGCGCACGGCTTCCTGGCCCCAGACATCGTAGATCGAGGCGCCGATGAGCAGCACGGCGAGCGGCACGGCACAGGCGCCCATCATGTCGAGCGTGTTGCGCAGCACCCCGGGCATCCAGGTGTGCAGGCCGCTGAAGTTGAGCACCAGCGAGAGCAGGATGGCAAGCACCGGCGGGTTGACCGCGAGTCGCCAGGGTGCCTTGCCGAGGCCGGTCATCAGGCCGACACCGGCGGTCCAGCAGGCGAGCTCGACGCCGAGGGTGAAGGTGAAGAGCACGCCGAGGGTGCCGGAGTCGGGGAAGAGGGCGGTGACGATGGGGATGGCGACGAAGCCGTAGTTTTGCAGGCCGCAGGAGACGGCGAAGGTGCGCCGGCCCTCGTGTTTTTTCAGGCCGATGAGCGGCGCGGCGAAGTAGGAGGCCGCGATGCCGAGGGCGACCAGCGCGTAGCCGAGCCCGGCGGCGAGCAGGACGGGCAGGGGCTGCATGACCGAGGGGTTGCCGACGACGCGGCTGAGGATGAGGCAGGGGGTCAGCAGGGTGACGGCGAGTTTCATCAGGCCGGCATCGGCCTCCTTGGGCAGGATGCCGGCATGCCGGGCGGCGGCGCCGGCGCCCATGGTCAGGTAGACGGGCAGGACGACCGTGAGGATGCTGACGAAGTCGGTCATGAACGCCTCCCTCTAGCCCTGCCCGCTGGCGGATGCAAGGCGGCGCCGGTTCACTGGCTGAAGCGCGAGGCCTCGGCGAGCGCGGTGGGTTCGGTGCTTTCCGCCAGCCGGCGGGCGTAGTCGGCCAGCGGTTCATCGTCCTGCGGTGACAGCGGGCGTTCGGCGGGGCGGGCCAGCAGCCAGGCGGCCCAGCGCCGGGCGAGGGCGTCGGTGGTGCCGGTCGCGGCCGGTACCGCTTGCAGGGCGGCCTGGACTTCGGCGGGATCGAGGGTTTGCGACTTGCCCTCGTCGTTGAGGCGGCGGCTGGCGAGGGCTTCGGCCAGGCGCAGGAACCACTCGGGCAGGGATGTGGGTTCGGGGGGCATGGGCAGGGAGAACCAGCCTTCGGTGTCGGCGAGGAAGTGCAGGCGGCTGCCATCCTCCGAGACGGCGACGCGGCGGATGTTGCGGCCCTGGCGGATGGCCGGGGTCAGGCAGTCGCCGGTGGCGGTGTCCCAGACGCGGATTTCGCCGTCGTCGGTGAGGGTGACCAGGCGCCGGCCATCGGGGCTGAGCGCCAGCCCGGGCACGAAGGTTTTCAGGCGGATGGAAATGCCGAGCGGTTCGCCGGTGGTGGCGTTCCAGAAGAGGATCTGCTGGTCGCGCCCGGAGCTGACGGCGAGGCGGCCGTCCTCGGAGACGACAACGGCGCCGACCGCCGGCGGATGTTCGAAGCGGCAGCGGGTGCGCCACTGGTCGTCGAGCACGCGCACGCTGCCGTCGCGGCCGGTGGCGGCAAACCAGCGGCCGCTTTGGCAGGCGGTCAGCAGGCGGCTGTCGGCGAGGGATTGGGGCGGCTCCGTGGCGGGTGGCTTGGGCGCAAAGGTTTCGTCCGTCTCCGGTGCCAGCCAGCGGCGCGTGGTCATGCGTTCGTGGATGCTCCAGACCTGCAGGCGCGGGCGCAGGGCGGGGGCGGCCACGAGTTGCGAACCATCGGCGCTGAGGCCGGCTTCGGCGATGTTGTGAGGCAGGCGCAGGCGGGTGCGGTTGCCGTTGCGGCTGTCCCAGACGTGGACCTCGCCGTGGCGGGAGACGGCGGTCACCAGGCCGGCGCCGGGGGCGAGGTGGGTGGTGATGATCTCGCCATCATGGCGTTCCGCCGGATGCAGGGGGCGACCGTCGCGCAGGTCCCAGCCGTGCAGGTAACCCTGGCCGTCGCCGACATGCAGAACGCCGCCGTCCTGGCTGAGGCTGAGGCTCAGGATGGCGCCCGGATGCACCAGCGGCGGCAGCAGTTCGGTTTGGGCGCGGAAATTGCCGACATGGATGAGGCCGGAATGCAGGCCGACGACGAGCATCTCCTGCTCGCGATGCAGGGCGAGGGCGGCGATGCCCTGCTCGGTTTCGAAGGCGTCGCCGGCCGCCTTTTGCTCCAGCAGATCCCAGACCAGGGCGCGGCCGCCGCCAGTGCCGCCGGCGATGGGACTGCCGGTGGCGGCGAGGGTGCCGAACAGGTCGAGCGCGATCACCTGCACAGGCTCGCCCTCCAGGGCGGGATCGGTCAGGACGACGGCGGGCGTCTCCGGTCGGCGCAGGTCCCAGAACTGCAGGCTGCCCCCTTCGCCGCCGGCGGCGAGGATCTGGCCGTCGCCGGAGAGGGCCAGGCAGAGGGCGGCGCCGGGCAGGCGCGGCTGCAGCGGCAAATGGCGCGCGCTGGCGAGATCCACCAGTTCGACCTGACCATCATCGCGGGCGAGGGCGGCCAGGCTGCCGTCGGGACTGAGCATCAGGGCCGTGGCGCGCGCGCCGCTGGCCAGCGGCTGGTCCGCGCGCTCGAGGGTGTCGAGGTTCCAGAGGCTGAGCAGGTCGCGCCGGCTGCCGGTGGCGGCGGGGGCGGCGGTGCCGACCGCGAGCAGGCGGCGGCTGGCCGGGCTGAGAGCGACCAGGCGCGTGCTGGTGACATCGTCGGCCATGGCCAGTTCCGGGGTGGCGGGATGCAGCAGGTGAACGTGCTGGAGCAGGGTCAGCAGGTTGGTGGCGGCGAGTGTGTTGGCGGCGTCGGTGCGCAGGGCGCGGCAGAGCCAGGCGACCGCCTCCGGGTAGTCGGTGCGCTCGGTGAGCTGGCGCGCCATCTGTTCGTCGGAGCGCGAGTAGGAGCGGCGCAACAGGTCGCGGTTGTGCTCGGCCTCGACGTAGAGGGCGGTGCTGGTGACGCCGCCGGCGAGCACGGCAAAGGCGATGGCGAGGCCGGCGGCGACGCCGACGCGGTGGCGGCGAACGAACTTTTCGATCAGGTAGCGCCGGCTCGGCGGGCGCGCCTGCACGGGCTGGTGGTGGAGGAAGCGGCGCAGGTCGTCGGCGAGGTCACCGGCGCTGCCGTAGCGGCGCGCGGGGTCGCGTTCGAGGGCCTTGAGGATGATCCAGTCGAGGTCGCCCCTGAGTTCCGGCTCGCGCGAGCTCGGCCGCGGCGGGTCGAGTTCGACCTGATCGCGCAGGATGAGGTGGATGGGTTTGTGGGCGATGTCCATCGGGCTGACCAGGCCCTTGCCGGTGAGCAGTTCGAGCAGGATCGAGCCGAGGGCGTAGACATCGGAACGGGTGTCGGCGTGGGCGCTGCCGAACTCGATCTGCTCGGGGCTGATGTAGCCAGGGGTGCCGACCAACTGGTCGAGGCCGGTGGCGAGGGTCTGGCGGGCGTCCTTCTGTTCGAGCACCTTGGCGATGCCGAAGTCGATCACCTTCGGGGTGGGCGCGCCGTCCTCCTCCATGACCATGACGTTCGACGGCTTCAGGTCGCGGTGGATAATGCCCTTCTGGTGGGCGTGATTGACGGCGAGGCAGACCGGAATGAAGAGCTCGAGCTTTTGGGTCAGGCCGAGGCTTTTTTCGCTGGCGTAGCGGGTGATCGAGCGGCCGCGCACCAGCTCCATGACGAAGTAGGGCTGGCCGCGCGCGGTGGTGCCGGCGTCGAGCACGCGCGCGATGTTCGGGTGCTCCATCAGCGCGAGGGTCTGGCGCTCGGTGTCGAAGCGGGCAATGACCTGGCGGGTGTCCATGCCGGCCTTGAGCACCTTGACCGCGACGAGTCGGTGAATCGGCTGGGTTTGCTCGGCCCGGTACACCAGTCCGAAGCCGCCCTCGCCGAGTTGGTCGAGCAGGCGGAACTTGCCGTCCAGCCAGTCCTCCTGCAGGCCGCCCGTGACGGTCGGCGCCGGCGCGGCGGTGGCCATGGTCGGCAGGTCGTCGCTGATGACCGGCCCCCTGCCGGTGATCATCGTGGGTTCGTCATCTGGGAGCGCGGTGGACACGGCGGCGAAGCAGCGCAAGCATTGTGACGGAGTGACGGGCAAACACAAACATCTTCTCGCGCGGCGGTGGAAAAGCCCCGTGCCCCGGTCCTTGCAAAAGCCCCCAGCCCGGCTTTGCTGGCGCATGCTCCGCCTCCTGCTCGCGTCCGCCCTCGCGCTCGGCCTTGCCGCCTGCGCCAGCAACTCCAAGGAAAAGGTCGTCATCACCGTGCATTCGCAGGGCAACGACATGGACTCGAAGAAGACCGTCTTCCGCCGCACGGTTGAGGGGCGCCCGATGCTCTTCAAGATCATCCCCGAGTTCAGCACGCAGAGCCTCGCCGCCTTTCATCCGTTCCCGGCCGACGACGGCACCCAGGGGGTGGCGATGAAGCTCGACTTCAAGGGCACCAACTCGCTGGAGCTGGTGACGCGCCTGCGCCAGGGTGAAATCCTCATGACCATGGTCAACGGTGTGGTCGTCGATCATGTGGTCATCGACCGGCCGATCACCGACGGCATCTTCACGGTCTGGCGCGGTTTTGATGACGCCCTGATCGCCTCGCTCGACGAGGAGTATCCGCGCATCAAGGACCTGACCTCGTCCTCGACCTTCATCGAGATGACGCCGTCGACGCAGAAGGAAAAGCGCGATTCCAAGCGTCGCTCCCAGCAGGAGGAGAAGGATCGTCAGGAGGAGGAGCGCAAGCGCGCGCGCGGCGAGTTCGAGCCCGAGGCGCCGGATGGCGAGCTGGTGCCGCTGTCGGAACTGCTGAAAACCTCGCGCTGACCGGCATGGCCAAGCCAGCCGGCGACACCGCCGCAGTACCCAGGGGGCTGCATGGCGCCTTTCTGACGCGGTTCCTGCTGTTCTGGATGCGCGTGCTGCCGCGTTCGGTTTGCCTGCTGCTGGCCCGGCCGGTGACCCTGCTGATCTGGCTGCTGGCGCGGGTGCCGCGCCGGGCGGTGCGCGCCAACCTGGCCGTGCTGCGCCCCGAGTTCGGCCGCCTGCGCAATGCCGCGGCTTCCTACCGGGTTTTCCTGCAGTTCGGCCTGACCTACCTCGACCGGCTCTGGCACCTGCATTTCGGCGAGGAGGTTGAATGGGAGATCACCGACAAGGCCCGCTTCGACGCCCTGCGCGCCCATCCGGGCGGTGTGCTGGTCTTCACCATCCACAGCGGCAACTACGATCTCGGTGCCGCGGTGTTCGCCCAGCGCTTCGGTCGCGCCCTGCACATGGTGCGCGCCCCCGAGCGCAGCGAGGGCCTGCAGGAGCTGCGGGCCGCCGAACTGCGCGGCGTTGCGCGCGAGAACCCGCTGCTGCACATCCATTACAATGAATCGGCCAGCCACCTGGGGCTCGAGCTCTGCCGGCGCCTGCAGGCGGGCGAGGCGGTGGCGGTTCAGGGCGACCGCGTCATCATTGACGTGTCGGCGGTGGAGATGGTGCACGAGGGCGTGCGCTTTCGCATTCCGCGCGGGCCGCTGGTGCTGGCGGAGATCGCCCGTGTGCCGGCCTGGCCGATCTTCCTGATCCGCCTCGGCCGGATGCGCTACCGGATCCACATCGGTGAACCCTTCTGCGACGGCGTGGAGCGCGTGCGGGCCGACGAGGTGGGCCGGCGCTGGCTGCCGCTGCTGCACGGTTTCGTGCGCGAGCACTGGGAGCAGTGGTTTGTGTTTGAACCCCTGCTGAGTCGCGAGCCGCAGGCCTGAGGCCCCGGCTCAACGTTCCAGGTTGGCGTCGCGCTGCAGCTGGCGGACAAGCTGTTTGACTTCGTGGGCCCCGCGCACATCGCGGAAGCTGACCTCGACCTCGCTGCCGCCGGAGGAGGAGATGTCGACGGTGCCGACACCGAGCAGTCCCTTCAGGCCGCGCATGTGGACGTCGATGTTGCGGACATCGCAGATGCGCACCTCGCGCGAGCTGCGGGCGAGCAGGCCCCAGATTTTTTCGACGCGGTCCTCGCTGACCAGGTAGTCGGTCGAGTGGCGAGCGAGGGCGATGCCGAGCAGCCAGGCGAGCGCCGCGAGCAGGGGGATGAGGGAGTACTCGCCGCCGAAGGGCAGCAGGAAGACGCCGAGCCCGATCAGCAGGGTGGCCATGGCGAATCCGCCCGTGTAGGCCAGCCAGGACGGATGCGCCTCGAACAGCGCGGCATCGCCGGGGTCGGTGTTGTCGACTTCATCCTCGGGCAGGGCGTCCGCCGTGTCGTCGGAACGGATGTCGAAGCCGTGCAGGTCGGCGCGGATTTCCTGGTAGGCGGGGCGTGAGATGCGCGCGGCGCGGCCGCGCGGGGGCACCATGCCGCGGATGACGTCGCCCACCGTGTGATCGCGGCGGGTGAGGGTGTCGGTGCAGAGATCGCCATGTGCGAGGGCGCCGCGTTCGACCAGGACGAAGAGATCCTCCTTGGACAGCAGTCCGGGGAAGGCGGGATGGTCGTGGAGCAGGTAGCGCATGGGCACTGCGGGAGGCCGCGGCCATGATGGACGGCGTCGCGGTGAAAGGCAACCGCGTGCTGCGGGGGTCAATCTTCCGTGGGCGGTGGCGGCAGCAGATCCTCGCGGCGCAGCAGGTCGGCCACGCGCAGCAGCGGCAATTCGCCCTTGGGAACGCGGCAGACTTCACCGAGGAAGGGGGTCAGGCGGTCCATTTCCGCCACGGCGGTGTGGACGAGGCTGGCGAGCACGCGCTCGTCGTGGCGGTGCGGGGGGGAGACCGTGCTGACGCGAAACATGACCCGGCCCTCGTCCCATTCGAGCTCGAAGTTGCCGAGGTTGAGTTCCTTGTTGGTGCGCATGAGCAGCTCGCACACCGGCAGGCGGTGGCTGGCCGGCACGGGCTGGGAGGCGGTGGCCACCGCACTGGCAATGCCGGCCTCGCCAAAGACCTGCACGTGCACAGGGATTTTCGCATGATGCGCCTCAAAGACGGATTCGACGACCTCCAGGCCCTGAACTTCCTGGTAGGCCCAACCCTGCGCCTTGAAGGCGTTCAACGTGGCGGCGAAGAGGGCGGACATGGGCTTGGCGGGAGGGGGTCGGGGCGGCCAGATTCGAACTGACGACTTCTTGCTCCCAAAGCAAGCGCTCTACCAGGCTGAGCTACGCCCCGTGCCCAACGTCGCGATGGCGACGGGGAGGGCGACAGTGCCGCGCTTTGGCGCCGGTGCAAGGTAAAAGAGACGATCAAAGACGCGGATCCACGCCGTGAATGCCCTCGGTTTCGGCGACCGGCAGTTTGGGGCGCGAGGCCTGCGGGCGATCCTCGGCAAACCAGCGGTTGCCTTCGAAGCGGAGGGTTTCCGGGGCGGTGCCGTCGCCGACGTTGACCTCGGCGGTGACCTGGTCGCGGCGGAAGACGATGCGGTTGCCGCGCACGAGAACGTTGCGGCAGGGGGTGAAGCCCTCGGCGCGCGTCTCCTGGAGCATGCGGAAGATCCAGCGCCGCGGGTGCAGCACGGTGTTGTCGGAGAACTCGGCGCCGTCGACACCGACGAAGGCGGCGGCGCAGAGGCTGCCGCGGATGCGGTTGCCGCGCACGACGATGTCCTTGGCCTCGTGGCGGGTGCCCGGCGGGCGGAAGAATTCGAGACCGGTCGAGCCGCCGACGTTGAGCGGGCGTTCGCCGGCGTCGTCGAAGTCGCAGTTCCCGACGGTGACGGCCGAACTGCCGCCCTTGATCTGGATGCCGGCGCTGGCGCTGAAGCCGGGTTTGCCGGTGAAGCGGCAGCCCTCGATGCGCACGCGGTGGCAGCCGACGAGATCGATGCCCTGGCCGCCCCAGCCCGTGATGCGGCAATCGCGGATGACGAGGTCGGCGAGGCCGGAGGCCTTGATGCCGTCGTGGTTGCCCCTGGGGCCGATGTCCTCGACGGTCAGGTTTTCCAGCACCACGCCGGTGGTGGGCGGTTGTGCCGGGCCGCCCTCGTCGAGGTTGAGACCGTTGACGCTCTGGCCGGAGACGACGAGGTGGCGCAGCCGCAGGCCGGGGCAGCGGCTGAAGTGCCAGCCGGTGCTGCCACCGACAAAACGCGGCGGCTGGGCGGGATCGAGGCCTTCGACGGTGAGGTTGGCGATGCCCTCGAGGTGATGGCCGCTGGAGTAGGTGCCTGGGGCGATGCGCACCACGTCGCCCGCCTGCAGGGAGCGCAGGGTGGTCCTGAGTCCGGCGTCGTCGCTTACGGCATGGGTCGCGGCCTGGGTTCCGGTGGCTGCGAGCAGGCCGAGCAGGAACGGGCGGACCCTCATGGCGGATTCACTTGGCCTTGCGGGCGGTCGGTTTTTTCGCCGCCGCGGGTTCGGCGTGATGCAGGTGCGCCTTCAGGCTGGCCGTGCTGATGCCGAGGAACTTGGCGGCGCGGTCGTCGTCTTCGTCGAAGTGGCGGTGGGCGATGCGCGCGAGCTCGCGCTCGACCCAGGGCACGAGTTCGATGTCCGGGCTGCTCTCGGCGATCTGGACCAGGCTGCTGAGGGCGTCGCGCATGCGCGTGACGGTGTTCGCCGGGTGGGCGTTGGAGAAGCGGGCGCCGGTGCTGCCGAGCGGGATGTCGGAGGGCAGCAGGACGTCGGAATTGCACAGGGCGCAGGCGCGCTGGATGGTGTTTTCCAGCTCGCGGACGTTGCCCGGCCAGTCGTAGGCCTCGAGCAGGGCGAGGGCGTCGTCGGTGAAGCGCATCGTCATGCCGCGGCGGCGTGCCGACTGCCGCCGCAGGAAGAAGTCGGCCAGCAGGCGCACGTCCTCGCGGCGCTCGCGCAGCGGCGGGATGTGGATGCGCACGACGTTGAGACGGTAGAACAGGTCCTCGCGGAAGGCCCCGCGGCTGACCGCGGTTTCGAGGTCCTTGTGGGTGGCGGCGAGGATGCGCACGTCGCACTTGAGCACCTGGTTGCTGCCGACGCGGCAGAACTCGCCCTCCTGCAGCACGCGCAGCAGCTTGCTCTGCACCGCCAGGGGCATGTCGCCGATTTCGTCGAGGAAGAGGGTGCCGCCGTCGCACTGCTCGAAGCGGCCGACGCGCTGGCTGACCGCGCCGGTGAAGCTGCCCTTCTCATGGCCGAAGAGCTCACTCTCCATGAGGTTGTCGGGGATCGAGGTGATGTTGATGCCGACGAAGTCCTTTTGGGCGCGCGCGCTGAACTTGTGGATGGCGCGTGCGACGAGTTCCTTGCCGCTGCCGCTCTCGCCGGTGATCATGACGGGGGCGTCGGAGCGGGCGACGCGGCCGATCATCTTGAACACCTCCTGCATGGCCGGCGAGCGGCCGATGATGGTTTCCTGGAGGGAATCGACCGGTGCCTCGGTGGCCTGGGCGCGCGTCACGCGGCGGGCCTCGGTGGAGCGCAGGGCGGTCTCGACGGCGGTGCGCAGCTCGTAGGTCAGGCGTTCCTTGCCGAGCACGTCGTAGGCGCCGAGGCGCATCGCCTCGATGACATGGCTGGTGCTGGCGATGCCGGTGAAGAGGATCACCATGGCGTTCGGATCGTTTTGGCGCAGGCGCTTGAGCAGCTCGATGCCGGAGGTGCCGGGCAGGCGCACCTCGGCCAGGACGAGGTCCTGCGGACTGCTCTGGTACAGGGCGACCGCTTCCTCGGCGCGTTCGGCGGTGGCGATGACGACGTTGGGCGCCTTCAAGTGTCCAGCGGCCCAAGCCAGGAAGTCGGGGTCGGTGTCGACAAGCAGGATGCGGGATTCCGGAGCGGCGGCCATGTATGCGTGAAGCGCTTCCCTAACGGGTCGCGGCCCCGCCGTCAATCCCTGTTCTCGGGCCGATCCGGCTCATTCCGCGCCGGTGGGCTCGGCGGCGAACTCGATGCCGCAGAGCACGGGCGGTGCCTGCGAGCCGGGCGCGGCGGTGAGTCGCAGGCGCAGTTCGGCGCCGATCGGGATGCCGCAGAACTCGCGCACCAGCGTGCCGCCGGGGGCCTCGCGGGCGGGATCGAAGTTCTCCAGCACGGTTTTTCCTTGGAGGGCGACATGGAAGACGCGCGTGCCGGGGGCCAGGCCGCCGGGTTCGGCGAAATGCAGGCGGACGGTGTGCGGCAGGGCGGGGAAATCGACCCGGCGCAGGGGTTCCTGGCTCGGGGGCGGCGGCGGCGGCGCTTTTGCGGCCTTGCCGGATTTCTCCTCGTCATCGGCGGCTTTTTTGACCGGCTTGA
>CBINON010000058.1:0-22577 GCA_966252325.1 uncultured bacterium | reverse complement strand
GGTCAACAGGGTCAACAGGGTCAACAGGGTCAACAGGGTCAACAGGGTCAACAGGGTCAACAGGATCAACAGGATCAACCGGGTCAACCGGGTCAACCGGGTCAACCGGGTCAGCCAGGTCAGCCGGGTCAGCCGGGTCAGCCGGCCCAACCGGGTCCAATGGCCGGCCAGCCCGGACAAGCCAGCCAGACCACGCCCGGGAAACAAGGCCCGGGGTCCCGAGGGGAGAGCGCCGAAAGTCCGCGCGCCGGTGGCGGCGAAGGCCGCGCGGGCGGTTTTTTCTTTGACGACGCAGCCGAGGCTCCCAACCGCGGCGCCCTCACCGGGGAGGGCTACGAGCGCTGGAGCGACCGCCTGCGCAACGTCGAGGAGCTGCTCAGCCAGCCCGAGCTGCGCAACGAGGCGGCGCGCGTGCTCGACAACGCCCAGGCCCTGCGCCGCGAGCGCAACGACGCGGCGCCGCAGTCCGATCACCTTGCCCTGCGAATTGTCGAACCTCTCATCGAACTGCGCAACCGCGTCGCCGAGGAGCTCGCCAAGCGCGAGGCCGGCAACAGCACCGTACCGGTCGACCGCGACCCGGTGCCTCCCGCCTTCCGTGATCTCGTCCGCCGCTATTACCAGGAGTTGGGCCGTGGCGATTGAGCGCCGTCCCCCGGCATGACTTTCCTGTTTCAACATCCCGAACGCCTCTGGATCACGCTGGTCGTGATCGCGGTCGGGGCTGTCGTGCTCTGGCGTGGCTACCGGCACTCGCCGCTGGCCGGCGGCCGGCGCACGGCCGCCGGGCTCTGCAAGCTGGCGGCCCTGACCCTGCTCGCCCTCTGCCTCGCCGATCCGCGCTGGCTCCGTCAACAGCCGAAACGCGGCGCCAATGAACTCGCGATCGTGGCCGACACCAGCGCCTCGCTCGACCTCGCCGAAACCGCCGGCGGACCGACCCGTGCCGACGCCCTGCGCCGCGCCCTCGGCGCGGGCGGCGACGAGCCCGCTTGGCTGCGCGAGTTGGGCGAACTCTTCCGCGTCAAAATCCTGACCGCCGACGAACGCCTGCGCAGCGTCGCCGACTTTGCCTCGCTCGACTTCCGCGGCCAGCGCTCCGACCTGGCCGGGGCGCTGCAGACGCTCGAACGCGGGGCCGCCGGGCGCTCGCTGGCCGCCACGGTGCTGTTCACCGACGGCAATGCCACCGATGCCTGGCCGCAGGAAAAACCGACGCGGCCGGTGTTTCCCATCCTCGTCGGTTCGCGCGCCCCCTCGCCCGACCTGGCGCTCCGGGAGGTGTCCGTCACCCAGACCGCCTTCGAGGACTCGCCGGTCGTGCTCACCGTCATCTGGACAGCCACCGGCTTCGACAACCGCGAGGTCGCGCTCGCCGTGCTCGACGACGCGGGCCGGGTGCTCGTCTCGGAAAAACAGCGCGTCGTTGCGACGGCGCCGCCGCCGGTGGCGCGCCTGAAGGTGCCGGTGGCCAAGCCGGGCGTCTCTTTCCTGCGCGTCGCCCTGATGGAGGCCCCGCTGTTGGCGAAGACTGCGAAGGACGAGTGGCGCGGCCTGCTGCAGGAGACCGTGCGGGGCAACAACGAGCGCCTGGTCGCCGTCGACCGCGGTCAGGGCCCCTATCGCGTGCTTTATGTCTCCGGCCGGCCGAACTGGGAGTACAAATTCCTCCGCCGCGCCCTCGCCGGCGATCCCGAGGTGCAGCTGCCCTCGCTCGTGCGCATCGCCAAGCGCGAGCCGAAGTTTGAGTGGCGCGGCCGGGTGGGCGAGAGCAGCAACCCACTGTTCCGCGGCTTTGGCGACCAGGCCTCGGCCCAGCGCTACGACCAGCCGGTGCTGATCCGTCTGGGCACGAAAGACGCGAAGGAACTGTCCGATGGCTTTCCAAAAAGCGCCGACGCGCTTTTTGGCGAGTATCGCGCGGTCGTGATCGATGACCTCGAGGCGGAGTTCTTCACGCAGGAGCAGATGAACCTGCTCGAGCGTTTTGTCGCCGAACGCGGCGGTGCCCTGCTCATGCTCGGCGGTCAGGAAAGCTTTCAGGCCGGGGGCTATGAACACAGCCCGGTCGGCCGCCTGCTGCCGGTGCATCTCGACCGCGTCGGCGCCGTCGAACCGGTGCGCAACGCCCGGCTCGGCCTCAGCCGCGAGGGCTGGCTGGAACCCTGGACGCGCCTGCGCGCCGGCCAGGACGAGGAGGAGCGCCGGCTCGCCGCCATGCCCGGCTTTTACTCGGTCAACCCCGTGCTCTCGATCAAGCCCGGCGCCAGCGTGCTCGCGACCGTGGCCACCGAGGGGGCCACGCATCCGGCGCTCGTCGCCCAGCGCTTTGGCGAGGGCCGCAGCGTGGCGCTGACGATTGGCGATGTCTGGCGCTGGGGCCTGAGCGATGCCGCGGCGATGAAGGATCAGGAGCGCTTCTGGCGCCAACTGCTGCGCTGGCTGGTGGTCGACGTGCCCGATCGCGTCCAACTGGCGGTCGCCCCCGAAGCCGCCAGCGTCCGGCTGGCCATGCGCGTGCGCGAGGCGGATTTCCGGCCCATGGACGACGCCCTCGTCGCCTTCGAGGTCGCCGGGCCCGACGGCGCCAAGGTGCGGCTGCCGGGCGAGCCGAGCCTGGCCGAGGCTGGCTTGTTTGAGGCGGAGTTCTTTCCCAAGCAGGCCGGCGCCTGGCGGGTGCAGGCGACCGCGACCCGCGCCGCGGGCGAGAACCTGCCGGCCTTGGAAGCGGTCAAACACAGCGGCTGGGCCTGGCAGCCGGAGGTGGCGGAATGGGCGCGCCTGGAACCGGATCGCGCCGGCCTGCGGAAGCTGGCCGAAGCCAGTGGCGGGCGCCTGCTCGAACTGGACGAGGTGGGCCGGCTGCCGGAACTGCTGCGCGCCATCAAGGTGCCCGTGCAGGAAACGCTGAGCAAGCCGCTCTGGCATGCGCCCTGGGCCTTTGTTTTGCTGCTCGGCCTGCTCGGCGCGGAATGGCTGCTGCGACGGAAGGGAGGGCTGGCATGACGACGAGGCTTTTGCAATTTGGCATCGGTCTGCTGACCCTGCTCGGCACGGCCTCGGCCATCGCCCGACCGGCGCGCGCGTTGGAGGTGCTGCTCCTTCAGGGCGCGGCCGGCACCGAGGAATACGCCGCGCTCTTTGAGCGCCAGGCCGCCACCTGGCAGCAGGCCGCCGACCAAGCCGGCGCGACCTTCACTCGCCTCGGCCACAGCGGACCGGCGGAGACGCAGGATCTGCCCGCGCTCGAAGCGGCGTTGCAGAAGGCCGTGGCGTCGGACCAGGGCCAGCTCTGGCTGGTGCTGATCGGTCACGGGACCTACGACGGTCGCGAGGCCAAGTTCAACCTGCGCGGTCCCGACCTGACGCCAGCCTGGCTGGCGGAACGGTTGAAACCCCTGCGCCGCGAGCTGGTCCTCGTGCACACCGGCTCCGCGAGTGGCGGCTTTCTCAAGCCGCTGGCCGGCCCGCAGCGCACGATCGTGACGGCCACCAAGGGCGGCGACGAGGTGTTTTATGCGCGCTTCGGGGAACACTTCGCGCCGGCCATCGCCGGCCTGCCCGAGGCCGACCTCGATCAGGACCAGCAGGTCTCGGTGCTGGAGGCCTTCCTGCATGCCAGCCGGCGCGCCGCGGAGTTTTATCAGGGCGAGGACCGGCTCGCCACCGAGCATGCCCTGCTGGAAGACAATGGCGATGGCGCCGGCACGCGCGCGGAGGTGTTTGAAGGCACCCAGCCGCAGGCCGCGCCTGAGGGTGTTGCCGTCGATGGAGCGCGCGCCGGCCAGCTCGTGCTGGTGCTGAGCGAGGCGGAAGCGCGCCTGAGCGAGGCCCAGCGCGCGCGGCGCGACGCGCTGGAGCGTCGCCTGGAAGCCCTCAAGGCCGAGCGGGCGGGCAAGGGAGAGGCCGCTTTTTTCAGCGAACTCGAACCGTTGCTGCGTGAGTTGGCGGAGCTGTACCCGTGACCGATTGCCGCCCATGTCCCCCGCCCTGACCGCCGCGGTCGCAGAAGCCCTGGGCGGTCTGCTCGACGCCCTGCCCGACGTCCAGGCCTGGGTCAAGGACGCGCGCCGCCGCTACCTCTGGGTGAATCGCGCCTTCCTGCGCAACTACGGCCTCAACGATCCCGCCGATGTGCTGGATCGGACCGACGAGGACCTGTCGCCCCCGCACCTGGCCGCGCACTTCCGCCAGGGCGACGAGGCGGCCCTTGCCGGCCGCAGTTTTCACGACCGGCTGGAGCGCGTGGGCCGCTACGATCACACCGCCGCGTGGTGCCTGACGACGAAGCGACCCGTCTTCGACTCCCGCGGTCGTGCGATTGGCACCGCCGGCATCACGCGCCAGCTCGATCCCGAGCAGCTGGCAGCTCGCCCGGACCTCCGCCTGGGCGTCGTGCTCGCGCGCATGACGCGCAGCCTGGATACGCCGGTGGGCAATGCCGAACTGGCCCGCGCCGCCGGCATGTCGACACGCGCGTTTGAGCGCGCCTTTCTCCAGGAGTATGGACTGCCGCCCCAGCAGTACCTGAAGCGCCTGCGCCTCCAAAACGCGAGCCGGCTGCTCGTGGAAACGCGTGAATCCATCGCCGCCATCGCCCAGCGCTGCGGCTTCGCCGATCAAAGCCACCTGACGCGGGCCTTCCGCCGGGTCACCGGCACCACGCCCGGCAGCTACCGGCACCAGTACATGCCCGGTTGAAGGTCTGCCGCGGCACACCCCGCACACGTCGCCGCTGTTCCAAGCCCTGCCGCTTTTGTTCTATCCGCCGCCGCGGCCGCCAGGCTAGCCTTGGCCCATGAAGCTTCAGCCCGGCACCACCCTGATCCGCAACGGCCAGCTCATCGACGGTACCGGTGCACCGGCGGTGGCCGACGCCTGCGTGATCGTCAGCGACGGCCTCATCACGTACGCCGGACCGGCCGCCACGGCACCGCCGGCTCCGGCGGAAGCCCGTGTCATCGACGCTCGCGGCGGCACGATCCTGCCGGGGCTGGTCGAGGCGCACATCCACCTCACCTACTTCAACGTCACCGAGCTGCAGGACCTCGACATCAAGTATCCGGTCGAGTACGTCACCCTGCAGTCGGCGGTCAACGCCCGGACCGCGCTCGAGTGCGGTTACACCAGCGCCCGCAGCGGCGGTTGCCTGCACAACATCGATGTCTGGATGAAGAAGGCCATCGAGGAGGACATGATTCCCGGCCCGCGCCTCAGCACCAGCGGCCGCGAGATCTGCGGGGCCGGCGGCCTGATGGACTGGAACCCCGACTACCGGAAAATCGGCATGGAAGGCATCGTCTTCATCGTCAACGGCCCGGACGAGGCCCGCGCGGCCGTGCGCAAGCTGGTCAAGGACGGCATCGAATGGGTGAAGACGTATCCCACCGGCGACGCCGCCTCGCCCGACATCAACGATCACCACACGCTGTGCATGACCTTGGACGAAATGCAGGCCGTCGTGCAGACCGCCCACAACCACGGCCTCAAGGTCACCGGCCACTGCCGCGCCACCGAGGGCATCAAGAACGCGCTCAAGGCCGGCTACGACTGCATCGAGCACGGCACCTTCCTGGACGACGAATGCCTCGATCTGCTGCTGCAGCGCAACGTGCCGATGTGCCCGGGGCTCGGTTTCGAAAAGTTCAGCGTCGAGCGCGGCCGGGAGTTTGGATTGTCGCAGCGCGTCATCGACGGCCACCAGGAAACGCTCGAGGGCGGCATCGAGAGCTGCCGGCGCGTGCTGGCCGCCGGCGGTACGCTCGGCCTCGGCGGCGATTACGGCTTCGGCTGGACCCCGCATGGCACCTACGCCCAGGAGCTGACCTTCTTCGTCAAGGATGTCGGCTTCAGCGTACTCGACACGATCCGCTGCGCCACCCTCGGCGGCGCGAAGATCATGGGCCGGGACCACGAGTTCGGCAGTGTCGAAACGGGCAAGCTCGCCGACCTGCTGGTCGTCGACGGTGATGTCCTGAAGGACATCTCGATCCTGGAAAACCGCGCCAACCTCCTCGCCGTGATGCAGGGCGGCGCCGTCAAGGCCGGCCGGCTCACCCAGTCTGCGAGTTACTGAGCTTTCCTGCGTTTCCTCGCCATGACCCGCTGGCCCTGCCTCCTCCTCACCGCCGCCT
This sequence comes from uncultured bacterium, assembly GCA_966252325.1. GTDB lineage: Bacteria > Verrucomicrobiota > Verrucomicrobiia > Verrucomicrobiales > Verrucomicrobiaceae > Prosthecobacter. The sequence continues at coordinate 16,443 of CBINON010000058.1, read as the reverse complement.
GCCTGCAGGCCGCGGACATCACTGTCACGCCCGCCGGCAACGTGCTGAAGTTCGCCACAGGCGGCAGGGCCATCTGCAGTTATCAGATGCAGCCCGGCGACGTGCCCGCGGGCGTGGACCCGATCTTCCAGCACGGCGCCCACCTGCATCCCGTCCACACCCCCAGCGGCCGCTGCGTCACCGGCAACCACCAGGCCGACCATCCCTGGCAGCGCGGCATCTGGATGGCCTGGACCAAGACCGAGTTCGGCGACTCGCACCCCGACTTCTGGAACATGGGCAAGAAGGATGCCAAAAGCGGCGGCTTGCTGCCCGCCGAGGTGCGCTTTGTCAGGCTGTTGAAAAGCTGGGGCGGCGCGGAGGGCGGCGGCTTCGTCAGCGAGCATGTGTTTCTCGATCACAGCCGCACGCAGGAGCAGAAGGTGCTGAACGAAACCTGGGAGGTGCGCGTCGCTCAGGAAACGCTCGATGGTACGCTCACGAACGTCATCGACCTCACCAGCACCCAGACCTGCGCGACCGACCAGCCGCTCAAGCTGCCCGAATACCACTACGGCGGTCTCGGCGTGCGCGGCGCCCCGGAGTGGAACGCCGTCGAGGCGGTGCGCATGCTCACCAGCGAGGGCCATGACCGAAAGACGGGCGACAGCACCCGGGCCCGCTGGGTCTGGCTGGGCGGCGAAATCGAAGGGGCCACGGCCGGCATCGCCGTGCTCATCCATCCGTCGAACTTCCGCTTCCCCCAGCCGCTGCGCCTCAATCCCAAGAACCCCCAGCTGTGCGTCGCCCCCTCTCAGGGCGGCGACTGGTCCATCGAGCCCGGCAAACCCCATGGCTCGAAATACCGGTTCCTGGTCTTCGACGGCCCCGCGGACGCCGGCTGGATCGAGACGCAGTGGCGGAAGTATGCGCAGGCTCCCTGAAGCATGTCTCGCGAAATGTCATCCCTGCATTTGCTCACAAAACTCGCGGAAGGCGCGTTGCTCCTCGTCGGTCGCCACCCCGGCCACGATGTGCCCGGCGAGACTGCGGATGACAAAAGCCTCCTGAGGCGGCAGGGGCAATCGCTTGATCACCACGGCGATGATCGAGGCAAAGGTATTGCCGTTGTAGAAGCAGAAGGGCGCGAGTCGATGGCATTGACGGCAAAGTTCCACCGCTTCATCGAGTGGCATCGGCTGGGTGTGGCGGCTGTTCCAAAGCTGCTCCGTGGGGGCATAGCCGTCCGACGTTGGCTTGTGAAGGGCGTTTTTGGCCGCACACAGGGCCGCGTTTTGCGCACACACCATTGCCCAGGAGAAATCCGCCAGCCATGCTCGGACCCCGGGCATGGTTCACCCCGCTTTCGGTTGCGCGGACTTCTTGATCCTCTGCAAGGCTTCGACGCCCGCGCTCTTCAGAAAACCCTTGCCCGTTTTGGCATAGACCGGCTCAGCGGCAAACCGATCCTGCATGGCCAGACCTTCCGCCAGCAGCTCCTGAAACAGCGGGTCGTTCAGCAGCTTCGGGTCAATGGAGACCTTCTTCATGCCTTGAGTTTATCTTTCGCACGCCCTTGATGCAATCCCCGATTTTGTCCACCATGCTCCGATTCCTGATCCTGTTTCCTCTTTGCGCCACCCTGGCCGGTGCCGCCGACCTCTTCGACAAGGGCAACCTGACCCCCTGGTGCATCGTGCCGTTTGACGCGAAGAAACGCACACCCGAACAGCGCGCCGAGATGGTGGCGAAGCTGGGGTTCCAAAAAGTCGCTTACGACTGGCGGCAGGAGCAGGTGCCGGAGTTCGAGCGCGAGATCCTCGCCTATCAGAAAAACGGCCTCGAGATGTTCGCGTTCTGGGGCGTGCACGACGAGGCCTTGCGGCTGTTCGACAAGTACCAGCTGCACCCGCAGCTCTGGGTCATGATGAAGGGCACGGGCGACACCCAGGAGGCGAAGGTCAGGGCCGCGGCCGAAGGACTGCTGCCCCTGTTGGCAAAGGCGAAGAAAATCGGCAGCCGGGTGGGCCTCTACAACCACGGCGGCTGGGGCGGCGAGCCGGAGAACATGATTGCCGTGTGCGAATACCTGAAGCAGCAGCACGGAACGGACAACGTCGGCATCGTCTACAACCTGCACCACGGCCACAGCCACCTTGACCGCCTGCCCCAGGCCCTGGCGGCGATGAAACCCTGGCTGCTCTGCCTGAACCTCAACGGCATGGACATCGCCGGCGACACGAAGGGCCGCAAGATCCTGCCGCTCGGGGTCGGCACCCAGGACGTGACGGTGCTGCGCCAGGTTCGCGCCAGCGGTTACCGCGGTCCGATTGGCATCCTGAATCACACCGACGAGGACGCCGAGGGTCGCCTGCTCGACAACCTCGACGGCCTGCACTGGCTGCTGCCTCAGCTCGACGACGCCCAGCCGGGGCCGAAGCCGAAGTATCGGACCTGGAAGGAAGCACCGAGCGCCGGGCGGAGAGCCGAGACTTCCAAGCCGGAGAGTGTGCCGTCGCTCAGCCCTGACTTCGGCAAGGCGCTGAAAGGCGGCTGGCGGACGGAGGACGGCGAGGCCTTCACGAAACTGCCCTTCACCGTCGAATGCCGGGCGCGGCTCGACGCCAGGAACGGTTTCAACATCCTCGTCGCCGCCGAGGTCAAGGCCTCGGCCACGCACTGGGAACTCTACACCCACGCCGGCCGTGGCACGCTCGCCCTGTACCTGCCCGGCCGCGGCGGCGACTTCGATACCCGGGTCGAGGTCTGCGATGGCCAGTGGCACGACTTCGTCGCCAGTGTCGATGAAGAACGTGTGGTGATCTGGATCGATGGCAAGCCGGTGCTGGACAAACCCGTGCAACCGCTGCGCGGCACGCCGCAGCCCGGCGGACTGGCCTTCGGTCGCCTGGTCGAGGGCGGGCTCGGCTGTGCGGGCGTGATCGACGATGTGCGGATCTCGCGCGGCGCGATGAAGCCGCGCAAGGGCGGTGCCCCGCGCCTGCGCATGGACAACACCCTCGGCCTCTGGGACTTCGACGACCTTGAGGCGCTGACGGGTCCGCCGGCACCGGAGCCGGCGGCGTTCGCGCCGACTCTGCCACCGCTCGACCCGGACCAGGCGATTCACTGGCGCGAATTCGTCAACCGCGAGCGCGTGTTCGACTACTACGGCAAACAGGCCCTGCAGTTCCTGAAGCAAAGGCCGCTGCCGAAACTGCTGCCCGCCTTCTCCGGCCTCGACGGCGGCCAGCAGGGCCACTGGGGCAACCAGAACGATCAGGTGACCTGGAAGGACGGCCGCTGGGCGGCGAGCGATCTTGGACCCGTGTTCAGCGGCGTGTTTCGCGGCGCCGGCGTCACCGTGCCCAAGGGCGTCTGCGTGCAGTTCGACGACCAGGCGGCGGTGTTCGATCCCGAAACCCTGTCGTTCCCGGTCACCTGGCGCGGCGGTTTCCTCAAACTCAACGACGCCCGCCACGGCTTCATGGCCGGCGCGCCGATGGCGGGTCAACTGGTCAAAAAATCTGACCAGCAACAAACCGGCGTGTACCACGGTTTCTACCGCCACGGGCGCGAGGTCATCTTCGCCTACACGGTCGATGGCCAAAAACGCTTCGCCACCGCCCGCGGCGAGGATCCGAGCCTGGAAACCCAAACCCGCGGCGGGCCGGCACAGTGGCCGCAGTGGATCGAAACGAAGGGCGAGCTCGGCGCGCAGACGCCGTTTGCGACGGACCGGCTGACGCTCCCGTTCGAGAATCCGCATGGCACGCTGTTCTTCCTCACCGCGCACGACTTCTTTGCCGACGGCACGCGCGCGGCGGTGGCGACGATGACCGGCGAGGTCTGGCTGGTCGAGGGCATCGATGCAGGGCTGGAGAGGCTGCGCTGGAAACGCTTCGCCACCGGCCTGCACCAGCCGCTCGGGCTGAAGATTGTGCAGGATCAAATCCACGTGCTGGGCCGCGACCAGATCACCCGCCTGCACGATCTCAATGGCGATGCCGAGGCCGACTTTTACGAGTGCGTGACGAACGCCATGCAGACCTCGCCCGGCGGGCATGACTTCATCGTCGGGCTGGAGATCGACCGGGAGGGCCGCTGGTACTTCGCCTCCGGCAATCAGGGGGTTTGCCGCATCACGGGCCGCGACCAGCTGGAGGTGCTCGCCACCGGCTTCCGCAATCCCAACGGCCTCGGTCTCTCGCCCGACGGGCGCTTTGTCACCACCAGCGGCCAGGAGGGCGACTGGACGCCCGCCAGCTCCGTGTTCCAGGTCGACCTCCAGCAGGATCTCGGCGCCCACTACGGCGCGGGCGGGCCGAAGGCGGGCAAGCCGCCGGAGCCGGTGCTGTTCTACCTGCCGCGCGGCGAGGACAACAGCGCCAGCAGCCAGGCCTTCATCACCGGCGATGCCTGGGCCGCGCTGCGCGGCGACCCCAACCTCATCCATTTGTCCTCCGGCGGCGGCAGCGCCTGGCTGGTGCTGCGCCAGCAGGTTCAGGGTCGCTGGCAGGGGGCGGCCGTGAAAATCAGCGGCAATTTTGACTCCGGTCCCCAGTGCGCGCGCTTCCATCCCAAGGACGGCCAGCTTTACGTCACCAGCCTCACCGGCTGGGGCACCTACACCCCCAGGGATGGCGGCTTCCAGCGTGTCCGCTTCACCGGCGGCCGACCCGTGCCGGTGGCTTGCGAGGCCCGCGACAACGGCGTGCTGGTGCGTTTTCACGAGCCGGTGCCGGCCTCGGCCTTGGAGGGCGGTTTTGCCCAGTGCTGGAACTACCGCTATGGACCGCAGTACGGCTCGCCGGAGTACTCGCTCCAGTACGCGGACACACCCGGTCACGATCCGCTGGAGATCCGCAGCGTGCAGCGGCTGGAAGATGGCCGCGCGCTCTTTGTCGAGATCCCGCAGCTGCTGCCGGCGAACCAGATCCACCTGCACCTCGGCACCGGCCACGACCTCTTCCTCACCGCCCATGCGTTGGCGGAGCCGTTCACGGCCTTTGCCGGTTACACGAAGATCGCCAAAACGAGCCGCGTGGCGCAGGTCGGTCTCACCGTGCCCGCGCCGTCGAAGCCGAATCCCTGGGCGCAGGGTGAGTCCGGGCGTGAACTTGTCGTCGAGGCGGCGCTCGGCCTGCAGTACGTGCAGAAACAGCTCACCGCCCGGACCGGCGAACGCCTGACCCTGCGCTTCAAGAACCCCGATGTCGTGCCGCACAACTGGCTGCTCGCCAAGCCCGGCTCGCTGCAGCGGCTCGGCGAACAGTGCAACCTCCTGATCACGGATCCGCAGGGGCTGGCGAAGCATTATGTGCCCGACAGTCCCGACGTCCTCGCCTGGACCGACATGGTGCAACCCCAGGGCGAGTTCGTCATTCACCTCACCGCCCCGAAGGACAAGGGCGACTACCCCTACCTCTGCACCTTCCCCGGCCACTGGATGGTGATGAACGGCGTGCTCAGGGTCGAGTGAGCGGCCAGATGCGCACGGACACGCCGGGCGAGCCCAGCACATGGTCCGGCGGCCGGTCCGGCTCGGGCAGGCCGGCGAGTCGGAACAGGCGTGTGTCCCAGGATTCGACCTGGGCGTCCACCAGCGGGTAGGGCGCATGATGGACGCGGCCCAGGCGCAGGCCGCGCGGGGTCGCGGCGAAGAGCAGGTAGCGCTCGGCCAGAAAAAACTCGAGCGTTCCCGGCCGCGCCTGTCTTGTGGGGCCGGTGAGCCGATACGAGAAAGCCGAGACCGCCGGGTCGCCGCGCCGCTGCGAGCGATAGTGCTGCAGGCCATCGGCGTGCACGCTGCGGCTCATGTCGGCCCGCTGGTAGGGCAGGTGGAAAAAGGTGCGCGCGGTCCAGACGGCGAGCGACTGGTTGCAGTCGAGCGAGTAAAACCACACCCCCGGCCGGCCGGCGGCATCGTGGACGTAGGTGCGCAGGTTGAGTTCGAGAAAGTCGCTGACCCCCGGCACTGCCGGCAGGCCGCGCGGCCGGATGCCGCGCATGACGAAGGGCACGATCGCGACCCAGGCCAAACCCTCGTGCGTGTCGACTTGCAGGCCGGCGGGCAGGGTCGCCTGGATCACCGCCGGGGCGCAGCTCCAGTGCAGGAAGAGCAGGTCCTGCCAGCGCTGGTGCATGACAAAGGGCGCGGCCGGGGCCGTGCGCAGGGCTTCGCGCTGGGCGGGGGTGGGCGACATGATTCGATGGAGTTCGTCTGAAGCCGGCCCGGCAGTCCAAAAAAAGCGTTGGCCGGGCGAACTTGTGCCGCCGAACGGGGTTGCAGCTCCCATGCACGCCTTTCACATCCCGCTCAGCCGTCGCCGCCTCCTGCACAGCCTGCTGCTCGCCACCGGCGGTGTCATCACCGGCGAGGTTTACGCCGAAGCCCTCACCCTGACCGCGCGCCAGACGGAGGGGCCCTATTACCCCGACCACCTGCCACTCGACCAGGACAACGACCTGACGCAGATCCTCGGCGGCCAGGCACCGGCGGGCGGGCTCGTCACCGAGTTCGGCGGTCGCCTGCTCGATGTCGATGGCCGGCCACTCGCCGACAGCCTCATCGAGCTCTGGCAAGCGGATCAGAACGGCTGCTACATCCACAGCCGCGGCGCGCCCACCGGCAAACAGCGCGACCCGCATTTTCAGGGCTACGGCAAGATCGTCACGAATGCCAAGGGAGAATACCGCTTCCGGACGATCCAACCGGGCCTGTACACCGGCCGCACCCGCCACTTCCACATCGCCGTCAACCGCAACGGCCAGCGCCTGCTCACCACCCAGCTCTACTTCGCCGGTGAGCCGCAGAACGACAGCGATGGTGTGCTGAAGCGCATCCGCGACGAAGCGCAGCGGCTGTCGGTCATCCGCGAGTTCGAGCCGGTCTCAGCCGACAGCAAGGAGCGCCTTGCCACCTGGGACATCGTGGCCGGCCTGACTCCGGAGGATCCGGAACCGCGCCGGGGTGGCCCGGCACGGCGCCCTGAGTGAGCCATCCGCGACCTGCCAGGGAGCCGGGCGCGAGACCGCGCACTCAACCGCGCTTCTTGCGAGGCTGGCCGCTGCGCTCGACCGGCTTTTGCGACTGGCGCGAGCCCATGACGCGATGGGTGGTCTTGCGGATTTCTTCGCGGCCGGGGCTGCCGTGGGTGCCGCGCGCGCCGGGATCCTCCTCGACATGGAAGGCTTCGGTCAGCGGTTGATCGGGCACCGGCAGCACGGCGGTCACTCCGGAAGCGGCGACGGTTTTCTTTTTGGCTGGGGTCGACTTCTTCATAACAAATTCTATGTACCGCATCGGCCGCAGGTTTCTTTGCACGGCTTGCCATTTCCCATGCGGCGCTTGCGCTACCGCCTTGGCCCGGTGCGGGCTTCCGTCAGCAGGCGCACGACCTCGGCATCGGGGGTTTGTGGAAAATCCTCGTACCACTGCCCGACCGCGCGAAAGTCCTCGGGGGTGAGCAGCGCGACCCAGTCGTCGACCAGCGGCGCAAGCTCCGCCTGCGCCTCGGGCGAGGCCACCGGCACGGCGGCGACAAGGCGGGCCGGCTTGAGCTTGCGCAGGGCCCGCAGGGCGGCGCGCAGGGTGGCCCCGGTGGCGACGCCGTCGTCGACCACAACCACCGTCCGGCCCGCGATCACGGGCGGCGGCGCCGACCCGCGAAAGGCGATTTCGCGTCGCTCCAATTCCAGCGTTTCACGCACCACCACCGCCTCGACCACCTCTGGCGGAATGTCGTGGGCGACGCGCTCGTTGAGCACCTGCACACCGCCGCTGGCGAGGGCCCCCATGGCCAGTTCCTCCCAACCCGGCACACCCAGCTTGCGCACCACGATCACATCAAGCGGCACGCGCAGGGTTTGGGCGACCTCGAAGGCCACCGGCACGCCGCCGCGCGGCAGACCCAGCACGAGCAGGTCACTGCCGCGTGGCAGCCGGTTCGCCAGGGCCTGGCCCAGTTGGCGTCCGGCCTCGGTGCGATCGCGAAAACCCTTCATGGCAGCAGGTGCGAGGCAAACCAGACGGCGCTCCAGCGGGCAACCTGCTCGAGAGTGCCGGGTTCTTCGAAGAGATGTGAGGCGCGCGGCACAACGCTCAGTTGTCGCGCACAGTGCAGCCGGTTGAAGGCCGCCTCGTTGAGGGCGAGCACGTCCGTGTCGCAGGCCCCCACAATCAGTTGCACCGGGCAAGTGACCTTTGGCAGCACCTCGGGAACAAGGTCCGGGCGCCCCCCGCGCGCGACCAGGGCGGCAACAGCCGGACCGAGTTCGGCGGCGGCGGCCAAAGCAACCGCAGCCCCCGTGCTGGCACCAAAGAGACCGACCGGCAAAGCGGCCGTGATCGACTGTTCTCGCACCCATCGCACCACGGCCACGAGGCGACGAGTGAGCAAGGCGAGCTCCGCATCGGCGGCTTCGGCGCGCTCCGCATCGGTCTGCAGATCCAGCAGCAGGGTGCCGAGTCCGGCGGCGCGCAGTTGTTCGGCGACGAAGCGGTTGCGCGGGCTGTGCCGGCTGCTGCCGCTGCCATGGGCGAAGACCACCAGGCCGCGGGCGTTGGCCGGCCGTTCCAGATCGGCCACGAGCCGGCTGCCATCGGCAGGGATCGAGAGGGAGGCGGTGTTCATGGCTGGGGCTTGAGGTTGAGCCCCCCGTGGGACAGCTCCATCATGCGACATTCCCGTCCAACCAGCGCGGCGCCGGTTGGTTTCCTAGGGGCGATTCTTGCGCGCCGCAGGTGGGGCGGGGTGACTCGAACTCCAGCAGGCGGCCCCGCGCAGCACGGGCTTGCCGCGCGCCGCGGATGCCGCCATGGATGTCACATGCGCCGCCTCGACCAGATGCTCTCTTCCTTCGGCCTCTGCCCGCGCCGGCAGGCGGCCGAATGGGTGGCGGACGGCCGCGTTTGCATCGACGGCGTGCCGGCCAAGCGCGCCGACCAGAAGGCGGACCCGCATGCGGTGACGGTCGATGGCGAACCCCTGGAGGCTCCCGACGGCTTGGTCGCCCTGCTGCACAAACCGGTCGGCCATGTCTGCACCCATGCCGATGGCGAAGGCCCGACCATTTACCAGCTGCTGCCCGCGCGCTGGCTGGCGCGCCAGCCGCCGGTGACCAGCGCCGGCCGGCTCGACAAGGACACCAGCGGCCTGCTCATCGTCACCGACCGCGGCGACCTCGTGCATGCCCACACCTCGCCGAAGTCGCATTTGGCAAAGGTCTATGAGGTCGGCGTCGACCGCGATCTCGATCCGGCGCTGGTGGAGGTCTTTGCCGCCGGCACCCTGGTCCTGCGCGGTGAAACCTCGCCCTGCCGGCCGGCGAAGCTCGTGCTCACCGGCCCGCGCAGCGCCGAGCTGACTCTCACCGAGGGCCGCTACCATCAGGTGCGGCGCATGTTCGCCAGCCAGGGCTGGCATGTCGAAACCCTGCATCGCAGCCGCATCGGCGAATACACCCTCGACGGCCTCGCGCCCGGCGAGTGGCGCCTGCTCTGAGATTCAGGCCCGCTTCTCCGCCAGCGCCTGTTCGAGCACGCGCAGGGTCTCGCGCACGTTGTGCTCAAGCTCGAGCGGAAACGGGCAACTCACCGGCCGCGCCTCGGGTCGCGCCCGCCAGTGGCGCACCGCGGCCTCCAGCGCGTCGGTGTCGGCCGGTTCGGCGAGCACCTGGCCGTTGACCCCCTCGACGACCCATTCGGCAGCGCCGTTGAAGCGGCTGGTCAGCACCGGCAACCCGGCAGCCAGCGCCTCCAGCACGACATTCGACCCCGGCTCGTAGATGGGCAGGAAAGTGAAGAGATCGGCGGCGGCATAGGCGTCCTCGACCCGTGCCATCGGTCCGGCAAGGATCACGTTGCCGGGCTTGCGCAGCAAGCGGCCCTTGCCAACGACAACGAGGCGCAGGCGCGGCTCGCGGCTTTCGAGGCGGGCCATCAGGCGCAGCAAAAAGCCCAGTCCCTTGCGTTCCCAGCCGGAGCCGACAAAGAGCAGCACGAAATCGTCGGGCCGCAGGCCGAGGGCCTGGCGGGCGGCCTCGCGGTTGCCCTGGCGAAAGCGGTCGGCATGGATGCCGTTTCGGACGAGATGCAGGCGTTCGGCGGGGAAGTTGAAGCGGGCGCGGATTTCCCCGCGCACCATCGAGGAATTGGCGATGACGTGGCGGGTGACCGCCGGATCGAAGGTGCGCTTTTCCAAGGCCAGCATCTGCCGGTGGAAGGCGCCGCGGCCCACCCACCAGCGCCGCCACCAGGGCGCGTAGCGACGCCGCTGCTCGAGCCAGACCGCGTGCACGCCGTCGCCAGCGCGGTAGACGTCCTGCGAGAAGGTGCGCTCGAGGCTGAACACGAGGTCGTGACCGCCGGCCGGCAGCTGCGCGGCAACGGCTTCTGCAAAGCGCAGGTTGCGCGTGGCGCGCGGCGCGTGCACCGGCACACGATGCAGGGTGACGCCCTCCGGCGTGCCCTTCCAGGCCTCGGCATAGAGGTGGGTGTCATGGCCGGCTTCGGCGAGCGCGGCGATCAGCCGCTGCAGGTAGAGCTCGGCGCCCCCGGTGGCGGCGAAATGCCGGCGGATGAGGGCGAGGTTCATGAACAGTGCGCGGAAGGCAAGGGGTGGACGCGTCTTGTTTAGACCGTCTCCGCCATGGCTGCAACGGTTGGTGGCCGGTGCGCAAAAAACACCCGCGCGCTCTCGGCGACGCCGTAGGCGCTCTCCTGCTGCGAGAGGTCATCGGTCTGGATGCGCAGGTCGGCCAACTCGCGGTACAGCGGCCCGCGCTCCTCGAGCAGGCGGCGCAGCTTCAGCTCGGGCGGTTCGCCGTCGCGCAGCAGCGGCCGGTCATTGTTGCCGGCGGTGCGCCGCGCCAGCAGGACAGGATCGGCCTCCAGCCAGGTGAGGAAGCCCAGGTGACGCAGCAGCGGCCGGTTGCGCGCCTGGGTGACGATGCCCCCGCCCGTGGCGATGACACAGTGGCGGCGGCCGAGCAGGCGGCGCAGGACGGCGGATTCGCGGGCGCGGAAGCCGGTCTCACCCTCGCGCGCGAAGATCTCGGGAATCGAACAGCCGGCGGCTTCGACGATGAGATGGTCGGTGTCGACGAATTCGAAGCCGAGCATGTGGGCGACGATGCGGCCGACACTCGACTTGCCGCAGCCCATCAGGCCGATGAGCACGATGTTCTGCGCGCGCGGCAGCTGGGCCGGCTGCGCGGCAAAAACCTCGCCAAGGATCGAACTGGCGAGGTCGGGATCGTCCTGCAGGGCGCGGAAGTAATCCGGGTAGCGCGGCTGCCAGCCGCTGGCGCGCAGGCGCGCGTTGCTGACCCGCTTGTGGGTCCAGCCGCGCTTGCGGCCGGGGTCGGGCGCGCGGTCGCCGGGGCGCGGCAGGCTGAACAGGAAGGCCAGTCGCTCCAAGCACTCGCGTTGCAGCAGCGGGGCGTCGTCGACCACGTTGAACAGTCCCGCGAGACCCGGCTGCACGGCGAGGTGGGCGAGGGCCGAGGCGGCATCCTCACGATGGATCTGGTTCAGGCAGCGGCCATCGGGGGCGCCGGGTGCGGTTTCGACCCCGGACTTGCCTTCGAGCAGGTTCTTGAGCACGAACGAACGCCCTGGACCGTAGATGCCGGCGACACGCGCGGCGATGCCGCCAGCGGCCTGCGCCAGCTCCTCGGCGGCGCGCAGCAGTCGGCCGGTCTCGCGCGGCGGTTCGGCCGGACTGGCTTCATCGACAATGCCGCCGTCGGTCTGCGGATAGACACTGGTGCTGCTGGTGAACACCGCGCGCGCGCCGGGGAAGGCGGCGATCAGGTGGTTCAGGCCATCCACGTAGACCGCCTGGTAGGCCTCCGCGCCACCGCGGCCGGAGCTGGCGCAGTGGATGAAGGCATCGACCGGGCCGACGCCCGTCGCGAGCCCCTGCACCTGGGCGGCATCGCTGATGTCGCAGGCGAGCACGCGCCAGGATTTGGCGCGGGCGAGGCGTTCCGCCGAGGCGCTGGAATGGGTGACCCCGGTAACGCGGTGTCCGGCCGCGTGGAGGAGGTCGGCGGCGCGTTCGCCGACGAAGCCGCAGCCGATGACAAGAATCTTCATGAGCGGCGGGTTTGGTAGTGAGCGACCAATCCGTCGACGACGCCGCGCACGTAGTCCTCGAGCGCGCTCGACTGCAGGCGGCCGTCGATGAGGGTGCGACCGACCCAATGCCCCTTCAGCAGGCGGCGGTAGGTGGCCTCATGGTTCATGACAAAAGGTTCCAGGTACACGACCGGGCATTGGTACAGCCGGTTGGCGAGCAGGTTGCGTGCATAGACGTACGGACTCTCGCCGACCCGGCGCGCATTCGGGGTCTTGTAGACGTAGGCAGGCAGGCCGGTGCGGCGGGCGAGACCGCCGGCGACCGCTTGCGCGAGCGGGATCTCCTCCTCGTGGATGCGCTGGAAGAGGCGGGAAAACATCTCGTGGCGCACATCAGCCTGCTCAAGCTCAACCGCCGCGTAGCAGCCGTTGACGAGCACATGCAGGTGGTTCTCCGGCGAAAACTGCGGTGCCTCCGCCGCGCCCCAGGCCTCGGCATTGAGGTGCAGGCAGAGCACCAGATCGGGGCGGATTTGTTCGTTCACCTTGTCGGCGCGCGCGTGGATCTCGCTGACCCGGTAAAACAGCTTTTCCGCCTGCCACTGCACGGTCTGCGCCTTGGCGCTGCCATTCAGGCCTTCGTAGCTGGCGACCGGTTGCGCAATGCCGGCCTGCTGGAGCAGCTCGGTCGCCTCGCGGCGCAGGTCGTCGGGCCGCTGCTCGGTGACCGGCTCGTTGCGCTCGCGCACCAGGGTCACCTCGGCGCCGAGGGCGGTCAGTCGCTCGGCCAGCACGCGGGCCGCCGTCAGACTGAGGTCGCCCTCCTGAATGGCTTCGCCGGGCTGGAAACTCAGGTAGCGCTCCTCCATGCGCGCCCAGGCACCGCCAATGTGGCCGGGATCAAGGGCGATGCGCAGGTCGCTCAACACCGGCCGCTCCTGAAGCGGCGGCAGTTCACTGACCCGGCGCCAGGCGCGCGGCGGCGCCGGCTGGGCGGGGCGGGCGGGATCGCGGAAGGCGATGCGCAGCACGGGATCGGTCGGCCGGCCGGTGGGGATCTCCACCGCCTCCGGCAGGATGCGCAGCGGCGCCGGCAGGCCGCCTTCGGCCGAGTACAACCCGTGCCAGGCGGTGTCAAACTCCTCGCGGGTGAAGACGAGCTGATAGGCCTGCAGCGCCTGCCAGTCGGGCTTTTGCCCAAACGGGCTGAGCTTGGCGAGTCGCTCGATCTGTTCCGCCGCGGCCGCGGGCTCCGGACCCGGAGGCACTGCGGTCTGCGCATGCAGGCCCGCCAGGGCGCCGCAGGCGCCGGCCAGCAGCCGGAGCGTGAGTGGGAAAAGCCGATGCATGCGCCATCCTAGACTTGATGCGCGCATCCATCACCTACTAAGTGCGGCCATGACTGAAGCCGCCGCCGCGACCCCCGACCTCCTCCGCCTCCTCTTCCTGGGCGACGTCGTTGGCGACCCCGGCCGGCGCGCGGTCGCGGCCCTGCTGCCCGACTGGAAGCAGGAACTGCAGGCCGACTTCGTCATCGTCAACGGCGAGAACGCCGCCGGCGGTCGCGGCATCACGCCGAAGATCGCCATCGGCCTCATGCGCGCCGGCGCGGCCGTCATCACCACCGGCGACCACATCTGGGACCAGAAGGAGATCCTGCCCTTCCTCGCCGAGGAACCGCGCCTGCTGCGCCCGCTCAACTACCCGCCCGGGGCACCGGGTCAGGGCAGCATCGTGCTGGAGACGAAGAAGGGCAAAATCGGCGTCCTCAACCTCCAGGGCCGCACCTTCATGCGCGACCAGTTGGAAAACCCCTTCCCGGTCGCCAGCGAATGCGTCGAACGCCTGCGCCAGGAGACCCCCATCCTCTTCGTCGATTTCCACGCCGAGGCCACCAGCGAAAAGGTCGCCATGGGCTGGCACCTCGACGGCAAGGTGTCGGCGGTCGTCGGCACCCACACCCACGTGCCGACCGCCGATGAACGCATCCTGCCACAGGGCACGGCCTTCCAGAGCGACGCCGGCATGTGTGGTCCGCTCGATTCCATCATCGGCAGCCAGATCGAGCCGGTGCTCGAACGCTTCCACACCCAGTTGCCCGCCCGCTTCGGGGTCGGCCGCGGGGTTGTCCGCCTCAATGGCGTGCTGGTCACGATTGATCCCGCCAGCGGCCGCGCGCTGCTCATCGAGCGCGTGCGGCGCGACTGGCACAGCCCGGCCTGATCAGGGCTCGGTGAGGTTCGGCGCCCACACGGCCCCCTCCTTTTTCAGCGGCGGCGTGATGCCATCGGCCGGAAAAGTGCCCTTGGCCGCGGCGCGCAGCTGCTCGCTCAGCCCGGCCACCGTCGCCGCCAGGGCCGGATCGCCGGCCAGGTTCTTCAGTTCGCCTGGATCGGCGTCGTGATCGTACAGCTCGCGGCCCTGCCGCCCCTCGTCCCACTCGGTGTAACGCCACCGCGGCGTGCGCAGGCTGTAGCCAAAGAAGCGCTTGCCCTCGGAACCGTTGTCGCGGCTCACCGTCGCGCGGTTCGGACCGCCTCCGCGCGTGACCTGGGTGATCGCCCAGCCGCGCCCCTTCGCCTCCGGGTTCTTCAGGATCGGCACCAGGCTCTGGCCCTGCAGGTTCGCCGGCGACTTCACCCCGCACAACTCGGCAAGCGTCGGGTACAAATCGAGGTGGCTGACCGGGGTCTTGGCAACCCCGCCCGCCTTGGCCGTGCCCGGAGCGACGACGAGCAGCGGCACACGCGCGCTGCCTTCAAACAGGCTCATCTTCTGCCACAGCCCGTGTTCGCCCATGTGGTAGCCGTGGTCGCTGGTGAAGACGATGACCGTCTTTTCCGCCAGACCGTGACGGTCGAGTGCGTCGATGACGCGGCCGACTTGGGCGTCCATGAAACTGATGCTGGCATAGTAGGCCTGCAGGCACTGGCGGCGCAGGTCGTCGGTGAGCTTGTCCTGCTCCTTCTTGTAACTGCCCAGGGCCGCCGCCGGCACCTCGGGCGGGTTTTGATCGACCGGCGGATGCACGGGCATCTGGCCCGGCGGATACCACTCGTAGTAGGGCGTCTGCGGCGCCACGTAGGGAGTGTGCGGACGGAAGAAACCGACCGCCAGAAAGAAGGGCCGCTCCGGCTGGCGCGCGCAGCGCTCCAGCACCCACTCGGCATCCGCGGCGATCTTGCCGTCGGTGTGATGGGCGTCGCTCTTGGGCGAGGCATGCCAGCTCAGCGTGCCGCCGAACTGGCCGGGCGTGAGGGTGAAAATCTCGTCCTCCTCCTCCAGCCGATCCACCCCGGCCGGATTGAGTTCCAGTTCCCAGGAGCCGGGATCATCGTGGCCGTCGGTGCCGATCGATTTCGGCACGTTGTAATGGTAGAGCTTGCCGATGCGGCCGGCGAAATAGCCCTGCTGGCGGAAGGCCTGCGGCAGGCTGACCTGCGAGGGGACGGTCTGGCGGAAGATCTGGGCGTTGCTGAGGATGCCGGTGCTGTTCGGGTACAGGCCGGTCAGCATCGAATTGCGGCTCGGGCCGCAGAGCGGGAAGGTGCAGTAGGCGCGGTCAAAGCGCACCCCGCGCGCCGCCAACTTGTCGAGGTTCGGCGTCTTCGCCCGAGGGTCGCCGTAACAGCCGAGGTAGTTGTTGAGGTCGTCCGAGATGATGAAGAGCACGTTCTTGCGCTCCTGGGCGGACAGGAACGAGGCGAACAGCAGGAGGGCGAGGCAGAGTCGGGTGCGCATGACGGTTCGGGTTGGCCCCATGAAACGCCCGACGCGCCCGCGCCTTTCGGCGGATGCGCCGCTCTGCCTCCTCGGGAGGCAACACTCGCCGTCATGCAAGTGCCACGGGCCTGGCCACCCGGGTTTGCCAGAGCACACGAGCCGAGAAGCACCCCGGCCGCGCGCAGCGCCCTCGGAGTGCGGCGCTTCTGCGCCGCTCTGCCCCCTCGGCTGGCAACGCCCTGTTGTCATGCTAGAGTCCCGGGCCCAGCAACCCGGGTCTGCCAGAGCTCCAGAGGACTGGAGCACTCCAGGGCCACTGCGCGGCGGGTCGGGGGAGGACGTCCCCTGAAGCCGACCATTGGGTCTTGCCAAAACAGAAGGATTGTGTTCTTATGAACATTGTCCGACGGATCGTCTCCTGTGCCCTCCTCAAAGACCGCCCCTCGTGATTCCCCCGGCACCCTTCTGAAATTTAAGATCTGAGATCTCCCCTCCGGCCACATCCTCTTTTTCTTGACGGGAATTCCCGCATGAAAGATCCTCTTTTCATGCAGGAATTTCAGGGACGAAGTCTGCCCATCCGGGCGGCCTTTGGCTGTCAAAAGCCTCTGTGTGTCCGAACAGTTCGGACACACAGAGGCTGAATTATACTGTTG
>CBINON010000057.1:0-24024 GCA_966252325.1 uncultured bacterium | reverse complement strand
CCTGACTGACCTGACTGACCTGACTGACCTGACTGACCTGACTGACCTGACTGACGACATCTCTTCCGCGGCTGCACAAAGGTCCATGGACCCTCTCTGCCCATAAAAAAACGCGGCCCGCCGAGGCGGGCCGCGCTGCGTGGATTCCAAAAACCCTCAGAGCCGCTTCACGCGGAAGTTGCGGAAGGCCACCGGGTCGCTGTGACCGGCGAAACCGATGAAGCCGGTCTTGCGGGTGACGCCGGCGGGCTTGGTCTTGACGCCGCTGTAGTCGAGTTCATCGAGGTTGGCGTCGAGGATCTTCGTGCCGTTGAGGGTGACCTTGATGCGGTTGCCGCGCACTTCGATCTCTTCGCTGTTCCATTCGCCGACCGGGCGCAGGTAACCGCGCTTGGCGCCGACCAGGTGGTAGAGCGAGCCGTGCACCTGGTAGGGCTGCAGGGCCTTGCCAGTCTTGGCCTCGTAGCCGTCGGTGTCGATGACCTGGATTTCCAGGCCGTCCTTGGCACTGTGGCCGCCGAGCGGGGTGCGCAGGGCGATGCCGTTGTTGCCGGCGGGCGGCAGCTTGAATTCGAAGCGCAGGACCATGTCGCCGTACTCTTCCTTGCTCAGCAGGTCGCCGCCCTTGCCCTGTTTGCAGACGATGTTGCCATCGACCACCTCGTAGTTCTCGACCGCGCCCTGCCAGTTCGACAGGTCCTTGCCGTTGTCGAGGCGGGTGAAGCCGGCTTCACCCTCGGCGAGCAGCTGGTTGGCCTCTTCGGAGGGGATCTCGCGGACGAAGACGTTGCGCCAGCGGATCTCGCTGCCGTGGGTCTGCAGCTGAATCGGGCCTTTGGCGTAGACCGGGTCCTGCATCCAGCCGGCCGGCGGTTTTTCACCGGCCTGGGCCTTGGCGTCTTTTTTGCCGTAGGCCAGGTAACCGGCCTTGCGGTTGGCGAAGAAGTTTTCCAGCACGGAGTTGTTGACCACGACCTCGCCGTTGAGCTTGATCAGGACGCGCTCGCCGATCATGCGGATGTAGAAGCGGTTCCACTCGCCCAGCGGCTTGTCCATGAGCTTGAGCGGGTCCTTGCCCTCCGGATTCTTGTTGTTCCAGAGACCGCCGGAGCCCTTGGGCTTGCCGAGCGACACCGCCTTCTCGTCGTTCTCGGTGAAGTCCCAGATCTGCACCTGCGGCGTGCCGCGCAGGTAGATGCCGCTGTCGCCCTTGGGCAGCATTTTGTAGTCCACCCACAGTTCGAAGTCGCCGTAGTCCTTGTCGGTGGTCAGGTACAGGCCCTTGCCGTCGTTGACGAGTTCGCCGTTTTCGACCTTCCAGTGGGCGTTGACGTGGTCGCCCTTGTCGTTGCCCTTGGCGTCGAGCAGGCCGCCTTCGATCGACTTCTTCTTGTAGGCAGCGCGCTCTTCCGGCGTCATGTTCCAGAGGTCGGCGGGATCCTGGGTGCTCCAGCCGTACCAGCCGGAGAGGTCCTTGCCGTTGAAGAGGGCGGTGAAGCCGGGCGGCGGCGTGTTGTGATCCGCCGCCAGGGCGGAGGCCGCGGCGGCGGCGAGCAGGGGGAGCAGAAGGGATGCTTTCATCATGTAGGGAGGAGGGAGTCGGGCAGGCAGCCGGCATTCTTTCAGGGGCGGCGGCCGGCAAAAAAGAAATTGCCCCGCCGGGGCCTTTCCGCTGGAATCGCCGGCACTTCGCATGAAAAACGAGTCTCCCACCGCCCCGGCCCCGGACATGAAACTGTTCTGGGCCTGCTTCATCGCCCTGGTCGCCACCTCCTTCGTATTTGGCGTGCGCTCGACCCTGATTGGCGACATCGCCCGCGAGTTCCAGCTCTCCCAGGGGCAGGTGGGTCGCATCCTCGGGGTCGGCCTGTGGCCCTTCGCGCTGAGCATCATCGTCTTCAGCCTGATCATCGACCGCATCGGCTACAAGGCGGCGGCCATCTTCGCCATCGTCTGTCATTTTCTCGCCATCGGCCTGACCCTGATGGCCAAACCCGACAACGACCTGCTGTATTGGGGCACCTTCACGGTCGCCCTGGCCAACGGCACGGTCGAGGCGCTGATCAACCCGGTCGTCGCCACCCTGTTCCAGAAGAACAAGGCGAAGTGGCTGAACATCCTGCATGCCGGCTGGCCGGCGGGCATCGCCCTGGGCAGCATCTTCACGATGCTGCTCGGTGAAGGCGTTTCCTGGCAGGTCAAGTTCGGCGTCTGCTTCGTGCCGGTCGTTTTGTACACCCTGCTCATCCTGCCGCGCCGCTTCCCGGTCAACGAGCGCGTCGCCGCCGGCGTCAGCTTCCGCGAGATGCTCGCCGAGTTCGGCGCCTTCGGCTTTTTCATGTTCACCGTCCTGCTGGTCATGGCGATCTACCAGGCGCTCGGCGCGGCCGCCAACTGGGGCCTGGTCTTCGGCGCCGGCGCCGCGGTGGCCCTGGCCGCCGGGGCCTACACCCGCTCGCTCGGCCGGCCGATGTTCATTGTCATCCTGGTGACCATGCCCTTCCTGGCCACCACCGAGCTCGGCACCGACACCTGGATGCCCGACCTGCTCAGCCTCGAGCTCGGCAAGGCCGCCGCCTGGGTGCTGGTGTACACCTCGGTCATCATGACGATCCTGCGCAGCTTCGCCGGCCCGGTCGTGCACCGGCTGTCGCCGATCGGCCTGCTGGTGGTCAGCGCCTTCGTGGCGGTGATTGGCCTGCTGCTGCTCCAGGGCGCCACCGGCTGGAGCATCGTCGCCGTGGCCACCCTCTACGCCTTTGGCAAGACCTTCCTCTGGTCGACCACCCTCGGCCTCGTCTCCGAGCAGTTCCCGCGCGGGGGCGCGCTCTCGCTCAACGGCGTCTCGGCGATCGGCGTGCTCGGCATGGGGGTCATCGGTGCGCCGCTCATGGGCATCTGGCAGGATGCCGACATCGACCGCGCCCTGCGCGACCAGCACCCGGCGATCCACCAGCAGGTCAAGGGGCCGGACGCCGTCAACCTGGTCGGCACCGCGCCGTCGGTCGATGCCCAGAAGGTCGCCGCCCTGCCCGAGGCCGACCGCCGGACGGTCGAAACCGTGCAGAACGAGTTCAAGAAAAAGACCTTTGCGCGCACCGCCCTGCTGCCGGCCTTCTTGCTGGCCTGCTACCTCGGTCTGTTCCTCCACTTCCGCGGCCGCGGCGGCTATCGGCCGGTCGTGCTCGGGGCAGGGGGGCACTGAGGGCGCGCACTTTTTTCTTGTTCATTGCGATTCACCCGCCTAAAAAGGCCCGCCATTGCCGTTAACGTCGCTTCGCGCCGCCCACGGCCGCGCTCCCATCCAACCCACTCCCATCATCATGTCCGCAAAAACTGAAGGCATCGCACCCAACGCCAGCCGCCTGCTCTGGGCCGGTTTCATGGCCATCCTCGCCGCCGGCGTCGGCTTCGCCATCCGCGGCGGCATCTTTGACAACTGGGGCAAGGAATACGGCTTCACCGCCGCCCAATTGGGGGCCATCGGTGGCGCCGGCTTCAGCGGCTTCTGCTTCGGCATCATCATCGGCGGTGTCATTGTCGACAAGATCGGCTACGGCAAGCTGGTGGCGGTGGCCCTGCTCGGCCACATCCTCTCGGCCTTCGTGACCTTTGCCGCCAGCACGCCGGAAAACGCCTACCAGTTCCTGTTCTGGGGCATGTTCCTCTTCGCCTATGCCAACGGCACCCTCGAGGCGGTGGCCAACCCGCTGGTCGCCACGCTCTACCCGAAAAACCGCACCCACTACCTGAACATCCTGCACGCCTCCTGGCCGGCGGGCATGGTCATCGGCGCCGCCATCGGCTGGGTGCTCGACGACAAGATGCAGCTCAGCTGGAAGCTGCAGCTTGCCCTCTACCTGGTGCCGACGGTGATCTACGCCGTCATGTTCCTGGGCCAAAAGTTCCCGAAATCCGAGGCGGCCGAGAAGGGCGCCAGCTTCGTGCAGATGTTCAAGCCGGTCGGCATCCTGGGCGCCCTGGTCGCCTGCTACCTGCTCGCCCTGTTCTTTGGCGACATCGTCAAGGGCCTGGCCCCGGACAACGCCAAGGCGATTGGTTACGGCATCGGCGGCGCCCTGCTGATCGCCGTCGCGGTGATGACCCAGTTCTCCATCGGTTCCTTCCTGCTCTTCGTGCTCTTTGTCACCCACGCCCTGGTCGGCGCGGTTGAACTCGGCACTGACGGCTGGATCCAGAACATCACCGGCAACCTGTTCACCTCGGAACAGGGCAAGTACCTCTTTATCTGGACCTCGGCCATCATGTTCGGCCTGCGCTTCTGCGCCCACTGGATCGAGACGAAGCTCAAGCTCTCGCCGATCGGCCTGCTGCTGGCCTGCGCCGTGATCGCCTTCATCGGTCTGAACCTCGCCAGCACCATGCAGTCCTTCGGCATGGCCCTGGTCGCCCTCGGCATCTACGCGGTCGGCAAGACCTTCTTCTGGCCGACCATGCTCGCCGTCATTGGCGACCGCTACCCGCAGACCGGCGCGGTGGCCATGTCCATCATGGGCGGCATCGGCATGCTCTCCGCCGGCCTGATCGGCGGCCCCGGCCTGGGCTACGGCAAGGACCGCTTTGCCGGCCAGGAACTGCAGAAGGTCGACGCGGCCCTCTATGCCAACTACAAGGCGGAAACGCCGAGCACCTTCCTCAACCTGAAGTCCACCGAGGTCTTCGGCCTGGACGGCAAGAAGCTGGCTGAGGCCAAGGAAGCCAAGGAGCGCACGCCCGAGCAGCAGAAGGTGGTGGAAGCCGACCAGCGTGGCGACCGCGCCACGCTCAAGGCCGACGCCTACATCCCGGCAACCATGGCGCTCATTTACCTGCTCCTGTTGCTCTACTTCAAGGGCATCGGCGGCTACCGCGCCGTCCGCATCGACGAACAGGCCGCCTGATCCTCCCTGACTCCCCCAGCAGCGGCGTTCTCCATCCGGGGGACGCCGCTTGCTTTTTCCGCCAGTCTCTCGGAAATCTGAGATCTGAGATCTGAGATCTGAGATCTGCAATTTGAAATCTGATTCCCCATGCCCACCTACGTCTATGAAGTCATCCCCGAGTCCGAAACCGAGACGCCGCGCCGCTTTGAGGTGCGCCAGAGCATGAAGGACGCGCCGCTGACGACCGATCCCGAGACCGGCCGGCCGGTGCGCCGGGTCATCTTGGGCGGCACCGGTCTGATGGGCGGGGGTTCAGCCACCACTTCGAGCCGGCCCAGTGGCGGCTCCTGCGGCACGGGCTGTGGCTGTCACTGAAGGGGCTGCGCCCCGGCAAACTCGCGCAAAATCAACTTGCGGGTGCGCCCGGCCGGAGGCAGGGTGAAGGCTCGCTGTTTTCAAACAGTTGGAACAAGGACAGATGCCGGAGTGGTCGATCGGGCACGCCTGGAAAGCGTGTGTGCTGTCAAAGGCACCGAGGGTTCGAATCCCTCTCTGTCCGCCAGCCTGCGCAGCAGGCGAGGACAGCAAGGCCTCTGCGCAGCCAAAACCGGATGGCCTGAGCCTGCGAAGGAAAATCCCTCTCTGTCCGCCATTCTTCGCCGTCTCAGCGGCGAAGAATGCCCTCCGTAGCTCAACGAGCGAAGGACGGGCTGATCTTTTCCCGCCCGGCTTCGAATGGCACGCCAGTCCGCGGAGGGAAATCCCGCGCCGGTCAGAAGCTCAGACAGGTCGGACAGCTCAGACAAGTCGGACAGGTCGGACTTTCCCGGATTCGGACGCCCGCGGAACTCCCCACCGGCCTTTGCAGAACTGCATTTGACAAAGCCCCGGGTGCGGGTAGTCTGCCCGCCCCCTTGCCGGAATGGTCCCCGTGGCCGCTTCGCCCGGGGATGTGACGCAAGCCATCACCCATCCCACCTTTTATGCCCAAGAGGACTTACCAGCCATCGAAACGCACCCGGAAGCGCCAGTTCGGTTTCCGTGCCCGCATGAAGACCCCGAACGGTCGCGACATCATCCGTCGCCGCCGCGCCCGCGGCCGCAAGCGCCTCATGCCGGTGGGTGTGGAGATCCACTACAAGCGCCACGTGCAGCAGCACGCCTGAGTGCGCCGAGGCCCGCCATGCGCCTGCCCTCCCGCCTTCGTCTGAAGGAGTCGCGCGATTTTGCGCGCATCAAAAAGGAGGGCAGCAGTCAGGCGGGCCGCTTTTTTGTCCTGGGCCTGCTGCGTGATGACAGCCTTGCCGACTTCCGCTTCGGCCTGGTCACAGGCAAAAGGCTGGGCAATGCCGTGCAGCGCAACCGCCTCCGGCGGCAGATGCGCGAGATCATCCGCGCGGCCCGGCCGCGGATCCTTCCTGGCCATGCCTTCGTCACCATCGCCCGCTGGCGCGCCCCGGCGGCGCCCTACGCCGAACTCGAGCAGGACTGGCTGCGCCTCGCCCGTCGCGCGGGTCTGCTTGCGCCCGAGCCGCGACCATGAAGTTCCTCGTGCGCGTTCTCATCCGGGGCTACCAGCTGCTGATCTCCCCGGTGCTGCACTTCCTCGCTGGCCCGTCCGCCGGCTGTCGCTTCACGCCGACCTGCTCGGAATACTTCCTGCAGGCGGTCGAAACCCACGGTGTCCTGCGCGGCGGCTGGCTTGGCCTGCGCCGTCTCGCCCGCTGCAATCCCTGGGGCGGACAGGGGCATGATCCCGTCCCCGGCTGCACCGGGCGTCACCCGCACTAATTTCTGAATCTTCCCCTCATGGACCGCAAAGCCTGGTTTGTCATCACCCTCTGCGCCGTTGGCATGGCCGTGAACTACTGGTTCGCCGTGCAGAATCAGCAGGCGCTCGCCGCGCAGAAGGCGGCCGCCCCTCCGCCGGCCGCCGTGGCGTCGGCGACTCCCGCGCAGGCCGCCACCGCCTCACCCGCCGCCCCCCAGGCCGCGAGCCCGGCCGCTGCCACCCCCGAGGAGCGCCACGTCATCGAAAAGGGCAGTGTGGCCTGGTACTTCACCACCCGCGGCGGTGGTGTGGAGAAAACCGTGCTTGGCGGCAGCGACCAGATCACCCTCAACGGCCACGGCAAGGAGCCGGTCGGCGCCCTGCGCCGCGAGGCAGCCGGGCTGGATGCGGTCGCCTACCGAATCACCGAGAAAAGCGCCAACGGCGTCACCTTCGAGGGGGTCACCCCGGACGGCATTGCGGTGCGCAAGGCGTTTGCCTTTGGCACGGACAAGGCGGCCGACCCGCACTTGCTGCGCCTGACGATCACCCTCACCAACACCGGCAGCGCGGCGCATCGCTCGGAGGAGTACCACCTCTTCGCCGGTACGGCCGCCTCGATGGCACCCGACGAGCCGCTCAAGCCGAGCGTGTTCTGGAACGATGGCGGCGATGCCGAGCACAAGGACGCCAACTGGTTTGGCGGCGGCATGTTCTCGAACGAGAAGACCGAGTATCGGGCCAGCCATGCGCGCCTGCGCTACGCCGGTGTCATGAGCCGTTTCTACGCGACCATCATCAGTCGCGAGGGCCGGCCGGAGAAGGCCGCCAAGATCTGGGCCTCGCGTTTCCTGGTCGACCATTCGAACGACAAGTACAAGGATGAGGAGTCGGCGCGCACGGACTGGGCCATGCAGGCCGCCGTCAGCCTGCCGCCGGTCGAGCTGGCACCGGGCGCCAGCCAGGCCGAGGAGTACGAGATCTACATGGGGCCGAAGGAGTATCACCGGCTCAAGGAACTCGGCGGCCAGCGCGAGTTCATCATGTTCTACGGCATGTTCGGCCTGATCAGCAAGGGGCTGACCAATGTCATGCGCTGGATGCACGACCTGAGCGGCAACTGGGGCATCGCCATCATCCTGCTGACCATCGTCATCCGCACCCTGCTCTGGCCTCTGCAGTCGAAGGCCCAGTATTCGATGAAGCGCATGGGCCTGCTGGCGCCGAAGATGAAGGAGCTGCAGGAGAAGTTCAAGGACGAGCCGCAGAAGCAGCAGATGGAGGTGATGAAGCTGTACAAGGACTACGGCGTCAACCCGCTTGGCGGCTGCCTGCCGATGCTGCTGCAGATCCCCATCTTCTTCGCCTTCTACAGCGTCCTGCAGAACGCCGCCGAACTGCGCGGCCAGCCCTTCCTGTGGGTGAAGGACCTGTCGATCGCCGACACCGTCCACACCTTGGTCTTCCCCTTCCAGCTGCCGCTGATGGGCAACGACTTCGACATCAACCCGCTGCCGCTGATCATGGGCCTGACGATGATCCTGCAGATGAAGCTGACGCCGCAGCCGGCGACCGTCGACAAGACCCAGAAGATGATGTTCGCCATCATGCCCTTCTTCTTCCTGTTCATCTGCTACAACTTCGCCGCGGCGCTGTCGCTGTACTGGTCGACCCAGAACGTGTTTGCGATCTTCCAGAGCTGGATCATGCGCATGTACATGAAGGATCCGGTGCTGGAGAAGGTCGAGCGCCTGCCCAAGGGGCCGCCGCCGCAGAACCCCTTCTTCAACCCGATGAACCCGGGCAACAAGGACAAGAAGAAGGGCCACAAGCCGCCGAAGCTTGGGGGCTAGTCCGGATCGTGGGTGCTGCGCTACCCTGGAGCGAGTGGCCTCCGGCACACGCGCGCTTCATCGGGGTGCGGCCATGGCGCAGCCTGCTCGCCGGTTGGGGGTGCGCTCCAGGGCAGGGAGCGCCGGCCCGCCTCTTCTTCGCAGAAGCCGGCACAGTTTTCGTTGAGATTGCGGGCAGGCCTTTTTAACGTGGAGCCTCCCGCACGCGCCATGAATGCCCTGACCCACGCCCGCCACATCGTTGACACCATGCTCGGCTACCTGGGCTTTGCGGTCCGCATCGAGGAGACCGACGGTCCGGAGGGCCCGACCCTGCAGCTGCACACCGAGGATGCCGAGCGGCTGATCGGCCGTCGCGGCGCCACGCTCGAGGACATCCAGTACCTGGTGAACCGCATCCTGCAGAAGCATCTGCCGGGCGCGCCGCGGGTGCGGGTCGACATCGAGTACTTCCGCAGCATGAAGGAGGACCGCCTGGTCGACCACGCGCGCGAGCTGGGCGAGCGGGTGCGTGCAACGGGGCAGCCGCAGACGACCGAGCCGATGAACAGCTACTACCGCCGGCTGGTCCACCAGGTCTTCGCCGAGGATCCGCAGGTGATGAGTGTCAGCCTCGACGGCGAGGCGCGCTTCAAGCGCATCCTGCTGAAGAAGCGCGGATGACCCGGCTCAGCGCAGTGGCCAGAACACCGGCACCAGGGTGACGATCAGGACAAGCGAGCAGGCGACCAGGCCGCTGCCCACTTTCATGAAGTCGCTGAAGCGGTACTTGCCCGGGCCGTAGACGAGGATGCAACTGGGTTCGAAGGGGGTCAGCACCGAGATGCTGGCGCTGAGCATGACGCCCATGCCGAAGGCGCGCGGATCGACCTGCAGGGTCGAGGCCGACTCCAGGGCAATGGGCAGCACGACCAGGGCGGCGGCCGCGTTGGACAGGCCCTGGGTGAGGAAGACCGTCAGCACGCAGAAACCCGCCAGCACCGCCTGAGGGCCGAGTGAGGCGAGCTGGCCGGTGAGCAGGTCGGCCAGCAGGCGCGCCGCCCCGGAGTTCGTCATGGCGGTGCCGAAGGCGGTCATGCCGCCGATGAGGATGAGCAGGCGCCAGTCGACGTTTTCGTAGGCGGCCTCCAGGGTCAGGCAGCGGGTCGCCAGCGCCAGCAGGGCGACCAGCAGGAAGGCGATGGCCGGGGGCAGCAGCTCAAAGGAGCTGGCGACGACGGCGAGGATGAAGCCGGCGAGCAGGGCGATGCCGCGCTTGCGGGCGCCGG
The DNA here is from genome assembly GCA_966252325.1 of uncultured bacterium. Lineage (GTDB taxonomy): Bacteria > Verrucomicrobiota > Verrucomicrobiia > Verrucomicrobiales > Verrucomicrobiaceae > Prosthecobacter. Next base: position 14,249 of record CBINON010000057.1, on the reverse strand, counting down.
GGCTGAAGGCGTGCTCGCCGATGACCACCATCTCCGAGTTCTCCTCGAAGCCGCGCAGGCGGTCGAGCGGTCCCTGCACGAGCAGGAGGTCGCCGGGCTCCAGGGTGACGTCGCCGAGGTGGTCGCGGATCGACTGGTCGCCGCGGCGCAGGGCCAGCACGGAGAGGCCGGAGCGCCGGCGAAAGTTGCTGCTGCGCAGGGTGCGGCCGATCAGGCCGGAGCGCGGAGTCAGCACGACCTCGGCGACGCTGGCGCCGCTCATGTCGATGCCCGAGTTGCGCAGGGCGACGTCTTCCAGGATGTCGAGGCCCTCGATCTTCTTGATGCGGATCAGGTTCTCGACCTTGCCGGCGACGCGGACGATGTCGCCCTCCTCGAAGCGGGTGTGGGCGCCGACATCGATCTCCTCGTTCCGGCGCATGAGCTGCAGGACCATGAAGCCGAGCACGGAGAAGTCGGACTTGAAGACCTCCTGGCCGATCATCGGCGATTCCGGCAGAATGACGACCTCGGAGAAGTACTCGCGGAAGTTGGTGGAGCCCTCCTCCTCGCCGGCGCGGTCGCGCACGGGGATGAGTTTTCGGCCGAACAGCAGCAGGTAAGCGAAGCCGACCAGGCAGATGGGCAGGCCGACGCGTGCGGTTTCGAACATGCCAACCTCGGTCAGGCCGGCTTCCTTGAAGGCGCCGCTGACGGCGACGTTGGTGGAGGTGCCGATGAGGGTGCAGGTGCCGCCGAGGATCGAGGCGTAGGCCAGCGGCATGAGCAGGCGCGAGGGCGACAGGTTCAGTCGCCGCGCCAGGCCGATGACCGGGCCGAGGAACATGGCGACGACCGTCGTGTTGTTCATGAAGGCGGAGATGCTGCCGGCGCCGAACAGCAGGCCCGCCTGCAGGCGGCCGATGCTGCCGCCGCTGATGCGCGCCAGCAGGTGGCCGAGGGTGTCGAGCACGCCGGTCTCACGCAGGGCGGCGCCGACCACGAAGATGGAGCCGAGCATGATGATGACGTCGCGGCCGTAGCCGGCAAAGGCCTCGTCGACGCTGAGGATGCCGGTGAGCACGAGGGTCGACAGCAGGCCCAGCGTGACCAGGTCGACCGAGATTTTCTCCGAGGCGAACAGGGCCAGGGCGCAGGCCAGCAGGCCGATGACAAGATAGGGTTCCATGGGGGGGAGCGCTCCGGGGCAGGGGCGCTCAGGGCGCGCGGCCTTCCTCGGTGTCCATGAGGTCGAAGAAGGTCACCAGGTCCTCCCGGTGGCCGAGGCCGGCCTCCTGGCGCTGCTGCACCAGGCCCTGGCTGGCGGCGTCGCGCCAGCCGCGCTTCGTCATGAAGCCGTTGAACAGCTCGATCTGCTCGGCGTCGGGCCGGCGGCCGTGCTGGAAGCACCACTCGAGGATGGCCTCGTCGCTGCCGCCCTCGGCGACCCGGCGGCTGAGGGCCTCGAAGTCGACGCCGAGCAGGCGGCAGACGCGGTCGTCAAAGGTGCGTTTGCCGGCGATGACGCCCAAGTGGTAGCCTTCCGGCAGTTCGCCACGGGCCTGCAGGCGGATCTTGTCGAGGATGCGGCCGAAGACCATGATGCCGCCGACGGTGTCGCGGGGGGAGCGGAGGGGGAAAGCCATGGTGCGGAGTTAAGCGAGTCGCGGCGGGTGGTCAACCCGGTGCGGGCAAGGGTAGGGGGCAAAAAAAACCGTCCGCCGGGGAGCGGCGGACGGTTCACGAAGGCGGACGGGACCGCCGACGGTCTTAGTGCTTCTTGGAGCAGCACTCCGACTTGCTCTTCGGGCAGCACGAGGTGGCGGCTTTGCCGCTGGTGCAGGAGGAGCAGTCTTTCTTGGTGGCACAGGAAGCGAGCACCAGGGAGGCGGAGACAAGAGCGAGCGAGAGGAGGCGGGTCATGATGAGGATGACGTTGGTAGCCTGGAACGAATTACTTGCTGTACTGAACCGGGGCCGGCGGCGGGGGCGGCGGGGCCTTGGAGGCGCAGGAAACGAGGGTGGACACGGCGGCCATGGCGAGCAGGGCGAGGATGGTGGCTTTCATGATGATGTTGTGTTTTCTCTGTTGGTGGGAGCCAGGAAATCAAGGACTCCAGGTAACCCGACGGCGAGGCTAAAGGGCTTTTGGTTTTTTGCAATGGGGCAAATGCGCGGGAATGGAGAATGCGTTCCCCGCCAGCAATCGCTGGAAATCCGTCGCCAGACCGCGTAATAATCCCCCACCCGTCATGTCTCCCGCCCGTCCCTCCCGCCGTCCGGCCGCCATGGCCGGCCTGTTCAGCTGCCTGTTGCTGCTGCCGGCCGGAGCCCAGGCGCCCGCGACCCCGCCGCCGCCGGTGCCGCCCCCGCCCGCCGCGGAGGGCGAGCGACCGGTCATCCCGGAGGACCTGCTCGGCGACGAGCACGTGCGCGAGGAGTTCGGCGTCAACGACTTCACCACGCCGAGCATCCGCAAGCTGTTCGAGATGCTCGACGGTCTCGGCAAGCTTTCCTACGACGCGCTCAAGCGTCCGGTCACCCGCCAGACGCCCTCCGACCGCGTTTTGGTGTCGATGGGCCTGGGCACGCTGATCGCCGACGGTTTCCTCATCGTCCAGTGCGAGAAGGTTGAGGCGATGGAGGACGTCGGTCGCGCGCTCATCAAGTACGCCAAGGTGCTTGGCGCCGGCGCGCGCATGAACCGCCACACCCAGAGCCTGTTTGAGCACAGCATTGAGGGCGAATGGAACAAGCTGCGCGACGAACTGGCGCTGACCCAGGCGGACGTCGAGGCGGAGATGGTGCAATTGCGCGACGTCGACATCGCCCACCTGGTCAGCCTCGGCGGCTGGCTGCGTGCCTTTGAGATCGCCACCCGCAGCGTCGCCGACCACTACGCGCCGGAGAAGACGACACGCCTGCTGCGCGCGGAGATAGCGCAATATTATCAGAACAGCCTGGAATACCTGAACCCGCGTCTGCAGGAGCATGAGGCCCTGGTCAAGATCCGCGAGGGTCTGAAGGCGCTGGTGCCACTCATGGAAAAGCCCGCCGGCCAAACCCTGACGCTGGAGGAAGTCGAGGAACTGTTCCGGCGCGCCTCCGCCCTGTCCGGCATCGTCACCGGCGCCATGAAGAGCTGACCCGTTTCCCATGCCCCAACTGACCCCCGATCAACTTGCCCGCGTCGAAGCCTGGGCCGCCGAAGGCGCCAACCTCAATCAAATCCAGGACCGCCTGAAGTCGGAGTTCGCCCTCGTTCTCACCTACCTCGAAGCCCGCCTGCTCGTGGCCGAGGTCGGAGTCCGCCTGAAGGACAAGGAACGCCCTGTCGAGAAACCCGCCGAACCGGAAGCCGCGCCCGCCACGGCCGAACCCGCCGAGGATGCGGCGGCGCCCGGGCCGGCCGGCACGGTGCAGCTGAGCGTCGACGCCATCACGGTGCCCGGCGCGCTCGCCAGCGGCAAGGTCACCTTCAGCGACGGCGTCGCCGCCACCTGGTACGTCGACCAGATGGGCCGGCTCGGCCTCAGCGGCGCCCCGCAGGGCTACCAGCCGCCGCCCGGCGACGTGCCCGTTTTCCAGCAGCAGCTCGATCGCGCCCTCATGCAGGCGGGCTTCTGAACCGGCTCCGCCGTGTCCAATACCTCCACTCCCGACCCCAGCCGGCATCCCAGGCTGCCGCGCGGGTATTCGCGCCTGCTGGCGCTCGCCCTGCTGGCGCTGGTGATCGGGGAAGTCGGTTTCACCGGCGCGGTCACCCGGTCCGAGGCACTGGCCACCGCCGTGCTGGCCCTGCTGTTTGCCGGTGAGCATGCCGCCGGCCTGTGGCGCAGCCGTCGGCGACGCGAGTATGCCCGCGACTGGGCCGTGCATCTTGGCATCGCCGTGCTGGCCCTCGCCCTGGTGCTGGCTTCGCTGGCCGGCGGATCCGCCGACACGAAGCTGGATCTGCTCATGCTCGGCACCGCGCAGGGAGCCATGCTCGCCGCGCTCGGCCTGCGCGCCCTCCGCCACCAGGCCCAGATCACCCGGCTGAACCTGCGTCCCGGCTGGCTCTTCATGGGCAGCTTCGCCCTGATCATCGCCCTCGGCGCCCTGCTGCTCAAGCTGCCGCGCGCCGTCGTTGACGGGGCCCATCTGTCCTGGCTCGACGCCCTCTTCACCAGCACCAGCGCGGTCTGTGTCACCGGCCTGGCGGTGGAAAACACCGCGCACTTCTTTTCACCGACGGGGCAGGTCATCCTGCTCGGCCTGATCCAGGTCGGCGGCCTCGGCATCATGACGCTGACCTTTTACCTCTCCAGCCTGCTCTTCCGCGGCATGAGCCTGCATGACCGCCAGGTGCTCGGCGAGATGATCTCGGAAAAGCACCTCGCCCACGTCGCCGGCTCGGTGCGCTTCATCATCGTCTTCACCTTTGTCGCCGAAGCCCTCGGCGCCCTGCTGATCTACCTCGCGCTGCCGGCCGACCGCGATCTAGGGGAGCGCGTCTTTCAATCGGTCTTCCACGCGGTCTCGGCCTTCTGCAACGCTGGCTTTTCGACCCTGCCCGACGGCCTCGCTGACACCTGGGTGCGCGGCAACGGGGCGCTGCAGGTCGTGGTCGGCGGCCTCGTCGTCGCCGGCGGCCTCGGCGCCATGGTGCTGCGCGACCTGCTCGCCTGGGGACGTGTTCGCTGGCAGTCGCGCCGGTCCGGCGGGCCGCGCGCCCGGCTGCGGGTGCACAGCCGCCTGGTGCTGGCGCTGACCGCCGCCCTGCTGGTGGGCGGCGCCCTGGTGATTTACGTCAGCGAGTTCCTGCTGCATGACGGGGCAAGCAACGGCGGAGCGCTGCTGACCTCCTGGTTCCATGCCATGACGGCGCGCACCGCCGGTTTCAACACGGTCGACACCGGTGCCATCGGCCCGGTCACCGTGCATGTCATTGTTCTGCTCATGCTCATTGGCGGTTCGCCGGGCGGCACCGCCGGCGGTGTGCGCACCACGGTGTTTGCCGTGGCGGCCCTGCACCTGTGGGCACAGCTGCGCCGGCGTGTTGATCTGGTCGTGTTCCGCCGCCGGCTGCCTCCGGACCTCGGTCCGCGCGCCCTGGCCGTACTGGTTCTAACGATGGGCTGGCTGTTTGCCAACTTCGGCCTGCTGCGCCAGTTGCAGCCCGGGTTTGACGACACCCACCTCGTTTTTGAACTTGTCAGCGCCTTTGCCACCGTCGGCCTGAGCATGAACGTCACCCCGGAATTGACGGCCGGCGCCAAGGCGGTCATCATCGTCAACATGTTCGTCGGCAGGATCGGCCTGATGACGGTCGCCTCCACCCTCATCCCGCCCGCCGCCGGTCGTGCCGCCCGCCCGCCCTCCGAAGAGGTGCTGCTGTCCTGAATCCTGTCTTCCCATCCCCATGCGCTTCTGCATCATCGGCCTTGGCTCCTTCGGCACCCACCTCGCCCGCCAGCTCGCCCGCGACGGCCACGAGGTGCTCGGCGTCGACAACGATCCCCTGCACACCGACGCGATGAAGGAGGAGATCGAGTTCCTGGTCACCGCCGACTGCGCGGACATCACCGCCTTCGGCGACATCCCGGTCGCGGATTGCGATGCGGTCATCGTCGCCATCGGGAAGGACTTTGAGGCGGCACTCTCGATCGCCTCCAACGTCCAGCAGGTCGGCGCCAAACGCATCATCTGCCGCGTCATCAACCCGTTGCACGCCCGCCTGCTCAAGCTGCTGAAGATCGACGAACTGCTCATCCCCGAAGCCATGGCCGCCGCCTGGCTGGCGCGTTCCCTGAAGGCGCCCGACGTGCTCAACAGCTTTGCCGTGGGGCAGGGGCATGAGATCGTCGAGGTGGCCCTGCCGCCGGGCATGGTCGGTCGCAGCCTGCGCGAGATGGACCTGCGCGGCCGCTACGATCTCAACCTGGTGACCGTGATGCGGCGCAAGGCCGCCACCTCGCTCAGCTCGGCGGCGCCGCAGATCGACAAAATCATCGGCGTGCCCGAGCCCGGCCGCGTCTTTGAGGCCGACGACCTGCTGCTGCTGTTCGGCACCGAGCGCAATGTCCGCCGCCTGCTCGACGAGCACGCCCGTCCGGCGGCCTGAGGCATCCATGGCTTGCAAGGCCGGCCGGTTCCGGCTATGCACGGGGGCGACTCCGCCCACCCGATGCTCCGCTTCCTCGCCAGCCGACTGGTCCAGGCCGCCCTCGTGCTGCTGGCGGTGCTGTGCATCACCTTTGTCCTGCTCAAGCGCGCGCCGGGCAGTCCCCTGGAGAGCGAGCGCAACATCCCCGAGCACATCCGCGCCCAGAAGCTGGCCCAGCTCGGCCTCGACCAGCCCGAGTACGTGCAGCTCTGGCGCCACATCCGCGCCTTCGCTTCCTTCCAGTTTCCCATCTCGGAAAAGAACGGCGGGCGCACGGTCGACGAGATCATCCGCGAGGCCTTTCCGGTGAGCGCGGTGGTCGGCGGTGCTGCCCTGATCCTCGCCCTCGGCCTGGGCGTGCCGCTCGGGGCCATGGCGGCGCTGCGCCCCGACACCCTCGAGGACCGCGCCTGCATGCTGGTCGCCACCGCCGGCCTGTGCACACCCAGCCTCGTGCTCGGTCCGCTCATGGCGCTCGGCTTCGGCCTGCAACTGCGCTGGTTCAATGCCTCGGGCTGGTACGAGGCGGATGACTGGGTGCTGCCGGCCCTGACCCTCGGTTTCATCTACAGCGCCTCGATCGCCCGCCTCACCCGTGCCGGCCTGCGCGAGACGCTCGCCCAGGAATTCATCCGCACCGCCCGCGCCAAGGGGGCCTCCGAGGCGGCGGTCGTTTTCCGCCACGCCTTCAAGCTCGCCTGCCTGCCGGTGCTGAACTTCCTCGGCCCGGCTGCCGCCGGCCTGCTCAGCGGTTCGATCGTCACCGAGGTCGTGTTCCAACTGCCCGGCCTGGGGCGTCACTTTGTCGCCTCGGCGGTCAACCGCGACTACGAGCTGGCCATGGCCTGCGCCGCCTTTTACGCCCTGCTCATCGTCGTCTTCAACCTGCTGGTCGACTTCGTTCAGGCCCTGCTCAACCCCCGCATCGGCTGGCACCGGGCATGAACGCGACCGCCCATCCAGGACCCTGGCGCGCCGCCTGGCGGCGGCTCTGCCGTCGGCGTTCCGCCCTGCTCGCCCTCGGCTTCCTCGCCCTGCTCATCGTCGCCTGCACCCTCGGGCCGCTGCTCTCGCCCTACGGCCCGAACGACCAGGACCTCGCCCTCAAGGCCACCGCCCCCACGGCCGCCCACTGGCTGGGCACCGACCCGCTCGGGCGCGATCTCGCCACGCGCGTGCTGCACGGCGGTCGGATCTCCCTGCTGGTCGGCGCGGTCGCCACCCTCGTCGCCACCGTCATCGGCGTCGGCTACGGCCTCATTGCCGGCCTCGCCGGGCGCGGGCTCGACGCCTTCCTCATGCGTGTGGTCGACATCCTCTACGCCTTTCCCTTTGTCACCTTCGTGATCCTGCTGGTCGTCGTCTTCGGCCGCGAGCTCTGGCTCATCTTCGCCGCCATCGGCGCGGTCGAATGGCTGACCCTCGCGCGCGTCGTGCGCGGCCAGGTGCTGTCGCTGCGCGATCTCGAGTTTGTCACCGCCGCCCGCGCCGCCGGCGCCCGTCTGCCGCACCTGCTGCTGCGCCACCTGCTGCCCAACGTGCTCGGCCCGGTGGTGGTCTACGCCAGCCTGACCGTGCCCGGTGTGATGCTGCTGGAAGCCACCCTCAGCTTCCTTGGCCTCGGCATCCAGCCGCCCGACGCGAGCTGGGGCGTGCTCATTCGCGAGGGCGCCGACGCCATGGAAACCCACCCCTGGCTGCTCGCCGGCCCGGGCCTCTGCTTCAGCGCCACCCTGCTCGCCCTCAACCTGCTCGGCGACGCCCTGCGCGATGCCCTCGATCCGAAATCCGCCGCCGGTTGAGACGTTTCTGTTCGATCTTCATGACACCTCCGGACCCCACCTTCTACGCCGCCTTCGACAGCGCCACGCTGGAGCCGCGGCGCGCGCATCCGGACGAGTACCGCAACGTCTTCCAGATCGACCGCGACCGCATCATCCACAGCAGCGCCTTTCGTCGCCTGCAGAACAAGACCCAGGTCTTCCTCTCCGGCGAGTACGACTTCTACCGCACCCGCCTGACCCACAGCATCGAGGTGGCCCAGATCGGCCGCTCGATCTGCGCCTGGCTCAACCGCCGGCACGGGCTCGCCATCGACGCCGACCTCGTCGAAAGCGCCTGCCTCGCCCACGACCTCGGCCATCCGCCGTTCGGTCATGCCGGCGAGCGCACCCTGCACCGCCTGATGGCGCCCTACGGCGGTTTCGAGGGCAATGCCCAGACCCTGCGCCTGCTCACCCGCACCCTCTTCAACGACGGCCGCGACGGCATCAACCCGACCCGCGCCCTGCTCGACGCGGTGCTCAAGTACAAGACCCTGCACGGCGAGGCGGGCGGGGCGAAGAACCACTACCTCTACGACGACCAGTCACCCTGGCTGGAGTTCGTGCTCGATGGTCGCGCCTTCCCGGCGGAACTGTCGCCCGGGTCGGCGCGCAACGCCTTCAAGAGCGTCGAATGTCAGGTCATGGACTGGGCCGACGACACCGCCTACTCCCTGAACGACATCGCCGACGGCATCCACGCCGGCTTTGTCAGCATCGCCCGGCTCGAGGCCTGGGCGGCGACGGCGGGGCTCAATGCCGACGGCGCCGCGCACATCGAGTTCCTGTGCGAGGCGATCCGCGATGGCCGGGTCGAGGCGCGGTTGAACCGCTGCATTGGCGATCACATCCGCGCCGCCCGCCTGGAGCCGCAGACCGGGTTCCTGAGCGACCTGACCCGCCGCCACGCCTGGCGTGTCATCGTCGATCCCGCGGTCAAGGCGCAGTCGCGCCTCAACAAGCGCCTGGCCTTTGACCTCGTTTTCCGCACGCCCCAGCTTCAGCAGCTCGACTACAAGGCCGACGTCATCCTGACGCGGCTGTTTGAGGTGCTGCGCGACCGCTACATCGAGGGGCAGGGAGGCGGACTGCACCTGGTGCCGCCGGCGATTGAGGCGGCGGTGGCCCGCGCCGAAGACGCTGCCGGCCGCGCCCGCATCGTCTGCGACTGGATTGCCAGCATGACCGACAGCTTTGCCTTCCGCACCTACCGCCGCCTGTTCGATGCCGGCTTCGGCTCGATCACCGATTTCGTCTGAGCGGCCGGTAAAATTCGCCCGCTTCGTGATTGACCGCCGAGGGGGAACCCGTTTAGCTACTCCACCACCCCACTCAACCATGTCCGCCGCCACCCAGGAGGCCGAAGCCTCCGCCGCACCCGCTGCTGAAAAGCTCACCAAGAAGATCCTCACCGCCGACCATCCGACCTGGTGCCCCGGCTGCGGTGACTTCGCCGTTCTTGCCGCCTTCTACAAGGTGCTCGAAAAACTGCAGTACCCGCACGAGAAGATCGTCTGCGTGGCGGGCATCGGCTGCTCCTCGCGTTTCCCCTACTTTGTCAACAGCCACGGCATCCACTTCATCCATGGCCGCGCCCTGCCGCTGGCCACCGGCATCTCGCTGAGCCGGCCGGACGTGCATGTGTTCGTGTTTGGTGGCGACGGCGACGGTTTCTCGATCGGTGGCAACCACCTCAACCATGCCGCGCGCAAGAACATCAAGCTGACCTATGTCATCATGGACAACTTCGTCTATGGCCTGACCAAGAAGCAGACCAGCCCGACCAGCCCGCAGGGCTTCAAGTCGAAGACCGACCCGACCGGCAGCATCGACCGGCCGATCAATCCGATGAAGCAGCTGCTCGCCAGCGGCGCCACCTTCATCGCCCGCACCCACGCCGCCCAGGTCAAGCACATGATGGACACCTTCGAGCGCGCCATCCTGCACGACGGCTTCTCGGTGGTCGAGTGCCTGAGCGAGTGCGTCATGTTCTACGCCGGTTCCTTCGACGACAGCACGCCGCGCAAGGGCGGGGTCTATGACCTCATCGACGAGACCCAGCACGACGTGAAGGACGACGTCGCCGCCTTCAAGCTCGCCGACCTGCCCTCGCCGGGCAAGTTTGGGGTTTTCTATGAGGTCGACCGCCCGAGCAAGAATGAGCTCGAGCAGAAGTGGATCGACAGCAGCCAGGCCAAGCTGGCCGGTCTCAGTCAGAAGGAGATCCTGCGCAAGCGCCTCGAGGTGATGCGCTGAGTTTCACTTCCACCGAAGTCACACGAAGGCGGCTTTCCTCGGAAGGCCGCCTTTTTGTTGGATGCGTTCCGCTTCTGAGGCACTGCGTGGCAGATCCGTGGCGAGCGTTGCCGGGGCCTGGCAGGCGCAGTCAGGAGCGGCAGGCTGAATGGCTTGTCCCGTCGTGCCGGCAGTTTGCCGGAGGGAATGGTGCGCGCTGCAGGGTTCGAACCTGCGACACCTGCCGTGTGAAGGCAGTGCTCTACCACTGAGCTAAGCGCGCGTCAGTCGAGCCAAAAAGATACATTGAGCCCGCCGCGCCGCCAGCGGTTTTTTGCGGAAAACGCGGGGCGAAGCACAGAACACAGAGCGGAGGGCGGAGAGGTTCCTGGTGGCAGGGTCTTGTCTCCAAGCTCTTTGCTCCACGCTTCAGCCTTCCGCCCCCGGCTTCAGCCAGTAGAGCACGCTCATGCGCACGGCGATGCCGTTCTCGACCTGGTCATTGATCAGGCAGCGCTCGTAGTTCATGCCGGCATCGGTGATCTCGACGCCGCGGTTGACCGGACCGGGGTGCATCAGCCAGAGGCCGCGCTCGCGCAGGATGCCGACCCGGGCGTCGGTCAGGCCATAATGCTTGTGGTACTCCGCGGCATTCGGGAAGAAGGGTTCGTCGAGCCGCTCGCTCTGCACGCGCAGCAGGTAGACGACGTCGGGTCGCCAGGCGAGGGCGTCGTCCCAGTTGCCGAACACCGGCACCTCGGGCGGCGTTTCGCGCGGCATCATCGAGCCGGGACCGAGGTAGGCGACGCTCATGCCGAGCCGGCGCAGGATCAGGCTGGTGCTGCGGGCGACGCGCGAGTGCTGGATGTCGCCGACAATGAGGGCGCGGCCGCCGCGCAGGTCCTTGAGCTTTTCCCGCAGGGTGAAGGCGTCGAGCAGGGCCTGGGTCGGGTGCGCATGCCAGCCGTCGCCGGCGTTGATGACGCTGGCGCGGGTGTTGCGGGCGATCAGGTTCGGCGTGCCCGACTGCTTGTGGCGGACGATGATGTAGTCGACCCGCATCGATTCCAGGGTCTCGACGGTGTCGAGCACCGACTCGCCCTTGACCACGCTCGAGGATTCAATGTCGAAGTGGGTGACGTCGGCCGAGAGGCGGTTGGCGGCGACCTCAAAGGAGGAGCGGGTGCGCGTGCTCGGCTCGTAAAAGAGGGTCAGCACCGTGCGGCCCTTGAGGGTCGGCACCTTCTTGACGCTGCGCTTGAACAGGTCCTTGAAGGGCACGGCGTTGGCGAGCACGAACTCGATCTCCGCGTCGGTCAGCGAGGCGATGTCGAGCAGGTCTTTGCGCGGGGTCAGGCTCATGCGGTGTGTTTGTCCCAGGGGCAGGTGAAAACTTCGTCGATGCCGTCGCCGTCGGCAAAGCGCACGCAGACGCGTTCCTCGGCCGGCAGCTCGGTCTGCAGGCCGGTGTAGCGCGGGTAGAGCGGCAGCTCGCGGCCGGCGCGGTCGATCAGCGCGGCGATCTGCACGCAGCGCGGCCGGCCGAAGCCGAGCAGTTCCTCAAGCGCCGCACGGGTGGTGCGGGCGGTGTGGATGACCTCGTCGCAGAGGATGACGACCGCGTCATCGAGGTCGAAGGCGATGTCCGAACCCTCCAGCTTGGGCAGCACCGTCATGGTCTGCAGGTCGTCGCGATACTGGGTGATGTCGATGCGGCCAAAGTCCGGCTGCAGACCGCGCGCGCGCAGGCGCTCGAGCAGGGCGCGGGCAAAGGGCACGCCGCGCTGGTAGACACCCACGAGGGCCAGGCGAGGTTCGTCGGCCCAGCGTTCGTGGATGGCGCCGGCGATCGCGTCGAGGCAACGCGCCACACCGGCGGCGTCGAGCAGGGTGCGCAGGCGTTCGGTGGGCGGGGTCACGACTCCATGAAGAATGCGGACAGCGGGAGCGTCAACGGCTTTCCTGCGCGCCTGCAAATCCTGCTGGCGCGGCTGGCCGGGCTGTGGTTCATGCCGCCATGACCGATCCCGAGGCGAACCCCTGGACGACGCTGCATTCGCGCGAGGCCTATGCCAACCCCTGGATCCGCGTGCGCCACGACGAGGTGCTCACCCCCGCCGGCACGCCGGGTATCTATGGGGTGGTGGAATACCGCAACCATGCCGTTGGCGTGGTGCCGGTCGATGACGAGGGCCACACCTGGCTGGTCGGCCAGTGGCGCTACTGCCACGAGCGCTACGAGTGGGAGATCCCCGAGGGCGGCTGTCCGCCCGGCGAATCCACCGCCGCCTGCGCGCGCCGCGAACTGCTTGAGGAAACCGGCCTGGAGGCGGCGGTGATCGAGCCGCTGCTGTGTGGCCTGCAGCTCTCCAACTCGACGACCAACGAGGTCTGCGACCTCTTCATCGCCCGCGGCCTGACGCAGGCGCAGGCCTGCCCCGAGGAAACCGAGCGCCTGCAGGTACGCCGCCTGCCCCTCGCCGAAGCGGTGGCCATGGCGCGCGACGGCCGCCTCCGCGACGCGGTCAGCGTGCTCGCCCTGCTGGCCGTGGCGGACCGGCTCACGCGCGGCGCGTAACCCTTCGCCATGCACGTCACCCTCCTCCCCTTTGGCAGCGCCGGCGATGTCCTGCCCTTCCTCTGGCTCGGCCGGCAACTGCGCGCCCGCGGCCACGAGGTCACGGTCGTCAGCGCCTGCGTCTTCGCCGAGGCCGCCGTGGCGGCCGGGTTCGACTACGTGCCCCTGGGCCGACCCGAGGATTTCGAAGGTTTCATCGCCGACCCACAAATTTGGAAACTCGGGGCCGGCACGAAGAAGGTCTTCCAATTCGCCGGTGCGGCCGCCGGCGTCTATGCCGGGGCGATCGAAACCTTGGCCGCGTCTGGTCGCCGACCCGATCTGCTGCTGGCGCCCTGCACGGCCTTTGGGGCCCGCCTGGCAAGGGAGTCGCTCGGCATCCCACTGGTCACCGTGCACCTGCAGCCGGCGGTCTTCATCAGCGCCCACGACCTGCCGGTGCTGCTGCCTGGCATGCAGTTGCTCAATCGCCTGCCGCTGGCGCTGCGGAAACTGCTGCTGCGCGTGCCGAACCCGGCCGACCGCTACGCCGGCCCCGAGGTGGCCGCTCTGTGCCGGAGCCGCGGGCTGACGCCGCCGCGCCGGTTGTGGTGGGACTGGGGGCACTCGCCCGATGGCGTGCTGGCGCTGTTTCCCGACTGGTTTGCGCGACCCCAGCCCGACTGGCCGCAGCCGCTCTGCCAGTGGGATTTTCCGCTCGAGGATCTGGCTGCGGAGCGGCCCCTGGAACCGGCGCTGCAGGCCTTTCTCGACGCCGGTGAAGCGCCGGTCGTGTTCACCCCGGGCAGTGCCAACATCCAGGCGCGGCGGTTCTTTGAGGTGGCGCTGGCGGCGGTGCGACAGACCGGCCTGCGCGCGGTTTTTGTCACGCGCGCCCTGGAGCAGTTGCCCGCGGATCTGCCGGAGACGGTGCATGCGGCCGCGTACGTGCCGTTTTCACCGCTGCTGCGCCGGGCATCGGCCTTCGTTCATCATGGCGGCGTCGGCACGCTCTCCCAGGGGTTTGCCGCCGGGCTGCCGCAGATCGTCATGCCGATGGCGCATGACCAGCCCGACAACGCCCACCGCCTGGTCCGGCTCGGCGCGGGCCTCAGTCTGCCGCCGCGCCGCTTCACGCCCGATCGACTCGCCACCGCCCTGCGGACCTGTCGCGACGACCGGACCCTGCGCGCGGCCGCCCTGGCCTGTGCGCGACGCCTGCAGACCCGACCCGATCCCGGCGCGCTGGTGGACTGGCTGGAGAGTCGGGCCAGGAGCTGAATGCCGGCTGCCATCCCGGAGCCAATGCCGATCCGTCACTCACAAAATGCCACACTAAATGCCAGGCGTTTAGTGAAAAATAGGATCGCAACTCATTGATGATGAGTAAATACACTAAATGCCAGGCGTTTAGTGAAAAATAGGATCGCAACTCATTGATGATGAGTAAATACACTAAATGCCAGGCGTTTAGTGAAAAATAGGATCGCAACTCATTGATGATGAG
>CBINON010000056.1:0-24491 GCA_966252325.1 uncultured bacterium | reverse complement strand
TGGTCATTCGTCACTGGTCATTCGTCACTGGTCATTCGTCACTGGTCATTCGTCATTCGTCATTCGTCATTCCTTCACCGTCACTTCCTGGCCGTCGGCCAGCACCACCGTGCCCGGCAGCAGGATGACTTCGTCCGGCTTCAGCTCCGGCACCTCGACGTTCACGCCGTCGTTGAAGCCGGGTTTGACGGCGGTTTTCACCGCCTTGCCGCCGACGTGCTTGAAGACAAAGCTGTTGGCCTTCTCCTTCACCAGACCGGCCACCGGGATGAGCGTCGCGTTGTCGCGCTGCTCGACGGCGATGCGGGCGGTGGCGAACATGCCAGGGCGCAGGCGACCGTCGTCGTTCTTGAAGTCGGCCTCGATGAGCATGGTGCGGGTGGCCGCATCGAGCTGGCCGGTGAGGCGGCTGAGGCTGCCCTTGACGACCTCACCCGCAAGCGCGTCCACCTTCGCCTCGACCTGCAGGCCGGGCTTGAGGCGGGCGGTCTCGGTCTCGATCACCGGCACCTGAAAACGCAGGGTGGCGACATCGGTGAGCTGCAGCAGGGTCTCCCCGCCCGCCGCGGCGAAAGCGCCGGGATCAACGCGGCGATCGGTGACGACCGCGGCAAAGGGCGCCTTGATCTGGGCCAGGTCGATCAGGGCGTTCGTGCGCTCCATGCCGGCCCTGGCGATGGCGAGCTTGGCCTCGGCATCATCGACCGCCTGCGGCAGGATCAGGTCCGGCGACTTCGCCCGCGCCTCATGCAGGCGCTTGACCTCGATCTCCGCCGCCGCCACCTCGGCGCGGTGGCCAATGAGGTCGGCCTCCAGTTCCGGCACCTCAATCTGCACCAGCGTCTGGCCGGCGCGAACGACGTCGCCCTTGTCGACCGCGATCGATTTCACATAGCCGGCGACGCGCGCCTTGAGTTCCACCTGCTGCCAGGGCGCGAACTCGCCCGGCAGGCTGATCCAGCGGTGAATGGTGCCCTGGCGCGGCTTCGTCGCCTGCAATTCCAGCGCAACGGCACCGGTGGTCAGGAGGGAAAGAATCAGGAGGGCTTTCATGGGCTGGGTCAATCGGTCAGGTCAATCGGGTCAATCGGGTCAATCGGGTCAATCAGGTCAGTCAGGCCGCTGGGCTCGTCTCAAACAGCGCGCTCTGCGCGTCATCGGGATCCAGGGAAGCGGAGGTCGCCTTGCGGCTGGCCAGCAAGGCAAACACGGCCGGCAGGACGAACAGCGTCGCTGCGGTGGCCAGCACCAGGCCGCCGACCACGGCGCGGCCGAGCGGCGCGGTCTGGCCGGAGCCGAGCGCCAGCGGCAGCATGCCGGCGACCATGGCAAAGCTGGTCATCAGGATCGGCCGCAGGCGGCTGACCGCGCCCTCGACGGCGGTGACGCGGCGGTCGCCCTGGCGGACCAGGCGGGCGCGGTCGGCGAAGGTGACGAGCAGGATGGCGTTGGCGACCGCCACGCCGACCGCCATGATCGCGCCCATGGCCGACTGGATGTTGACGGTCGTGCCGGTGAAGAACAGGGCAAGCACCACCCCGGCAAGCACGGCGGGCATCGTCGAGATGACGACGACAGCCAGGCGCAGCGACTGGAAGTTGGCGCACAGCAGCAGGAAGATGACGAGGATGGCGATGATCAGGCCGCTGCTGAAGCCTTCATAGAGCTGGTTGAAGGGCACCACCTGGCCGCGCAGGTCGACCTTGGTCTTGCCGTCGGGCGCGGGGCCGACCTCGTCGATGGCCTGGCGCACGGCGCGCAGGGCGCGGCCGAAGTCAGTGCCGTGGATGTTGGCGGTGATGCTGGCGATGCGCACCATGTTGAAGCGTTCGTAGGTGCCGACCGCGGTGCCGGGCTCGAGCTTGGCGATCGTGCGCAGCAGCACCGTGCCGCCGTTCGCGGACTTCACCGGGATGTTGCCAAGGTCCTCCAGGCTCTTCGTCCGCTCCTCGGGGATCTGCACCTGGACGTTGAAGCTGATGCCCGTGCCCGGATCGGCCCAGAACACCGGCTGGGTGAAGCGGCTCGAGGTCGTCGCCGCCACCAGGCTGCGCGTGACGTCCTCGACATCGACGCCGAGCAGGCCGGCGCGCTCGCGGTCGATCTGCACGTTCACGGTCGGCGCATCAAGCGTCTGGGCGATCTGGGCGTCGCGGATGAAGGGCAGTTCGCTGAGCTTGGCGAGCAGGCGCTCGGCGTGCTCCTTGCTGGCCGGCAGGCTCGGCCCGCTGACCGCCACCTCGATCGGCGTCGAGGCGCCAAAGCTCATGACCCGGCTGACGATGTCCTGCGGCTCGAACGACACGCGCACGTCGGGCAACTCGCGCTTGAGGATCGCGCGCAGCGTTTCCTGCAGGACCGGCACCTCGACCCCGGCGTCCTTTTTCAACTGCACAGCCAGCCAGCCCTCCTCGGGGCCGCCATTCCACAGGTGCACCAGGTTGACCGGGAAACTGGAGTTGTGCACGCCGACCATGCCGATGCTGAACTCGACCGGCGCCTCGTCGCCGATGATCTTGAGGATCTTCTGGGCGATGCCCTCGCTGATGCCGACCTGCGTGCCGCTCGGCGCGCGGAAGCGGATGGCGAACTGGCCGCTGTCGCTCGCCGGGAAAATCTCCGAGCCGAGGAAGGGCCCGAAGCTGACCAGGATCAAGCCGGCACCGCCCAGGTAGGCCGGCACCAGGATCCAGCGCATCGCCACCGCCGCCTTCACCAGGCCGCCGTAGGAGCGCGCCAGCAGGCCGGGTTTTTCTTCGTGCAGACGGGTGTGCTTCGGCAGCAGCCAGACCGACAAAACCGGCACCAGAGTGCTGGAGAGGATGAAGGAGGCGAACATGGCGAAACCCACAGCCAGGGCCAGCGGCACAAACAGCGCCTTGGCCGCGCCAATCATGAAGAAGGCCGGGATGAAGACCGCCAGGATGCAGAGCATGGCCAGCAGGCGCGGCAGCGTCGTTTCCAGGGTGCCGTCGAGCGCGGCGCGCGCCAGCGTCTTGCCGCGCGCCAGATGGGTGTGGATGTTTTCCACCGTCACCGTCGCTTCATCGACCAGGATGCCGACCGCCAGCGCCAGGCCGCCGAGGGTCATGAGGTGGATGTTCTGGCCGGTGATCCACAGGCCGAAGGCGGCGGCCATCAGCGACAGCGGGATGTTGATGACGACGATGAAGGCCGTGCGCAGGTCGCGCAGGAAGACCAGCACCATCAGGCCGGTCAGCACGGCGCCGAGGGCGCCCTCCTTGACCAGGTCGCGGATGCTCTGGTTCACCACCGGTGTCTGGTCGAACTCAAAGCTCACCTTGATGCCGTCCGGCAGCAGCTTCTGGAACTCGGGGATGCTCTCGCGCACCTTCTTCACCACCTCCAGGGTCGAGGCCTCGGCGCGCTTGGTGACCGGCAGATAGACCGTGCGCTTGCCGTTGGCCAGGGCGTACGAGGTCGTGACGTCGGCCGAGTCGGCGACGGTGGCGACATCGCGGATGAAGACCGCGCCCGCCTCGGTGCGCTTGAGCGGCACCGCCTCCAGGTCCTTGACGTTGCTGACGATGGCGTTCGTCGGCACGATCGGATACTTGCCGTCCAGGTTCATGTTGCCCGACGGACTGATCGGGTTGCCCCTGGCGATCGCCTGCACGATGTCGTCGGGCGACAGCCCATAGGCCTTCATGCGGTCGGGATCGACGTTGACGATGATGCCACGCGAGCTGCCGCCGAAGGGCGGCGGGGCCGACACGCCCGGCAGGGTGGCAAAGGCCGGGCGCACCTTGTTGAGCGCCTGGTCCTGCATCTGGTTGAGGGTGATGTCCGGATCATCGGTCGAGAAGACCAGGTGACCGACCGCGACGCTGCCGGCGTCGAAGCGCATGATGAAGGGGGCCACCGTGCCGGGCGGCATGAAGGCGCGGCTGCGGTTCACCTGCGCCACCGTCTCCGACATCGCCTGGCTCATGTCGGTGCCCGGATGGAACTGCAGCTTCATGATCGAGGCGCCCTGGATCGACTTGCTCTCGACGTGCGCGATGTTGGCAATGTACAGGAAGTGGTACTCGTAGCGGTAGGTCAGGTACCCCTCCATCTGCAGCGGGTCCATGCCACCGTACGGCTGCGCCACGTAGATCGTCGGGATGCCCAGCGGCGGGAAGATGTCGCGCGTCATGCGCTGCAGCCCCAGCCAGGCGCCCAGGGCAACCGCCACCACGGCAACAAGCACGGTCCAGGGATGACGGAGGGCGAAACGGGCGAGATTCATGCGGGAAAAACGGGGCGGACGGAAGCGGGCGCGAGGGGCTGGCCTCGATTACGGGCACCGTAAAACGCCGGATCGCCGGAATCTATCCAAAAAAGCGGAAAAAGCCCCCAGGCCGTGGCTCACGCGAAGGCGCCAAGGATGTGCTGCCCTGCCCCTTGCCCCTTGGCGTAAGTCCTTCTCCGTCAGCCCTCCGGATCAGCGTCCCATTAGCGTCAAGTCAGCGGCTCCCCACGTCTGGCCGCGCGGCACCAGCGCCCCCTTCGTCATCCGCGCGGCAGCGTCCACCTCCAACCGTCGCCGCCAGATTCGACGGTTGTTGCGGCCGAAGCCATGCTCCACTCAAAATTCAACAAGAACAAGGTCACAGCATTACCGATGCCTCCCACTTAATAAAAGCACGAAGCAGTACGGCAAAGTGAAAGACAATATTCCAACCAACATCTTAACAACTAAAGAACTACTTTTCAAATTTTCATAAAGTATAATATCGCATATGAACACCCCTGCCATCGCGGGCAGTAAAAAAACAAGCACAGTTATCTTTTTCATCCGAATTAAGCATGATTTCAATGTTGGATTGAAAGCAAAGGCCTTGCAGCAAGCTATTCTTTTAATTTTGACTTTGCAAGCACAGACAAAGCTTCCCGAAGCCCCTCTGAGTTCACACTTTCTACAACCACCTGAATACAGCGCCCGTCATTTCCAGGCCACCAATAGATGAAGTGAGGCCCGCTTGTTGTGGCAAGAGCCAAGACTGAGGAAATAGGGCTGGAGGCATATTCCGCGTAGGCCATCCTCAAGGGACTGACATCAAACAACATTTTCAGGTCAAGCCATTTCAGAAAATCTGATATTTCCTCGGTATTTTTACATGCATTCAATTGCTCATGCGGCGAATGAATTTTCGAAATTGCAAGAACCGTATCTTGAAAAGATTGGGTTATCATTTCCGACTCAAAATCTGCCGCAATTCGACATTTGAATGATGCACTTTCTATATGGATATCAGCCGCATCTGATCTTAAATTTAACTTTTCCCGGGACGATATCGTGATATTATCAATCTCCTGAGTGTATTTGGATTGCATCGAAACCTTCGATGTTACATCTTTTGCTTGACACGCAAGATTCTCATCCTCGATATAGTTGCCAACCGTTTGCTTTATCTTTACTAGATTAGTGAGCGACTCCTTCCCGATTTTTTTATAAATGAGGAGAGACACCGCAATAAATGCAGCAGCGGACAAACTTACTGTGATTGATTTTTTAATCTTCATGGTCCCTTGCTTTATTTGGCCGGCCCAATGACTTCAGGAACCTGACGCTTGTGAAAGACCGTAAAGCTTTTGATGTCCTTGATGAAGGCAATGGCATTGCCCGGAACCCCCTTGCTGTCGACGGTTCCAACGAGGTCGATGATCTTGTCGTGATACATTCTCATCTTCTCAGGTTCAATCTTCAAGTACTTCACCATGGATGCATCATCCAGGACGAGACAAAACTCGACCTGTCCAGCCTCCGCGGCGGACTTGGACATCCACAGTCTCATCGTGGGTCCGTTGCCATCGACATCGCACCAGCCCGAGATGTAAATGTCCTTGCCTTCGTACTGATCCAGTTTGGTGATAAGCTGGATCCACCCAGGCACCAGATGATCTTGCGCGAAGCCTTTCGCCATAAGGCAAACGCAGGCAAGGAGGAGGATGCACTTTGTGATTTTCATGAATAGAAATCATTGCGAGAGGATGATCCGATCAGAATCTTTAGACGGCCCGAACTTCCCCTCCAGCAAAGCATTGCAAAAGGAATCCAATCGAAGGAGCAGTTGCGCGACCGGAGATTCCTTCGGTGGGATGATGGAAAGCGCGCCATGGAGCTCGCCGGCTCGGCCGCCATTTTCGTCCAGCGTGGCAACAAATAGAAGACGCTGACCAAAGGTGGTTGGCATTCGGTTGTGCAACTGCCCGTTGGGCGTAGCCTTGGAAACCATTTCGTAGGTGCTTCGAATGAGGTTTGAAAGCCTGAAGTTCCCCATCAGAGTCCACGACTTGACAACGGGCAGACCATTTTCCATCCGACGCAAAAAAACGGTATGCCCCAGCAGAGACACATTGCCGAATGAATTGGGTTCCGGCTTTTCGTGCTCCTCGTAAACCGCCAAAATAAATGGCTGGTTATCAATCAGTTGAAAATAGGCAAGAACCAGATTTTCGGCATAGGGGACGTGCTTGAAGTATGTGTCCGTCACGCGATCCAGATCGTTGCGATTGAACACATAATTGTGGTCAAATCTCTCCAGATTCTGGTTTGCGGCATCGGTTCGCAAATGCCTCTCAATGTCCTCAACCCTGTCTTCCAGCGACTGAGAAAAGGAGTCCACCGCCAGACCTTCGATAAAGCCAATCAAACACATTGATTTGATTACTGATTTTAGATAACGCATAATACATTACTGATGATATTGATAAAACCCGTTCTCGGTGGCCCCAAATGTTTCAAATTGCCCAGACCCGGGCATGGTTTCTCGAGTCATGGTGAGCGGAATTTTTCTATTTTTTACAACATTCATATCGCCACCAGTCCCGTCGCCGGTAGTGCCTTTGTCCGAAAACCAAGATCCACCTGGATGAGTGTGCCAGAACCCCACCTGATCATCTCCATCATTGCAGGCGGGAGCAGCATCCACATTGCACCGATCTTCAAATCTGTATCCTCCAGAATATTCCGTCGTATAGTAACACCCGTCACTTTTCTTTTTGCAGATTCGACCGCAGCTTTCTTTCGCCTTATAGCTCGGAGGTGGTTTTAATCCGTTCCTTCTCATCCGGTCCAATTGGGCTCCTGTCTTGCCTTTGGTGGCTTTGTCGTAGTCTTGCTTAGCCTTGATCGCATCGCGCTCTTTCCTCAGCTCTTCGGCAAGCGCTTTTGATGCTGTTTCATGAGCAGCTCCAAGGGCAGGGCTGTTGCTGACTTGAATATTGACCCCGTTGGGAACAGGACCCAACCCCAGCCAATCCACCGCATTCACCGGCGCGTTGTTGGACATCCGATACAGGTTGTTCCCGCCCGCCTCCATGATCGGGTCCTTGCTCAGGAACCGGCCCAGGCCGGGGGCGTAGTACCGGAATCCGTAGTTCAGCCAGCCTGTCTCCCCGTCCTCAAACTGCCCCTGGAAGGCGAAGCTCCAGGCGTAGGCGCTCACCACGATCGGATCGTTGCTGGCATCCAGGACCACCCGGGTGCCAAACCCGTCAAACTGGTAGCGCTCCTGCACCGTTCCGGTCGTGCCCGTGATTGCCACCGGGTTGTGGTAGTCCATCAGCACGTAGTGCCGCTGGCTCATGCTGCCACCCGCTGTCGTGGCCCGGTCCCGCCGCGCCAGGTCGTCGCGATGCCGCAGCCCCCAGAGGTAGTGCGCCGCCGCCACCGCCGGATGGCTGGCGCGACGCTCCTCGATCACCTTCCAAGCATCATTGAAGTAGCTGTGCCAGGTCACCCCCGATGCCGTGCGCTTGATCCGGCGGTGCAGCGCGTCGTACGCGTAGGCCCCAGTGACGGAGGCGCTGAACTGGACCTCGACGATGCGGTTCCAGGCATCCCACTTCACCTCGTTGGATACGTTCGTCCAGTTGCCCGGCGCCAGTGGCACCTTCGTCATCCGCCCGGCCGCGTCCACCTCCACGGGCGGCTGCTGACTCTGCTCATGCTGGTCCACCTGCATGAGCCGGTTGCCCTTGTCATGCACACGGTCCTCCAGCGACCAGCGGCCGCCCACCTTGTCGATTTCCACCTGCCGCCAGTTGCCCGTGGGGTCGTAGCGACGCCTCCACCGGTTGCCCGGGATGCCACCGATCGCCGTCTGGTTGAGGTTCAGGTCCCCGCGCGCCTCTTCCTGCATCTGCCCGAGGCTGCGCTCGCTGATGGCATGGAGAACAGGGTTGGTCCTTGGCTGAAGGCTTCTCACGCGGCAATCTTTTAGCAAAATTCACGACTCCAGCCCAGCCTTTTTTAATCCCCCGGGCACACCCCAACGGGCCGCACTCATCTCGAACGAGTTTCGCTCGGGCAAAAACGTTCGACCTGCACCCTTCAAAACAGCTCACGCCAAGGCGCCAAGGATGCCCAGCTCCTCCCCTCTTGGCGCCTTGGCGAGAGTCCTTCTCCGGAAACCTCGCGGCTGCTTCCTCCTTGCGGCTCCCCCTCAGGGCGCGAGCGGCGCGGCGCGAATGCGCAGGAATCGGCGCTGCGTCCCGGAAAGCGAAATTCGCCCCTGCAAAAGCTCAGCGGTGCTGGAATCCGTCACCCCCGTTGTCGTCCACGAGACCAGATCACCGGATGCCTCTATCACCAAGTGCGCGTCGGGCCTCAGGACGCGCGGCATGCTGATTTGAAAAAAGCCACCACTAATGTCACGGGTCAACTCGGGACGGCTGAGTGTGTCGTCCAGGCGAGTGCCGGCAAGATACTCCATCAGGTTCGATGAACCATCACCATCCGAGTCATGATCGGCAGACAGGCGAAACGAGTGCGCCAAGGCGTTGAAGGCATTCAAACGCCCACCCGTAACACAAATGCCGCCATAGCTTGGCCGGATGACCACTGAATCCAGGATAGAGGCTTTCACCTGGGCGGCAGTCCAGGCCGGGTTGGCTGATTTTACCACGCAGCACACGGCAGCCACAAAGGGGGTGGACATGGAAGTTCCGGTCCAGCTGCCATAGGCGGTCCCCAGCACGGTGGACAGAATTTCCCGCCCGGGAGCAAACAAGTCGACGCTTGTCAGCCCGTAGTTCGACGGGGTGAAGGCCCCCGACCACCTCACATCGTTTCTCTCATGATTGCCCACCGCGATGATGTTCGGGTGCGCGTAAGAGCTGGGGTAGTTGGGGGTCGCATCGTTATCGACCCCTTGGTTGCCCGCACAGATGACGAGGACAATGCCGGCAGCCTCGCACGCGTTGAACTCCGTGGAGAGCGCGGCGCTGTAAGGATAATTCTGGAGCGACAGGTTCATCACCTCCACAGCTCGCAAACGGGCATAGGTGGTGGACGCAATCAGGTGGGAGGTGAGACCGGAATTGTTGGAATTGAGAATCTTGCAGATCAGGATGGGCACATTGTCGAGCATCCCGGCGACCCCCACGCCGTTGTTCCGGTTCGCCGCGATGATTCCGGCCACATGCGAACCATGCCCGTGATCATCGCTGGGATCCTTGTCGTTGTTGACAAAATCCCAGCCGTGGAGGTCGTCAATTTTGCCACTTGAGTCATTGTCCAATCCATCCTCCACCTCACCCGGATTGATCCATGCGCGATTCTGCAAATCCGGATGCGTGAAATTCAAGCCTGAATCCAGGACGGCAATCACGACGTCCTGCACACTCCAGACGCCCTCCCAAAACTCCGGACCATCCACATCCGCATCTGCGACTCCCCCAGATTGGCCCGTGTTGTGCAGGCCCCATTGCTCGGAGAACCTTGGATCATTTGGCTCCCCTCCGCCAAAACCCACACCGTCCGGCTCCGCGGATTCCACAAGCTCCGGATGTTCGGCAAAAAACTTCAACGCCGCCGGCATCGCGTCCAAATCCGCCGTTGCCAACCGGACCGTGAAGGTGCCGTCCGCGATCTTGTCGCCCAACTCCATGCCTGCGGCCCCCAAACGCTGGCGCATGCCGGCCTCGTCAAGGCCGCGCACCAGCTTTACAATCAACTGATCCGCGAGAAACATCTCGCGCTTCAGGCAGACCGCCTGTGCCGCGAGCCAATCCAACTGCCATAACTCGACCACCCGCACCAAGCGAGGCTGAACCGGCGTTCTAACAAGGCGCACACGCCTCCATCGATCCGGCTCGTTCGTCGCCTCCATTCGCATGTCCAAAACCGCGCCTTGGGCAACGGCCCGTTCCACGGGATGTGACGACTCGGGCGAATCCGCTTGGAGGAAGTCCAATCCGCGCGCGGGAAAGTCAGCGGGCAAAGCCTTCGCCCGAGCAGACACCGACTCCTCAGTTCCGGGGCGAACAACGCCGCTTGGGAGCTTGCCTTCTTTTGCGCCTGCCTTCACGGATTCCGTCTCCGACACTCTCGCCCCAAGGAAAAAAAGCGCGAGAAGGATTCCTGTCGCAAGAACAAGGGCAGAGAAGCTCTTGAGGCTGATTTTCACATCAGAAATCCGTTTCAATCAAACCTTACACATCCGCCACCTCGACGCCCAGCTCGCGCAGTTGCTGGCGGACGACCTGCAGGACCTTGCGCCCCTCGGCGGTGATGCGGTAGGCGCGCGGGGCCTTCGGGCCGCGGGCGGGGTCGGCCTTCGACTTCAGCCAGCCGTTGGTTTCCATGCGCTTGAGCAGCGGGTACAGGGTGCCGGGACTGACCTCGTAGCCGTGGTGGGCCAGTTCCTTGAGCATCCACTGGCCGACCACCTCGCCCTCCGCCGCATGGTGGAGGATGTGGATCTTCCAGAAGGAAAGCAGGATTTCCCGGTTGATCAGCTTGCGGTCCATGACCTGAAACCATGAACCCGCCAGGCCGCCGCGTCCAGCAGCATCCACCAAACCGTCATCCCCGCGCAACGATTTCGTCACCCAAGTTTTCCTGGAAACGCCGCCCGCCCGGGGTAACCCATTACGGTCCCCGTAATGGAAGGCGTGGAGCCAAGAGCGGAGAGCATAGAGTCCAGCGCTCTCCGCCTTCGCCCTTCGCCCTCCCGGTTCGCCCTCGAAGCCACGGCCCCGACGCAGCGGGGCCCTACCCTTGAAGGCTCGGGCCCTTGGACGTTCATCATTCCTTGTTGGACATTCGATATTCTCTTCGCCCTTCGCCCTTCGCCGCCCATGCCCGCTCTTATCCTTGCACTCGCCGCGCTGATCGCCTCGGTGCTGTCGTTCTTCACCGGGTTCGGCCTGACGACGGTGCTGCAGCCGCTCATGCTGGCGTTTTTCCCGGCCGGACCGGCGGTGGCGATGACGGCGCTGGTGCATCTGCTCAACGGCCTGCTGAAGGTGGCGCTGACGGGTCGCCACGCCGACAGGGGCGTGGCCTGGCGCTTTGGCCTGCCGGCCGTGCTGGCGGCGCTGGCCGGGGCCTGGCTGCTGTTTGAACTGCTCGACCTGCCGGCCCTCGGTCGCTACACGCTGGCCGGACATGAGTTCACGGTGACGCCGGTGAAATCCGCCATCGGCGTGATCCTGCTGCTCGCCACCCTGGCCGAATTCCTGCCGGGACGCTGGCAGTGGCGCATCAAGCGTCGGCACCTCGTGCTGGGCGGCCTGCTCAGCGGTTTCTTCGGCGGTCTGTCCGGTCACCAGGGCGCCCTGCGCAGCGCCTTCCTGCTGCGCGCCGGCCTGGGCAAGGAGGCCTTCATCGGCACCAACGCCGTTGTCTCCTCGGCCATCGACATCGCCCGCCTCGCCCTGTACGGCAGCCTGCTCACCCTGGCCGACCTGCAGGCCAACGCCGGCACCTTGTCGGCCGCCCTCGCCGCCAGTTTCGCCGGGGTCTTCCTCGGCCAATACCTGCTGCGCAAAACCACCCTGGCCGCGGTCCAGCGCTTGGTGGCCGTTGTGCTGATCCTCATGGCCCTGGGCCTGATGAGCGGCCTGGTCTGAGCGCGGCAACCGGACTTCAGACCTTCTCCAGCTTGATCGGGTAGGTCTGGAAGGCGTTCCACTGGCAGACGATGAGGTCGCCGGTGTCGAGCACACAGACGTCGTGGCCGTGATCGAAGACGCGCTCGGCCTGCTGCAGCGGCTGCAGCTTGTCGTCGGCATACACCGGCGCCGTGCCGCCGGGCGCGCTGACCACGCGGTTGTCGGCACCGAGCACGACCGTGAAACCCGAGGGATTCTGCGGCAGCTTGTTGATCTCGGGGGTCTTCGACCAGCAGACGCCGGCATAGATTTCCTGGCCGGCGATCACGGGTCGGCAGACCATGGCGCCGGGCACCGCGATCGTTTCGAGGTACTTGCCGTCGAGACTGAAGCGGCGGAAGCAGTTGTCGCTGCGCGAGGTGACCAGCACCGTCGGCTTACCGGCGCGGGTGTCGATGGCGATGCCATGGGCGTTGTTGAGTCGCTGCTCAGCCGGCACGCCGTCCTTGCCGCCGAAGCGCTGGAGGAACTTGCCGCGCGCGTCGTAGCGCAGGACAAACTGCGAGCCGTAGCCGTCGACCACGTAGATGTCGCCATTCGGCGCGACCGCGGTCTCGGTGGGATTGAAGGTCATCTCGGGCTCGTAGGCGCCAACACTCATCGGGTGGCTGATCGAAAAGAGCTCGCGACCGGTGAGGTCGATCTTGGTAATGCGACCGGTCTGGCGGTAGCCGCCGCTGCCCGACTTCCACAGGCCGCTGTCGGTGACGAGCAGAAACTCCTCGCCATTTTCCTCGGCCAGGGTCAGGCCGTGACCGCCGGGCCAGACCGTGCCCCAGGATTCGACGATCGTGCCGTCGGGCTGGAAGACCAGCATCTGATGATCCCAATGGTCGCCGATCATGAACAGGCGACCGTCCTTCACCTGCACCATTTCGTGGCAGTTGAGGATGGGGTGATGTCTGCCCTGCCCCGGCGCCACCCAGTCCTTGACGACCTTGTAGCTGAAGTCGCCATGGCCGATGACGACATCCTTCTTCGGATCCGGCGCCGCGCGCAGCGACTGGGTCCAGGTGGCGGCGGCGGCCGTGCCGAGGCCGGCGAGGAAGTGGCGACGGGTCTTCATGCTGGGAAGTGCAGGTTCGGCGGCTGAGGCGGATCAGTGCGACACCTCTTCCGGCGGCGCGAGCTGCTTCGGCGGGTAGAAGGCCACGAGCAGCAGCACGGCGGCGGCGAGCGAGAGACCGGTCGGCCACAGGAAGAGTTCCTTGTAGTTCACCGCGCCGTCGGCGCTGGTCAGGCTGCCCTGCAGCGGGATGAAGAACCACTTGGCGGCGAGGTCGCCGAGGCCGAGCACGAGCAGGTTGAACAGGCCCTGGGCGCTGGAGCGCACGTCCTTCGGGAAGGCGGCATCGATGAAGATGTATAGGGTGGCGAAGAAGAAGGCGTAGCAGATGCCGTGCAGGACCTGGACGAGGATGATCATCGTCTGGTTCTGCGGCAGGAAGGCGAAGACCGCGAAGCGGGCGGCGTGGCCGAGAATGCCGAGGATCATGGTGGTCTTCCAGCCCATCTTCGACAGGAACCAGCCCAGCACGGCCATGGTGAGGATCTCGGCGATCTGGCCGATGCTCATCACCGGCATGATCCATTCCGGCTTGATGCCGACGACTTCGCTGCCGAGGAAGCCGCCGGCCATGAGGAAGTAGCCGTTGTGGATGGTGGAATCGATGAAGGTGACGATGAAGAGCACCAGCAGGAAGGGTTTCTTCAGGAACTTCGCCGCCTTGAGCCAGGCAAAACCGCCCTCGCCCTTCGCGGCCGGACGCGCCGGCGTGGGCGGCAGGCTGAGGCTGAACACCGCCAGCACCAGCGAGGCGACCCCGGAGATGACGAAGATGAAGCGACTGGCGTCGACCGCCTCGGCGCCGCTCTTGCCCTGCAGCACGAAGTACAGCGGCCAGGCGGCGAGGATCCAGCCGATGGTGCCGCCCATGCGCACGAGACCGAATTCCTTCTGGGCGTCCTTGAGGTGGGTGAAGGCGATCGAGTTCGACACCGAGATCGTCGGCACGTACAGCAGCGAGTGGATCAGCATCAGGCTGAAGAAGGTGGTGAAATCCTTCGCCCAGAACATGCCGAGGATGGCGAGGCCGCCGACGAGGTGGCTGAAGGCCATGAACTTCTCCGCGGCGAAGTGGCGGTCGGCGAACTGGTTGCTGAAGAAGATGCCGAGGACCGAGGCGATGGCGAAGGCGCTGCCGACCCAGGTGATCTGCAGGTCGGTGAAGTTGAGGCCGTCCTTGCCCATGTAGCCCCAGATCAACGGCAGCCAGGCCCCCCAGATGAAGAACTCCAGGACCATCATGACGAACAGCTTCTTGGCAGCGGGCGATTTCATAAAGTGCGCGAGCTTAGAAAGCTGGCCGCGGGATGGCAAGGCGGGAAATCGACGAACGCGCCAGCCGGTTTTTCCGGGAAAGAAAACCCCGACTCCGCGCGGGGTCAGCAGCTCGTCGGCACCCGCTGCGCCAGCTTGACGGCGTGCGGGATGGCGCCCTCGACATGGCCGAGGCACTCGACCGCGCCGGCCGGCTTGCCGGGCAGGGCGACGACCAGGCTGCGACCGACCACGGCGGCGAGGGCGCGGCTGAGGATGGCGTTGGGCGTGGCCGCGAGCGAGCGCATGCGCATCGCCTCGCCAAAGCCCGGCAGTTCCACCCGCATCAGACCGCGCACGGCCTCGGGGGTGACATCGCGCTCGGCGATGCCGGTGCCGCCGGTGGTGAGGATGAGTCCGCAGCCCTGGGATTCGAAGGAACGGATGGCCTGCTGGATGCGCTCCAGGTCGTCGGGCACCACGGCCTCGGCCGCCACCTGCCAGCCGCGCTGGATCGAGGCCTCGCGCAGAGCGGGACCGCCAAGGTCGTCATACTCGCCGCGACTGGCGCGGTCGGAGACGGTGATGATGCCGACAGTCAGGCTCACGGGGAAAGGCGGTTTCAGGCGGCGCCGGCGGCACTGACCAGGGTGCCGAGCGTTTCGCCGGTGAGGGCGCGGCGGATGTTGCCGGGCTCGTTCATGCTGAAGACGACGATCGGCATGTTGTTTTCCATGCACAGCGAGAAGGCGGTGGCGTCCATCACCTTGAGCTGGCGGGTCAGGCACTCGTGGAAGCTGATGCGGTCAAAGCGCACCGCCGTCGGGTTCTTCGCCGGGTCGCTGTCGTAGATGCCGTCGACCTTGGTCGCCTTGAACACACAGTCGGCGCCGATCTCCGAGGCGCGCAGGGCGGCGGTGGTGTCGGTCGAAAAGAAGGGGTTGCCGGTGCCGGCGGCGAAGATGACAACGCGGCCGAGCTCGAGGTGGCGGGTGGCGACGCGGCGGATGAAGGGCTCGGCGACGTTCTTCATCTCGATGGCGCTCTGCACCCGGGTGGGCACGTCCATGGCCTCGAGCATCGACTGCACGGCGAGCGAGTTCATCACGGTCGCCAGCATGCCCATGTAATCGGCGGTGGCGCGCTCCATGCCCTTGTTGCTGGCACTGACGCCGCGCCAGAAATTGCCGCCGCCGACGACCAGGGCGATCTCCAGGCCGGTCTGGTGCGCGGCCTTGATCTGGGCGGCGATGTCCTCGACGATGGGCGGCGAAATGTTGTCGGTGCTGCCGGGCTCCCGCAGGGCCTCGCCACTGAGCTTGAGAAGGACGCGACGAAATTTGCGGGTGCCTGAGGATTCGAACATCGGTGTCTGGATTTGGCACATGAAACAGGATTGGCAAGGCGCTGCCAAGATTTTTCCTCGGCCGTGACGCCGCCGTTCCGTCTTGAACCCGGCGCAATTCTGCGGAGGATGGCGGCCCGATGATCCATCCCACGGCCCTGATCCACCCCTCCGCGCAGCTCGGCAGCGACGTCGAGGTCGGGCCCTACGCGATCATCGACGGCCCGGCGGAGATCGGCGACGGCTGCCGGATCGAGGCCCATGCCCAGCTCGTTGGCCGGGTCCGTCTCGGGGCCGGCTGCCAGGTCGGCCGCGGCGCCATCCTCGGCACGCCGCCCCAGGATCTCGGTTTTGATCCCGCCATCGACAGCTCGGTCTGGCTCGGCGACCGCAACGTGCTGCGCGAGCACGTCACCATCCACCGCGGCAGCAAGCCGGGTTCGGCCACCCGGCTGGGCGACGGCAATTTCCTCATGGTGGGTGCCCACCTGGCCCACGACGTCGTGCTCGGCGACGCCAACATCCTCGCCAACGCCTGCCTGCTGGCCGGGCATGTGCAGGTCGGCAACCGCAGTTTCATCGGCGGCGGCGCCGTGTTCCACCAGTTCCTGCGCATCGGCGACTCCTGCGTCATCCAGGGCAACGGCAGCTTCGGCAAGGACATCCCGCACTTCTGCGCCGCGATGCGCACCAACCGCGTCACTGGCCTGAATGTCATCGGCCTGCGTCGCCAGGGGTTCACCAGCGCCGAACGCGCCGCCATCAAGCAGATGTTCCGCCTGCTGTTCTGCTCCGGCAAAAACCTCGGCCAGGCGGTGGCCGCCGCCCGCGCCGGCGAATGGTCCGGCCCGGCTCTGCGCCTGCTCGAGTTTGTCGAGACCCCCAGCCGCCGCGGCATCTGCCCCTGGCGGGGCGGCCAGAGCGACGAGGAATGACCCTGCAGAGTCCCCTCCGGCCAGGGCGGATTTTCCCCCGCTTTTTCTTGTCACCCGCGGGCGCTTGGCCTATTGGATGAGCTGTTTTGAGGCGCCCCGGACGCCCGTCGCCCGGCCGTCGCAACCCATCTCTCTCCCGGCATCATGACTTTCCCACGACTCCGCGTCGCGCTGGCGCTGGCCGCCTGTTTCCTGGCGGCGCACGCGCACGGCCAGTCCTTTTTCGACTCGCTGACGAGCAACCTCAACATCGAGGGCCTGGAAACCACCTACGATCCGGAGACCGGACTCGCCACCGCCAAGGGCGAGGTGGTGGTGAGCTACGAGGGCGTGGAAATCCGCAGCGGCAGCGCCAGCTACAACGCCGGCACCGGCGAGGTCGTCGCCCGCGACGGCGTGGTGATCTGGAAGGACGGCGTCATCTACCGTGGCGAAAACATCCTCTACAACGTCAACACCGGCGAACTCACCGGCGATGCCGTGCGCAGTTCGATGCCGACCGAGACCGGCACCTTCTTCTACCAGACCGAGAAGTTCGAGACCGCCACCAAGTTCATCGAGCGCATCGAGGGCGGTGAAACCACCTTCACCACCCACGACCTGGCCAACCCGAACTACCGCCTGCGCGCGCGCAGCCTGACGATCTACCCGGAGGACCGCATCGTCATGCGCGGCGTCACCGTGCTCGCCGGCGACACCCCGATTTTCTACCTGCCCTACCTGTCGCAGCCCCTCACCGAGGAGGTCGGCTACCGCGTCACCCCCGGTTACCAGAGCCGCTGGGGCGCCTTCCTGCTCAACCAGTACGGCATGCTGCACGGCGACCACACCCTCGCCAAGTACCGCCTCGACCTGCGCTCCAACCGCGGCGTCGGCGTCGGCGCCGACTTCCTGTCGCTGCGCCACCGCGAGAACAGCGACAACTTCGGCACGCTCAAGCTCTATTACCTGAACGACTCCGATCCGCAGAAGAACCGCACCGGCGTGCCGCGCGGCCCGGTCAGCGAGGACCGCTACCGCATCAACTTCCAGCATCGTATCTACCTGCCCGGCCCGCAGAAAAGCACCTGGTATCTGGACTTCGACATCAACAAGCTGAGCGACGCCCATTTCTACGAGGATTTCTTCTTCAACGACTTCCGCCAGACCCCCGAGCCGGAAAACCAGGTCTCGCTGGTGCACACCGACAATTCCTACGTCGCCACCCTGATGACGCGGTTCCAGGCCAACGACTTCTACACCGTCGGCACCAAGCTGCCCGAGCTCGCCATCGACTTCATCCGCCGGCCGCTCTGGAACACCGGCCTCTACCATCAAGGCGCTTTCAGCGCGGGCATCCTCAAGGATGAACTGGGCGACGAGGACGAACGCTTCCTGAGCGACGAACTGCGCCGCGTCCAGTTGCTCAGCGGCGACACCCGCTTCCTGCGCGCCCGCATCGACGGTGCCGGCTTCAACCGCGTTCACACCTACCACGAGCTGCTCTACCCGAAGACCTTCTTCGGCTGGCTCAACCTGGTGCCGCGCCTCGGCGCCGGCTTCAGCCACTACGCCGGCATCGACGGCAGCCCGAGCGACCTCGACAACGTCACCCGGCCCATTTTCCACGCCGGCTTGGACGCCTCGTTCAAGCTCGTCAAATCCTGGCCCGATTTCCAGAAGCCCGAGTGGGGCCTCGATGGCCTGCGCCACGTCGTCCAGCCCTACCTCAACCTCTCCTACCTCGACTCCTCGCAGCCAAAGAATTTCCCGTCGATCGACCGCCTGTCGCCGACCACCCGGCCGCGCTCAATCGACGTGCCGATGTTCACCGCCGTCGACGACCTGCGCTCCTGGAACATCGCCCGCGTCGGCATGCGCAACCTGCTGCAGACCCGCCGGGACTACACCAACGAGGCGCGCGGCGTCTTCACCTCGGCGACGACCGAGCCGACCCAGACCTTTGCCTGGGCCGGTTTGAACACCTACGTCGACTTCTTCGCCCGCGACCCCGAGTTCGACCGCGACATCTCCAACCTCTACAACGAACTGTTCTTCCGGCCGGTGCCCTGGGTGAACTTCTGGATGGACATGCAGCTGCCCATCCTTGGCGACACCGGCAGCTTCACCGAACTCAACCAGGGCATCACCTTCATGCCCGCGAAGACGGTCCAGCTCACCCTCGGCCACCAGTACGTCAACGAGAACCCCTACTTCCGCGATTCCAACCTCATCTTCACCCGCCTCTACACCCGGGTGACCGACACCTGGGGCTTCGCCATGAACCAGATCTTCGAAATGGACGACGGCACCATGGAGTTCCAGAGCTACAGCCTCACCCGCGACCTGACGAGCTGGATGGTCTCGGTCGGCGGCATGGTGCGCGACAACCGCCGCGGCCTCAACGAATACGGCCTGCTGCTCTCGCTCACCCTCAAGGATTTCCCGCAGCTGAACCTGCCGCTCGACATCGACCCGAACCCCTCCGGCCGCGGCGGCAGCCAGTGAGGCCGCCCTGTGCGCCGGCCTGAGCGCCACCCGCCCGGACCGACCCCCATGCCCAAGCGCATCGCCCTCTTTGGAGGCAGTTTCAACCCTCCCGGATTGCACCACCGCGCCATCGCGCAGCGGCTGGCCGGCGAGTTCGACGAGGTGCGCGTTCTGCCCTGTGGCCCGCGGCCCGACAAGGCGGTCACCAATTCGGTGCCGCCGGTCTACCGCGCCGCCCTCGCCGACCTCACCTTCGGCGGCCTGCCGGGGGTCAATGTCGACCTGTCCGACCTCGAGCTCGACCGCTTCAGCCGCAACCACGAGCTGCAGACCCGCCTCGCTGCCGAGGGTGAGCTCTGGCATGTCGTCGGCGCCGACCTCGTCGCCGGCGGCGCCACGGGCGCATCCGCCATCCAGCGCACCTGGGAAAAGGGCGGGCAGCTTTGGAACGAGGCGCGCTTCGCCGTACTCACCCGCCCCGGGTTCCGGCTCGACCCCGCCGACCTGCCGCCGCAGGCCCGTGTGTTCGAACTCGCCGAGACCGGATCGAGCACGCACATCCGCGAACAGCTCGGCCAGGGCGCCGATGTCTCGGCCCTGCTCACCCCGCGCGCGCATGCCTACCTGCAGCGCTACGGCCTCTACCGCGCCCCCAACCCCGGCGCCTGGGCCCGCGCCAGCCTGGACGGCCTGCCCTTCCACGTCCACGCCGACCCCCACAATCCGCGCGCCGCCGACTGGCGCACGCGCCTGCCGGGCGACCGCCCCCTGGCTGAGGCCGACTTCGTGACGGTCCTCGGCGGCGACGGCACCATGCTGCGCGCGATCCGCGAGCACTGGCGCGAGCGCCGGCCGCTGTTTGGCATCAATGCCGGGCATCTGGGCTTCCTCATGAACGCCCCCGAGCAGGTCTTCGGCCACGCCTTCCCGCCGGCCGATGTCATCCTGCGCCAACTGCCCATGCTCTACCTTGAGGCCGAGGGCCGCGACGGCAGCGTGCACACGGCCTACGGCTTCAACGACGCCTGGCTCGAACGCTCGACCAGTCAGAGCGCCTGGCTGGAGGTCCGCGTCAATGGCATCCCGCGCCTGCCCAAGCTGATCAGCGACGGCGCCCTCGTCGCCACCGCCGCCGGCTCCACCGCCTACGCCCGCAGCATGGGCGCCAGCCCGCTGCTTGCCGACACCCCCGCCTGGCTGCTCGTCGGCTCCAACGTCATGGAACCCGCCCACTGGCGCAGCGCCCTGCTCTCGGTCGACAGCACGGTGGAAATCCGCAGCCTCGATCCCGTGCGCCGGCCGGTCGAGGCCTTCGTCGACGGCCTCAGCCTCGGCGAGGTCGTGTCGCTGCGCGCCCGCATCAGCCGCGCCGCCGCCGCCGAGGTCGCCTTCTGCGCCAGCCACGACATGGCGGAAAAAATCGCCGCCATCCAGTTTCACCCGAGCCAGGGCTGAGTCTTGCCCCGTCATGAACCTGCCACGCTTCCGTTTCTGCCTGCCCGCCATCGCCGCCCTGGTTGGCACCTTCCTGCTCAGCCAATGCACGACGCTCGACGCCGAGCGCAAGGCCTCGATCCGCAAGGTGGTCGTCGTCAACAACATCGGTGAGGAAATCACCCGCCATCGCGTCGGCATCACGGTCTTCGGCAACAAAACCCCGGCCCCGGTTCGCGATCCGCGACTGACGTCCGCCATCCGCCGGATCCTGGAGGAAGAGACCCGCAGTCGTTTTCAGGAAGTGATCTTTGCCGCGGAAAAACCGCCTCATCAAACCAAGAGCCTCTTTCGCAAGGTGGACTATCTTCCTTTGGTGCGCCGCCTCGCCGCCGAGCACCAGGCCGATGCCGTGCTGCTGATCGTCGGGCGGCATTACTATCCCTACGCCGCCCCGTCCTACATGACGGCCGAAGGCCTCGGCCTCTGGCACCTGCCCATGAGCCATGACCTTGTGGTGTGTTGCAACACCATGACCCTGTTCGATCCGCAGGCCAAGCCCCTCGGCTTCATGCCCAGCTTGATCAAGAGCCAGACAATCCCCGCCCTCCGCTACGAGGAGGATTTCTCCCGCTACCCGCTGGCTGAGCAGGAGCGTATCCTGCGCGCCTGTCAGGACGCCTTTCGCGATTCCCTTGCCTCCTACCTGAAAACCCTGGGTTTCTAAAGTCACCCGGCCGATTTCGCGCTTCAAACGCGCGGCGGGCAGGCGTATGCTGTGGGTGATGCCGTTGCGCCCCCTGATCCTCCTCTGCTCCCTCGCCGCGGCGAGCGCCGTCGCCGCGCCGGCCCAACTGCGCTACAATCGCGACATCCGGCCCATCCTCAGCGACCACTGCTTCGCCTGCCACGGGCCCGACAAGAACCACCGCGAGGCCGACCTGCGGCTCGATGTGCGCGAGGCCGCCATCGAGGCCAAGGCCCTGGTTCCCGGCGATCCGGACGCGAGCCTGCTGCTCGAACGCCTGCACACCGGGGATGAGGACGACCTCATGCCGCCGCCGGAGTTCAAGAAGCCGCTCAGTGAACACCAGAAGAAGCTGCTGACCGAATGGATCCGCCAGGGCGCACCCTATGAACCGCACTGGGCCTACACGCCGCTCGTCCGGCCGACGCCCCCAAGCGACGGCCACCCCGTCGATGCCTTTGTGCGCGCCAAGCTCGCCGAACTCGGCGCCGACCTGTCGCCGCCGGCCGATCCGCGCACGCTGGTCCGGCGTCTCAGCCTCGATCTTACCGGCCTGCCGCCCGCGCCGCGCGAGGTCGACCGCTTCCTCGCCGAGCACAAGCGCGATCCGAAGGCGGCGGCCGAGGCCCTGATCACCCGGCTGTTCGCCTCGCCGCACTTCGGCGAACGCTGGGCGGTGTGGTGGCTCGATGTCGCCCGCTTCGCCGACACGGTCGGCTTCCACGGCGACCAGAACCAGCGCATCTTCCCCTACCGCGACTACGTCATCGCCGCCTTCAACACGAACAAGCGCTTCGACCAGTTCACCCTCGAACAGCTCGCTGGCGACCTGCTGCCCCAACCGACGACCGAGCAACTCGTCGCCACCGGCTTCAACCGCCTCAACATGATGACGCGCGAGGGCGGCGCCCAGCCGAAGGAATACCTCGCGAAGTACCAGGCCGACCGCGTGCGCACGATCGGCGGCACCTGGCTCGGCGCCACGCTCGGCTGCGCCGAATGCCACGACCACAAGTTCGACCCCTTCACGATGCGCGACTTCTATGCGCTGTCGGCCTACTTCGCCGACATCAAGCAGTTCGGCGTCTACGCCAGCTACGGCTACACGCCGAACGAGGAGTTGAAGGGCTGGACCAACGACCACCCCTTCCCGCCCGAGATCGAGGTCGCCAGCCCCTACCTGCGCGAGCGCCTGCAGCGCCTGCGCGGGCGCATGGCCGAGACCGCCCTGGCCGCCTGGCGCGCCGCGGTCGCCGAGCCAAGTCGTCGCACCGCCCTGGAAACCTGGCTGCAGCGCACGCGCGAGTTGCTCCAGGCCCATCCCGCCGGCTGGCAGGTGACCCGGCCCGAGGTGACCACCGCCACGGCCAAGGGCGGCAAGGCGCCCACCCCAAAGGGCGCGACCGCCAAGGCCATCGTTCTGGAGGACGGCAGCGTCCGCTTGGAAGGAGCGCCCCTGCAGGACAGCCTGCTGACCCTGCGCCCCAGCACCGGCCGCGTCGCGGCGATCCGCCTGGAACTGCTGCCCGACCCGCTGCATGCCAACCGCATTGAGCGCGGCGGCAAGGCCGACGGTCTGACCTTGAATCCGGCCTTTCGGATTCGCCAACCCGGCACCGCCGGCGAACTCAACCCGGCCATCCGCCACGCCGAGGCGAACCGCCAAACCCCGCGCTACGCCGGCACCGAGGAAATCCCCGGCCTGCAGGGCGGCTGGAAAACCTCGGCCGCCCAGGCCGACCAAGCCCACACGGCCGTCTGGCTGCTCGAGCAGCCGGTGGATCTGGTCCCCGGCGCGGTGCTGACCGTGCGCCTCAACGGCCACGGTGCCGGCCGTGTGCGGATCGCCCTCTGCCCGGTGGCGCCCCTGCAGCCGCTGGAAGATCCGGCAGCCCTGTCACCGCTGTTCGCCAAGCCCGACCTGCAAAAACCCGATGCCCGCCTCGCCCAGCTCTGGCTGGCGCAGTCGGGCCAGGACCGCGGCGCCCGCGCCGTCTGGGCCGCCCTGGAAAAGGAAGCGCTCACCTGTCGCGAAGGCCGGGCCTGGACCCAGGTGACGGTGGCGCTCAAGGAACCCATGCCCGTGCGCACCCTGCCGCGCGGCAACTGGATGGATGAAAGCGGTGAACTGCTGCAGCCCGCACCGCCGGAATTTTTGACCGGTCCGCCGGCCGCCAACGCGCCGCGTCAAACCCGCCTCGACCTCGCCCGCTGGTTGACCTCGGCCGACAACCCGCTCACCGCCCGCACCTTCGTCAACCGGCTCTGGAAACAGTTCTTCGGCCAGGGCCTGTCGAGTGCGGTCGACGACCTCGGCGCCCAGGGCGAAACGCCCAGCCATCCGGAACTGCTCGACTGGCTGGCCTGCGAATTCCGCGACAGCGGCTGGGACATGCAGCACCTCATGCGCCTGCTGGCCACCAGCGCCGCCTACCGGCAGGACAGCCGCGCCCGGCCCGAACTGCGTGACAAGGATCCCGACAACCGTCGCCTCGCCTTCCAAAATCCGCGCCGCCTCGATGCCGAGTTCGTCCGCGACAACGCCCTCTTCGCCGCCGGCCTGCTCAACCCCGACCTCGGCGGTCCGAGCGTCAAACCCTACCAACCGCCGGGCTACTACGACAACCTGCAGTTCCCGAGCCGCGATTACGTGGCGCACAGCGACGACCGCCAGTGGCGGCGCGGCTTGTACATGCACTGGCAGCGCACCTTCCTGCACCCGATGCTCGCCAACTTTGATGCGCCCGCACGCGATGAATGCACCGCCACCCGCACCGTCTCCAACACGCCCCAGCAGGCGCTGACCCTGCTCAACGACCCGACCTTCGTCGAGGCCGCTCGCGCCTTTGCGGAAAGCCTGCCGGCCGGCAGCGATGGCGAACGCCTGGAACAAGTCTTCCTGCGCAGCCTGGCGCGCCCGCCTTCGAAAAAGGAGAGCGACAGCCTGCTGCGTTTCCTCGCCGGCCAGCGCGAGGCCTGGCGCGCTGTGCCGGGCGACGCCCAAAAACTGCTCGCCACCGGCCTGCGTCCCCTGCCCCGCGGCGATCCCGCCGAACTCGCCGCCTGGACCAGCCTCTGCCGCGTCGTGCTCAACCTGCACGAAACGATCACACGGTATTGAGCGGAGAGGATTCTTGATTTCTGATTCTTGATTCTTGGTTCGAGGTTCGAGGTTCGCCGTTGAAGCCACGGCCCCGACGCAGCGGGGCCCTACCATTGTTGGTCCGAGTGACCTTCGAAATGCCTTGTTGGATAGTCGATCTTCCGTCTGGCCCGGTTCTCCACTCTCCACTCTCCACTCTCCACTCTCCACTCTCCACTCTCCACTCTCCA
>CBINON010000055.1:0-25628 GCA_966252325.1 uncultured bacterium | reverse complement strand
CTCTCCACTCTCCACTCTCCACTCTCCACTCTCCACTCTCCACTCTCCACTCCCCACTCCCCACTCCCCACTCCCCACTCGCGGCGCAGCCGCGCCTACCTCCCCCTCTGCACCGCAAACCGCGCCAGACACCGATCCCGCTCGGTGGCGTGATCGACGATCGGCAGCGGGTAACCCGGCGCGATCGACCGGCCATCGGTCGGGGCCTCATGAAAGCGCTCGGGCGACACATCCCGCAGCTCCGGCACCCAGGTCTTGATGTACACCCCGAGCGGATCATGCCGCTTCGTCTGCGTCCACGGATTCTGGATGCGGAAGTAGGGCGCGGCATCGGCCCCGGTGCCGGCACTCCACTGCCAGCCGCCGTTGTTGCTGGCATTCTCGCCATCGACCAGGTGCTGCATGAAAAAGCTCTCGCCGCGCTTCCAGTGACCGTGCAGGTCCTTGGTCAGAAACATCGCCGTGATCATGCGCAGGCGGTTGTGCATGAAACCGGTCGCCAACAGCTGGCGCATGCCGGCATCGACGATCGGGAAGCCGGTGCGACCCTGGCTCCAGGCCTCGAAATGTTCGTCCGAGCCCGGCCAGGGCATGCCGCGAAACTCGGGATTGAACTCCTCCTCAAAGACCTCCGGGTAATGCCAAAGGATCGCCAGATAAAACTCCCGCCAGGCCAGCTCCTTGATGTAGGTCTCCACCGACACCCGCGCCGTCGCCGGCGCATCGGGCGCCAGGCTGCCCAGGCAGCGATGATGGATCTCGCGGATCGACAGCAGCCCGAAGCGCAGGTCCTGGCCCAGCCGTGAAGTGGTCTCGCCCGCCGGGATGTCGCGCTCCTGCTTGTAGCGATGCAGCGCTCCGCCCTCGATGAAATGCTTCAAGCGCGCCCGTGCCGCACGCTCGCCCGGCTCCGGGATCTCTGCCGTGCAGGCCGACAGCTTCCAGTCGGCCAACACCGGCAGTGGCAGGCTGCTCACCGTCGGCACCGGCCCCAGGCTCGTGGGTCGCCCGCGCGGCAGCGTCTTGTCCTGCGCCAGCCAGCTCTTCGAATACGGCGTGTAGACACGGTAAGGCCCGCCGGTGCCGGTCAGCACCTCCTCCGGCTCATGCAGCACACGATCCTTGAAATCGCGACAGGCCACGCCCAGCCGCGCGCAGACCGCCCGCAGCTTCGCCTCCATCGCCCGGCCATACGGATCGTAGTCGCGGTTGAAATGCACCGCGCTGGCCCCGGTCTCGACGATCAGCTTCTCCAGCTCCACATCGGCCCGGCCGCGCCGCAGGATCAGGCGACTGCCGAGCGACTCCAGATTCTTCGCCAGCGACTCCAGACAGCCGCAGAGGAACTGCTGACGAATGGGTCCCGTCCAGTCATGCGCCCCCTGCCAGTCGCTCAGCACATACACCGGCACCACCTGCGCGCCCCCCTGCGCCGCCGCCAGCAGGGCGGGATTGTCAGTGAGGCGGAGATCGCGGCGGAACCAGTGCAGGACGACGTCGGGCATGGAGGTGCATACGCGGCGCGGCCCGCCTGGGCGACAGCACTTTTCCGGCAAAGCCCGCCCCCTCACCGCGTTTCCGCGCCATGCGCGCGCCCCGGTCCTTTTTCTTTTCTCCTTATCCCTTTTCCCTTTTCCCTCATCCCCCATGCGCCTCCTCCTTCTCGCCCTACTCAGCCTCGCCCTGCCCGCCGCCGCGGCCGATCGGCTGAACCTGCTCTTCCTCACCACCGACGACATGAGCTGCGACTCCGTCGGCGCCTGGGGCTGCAAGCTGGCCGCCACCACCCCGCACCTCGACCGCCTCGCCGCGCGCGCCCTGCGCTTCAACCACGCCTTCGTCCAGGTCGGCAACTGCATGCCCTCGCGCAACGTCATGGGCTCGGGCCGCTACCCGCACAACAACCGTGTCGAAGGCTTTTACCAAATCAAAGACCCCGGCTACCCCGTGCTGGCCGACCTCATGAAAGCCGGCGGCTGGTTCACCGGCATCCGCGGCAAGGTCAGCCACGCCACGCCCTACTCCCCCTATCCCGGCTGGGATGCCGTGCTCGACACCCTGCCCGATGGCAGCCGCGCCCACATCAAGGACCCCAAGTCCTACCACGCCTCCGTGCGCGACGGCATCGCCCGCGCCCGGGCCGCGCAAAAGCCCTTCTTCCTCAACATCAACATCTCCGACCCCCACAAGCCCTTCTACAACGAAAAAGGCCAGGGCGATCCCCACGTCCCCAGCCGCGTCTTCACTGCCGACGAAGTACCCGTGCCCGGCTTCCTGCCCGACGATCCCGACGTCCGCGCCGAGCTCGCCCTCTACTACTCCTCCGTCCGCCGCGCCGACGACTGCGTCGGCGAGGTCCTGCGCGCCCTTGAGGAAACCGGCGAGCTGGCGCGCACGGTCATCCTCTTCCTCTCCGATCACGGCATGCCCCTGCCCTTCGCCAAAACCCAGCTCTACTACCACAGCACCCGCACCCCCCTCATGATCGTCTGGCCCGGCGTCACCCGCCCCGGCAGCATCGACGACGACCACCTCGTCTCCGCCGTCGACCTCCTGCCCACCCTGCTCGATGTCTTCCGCCTGCCGCATCCCGACGGCCTCGACGGCCGCAGTTTCGCTCCCGTCCTGCGCGGCGAAAAGCAGGCCGGCCGCGAGTATGTGGTCACCGAATACAACGAAAACAGCGGCGGCAACCGCAGCCCCATGCGCTCCATCCTCACCAAGGAGCACGCCTACCTCTTCAACCCCTGGTCCAACGGCGAGCGCGTCATGCGCACCGCCACCCAGGGCACCGTCACCTACCGGCGCATGCAGGCCCTCGCCAAGACCGACCCACAAGTCGCCGCCCGCCTCCACCTCCTCGACCACCGCCTGCCCGAGGAACTCTACCACTACGCCTACGATCCCGACGCCCTCACCAACCTGCTCGGCAAACCCGAAGTCGCCGACGTCCAGGCCCGACTCGTCCGCGCCCTCGAAGACTGGATGGAGCGCACCCGCGACCCCCTGCTGACCGTCTTCCGCCAGCGCCACGACCCCGCCGTGCGCGAAGCCTTCATGCAGCAGGCCCAGACCGAGGCCGACCAGCGTCGCCCCCAGGGCAAGGGCAAAAAAGCCTCAGGCACCCGCAAGGCCAGCCCCGCCACCGGCCAACCACCCGCCCTGCCCGGCGGCGAAGTCGACCTGCAACTGCAGGCCCCCGCCAAAGTCACCCGCGGCGGCACCT
The DNA here is from genome assembly GCA_966252325.1 of uncultured bacterium. Lineage (GTDB taxonomy): Bacteria > Verrucomicrobiota > Verrucomicrobiia > Verrucomicrobiales > Verrucomicrobiaceae > Prosthecobacter. The sequence goes on along the minus strand of CBINON010000055.1, from coordinate 22,402 downwards.
GCACCGTCCAGCTCCACCACCGCCTGCCAAAAAGCCTCGGCCCGCAAAAACTCCACGTCACCCTCAAGACCGCCAACGGCCGCCGCCTCGAACGCCAGATCTTCGACGTCCAAGGCCAAGGCACCATCTCCGTCTTCTTCCCCCTGCCCGCCGACACCCCCGGTACAGCCATCACCCTCGCCGCCTTCCTCGGCGAAGAATTCCCCAAGAACCTCAAGCACGTTCAGTCCGGACCGGTGCCGGTGGAGTGAGTACCTGGATTAAGCTGAGAAGAGAAACGACATCAGGTTGTACTAATTGTTGGCCATTACCATGCACCACTTATCCTCAGTGGTGACAGCGGAACCCTGCTAACGTGGCCGTGCTGGTTGCCAATCTCGATATGATCAGCAATCTTTCCTGGCGCAGGCTTATACCAATCAAGGCAAATATTTATGAGATCAGAATTGACTTTCTTCTGAATGAATTCGGCAAGAAGATGAGATCGCAAATTGTCGTCACGGCGATACAAATGGGTTCCAGATGCAGCCAACTCGCCTACACTTAAACTGGCTTGATCGAGACGCTTCTGCATCATCTTTCTGGGCAGACTAACGGAAGGAGACTGATTGGCAACATAGTCTTTGAAAAGGGGGGCCTGAAAGTCAACAGCAACCCCATCCGCCTCAATCCAGCTATGGAAGCCATTGCTTGCCGCATAATATTTATTTCCATCGCGCTTTGCGTAAATGACAACATTCCCGTCGAGTCGGTAAGCCGCCATGCCAAATACAGGCTCAGCCTCGATACGGTGATATTCCCTCATAATTATGGAGCCGATCACACTGAAGTACACGCAGGCATGCAGTGGATCACCTCTTTCGTTGAGAAGAACTCCATGAATGACACGGAATATTCGCTCATAGTCAGGAAGCGTAATTACATATTTTTCAGATGCATCCACGTTAATATATATAATCCCACCTCCAAGTAGAGTGGTATGTTTTATTGAATTTGAGCATGCGAAAGAACGATCAAAAAAATCATCTCATCCACACTTCGACCGCAACCTCTTTATCCTTGTTTATTTTTTCCCTCGAGTGTTGAGAACCGATTTAATATATTCTCTAAGCCCATTATCAAGCTTAGTCTTTCCCGCGATCGAGTTTTCATAAAATAATGTCCTGAATGGAGACACATCAAAAGGCAACTTCGTACCCTTCTCAGCTATTAATATAGTCGGCTTGTTAATTCCATGCGCATACCCAACCTCGTAAAAAACATTCGCATTTAAAGGAGTTATGTCAGCTATCACAAGTGATGATGAAAGAATAGCTCGACTAATATCGGCCACGATCAAGCCTGGCCCCACCGATTCGTCTATCCTCAAAACATCAACCCCCAACTCCTCACAAACAGACTTGATAACCTCCATGTAAACATCATTGTATGGCGCACCAAACTGCATCACTACAAATGCCTTTGGCTTTTGATTCTCTACCGAGAATTCCTTAACCTGTATGTCCTGCTTACCAACAAAGAAGAGCCCAACTTGACTCTGGTAAAAGGGTGTCGGCAAGTTGCACCTCACCACCTCAACACCATCAACAAACAAAGCCAGAATCGATCCATTAACAGAAACAGAGATATCGTAATCACGATTTGACTCTAGGGTGTCGCGCTGCCCAACCCCAACTATTTGCTCCCAATTGCCACTACCGCCGCGCCATTCTCGCACGCAAAATAAAGAATACGAGTGAGCCGGGATACCTACGTTTAATGTGCTTTGCGTAAGCGGATCGTATCGTATGACTAATTCCGCACAGGATGCGGGGCCAATGTCTTTAAATCGAACTTTGAAACGAGCTTTCCCTCCCGTAAAAGTTTCGTTCGTTATATATAAGCCCATTAGCGCACGCTCCCCTTCCTGATCATCAGTCTTTTGCACGCCTCCTTTAAAAACAAGCTGCCCCTTACTGAGGACTGGCGGGGCTCCATATATGGGTATCCAAGATAATGGTGTCATATGTGTCTTCGACTCCGGCTAACAGTATCACTCAACCCCTCGTTGCCAGAACAAGTTCTGCACACAGAGGCCGTTTGCGCACCCAATACGCCCGAATACGCAGGCTTTGCGACTGGAAGGCGTTCATGGGATTAATATTCTCCGACACTGGCGATCCCGTCAAGACAAAGACCGGACCTCGGCAGGATCTCAGGGGCATTCACGCAGGTCGTGTCAGCGGTGAACTCGGGAACGGCAACCCGCCCCTTCCCTCTGCGATTCCCTCTCAGAGGCGGACAACCGTGTCCGAGCCCCCTCAACACCGAACCCGCCCAGCCTGGATGCCTCACGACATCCGCGGCGATGCCGAGGCAGCAGCATCTTGGACTGCGTGCAGCCCTGCTGCCACTTTCCGCAAGCCAGCCCTGCTGGCGCTCCCCCGCGGCGCAGCCGCCTCATCCCCCCGCAGCAGGGCTGCGGCCACAGGCCAAAGCGGCAGGAGCCTGCCGCAGTCCAAAGCGCTGCGCGCGGTCTCAGCTCCACCTGCGGCAGAAGTCGGCGCCGACGCACGGCGCCCTACCCCCTCCATCCACCATCCTCAGCCCCGCCTTCCCCTGCCCTTTTTGCGTTCCTTGCGTTCTCTTGCGGCCAAGAACACCTGCCTTCCATTCCCCGAAGCCAAGGCCGGCCCTGCGTTGCAAGCCTCACGCCTTCAAGATCAGCGTCCCATGAGCGTCCAATCAGCGGTTCACCAACGGATGGCAGAGCGTCGGTCCGCCAGGAAAGGCGGGGTCACGCCCCCCGCCGACAGCCCAACCCCAGCACGGCTCTCTGAGGACAGAGCGCCCTACCTTGAAGCCTCGCCTGCGGCGCCGAGGCGCGGAGGTTTTAGCATCCGCCCTCTTCTCAATATCCCCGCGTCTCTGCGCGAGGCATTCTCGAAATCAGGACCGAAGTTCACTTCTGCCGCTTTTTGCGGCGAGGACCAAAATCATTGAAGTCTCGTTTCAATTCGCGCACCTTTAACCCAATCTTATCTCGATCGATAAACATCAGATTTTCAAATCGCGCCCCAAAGCCTGCCTCGGCAAAAGCTTCTTCGAACCAGTACAGCTGCTTCTTATCACCATGAATAACCATGGCGAGTTGCTGACTGAAAATGAAAATCTTGATCTCTCCCTTTGAGGAAGTAAGAACGATTTCAAATACTTCAGCACTGTATTTGTGGCGATCGTCAGGAGGCGTTGAAATGCCAATTTTCTTCGCCTGATTAAAGGCATCTGCTATCGCATGCGCAGCTCGCGCTCCACCTGAAGCTTCAAACTCGACCATATCAACGGGCCCCTCGCTGCTGTCGCCCATGGACCCCTTAGCAGTGACAGACGTAAACTGCGCCGGATCCCCCAGAGTCGGTTCTTGTGCATTGTTTGAGCCAACGGCAGACACCGCCAACATGAAGATGATGGATTTTAATGCGTTCATTTTTGAATCCACGGCAGTTGGCATTCGATTCCCTCTGACTTGTCGAAAAGGCTGATTCGCGACACCCTTGTAGCCAAGTCTCGCAGAGCAAGACGTTCTCCGACACGGGGATGCCCGTCAAGTCAAAGACCGGACCTCGGCAGGATCGCAAAGGCATTCACGCAGGCCGTGGCGGCGGTGAACTCGGGAACGGCAACCCACCCCTTCCCTCTGCGGTTCCCTCTCAGAGGCGGATGAGTGTCCGCGCCCCCTTCAACACCGAGCCCGCCCAGCCTGGATGCCTCACGACTTCCGCAACGATGCCGAGGCAGCGGCATCTTGGACTGCGTGCAGCCCTGCTGCCGCTTTCCTCAAGCCAGCCCTGCTGGCGCTCCCCCGCGGCGCAGCCGCCTCTTCTCCCCGCAGCAGGGCTGCGGCCATCCTTAAAGCGGCAGGAGCCTGCCGCAGTCCAAAGCGCTGCGCGCGGCTCAGCCCCGCCTGCGGCGGAAGTCGGCGCCGACGCAGCGGCGCCCTACCCCCTCCTTCCACCCTCCTCAGCCCCGCCTTCCCCCTGCCCTTTTGGCGTTCCTTGCGTTCTCTTGCGGCCAAGCATACCTGACTCCCCTCCCCCGACGCCAAGGCCGGCCCGACGGATCAGGTCGATCGAACCGGCCCCCAACCCAAGTTACCGCCCGCCTTCAGGCTTGCCCGCGGGGGTCGACCACAGGCGGAGGGAACGTCACGGATCAGGCGACAGCGAGCGGGAGGCGTCGATGACACGCCAGATGACATTCGCGTCGTTGCTGCATCCGTTTTGTTCTGCGCCCACCAAGGCGGCCGCCTCAATCTGCAGTGGAAGAAGTGAGGAGGGAGGAAGCGTGCTGGTGTGAACGCCTCGACAGCCACGCCACCTTCAACTCCTAGTTCAAGGGCTCCAGGTTCTTGAGGTTGCTGACAGGCATCTCCCTCTGAGTGAGAACGGGTTGGGTCAGCACCTTGTTCTGCGGGCTGGCCATCTCCAGGGTCGTTCCCTTCGCCTCTTGAGGACCTCTCGTGTAGTCATACGCAAGGCTCACGCACCAGTGCTCATCCAGCCAGTAGACCACGGATTGCGAGCCTCCCGTTCCGCTCATAATGCGGGGAGACTTGGGGTGGGGTGGCAGCAGTTGCTCCACTTCCGCCCGCGGCATGCCAAGGGTCACTTTGGCCGCTCGACTGCGCCAGGGGTCGGGGTTGGCCCCGTGGCGCGAATCGCAGCCGACGACGGCGCTCCAGAGAGCGACTGTCAGAATCAGTGATGCGGTTTTCATGGTCTCTTTATCGAAACTTTACGGCTGCAGGCTGGGCGGGGGCCACCTGATGCGATGCACCACACGGGGGGCGGGGGAGTCAAAGTGATGGAACTGCCTGCCGACGGCGCGCTCCGACGAGGGGGATGATTGAATTGGCATGCCGCTTTCGACTCGGTGCGGTCAGGCTGTTGATCATCCGCGTCTTGTTAGCCGTTGCTGGTGTAGTGGGTTGGTGGAGGCAAAGCATTCCCATCTGGATCGCATCGGCATTGAAAAAGATAACCACAAACATCGCCTTCACTCAAGAGTGGAGTAGCGGCAAGATATTCGTCGCATGGGAAGAAGGCGAACACTCGTGATGTCGATTCTCCAGGAACGTTCAGTTGTTCAGTGTGAATCGATGAGAATCCATCCGCGAATCGATTCCAAAGCGCTCCATTATCCGATCCACGGTCAAAATCCGCTTCGTCGAAATACTGACGCAGATAAGATAAGTTGTCTCGCTCTGAGATCACGGCTCCTCCATGAGTTTCAATGCTGATTCCGATTCGGCGATTGGAGATGTCTTCCTCGAAGGAGGTGGCATCCACATGAAGAATCCGAATCCCTGCTACTCCATGATAGTCTTCGAGGCTGCTGGGGGTGGTCTCGAACCGGTAAATCCCAGGACGACCGATCGGAAAAGAGTAGACATCGGCAGCTAGTCCAGGATGCCCACTCAAACCGATCTCCTTGTCGAATCGCATCTCAACGACATCTGATCTCGGATCTTCCATTTCGTCGGCTAACGTATTATTATACAAAGCGCAGCTTTATCAGGTAAAAATCCACCCCCAGGAGCAGATCTCACCCCAAAAATTCAGGCATGCGAAGAGGATCTTCCATGCGGGAATTCCCGTCAAGAAAAAGCGGAGGTCCCGCCGGGGGTGGGATTTCAGATGGCGCTATTGGGCGGGCGGGCTTCCCGATTCGTGCTCTTCGTGCCATTCGTGGTTTGAAAGTCTTGCGAACCGCGGGGTCTTCGCCCCCCACAGGAAAACCCGGCGGCCAACCGGGCAACCCAGCACGGCGCCTTGAGGACAAGGCGCCCTACCCTGCTCCCTCCGCTCCTCTGCCCCTCTGCGGCCAACCGGTCTCCCGACCGAGGCCGCCTGACCGGGAAGTCTGACGACTTCCGCTACGCCCACTCCCCACTCCCCACTCCCCGCCCGCAACGCCGGTTGACGCAGGGCCGGCTTCCTCCATGGTGCGGGCTGCTTTTCCCACCATGAAACCCACCCTTCTCATTCTTGCCGCCGGCATGGGCAGCCGCTATGGCGGCCTCAAGCAGCTCGACGCCATGGGCCCCAGCGGCGAGGTCGTGCTCGACTACTCGGTGTTCGACGCCATCCGCGCCGGCTTTGGCAAGGTCGTCTTCGTCATCCGCCGCGACTTCGAGGAGCAGTTCCGCACGCAGATCGGCGCCCGTTTTGGCGACCGCATCCAGGTCGAGTACGCCTTCCAAGACCTGCACGACCTGCCCGCCGGCTTCAGCGTGCCCGAGGGCCGCACCAAGCCCTGGGGCACCGCCCACGCGGTGCTGGCCGCGGAGGCGGTCGTTCAGGAGCCCTTCCTGATGATCAATGCCGACGACTTCTACGGCGAGGACGCCTTCCGCAAGATCGCCGGCGACCTCGTCGAGCCGCGCCCGGCCGACGGCAAGAGCCACTACTCGATGGTCGGTTTCTACCTGAAGAACACCCTGTCCGAGCATGGCAGCGTCGCCCGCGGCGTCTGCACCCGCGGTCCGGACGGACGGCTGGCCTCGGTGACCGAGATGACCAAGATCTTCAAGACCGCCAGCGGCGCCGAGAACCGCGAGAGCGAGCCCCCCCTGCCCCTGACCGGCGAGGAGGTGGTGTCGATGAACTTCTTCGGCTTCACCCCCGACATCTTCAGCCACCTGCGCACGGCCTTCACCGACTTCCTGCAGGCGAACGCCGGCGACCTCAAGGCCGAGTGCTACGTGCCGAAGGTGGTCGACCAGCTCATCCAGACCGGCAAGGCCGAGGTGCGCGTCCTGGAGTCGAACGACTCCTGGTTCGGTGTCACCTACCCCGAGGACAAGGCGGACGTCGTCGCCAGCATCCGCGCCCTGGTCGCCGCCGGTCGCTACCCGCAGAACCTCTGGGCCTGAACGGACTGCATTTCCGCTCTGGACAAGACGACACGCCTGTGAAACGATTTTGTCTGAATTGCCGCCCTTGCACGGCCGGTGCCGTGTGAGGGAGACCCGTTCCAGTCGCCACGTGCCCGCCACCCCGTCCAATCCCCCCTTGGAAACGCCTGCCAAAGAGGCGCTGCGCGAGGACTTTCTGCGCACGCTGCGCTGCATGATCCTGTCGCGCACCCTGGAGGAGCGCCTTGCCAGCCTGTACCGCGCCGGCGGCCGCATCGTCGGCGGGGTCTACCTCGGCCGCGGCCAGGAGGCGTTCAGCGCCGCCGCCGGCATCCACCTGCGCAAGGGCCGCGACGTCTACGGCCCGCTCATCCGCGACCAGGCCGGCCGCATCGCCTACGGCGAGCCCGTGCTCGACACCCTGCGCACCTACTTGGGCGCGGTGACCGGCCCCATGCGCGGTCGCGACGGCAACATCCACCGCGGTCGCCCGCGTGAGGGCTACCTGGCGATGATTTCCCACCTCGGCAGCCTGGTTTCCGTGGTCGCCGGCACGCTCTTCGCCCGTCGCCTCAAGGGCACCCTCGGCGACAGCGTCGGCGCCACCAGCATCGGCGACGGCGGCACCTCGACCGGCGCCTTCCACGAGGGCCTCAACCTCGCCGCCGTGGAAAAGCTGCCGCTCGTCGTCAGCATCGCCAACAACCAGTTCGCCTACTCCACCCCGACCGCCCGCCAGTACGCCTGCGAGCATCTCGCCGACCGCGCCATCGGTTACGGGGTTGAGGGCTACCGGGTCGACGGCACCGATCTCTACGAAACGCTGTCGGTCTTTCGCACCGCCTTCGCCCGCGCCCGCGCCGGTCACGGCCCGCAGATGGTCGTCGGCACCCTGCTCCGCCTCGGTGGCCACGGCGAGCACGACGACGCCTCCTACATTCCCGACACCGCCCGGCACCAGCACGAGGGTCGGGACTGCCTGGAAGTCGCCAAACAGCGTGCCAGGGACGAGGGCTGGGCCGATGACGCCCTCTTCCGCACCTGGGAAGAGGAGGCGCGCCGCGAGGTCGATGCCGCCCAGGCCCAGGCCGGCCGCGAACCGGCACCCGATCCCTACCGCGAAAACTGGCAGGCCCTCGCCACCGCCGCCCTTGTCGAGGGCCAGAACGAATGAGCATCACCTACCTCGAAGCCATCCGCGAGGCGCAGTTTGAGGCGCTCCGCACCGACCCGGACGTCTTCCTCTACGGCCAGGACATCTCCACCTTCGGAGGCGCCTTCAAGGCCACCAAGAATCTCGGCCGCGAATTCCCCGGCCGCGTGTTCGACGCGCCGATCAGCGAGGACGCCATGATCGGCCTCGCCGTCGGCGCCGCCATCGAGGGCGCGCGCCCGATCATCGAGATGCAGTTCGCCGACTTCTCGTCGGTCGGCTTCAACCAGATCATCAACCAGGCGGCGACCCTCTACTGGCGCACCCAGACCCCCTGCCCGATCACCATCCGCCTGCCCAGCGGTGGCACGGCCGGCAGCGGCCCCTTCCACAGCCAGAGCATGGAGAGCATCTATGCCCACTACCCCGGTCTGGTCATCCTAACGCCGGCGACCGTGGAAGACGCCTACTGGATGCTGCTCGACAGCGTCCAGCTCGACGACCCCGTCATCTTCTGCGAGCACAAGTTCCTGTACTACCACCTCAAGGCCGAGGACTTCGGCCAGCACGTGCCGATCGGCAAGGCGCGCATCGCCCGCCCGGGCCGCGACGCCACCATCGTCACCTACAGCGCCATGCTGCATGAATCCCTGCGCGCCGCCGAGGAACTGCAGCGCGACGGCTACCAGATCGAGGTCGTCGACCTGCGCAGCGTCAAGCCGATGGACACCGACACCATCCTGGCCTCGGTCTCGCGCACCGGCCGCCTGCTCGCGGTTGGCGAAACCTTCCCCTGGGGCGGGGTCACCGCCGAGGTGATCGCCCGCGTCAGCAGCGAGGCCTTCCACATGCTCGACGCCCCGCCCATGCGACTGAACGCGAAGGACACACCCATCCCGTATCACCCGAACCTGTGGAAGTCGCACCGGCCGACCACGGCCAGCATCAGCAACGCCCTGCGCGAGCTGCTGCGCTACTGAGTCGGACGTCAGCTTGACCCGGCCCGCCGTCGCGGCGAAATGCCCCCATGCAGCGCACCGCCCTCCTCAACGTCGTCGGCCTGACCCGCCGGCTGATCGGCGAGCACACGCCGCGCCTGCGCGCCTTCACCGAACAGCGCGGCCTGCGCCTCATCGAACCCGTGCTGCCGGCGGTCACCTGCACGGCCCAGGCCACCTACCTGACCGGCCAGCCGCCGGCCGTGCACGGCGCGGTCGCCAACGGCTGGTACGAGCGCGACGCCGCCGAGCACCGCTTCTGGAAACAGCCCGAGGCGCTCGTGCAGGCCGAGATGCTTTGGGACACACTGCGGCGTGACCATCCGGAGTTCACCTGCGCCAAGGTCTTCTGGTGGTACAACATGTACTCGACCGCCGACTGGACGGTGACTCCGCGGCCGCTGTACCTGTCCGACGGCCTGAAGGTCTTCGACGTCCACACCCAGCCGATGGCGATGCGCGACGACCTCAAGCGCGACCTCGGGCCCTTCCCCTTCCCGTTTTTCTGGGGCCCTGCCTCGGGCCTGCGCTCGAGCGAATGGATTGCCGAATCGGCCAAGTGGATCGAGACCCGCCACCAGCCCTCGCTCAGCCTCGTCTACCTGCCGCACCTCGACTACAACCTGCAGCGCTTCGGCCTCGACTTTCCGCGAATCGCCGGCGACCTGATCGAGATCGACCGCCTGGTCGGCGAGCTGATCGACTTCTATGAGGCGCGCGGCGTCCGTGTCGTGCTGGTCTCGGAATACGGCATCACCGACGTCGACCGCCCCGTCCACCTCAACCGCGTCTTCCGCGCCGAGGGCTGGCTGTCGATCAAGGACGAGCTTGGCCTGGAAACCCTCGACCTCGGCGGCTGCCGCGTCTTCGCCCTGGCCGACCACCAACTCGCCCACATCTACGTCAATGATCCCACGCTGCTCGACGCCGCGCGCGCCCTGCTCGAGCGCACGCCGGGGGTCGAACGCGTGCTCGACCGCGCCGCCCAGCGCGAGCTCGGCCTCGATCACGAGCGCGCCGGCGACCTCATCGCCATCGCCGACGCGCGCAGCTGGTTCACCTACTACTACTGGCTCGACGACGCCCGCGCCCCCGAGTTCGCCCGCTGCGTCGACATCCACCGCAAGTGCGGCTACGACCCGGTCGAGCTCTTCCTCGATCCAACGATCCGTTTCCCGCGCCTGAAGGTGCTGCTCAAGTTGCTGCGCAAAAAGCTCGGCCTGCGGATGAAGATGGACCTCATCCCGCTCGATGCCAGCCTCGTGCGCGGCTCGCACGGCCGCGTGCCCGAGGATCGCGAAGACTGGCCCGTGCTGATTGGCGCCAGCGCTGCTGCCGAGACAGCCCCGCTGACCGCGACCGCGGTGCATGGCGAACTGCTGCGGCTGTGCCGGGAACGGTAGGGACGCGCTGCGCCGCGTCCGAGTTGTCCCGCCCCTGACACCACCTCCCCCCACAATCCCGCACTCTGGCGAGGTGCGCCTACACAGGAGCCATCCTTCGGCGCCGGCGCAGCGGCGCCCTACCCATCCACTGGTAGGGACGCGCTGCGCCGCGTCCGAGTTGTCCCGCCCCTGACACCACCTCCCCCCGCAATCCCGCACTCTGGCGTGGTGCGCCTCCAGGAGAGCCATCCTTCGGCGCCGACGCAGCGGCGCCCTACCCATCATGGGTCAGCCCGCGAGCGCGGCGAGCAGTTTGTCGTGGATGCCGTCGAAGCCGCCGTTGCTGAAGACCAGGATGACATCGCCGGCGCGGCACTCGGCCTTCAGGCGGGCGACGATGGCCGCGGTGTCGGGCTCGTGGAAGCAGGCGCGACCCGCGGCGCGCACGGACTCGGCGACGGCATCGGGATCGAGTCGCTGGTCGGCCGCCACCTTCTCGGGGTTGGCGACGGCGGCGATGACCGAGCCATCGGCCTCCTTCAAAGCTTCGCCGAGCTCGTGCTGCATGAGGTTGCGCCGGCTCGTGTTCGAGCGCGGCTCAAACACCGCCCACAGTCGCCGGCCCGGGTACTTCTGGCGCATGCCGCGCAGGGTCTCGCGGATCGCGGTCGGGTGATGGCCGAAATCATCGACCACCGTGACGCCGCCGGCCTCGCCTCGCACCTGCTGGCGACGGCGCACGCCCTTGAAGGCCGCCAGCGCGGCGCGGATCTCCGCGTCGCTGAGGCCGGCATGACGGGCCGCACAGACGGCCATGGCGGCGTTGCGGACGTTGAACTCGCCGATCATCGGCACGCGGAACGGCACGCCGTTCAGCTCGAAGTCGGTGCCCTCGCCGTCGCCACCGGTCAGGCGGATGCGCTCGCTGCAGCCCTCGCCGAGACCGACCGTGCGCACGGGCGCGTGGCTTTTCAGCGACAGGCAGTTGGCGTCGTCGCCATTGAGCAGGACCAGGCCGTTGCGCGGCACGCTGTTGAGCAGTCGTTGGAACGACAGCAGGATCTCCGCGAGGCTGTTAAAGATGTCGGCGTGGTCGAACTCGATGTTGTTGACGATGACGCACTCGGGCAGGTAGTGCAGGAACTTCGAGCGCTTGTCGAAATAGGCGGTGTCGTACTCGTCGCCCTCGATGACAAAGAACTCGCTGTGGTTGAAGCGCGCGCCGCTCTCGAAGTTCGCCGGCACGCCGCCGATCATGAAACCCGGGTTGCGGCCGGCATGTTCGAGGATCCAGGCGAGCAGGGTCGTGGTCGTGGTCTTGCCGTGGGTGCCGCTGACGACAAAGCTGCGCTTGCCCTGGATGACCTCGCGGCGCAGCAGCTCGGCCATCGACACGTACGGCAGGCGCCGCTCGAGCACGGTTTCCAGCTCCTCATTGCCGCGCGAGATGGCGTTGCCGACCACATACAGGTCGGCCCCCTCCGGCAGGTTCTCCGGCTTGTAGCCCTCGCTCAGGCCGATGCCGGCGGCGCGCAGCACCTCGGACATCGGCGGATAGACCTTCTCATCCGAGCCGGTGATGCGATGGCCGAGGGCGCGCAGGGCGGCGGCGGTCGAGCCCATGGCGGTGCCGCAGATGCCGATGAAATGGAAGTGCTTGGGGGTCATGACTCAACCCGCATTCAAGCAGTCGCGCCCCCTTCCGCAAGGGGCGGCCGGGCTTTTCTCAGCGGCCGCGCTCGAGCAGGACGCGGAAGCCCACCGCCGGGCTGCGGCCGTCGGCCGGCACGGACTGGCGGACCGAGGACAGCAGATCGTCCGGATTGGCGCTGCGCCAGCTGCCGCCGCGCACGGTGCCGAGCACCGCCTTGCCCGAGGGCGCCTTGCGACCGTTGTCGTAATCGGTGTCCACCCATTCGGCGACGTTGCCGGCCAGGCCGAGGATGCCGCGCTCGTTGGGCGGGAAGGCGCCCACCGGCGAGAGCTGCGGGAAATTGTCCTCGTAGCCGGGGATGACGTTCTCCACATTGCCGCGGCGGGCGGCGTTCATGTCGGCCAGGTTGTCGGTCTTCGGTGGCGGCGGCCAGTCGAAGCCCCAGGGGTAGATGCCGCGGATGCGGCCGTTGCGCTCAGCCGGCGTGACGCCGCGCTCGAGCGGCAAACCCACCGCCCGGCTCCACTCCTCGTCGCTCGGCAGCCGGTAGACGTCCTTGGCGCCGATCAGTCCGGAGTTGCGCTCGCGCTCGGTCAGCCAGGCACAGAAGGCGCGCGCCTCCTCGCGATCGATGCTGACCACCGGGTGGGTGGCACCGCGTCCTTCCATATCGACATTGCCCGGCCGGCGCCGGTTGGCGGCCTTGGCGAATTCCAGGTAGTCGCGCCGGCGTGTCTCGGTGGCGGCGATCATCGTCGATTCGCCGAGCGGCACGAAACGCATGCCCAGGCTGTTCGCCTTCCACTCGCGACCGAAGGTCACCGCCTGCCGGGTCTGCATGTCGGCAAACAGCTCCAGCAGCTCGCCGGACCGCACCTCGCCCTCGAGGATGATGTCGGAGAAACCCTCCTCGCGCAGGTCGTACTCGACCGGCCCGCTGCGCACACGCGGCAGTTCGAGCGGCGTGTAGCCGAGGAACTGCTCGTGCTGGAAAACCCGCACCTTCTCCGGGCTGGTGCGCACGACGACGCTGCCGTAGGTCTGGCGCTCGACGCGCAGGTGAAAGGCCTGCCAGTCGCGGTCGTCCTCCTGCCCGCCCTCGCCATCGCGGTCATCGGGCAGGTCATCGACCGGCGCGCCGCTTTCGACATAATAAAACGGCTCGACCTGGTACTGATGCTCCTGGCTCAGGCAGCCGGCGCGGCGATCCTCCTCGGTCATCCAGAAGCGGAAGGCCTCGGCATCGCCGATCGGCACGACGATGAAGTAGGCCGACTCCTGGCCCGCGGCCGCGCGCACCACCCGGCCTTCAAACGAACGGCCGGTGTCCTCGAGGAAGCGCTTGAAGAACTTGATCTGCACCGGCTCGACGCTGGTGTGGCCGTTCAGGCTGGGCTTGAAGGCCATGCCCAGGCTGTTCGTCCAGCGCTCGCCCGGCTGCGGCAGGCGCGTCGGCTCCAGCTTGAGATCGAAGCGCGCCGGCTGCGTGCGTTGCGCGCTGTGCTCGATCTCCTGCAGCTTGTGACCCGCCAGGCGCAGCTGGTAGATCACCGGCACGCCCTCCTCGGGATTCAGCTCCAGCGGCGTCACCCCCAGAAGCTTCTCGCCGGCAAACACCTCCGCTCCTGCCGGCTCGCTGTCGATCGTCAGCAGCGGCGTCGCCTTCTGCACCGCCACCAGGGCGCCGCCGTCCTTGAGCGCCAGCCACATGCCAAAACCCACCGCCAGCGTCAGGGCCAGCGTCGCCACGGCCGCCCACTGCCAGACCGCGCGCCGCGAGGGCAGCGGCTGGCCGCGCAGGTCGAGCGCCATCTCGTGCGCACTCGGGTAACGATCCTTGGCGCGCGGCGCACAGGCCTGGCAGATCACCCGGTGCAGCCGCTTCCAGTCCTCAAGCTGGTCGCCCGTCTCCGTGCACGAGGGGATGTCCGGGAAATCCAGCCGGTCCTTGCCCGTGCTCGCCTCATAGAGGACCATGCCGAGCGAAAAGATGTCGGACTCCGGCGAGCCGGGTCCCTCTGGGGCGACGAAGCCCTCCGTGCCAACAAAGGTTCGCTGACCCATCAGGGCGACCAGGCCGATGTCGGCGAGCCGGCACTGGCCGTCGATGAAGATCAGGTTCGACGGCTTGACGTCGCGGTGGATGAGCTTGTTCTGGTGCAGGTAGTGCAGGCCGTCGGCGACGTTGGCGCCGAGCTTCAGGCAGTCGGAGGCGCGGATGCGCTTCTGCCGGCGCATCTGCAGGCCGAGGATGTGCGGCTGGTAGCTGTCCGCCTGGATGTCGCGGCCGCGCTCCAGGTCGTCGGCCAGCTCCATGACGTAATAATAAAAACCCTGCTCATCGCTGCGCCCCACCTGCAAGATCGGCACCAGGCCGGGGTGCTTGCGCGACACCGGCTCGTAGTACTTGATCGCTTCGAACTCGCGCTCAAAGGCGTCGGCATGATCGTAGTCCTCGCGCCAGACCACCTTCACCGCCCGCAGGGCGCCGGTGACGCTGCGCGCCATCCAGACCTCGCCATAGGCGCCGCGCCCGATCATGCGCAGGGTCTCGTGATCGCGGATTTCCGGCGGCGTGCGTGGAGGAACGGACATGGAGGAGGGGGGTTCCAGCCGCCACCCAGGCGGGGCCGGAAAAAAAGTATCTGACAAGTCGGTCCAACCTTCAAGACAGGAATCGGTTCCAGAAAAAGGCTCTCCCGTAGACGCAGTCTCTGGCGCCTACACTCCCCACTCCCCACGCCTCCACTGGCGCGATGCCTCAACCCGGTCCAGTGTGCCGCCATGGGCAGCCCCTTGACCTACCTGCTGGTGGATGGCCACAACGTCATGCACGCCTGGCCGGAGCTGAAAAAGCTCCAGCGCCAGCCGTCGCGGCGCCATCTGGCGCGCCAGCAACTGCTGCAGCGCCTGCGCCACCTCCAGGACATGACCGGCACCCGGGTCGTCGTCGTCTTCGACGGCACCCAGTCCCAGGGCAGCGAGGAGCGTGAACCCGAGGGCCTGCAGATCTTTTTTGCCGCCGCCGGCGCCACGGCCGACCGCCTGATCGAGCGACTGGCCGCCAAGTACGCCCCCCTGCACCGCCTGCGCGTCGCCTCGGCCGACGGCCTGGTGCGCGAAACCGTGCTCGCCTGCGGAGCCGACTGGCTCAGCCCGGAGACCCTGCTGCGCGAGTGCGAAGCCGCCGAAGCGACCATGCGCGACCGATTGTAGCCGGGGGCACTGACCCCGCGGTTTGGCCTTTTCCCATCAACCATCTGCCGTCACCGGCCTTGGAGTTGATAGCTGATCGTTGATGGTTGATGGAACTCAGACTTGGCCAGCCGGGGCTTTTCCCATCAACTATCACCCATCAACCATCATCGGCCTTGGAGTGGATCGCGGATCGTTGATCGTTGATGGAACTCAGAGTGGGCCAGCCGGGGCTTTTCCCATCAACCATCATCGGCCTTAGAGTTGATAGCGGATCGTTGATCGTTGATGGAACTCAGCGTTGGCCAGCCGGGATTGGCGGTTTTTCCATCAACCATCAACCATCAACCATCATCGGCCTTCAGAAAATCTCCGGCTCCGGCACCGCCGGCCCGTACTGGAGGAAATCGAAGTCCGCGCCCTCGTCGGCCTGGGTGACGTGCTCGACGAAGAGCTTGGCGTAGCCGCGATGGTAGCGCGGCGGGGCCGGCTGCCACTCGGCGCGGCGACGCGCCAGTTCCTCGTCGCTGACGTGCAGGTGCAGGCGACGGTTGGCGACGTCGAGCTCAATGAGGTCGCCATTGCGCACCAGCGCCAGCGGTCCGCCCACCGCGCTCTCCGGCGCGATGTGCAGGACGCAGGCGCCGTAGCTGGTGCCGGACATGCGGCTGTCGGACAGGCGCACCATGTCGCGCACGCCCTGCAGGATAAGCTTCTTCGGGATCGGCAACTGCCCCCATTCCGGCATGCCGGGCGCGCCGACCGGACCGGCGTTGCGCAGGATGAGCACCGTGTCGGGCGTGACGTCGAGATCCAAATCCTCGATCGCCGCCTTCATCGCCGGGTAGCTGTCGAACACCAGGGCCGGGCCGGTGTGCTGGCAGAGCGCCGGCGTCGCGGCGGCATGCTTGATGACCGCGCCGTTCGGGCAGAGGTTGCCGCGCAGGATGGCCGTGCCGCCGTCGGCCTGCAGCGGATTCGCCGGGGTGCGGATGACATCGGCGTCGTGGATCTCGCAGCCGGCGACGTTTTCGCCCAGGGTCAGGCCGGTGATCGTGCGCTCGTCCAGGTGCAGCAGGTCGCGCATGCCATGGAGCAGGGCCTTGAGGCCGCCGGCATGATAAAACTCCTCCATCAGGTACTTGCCCGCCGGGCGCAGGTTGGCCAGCAGCGGCACGCGCCGGCTGATCTCGTCGAACTTCTCCAGCGGCAGGCGGATGCCGAGCCGGCCCGCCATGGCGATGAGGTGGACGATGGCGTTTGTGCTGCCGCCCAGGGCCATGTCGACCGCGATGGCGTTTTCAAACGAGCGCTCGGTGATGAGGGCCGAGGGCTTCAGGTCGAGCCAGGCGTTTTCCACGCACTGGCGACCCGCCGCGGCGGCGATGCGCAGGTGGGCGCTGTCGACCGCCGGGATCGAGGAAGCCCCGGGGATGCACAGGCCGAGCGTCTCGGCGAGCGCGGTCAGGGTCGAGGCCGTGCCCATGGTCATGCAGTGGCCCGGGCTGCGGGCGATGCCGTCCTCGATCTCGCACCACTCCTCCCAGGACAGCTTGCCCGCGCGCTTCTCGTCCCAGAACTTCCAGACATCGCTGCCGGAGCCGAGCGTCTCGCCGCGCCAGTTGCCCTTGATCATCGGACCGCAGGGCATGTAGATGACCGGGATGTCCATGCTGAAGGCCCCCATGAGCAGGCCCGGCGTCGACTTGTCGCAACCGCCGAGCAGCACCGCCGCATCGAGCGGGTTGCCGCGCAGCACCTCCTCCGTCTCCATCGCCAGCAGGTTGCGATGAAACATCGCCGTCGGCTTGGTGAGCTGCTCGCCCGCCGACAGCACCGGGATCTCCATCGGGTGGCCGCCTGCCTGCAGGATGCCGCGCCGCACCGCATCGGCGGTCAGCTTCAGGTGCATGTGGCAGGAGTTCTGTTCCGACCAGGAATTGAGGATGCCGATGACCGGCTTGCCGACGTAGTCCTCCGCCCCCCAGCCCGCCTGCTTGGCGCGGGAACGGTGGCCAAAGGAACGCAGTTCATCCCGGCCGTACCAGCGCCAGGAGCGGAGTTGTTCAGGGGTCTTGCGGGTCATGCGAGGAGACCCCGAGCAAAGAGCGGGGAATCCCCCCGGTCAAGCCTCGCCGAACTGGAAGAGGGGCCCGGCCCGTAGGCGCGTTGGCCACAACGCGGGCTTGGGGACCTCAACGCCCCGCGCGCCCCACCCTCGCCGTCTGGCGACGGCGCCACCACGGGAGCCCAACTTCGGCGCCGGCGCAGCGGCGCCATTGTTAGCCCTCGGTAGGCCGTAGATTGTGGGCTTCACGAATACACTTGAGGGTGTCATGCGTCAACTTGGTGCAACGTTCCGCGAACCTGACGGCTGAAGCCCGCTGCTTATCGGTTTTGGCATCCCAGAAATACTTCGCCCATGCAAGAGCATTGGAACGATAGGTATGGAAGAGGGGAGCGATGCATCGCGAAAGTTCACGTTCAGTTGAGACTGTCCGCAATTCGAGCCAAGTTCGCTGAAAGTCGTCCGGCTGACGAATTATACCGCGTGACTCAAGAGATTCGGCCTCTCCCAAGCGCTGAAACTCTAGAAGTTTTCGGAAAGCAGCGCGCAACCAATAGGCATCATCGCGGCTAGGATAATCACCATACCAATCTCTGCCAATCCGGTAATCAAAAGCGTGCAATACCAAACCAATTGCCCGGTTGAAAAACCAATCACCGGGCGTCAACCTCGAAAGGCGAGTGAGACGCTCAGACTGACTGCCTGAGATGGCACCAAACATTTCGAAATGAAGAGTCGTGGGCACGCCTCGGTGGAACAGATAAGCGGTGTCTGCTGAATTGTGTCGCTTCTTCGCGTTGAAGGTGTGCGACGCACAAACTCCATTGGCTTCATCGGATGCCCCGCCGCGTGCGGATGGTCGAACGTGGTCTGCCCAGTCACGTTGGTAGCCAGGCCGGAGTGGCGCATCAAGCAGCCAGAGATTCACGCCGGAGAAACAACAAGTCGCCCTATCACGACAGAAAATCCTAGCTCGCTGAATATCTGTGAACTCTTTTCGGGTGGATGCCATGCGATTGATTCAGATTGTTGGTTCAAGCAGATCCTTCAGCCTCCCGTTACCAGAACAAGTTCTGCACACAGAGGCCGTTCACGGACCCAAGCCGCCCGACCGGGCAGACGCTGCGTCTGAGCTGCTTGCATGGCAAGAGGCTCTTCGAAACGGGCATGACCGTCAAGGAAAAGACGGGAACCTCCCTCCACTCACGCCAAGGCGCCAAAAGGTGAAAGCAGGGTGGCACACCGGCCTGCTGGGCGCCTTGGCGTGAGACCTTCTGCCAGCGATAGGGAAAAAGCCACGGCGCCGGCGCAGCGGCGCCCTACCCGTCCGACTTCGTGTGCTTCGTGCCATTCGTGGTTCCACAGGCTTTGGAAACGCATCGAGGACGGTTGTGAATTGGGCAGATGGCAGGACGAGGTGGCAGAGCGGCGCAGAAGCGCCGCAGTCCAAGGCGCTGCGCGCGGTCGCGGGCCTGCCAGGCGCGCGGCTCCCTGCCCCTTGCCCGCCGGCGGTCGCCCTCCGACCGGCGTTCCAGCGTCGCCACGCGCCCCTAGTCTCAAGAACGAGGCCTCGAGTCTCAAAAATCAGCCCATCGGCCCCGAATCGGAGGTCCCGGTGCCCGCATCTCAAGCTTGTCCCACGCGCAAAACTGCCAGTTTTCCGGGCACACCAAGATGAACCCATGCGTGAATCCTCCCGAATCATGGGCACATGCACCCCACTGTGCCCGCGAATCCTGCCGAATCACGGGCACATGCACCCCACTGCGCCCGCAAATCCTCCCGAATCATGGGCACATGCACCTCACTGTGCCCGCGAATCCTCCCGAATCACGGGCACATGCACCCCACTGCGCCCACGAATCCTCCCGAATCATGCGCACATGCACCCCACTGTGCCCACGAATTCTGCCGAATCACGGGCACCTGCAGCCCACTGTGCCCACGAATCCTCCCGAATCACGGGCACATGCACCCCACTGTGCCCGCGAATCCTCCCGAATCACGGGCACATGCACCTCACTGCGCCCACGAATTCTGCCGAATCACGGGCAAGTCCGCCCGAACCACGCCCGCCTCCAGCCGAATCCCGGGCCAAACCGCCCAACCCCGGGCAGCTCCAGCTCTTCGATGGCCGATGCCTGCCACGACGCGGGGCTGCCACGCCCTTTGGGCTTTCCTTGCGTTCTCATGCGGCCCAGAACCCCTGCCTCCCCTCCCCAGAAGCCAAGGCTGGCCCGAGGGATTGGGGCGAGCAGGGTCCGATCCAGACCTGTGTTATCGACCAGCTTCAGATGGGGCCGCGGTGGTCAGTCGCGGGCAGAACGCCTGAATTAAGCCGAGCCTCGAAGCGGCTTTGCCTTAAATGAATTGTTAGGTCTTACCCCGACGAAACCAACGGTACAGTGCATTTAGATTGACCCCGAGCCCCATAAAGTTTGGCTTGAGCTCAACTATATCGTCTGGGGCGGCCTGCGGTGCAAGTGGTACTGAAGCACGATGAGCAATGGCCGCGGCCAAGCTGTCAACATGCCGGATCATTTGCTCGGTTTGTTGCGAAACGTCACGACACGAAACACTGTCAGGAAAGCCGTTACCCCGCAGCAACTGATCGGTTTTTGCGATGTCCCTGTAGGAGATGCGCACGAGGTCGTGGATGAGGAATCTTGCCTCCTCCAGGTACTCACTAGGCGAAAGATTTCTTTCTCTGCACTGATCTGCCACCCATTGCAATGTCTGAGTTGCTGCCGAAGTCATGAAAGGCTCGAAGAAACCAGACCAAAATACAAGTTGCGTACTGCCACTGAATTTCACGCCCGATATTACGACGCGCTTTCCATCGTGAGTGGTCGTGTTGATGCCGTAAGCATTGAAAAACCGCCAAGCCATTATGCGGTCTTTAAGAGGCAGTGCCTCTGTGTGCAGCTTCTCGACCGTAAGCGGGTACAAAACTGTGGACATGCGATGAACCTGCAGGTAAGACCTAACGCTCCGGATCAGCGACCCCGCGCCACTGATGTCCGATTTGATCCAGCAGCGCTATCGCGGGGTTCGCTGCATCCGGTTTGTTGGACTTCTTCATATAATCCACTGGGCTGGATTGCCAGCAAACGAGATCTGCATGCTCTCATACTGGTCCGAATTGTCTTCAAGATGCATCTCTATGCCGTTCTCGAACTCCAACACGATCAGTCTGTCGCTCACGATCTCACATCGCCTGACTTCTGTATTCATGATGTCGTAGAAACCAGAGTCGGGCCATTTGCCCTCCTCCCAGTAGGCTACTTGTTTGCCGTCGCGGATTAGCCTCACCGGAGACTGAACAGCAAAGTTGACTTTTCCGAATGTGAACTGGAGATCGAATTGTCCAACTCGCACCCGGGTCGCGAACCCACCCACAGCGGGAGACAGGTCAAGTTCTTTCGGGATACGATACATGCGCTTAGTTCAACAGTATTATTCAGCCTCCCGTTGCCAGAACAAGTTCTGCACACAGAGGCCTTGCACGTAAAAAGCCGCCCGGGCAGGCAGACAGGGTGTCGGAACGACGGGCATGGGAGGAGGCTCTTCGAAACGGGGGTGACCGTCAAGGAAAAGACGGAGCCTTGGAGGGATCTCAGATCGCAGATTTCAGATTTCAGATTCAGCCAAGCCGGGATCCGCCGGCCTGTCAGGATTCGCGTCTGAGCCGCGGTGCACCACCGGCTGGCGGAGCGGCGGTCAGACGGGAAGTCTTACGACTTCCGCTACAGGGAGCCGGCGCAGCGGCGCCCTACCGGGTAGGGACGCGCTGCGTCGCGTCCGACTTCCCTTCTCCCTTCGTGCCATTCGTGGTTCCAAAGTCTGGCTCCCTCAGCAGAGGCGGACAAGAGTGTCCGCGCTCCCTTCGCTGCAGCGGTCTTGGAACTTGAAACTCCGCCCCCTCTGCCTCTCCGCTCCTCTGCGGCCGAAGGGCACGTAGACCGAGGTGGCCTCGCGGAAAGCCACGGCGCCAACGCAGCGGCGCCCTACCGATCAGGCGGGTTTTCCGTCGCCGGTAAGGCCGAGATAAAATTCCTCGAGCGTGGGCTGGTGGGGCTGCCAGAGGTCGACGCGGGCGCCGGAGTCGACGATCTGGCGGAGGAGTTCGGGGCCGCTGAGGTGCGGGGGCAGGTCGACCAACCCGGTGGCGGGGTCCCAGGCGGCGCCGGCGCGGGCGGCGGCGTCGCGGGCCTTGAGGGGGTCGGCGGTGTGCAGGAGGTAGCGCTGGGATTTCCGCTCGCGCGAGGGCACGGGGCCTTCGTAGCGCTTTTGACCCTGCTTGAGGATGACGCAGCGGTCGCACATCTGCTCGACCTCGGCGAGCAGGTGGGAGTTGAGCAGGATGGTCATGCCAAACTCGGCGCGCAGGCGCAGGACGAATTCGCGGAATTCGCGGATGCCTTCGGGATCGAGGCCGTCGGTGGGCTCGTCGAGCAGCAGGCACTTGGGCCGCGGCAGCAGGGCCTGGGCGAGGGCAAGGCGCTGGCGCATGCCGTGGCTGTAGGTGCCGGTCTTGTGAAAGGCGCGCTCGCCGAGGTTGACGAGGTCGAGCACGCGGCGGGCCTCGACGGGATCCCACCAGCCGGAGAGGGAGCAGAGGACCTGCAGGTTCTGCCAGCCGGTGAGGTAGTCGTAGAAGTGCGCGGCCTCGTAGATGGCGCCGACGCTGCGCAGGGCCCGGGCGCGCTCGCGCTGGACGCAGTGGCCGTCGATGCGGACCTCGCCGCCATCGGGTCGGACTATGCCGAGGCTGATGCCGAGCAGGGTGCTCTTGCCGGCGCCGTTGTGGCCGAGCAGGCCAAGGATCTCGCCCTGGCGGAGGTCGAAGCTGACGTCATCGAGCGCCAGGCGTCCGCCGCGCCAGCGCTTGGTCAGGTTGCGAACTTCGAGGACGGGCATGGGAGGTGGCATAGAGCTAAGGGCGGAGGGCGGAGAGGCAAGAGGAAACGCGTTTCTCGGCTCCAGCCACGGCCCCGACGCAGCGGGGCCCTACCAGTTTGGGATTGGGCCCTTGGGCGACTGCTCCGCCCTCC
>CBINON010000054.1:0-25666 GCA_966252325.1 uncultured bacterium | reverse complement strand
CAGGTGCTCCAGCGCCGGCTGCACCGGTGCGCGCGCCGCGAGCTGCTGGCGCGACTGCATGTCGGCCGCGCGTTCCGTGGTCATGGGGTGCGTGCGCAGGTAGGGGCAGGCGCCGTTGTCGGAGAAAAACAGGATCACCGTGTTGGCCAGTTCACCCCTGGCCTCAAGATCGGCGACCAGTCGGCCCAGTTCCTGATCGACGCGGTCGATGAGCGCGGCATAGGCGGCCATGCGCCTTGCCTCCCAGTCGCGGATCTCCGGCTTGAGGTCGCTCCAGGCGGGAACGTGATCCGGTCGCGGGGCGGCTTCGATGGCCTGGCCAAACAGGTTCAGTTCCTGCTGCTTCGCCAACCGACGCGCTCGCATCACATCCCAGCCCTCGTCATAGCGACCCCGGTACTTCCGGTAATCGGCCTCCAGGGGTTGCAGCGGCGCGTGCGGGGCGTTGAAGGCGAGGTAGAGCAGCCAGGGTTGTTTCTGCGCGCGGGCCTCCTCAAGGAAGCGCAGGCCGTGGTCGACATTGGCGACCGTGGTGTAAAACCCCTGCGCCGGCACCTGCCAGGGTTGGCCGTTGAGGCGGAAGCTCTTGTCGCCACGGTAATAATTGCAGGCACCCGACAGATGGCCGAAGAAGCGATCGAAACCGAAGTCGGTCGGCTGCTTCGACAGATGCCATTTGCCGGCCATGGCGGTGAAGTAACCGGCCGGCTTGAGCACCTCCGACAGGATCACCGCGCGGCTCAGACTTTCGTCGCCCGCTTGCCGGCACCAGCGACCGCTGAGCAGGCTGACCCGCGAGGAATGGCACTTGGCGGTGTTGTAAAACTGGGTGAAGCGCAGGCCGTTGGCGGCGAGTCGGTCGAGGGTCGGGGTGGCGATTTCCGAGCCGTAGCAGCCGAGGTCGGAAAAGCCGAGGTCGTCGGTCAGGATGACCAGGAAGTTCGGCCGGTCCGCGGCAGGGGCGGGCAGGGTGGCGAGGGCAAGCAGGAACAGCAGCAGGCGGCGCATGGCGTGACAACGCGGGGGCGATCGGTTTGTGTCAGGCGATGCGACGGTCCACGTGCTGGCTCAGGCCAGAATCTTGTCGATCACCTTGCAGGGTTCGACCCCGGTCAGGCGGAAGTCGAGACCAGCCTGGCGGAAGGTGAGTCGCTCGTGATCCATGCCGAGCAGGTGCAGGATGGTGGCATGCAGGTCGGCGACATGAACCTCGTCCTCGACGACGTTGAAGCCCATCTCGTCGGTGGCGCCGAGGGTGACGCCACCCTTCACGCCGCCACCGGCCAGCCACATGGTGAAGGCCTGCGGATGGTGGTCGCGGCCCATGCTGCGGCCGAGCGAGACACTGGCCTCGACCATCGGCGTGCGGCCGAACTCGCCGCCCCAGACGACGAGGGTGTCGTCGAGCAGGCCGCGCTGCTTGAGGTCCTTGATGAGGGCCGCGCTGGCCTGGTCGGTGGCCTTGCAGTTGTTGCGGACGTTGCCCTCGACGTTGCTGTGCGCGTCCCAGCCCTCGTGGTAGATGTTGATAAAGCGCACACCGCGCTCGACCATGCGCCGGGCCAGCAGGCAGGCGCGGGCGAAGGACGGCACCTTGGGGTCGCAGCCGTAGAGTTCCAGGGTCGCGGCATCTTCGCGGCCCAGGTCCATCAGCTCCGGCGCCGAGGCCTGCAGGCGGTAGGCCATCTCGTAGTTGGCGATGCGCGTGGCGATTTCGCCGTCGCCCTCCAGGCGCAGCCGGCGCTGGTTGAGTGCGTTGATCAGCTCGATCGTGTCGCGCTGGGTCGGGGCTGGGATGCCCGCCGGTGTGCTGACGTTGAGGATGGGGTCGCCGCTGTTGCGGAAGCGGGTGCCGGTGTGCAGGCTCGGCAGGAAGCCGCTGCTCCAGCAGGCGGCCCCGCCGCTGATGCCGTTGCCGGTGCTCATCACCACAAAGCTTGGCAGGTCGCGCGTCTCGGCGCCGAGACCGTAGGTCACCCAGGAACCCATGCTCGGCCGGCCGGGTTGGGCAAAGCCGGTGTTCATGAAGATCTGCGCCGGCGCGTGGTTGAACTGGGTGGTGCGACAGGACTTCACGATGGCGAGTTCATCGACCACCGTGGCCAGGTGCGGCAGCACCTCGGAGAGTTCCGCGCCGGATTGGCCGTGTTTGGCGAACTTGAAGCGCGGGCCGAGCACCGCAGCGTCGGGACGGATGAAGGCGTAGCGCTGGCCGCCGATCACCGAGGGCGGCAGTGGTTTGCCCTCATACTTGGTCAGCATCGGCTTGGCATCGAACATCTCCAGCTGCGAGGGCGCCCCCGCCATGAAAAGGTGGATGACCGCCTTCGCCTTCGGCCGGATGTGCGGGGCCGTCGCTGCATTCGCACCGCGAGCGGTGCCGCAGGCCGATTCCGCCAGCAGTGAAGCCAGGGCGATCTTGCCCGTGCCGACGGCGCAGTCCTGGAAGAAGTGACGGCGGGTGATGGAGGATGAGGGATGAAAGCTCATGGGGAGGAGAGGCTTGAGGTGCTGTCGGTTACCGAGATCTTACGATGCTGCCGCCACTCTACGAGTTGGAGCCAGACGCGAAGCCAGAGCTTCACAGAGATCCATCCGATGCCAGTCGACAGACCTGCGCCAAGCAAAGTTGCGAGTCCTGAATAAGACCAGTTCCACACGGGCAGTTGGTGCAAATGCGAATAGACCGCGCCAATGGCGAAACCGGATAGGGCTCCGCCCGCCAACGACAGTTGGATGACGAACCACATCAAGCCAGTTTGTGGGCTTTGGCGCTTCGTCGCTGCGATCGCGGAAGTCAATGCTGCTCCTGAAACCACGGCCGCACCTCCAGCAATCGTCAAGAAGAGACCGAGGCAGATGCCAATCACAACGAGTACTGCAATCGAGACAAGGCCGATGACCAGAAAACTGAACAGGAAGAGATTGAACTCATCCAACTCAGGGTTGAGTTCGTTGACGGTTTGGGTCGCCTGGCTTATTAAATGGATGTGGGTCCAGATCATGGATGTGTGATCGACTCATCAAGGTTGAGCACTGCCCGGCACACCGCGGTCCACAGGACTTCACCCTCGAGTTTCTGGTCGCGCTGTTTGGCGAGGAAGCTTTTCAGTAGCTCCAGTTCCTCCATGGCCGGTGGCCGCGTCACGCAGCGGCGGAAGAGGTGGGTCAGGCGGGCCTCGTCGGTCTCTGACTCAGCCATGACCTGTTTCGCCATGGCCTGGGCGGCCTCGAGGAACATCTGGTCGTTGAGCAGGGTCAGGGCCTGCAGCGGGCTGTTGGAGACGTCGCGCCGGGCGAGGCAGGCTTCTCCGGTCGGGGCATCAAAGGTGGTGGCCATGGCGAAGGGGGCCGTGCGTTTCATGAAGGTGTACAGACTGCGGCGGTGGCGGTCCTCGCCCTCGCTCGTCTGCCACTGGACCTTGCCATAGGTACCCTCGGTGGTGACGCTGGCCGGTTGTGGCGGATACACACCCGGGCCACCCATCTTGGGCGAGAGCAGGCCCGCGGCCTTGAGGGCGGCGTCGCGCAGGATCTCGGCATCCAGGCGGAAGCGCGGGGCGCGGGCGAGCAGCCGGTTGTCCGGGTCCTTGGGATCGGCCGGCCGACTGCCCTGCTGGTAGGTCTCGCTGGTGACGATGAGGCGGTGCAGCTTCTTCATCGACCAGCCCTGCTCACGAAACTCCACGGCCAGCCAGTCGAGCAGTTCCGGATGGCTGGCTGCCTCGCTCTGGTAGCCGAAGTCCTCCAGGCTGGCGACCAGACCGCGACCAAAGAAGGCCTGCCACTGGCGATTCACCGTCACACGGGCGGTGAGGGGATTGTTGGGATGGAACAGCCATTGGGCAAAGCGCAGGCGGTCGGCCGGCGCGTCCTTGGGCAGCGACGGCAGGAAGGCCGGCACGGCCGGTGGCACGACCTCCTTCGGCTGCAGGTACTCGCCGCGATGGTAGCGGTGGGTCGGGCGCGGATGCTCGGCCGGGCGCTCGCGGAAGACCAGGGTGGGTTGACCGCGCGGCGGGTTGCGACGGGCGGCGAGCAGGGGAGCGACTGCGGCCTTGAGTTCCGGCGCGGTTTCCAGGAAGCGCCGGCGCAGCAGGTCGCGCTGGGTGAGGTCGCGCGCGGCCAGGGCCTGCTCGACTTCGAACGGATGACCGGTGGCCCGGGCGTGGTCGCTGGTGGTGACCGAGATCCGGAAGTGGCCGAGCGGGCAGGCGAAGTGCTTTTCAAAGAGCAGCTTTAGGTCCAGTCCTTCGGTCAGGTCCACCGGTTGGGCGAAATGGAAGACGGCGGTGTGATACTGCCCGTAACCGCCGAGCACCTGCCAGCCGCTCGACATCTCGCCGTCGAGGGCGGCAGAGGCGTTGTTGGTCTTGCGCGCCGCCTTCTTCTTTTTGGCGGGCGCGGCATCGCTGATGCGGTCTTCCTCGGCGTCATTGGTCGCCTCGGCGCGGGCGAAGGGTGCCGGTTTGTCCTTCTGGAAAGCCTGCAGTTCGCTCAGGAAAAAGCCGCCGAGCGGTCCCTCGTAATTCGTCAGGCCGGGGCCGTCGTTGGGCAGGCTGGGATGGCTGGCGACCTCCAGTTTCACCGCCGTGACCCCGCGGATCGGCGCCTGAAAACTGAGATCATAGACATCGCTCTTCGAGATGTCGCCGCCGCCGAGGATGTAGCCGTCGGCCTGCACGTCCAGATGTGGCATCGTGGTCTTCAGCGCCTTCGGACGCAGGATCTGCCAATTCGAGGCGGTTTTGGCCTCGGCCTCAAGCCATTCGCCAAAGCGCTTTTCCAGGGCCGCTTCACCCCCGGGGAACTTGCCCGGCAGTTCCGCCTCCAACCTGGCAATGCGCTCGGCATGCGCCTTCTGCTGACGCTCAATCTCCGGGGTCGGAATGGCGTAGGTGGGTTCCTCGGCGTTGTTGAGCAGCGCCATCAGGCTGTAGAAATCGGTGTGCAGGATGGGATCGTACTTGTGGGTGTGGCACTGCGCGCAGCCGAGCGTCAGCCCCATCCAAGTCGTGCCGGTGACGGCAACGCGATCGACCATGGCGTAAAAGCGGTACTCATTCGGATCGATGCCGCCCTCCTCGTTGAGCATGGTGTTGCGATGAAAGCCGGTGGCGATGAGGTCGTCGGGTGTGGCCCCGGGCAGCATGTCGCCGGCGAGCTGCTTGAGGCTGAACTGATCGAAGGGCAGGTCCTCGTTGAGCGCCTTCACCACCCAGTCGCGGTAGGGCCAGATCGAGCGCGGCCGGTCCTTTTCATAACCGTTGGTGTCGGCGTAACGCGCCAGGTCCAGCCAGCGTCGCGCCCAGCGTTCGCCATACTGGGGGGAGTTGAGAAGTCGATCGACCAGTTCCTCGTACGCGGGGTGGGTGCCGTTGGACTGGTCCGACTGGTCCGACTGGTCCGACGCCCGAACAAACGCATCCGCCTCCGCCGGTGTCGGCGGCAGGCCGATGAGGTCGAGATACACCCGGCGCACCAGGCTGTAGGCATCGGCGCGCGGTGCCGGCTGCAGCCCCTCCTTCGATAGACGGTCGCGGATGAAGGCGTCGATTGGATGCCTGGCCTCGGGCGGCACGGCGGGGCGCTGCGGCGGCGTGTAGGCCCAGTGCGCCTCATACTTCGCCCCCTCGGCGATCCATTGCTTGAGCAGGTTCTTGTCCTTCTCCGACAGGAACTTCTTCGTGTGCGGCGGCGGCATCAGCTCGTCCTCATCGGTCGACAGGATGCGCCGCACCACCTCGCTGGCTTCGGGTTGGCCGGGCACGAGGGCGATCTCGCCCGACTTGCCGGCACCATGGGCGGACTCGGGCAGGTCGAGGCGCAGGCCGCCCTTGCGGCTGTGCTCGTCCATGCCGTGGCAGCTGAAGCACTGCTGGGCGAGCAGGGGGCGCACCTCGCGGTTGAAATCGACGGCCTGCGCCGGGGCACCGGCGAGGAGGAGGAGCGGAATCCAGCGGGGCATGGCGGGTTCAGGCAAAGAGTTCCGTCACCGCCCGGCCCTTGCCGTCCTCGGTGACGTAGAAGGGGCGGCCTTCGATGGTGAATTCGGTCTTCGGGCTGATGCCCATGGCGGTGAGCAGGGTGGCGTGCAGGTCCATGACGCTGACCGGATTCTTCACCGCCACCAGCGGGCGTTCGTCGGCGGTCTCGCCGTAGACAAAGCCCTTCTTCATGCCGCCGCCAAACATCACCACGCTGGTGCCGCCGGTGAAGTGGCGGTGCAGGCCGTAGTGCTTGGTCTCCTCGATGCGGTCGACCTTGAAGGTGGCCTGGTCGCTGGCGGTGGACCCGGGCTTGCCCTCGATGAGGGCGTCGCGACTGAACTCACTGGCGATGACCACAAGCGTGCGGTCGAGCAGGCCTCGCTCCTCGAGGTCGCGGATCAGCGTGGCAATGGGCATGTCGATCTCGCGGTGCAGGCCGGCCAGGGTTTCGTGGCCATCCTTGTGGGTATCCCAGTAGAGGAAGGGCACGTACTCGGTGGTGACCTCGACAAAGCGCACGCCGGCCTCGACGAGGCGACGGGCGAGCAGGCAGCCGCGGCCAAAGCGACCGGTGTCATACTTGGCCTGCACCTCCTTCGGCTCGAGGGTGATGTCGAAAGCCTCGCGTTCCTTGCTGCTGAGCAGGCGGTGGGCGTTGTCGAGGCTGCGCAGCAGCGACTGCTGCTGGTGATCGCTCATGCGGTCGCGGTTGGGATTGGCATCGACGAGCTTGCGGAACAGTCGGTCGCGGTTCGCGAAGCGATTCGCGTCCATGCCTTTCGGCGGGCGCACCGACTGGGCTGCCTCCTCGGGGAAGGGCAGGTTCATCGGGCCGAATTCACTGCCGAAGAAACCGGCGGTGGTGAAGGCCTTCAGCTCCTCGCTTTCGCCGACACCCTCCAGCCGCTGGCCGATGTTGACGAAGGCCGGCATGACCGGGTTGCGAGGTCCGAGCACCTTCGCCATCCACGAGCCGAGGTGCGGGCAGGCGACTGTCTGCGGCGGCACGTAGCCGGTGTGCCAGTGGTATTGATGTCGCGAGTGCAGGATGCTGCCGAGATCGGGCTGTACGGCGCTGCGAATCAGCGTCGCCCGATCCATGACCTGGGCGATGTTCTCCAGGCCCTGGCAGATTTTTACGCCGTCGACCGCGGTGTCGATGGCCGGGAAGGTGCTGAGCATCTTCGCCACCTCGAGCCCCTTCTCAAACGGGTGGTAGCGCTTCGGATCAAAGGTGTCCGGCGCCGCCATGCCACCCGCCATCCAGAGCAGGATGCAGGCATCGGCCTTCGCGGGCGGCTGGGTCAGCTTGGCGCCGTTGGCCCACAGCGCCTGCGGCTCACCCGTGGCCCAGGCCGCCGCACCGGCGGCGGCGAGTTTCTTCAGGAAGTCGCGCCTAAAGTAGTCCTCACTCTCCGAGTGAGGGGTTTGAATGGATCGTGAATTCATGGGTTGGTAAAGTAGCCCTCACTCTCCGAGTGAGGCGTTTGAATGGATCGAGGCTGATAAAGTCGTCCTCACTCTCCGAGTGAGGGGTTTGGCTACAGGGGAAATTCATGGCTCAAAGGTCACTTCAGAGCCTTGTTCAGAACGGGGAACCCCACTCGGAGAGTGAGGGCTACTTTGGGGAACCTCACTCGGAGAGTAAGGGCGACTTTGTTTCCCGCCCGCCTCATCCGCTTTGAGGTACAGCAGATACTCGCCGGGTTGCAGGCGGGCGTGGATGGGATTGTCGGCGAGGTACTGGACGAGGCGATGGTATTGCACCGGGCCGCGCACCAGGTGGTCGAAGGCGTCCTTTTGCCAGAAGCGCCCCGTCCTGTTGAGAAGACGGTTGAGGCGGGTGCTGGTGAAGCGCTTCCACGACTCGCACTGCTCCAGCAGGGTTTGCCGGTCCGGAAAGCTCACGAGCAGGTGGACATGATTCGGCATGATCACAAAGCCATGCATTTGATAGCGGTCGCCCTCAAAGTGCAGCAGGCTATCGCGCACCATTGCGGCGCAGGCCGGGTCACGCAACGCACAGGAGCCGTGACCTTGATCCAGCAGGCGATGCCATTCCTCAGTGAAGCGTGCATGGAACTCGGCCACCTCTGAGGCTGGCAGTTCCTGCAGTTGACTTTTCCAATCCGGATTCTCCGGATCCAGCCCCCGCCCCCTCAGCCACGCACTGCGCTGGCTGCGCCAGGTGTCGAGCAAGTCGACCGGCAGAGAGTCCTGCATTCGCCAGGTGATGAACACGACCCGGTCATCCTGCGCCCAGTGCGGAAGTCCGCGCTGAGTGATCAGGAGATCGTCGTTGGGGTCGTAGA
This sequence comes from uncultured bacterium, assembly GCA_966252325.1. GTDB lineage: Bacteria > Verrucomicrobiota > Verrucomicrobiia > Verrucomicrobiales > Verrucomicrobiaceae > Prosthecobacter. Next base: position 17,364 of record CBINON010000054.1, on the reverse strand, counting down.
ATTTCATGAAAGTCGTCCCTGCTTAAAGTAGTCCTCACTCTCCGAGTGAGGGGCTTGGGTGGTTTGAAAATTCAGGATTCGGGTTGGTTTTCAGAGTGTTGTCGGAAACGGGGAACCCCACTCGGAGAGTGAGGGCTACTTTTCAGAACCGCACTCGGAGAGTGAGGGGATTGGGTGGATCGAGTTTGGTACAGTAGCCCTCAACCTCCGGGTGAGGGGCTTGGATGGTTTGAAAATTCAGAGTGTTGTCGGGAACGGGGAACCTCACTCGGAGAGTGAGGGCTACTTTGTCGGAACGGGCTGCCTTTTAAAGTAGCCCTCAACCTCCGGGTGAGGGGCTTGGATGGTTTGAAAATTCAGAGTGTTGTCGGGAACGGGGATCCTCACTCGGAGAGTGAGGGCTACTTTACGTACAAGAAGTCGGGCTGCATGAGCAGGGCCCAGAGCAGGTCGGCGACGGGGGCGGCGGTGGGCTGGGGGCCGAGAATCTCGAGGGCGGTGGCGAGTTCGGGGGGAGTGGGTGCGCGGGCGAGGGTTTGCGCGTACAGCTGGCGCACCAAACCCTCGCTCGTGACATCCAAGTTTTGGACCAAACGGGCGGCGCCCTGTTCAAGGGCGCGGCTCAGGGCCTCGCCATTGGAGAGGTCGAGCGCTTCCAAGGTGGTCAGATCCTCGGGGCGCATCGAGACGATCTGGTCGCGGTTGGGGCGACCGAGCGAGCGCATGAGGAAGTCGCTCTTCACCAGGGCCGCGCGCACCAATCGGCCATGGGTGCTGGCGCCCTGGGCGAGCAGGGCTGGCCCCTGCTGCTGCAGGGCGCGCGTCCACACCGGCAGGGCCTTGACGACAACGGCGGGCTGGAAGTTCTGCGGCAGGGCACCGAGCCGGCCTTCCTTGCCGGCCGGGGCGGAGGGGCTGAACTGCCAGGCGGGACCACTGGCCAGTGTCGACTCGCTGCCATCGGCCAGTTTGACGCTGGCTTGGAAATACAGGCCGGCGGCATTCGGGCCGTTGCCGGCGTTGCGGGCGACGACGACAATGGCGTTGTTGCCCGCCTGCAGCTTGTCGTGCAGCGGCACCGCGGTGACGCGATCCCAGGCGTCGCCCTCGGTGACCTTGCGACCGTTGACATAGAGGGTGAAGCCATTGTCGCAGGTCAGGATGGCCGCGCCGCTGGCGGGGGCGGCGGCCAGCTTCCAGTTGGCGCGCAGCAGAATCGTCTCACCGGCCGGCGGTGTCTTGCCCTCCGCGGACGAGGCACCCCAGATCCACTGGCCGCTGAGCTGGACCGACTTCGCCGCCTCGGGATCGAGCCGACCGCGAAACACCGGTGCGTCCATCTTGGCCGGGGAACTGCCGGTGAGTTGCCAGACGGCATCGACAAACTGCTCCGCAGTGAGTCGGCGCGCGCGTGGACCCTTAAACACGAAGGGTGCCTGCGGGTCGCTCACCGCCTCACTGCGCGCCTGGTAGATGCGGGAGGTGGCGATGCGTTCCAGGGTCTTTTTCAGATCGTAGCCGTTCTGCTGAAAATCCCGGGCCAGCCAGTCGAGCAGGTCGGCGCTCCAGGGTTCGGTCTGCATGGCGTCGAGCGGATGCACGATGCCGTGCCCCATGAGCCGGTGCCAGAGGCGGTTGACCAGCGTGCGGCTGAAACGGCCGTTCTCGGGATGCGTCATCAGCGCCGCGAGTTGGCTGAGTCGCTCCGCGCGCGGCGCCGCCGGATCCACCTGGCCGAGCTCGGGAAACAGCCACGAGGCCTTGGCGGTGCGGCCCACCGGCTTGTCGCAGCGGTGGACCTGCAGCGGCAGTTCCGCGTAGATGGCGGCCAGACCGTAGGCCTCATCGAGCTTCCAGCGGTCGGTGAAGCTGTCGTGGCAGGAGGCGCACTTCAAATTGATGCCGAGGAAGGACTGCCCGACGCTCTGGGCGAACTGGATCTCCACCGTCTGGCCGGCACTGACCTCGCCGCGCCACTTGATGCCATCGATGAAGCCACGGCTTTCGTCGCTCGGCGGGGCGATCAATTCGCGGGCGAACTGATCGAAGGGTTTGTTGGCGACGAGGGACTCGTACAGCCACTTGCTGATCTGCTTGCGGCCGCCGGTGATGAAGCCCGTGCCGCCGTAGTCATTGCGCAGCAGGTCGTTCCAGAAGGTCAGCCAGTGTTCGGCATAATCGATCTCGCGCGCCAGCAGCGACCGCACCAGGCGCTCGCGCTTGTCGGGCGCGCGGTCCTCGGCAAAGGCCGCCACTTCCTCCGGAGTCGGCAGCATGCCGATGAGATCCAGGTGGGCGCGGCGCAAGAAGGTGGCGTCGTCGGCCGCTTCCGGTCGCGCCAGGCCATGCTTGGCAAAGTGTGCGTCGACCAGGCGGTCGACCGGATGTTCCCGGCCCTCGACGGCGGCCGGCAGGGCCACCTCACGGGGTTTGAGCGGCGGTTCATAGGCGGGCGCTTGAAAGGTAAAGCCGGCCTCCCAGGGAAGACCCTCGCTCAGCCACTGCCGGAGCAGGTCCACCTCGTCCTTGGACAGGCCCTTGCCCTTGGGCGGCATGCGCAGGTCCTCATCCTCGGTGGTGACGATCTCCAGCAGCTGGCTGCGGGGCGGCTGCTTCAGGTCGATAACGGGTCCGTTCTCCCCGCCGCGCAGCAGTTCCTCGCGGTCGTTCAGGGAAAAGCCGCCCTTCAGCTTGTCGCCACTGTGGCATTCGGCGCAGTGCTTGCGCAGCAGGGGCACGATCTGGTGATTGAAATCCACGGCCGCCTGCAGCGGCGCACAGGCAAGCAGCAGGCTCGCGAAACGTACGGTTGGGTTCACAGCCACTGAAACGGAGGTCCGACGAGCGGCCCATCGCAAATCTTGTGTCGGATTCGGCGGGGAAGGGGGCGGGGGAGATGATAGAGGATGGTTGATGGTTGATGGAAAAGGCAGGGCGCGATCCCGTAGGCGCAGGGAAAGTAGCCATCACACTCCGTGTGATGATCGTCTCCAAACCTCACTCGGAGAGTGAGCACTACCTTCAAGGCAGCGTGCCTGGCCGCTGAAACAAAAACGTGCACCGCAGAGGGCAGGGAAACGCAGAGAGGGTAGGGCGCCGCTGCGTCGGCGCCGACTTCCGCCGCAGGGAAAGTAGCCATCACACTCCGTGTGATGATCGTCTTAAACCCTTCACTCGGAGAGTGAGGACGACTTTCAAGGTAGTGCTGTGATCCCGTAGGCGCATTTGCCAAAATGCGGGATGGGGCGGGGCGCCGTGGCATCCAGGTAGGGCGCTCTGTCCCAGAGCGCCGTGCTGGGCAGGGGAGGCGGGTGCCGGGAAAGTCGCCATCACACTCCGTGTGATGATCCTTTTCAAACCCCTCACTCGGAGCGTGAGGACTACTTTAAAGGCCAACGAGAGCGCGGCCACTCTTGGTCGCTTCTTCAGAGAGGGCGCACCGCAGAGGGAGGAAAACGCAGAGAGGGTAGGGCGCCGCTGCGCCGGCGCCGTGGCTTCCGGGTAGGGCGCTCTGTCCCAGAGCGCCGTGCCGGGCGGCTGTAGATGGGGGCAGGCGGAGGTTGCCCGTTCCCGATCCCAAGCCGGATTGTTTTGCTGGCCTTAAGAACTTGCCTAAAGAGCCTGCTGCGGCTTGAATCGGTGCCGACACTGTTTTCTCCCGACTTCCTGCCCGCATGCCCCGACCTCCCAAAGCCAAGACAGCCGCCAAAGATTCCACCGCCAACCTCGGCTTCGAGGCCAAGCTCTGGCTCGCGGCCGACAAGCTGCGGAACAACATGGACGCGGCGGAATACAAGCACGTCGTTCTCGGCCTGATCTTCCTCAAGTACATCTCCGACAGCTTCGAGGAGCACCGCGCCAAGCTCCTCGCCGGGGAGGGGGACTATGAAGGGGCCAATCCGGAAGACCCGGACGAATACAAGGCCGAAAACGTCTTCTGGGTGCCGACCGAGGCCCGCTGGGAGCATTTGCAGGCCAATGCCCACCAACCCACCATCGGCAAGATCGTCGACGAGGCCATGGTCGCCATCGAGCGCGACAACCCGCGACTGAAAGCGGTCCTGCCCAAGGACTACGCCCGGCCTGCCCTGGACAAGCACCGTCTCGGCGAGCTGATCGACCTCATCGGCACCATCGGCCTGGGCGACAAGGAGAGCCGCAGCAAGGACATCCTTGGCCGGGTCTATGAGTACTTCCTCACGCAGTTTGCCAGTGCCGAGGGCAAGAACGGCGGGCAGTTCTACACCCCGTCCTGCGTCGTGCGCCTGCTGGTCGAGATGCTCGCGCCCTACAAGGGCCGCATCTACGACCCCGCCTGCGGCTCCGGCGGCATGTTTGTGCAGTCGGAGAAGTTTGTCGAGAGCCACGGCGGCAAGCTGGGCGACATCTCTGTCTATGGCCAGGAGAGCAACGCCACCACGCGTCGCCTGGCCATCATGAACCTCGCCATCCGCGGCATCGAGGCCGACTTCGGCCCCGAGCATGCCGACACCTTCCGTCGCGACCTGCATCCCGACCTGCGCGCCGACTACGTCCTGGCCAACCCGCCCTTCAACGACTCCGACTGGTTCCGCAAGGACGACGACGTGCGCTGGCAGTTCGGCGTCCCGCCGAAGGGCAATGCCAACTTCGCCTGGGTGCAGCACTTCATCCACCACCTCGCTCCCCAAGGCATGGCCGGCTTCGTCCTCGCCAATGGCAGTATGTCGTCGAACCAGTCCGGCGAAGGCGAGATCCGCAAGGCCCTCATCGAGGCCGACCTCGTCGACTGCATGGTCGCCCTGCCCGGGCAACTGTTCTACTCCACGCAGATCCCCGTGTGTCTGTGGTTCCTCACCAAGTCGAAGGGGGCGCGGACCCTCCTGTCCGCTTCCGGCGAGAAAGAGTTCATCCGCGCCAGGAAAGGCGAGACGCTCTTCATCGACGCCCGCAAGATGGGCACCCTCATCGACCGGGTGCACCGCGAACTCACCGACGCCGACATCGAAAAAATCGTCAATACCTATCACAGTTGGAAAAGCGATGATGCGGCCTTCTCCCGGGAAATGCAGAAACGTGAGGTGACCTACCTGCCTGTGCTGCCCTACGCCGACGTCCCTGGCTTCTGCAAATCCGCCACCACTGCCGATATCGCCGCCCATGGCCACGTCCTCACCCCGGGCCGCTACGTCGGTGCCGAAGAGGTCGAGGACGACGGCGAACCCTTCGAGGAAAAGATGCCGCGTCTTGTCGCAGAATTGGAGACGCAGTTCGCGGAATCCTCCAAACTTGAAGCTGCCATCCGCAAGAATCTCGCATCTCTGGGATTCTCAAACTACTCTCAGCCATGAGCAATTCCGATCCCATTCGCTGGAAACAACGTCTCCAACAATTCACGAAGGCTGAAAAGCGGCTCTCTGAGGCTCTCGCGAATGGATATGAAGTCTTGAGTCGACTTGAACAGGAGGGGGTCATTCAGCGCTTCGAATACAGCTTTGAGCTGGCATGGAAGGTTTTGAAAGACCTTCTTTTTTACGAGGGCTTTGATGTCAGATCGCCTCGTGAAGTCATCCGGCAGGCATTCGTATCTGAGTATCTCAGCGAAGATGATACCGAGACAGCGCTCGATGCTCTGGAAAAGCGCAACCTCCTCACGCACACCTACGAGGAGGCAACCATGTTGGAGGCTTTGGGTCTCATTGAGAACCAGTTCCAGCCCATGCTCACTCGCTTGCTGAAAACCTTGAAGAAAAAATCCACTGAATCGTGAACGACGGACTCAAGGACCAGCAGCGAAATGCGATTCTTGAGGTGTTGAACCAACATCCCAAGATCGAGCGGGCAGTCTTGTTTGGTTCCCGTGCCATGGGCACGTTCACGCCTACTAGCGACATCGACATTGCGCTTTACGGTGACCTTACCTTGCGCGACCAGGCGCGGATAGCCGATGAATTGGAGCGGCTCTCGATTCCTTACACCGTCGATCTCGTGCGGATGAAAACCGTGACCAGCTCCGAGATGCTGGCGCACATCAAGGGGCATGGCAGGGAGTGGAAGCAAGCGCAGGCGAACGTAGCTCTGAGTGAAAGCGTTCAACTTCGCGACGTGTGTCTGAAGATTGGCAGTGGGGCGACGCCTCGCGGCGGCAAAGAGGCTTACAAAGGCGGTGGCACATCACTCATCCGAAGCCAAAACGTTTATAACGAAGGCTTTCATCGCGACGGCTTGGTTTACATCGACGATACCCAATCGGCCGAGCTGAAAAACGTGGAGGTCAAAGCTGATGATGTGTTGCTAAACATCACAGGTGACTCCGTTGCGCGATGCTGCCAGGTTGCAGCAGACGTTCTCCCAGCGCGGGTCAACCAGCACGTCGCAATCATTCGCCCGCAGCCCGAACTGCTGGACGCTCGATTTCTTCGCTACGTCCTAGTTTCGCGCGAATACCAACAACGCCTACTTGCTCTGGCTTCGGCTGGCGCGACGCGCCCTGCGCTCACCAAGGCGATGATTGAGGATTTGGACATCCCATCGCCACCCCTCGCCGAGCAAAAAGCCATCGCGGCAGTGCTGGGGGCGCTGGACGCCAAGATCGAGTTGAACCGGCGGATGAACGCCACGCTGGAAGCCATGGCCCGGGCGCTGTTCCAGAGCTGGTTCGTGGATTTCGACCCCGTCCGCGCCAAGCTCGACGGCGAGGGGTTCAACTCCCCTAGCCTCGATCCCGCCACTGCTGCCCTATTCCCCGACTCCTTACAAGACTCCGAACTAGGACACATTCCGAAGGGATGGGAGGTGATCCCGCTTTACGACACGGCGCAGTGGGTGAATGGAGCTGCATTCAAAAACGAAGATTTCTGCGCGGCTGGAGAAGGTCTGCCAGTCATCAAGATTGCTGAGCTAAAAGATGGAATCAGTTCGCAAACGAAGTGGTGCCAACGAGACGCGGCACCAGACAAGATTATCGATACCGGCGACTTGGTGTATTCGTGGTCAGGCAGCCCAGATACCTCGCTCGAGGCGTTCCTTTGGAGTGGTCGCCGCGGGTTGCTCAATCAGCACATCTTCAAGGTGATTTCTGCTACAAAGGCAGAAAAGCGCTTCGTCTATTACCTCCTCCAATACCTGCGCCCCGTGCTCGTGGAGACTGCGAGGAACAAGCAGACCACCGGTCTCGGTCACGTCACGATAGCAGACATGAAGCGTTTGCTAGTCTGTATGCCAGGCAAAGAGGTGCTTGCTGCGTTCGATCAGATCGTCGCGCCGATTTTCGACAAGGCTTTCACCAACACCCTCGAATCCCGTTCCCTCGCCACCCTACGCGACACGCTGCTGCCGAAGCTGCTGAGCGGGGAGTTGAGCATCGGCGACATGGAAAAGGAGGTTTCAACATGAGGCATCTACGCAATCTCGGCTCTCAGTTCAGTATTTCGATACCCCCTGACGAGGAAGGGTTCATTGGCCGCGAGTGCCCGGTGCCCGAGTGCGAGGGCTACTTCAAGATCCAGCCCGGAACCGGCCTCAAGGGCGAGAACCTCCCGTGCTATTGCCCGTATTGCGGCCACGGAGCTGGTTCCGACAAATTCTTCACCAAAGCGCAGGTTGAATATGCAAAGTCCGTCGTGATGCGTGAAGTGACGGGAGCATTGCTAAAAGACTTGAAGTCGCTGGAGTTCAATCACCGACCAAGAGGCGCGTTCGGGATCGGCATCAGCATGAAAGTATCCGGTCAGCCGACAGCGATTCGCCGTTACCGCGAATCCAAGCTGGAAACCGAAGTTGTATGTGACAGGTGCACGCTCCGCTACACGATCTACGGGGTGTTCGGCTTCTGCCCTGACTGCGCCGTCCACAACTCGCTCCAAATCCTGAACAAGAATCTTGAGCTTGTCCAAAAGCTCTTGGCTGTCGCGGAAACGCAGGATGCACAAGTTGCGCAGCAACTGATCGAGAATGCGCTGGAAGATTGCGTTTCAGCGTTCGACGGCTTTGGCCGAGAAGCGTGCCGGGTATTTGCGCCGAAGGCGGCGAAACCGGAGAAGGCGGCTGAGATTCGGTTCCAGAACATCGCGGCTTCCCGTGATCGCGTGAGGGAGCAATTCAGTGTAGATTTCGCCGCAACCGCGGCACCTGCGGACTGGAAGCATATTCTGCGCGCCTTTCAAAAGCGGCACTTGCTGGCGCACAAGATGGGCGTTGTGGATGAAGACTACCTGTCGGCGACCGGAGATTCGCCGTCGCTGCTCGGTCGTAAAGTTTCGATCTCTGCCGCCGAAGTCCGCGAGCTTGTGACCCAACTGCAAAACCTCGGAGCTGAATTGTTCCGCGCACTGGAAAATAAACAATGATCCAACCACGCACTCGACCCGCAGTGCTGCCAACATTACAGCGCGGAGATATCAGCCCGCACCACATATGAGTATTTCAGAAGAGACATTCACGAGCTGGTCAAAAGGGCCGGGAAAGACAGAACAGGATAAATGCGATAACGCGGAGCGCGCCGTTAGAAAGGCGATAGACGCGAGCAAGGCGTTGTCGGCGATGGACATCACTGTTTTCCCGCAAGGTTCGTATGCAGCCCGGACCAACGTTCGCCAAAACAGCGACGTCGATATCTGCGTCAGACTCAACTCAGTTGCGTTCTCGGATTACCCGGATGGAAAAGGTAATTCGGATTATGGAAGAGTGGAAAGCGATCTGAAATTCGCCGATTATCGCAACATGCTTGGAAAGGCACTGACGGATTATTTCGGGGCCAAGTCGGTCACCCGAGGTAGCAAGGCTTTTGATGTGCATGAAAACTCTTACCGTATTGATGCCGACGTCATAGCCACGTTTGAACACCGTCGCTACTTGAATGATGGAAGCAATCGATGGCATGCAGGGGTCGCGTTCAAGACCGACAGTGGCGATCTTATAAAGAACTTTCCTAAACAGTGCTATGACAACGGCGTTGCTAAAAACGACCGGGTGGGACGGCGATACAAGCGCGTTGTCAGAATACTAAAACGGCTCCGCGATGCAATGCAGGACCAGGGAATCACGGTAGCCAAGAATGTTCCGTCATTCCTCATCGAGTGCTTGGTCTGGAATGTCCCCGACGACCGCTTTAACCACGACTCTTACTCAGCTGACGTGAGGGCGGTATTGGCTCACACCTTCAATGCCACACTCAACGACAACGATTGCTCGTCTTGGGTCGAGATCAATGAACTGAAATGGTTGTTCAAGGGCGCGAAACCGTGGACCAGAGTTCAGGCACACGATTTTCTCGGCGCTGCATGGAACCAGTGTGGCTTTAAATAGAATCCGTCTATGGTATCCCGACTTCACCTCTCTGTTTTTATCGGCATCGCCGCTGCGTTGTGGGCCGCCCTGCTTGTAATCGATGGCGTGACGGTAACGGCACACTGGTTTCGCCCGTTTTCGGGCGTAGTTGGTGCGATGGTCCTCCTTCTCCTCGGTTTCGAAAAATGGGGATGGCGTTGGAAGGTTCTTCATCCGTGGTTCGTTTCGCAGCCGAACATTCAAGGGACGTGGAAAGGGGAATTAACCTCCCTTTGGACAGATCCAGCTACAGGCAAAGGCCGCGATCCAATCGAGGTCTACATCGTGATTAAGCAGACCTTTTCTTCGATTAGGGTTTGCCTGATCACCAAAGAATCGCAATCCGATTGTCTCGTTGCCAGCATATGCGACGCCGCAGGTGCGACGCATTCGTTGGTTGGCACGTATCTCAACATACCAAAGATCGCGCAGCGAGAGGGAAGTCCGATTCACCATGGAGGCATGGTTCTCAGCATCTCAAATCCTGGCTATGGCTTGCTTGATGGGGAGTATTGGACTGACCGTGGGACAAAAGGCGGGATGAGGTTTGAGCAATGGAGCCCATCCTTGATTTATGACTTCAAAATTGCCTCCGGTGCTCGGTTTCGAAAGAAACTCTGAATGAGAGCAAACCTTGAGTAACTGCCCATGACCGTCACCGAATCCATCGTCGAAGACGCCGCCCTCGAATGGTTCGGGGAGCTGGGCTATGCGGTCGGGCATGGGCCGCAGATGGCTCCGGGCGAACCGGCGGCGGAGCGGGATTCGTTTGGCGAGGTGGTGCTGGTCGATCGGCTGCGTGAGGCGATCCGGCAGCTGAACCCGACCATCCCGGAGGAGGCGCGGGAGGAGGCTCTGCGCAAAGTGTTGCGGGTGGCGGCGCCGTCGCTGGTGCAGACGAACCGGGCCTTTCACCAGATGCTGCGCGACGGGGTCGATGTGGAATACGCCCGGCCCGATGGCAGCACGAAGCACGACAAGGCCTGGCTGGTGGATTTCTCCGACGTGCGGGCGAACGATTGGCTGGCGGTGAACCAGTTCACGGTGATCGAGGGCCAGCATAACCCCTACGCCGCCAAGGCTTTGAAGGGCTCGCGCCGACCCGACCTCGTGATCTTCGTCAATGGCCTGCCGCTGGCCTTGATCGAGCTGAAGAATGCCGCCGATGAGGACGCGACGATCTGGAGCGCCTACGCCCAACTGCAAACCTACAAGGCGGAGATTCCCAGCCTGCTCGCCTACAATGCCGCGCTGATCGTCAGCGATGGCCTGCAGGCGCGGATGGGGTCGATCACGGCGAATCAGGAGTGGTTCAAGGTCTGGCGCACAATCGATGGCGAGGGCGACGCCCCCAAGACAGCGCTGGAACTGGAGGTGCTGGTGCGCGGGGTGTTTGAGCGGCGACGCTTCCTCGACCTGCTGCACCACTTTATTGTTTTCGAAGAAGACCCGGACACGGGTGCCCTGCACAAGATCATCGCGGGCTACCATCAGTTCCACGCGGTCAATGCGGCGGTCGAGGAGACGGTGCGGGCCAGTGGCATGCGCCTGGACGCCAAGGCGCAGGACCCCGCGGGCCATTACTGGGCCGGCAAGATGCACGGCGGCAAGCCGGGGGATCGTCGCGCCGGGGTGGTCTGGCACACACAGGGCAGTGGCAAGAGCTTCACCATGCTCTTCTTCGCCGCCCGCGTGATCCGCGAGCCGGCTATGCAGAACCCGACGCTCGTGGTGCTGACCGACCGCAACGACCTCGACGACCAGCTCTTCGGCCAGTTCCAACGCTGCCATGACATCCTCGGCCAAACGCCCGTGCAGGCTGTGAGCCGTGACAAGCTGCGAGAGCTGCTGGCCGTGGCGAGCGGCGGCGTGGTCTTCACCACCATCCAGAAGTTCCTCCCGGAGAAGGGCGAGAAGATGCCGGAGCTGTCGCTGCGCCGGAACATCATCGTCATCGCCGATGAAGCGCACCGGTCGCAGTATGATCTCATCGACGGCCTGGCCCGGCACATGCGCGACGCCTTGCCCAGCGCGAGCTTCATCGGGTTTACGGGCACGCCCATCGAGAAGACGGATGCGAACACCCGGGCGGTGTTTGGCGATTACATCAGCATCTACGACATCCAGCGTGCGGTCGCCGACAAGGCGACGGTGCCGATCTACTACGAGAGCCGGATCGCCAAGCTGGGCCTGAATGCCAGCGAGCTGCCGAAGCTGGATGCGGAGTTTGAGGAGATCACGGAAGGCGAAGAACAGACCAAGAAGGAGAAGCTCAAGACCAAGTGGGCGGCGCTGGAGGCGCTGGTGGGTGATCCGAAGCGCATTGCGCTGCTGGCGGCCGATCTGGTGGCGCATTTCGAGAAGCGGTTGGAGGCGATGGACGGCAAGGCGATGGTCGTCTGCATGAGCCGGCGCATCTGTGTGGACGTCTACAACGCGCTGATCAAGCTGCGGCCCGAGTGGGAGGCAGAGACGCTGAAGGTTGTGATGACCGGCAGCGCCGAGGACGGCCCTGAGTGGCAGAAGCATATCGGCAACAAGCAGAAGCGGCGGGATCTGGCGAACCAGTTCAAGGACGCGAAGAACCCCTTCAAGATCGTCATCGTACGCGACATGTGGTTGACCGGTTTCGATGCGCCCTGCCTGCACACGATGTATGCCGACAAGCCCATGCAGGGTCACGGCCTGATGCAGGCCATCGCCCGGGTGAACCGGGTCTTCCGCGACAAGCCGGGCGGTCTGGTGGTGGATTACCTCGGCCTGGCCGATCAACTCAAGCACGCCCTCGCCAACTACACCGAGAGCGGCGGCCAGGGCGATCCCACCTATGACACCCGGCAAGCCATCGCCGTGATGCTGGAGAAGCACGGCATTGCCTGCGATCTGCTGCACGGCTTCGACTGGGACAAGTGGACCACGGGCACGCCGACCGAGCGACTGCAGCTCATTCCGGCCGGACAGGAGCACATTCTCGAACAGGAGGACGGCAAGAAGCGCTGGGTGCAGGTGGTGACGGAGCTGTCGCGCGCCTTTGCCCTCTGCGCCGCCAGCGATGAGGCGACAGCGATTCGCGACGACGTGAGCTTTTTTCAAGCCCTGCAAGCCGCGCTGAACAAGCAGAGCGGCAGCAACCGCAAGACGCCCGAACAGATCGACGCCGCGATCCGCCAACTGGTGAGCAAGGCCATCACCACCGAGGGACAGGTGATCGACGTCTTCACCGCCGCCGGCCTGCCCAAGCCGGACATCAGCATCCTGAGTGACCAATTCCTCGCCGAGGTGCGCGGGCTCAAGCACAAGAACGTTGCCGCCGAGTTGCTGGAGAAGCTGCTCAAGGATGAGCTGAAGGTGCGCTCGAAGCGCAACCTGGTGCAGAGCCAGGCCTTCTCCGAGAAGCTCAAGAAGACCATCAACGCCTACCACAACCGCGCCATCAGCACGATGGAGGTGATTGAGGAGCTGATCCGGCTGGCCAAGGAGATGGATGCGGCCACCAAGCGGGGCGAGGACCTGGGCCTGACCGAGGATGAAATCGCCTTCTACGATGCCCTCGCTGCGAATGAGTCGGCCGTGCGGGCCATGGGCGACGACAAGCTCAAGGTGATCGCCGCCGAACTCATCAGCCAGGTGCGCAAGAGCGTGACCATTGACTGGACGCTCAGGGAGGGTGCCCGGGCCAAGATTCGCGTCCTGGTGAAGCGCATCCTCAACAAGTACGGCTATCCGCCCGACCTGCAGGAGGAAGCGGTGAAGACCGTGCTGGAACAGGCGGCCCTGCTGTGTGCGGAATGGGTGTAGGGTGGCAGGCAGGCATGCGAGCGGCGGCCTTGAAAGTAGTCCTCACTCTCCGAGTGAGGCTTGAAGGGATCATCCCACGGAGTGTGATGGCTACACTCCATCAACCATCCACCATCAACCCTCATCCCTGATCCCTCATCAATCCTCCATCAACCTCCTTGCCCTCCGGGCCGATGGCGGGCATAAAGGGGGATGATGAAATGCCTGCTGCCCCTGCTTGCGGCCGCGTCTGTGGCGATGGCCGCGGATTCGCGACCGAACATTGTCTTCATTTTCAGCGATGACCATTCGCCGACGGCGATCGGTGCCTATGAGCGCTGGCTGAAGTCGGTCAATCCGACGCCGAACATCGACAAGCTGGCGGCGCAGGGCATGCTGTTTCGGCGCAGCTACTGCACGAACTCGATCTGCGGTCCGGTGCGGGCGGTGATCGAGACGGGCAAACACAGCCACCTGAACGGGTTTCGCCAGAACGGTGACAAGTTCAACTGGGACCAGCCGACCTTCCCGAAGCTGCTGCAGAAGGCGGGCTACCAGACGGTGCTGTACGGCAAGTACCACCTGGAGGGCAAACCCAAGGGCTACGATGACTGGGCGGTGCTGCCGGGGCAGGGGCTGTATTACAATCCCGACTTCATGACGGCGCAGGGCAAGGTGACCAAGCAGGGCTACTGCACCGACCTGGTGACCGACATGGCGGTCGAGTGGCTGAAAAGCAAGCGCGACACCTCGAAGCCCTTCCTGCTGCGCGTCCAGCACAAGGCGCCGCACCGCAACTGGATGCCGGCGCTGCGGCACCTGGGGGCCTATGACGACGTGCTGATCCCGGAGCCGCCGACCCTGTTCATGGATCACCGCAGCCAGGCCTCGCCTTCGCGCCATCAGGAGCTGGAGGTGGATCGCCACATGGACCTCAACTACGACCTGTTCGTGGATCTGACGGCCGAGTTCAACCAGCCGCCGTCGCAGGCGACCCAGGATCGTTCGGCCTGGGCGAACATGAAGCGCATGACCCCGGCACAGATGCAGGCCTGGCGCGCCTACTACGGGCCGCTGGATGCCGCCTTCCATCAGGCCCAACCGACCGGCGAGGCGCTGGTGCGCTGGAAGCATCAGCGTTACCTGCGCAACTACCTGGCCTGCGTGAAGGGCGTCGATGAAAGCGTGGCCACACTGACCAAGACCCTCGAGGAACTCGGTCTCGCGGAGAACACGATCGTCGTGTACTCCTCGGACCAGGGCTTTTACCTGGGCGACCGCGGCTGGTACGACAAGCGCTGGATGTATGAGAACTCGCTGGAGATGCCGCTCATCGTCAAGTGGCCGGGCGTCACCCAGCCGGGATCGCGCAACGACGACCTGGTGCAGAACCTCGACTATGCCCCGACCTTCCTGGAAGCCGCCGGCGTGCCGCTGCCGGCCGACCTGCAGGGCCGCTCGCTGGTGCCGCTGCTCAAGGGGGAGCGACCGAAGGACTGGCGTGATGCGATCTACTACCACTACTTCGAGTATCCGAGCGTGCACATGGTGGCGCGCCAGCGCGGGGTGCGCACGGATCGCTTCAAGCTGATCCACTTCTACCAGTTCGGCGAATGGGAGTTCTACGATCTCGAGGCCGATCCGCAGGAGCTGCGCAACCAGTATGACAACCCGGTCTATGCCGGCGAGGTCGCCAAGCTCAAGCAGCGGCTGGAGGAGCTGCGCGGGCAGTATGCCGATGACAGCGACATCGCCGAGATGCCCGACGACTGGAAGGTCAAGGTGCGGCAGGGGCGCTGACGCGGACGAACTTCAGAGGGGATCCTTGGTCTTCGAGAGGAGTCGGACCTCGGTGAGGCGCATGGTTTTGTCGACCGCCTTGCACATGTCATAGATCGTCAGGCCGGCGATGGCGACGGCGGTGAGGGCTTCCATTTCGACGCCGGTGTTGGCGATGGTCTTGACCGTGGCGGTGAGGGCGATGCCCTCGGGCTGGGCCTCGAAGTCGACGGCGACCTTCGACAGGGGCAGGGGGTGGCAGAGCGGAATGAGGGCGGAGGTCTGCTTGGCCGCCTGGATGCCGGCGACGCGGGCGACGGCGAGCACATCGCCCTTCTTCAGGCCGTTGTCGTGGATCAGACGCAGGGTTTCCGGCTGCAGGTGCAGGAAGGCGGCGGCGACCGCCTCGCGCGCCAGCGGCGGCTTGGCGGAGACGTCGACCATGGCGGCGCGACCGGCGGCGTCGAGGTGGGTCAGTTCGGGCATGGCCCAGCATAGCCCGGCGGGGCCGCGGTCACGAAAGGAAAACCGCGGGGTGGACGTATTTTTGCTGTCCCCCACGTGTCATGAATTTCCCCTGGCAGCCCCTGCACTCGCGCCGCGCCCTGCTCAGTCAGGCGTCGGCGGGTTTTGGCTATCTGGCCCTGCGCGGCTTGCTCGGGGCGGAGACGGTGTCGAATCCGCTGGCGGCCAAGAAGCCGCATTTCCCGGCGCGGGCCAAGCGGGTGATCTTCCTGTTCATGAAGGGCGGGCCGTCGCATGTCGACACCTTTGACCCCAAGCCGCTGCTGGATCGCGACCACGGCAAGCCGTTGCCCTTTGCCCTGCCGCGGGTGACCTTCGCGAAGACGACGACGCTGTTCAAGTCGCCCTGGAAGTTCAAGCAGCACGGGGAAAGTGGCCTGCCGGTCAGCGAACTCTTTCCGCACGTGGCGCGCTGCGTCGACGACCTCTGCATCGTGCGCTCGTTGCATGGAACCAATCCCGCGCACGGGGGTGCCCTGCTCAAGCTGCACACCGGCAGCGACACCTTTGTGCGGCCGAGCATGGGCGCCTGGGTCAGCTATGGCCTCGGCACCGAGAACGCCGACCTGCCCGCCTTTGTGACCATCTGTCCGACGCTGGCCCACGGGGGCGTCAACAACTGGGGCTCGGCCTTCCTGCCCGCCTGGGCGCAGGGCACGCCGCTCGGCAATGCCAGCGTGCCGGCCGATCAGGCGGTGGTGCGTCACATCCGCGGCCCGAACTCGGTCAGCGCCATCCAGCGTCTGCAGCTCGATCTCGCCGCCAAGATGGGGCGCGAGCACCTGGGGCAGGCCGGTGACGCCGCCCTCGAGGCGCGCATCGATTCCTTTGAACTCGCCTTCCGCATGCAGACCGCGATGCCGGAGCTGCAGGACCTGAAGGGCGAAACCGAGGCGACCCGCAAGCTCTATGGTCTCGATGATGCGGTGACCGCGAACTTTGGTCGCCAGTGCCTGATGGCGCGGCGTTTCGCCGAGCGCGGCGTGCGTTTCATCCAGGTGACCCACAGCGACGGCGAGGTGCAGTGGGACCAGCACGGCAACCTGATCAAGGGCCACACCAAGAACGCCGCCGAGGTCGACAAACCGATCGCCGGCCTGCTGTACGATCTGAAGTCGCGCGGCCTGCTCGAGGACACGCTCGTGCTCTGGGGTGGGGAATTCGGTCGCACGCCGGTGGCTCAGGGCACGGCCGATGGCCGCGACCACAACCCGGAAGGCTTCACCATGTGGATGGCCGGTGGCGGTGTGAAGGGCGGTTACGCCCATGGCGCCACCGATGACTACGGCTACTACGCGGCCGAGAACAAGGTGCACATCCACGACTTGCACGCGACGCTGCTGCACCTGCTCGGCATCGATCATGAGCGCCTGACCTACCGCCATGCCGGCCGCGACTTCCGTCTGACGGACGTCGAGGGGCATGTGGTGAAGGAAATCTTCGCCTGATTGGCGGCGCGTCGCTTCAGCGGCCGTCGTTGGTGAAACGGATCTTGCCGTCCTTGGGCGCCGGTGGCCACGGCGTCTGACCCGGTGGCCAGGACTTCGGCTGGGTGGCACGGATCGCCTCGACATGCTCCTTGATCGCCTGCGGCACGGCGCGGTTTTCGTCGCGACCATAGACATAGGGCAGGGCGGGATCCATGAGGTCGGGGAAGGTGCCGAGGGCTGGTCGCTCGGCGGCGAGTTGCCGCAGCCGGGCCTGCATGCGCGCCACCAGGGCGGGATGCTGCTTGGCGATGTCGGTGGTTTCGCCGGGGTCGTTGGCGAGGTCGTACAGCTCGTGGCGCATCAGCTTGAAATCGCCCTGGCGCAGGGTCGGCAGGCGGGTGCTGCCGGCGACTTCGATGGCGATCTCCGAGCGTGGGCTGGCTTCACCGCGCAGCAGCACGCCACTCATGTCCTGGCCATCGAGCGGCAGGTCCTGCTGCAGCGAGCCGCCGGCGAGGGTGACCAGGGTGGGAAAGAGGTCGGTGAT
>CBINON010000053.1:0-26375 GCA_966252325.1 uncultured bacterium | reverse complement strand
CCCATCAGGGCGTTCTGGACGAGGTGCTCGGGCAGGCTGTCCGGGTTGGCGCCGGCATCGATCAGCACCCAGGAATGCGTCACCGACGGCATGATGGAGGCGATGGCGGGTCGCTCAATGTGCGGCAGGGTGCGCAGCTTGATCAGGCTGGCGGTGACCGCCGCACCGGTGTGGCCGGCACTGACCACGGCATCGGCCTTGCCATCCTTGACCAGGTCGACGGCGCGCGAGATCGAGCTGTCCTTCTTGCGACGCACAGCGTCGAGGCCGCTGTCGCTCATGTCGACGACCTGCAGGGCCGGCACGATCTCCAGCTTCGGGCTGGCGATGCCCTGGCTCGCCATTTCCCGTTCGATGACCTCCGGCACACCGACCAGGAAGATCCGGTCGATCTGCGGCAGCGATTCGAGGGCGAGCTTGACGCCGCCCATGGGGTTTTGCGGGGCGTGGTCGCCGCCCATCACATCCAACGCGATTTTCATGCCTCCGGATTGGTCTTCAACAGGGCATGCAGTCTAAAGCCGGGGCCGGCCGGTTTGCAAATGCGGAAACGCACAGCGCCTCACCAGAAGCTGAGGTCCTCGTGCAGGTCATCCATGGCCCGCGTGGCCAGGGCGCGCTCGGGCATGTCCGGGCAGCCGAAGGGCACCAGGGCGACGCGGTTTTCACGCAGAGCGGTGATGCCGTTGCCGGCCGCCGGATCAAACAGGGATTTCCAGGCCTTCTCGGCAAAGCGGGCGGCGAGGATGCAGTCCTGGGGCGTGGCATGACCGCCGCGCTGCAGGTGACCGAGCACGGAGGGCCGCACCTCGAGGTCGGAAAACGGTCCGCCGGGCCGGTCGAAGTACTCCTGGAAAGCATCGCGCAGCACGTAGGCGCCATTGCGCTTCTGCGGCGGATCAAACTTCACGCCCTCGGCAAGCAGGACGATGGCATGGCCGCGACCGCGGATCATGGCGTCCTCAATGCGCTTGGCGAGCTTTTCGGTCTGGGCGGCGTCGAGCGGGCCGCCCTCGGGGGTGATGACCATCTCGGCGCCCGAGGCCAGGGCGGCCATGCGCGCGAGGTCGCCGCTCTCGCGGCCCATGGTTTCCAGCACCATGACGCGGCGATGGCTGCGGGCGGTGTCGATGAAGTGATCGACCGCCCACACCAGGGTGTGCACGGCGGTGTCGACCCCGAGCGACAGCTCGGTGAACTGCAGGTCGTTGTCGATCGTCGCCGGCACGCCGATGACACGCAGGTCGCTCTCCTCGGCCATCAGCCGGGCGCCGGTCAGCGAGCCGTCGCCGCCGACGACGACCAGGGCGCGCACGCCGAGCGTTTTGAGCAGGGCGATGACCTCGGCGCGCACCTGCGGGTCGTGGAATTCCTTGCAGCGGGCCGAGCCGAGCACGGTGCCGCCCTTGCCCATGATGCCGCTCACCGAGGCGTGGTCCATGAGCACGAGCGGCTGGCTCTCGATGAGGCCCTTGCGGCCGGGGTTGTTGACGACCGCGTCCTTGAGCCGCTGCAGTTCGACCGGCGAACTGTTCGCCTGGCGGGCGGCGCGGACCAAGCCGCGGTAACCGTCCTTGACCCCGATGACGGGCACCTTGTGGCGGTTCAATCCGAGCCGCACCAGGGCTCGGAGGAAGGCATTCATGCCGGGGGAATCGCCGCCGCTGCAGAGCACGGCGACCGGATGGGCGGGAAAGGAGTCAGTCATGTAAGGGAGGCCCGAGGGGCCATTCCGGCCCGCCGGACCACCAGTCATAGCGAAGCCGCCCGCCCTGGCAAGGGGCGGGTTTTCCGCAAAAAAAGCCCTCAGGTGGTTTCCAGACCGCGCGCCATGACGACCTTGCCGGTGCGGACGGTCTCGACGATGTCGAACTTGCTGAGCAGGCGGATGGCGGCATCGAGCTTGTCGGTGTTGCCGGTGATCATGGCGATCAGGCTGTCGTCCTGGAGGTCGACGGTCTTGCCGCCGTAGTGTTCGACGATCTGCAGGATCTCGGTGCGCTGGTCGGGACCGGAGGCGACCTTGACGAGGACGAGTTCCTTGGCGACGGCGTCGCGGTCGGTGTGCTCGTTGCAGTGGATGACGTCGATCAGCTTGTTCACCTGCAGGATGATCTGGTGCAGGCCCTCGGGATGACCGCTGATGCCGATGGTCATGCGGCTGAAGCGCGGGTCGCGGGTCTGCGAGACAACGAGCGACTCGATGTTGAAGCCGCGGCGGCTGAAGACGTTGCAGATCCGGCCCAGGACGCCGGGCTGGTTGTTGACGTAGACGCTGAGGGTGTGGATGTTGACGATGTCCGCCTGGGCGGACGGCTTTTTGTCGGTGGTGGCGGCGATTTTCTCACTCATGAGGGTGCGGGGCTGCGGGGTTAAAAAAGAGGGGGTTAAAAAAGAGGGGGTCAAAAACCGAAATCGTCCTGTCGGACGGCGCTGTCGGGAACAACCTTGGCGAGGCGTTGCTCGGCGATCTGCAGATAGGTGGCGTCGCGCTCGATGCCGATCCAGTGGCGGCCGAGTTTTTTCGCGGCTGCGGCCGTGGTGCCGGAGCCGAGGAAGGGATCGAGCACGGTGTCGCCCGGGTCGGTGGCACAGAGCACGAGTTTTTCGATGAGCGCCTGCGGCTTCTGGGTCGGATGGCCGCACTTCTCCTTCGAGGCGCCCTTGAGGCTGGGCACGCGCAGCAGGTTGGTGGCGTAGCGGCCCTTGCGCAGGTGGCGACGGCGCGCCTCGGGATTCTTGTAGCGCTTGTCACGCAGGTAGCGCTCGATCGTGCGGGCGTCGTAGGGCACGCGCACGGCGTCCTTGCGGAACTTCACCTCGCCCGCGCCGCGCAGGACGAGGACCATCTCGTACTGCGGCGTGAAGCTGTCGCGCCGCTCGTTGTAGCCGACCGCACGATCCCAGATGAGGAGATCGTGAAACGGATGGCGCTGGGTGAGGCGGGACATGAGGTGCAGAAAGGTGTGCTCGCGCTTGCCTAGCTGGCCGAACAGGAAGCAGAGGCCGTCGGGGCGCAGGACCCGCATCGCCTGCCCCACCCAGGCTTCGCACCAGGTGAGGTAGTCTTCGGCAGTCGGCCACTGGGTGTCCCAGGCTTCATCTTCGAGAACATTGAAATAAGGAGGATCGGCGATCACGGCCTGGACGCTGGCATCCGGAAGCTTGCCGAGTTCCGCAAGGGCGTCGCCGTGGAGGAGCATGAAGAAAGGGAAAAGGAGGAAGGAAAAAGGGAAAAGGTCAGTGGGGAAGCTTGGCCAGCATCGTGTGGAGCATGCGCTCCATCTCGTTGGCCAGGTTCAGAAGGCGGGAAGCAGGCTCGGAGGGGAGATAGTCCAAGCGCTGGGCAAGTTCGATTTGCGTTTGAGCCTCGAAAAGGGAGCCTCGGGCAATGCACAGAAAGCGACGGTAATCCGTGGTGGCACCGCGACCGTTGCCCTCGGCAATGTTGGAGGGCACGGAGACGGCGGATCGGCGCAGTTGCGAGGTGAGCCCGTAGGCCTCCTGAACAGGGAAGCTGGCACTGGCGCGATACACATCCTCCACGAACTGCATCGCCTTTTGCCAGACGATGAGTTCGCGAAAGCTCTGGATCGCTGCCTTCATTTCCTTGTTCCTTTTGCCTTGTTCTTATTCCTTTTGCCTTATTCCTTATCCCTTTGCAGCAATCACGTCGACCCCGTGGGCTTTTCCATTTTGTGTTTGGGGGCTTCGGTGAGCATGTCCTCGAGGGCGGCGCCGGCGGGGATCATGGGGAAGACGTTCTCGTGCTTGATGCACTCGGCCTCGATGATGCAGGGGCCGTCGTTGTAGTCGAGGGCCTGCTGCAGGATGCGGCCGACGTCGGCCGGGCGGCGGATGTGCCAGCCCTTGATGCCGTAGGCCTCGCCGAGCTTGACGAAGTCCGGATTGCCGAGCAGGTCGACGCCGCTCTCGCGATTGTCGAAGAAGAGCTCCTGCCACTGGCGGACCATGCCGAGGTAGCTGTTGTTCAGGATGAGGATCTTGATCGGCAGCTTGTGAATGGCGGCGGTGGCCAGTTCAAACAGGGTCATCTGGAAGCCGCCGTCGCCGGAGATCGAGACGACGGTCTTGTCCGGGCAGGCAAGCTGGGCGCCAATGGCGGCCGGGAAGCCGTAGCCCATCGTGCCGGCACCGCCGGAGCTGAGCCAGTGGTAGCTGGCGTCGTTCTTGTAGAACTGCGCCGCCCACATCTGGTGCTGGCCGACGTCGGTGCTGACGATGGCCTTGCCCTGGGTGAGCTGGTAAAGCTCGTCGATGACCTGCTGCATGCGCAGGCCGCCCTGCTTCTTGTAGGTCAGCGGGAACTTCTTCTTGTAGCCGTCGAGATGCGCCAGCCAGTCCTCGGTCGGCAGCTTCTCGACCAGCGGCAGCAGGTCGCTGAGGGCCGCCTTGGCGTCGCCGGCGATCGGCACATCGGTGCGGATCATCTTGTTGTGCTCGGCGGCGTCGATGTCGATGTGGATGATCTTGGCGTTGCGGCCGAACATGTGCGGCTTGCCAATGATGCGGTCGTCAAAGCGCGAGCCGACATTGAAGATGAGGTCGGCCTCGCAGATCGCCTTGTTGGCGTAGGCGGTGCCGTGCATGCCGATCATGCCGAGCGACAGCGCGTGCGTCTCCGGGAAGACGCCCTTGCCGAGCAGGGTCGTGGTGACCGGGCACTGCAGCGTTTCGGCGAGCATGAGCAGTTCCTTGTCGGCGCGGGCGATCATGGCGCCCTGACCGGCGAGAATGACCGGACGCTTGGCTTGGGACAGCAGGCGCGCGGCCTCCTGGATCCCCTTCTGGTCGATCTTGAACGCCTCCTCCGGGTGGTAGCCGGGCAGGTCCATCGGCTCGTCAAAGGTGCCGGTGAACGGCCCCTGGCTAACGTCCTTGGGGATGTCGATCAGAACCGGGCCCGGGCGACCCGTGGTGGCGATGTGGAAGGCCTCCTTGGCAACCCGCGGCAGGGCGTTGGTTTCCTTGACCAGGTAGCTGTGCTTGCAGACCGGGGTGGTGATGTTGAAGATGTCGGCCTCCTGGAAGGCGTCCTTGCCGAGCATCCAGGTGACCTGCTGGCCGGTCAGGATGATCATCGGGACGCTGTCCATCTGCGCCGTCATGATGCCGGTGACCGTGTTGCCGGCGCCGGGACCCGAGGTGACCAGAACGACCGCCGGCTTGCCGGTGGCGCGCGCATAGCCATCGGCCATGTGAACGGCCCCCTGCTCGTGGCGGACCAGGATGAACTTCATGTTGGTTTTGACCGTCTCCAGGGCGTCGAAGATCGGCAGGGCGGCGCCGCCCGAGTAGCCAAAGACATATTCAATGCCGAGGTCGGCCAGGGTCTTGATCAGCGCTTGGGCGCCGTCCATGTGGGGTGTGCTCATGAGTCGAAGAAAAATAGGGTTCCTGAAGACAAAATACCACCCCCTCCGCGAAAGTGCAATTCAAAAAGAGTCTTTTTGACCGAAAAACGTCTTCTCAAGCCCGATCAACACTCAAAAATAGCCCATTTTTCTTCAAGTCGCTGTCCCACATGGTCAATGCCCGCCAAAAATCACCCCTTTTTGACACTCACCCTGGGTTCTGCCTGAACTTGCCAAAACCCGGGCGGGACGCCGAACCACCCCAGCCGGCAGTTGCCGGCGGCGGCAATCCCGCCTAAAAGGGGCGGCGATGACGCGCTCCACCCTGCCGCTGCGCGCGGCCGCCCTCCTGCTGCCCTGCCTCGGCGGCCTGTCCTGCGGCCTGCTGCCACCCTTGGGCAGCAAGCGCCTGCAACGCGACCTCGCCACCACGCAGTCGATCGCGCCCGACCAATGGGCCACCCTGCCCAGGCTCACCCCCAGCCAGGCCACCGGCTGGCTGGCGGAGTATCAATCCCCCGCCCTGGACGCTCTGGTCCGCCGCGCCATCGAGGCCAATCCCGACCTCAAGGCCGCCGCCGCCCGCGTTCGCCAGGCCCAGGCCCAAACCCTGGCTGCCGGTGCCAGCCTCTTCCCCACCGTCTCCGGCGCCTTCACCGCCGCCCGCAACCAGACGCCCTCCGACCAGCGTTTCGCCGGGTTGAGCTTCATCAACAACCGCTTCCGCCTGCCGCTCAACGTCTCCTGGGAGTTCGACTTCTGGGGGCGGGTCGCCGACGAGCGCGCCGCCGCCAAAGCTGGGGCCCTCGCCTCCGAGGAAACCTTCCACAGCGCCCGGCTCTCGCTCGCCGCCAACACCGTGCGCGCGGCAGTCACCCTCGCCGAAGCCCGCGCCCTGGCCGCACTCGCCGCCCAGGACGTGTCCACCCGCCGCGTCCAGCTCGGCATCCTGGAAAAGCAGCTCGACCGCGGTCTTGATCCCGAGCAGGCGGCACTCGATGTCTCGCTTGGCCGCGCCGACCTCGCCCGCGCCGAGTCGGCCCTGCAGCAGCGCCGGGCCGCGGCCGACGAGGCGGTACGTGCCTTGGAAGTCCTGCTTGGCGGCTACCCGGCCGGCCGGGAGGCCGGGCTCACCGGTCTGCCCACGCTGAAACGCAGCGTGCCCGCCGGCCTACCCTCGGAACTGCTGCTGCGCCGCCCGGACCTGCGCGCGGCGGAGCGACGCCTCGAAGCGGCGGTCCGCTCGGAGAGCGCGGCCAAGAAGGCCTTCCTGCCCAGCTTCCGCCTCACCGGCGACTACGGTCGCACCACCCAGAACCTCAACACCCTGCTGACCCCGGAGACCGCCTTCTGGAGCATCGCCGGCAGCACCACCCAACCCTTCTTTCAGGGCGGCGGCCTGCTCGCCGGCGTCCGGCAGTCGCGCGCCCGCTACGACGAACTGCTGCAGACCTATGCCTCCGGCGCTTTGACCGCCTTCCGCGAGGTCGAGACCGCCCTGGCGGCCGAACAGTTCCTGCTCGGCCAGGCCGAGGCCCTCGCCCGCGCCGCCAAGGAGGCCGAGACCGCCGAACGCCTCGCCCTCGGCCAGTATGAAAAGGGCCTGACCCCCGCCCTCACCCTGCTCGACACCCGCCAGCGCGCCTTCGACGCCCGCAGCGCCCTGCTCGCCGTCCAGGCCCAGCGCCTGCGCAACCGCGCCGATTTGCACCTGGCTCTGGGCGGGGAGTTTTGAGGGGCTGAATCGAACTCCAGGGCTTCAGCCCGCGATGAGCCTGCTGACCACTGGTGGGCTGAATAATGTGTAGTTATCTCAACTGGTAATCTACAAGCCCGCCCCGCCACCCGCAGAAAACAATCGCATGGAGTCAGGCAAATCCGATTCAGGGTTATTTTCACTGATCCATTGATCAGCTGCGGGCTCATCATATCGCTCACGAAAGGTCGACCCTTTACGCCCCCAAGGATATTCAGGGTCTTGTGTGCCAGAAGTGCGCACACTAATAAGATTATCGCTAGGCAACATGTCTCTTATCGCACTCAGCAGCGCAGTGGCTTCGCTCGGCAAATAAAACGGCGAAATCACGATCTCCTTCAGCAGCGTTAGCGGATCAGTCTGGATTGACCTGCCTGGATAACCCACATCATGATCAGCCAGCACGAATCGAACCTCCCTTTCGTGCCCAAATGCAGCATGCTTGATGAAGTAGGGATGGCCTGCAATAGTGCTTTCCCGCGAAAATGGAGGATGTTGCCCCGGCTGCAAGTAACAAACCCTGCCGTATACAAAATCAATGCCATCTGAATTCCGTGCCATCATGAGAACTTTTTTGACCGAACCCACATCACTTCGAATCGCAACACCCTCCCTACCATAAATTCTCCATTGCGCCATGCACTCATGTTCTGACTGGTGCCAGCACCACACACAACGACGCTTCATCAATTCACGCAATCGCAATTGACCTAGACTCGGCAAATGATCCGGTCTTTCCCAGCTCTTGGTCTCGCCTTCATCGCGCCTCAACCAATTCTCGGCACTTCGAAGATCAAGATATCTTTCTTGCAGGCGCTCAAAATCCATCTCCCCTTCGAACTGATCCCCTTGTCGCAAGGCCTCTAGTTTTGGCAAGAAACTTCGTTTCCCCTTCAGCAAGTAGACCAGTGTGCTGAGTTTGATATAGCGCCAGATTTTTGCATCATCTGACAAAGGCTCATTATCTAAGACCAAATCTTGATCAGGCATGAGTTAAAATGGCACAAAACGAACCTCAACGCAACCGACTGAGGAACGCTGTGCACTCCCGATGCCACGATTGACCTCAATACAGCCGGCTTCGCTTCCACGCAAGAATGCCGATGTCCCCTCGTCTTCATGGCATGCATCGCCTTCTCCTCCCGCTGCTCGCCTTCGCCCTCCATCTGCCGGCGGCCGACCGACCCAATGTGGTGCTGATCTTTGCCGATGACCTGGGCTGGCGGGACACCGGCTTCGGCGGCAGCGATTTTCATGAGACGCCGCGGCTCGACCAACTCGCCCGCGAGGGCCTGACCTTCACCAGCGGCTACGCCGCGGCCGGCAACTGCGCCCCCTCGCGCGCCTGCCTGCTCTCCGGCACCTACACGCCGCGCCACCACGTCTATGCCGTTGGCAGCACCGACCGCGGCCCCAAGGCCTCGCAACGCCTCGTGCCGGTGCCGAACCGCAACGGCATCCCGCGCGACAACCTGACGCTGGCCGAGGCCCTGAAGGCGGCGGGTTATGCAACCGGTCATTTCGGCAAGTGGCACCTCGCCGGCAAGGACGGCGCCCTGCCGACGGAACAGGGCTTTGACGTCAGCTTCGATTCCTTCGGCGAAGGCCCCGAGCCGGAGGGGCGAGAGCAGAACAAGGCCGGCCCGCCCGAGGATCCCAAGGGCGTCTTCACCCTCACCCGCGAGGCCTGCGAATTCATCACCGCCCAGCGCGACCGCCCCTTCTTCTGCTACCTCGCCCATCACGCCATCCACTCGCCCCTGCAGGGCCAACTGGAAACGCGCGCGAAGTTCCAGGCAAAGACGCCCGGCGCCCAGCACCGCGACCCACTCTATGCGGCCTGCCTTTACGATCTCGACGCCAGTGTCGGTCAACTGCTCGACCACCTGCGCGCGCTCGGCCTCGAGGACAACACCCTTGTCGTCTTCACCAGCGACAACGGCGCCACCCAGCAATCGCCGCAGGAACCGCTGCGCGGCAGCAAGGGTGGTTACTACGAGGGCGGCATTCGCGAGCCCTTTCTCGTGCGCTGGCCGGGCGTGACCCGCCCCGGCAGCAGCTGCGATGTGCCGGTCATCAACGTCGATCTCTACCCCACCTTCCTCGCCGCCGCCGGCGCACCGGTGCCGGAGGGCAAGGTCCTCGACGGCGAAAGCCTGCTGCCGCTGCTGCACGGCGAACCGGGCCTGCAGCGCCAGGCCATCTTCTGGCACTTCCCGGGTTACCTTGACAACCCGGTGATCCGCGGCCGCGAACTCGACGTGCGCACCGGCTTCCGCAGCCGGCCGGTCAGCGTCATCCGCAAGGGCGACTGGAAGCTGCACCTCTTCCACGAGGAATGGCAGCTTGATGGCGGTCGCGCCGGCCTGCCCGGCAATGGCGCGGTCGAACTCTACCACCTCGGCCGCGACCTCGGTGAGCGCGCGAACCTCGCCGCCGTCGAAACGGCCAAGCGCGACGAACTGCTCGACGACCTGCTCGCTTGGCAGAAGGACGTCCGCGCCCTGGTGCCGACCGAACCCAATCCCTCCTACGATCCCAAGGCGAAGGCCAAGGCGGGCAGGAAAAAGAAAAAGAAGTGACCTGAAGAGGGAATATCGAATATCGAACAAGGAATGACCAACACCCAAGTCCGGAACCCGGGCCCCTTCGCCATTGGGACTTCCTTGTTGGATATTGGATATTCCTCAGGTTTGATCCCACAGAGGGCCAGAACGACCTGAAGAGGGAATATGGAATATCCAACAAGGATTGACCAACGCCCAAGTCCGGAACCCGGCCCCTTCATCATTGGGACTTCCTTGTTGGATCTTGGATATTTCTCGGGCTTGATCCCGCAGAGGGCTAAAATCATGAAGGTTGGAAGGGGCCAGGGCCGGCCCCGTGGAAACCGGATAGCCGGGCGTGGTTTGCGCGTGGCAAGTTCGGCTCCGGCGCGTCGTCTTCCCTGCATGCGCCTTCTGCTTTGTCTCCTGATTGCCCCCCTGCTCTGCGCCGCGGCGGAGCGACCCAATGTGCTCATCATCCTCGCCGACGACTGCACCTACAATGACCTGCCGATCTACGGCGGGCAGAACGCCAGGACGCCGAACCTCGACCGGCTCGCCAGCCAGGGCCTGACCTTCAATCGCGCCTACGTGACTTCGGCCATGTGCCAGCCCTGCCGCGCGGAGTTGTACACCGGCCAACATCCCCTGCGCAACGGCTGCGCCTGGAACCACAGCGCGAGCCGGCCGGACACGCGCAGCCTGCCGCAGCACCTCGCGCCACTCGGCTACCGCACCGGCATCGCCGGCAAGGTCCATGTCCTGCCCGCGGCCAGTTATCCCTTTGAAGCCGTGCCCGGCTTTGATGGCAACTGCGTGCGCGACCCCACCCAGGCTCACCAACTCGACGGCGTGCGCGAGTTCATCGGCCGCGATCCGGCGCAGCCCTTCTGTCTCGTCGTCGGCCTCACCGAACCGCACGTGCCCTGGGTCATGGGCGATGCCTCGCAGTATCCGCCGCGCAAGCTGAAGCTGCCTCCGAACCTCGCCGACACCCCGAAGACCCGCCAGGACTTCGCCGCCTACCTCGCCGAGATCACCTACATGGACGGCCAGGTCGGCGAGATCCTGCGCACGCTCGCCGAGGCTGGCCGCGAGCAGGACACGCTCGTACTCTTCTCCAGCGAGCAGGGCTCGCAGTTCCCCGGCAACAAATGGACCTGCTGGGACACCGGCGTGCACACCGCCCTCGTCGCGCGCTGGCCGGGCAAGGTCGCCGCCGGCAAGCGCACCGACGCTCTGGTCCAGTATGCCGATGTCACCCCCACCCTGGTGGATCTCGCCGGCGGCACATCAGACCAGGCCGGCTTTGACGGCCGCAGCTTTGCCGCCGTGCTGCGCGGGGAGAGCGACACGCACCGCGACTTCGCCTACGCCTGCCACAACAACATCCCGGAAGGCCCGGCCTACCCGGTGCGCAGCGTCAGCGACGGCGAATGGCGGCTCATCCGCAACCTCACGCCCGACGAGCTCTACATCGAAAAGCACCTCATGGGCCAGCTCGGCGGCAGCGCGGCGCACAACGCCTACTGGCCGACCTGGGTCGCCACCGCCTTCGACAAACCCGCCACCTACCGTCTGGTCAAACGCTACATGCAGCGACCCGCCCTCGAGCTCTACCACAGCGCCGTCGATCCGCATGAAATGACCAACCTCGCCGGCCAACCCGAGCACGCCGCCGTGCAGGCCCGGCTCAGTGCCGCGCTCGAGGCCTGGATGGCCGCGCAGGGCGATCCCGGCATCGCCCAGGACACTCACGAATCGCATCAGGCGGCGAAGCGCGGCGAGCACCGCTTCTTCCCCAAACCCTGAGCCGGGCCGCGCCCGCTCACGGCGCGCGCACCGCCCAGCGCAGCTTCGCTGGCGCCGAGCGCGGATTCGCCCGCTGCTCCTCCGGACTCGCCCGCACCACCTCGCGTGCCACCGCGCGGTAGATCCCTGCGTAGGCGCCCTCCTGGAAGGCCTTCTTCACCCGTCGATCCTCGCCGGAATGAAAGGTCAGGAAAGCCACCCGCCCGCCCGGGCGCAGGCAGGCCGGCAGCGCGCGCAGCAGGGTGTCGAGCGCGCCGAACTCCTCATTCACCGCAATGCGCAGGGCCTGAAACACCCGGCGCACCGCGCCCTCCGCCTCCTCGGCCTTGCAGCGCGATGGCAGCGCCTGCTTGACGCACTCGGCCAGTTGACGCGTGGTGGTCAGCGGTTGCCGCTGCTGCTCGCGCCAGAGATGCGCGGCGATGACCTTCGCATGCGGTTCATCGGCGTTGTCCACCAGCAACTCGGCCAGTCGCGCCTCGCTCAGGCCGACCAGCAACTGCGCCGCCGACACCCCGCGCTGCGGATTCATGCGCATGTCCAGCGGCCCGTCCTGCTTGAAGGTGAAACCGCGCGCCGGGTTGTCGATCTGCATCGACGACAACCCCAGGTCGGCAAACAGCACATCGGCGCCGTCCTGCCAGCCCTGCTCGGCGAGCGCGCGGGCCAGGCCGGCAAAGTTCATGCGCTTGGCGGTGAAGCTGGCCTCGTCCAGACCGGCCGCACGCAGTCGCGCCTCCGTGCGCACGATCTCGACCGGATCCGCATCGAGGGCCAGCAGGTGGCCGCCCGGCTGCACCGCCTGCCAGAGCGCCCGGCTGTGGCCGCCGTAGCCGAGCGTGCAATCCACCACCCGCTCGCCCGGCCGCGGCTGCAGGCACTCGATCACCTCGCCGACCAGGATCGGCACATGCTGACCCGCCGGCGTCTTGCCGGAGGCCTGCACCTTCGCCACCTCGTCCGGGTAGCGCTCGGCATTCAGCTCCTTGTACTTCTCCTCAAAGCGGCGCGGATTCTTGCCGCGGTAGCGCGGCCGGCGACGGT
Organism: uncultured bacterium; assembly: GCA_966252325.1. Lineage (GTDB taxonomy): Bacteria > Verrucomicrobiota > Verrucomicrobiia > Verrucomicrobiales > Verrucomicrobiaceae > Prosthecobacter. Next base: position 13,842 of record CBINON010000053.1, on the reverse strand, counting down.
GCACCGGCGCGGCGGGTTCCGAACCCGGGACAGGCGTTTCCTCACTCATCACAGCTCGTTGTACTTGCGGTTGTTGCCGCGCGCCTTGTCGGCCGGGTAGCGCCGCTCATTGCGGTCCAGCTTCGCCTGCATCGCCTCGGCGAGCGGAATGTCGAGATTGTGCGCCAGCTCAAAGAGCAGGATGGCGACATCGGCGATTTCATCCGTGATCTCCGCGCGCTTGTCCTGCACCACCTGCGGCAGTTGCTCCGGCTGCTTCCAGACAAAGTGCTGCATCAGCTCGCCCGCCTCGGCGGCGATCGCCACCGCCAGGTCCTTCGGATTGTGGAATTGCTGCCAGTCGCGGGCATCGCGAAAGGCGCAGATGCGCTGGGTCAGGGCTTCGATCGTCATGCCGCATGCATGCGCCCGTTCCGCCGCTTTGGCAAAACAAATGGGACGCGCCGCAGCGCATCCCTACCAACCTTTCAGGGTAGGGACCCGCTGCGTCGGGTCCGACTTTCCAGGAGCGCAGCGACATCCCCGCCTCAGAGACGCGTCCCTACCCTTGCGATAACGCCCGTATCCCGACCATCGGGCTTGATCCTGTTAACACCGGATGATCCAATATCGGGGATGACCTCATCGGATTCTTCATCTCCATCCGATTCGGACAAACCACGCCCCCTTGGACGGCACACCCCGGCGCAAGGCGTGCTGCCCACTTTCGATGGCGAGACCCTCCTCTGGTGTACGGTTTGCGCCAACCATCGCGGCAACTGGTGTGCTCAGGCCGATGTGATGCATCTGCTGCACGACATCTGGCAAAATCACGCCACGGGATGGCGGGTCGGCAACTACCTGCTCATGCCCGATCACCTGCATTTCTTCTGTGCGCCTTCGCGGGGTCCGTTTTTCGAAGTGGAACGCTGGACGGCCTATTGGAAAGATCAGTTCAGCAAACGCTGCGGCAAACCCGAATGGCGTTGGCAACGCAGCCTGTTCCATCACCGTTTGCGCAGCGAACGCGACTATTTGGACAAGGTCACCTACATGCGTCAAAACCCCGTCCGCAAAAAGCTGGTTCCGGATCCCGAACTATGGCCCTGGCAAGGCCGCGTGAACGCCCTTCGTTGGTAGAGACCCGTTGCTTGGTAGGACCCGCTGCGTCGGGTCCGACTTTCCAGGAGCAAAGCGACGCCCCCGCCTCAGACACGTCCCCGCCACCTCCGCCCGCAGACAAATGGGACGCGGCGCAGCGCGTCCCTACCAACCTTCCAGGGTAGGGACCCGCTGCGTCGGGTCCGACTTTCCAGGAGCAAAGCGACGCCCCCGCCTCAGACACGTCCCCGCCACCTCCGCCCGCAGACAAATGGGACGCGGCGCAGCGCGTCCCTACCAACCTTCCAGGGTAGGGACCCGCTGCGTCGGGTCCGACCTTCCAAGAGCAAAGCGACGCCCCCGCCTCAGACACGTCCCCGCCACCTTCGCCCGCAGACCAATGGGACGCGGCGCAGCGCGTTGCTACCACAGTCCGACGCAAGGTCCCTGCCCCAGTGACGTTCACGACCGGCATGAAAGCCCTGCTGCTGCTCGCTCTGCTCGCCTTCCCCGCCCTGGCGGCGACACCGCCGAACTTCCTGCTCATCCTTGCCGACGACTGCACCCACCGCGACATGGAGGTCTACGGCGGCCAGGCGAAAACGCCGCACCTGAACCGGCTCGCCGCCGAGGGCCTGAAGTTCACCCGCTGCTTTCAGGCGGCCCCCATGTGCTCGCCCACCCGCCACTGCCTCTACACCGGTCTCTACCCGGTCAAATCCGGTGCCTACCCGAATCACACCCAGGCCTACGACTGGGTGCAGAGCATCGCCACCTACCTGCAAACCGCCGGCTACCCCCCCCACCTCTCCGGCAAGACGCACATCGGTCCCAAGTCGGTCTTCCCCTTTGAATACTCGTCACTGGACGGTGGCAACAATCCCGATCCCGCCGTCTTCGAGCAGGTCCTGCAATCCAGCCAGCAGACCGGCCAGCCCTTCCTCTTCATCGCCGCCTCCAACGAACCGCACACCCCCTGGACCAAGGGCGACCCCTCCGCCTATCCGCCCGCCACCCTGAAGCTGCCGCCCGTGCTCGTCGATACACCGGACACCCGCGACGGCTTCTCCAAGTACCTCGCCGAGATCACCTACTTCGACAGCCAGGTCGGCGCACTCCTCCAGCGGCTCGATCGCAGTCGCCTGCGCGACCACACCCTCGTCCTCGTGCTCAGCGAGCAGGGCAACTCCTTCCCCTTCGCCAAGTGGACCTGCTACGACGCCGGCCTGCAGAGCGCCTGCCTCGCCCGCTGGCCCGGCCAGGTCCAGCCCGGCACCGTCAGCGACGCCCTCATCGAGTATGTCGACGTCGTGCCCACCTTCCTCGAAGCCGCCGGGCTGGCGCGGCCCGACATCCTCGATGGCCGCAGCTTCCTGCCCGTGCTCACCGGCGCGACCACCACTCACAAGACCCACGTCTTCGGCCTGCAGACCACACGCGGCATCCACCACGGCTCCGATCACTACGGCATCCGCAGCGTCCGCGACACCCGCTACCGCTACATCCGCAACCTGACGCCCGAGGTCGCCTTTCAAAATGCCGCCACCCACGACCCCACCTTCCAGACTTGGAAACAGCGGGCCGCCGCCGGCGACCCCCACGCCGCCGCCCTCGTCCACGACTACCAGCACCGACCCGCCGAGGAACTCTACGACTGCCAGGAAGACCCGTGGAACCGTCGCAACCTCATCGACGATCCCGCCCTCGCCAGCGTCCGCGACCGCCTGCGCACCGAGCTCAACACCTGGATGCAGCAGCAGGGCGACGCCGGCCAAGCCACCGAGATGAAAGCCCTGGAACGGATGCCCCGAGGCGGCAAAAGCTCAGGCGACACCCCGCCGAAGAAAAAGAAGAAGAAAAAGGCCGCCTGACACACCGTAGGCGCGTTGGCCACAACGCGGGTTGAGGAAGCGCCATCCTCAGAATGGTACCGATGAGAGGGAGCCAGAGTCCCTGGGGGCTCGCGCATGGCGAAGCCTGCTCGCTCAGGGGCCCGCGCGGCCACCGCCCAAATGAGCTCGAGGGCTTCAGCCCATCACGCCCGATCAACGTTCAAGCGCTGGCACCGCCGAAGCGGCGGTTCATGACTCCACTGGAAGCGTGAGCAAATCGGCAGGCGTGTCAAAGATGCGCCTTGCTGTGGCTCGCAAATAATCGTTTTCTGGAAGTTCCCTCGCCAGAACACGCTTAGCGTAGAAACGACCGAGTTTCTGATCGATGACAAAAATGGCTTCCAGTGCATCACCCCGGAAGAGCGAATCCTCGTCAGTATCGGAATAGATGGTCTCAAGTGTCAGGAGCGACCGACGGTCCTTGAGGTGCCCCAATGCAAGAAGGGCATAACGACGGCAATACATCCGTGAGTCCCTCACTGCACGGCAGATGTGAGGAACCATCCTTCGACCACCAGCAACAAGTGCGGGAGCTATAGCCCCCTCTGAACCTGCATCATAGAAACGGAGCCACACATGCCTGTAAGGTCCTGGCATCGGCCTGCTGGCCTTCTCGTCCTCGATGAGGGGATAACCCAATAGGGATACCACTGCCGAAGACATTAGCATCAAGACGCACAAAAGAATCTTTGGCTGCTTCATCATTGGATGTGGCGTGCTGAGTTGGGCGAACGTCATGACAAGGAATCGTCTTGACCTCCTTCTGTGGATTCGCTCTTGGTTGCTCGTGGGTTCTCGTCTGCTTGGAAGCATGGAAACTACGACAAGATGTGAACCAATCTCCGCCATGCTCGCCAAAGCACGAAAAAGAAAAGGGAGAGCCAAATCAATATGGGCACTGACCACCCCGGTAAAATCTCCCAAGCTCGATTGAGCTTCCACGCTCGGACGCCTTCAAGTGGATCGCGATCCATGGCCATAAGCGTGCTGCTCATAAGCTCATCAATGATGCTGACCGTGAAAGCCGCCACCAAAATCAAGATCAACCCAACAATGGAGAGTCCGATAAGCGCTAAGCACGAACTCGATTTCGATGGGGGTGCTGCTGACATTACCAAGGAGATCATTCAAGGAGACTAGCGGACTGGACTGAGTTCTTGTGCGAACCGTACAATTCACTTTCCCGTTGCCATAACAAGTTCCCCCAAGAGAGGCTGTTCACGCCCCCAAGCCACTGGGGCAGGCAGACGGGCTTCCGGAAAGGCTGGCATGCGACGAGGCTCTCCGAAACGAGGATGACCGTCAAGACAAAGACTGGGCCAGCAGGGATCTCAGATTCCAGATTCGTCCAAGCCTGTCCTTTCTGCCTCTCTGGATCAGCGTCAAATCAGCGTCTCATCAGCGGTTCACGACAGGTTGCGCGGTTCCCCAGCCGGGAAGTCTCACGACTTCCGCTACCCGCGCCTACACAGCCAAGGCCCCGTCCCCGCCGTGATCCTCTCCGCGTCTCCGCGCGCAACGACTCCCGCCCTGCAGCGGAAGTCGGCGCCGGCGCAGCGGCGCCCTACCCTTCTGCCTCCGTGCGAGACCGGCTGGGGCCTGTCGCGGTGTCTCGCCCCAAACCGGGAAGTCTGACGACTTCCGCTACTCAAACGCGGGGTCGCTACCCCTTCCCTCCGCGGGAGCTTCCAGACCCGAGGAATATCCAATAGCCAACAAGGAAGTTCCAATGATGAAGGGGCTGCGGGTTCCGGACTTGGGCGTGGGTCATTCCTTGTTCGATATTCAATATTCCCTCTTCAGGTCGTTCCTGCCCTTCCCGGCCAAGCCGGCGGTTGCGGCGGCGGGCAAGTTCGGCTAGGTCAGAGGCCATCCTTATGAGCGATCTCCATCTTCTTGTCACCGGCTGCAAGGGCCGCATGGGCCAGGCTGTCATCAGCGCTGCGGCGGCGCAGGGCGTGGCTGTGGGCGCGGCCATCGATGTCGGCGATGCCCTGCCGGACGCGCTGGCGAAGTGCGACTGCGTCATTGATTTCAGCTCGCACCATTTCACGAACGAGCTGCTCGCCGAGTGCCTGCGCCAGAAGAAGTCGCTCATCATCGGCACGACCGGCCACACCGACGCCGAGCTGGCGGCGATCCGCGAGGCGGCGAAGAGCCTGCCGGTCGTGTTTGCCTCGAACTTCAGCGTCGGCGTCAACACGCTGTTCTGGCTGACCCGCAAGGCGGCCGAGTTGCTCGGCCCGGACTTTGACCTGGAGGTCGTGGAGATGCATCACCGGATGAAGAAGGACGCGCCGAGCGGCACCGCCCGCAGCCTGGTGGAGATCCTCGCCGACGTGCGCGGCCTGTCCTATGACAGCGACTGCCGGCACGGCCGCTTTGGCGACGTCGGAGCGCGCACGCCGGTGGAGATCGGGGTGCATGCCCTGCGCGGCGGCGATGTCGTGGGCGATCACACGGTCATCTTTGCCAACACGGGCGAGCGGGTGGAACTGACCCACAAGGCGAGCAGTCGCGACACCTTTGCCGGCGGGGCCGTGCGCGCGGCGCGCTGGCTGGCCGGTCAGCCGGCCGGTCTCTACGACATGCAGGACGTGCTCGGCCTGAAGTGAGATGACCGCCTACGGCATCGCCTTTGGCTCAAATCTCGGCGACCGCGCCGCGCACCTGCAGGCCGGTCTCGAACGCCTGCAGGCGCAACTGCCCGGAGCCCGGGTGCTGGCGCGGGCGGGCTGGTATGAGACGGAACCGGTCGACTGCGCCCCCGGCACCCAGGCCTTCCTGAACTCGGTCGTCGAGATCGAGTCGGCCCTGCCGCCCGCCGCGGTGCATGCGCAGCTGCAGGCGATCGAGCAGGCGCTCGGCCGGCCGCGCGAGCGCGAGAAGAACGCGCCGCGACCGCTCGACCTGGATGTGCTCTATGCCGGTGACTGCGTCAGCGACGATGCCGTGCTCGTGCTGCCGCATCCGCGCCTGCACCTGCGCCGCTTCGTGCTGGCGCCGCTGGCGGAGATCCGGCCGGGCTTGATCCTGCCCGGCCAGACGCGCAGCATCGCCGAACTGCTGGCCGCGCTGGACGATGATCCGGCGGCGGTGCGCCGCTTGGGCGACTGGGGCGATGCGTCTTGACGCTGGGCCGCGGCCGGGCTGATTGCGGCGTGAGAACCGCCCTGCTCCTGCTTTGTACCAGCCTGCTCGCCCAGGCCCAGCCCGTCGCCCGCACCGTCATCGCCCACCGCGGCGCCAGCGGTCACCTGCCCGAGCACACGCTGGAGGCGGTGGCGATGGCCCACGCGCTCGGCTCGGAGTACATCGAGCAGGACATCGTGCTCAGCCGCGACGACGTGCCGGTGGTGCTGCATGACGTGCACCTCGACACCGTCACCGATGTGGCCACGCGCTTCCCGGACCGCCGCCGCGCCGATGGTCGCTGGTATGCCCTGGACTTCGACCTTGCCGAACTCAAGCAGCTGCGCGTCACCGAACGCTTTCATGCCAAGACCGGCAAGCAGGTCTTCCCCAAGCGTTTCCCGATCTGGCAGGGCCGGTTTGAAATCCCCACGCTGGAGGAGGAACTGGAACTCATCGCCGGCCTGAATCACTCGACCGGCCGTGTCGCCGGCATCTATCCCGAGATCAAGAAACCCGCCTGGCACCGCGCGCAGGGTCATGACCCGAGCCCGATCGTGCTGGCCGTGCTGCGCAAGCACGGGTACCAAGACAAGGACGACGCCTGCTTCCTGCAGTGCTTCGAGCACGCCGAGGTGCAGCGCCTGCGCCACGAACTCGGCTGGCAGGGCCGGCTGATCCAACTGCTCGGCGGCGGTGCCAAGGGCGAGGACGGCACCGACTTCCAGCACCTGCGCACACCCGCGGGCCTGGCCGAACTCGCCCGGACCGCCGACGGCATTGGCCCGGCCATCGCCAGCGTGCTGGAGGGCGACTCGCCCGCGCAGCAGCGGGTGACGGCCTTGGTCGCCGACGCCCACCGCGCCGGTCTGCGCGTGCATCCCTACACCGTGCGCGCCGATGAACTGCCGAAGTGCGTGGCAAGCCCGGAGGAGCTTATGCGCGCGCTCTTTGACGAGGCCGGTGTCGATGCCGTGTTCTCGGACTTCCCCGGGATTCGCTGAGCCCGCGCTTCAGGCGCGGTAGAGGCGACGCACCTCGTCGGCGAGGATTTCCAGGCCCTCCTGCACGACCTGATGCGGCTGGGAGAAGGTCAGGCGCAGGCATTCCTGCGGATGCCGCCAGGGTTCATCGTGACCGAAGGCGAAGTAGTGCCCGGGGATGACCAGAACGTTGCGCTCCTTGAGGCGTCGGTAGAGTTCGGCGGCGGGCACCGGCAGGTCCTGCAGCCAGAGCCAGAGGAAGAACGCGCCCTCCTGTTCGTGCAGGGCCCAGGGCAGGTCGTTGCCGAGCGCATCGGCGAGCACGGCGGTGGCGAAGGCGGCGCGCTCCTGGTAAAACGGCCGGATGACCTCGCGGCCGAGACGCAGCAGGCGGTCGTCGGCGAGCAGCGGGGTCAGCAGGGCCTGGCCGAGGTTGCCATTGGCGAGCGAGACGATGGCGTTCATGTTGGCGAGTGCCTTGACGATGGGGGCGTCGGCGACCAAAACGGCGGTGCGCAGGCCGGGCAGGCCGACCTTGCTCAGGCTGATGCTGAAGACCATGCCCGGCTCCCAGCGCGGCCGCCAGTCGCCGTGCAGCACGCCGGGAAAGGGATGGCCGTAGGCGTTGTCGACCAGGAAGGGAATGCCCTGGGCGCGGGCGAGGTCGCGCAGACGGTCGAACTCCGCGGGCGTCAGCACGTTGCCGGTGGGATTGGTCGGGCAGGACACGCAGAGCGCGGCGATGTCCGGGGTCAGGCGCAGGCGCTCGAAGTCGACGCCATACTTGATCGTGTGCGGTCCGCGCCGCTCGATGCGCGCCGGCAGGCCGGTGAACTGGCCTTCGGCGAGGGCCTGGTTGGCGTAGCCAATGTACTCGGGCAGGAGCGGAAACAGGATGCGTTTGCGCCCGCCCGCGGCCTCGCCGGCGAGCAGGTTGAAGAGCAGGAAGAAGCCGGTTTGACTGCTCGGCACGACGGCGATGTTTTCCGCACCGACCTGCCAGCCGCACTCGCGGCGGAGGAAGCCGGCCATGGCCTCGCGGAAGACCGGGCTGCCGCCGGGCGGCTCGTAGTTGAGCAGGGCGCGATCGAGCGCGGCACCGTCGTCGAGCAGCTCGCGCATGCGCTCGCGCCAGAGGGTCTGCACCTGCGGAATCGCGGCCGGCTGACCGCCGCCAAGCATGCGCATGTCGGGATGGGTCGACAGGGCCGCGCCGAGGTCGTCCATGAGTTCCTGGATGCCACTGGGCCCGCCGAGGCGCTGGCCGATGCTGGAGAAGTCGGGCATGAGATACCCAGCCAAGAGCCGGGGCGGTCGCGCGTCAAGCGCCGTCGCGGGCACGCAGGGCGTCGATCAGCGGACCGCGCGCGGCGGCCAGGCCCTTGTAGGCGGCCACAGCCTCGGGCAGCGATGCCAGCGAGGTGGCGAGTCGCCCGGCCAGACAGGGTTCGGCGGCGAGGGCATCGAGCCGGTGATGGCTGACACGGATGCCGAAGAGCAGGGCTGGCGCGGAACTGAGCCGGGTCAGGAACTGCGTTTCCAGGCGCAGCCAGGTCGTCGCCAGGGTCGCGTCGGCCGCGAGACCGGGCAGGTCGCGCACCGGATGATGGTTGAGTTCGGTGTCGGCACTCAGGCCCCAGTTGTCGCGCTCCCAGCCGGCGCCGGGTTCGAGCCGCGACAGAAAGGCGGCGATGCGGCGACCGACCTCCTCCTGCAGGCCGGGCACCGGCGCATGCACCTCGGCGAGCGGCCGGCCGAGCTTGGCTTCGAGCGACCAGGACGAGGGAAACACAACCACGCCGCCGAGCAGGCGATGGCCGTCGGCCGGATCGGCGGAGAGCAGCAGCCAGTCGGGCTCGAGGCGGCGCGCCGATTCCTGCAGGGTGGCGAGGGGCGGCTTCAATGCGGCCGCCTCGCTCAGCCAGGCCAGCGCCGCCGCGGCCGCCGTTCGCCCCTCCGGCAGGCACTGGGCATGGCGCTCGGGAGCCATGTCGACCCAGCGATGGCGCTCGGCCAGCACAGCCGGATCCGCACCACCCCAGAAGCGCGCCGCATCGCCGGGCCGCAAATGCATCTGCCAGCGATGCCCCGCTTCCGGAAACAGACGCTGCCAGTCAGGCTTCATGGCGGTCTGGCCTTCTTCCTTATCCCTTATCTGACATCCCGCCACAGCCAGCGCAGGGCCTCGGGCAGGCTCGGCCCCATGCCGCGGCTGCCGTGGAAGCATTCGTTCCAGTCGACCCGATGGTCGTAGCCCATGTACTTGAGGCTGGCCTCCATCATGCGGTTGGCAAGCGGCCAGTTGCCAAACTTGTTGTCGAGGTCGTTGCGGCCTTCGAGCAGGTAGACACGGATGGGTTTGCGTTCGGTGATGCGCAGCAGGTAGGGATAGGCGTTGCCGCCGCGGATGTCGACGAAGGTGCCGACCCAGCCGAGCACCTTGTGAAACTGGTCGGGCCGCTCCCAGGCGGCGGTGAAGGCGCAGATGCAACCGGAGGAACCGCCGGCAATGGCGCGCGCCTCGGGCTCGGGCCGGAATTGCACCGCGTAGCGACGGCTGACCTCGGGCAGGATTTCCTCGATCAGAAACCGCGCATAGGCATCGCCCAGGCTGTCGTACTCGAGGCTGCGGTTGGCGGGCTTGGCGCCAGGTTTCTGACCGGCCTTGCGACCCGGATCGATGAAGACACCGATGGTGACCGGCATCTCTTTCTTGTGGATGAGGTTGTCGAAGACGATACCGGCGCGCATGGGTCCGGCCGGATCCACATGGCGGCTGCCGTCCTGCCAGACCATCAGGCAGGCCGCCTCGCCGGCGCGCAATTGGGCCGGAAGATAGACGGTGACCTCGCGGGCGGTGTCGGGAAAGATCCGGCTCTGCTCCCAGGTGAACTTTTCCAGCCGTCCCTCCGGCACGCCGGGCTGGCGCTGGCTGTCGGCACTGTACTCGTAGTGCTCGATGTGTACCATGCCGGCGACACGCGGCATGCCATCGACCTCGATGCGATATTGAAACTCCTGAAAATTGCCCAGCTCGAGCACCAGCACCTGCAGACCGTCGTCGCCGAGGCGAACCATGTCGCCGAGCAGTTCGCCGTTGCCGCGCACGACGCGCGCAGGCTGCATGTCCATGACCGCCCAGGCGACCGTGGTGCCCTCGATCTTCGCGGCCGGCTTGCCCTGCATGAGATTTTGTCGGCCAAACCAGCGCACGACCCGGTCGTGCAGCGCACGGGTGGCCTCGGCATCGGCCGGTTCGTGAAGGGCGCTCAACAGCGCCTTGGGCGTCAGCGGGGATGGCTGCTGCCCAAAGGCGGAGACGGCGAGGCAGAGGGCGGACAGCAGGACAACGAAACGCATGACGCCATACCGAACGCGATGATCCACGCCGGCTTTCGGCAAAGTTCCCATGCCGTGCTCAGAGCATGCCCGGTTCGTAGCGCGGCGCCGGTGTCGTCGTGGCCGTGCGGTTGCGCAGCACCGGATCATCGAGCGCGCGGTCGACGGCATCCTGCAGCGCACCGGAGGCGAGGTCGCGCAGCAGCGGCACGGGCGAGCCGCTGCCCGGCACGTAGGCGGGGCCCTGGCGATCGCCCTGGAAGATCTCGCTGTGGACGATCTGACCGCTCGACGAATCGAGCACAGTCACGCGCACCTTGGCGCGGGCGTAGGGTCGCACGAGCATCTGCAGGTAGAGTTCCTGCACCTCGCCGGTGATGACGTAGCGCGACGCGCCGTTCGCCAGCATGCCGCGCGCCTCGAGGCCGTAGGCGAAGGCGTTGGTGACCACCTGACCCACCGGCACCCGCGTCTGCACGCGCTCGATCGGCGTGCCGACCTGCGTGCGCACGGTGCCGAGCAGCATCGGCTCCATGCCGCGCTGGTCGCTGAACTCGCGCACGCTGAATTCGGCCGGACCCGGCCGCATCTGGCCGGTGGCAGGCACGTAGTCGAGACTGACCTGCGAGGTGGTGGTGCAGGCGGCGAGCGGCAGCAGCGCGGCGAGCAGGAGGAAGCGGAGTCGGTTCATGGCGAAGCGCACCGATAACCGCGCTTGCGCGTAGTTCAACCGGCCTTCATCCGGCAGCCCCCAACAAAAAAACAACCCTGTCGGATTTGGCGCTCAGGAAAAAAACCCCCAAAACCTGAAGCCAATTCATTTACCCGACAGGGTTGATTTTTGGGTTATATTCTTTTTGTCGCCTCGGAGGCAACAGCAAAACGACAAAGCGACGAAAAAACCTTCGCTTGTGGATACGATGTCATCACAGAGACCCTTCATTGTCAGTTTTTAAGCCTCCCATGAAATCCTTCTCCTGCCTGATTTTTGTGTTTTTCTGCAGCCTGTCCGCCGGCAGCCTGCGCGCCCAAGTCGGCAGCGCCGTGCAGCAGGTGATCGTGGCGCGCGCGCCCGACTGGAAGGCCGCGAAGGCGAAGCTGCAGGCCTTTGAACGCCCGCATCCCTCCGCGCCCTGGCAGCCGGTGTTTGAACGCGAGCTGCCGGTGCTGCTCGGTCGCTCCGGCCTGGCCTGGGGGCGCGGTGTGTTCACGCCGCCGCGCGGGGCCGCGCCGGTGAAGGTGGAAAAGGACCGACGCGCGCCGGCCGGGGTCTTTCAGCTCGGCACCCTCTTTGGCTATGCCCCGCAGCCGCCGGCGGGCAGTCGCTGGCCCTACCTGCAGGTGGGCCCTTGGGACGCCTACATCGACGATCCGAATCACCCGCAGTACAACCGCCATGTGCGGGTCGATCCGCGCCAGGTACCGCCCTGGTTTGAGAAGCAGCGCATGCGCCTGGGCGATGCCGCCTACACCTGGATGCTGGAGATCCGCCACAACCAGACGCCGGTGGCGCCGGGGTATGGCAGCGCGATCTTCTTCCATGTGCGCCGCGGGCCGGACGTGCCGACGGCGGGTTGCACGACGATGGCGCGGCCGGATTTGGAGCGGCTCCTCCGCTGGCTGCGGCCGCAGGCTTCGCCGCACTACGTGCTGCTGCCCGAGGCGGAGTATGCGCGGCTGCGCCAGGCCTGGCGACTGCCGTGAGGCCCACCGGTCGCAGCGACCGGTGGGAAAGCCCATCGGGCCGGCGAACTCAGCGCGCGGCCGGCTGCCAGTTCTTGACGAACTCCAGGCAGCGGGTGACGTCGGGCACGCTGTTTTCCCAGTTCGACTCGTACTCGACGTGCAGCGGACCGGGGTAACCCTGGGCATGGAACTCGGCGAGGATGGCGGGCACGTTGGAGACGCCCTGGCCGTAGGGCACGTCATGGGCCTTCGGATTGCCGGCCTCGTTGAGGTCCTTGAGGTGGCTGTCGAAGATGCGGCCCTTGAGCAGGCGGACGCACTCGACCGGATCCAGGCCCGAACGCACCCAGTGACCGGTGTCGGCGCAGGCGCCCATGCGCGGGTCGCGGTCCTTGACCAGGCTGAGAATGTACTCCGGATCCCAGAAGCGGTAGGCGCGGTCGAGCGGGCGCTTCGGATGGTTGTGGATGGCCATGCGAATGTCGAACTCCTTCACCAGCGCCTCGATGGCGTCGAGGGCGTTGACGTCCGGCTCGGTGACGACCACGCCGATGCCCATGCCCTTGCAGAACTCGAAGACCTTGCGGTTTTCCGCCGCGTTGGCGCCGAGCTTGACAACACCGTAGGCGACCGCGGTGATGCCCTTCTCGGCGAGGCGGGCCTTGACGGCGGCGATGACCTCGGGCGGCGACTCGTGATTGAAGAGGACGTCGGGCTTCTCGGCCGAGAGTTTCTGGCGCGGGTAGAATTCAATCGTCTTGCCACCGGCCTGGGCGGTCTTGTCGATGGCCTCGAGGACCGAGAACAGGCGGAAGGTGTAGGCCTGGCAGCCGGCGTAGAAGTGGCCGACCTTGGCGCTGGCGGGGATTTCGGCGGCGGGCGCGGTGGCGAGCAGCAGGGCAAAGAGGCAGAAAAGAGCTTTCATGGATGGGCGGAAGGAACGGCCGCGGGGACGGCTTCTTGCAGGCATGCCGGACTCAGGGCTTGGCGCCGGTGATCTCCTCCTTCAGGCCGGGCGGGCGGGCGAGCAGGGACGGACCGGGCGCGGGGGTCGCCTCCGGAGGCAGCGTCGGCAGTTCGGGCACCGGCGCGGCGGGAGCGTCCGGAACCGACTTGCCCAGGGAGGGCACGGGCGGCGGCGCCTTCGGCGTCGGGGTGCGCCAGGGGGCGGCGCCGAGGAAGTGGGCGAGCACGGCCCCGAGGATCATCGAGCCGCCGAGGAAGACCGCCGCGCGCAGCCAGAGTGGCACGTACTCGTTTTCGGGCAGCAGCACCTCCTCGGGATGGATGGTGGGCGGGGCGTCGACGGCGGTCTTGGTCCAGCCGCCGGGACCGCCGGCCTCGGCAACGGCGGTGTCGCGGAAAAGCAACTCGGCAAAGCCGATCGTCGGCTGCTCCGCGGGTTCGGAGGGCAGGCCGCTGGTCAGGGCGCCGCCGGTCGGGGCCGCAGGCTTGGGACCGACCGGCACCAGCGGCACGGTGCGCGGGCGCACGACCGGGACTTCGGCCACCGGGGCGGGCGTGACACGGGCGGGAAAGAGCGCGCCGATGCGGGCAAGCAGGGCCGCGCGACTGCCGGTGGCCGCGCCATCGAGGATCTCGGCGTCGAGCAGGCGCACCAGAGCCTCGCGCTCGGGCGCGGCACGGTGGGTGCGGGCGCCGCTGCCGATGAGCCGGCGACCGAGGGCGGCCAGCCCGGGCGCGCCCCAGGAGCCGCCGGCGGCGGGGGG
>CBINON010000052.1:0-27391 GCA_966252325.1 uncultured bacterium | reverse complement strand
GCCCTCCGCCCTCCGCCCTCCGCCCTACGCTCTAGGCTCTAGGCTCTCCGCTCTACGCGCTGGGCTTCTGCTCGACGACGAGGTGCGGGAATGGGATGGACCAGTGGTGGCGGCGGCAGGCGTCGACGGCGGCGCGTTGGAGGAGGCGGCCGAGGGCGGGGTAGTTCGGCGCCTGGGTGCCGGCGAAGCGGGCGAGCAGGAGGAAGTTGAGCGAGGAGGCGGCGGCTTCCTGAAACTCGACGACGACGTCGAGCAGCTCGGCTTCCGGCACCTGCTCGAGCAGTGCGGCGCGCAGGTCCTCGCGCAGCTGGGCGGGGATGGTGGTGGTGGCCTCGGCGAGGTGGCTGTAGTCGATGCCGAAGGTGGTGGAGCGGACGAAGCCGCCGGAGAGCACGGCGACGTCGGCCTTGAGGAAGTCGGCATTGGGGATCCAGCGGCGCAGGCCGCCACTGTAGGTGAGCTCGACGTGCTCGGGGGTGATGTCGCTGACGAGGGCGAGGGTGCTGCCGTTGAGCAGGATCCATTCGCGCTTGCGACAGGGGAACCAGGCTTCCTCGAGACCAGGCGGCCGCGAAGTGAGGCCGGCGAGCTGCTCGAGCGGCAGGCGCAGGCCGGGACCGCCAATGACGGAGTTGGTGAGCTGGGTGAAGACGTGGATTTTGCCGACCCGCCAGGGCACGCCGCCGAGGACAACGCGCTCGCCTTCCCGGACGGGCCCGAGGTCGAGCAGCAGGCGCAGCTGCTCCATGTGCTGGGCCAGGCCGGACTTGGCGGTGACGAGCAGCGCGCCGATGCCGAGCAGGGCGAGACCGCCAAGCATCCAGTCGCCCCGCGCATAGAGCACGAGCAGGCCGGTGGCGGTGGCGAGCAGCAGGCTCAGGCCCTGGTGGGCGACATCGAGCACCCGGACGGTGAAGCTGAGGCGGGCGTAGCGCCGCACCGGCAGCAGGCGCAGGATGCCATAATAAAGCGCGCGCAGGCCGTAGAGGACGCTGAGGAAGGCGAGCGCGGCGAGCAGGACGTTGGTGCCGCGGGTGTAGACGAAGTCCTGGAACTGCAGGCCGACGCTGGTCCAGAAGCCGCCCTCGGCGCCATTGAGCTGCTGGATCTGGTGGGCGGCGGCGGCCATGCGGCTGGCGGCCTCGTCGCGCCGGCCCTGCCACTGCTTGCGGGTGTCGGTGAGGGCGGTGCGCAGCGTGCCCCCGCCGTTTTTGCTGGACGGCACCTGGGCGAGCAGGCCGTCGATCTCCGCGAGCGCGCGGTCGGCCTGGGCCACCTGGCCCTGCAGGCGGTCGATCTCCCCCTTCAACTGCTGGAGCAGGCGCGGTTTGCTGGTCAGCTCGCGCAGGTCGGTGAGGATCGGCGTCAGCAATTGCCCGAACTCCTGCTGCAAGCTGGGCGGCGGCGCCTCTTCAGCGGGTTTGCCGCCGAGGTCGGTGATCCGCATGCCGGTGCTGATGGTGGCGAAGTCGCGCTCGACCTCCTGGCGGCGGCGGTCGAGGTTTTCGGCCTGCACCCGCGCCTCTTCCTTGGCCGTGTCGGCGGTTTCCGTGCGCTGGCGCTTGCGCTGTTCCTCGGCCTCGGCGCGCAGCTTGTCGCGGGTGGCGAGCAGGGCGCGCAGGGTGTCGAGTTTGGAGGGCGGGCCGACCAGTTCCGCCGGTTCCTGGGCGGCGAGGCTGGCGACCCCGAGCAGGACGATCCACAGCCTTCCGGTCCGGCGAATCCACGAATGACGCATCCTTTCACTAGAGCGCCGGAGCGGCTCGCTTGCAACTGTGGGCGGGTGTGCGGAAATCGTTGCACGGGTCGCCGGGGCGGGCAGAGTCGGGACATGAAACCGACCGCCCTGCTCTTCCTCTGCCTCTCCGCCTGCAGCCTGGCCGCCGCCGACTGGGTGCCCCTGTTTGACGGCAAAACCTTCAACGGCTGGAACTTCAAGGGTGGCAAGGCCGAGTACCGGATCGAAAACGGCGAGATCGTCGGCATCAGCGCGCCGAAGACTCCGAACAGCTTCCTGTGCACCGACAAATTGTACGGTGACTTCATCCTCGAGCTGGAATTCAAGGTCGATGCCAACCTCAACTCCGGCATCCAGTTCCGCAGCAACAGCCTGCCCGACTACAAGAACGGCCAGGTGCACGGCTACCAGAGCGAGATCGACCCGAGCGACCGCGGCTGGACGGCCGGCATTTATGAGGAGGGTCGCCGCGGCTGGCTGAACGACCTGTCCAGCAACGATGCCGCCCGCTTTGCCTTCAAGCAGGGCGACTGGAACCGCGTGCGTATCGAGGCGATCGGCGACCGCCTGCGCACCTTCCTGAATGGCGTGCCCGCCGCCGACCTCAAGGACGCCATGACCCCGAAGGGCTTCATTGCTCTGCAGGTGCACAACGTGCCCGACAAGTTCGTCGGCCTGCAGGTGCGCTGGCGCAACCTGCGGATCCAGGAAAACCCGACCGCTGGCAGCCCCGAGGCGCCGACCGCCAAGGCCCCGGCCAGTGTTTTGCCGGAGAAGCTCGACGTCCAGAAGGTCTCCGAAGGCTTCACCTTCACCGAAGGCCCGGCGCTTGGCCCGGACGGCCGGATCTGGTTCAGCGACATCCCCAACGAGCGCATCCACATCTTTGACCCGGTGGCCGGCACGACCGTGCTGCACCGCGAAAAGACCGGTCGGGCCAACGGCCTGATGTTCACCCCGGCCGGCGCTCTGCTGGCCTGCGAGGGCGGCGCCCGCCGCGTCACCCGCCAGGAGAGCACAGGCGAACCGTCCGTGCTGAGCGCCGAGTTCGACGGCAAGGCCTACAACGCCCCGAACGACCTCGACCTCGACGGCCGCGGCGGCGTCTATTTCACCGACCCCGCCTACGGCCGCAAACCCGGGGAGATGTTCCTCGGCGCCGAGGGCGTTTATTATGCCACGCCCGACAAGGACCGCAGCAAGCCGGCCAAGGTCGTGCGCCTGATCGACGACCTGGTGCGGCCGAACGGCGTGCTGGTCTCCAACGACAAGAAGACCCTTTATGTGGTCGACAACGGTTCCAACAGCCTCTGGGCCTACCCGATCGAGGCTCCCGGCCAGCTCGGGGCCGGTCGCAAGCTCTGCGTGTTCGACCCGAAGGAGGAGCGCGGCGGCGACGGCCTGACCAGCGACCAGTTCGGCAACCTGTACATCGCCGCCAACGGCATCTACATCGTCGATCCCGAGGGTCGCCAGCTGGGGGTCATCGAAACGCCCGAGCGACCGGCCAACTGCGTCTTTGGCGCCCGCGGCAGCCGCACCCTCTACATCACCGCCAAAACCAGCCTGTATCGCGTCCAGCTCAACGTCGACGGCCGTCGCTGACCCCGCCCACAGGCGGCCTGAAGCGGTCGGCCGACGCGATTTTTTCCGGCTAGGGAAAAAATTCACGCGCTTCCTGCCCGCTTTGTGCTAGCCATTTCGCCCGCCGTTTCCCGGCAGCCCCGTTTTCCCCTTCCGACCATGCCCAAAAAGACCCTCCGTGACCTCGATCTGAATGGCAAGCGCGTCCTCGTGCGCGTCGATTTCAACGTGCCCCTCGACGAGAAGGACGGCCAGATGGTGATCACCGACGACACCCGCATCCGCGAGACGCTGCCGACCCTGAACCACCTGCTCAACGCCGGCGCCAAGGTCATCCTGTGCAGCCACCTGGGCCGTCCGAAGGGCCAGCGCGACCCGCGCCAGTCGCTCGCCCCGGTCGCCCCGGCTCTGGCGGCGCTGATCGGTCGCCCGGTCGAGTTCGCCAGCGACTGCGTCGGCCCGGAGGCCGAGGCCAAGGCCGCCGCCCTGGCCGCCGGTGGCGTGCTGCTGCTGGAAAACACCCGTTTCCACGCCGGTGAAGAAAAGAACGACGCCGAACTCGCCCGCGGTCTCGCCGCCCTGGCCGAGATCTTCGTCAACGACGCCTTTGGCTCCGCCCACCGCGCCCACAGCTCGACCGCCGGAGTCGCCGAACACCTGCCGGCCGTGTCCGGCCTGCTCATGGAGAAGGAGCTGACCTACCTGCACGACGAGCTGGAGCAGCCCGAGCGTCCCTTCGTGGTCATCCTCGGCGGCGCCAAGGTGAGCGACAAGATTGAGGTCATCAACCGCCTGCTCGACAAGGCCGACACCCTCATCATCGGCGGCGGCATGGCCTACACCTTCCGCAAGCTGGTCCAGGGCATCAGCCTCGGCCGCAGCCTGTACAAGCCTGAGTGGGAACCGGTCGCCCAGGCCGCCCTCGACAAGGCGCGCGAGCGCGGCGTGAAGCTGCTCATCCCGGTCGACGCCCTGATCACCGACGCCTTTGATTTCGATGCCAAGAAGCTCGGCACAACCCGCTCCACCGGCGTCAACGAGAACATCCCGGACGGCTGGGAAGGCGTCGACATCGGCCCCGAGTCCGTGCGCCTGTTCTCCGAAGCCATCGCCGGCGCCAAGACGGTGATCTGGAACGGCCCGATGGGCGTGTTTGAAATTCCCGAGGCTGCCAAGGGCACCTTCGCCATCGCCGAGGCGGTGGCCGCCAACACCGGCGCCAAGACCATCATTGGCGGCGGCGACAGCGTCAAGGCGGTCAAGAAGGCCAAGCTGGCCGACCGCATGACCTTCATCTCCACCGGCGGCGGTGCCAGCCTCGAACTGCTCGAGGGCAAGGTGCTGCCCGGTGTCGCCTGCCTTCAGGATCTCTAATCGCCCCTGTGTCCCCCGCCCCGCCCCGTCCCATGATCCACGTCCGCAAGCCCATCATCGCCGCCAACTGGAAGATGCACATGCCTCCCCAGGAGACGGATGATTTCCTCCGCTCCTTCGCCCGCCTGGTGCCCGACAAGTGCCCCGTGCAGGTGGTGGTGTCGCCGCCCTTCGTCAGCCTGGCCAAGGCCCAGGAAGCCATCATGCACGCGCGCAAGGAGAACATCGAGCTGGCCGCCCAGAACATGAGCCAGCATCCCGGCGGTGCCTACACCGGCGAGATCAGCGCCCGCATGATCAAGGAGTGCGGCTGCCGCCACGTCATCCTCGGCCACAGCGAGCGCCGCAGCCTTTACGGCGAAACCAACGCCATCGTCAACGCCAAGGTCACCGCCGCCCTTGAGGCGCGCCTGCACCCGATCCTCTGCATCGGCGAAACCCTCGAGGAACGCGATGCCGGCCGCATCGAACAGGTGCTGGAAAGCCAGCTGCGCGAATCGCTGGCCGACGTCGGCTCGCGCCGTGTGCTCGACTGCGTCATCGCCTACGAACCGGTCTGGGCCATCGGCACCGGCCGCACCGCCAGCCCCGAGCAGGCCCAGGAGGCGCACGCCTTCGTCCGCCGCGTGCTCAGCTCGATGTTCGACGACGACACCGCCCAGAAGATCCGCATCCAGTACGGCGGCAGCGTCAAGCCCAACAACATGGCCGAACTCATCTCGCAGAAGGACGTCGACGGCGCGCTCGTCGGCGGCGCCAGCCTGGAAAGCGGCAGCTTCTGGGAAATCTGCCGCGCGGCCATCGACTGGGTCAACAGCCAGAACTGAGTTTCACCAGCAGATCCGCACGCGGACTCCCGCCCAGGGGCCGCACCAACCTGACCCACGGTAGCCGTGGGTCAGTCCGTTGAAGGGGCTGTAACCGCCGCCCCAGACGCCCCACGGCAGCAGCCAGGCGCCGTCGCTGCGACTCCAGCCGCCACCGGCAGTGAAGGCCTCGCCCAGCGGCACCGGTTCCGGCACCAGGGGCGGCCCGAGCGGTCGGGCCCAGTCCGCGGCCAGCAGCGCCCGCGCCTGCTCGGTCTCAACGCGCAGACGCTCGACCTCGGCCCGCTGCGCCACCGCCAGGGCCTCGCTCATCTCGCGATCGCGCTGTTCCTGGCGCAGCTTCGCCTCGCCCTGAGCCTTGGCCATCTCGCGGCGATGCGCCTCGGCCCGCTGCGGCTCGTAGCCGAAACGGGCGCGCACGCTCGGATCGAGCGCCTCGAACTCGACGCGCGCCGCGCCGCTGGCATGGCGGAACGACAGGGCATCGGGATGAACGCGGACGATGACGCAGTCGCGAAAGCTCCGGCCATCGAGGGTGGTGAGGCTGAAGGGGGCGTCGGCCGCCGCGGACAGGGCGGCCAGCAGGGCGAGCAGAACCGGTTTCATGGCTGCTGGATGGGACGCCGAAACATCGGCGCTTGTTCAACGCACTTACTTGTAGCCGACGGCGACCGCGCAGGTCGTGTCACGGCGACGGCCGGTTTCATCCTGGCGGATGGTCACCACGTAGACGCCGGTCTTCTTTGGCTTGAAGAAGAGCAAAAAGCCCCAGCCATCGAGCACCGGCTGGATTTCACCGACCGGTTCACCGCTGAAATCGAGGACCGCGCCGGTGACATGGATGCCGGAACCGCGCGGCACCGCCACGGCGATGCAGTACTCGTTGCCCTTGAAGAGCTGCAGGCGCACCGCCTTGCCCAGCTCGGCCGGCAGCGGCGCCACCCAGGTCTCCGCCCGGAAAGCGTAGCCGGCCTCTTCCTGGTCGAGCGCCAGGGCGGTGGCCGCAGCCTCCGCCTCATCCTCGGTCCTGGCCGCGGCAGCCGGCAGGGCGGCGAGCAGCAGGCCGGCGAGAAAACGGCGACGTTGGCAGCTCTTCGAGGCGGCAAGGGGATTCATGGCGGGCGGGGCGCAAAACAGACTACTCCGCGAACATAGACATTGCATCGTGAAAAAGCCAAGATTCTGTGTGGCGTCTTTGCAAACCCGGTCCGGAACCTGCGTTTGCACCGCCAGCCTCAGCTCCCGCCGATCATGCCCACTCTTGTCTTTCACCTCGACGACGGTTCCGTCTTCACCCACTCCCTCGAGGAGGGCACCACCACCATCGGCCGCCACCCGGACAGCGTGGTCGTGCTCGAATTCCCCTCGGTCTCCGGCCATCACGCAGTCATCGAGCTGGGCGACGGCGGCTGCTTCGTCGCCGACCAGAAATCCAGCAACGGCACCCGCGTCAACGGCGTCGAGATCGAGGAGGCCCGGCTGAGCGAGGGCGACCGGGTCGCCTTCGGCGATGTCCAGGCCGTCTTTTACGAGGGCGAAGCCCCCGCGACGCTGGCCGAGCCCGATGTGGTCTATGTGCCGGTTCCGGAAGTGCCGCCGGTGCCCGAGGCACCGCCGCCCATGCCGAAGCGCAACTACCGCCCACCGGCCCCGCCGCGCAACCGCGCCGTGCGCGTCACCTCCTACCCGGACACCAGCGGCAGCGGCTGCGCCACGGCGGCCATCGTCATCGCCCTCTTCGTCGCCGCCTTCCTCGCCGGCCTGTACCTGCGCCATCACAAGGAAACCGAAGGCGGCAACTTTTTCAGCGACCTCTTTGACCGCGTCGGCGGCAACCTGCCGAAGATCAAGATCGAGAAGACCGTCGAACCGGACGCGCCATGAAACGGCGCACCCTGCTCGGTGCCGCCGCCGCCCTCGCGGTCGGTCGCGGCCGCGCCGCCGAAGCTCCCCTGCGCGTCGCGGTGATCGGTCACACCGGTCGCGGCAACTACGGCCATGGCCTCGACACGATGTGGCGCGAGGTGCCCGGCACCCAGGTGGTCGCCGTGGCCGATGCCGATGCCAGGGGCCTGGCGGACGCGCAAAAGCGACTGGGTGACGTGCGCGGCTTTGCCGACTACCGGCAGATGCTCGAGCAGATCCGGCCGGACATCGCGGTCATCGCACCGCGCCATGTCGATCAGCACCACGCCATGACCCTGGCCGCCGCCGCGGCCGGCGTCCGCGGTGTCTACATGGAGAAACCCTTCTGCCGGACCCTGGCCGAGGCCGACGAAATCGTCGCCGCCTGCGAAAGCAGCGGCCTGAAACTCGCCCTGGCCCATCGCAACCGCTACCACCCGGCCCTGCCGGTGGCGGTCAGGCGGGTGCGCGAGGGCGCGATTGGCCGGGTGCTGGAATACCGCGCGCGCGGCAAGGAGGACGCCCGTGGCGGTGCCCTCGACCTCTGGGTGCTCGGCAGCCACATCCTCAACCTGATCCATCACTTCGCCGGCGAACCGAAGTCCTGCTCCGCCTCGGTGCTCCAGCAGGGGCGACCGCTCACCGCCGCCGATGTGGGGGAAGGTTCCGAAGGCCTCGGCCGCCTCGGCGGCAACGAGGTGCATGCCCGCTTCGAGATGGCCGACGGCCTGCCCGCCTTCTTCGACTCCGTGCAAAACGCCGGCGTGCGCGAATCCGGCTTCGGCCTGCAGATCATCGGCACCGAAGGCGTGCTCGACCTGCGCATGGATGCCGAACCGCTCGTTCACCTACGTGCCGGCAGTCCCTTCCGACCGGAGGCCAAACCCACGGCCTGGCAACCCGTCACCAGCGGCGGACTCGGCGTGCCCGAACCTTTGGCCGACATCCGCAAGCGGGTCGGTGGCCACCTGGCGCCCGCCCTCGACCTGATCGACGCGATGCGCGAGAACCGCGAGCCGCTGTGCTCGGCCCGCGACGGCCGTGTCATCCTCGAAATGATCGCCGGTGTCTTTGAATCGCACCGCCTCGGCGGCGCGCGAGTCACCCTGCCCCTGCCGGAGCGCGGCAATCCGCTGGAGCGCCTCTGAAAAGCGGCGCGGCGCGGCTTTCTCCCGGTGTCTTCATGTTCCTTTAAGGCTGGCCAAGCCAGTCTCGGGTTGTTATCATGGTCGGGAATCCCTGTCCTCCAGCCATGATCCCATCCATGGCACGCCTGCTGATCATCGACGACGAACCCGCCCTGCTGGAAATGCTCTCGCGCATTTGCCGGGGCGCGGGCTGTGAAGTCTGCGGCCGCGCCACCGTGGCGGAAGGCCTCGAAGCCCTGCGCAGCTGGCAGCCGGACCTGGTGCTGGTCGATTACCACGTCGGCCCGGACAGCGGCATGGAGGTGCTGGAGGTCTGCCATCGCGAGTTCCCCGCCCTGCCCACCGTCATGATCACCGCGGAACGCAGTGCGGAGGTCGTCATCCAGGCCCTGCGCCTCGGGGTGAGCGACTTCCTGCTGAAACCGGTCACCCCCTCCGAGCTGGTGACTGCCCTGCAGCGCTGCCTGCAGCGTCCCGGCCCGGCAAGGCCGCCTAAACCGGCCAACGCCGACCCCGCGGACCCCGAACCCGCGGTCTCCACCGAGCTGCCGGTGGGCAGCACACTCGACGTCTTCATCCGCGCCCAGGAACAGCGCTTCGTCCAGGCCAGCCTGGATCACAACGGCGGTTCGCGCGAAAAAACCGCCGCCATGCTTGGCGTCAGCCTCGCCACCCTCTACCGCAAGATCGGGCCGAGCCAGGGCCGTCGCCAGCGCGCCTGATCAGGCCGCCAGGGTCAGGGCCGCACCCGCCAGCGCCAGCGCCGCCAGGACATCGCGCAGGCCCAGGTGATCGCCTGCACCGGCGACACGCAGCAGCTTGAACAGCGCACCGGTCGGACAGCCGTAGCGACAGTAGGCCAGCGGCGTGAACAGGGCCGCCACCAGGCCGACCCCAGCCAGGACCAGGCTGGCCCAGCCGGCGACCTGGAACAGGTAGGCATCAAAGGGTTCCAGGGCATTGAGATCGAGGCCCCACCCGAGCACAACACTGACCAGGATCAGGCCCAGCAGGGCGAATGGCAGACGGGCCAGCCAGCGCTCGACCGTGGGCGGCAGCCGCAGCTGCCAGGGCAGGCGCCGTGCCAGCAACTGCTGCAGGGCGCCATGGGCACAGAGGTGGTGGCAGTAGAGCTGGCGACCGCTGAACACCGGCGCCAGCAGGGCGACCGCCGCGAGCAGCAGCAGGCCGGGGGCGCTGCGCCAGGGCGTGCCGTGCGCCCCCCAGCCGGCCAGCAGGCCCTGCGAGAGCAGTTCGCCGGCGATGAAGCCGCCATAGATGACCAGACCGGCGTGGTGCAGGTGGCGCAGCCAGGCCACCCCGCGCAGACGGGTGAAAGCCATCAGCAGGGCGGAGACAATCATGAGCGCATGGCCGGTGTCCTGCCAGCGCCAGCGAATCTCACGCAGCCAGCCGGCCGGGCGACGGGTCAACAGATCGGCCGCGCGCTGCTTCAGGCCTTCGGCGATCGACCAACTCGTCTCGGTGGCCCCGGACACGCCCTCGATCTTCGCCTCCTTGAAGTTGAGCGCCGCCAACTCCTCCAGGCTGCGGCCGTTGAACGACTTGAGGAAGTGGCGGTCGCCGGTGACGTAACCGACGTAGCGACCCGTGTCATAGCTCTTGCGCACCGCCAACCCGCGCAGCGTCCGGCCCTCGGCATCGAGCAGCAGCAGGGTGTCGGTCGGCCCCTTGTAGCCGACCAGGGTGTCGGTCACCGGCGAGCTGCGCACCGCAATGCCAAGGCGCGTGCCGGCGCGGTCGAGCACCTGCCAGCCGCCCACCGCGCCCCGGTTTTCCTGCAGGCTTTCGGCGGCGGGCTCCAGGCGACGCACCTCCTCGAGGGTGATCTCTTCCGGAAAACGCAGCGACACCTGGGCCGCGGCACCGAGGCGGGCGAGCACGCCCTCGGCGATGGCCGTGCTGGTCAGGGTCGCCCCGGTCACCGTGTGCAGTTCCAACTCGGGCAGTTTGTCCGGCTTGCGACCCACAAACTGGCGGAAGAAAGCGCGGTCGGCCACCACCTCGGCCAGGTGATCGGAGGTGTCATGGCTGCGCAGCACGCGCAGGCCGAGGATCCGCCCCTGCGGATCGAAGGCGAGCAGGCTGTGGGTGGGCCCGGAATAGCCGATGATGCGCTTCGATTCCGGCAGGGTCGTGGTGACACGGCCGAGCAGGCTGCCATCGGCCGCACGCACCTCCTGGCGACCCGCGGCATCGGCCGGCTCCATCCGGTCGGCCGACGGAAAGAAATCGCGAACGCGCTCGACGGTCAGCGCCGCATCATCGGCATCGCGACGGTCCTGCGCCGCGCGCAGCAGCAGGACGGCGGCGACCAGCAGACCGAGACGCCAGAGGCGGAGCAGCGCGGGACGAAGGGTCATGACGTGCCGCGCCGGGCGGGGTTCAGGCGGCGATGTAATCCTTCATCGCACCGAGGATGACGGTGACCGAAAGGGCACCGGCGTCCGGGTGACCGATGCAGGCTTCGCCGAGGGTCTTGGCGCGACCAAACTTGGCGATCATGCTCTTGCTCGCTTCCAGGCCACCGAGGGCGGCTTCATGCACGGCGGCGGCGGCCTCCGGCAGGGGCTGGTCGGCCACCTGCGCGGCCTTTTCGGCGGCGGGCTGCATGGCATCGACGACGGTCTTGTCGCCAACGGCCGCGCCACCGCGCTGCTTGACGCCGTCGACACCGGCCTGCAGGAAGGCGGCCAGACCGGCGGCATCGAGAGTCTCCTTGCCGGCCAGGGCCTTGCCGCCATTGCGGAAAAAGGTGCCAAAGATGGCGCCCGAAGCGCCGCCCATGCTGCTCATCATGGCCATGCCGACATTGCTGAAGGCCTTCTCGACCGAAACCGCGTCGCCTTCATTCAGCTTTTCCTTCGCGGCGGTCATGCCGCGCTGCATGCCGAGGCCATGGTCGCCGTCACCGAGGTTGCGGTCGGCTTCCGACAGCGCGGGTTCGGCGGCGATGATGCGCTCCGCGGCGAGCAGGAGCATTTCTTTGACTTCGTTCGGGGTGAGGCTGGTTTTCGGCATGGCGGGTGGACAGTGAAAGATCAACGGACGGATGCCAAGGGCAAATTCAGGGAAGTTCCGTCTTCAGTTCGGCCAAGGCCGAGGCCAGATGGGCCTCGCCAACCTCGCGACTGACGAAGGCGTCGCCCAACTGGCGCAGCAGCACGAAGCGGATCTGGCCGGCCTCGAACTTCTTGTCCATGCGGGCGATGCGCAGCACTTCCTCAGGTTCCAGCGCGCGCTCGAGCACGACCGGCAGGTCGAAGCGGCGCAGCAGGCCGAGCACGCGCGCCGCGTCGGCCGCGGGCAGTCCGCAGAGCTGGCAGGACAGCGACAGCGCCGCGCGCAGGCCGAGCGAGATTGCCTCGCCATGCAGCAGGCCGCCGTAGCCGGCCGCCGCCTCGATGGCGTGGCCAAGCGTGTGACCGAAGTTGAGCAGGGCGCGCAGGCCGCTCGTTTCATGCTCGTCGGCCTCGACGATGCGCGCCTTGATGGCGACGTTGCGGCGGATCAACTCGGCGAGGTCGCCACGGCCGTCGGCCACCGCCTCGATCGCGTCGAGCATGGCGGCATCGCGGATGCAGGCGTGCTTGACGATCTCGGCAAAGCCCTCATTCCACTCGCGCTGCTTCAGGCTAACCAGTGTCGCGGTGTCGGCCAGCACATGGACGGGCTGATGGAAGCAGCCGACCATGTTCTTGGCGTCGGGCAGGTTGACGCCGGTCTTGCCACCGACCGAGCTGTCGACCTGCGACAGCACCGTCGTCGGCACCTGCAGGTAGGGAATGCCGCGCTGGTAGATTGCCGCGCAGAAACCGGCGAGGTCGCCGATGACACCGCCGCCGAGGGCGACCACGAAACTTTTGCGATCCAAGCCGGCGCGCGCCATCTCGCCGCAGACGGTCTCGGCGACAAGCAGCGACTTCGAGGCCTCGCCGGCCGGTACGGTGATGAGGTGCGGCTGCAGCCCCGCGGCCTGCAGGCTGGCGAGGGCACGTTCGGCGTAGAGCGGGCCAACATTTGAATCGGTGATCACCGCCACCCGCGCGCGGCCCGGGAACCTGGCGACCGCCACCGCGCCGAGTCGGTCGAGCAGGCCGGGGCCGACATCGACGTCGTAGCTGCGCGAGCCTAGGTTGACGTGGACGGTGGCGGCGGATTCGGCGGACATGGGACGTGGGGCAGGATGAGGTCGAGCGCGCACTCTGCCGTGGCCCCGGCGGGCAGGCAAATGCTTTGCAGCCAGGTCTCGCGCCGGAACCAGGTGAGCTGGCGCTTGGCGTAACGCCGGGTCGCTGTCTCCATCGCTTCCAAGGCGGCCTCCAGCGACAGCTCGCCGGCCAGGTGCGCGCGCAGTTCGCGCAGGCCGATGGCACGTGCGGCGGTCGCGCCGATCTCCGGCAGGGCACGCACCTCCTCAAGCAGGCCCTCGGCCAGCATGGCCTGCAGGCGCCGGCGGATGCGCTCGTGCAGTTCGGCGCGCGGCAAATCCAGCGTCACGCCGCGGCCGAGCGGTTCGGCCTTGGCAAAGGTCTGGCGCAGTTGCGACTGCGGTTGGCCGGTGAGCAGGCAGATCTCCAGGGCGCGCCCGACGTAGCGCGGATTCGCCAGCGGCACGTTGCCGGCCGCGTCCGGGTCGAGTTCGAGCAGGCGCGCGGTTTTGGCCTCCAGAGTCCAGCCGGCCAGCTCGGCGCGCAGGGCCGGATCGGCCGGCGGCAGCTCGGCGAGGCCGTGCGAGAGCGCCTTCACGTAGAGCCCGGAACCGCCGACCACGATCGGCAAACGACCGCGCGCGGCGATGTCAGCCAGCACCGGCAGGGCCAGCTCGCGGTAGCGCTGGGCGTCGCAGCGTTCGCCCGCCGGCAGGACGCTGTACAAATGGTGTGGCACCCGCGCCAGGTCCGCCGGCCCCGGTTTGGCGGTGAGCAGGTCCATGCCCTCGTAGAGCTGGAAGGCATCGGCGTTGACGATCTCGCCGCCCAGGCGTTCCGCCAGCAGGACCGCGACCGCGGACTTGCCGCTGGCGGTGGGGCCGGTGAGGAAAAACGGGGCGGACATGACGGTCAAAGTGGCGCCGGCGCGGAAGAATGGCAACTTGGGCGCGTCCCACTCGTTATGATTCCGCGCATGAACTTCCGTCTTTCCCTGCTGGCCGCCCTGGCCCTCGCTCTGCCCGCCACCGCCCAGGAGGCGGCGGATCCCGCCCAGTTGATGCAGCGCATGTTCAGCCCCGAGCTCAACCAGGAGGACCTGCTCACCACCCTCAAGGAAGCCGGTCGCGCGGGCATCTCGCGCCAGAAGATCCTCGAGGCCAAACTCATCTGGGGCCTGCGCCGCCAGGACAGCGACTGGCTGGTCAAGATGCTGCCGGAAATGCGCATCCTCGCCGACAACTTCGACCCCAAGGACAGCGCCGGCCTGAAGTCGGCCGACGACGTCCGCGCCTTCACCGAGTTCACCCTCGCCCTGCAGGCGCGCGGTGCCAAGGATGAGGCCGCCTTCAAAAAGCACATCCTCGAGGCGCTCTGGCTCTCGCCCGGCCAGGGCCCGCTCTTCCTTCAGCTCATTGAGAAGGCCCGCCGTGAAACCAAGCTCGCCGGCCTCAAGCTCGACCTCGGCTTGGTGCTGACCAGCTCCGCCGGCGAAGCCACGACGCTCAAGGATCAACTCGCCGGCAAGAAGGCCCTGCTCATCGACTTCTGGGCCTCCTGGTGCGGCCCGTGCATGCAGCTCATGCCGGCCCTGAAGAAAAAGGCCGCCGAACTGGCAGCACATGACGTCGTCGTCGTCGGCATGAACAAGGACGACGAAAATGCCGAGGCCGTCGCCGCCAAGGTGCGCGACGAGCAGGGCATCACCTTCCCCTGGCTGGTCGAACCGCGCGAGCGCCCCTTCTCGGGCCTGCTCGAGATCGACAGCATTCCGCGCATGGTTTTGGTCGCCCCCGACGGCGCCATTCTCTACAACGGCCACCCGCAGGACCCGGCGCTCTATGAGGCGCTGCAGAAGATCAATCCGGCGATCCAGAAGCCGGAGGCCTGAAGAAGGCCTCGGCCGGCTCATCCTCCGCCAGCACCAGCGCGCGCGAGAAATCGCACACGGTCAGCAGCGCCCGCGGCTGCGCGCCCGGCGCCAGCTCCAGCGGCGGCGCCTCCTCGGGACGGAAGGCCAGCACGGGCCGGCCGTTCGGCAGGCGCGCCTGCCAGGTGCGGTTGCTGTGCATGGCCTCGATCGTGAGGCGGGTTTCGACAGTCTGCGGAATCATGGTTTGGGGGTGGCGGGCTTCGCTGCGGCGGGACGATCCGCGGACGGCCAGCGCAGGCGACTGCCCCCCAGCTGGTCGCTGGCGAGCAGCATGTCGACCGCGCGTTGCAGCACGCGGTCGCTGTCGGGCGCGCGGTCGTCCTCGACCGTTTCGCCGGCGCTGCGGCGGATGTAGGATTCCAGTTCGGGATGCCGCCGCGCCAGCAGCGCCGCCTCGTTGTAGCGTGGCCGACCGATCTCAAAGACGGTCTGCCTGGGCGCACGCGCCGAGGCAAAGAGACGTCGCTTCGCCTCCGCGGGATAGCTCACCGGGAAGTCCGGCGTCAGGCCCTGGCGAAAGAAGGAGGTGCCATCGGGCAGCAGCATCTCGGCGCGGGCGAAGCGCAACTGCCAGTGGTCGTCGAGCGGCAGGGTCTCGTAGCGCACGGTCGCCCCGCGCGTCGGCTCACCGACCAGCAGGGCGCGGCCGCGGGCGCGCAGCACGGCGGCGATGGTTTCGCCGAGGTTGTTCGTCTCGGCATCGACCAGCACCACCAGCGGCCCGGTCCAGCGCGCCGCCTCGGAGGCGAGGAACAGGCGGGCGTCGTCGCGTCCCGGCTGCTGCAACTTGAATAGCAGTTCACCAGCCGGCACAAAGGCTTCGAGCAGGGCGGCGGCGGCCTCGAAATCGCCTGGCGGCATCGGCGCGCGCAGGTCGAGAATGAGATGGCGGAGACCCTTGGCCGCGGCGAGCCGTTCGTTCACCGCCGCCGCTTCCTGGCCGGTGAGGGCCTGCGGCCGCAGGTAGAGCAGTCCGGGCGACACCTCCTCGGCCACCAACCCGCCCTTGGCGGCCGGGGCTTCGGTGCGGGCCACCAGTTCGGCGCCGAGATCGAGGCGCTGCAGCAGGCCCTGCAGGGCGGCGCGGTTGAGTTCGTCGGCGGTGATCTCCTCGCCACGGATGTATTCACCACGCAAAATCTGGAAGGCGTTCTGCAGCGCCGCCTGGCCGAGCTGATCGACCGCCGGCTCGGCGGCTCCGGCCTCCCCCGCCGCGAAGATCAGGCCGGCGGCAAGCAGGACGGCCGGCAGCGACCGGCATTTCGAGGCTTGCGGCATCGGGTTCATCACGGTAAAAAGGCGCGGAATCCGACAGTCTTCGCGCCTGCGCCGCAACCCGTCAAAGACAAAGCACTCCCATGGCCGTCTCCATCCACATCGACTACGAAGGCGACCTGCGCTGCCGCGCCGTGCACGGTCCCTCCCAGCAGAGCTTCATCACCGACGCCCCCGCCGACAACAACGGCAAGGGCGAGTCGTTCTCGCCCACCGACCTCGTCGCCACCGCCCTCGCCTCCTGCATGGCGACGGTGATCGGCATCAAAGCCCGCCAGAAGGGCTACGACCTGCCCGGCATGAAGGTCAGTGTCGAAAAGCACATGAGCGAGGACATGCCGCGCCGCATCGTGCGCCTGCCGATCACCATCGAGATCCCCCTGCCCGCCGACCACCCCGACCGCCGCCTGCTCGAGGCGGTCGCCCTCGGCTGCCCGGTCCAGCACAGCGTCCATCCCGACATCGACAAGCCGGTGAGCTTTGTCTGGAACGGCTGAGCAGGTGCGAAAAGTATCGGAGCCGGTACCACGACCGGCGATAGACGGCAGCGCGCGCGGGCGATTTCCTCCGCGCCATGAACCGTCGTTCCTTCCTCCATCAGACTTCCCTGCTCGGCCTCGCCGCCGCCGCCCCCCGCCTGCGCGCCGCTGATGCCGCCGCCAACAAGGTCAAGGTCGCTGTGGTCGCCCTCGGCCGCGGCATGGCCCACGTCCAGGCCCTGCTCAAGCTGCCCGGTGTCGAGATCAAGTACCTCGCCGAAACCGACCCGGTCCGCCTCGAGCGCGGCCTCAAGGTCGTCGCCGACGCCCAGGAGGTCTCCTGCCATGGCGTCAAAGACTTCCGCACCTTCCTCGATGACCCGGAACTCGACGCGGTCTTCATCGCCACGCCGAACTTCTGGCACACCCCCGCCGCCGTCATGGCCCTGCAGGCCGGCAAGCATGTCTATGTCGAAAAGCCCGGCAGCCAGAACGCCGGCGAGGCCGAACTGCTGGTCATGGCCGCGCAGAAATCCGGCAAGCTCGTCCAGATGGGCAACCAGCGCCGCACCTGGATGAAGGAATCGATCGAAGCCCTGCACGGCGGCGCCATCGGCACCGTGCGCTTCGGCCGGGGTTTCTACTACAACACCCGCAAGGAAACCGGCCTGCTCGCCCAACCGGCCCCCGCCAACCTCGACTGGGACCTCTGGCAGGGCCCGGTGCCCGATGAACCGGGGCGCGACCTGAAGAAGTTCGCCCACTACGACTGGCACTGGCTCTGGCACTGGGGCAACGGCGAGCTCGGCAACAACGGCATCCACACCCTCGACATCCTGCGCTGGGGCATCCGGGGCGAGTACCCGAACAAGGTCACCTACAACGGCGGCCGCTACTTCTACCAGGACGTCCAGGAGACGCCCGACACCGGCACCGCCGTCTTTGATTTCGGCCACGCCGGCATCGAGTGGGTGCAGAGCTCCTGCCACCCGCGCGCGGCAGAAAAGCCACTCGCCGAGGTCATCTTCTACGGCGACAACGGCACGCTCGCCGCCGGACGCGACACCTGGACGATCTATGACCCGAAGGGCGTCGAGGTCAGCAAGGGCAAGGGCGCCGGTGGCGGCGATCCCGCCCACTTCGGCAACTTCATCGAGGCCATCCGCGGCAACGCCAAGCTCAACAGCCCGATCGACGAGGGCCAGAAGAGCACCATGCTCTGCCACCTCGGCAACATGGCCTACCGCAGCAACACAGTCGTGCGCTGCGATACCAAAACCGGCAAGATCCTCGACAACCCCGAGGCACAGAAATACTGGTCGCGCCCCTACCGCAAGGGCTGGGAAATCAAGATCTGACCAGCCTCGCTCCACCAAGCCGCCCGGCGACGGGCGGCTTCTTTTTTGCCTGCAACGGGCAGCCTCGGCTCAGGCCGCGAGCAGAAAATCCCGTCCCTCCTGCCAGCCCCGCTGGACCAGGTGGGCCAGGATCTGCTCGCGTGCACCGCGGGCCGCGACCCCGGCCAGCAGGAAACTCGTCGCCGGATCCGGCAGTTCATCGGCGAGCCGCACCGGCCGGCCATCGCGGTGGCGACCGCGCTTCGCCGGATCGACATCGATGAAGCCGGCGAAGCGCAGGCCCTCGGCCTCAAGCGCGTCGAAACGACGGCGCGTGACCCGGCCCGCGCCCCACAGCCAGAGCACCCGCCCGGGAGCGACCTCACGGCGCAGCCAGCGCGCCAGGTAACCGGCCTTGATCCGGTAGAACGCCTCCACCGCATAACGCGGGTCGCGCCGCGACAGCCGCTGCGGCGGATCGTTCCAGACCAGCAATTCCTCCGGGCACTTGGCAAAGCGCACGCCCGCCTCCAGCCAGCGCAGCCACAGCTCATAGTCCTCGGGAAAATCCCCTTCCCGCCAGCCGCCATGGCGCGCCAGCAACTCGCGCCGAAACAGCACGCTCGGATGCGCCACCGGCGCCTCGACAAACCGTCGCAGGCTCATCCGCTCGGCATTGTCCTGCGCGTTGATCCAGTCGACATGCTCCGCATAACCCGCCGCCGCCCCGCCGTAGCGGACGCGACAGGACACCAAGCCGGCCGCCGGTTCCTCCTCCAGCCGCGCCACCTGCCGGGCGAGCCGCTCCGGATGCATCAGGTCATCCGCATCCATGCGCGCCAGATAACGCCCCCGGCAGAGCGCCGCCCCCGCCTGCAACGCCCCGGCAATGCCCTGCGGCGGCGTCTGCAGCACCCGCACCCGCGGATCGGCCGCGGCCCAGGCCTTGAGCAACTCCGGCGTCGCATCAACCGAGCCGTCATCGACGGCGACCAATTCCCAGTGTCCCAGCGTCTGCGCACGGATCGAGTCCAGCGCCGCCGGCAGCGTCGCCGCCCCGTCCCGCACCGGCAAAAGAATGGACACAAGCGCCATGCCTTACCGTGGCGAGCCTGCGACACCTGCCAAGTCCGGCGCGTTGGCCACAGCAGAGACTCACGCCAAGGCGCGAAGACGCGAAGCCCCCAACCCGAGCCGGCTTGGGCCGCAAAAGAGCCCAAGGAACACAAGGTTTTCCAAGACCCCCTCCTTGCGTTCTTTGCGTTCCTTTGCGGCGAGACTCCCGCACCGAGCAGGTCGCCCGCGCAGCCCTTGCCTCGTGATTCAACGTCCCATGAGCGATCCGAGAAACGTCAACGGCAAAACGCCAAGGGAATCAGATCGGTTCATCTCCTGCTCCAATGCCAGTAAGCGGTGCCGCTATCGCGATCATAACCGATGGTATAGCCACCCCCGTTCCGAAAGCGCAACTCGCCGCGCAGACCATTCTTGATCTCAATCGAACTCGACTTGAACTGCCCAGCTTCATCAGAGCCCTCCATCGAATCCTGTTTTTTACCAGCAAAGAATTTGTAGCGATACATCCAGCAAGGTTCACCTTTCGCGATGTCTGCCACCGGTTCATAAATAAGAAATTCAGAAACCGGCTCAGAGGCAACTTCGGCAGCCCACTTGCGAAATCCTGCCTCGCTGATCTGAAACTCATAAGCGTTCGTCATGTAGTCCTTATGATAGCTGATATTCGTTGCCTCCGCAGGCAGCCAGTCGACGCTTTGAATACCTTCGGCCACTTCCGCGGTTCGGTTCACCTGACGAATAAACGAAGTCAGGACGACAGAGCAGTATCCCAGCAACAGCAAGGCACCCGAAATCAAAATCATCCTGAGCATTTTCATGGCGTGAATTTCCCCGAGCAGGCACAACCGATCTTGCGGAAGCCGGCATGAGGCTCTCCAACACGGAGAATCCCGTCAAGAAAAACCCGAAACAACCGGGGATGGTCAAAGGCTCACACCTAGACGCAAAGGCGCCAAGTGGTGAAGGAGGGTGGAGCAGCGGCCTTCTTCGCGCCTTGGCGTGAGACCTTCTGCCAGCGACACGAGAAAAGCCAGGCCGACGGTGCCCTACCCTTTCCGACTTCGTGCCCTTCGTGGTTTCAAAGGCTTCGGAACCGCGTTGGAGACACGTTCGAGGTCGTGATGAGTCGGGAGGATGGCAGGACGAGGTGGCAGAGCGGCGGAGGGCCGCCGCAATCCAAGGCGCTGCGCGCGGTCGAGGGACTGCCTCTGCCCTCCGTGTGCTCCGCGGCCTCCGTGCGAAACCTGCTGACGAACCCTCCAGACCTGCATCTTTGCTTGAATTCCAGAAGCCAAGTACCCGCGCAAGAATCGAGCAGGCTTGCCCACCTTCGGTGAAACCTGGCGGCTTTACTTGGCCATTCCACCAAGTAGGCTTGAATCATGAAAACCCTGCAGGTCTATGATCCGGCGATGTGCTGCGCGACCGGCATCTGCGGACCCAATGTCGATCCCGATCTGGTCAACTTCGCCGGCCTGCTGTCGATGCTGGCCAATGCCGGGGTGACGGTGGAACGCTACAATCTGGCGCAGCAGCCGCTCGCCTTTGTGAAAAACCCGAAGGTGAAGGCGGCCCTGGAAAAGGACGGGCCCAACGTGCTGCCACTCATTTACCTGGATGGCGAGGTCTACCTGCAGGGCCACTATCCCAACCACGACGAACGCCCGGCCTTTTTCCGCGCGGCGCTCGGCAAGGAACCCCACGCATGACTCTGCCGCCCTATCAGCCCGATGCGACCCACGGGACGCGCTTTCTGTTTTTCACCGGCAAGGGCGGGGTCGGCAAGACGTCCCTGTCCTGCGCGGTGGCGCTGCGCCTGAGTGCCGCGGGTCGGCGCGTGCTGCTGGTGAGCACGGACCCGGCCTCGAACCTCGATGAGGTGCTGCAGACGCCGTTGTCGCGTCGCCCCACCCCCGTGCCCGGCGCGCCGGGACTGGAGGCGCTCAACATCAACCCGATGGAGGCAGCCGCGGCCTACCGCGAACGCCTGATCGGCCCGATGCGCGGCCTGCTGCCCGAGGCGGCACTGCGCAGCATGGAGGAGCAACTGTCCGGCGCCTGCACGGTGGAGATCGCCGCCTTCGACGAGTTCTCCGGGCTGATCGGCGATGCCTCGGCGGCCAGCGCTTACGATCATGTCATCTTCGACACGGCGCCCACGGGTCACACGCTGCGCCTGATGAGTCTGGCCAAGGCCTGGGACCAGTTTCTCGACACCAACACCAGCGGCACTTCCTGCCTGGGCCCGCTGGCGGGTTTGGAAAAGCAGCGCGTCATCTATGAGGCGACCGTGCGCACGCTGGCCGATCCGGCCGCCACGACGCTGGTGCTGGTCAGCCGACCGCAAGCGGCCGCGCTGCGCGAGGCGGCGCGCACCTCGGCGGAACTGCGCGCGCTCGGGGTGGCCAACCAGCAACTGGTGGTCAACGGGGTCTTCACCACGGCCTGCCCGGACGATGCCACGGCGCAGGCGATGCAGCAGCGCGGCGCGGAGGCCCTGGCACGCCACGCCGATTTCATCGCTAGCCTGCCGAGCTTCCACGTGCCGCTGCGCGCCATCAACATCCTCGGTCTCGACGGCCTGCGCGCGCTGCTCGATGACGCGGCCGATGCGGCCACGCCGGGGGCGGTCGA
This sequence comes from uncultured bacterium, assembly GCA_966252325.1. Lineage (GTDB taxonomy): Bacteria > Verrucomicrobiota > Verrucomicrobiia > Verrucomicrobiales > Verrucomicrobiaceae > Prosthecobacter. Next base: position 5,908 of record CBINON010000052.1, on the reverse strand, counting down.
TCCCGCGGCGCCGGCACCGGCGATGACGCGCCTGGCCGACCTGCTTGCGGACCTGGAACGCGCCGGCCCCGGGGTGATCCTGACCATGGGCAAGGGCGGAGTCGGCAAGACCACGGTGGCCGCCGCGCTGGCGGTCGCCCTCGCCCGCCGCGGCCACCCGGTGCACCTGAGCACGACCGATCCGGCAGCACATGTCGCGCAGACGCTCGATGGCCAGGTCACGGGCCTGACGGTGAGTCGCATCGATCCCGCCGCGGAAACCGCCGCCTACACCGCCGAGGTGATGGCGGTGCAGGGCGCGCAGATGGATGCGGCCGGTCGCGCCCTGCTCGAGGAGGACCTGCGTTCGCCCTGCACCGAGGAGATCGCCGTCTTCCGCGCCTTTGCCCGCGAGGTGGCGGGCGGTCGCGACCGCTTTGTCGTGCTCGACACCGCGCCGACCGGCCACACGCTGCTGCTGCTCGATGCCAGCGAGGCCTACCACCGCGAATTGCAGCGCCAGGCGCGCAACACGCAGCCGGAAGCGGTGCTGCACCTGCTCGATCGCCTGCGCGACCCGGCCTACACGCACGTGCTGCTGGTGACCCTGCCCGAGGCCACGCCGGTGCATGAGGCCGCCGCCCTGCAGGCCGACCTGCGCCGCGCCGGCATTGAACCCTACGCCTGGGTCATCAACCAGAGCCTGCATGGCTGCGGCAGCTGCGATCCGCTGCTGCAGCGCCGCGAACAGGCCGAACACCGCTACCTGCGCGAGGTCACCAACGTCCACGCCCACCGCACCGCCTGGCTGCCCTGGCAGGCCGAGGAACCCGTCGGTCCCGAGGCCCTGGCGCGACTGGTCGAGGCGGAGGCGGTGGAGGCGGCACGGGGCTGAGGTTTTAGCCGCAAAGGAACGCAAAGAGCGCAAGGGTGGTCGGGACGGCAGCCGGAGGGAATTCTCACGCCTTCCGCTAGGCTGGAACGCCGAAGGCCCCTGCCCCGCACCGAACACGGCCCCGACGCAGCGGGGCCCTACCGATTTGCTTCACTTCCCCGCCGCGCGGCCGCCGGTCTCGGCGGGCAGCGACTGGCCGCGGATCCAGACGTACTCCTTCCACGAGCCTTCGTAGAGTCGCACCTTCGGGTAGCCGAGCACGTGCTTGAGGGTGAAGTAGAGCAGGCTGCCTTCGCGTGAGGTGCCGCAGTAGCAGAGGATGTCCTGATCCGGGGTGATGCCGGCGCGCTGGAGTTCGGCTTTCATGGCGGCGACCGGTTTGAACTGGTGGGTGTTGTCGCTCTCCATGAGGCGCGCCCAGTGGAAGCTGATCGCACCCGGGATGTGGCCCTTGCGCAGCCAGACATCGTCGTTGCCCTGGTACTCGTTCAGCGGCCGGGCATCGACCAGCAGGTGGCCGGGCTTGCCGGCATGGGCGAGAACGTCGTCGACGTTGGCCGCCATGCCCTTCGTGCCGCGCCAGGGCAACCGGCCCGGCGGATTGCCGAAGTAAGCGCGTTCGGCGGCGAAGCCGGCCTTCATCCAGCCGGCGAGGCCACCATCGACGACACGGATGTTCCCGATGCCGAACTTCTCGAGCACATAGACGACCATGCTGGTGCTGAGGATCTCATCGTTCGGCAGGCGGTCGCCGGTGGCATAGACGAGGTGGAGTCGGTTCTTGTCGGCCCCGGCACGCTTGAGCAAGGCGCGGGTGAGGCGGTCGGGCAGGTACTGCACCGGCACGGCCTGATCGGTGCCGCGCAGGGTGTCGAAGTTGAGGTGGTGGGCGGTCGGCAGATGGCCGCGGAAGTAGTCCTTGTAACCGCCGCGGGTGTCGAGCACGACCGGCCGCTGCGCGGGATCGGGATGCTCGATGAGCTTTTTCGCCTCGGCGGGCGAGATGAGACCGATGTCGGCCTGGGCGGCGACCGTGAGCAGGGCGAGGGTGAGCAGGATTTTCATGGTGGGGAGAGGGGATGCGGCGGGTTGGAATCAGAAGGTGAAGACGAAGTTGATCTTGGCGATGAAGCTCACCGAGCCCTGGTCGGGGAAGTTGCTCCAGGTCTCGAGCACGATGTGCTGGTTGAGGTCGTACTTGGCGCCGATCGAGGGCAGCCAGCCGCGCTGGTCGCGGGTCTGCACCAGGTCGGCGTTGAGGTTGAAGTTGCGGTCGAAGAGCTTCCAGGTGCGATCAACGCCGAGCAGCACGGTGTCGCCCTCGGTCTGCTTGCCGTAACCGGCATGACCGCGCAGCAGGCCGAAGTCGTGGGCGAGGACGGCGTAGCTGAAGGGATCGCCCGCACGCTGATCATCGGTGAGGGCAAGGCCCGCCACCCCGAGGGCGAGCAGACCTTCCTCCCAAGGGCTGAAGTTGACCTTGGTCTGCCCAAAAAGCGGCCCGGCCTGATCCGGCACGATCGGGCTGTCGAGGCCCCATTCCAGACCGAGCGGCCCGAAGTCCCAGCCGGTTTTGAAACCGAGCCAGAAGGAATGCTGGCCCGGGCCGTTGGCGGCGAATTGATTCGCTCCGCCAAAGCTGCTGAAGGCCTGGGTGGCCACCGTGCGATGCGGCACGGTATCGGCGGTCGGGATGTTGTTGAGGCCCGTGGGCGTGGCCAGGGCCGAGGAAGCGAGGGCCAAAATGGCCGCCGCGAGGGCGCGGGTGGTTGAGTTTTTCATGGGAGCCAAAGACGCAGGAAGGCGAACAGCAGCGCGGCGAGCAGGGCCGCGCAGGGCAGCGTGACGACCCAGGCGGCGAGCACGGGGATCACGGTCCGCCATTTCGCCTGACGGGTGGTGACGCCGATGCCGAGCAGGGCGCCGACCGAGACATGGGTGGTGGACACCGGCAGCGCATGCAGGCTGGCGGTGGTGACGAGCAGGGCGGTGGCGAGGTTGGCGGCGAAGCCCTGGCCGGGATTCAGGTCGGTGATCTTGTGGGCCAGGGTCTCGGCCACCCGGCGCGCGCTGATCAGGCCGCCGAGGGTCATGGCGATGACGATCGCCAGCGGTCCCGCCTCACCCGACAACCAGCCGACGCCAAGCAGCAGCGCGGCCATCTTCGGGATGTCGTTCAGCCCGCGGGCAAAGCCAACCGCGCCGGCGCTGAGGAAGTGCAGCGCGTCGAGCGTGCGCGTGCGATGATCGGGCGCGAGCCGCAGGCCTTTCAAGGCCAGATAGAGCAGACCGCCAACCGACACCGCCAAGACCGGGCTGAGCAACAGGGGTTGGACAAAACTCTGCCAGAGCCGGCCCACATGCACCTCACCTGCCGTGCTACCCGCCCCGAGCAGGGCCCCGGTGAGCAGATGGGTGGTGGAAACTGGATAACCCCAGCGCGTGGCCAGCAGGCCCGCCAGCGCCGCCCCGCCGGCCACCGCCGGCAGAAAGGCCGGGCCGACGATGAGGGCGTCGGGCACCAGCCCCTTGCCCGAGAAAGTCTTGAGCATGCCCGCAGCCAACACCATCGAGGCGAGGCCGCCGGCCGCGGTCGTCAGGGCCGCCCAATGCACCGCCCGACGGTAGGACGTCGTGCCACTGCCGTAGAGCGAGGCCACCGCCTTGAAATTCGCGTTCGCGCCGTTGGCATAGGCCACGGCGAGAACGGCGATGAGGAGCACGGTAAGCACGGCAGTCCCGCTGCCATTGTTTGCTTAATTGCGCAAATACTAATTTGCACGTCTGCGCAAACATTCACCCCAAACAGCCTCCGATTCGGCGATCAAATCCCCCCTCAGTCCTGGATCTTATCCAAGTGGAACTGGCAGCAGCCGAGGTCGAGGGTCTGGGTGCCGGGCTGCATCCGGCGGAGCAGATCGGCGGCCAGCGCGTACACATGCTGCTGGCTCTGCTTTTCCATCGCCACCAGCCCGGCCTCGCGCAGCACGCGCAGATGTTTGGAGGCGTTGTAGGGCGTCAGCCCCAGCGACTCGCAGAGCTCGTTGACGCAGCAGGGACCGGTGAGCAGGCGCCGCACCAGCTTCAAGCGACTCTCCTCCGCCAGCGCACGCATGGCGGCCAGGCAGTCGAAACGAACGCGGGAGCTGCGGGGCATGAACCAGCATAGACAGGCCCAGCGCTCCGGCAAGGGCGAGTGCCGGTCGGCAAGAACCGGCCTGTGCAGAGGCAGGCCCGCACAAATCACCGCGACAAATCCTCGACGTCGGGCCGTGCCCCCTCCTCTGGCAGCCTGTAGAAAAATTCCATCCCAGGCTTGCCGGAGGCCGAGTTTTTCAACAGGCTGCGAGGCCTTGGTGCAGCGGGATCGCATCCATCCGTCATTCTCCCGCCGGCACGGCCAGGCGCAGGAACTTGGCGAGGTCGGCCTTTTGCTTTTTCAGGTCGGGCAGGTTGAGGTACATCATGTGGCCGGCGCTGTAGTCGTCCTGCAGGACATTCTTCTGCAGTTCCGGCGGCAGGCGCAGGTGGTTGAAAGTGTAACGGGCGGCGAAGTAGGGGGTCGCCATGTCGAAGAAGCCGTTGGAAACGTGCACCTTCAGGAAGGGATTCGCCGTCATGCTGTCGGCAAGGATTTCGCTGACGTTGGCGAAGTGGTTCTCGGCATCCCAGTTCCATTTGCCGACGCTGGCGAGGATGTGGTAGGGGCGGTCGTCCTCGAACTTGAGGTCCTCGCGCACGTAGTGGTTGAAGGTTGAGGCGAAGGCGCTGAACACGGCGTCGGCGCTCGGGTCGCGCTCGGCCTGGTTGCTGAGCGGGTCGCGCACCGGGCTGGTGTAGCGGCTGTCGAAGCGACCGGTGACGAGGCGGCGGTCGCGCAGCAGTTCGGCGCTGAAGCGGGACAGGGACACGCGCAGGTCGGCAGCGTCGAGGAAGGTCTCGCTGAGGCCGGTGAGGCGCGCCATTTTCCGAACAATTTCCATCCGCCGGTCGGCCGGCAGGGCGGCCCCGAGCAGCAGGGCCTGGTTGTACTCGCCGGCGGCAAAGGTCTCGGCCTCCTGCAGCACCGCGGCGAGCGGTTTCGCCTGCAGGTCGGCCGGCAGTTTCTTGTGATACCAGGCGGTGGCGGCATAGCTGGGCAGGTAGAGCAGGTGCGGCAGGTCATTGCCCTCGGCGCCCCAGATGGTCTGGAAGTTGAGCACGGTGGAGACCAGCATGATGCCGTTGAGGTTCATGCGGTGGCTGCGCAGCAGTTCGCCGCTGAGCGCGGCGGCACGGGTCGTACCGTAGCTCTCGCCGATGAGGAACTTCGGCGAGGGCCAGCGGCCATGGCGGGTGACGTAGAGACGGATGAACTCGCCGATGCTGCGCGCGTCCTCGTTGACACCGAAGAAGTTCTTCGCCTCCTCCGGCTTGCTGGCGCGGCTGTAGCCGGTGCCAACCGGATCGATGAAGACGAGGTCGGTCTCGTCGAGCAGGGAGAACTCGTTGTCGACCAGCGCATAGGGCGGCGGCACGGCGAAACCGTCGTCACGCAGCTTGACCCGCTTCGGTCCAAGCAGGCCGAGGTGCAGCCAGACCGAGGACGAGCCGGGGCCGCCGTTGAAGGAAAAGGTCAGCGGCCGCGCCGCCGGATCGGTCACGCCCTTGCGGGTGTAGGCGATGTAAAAGATCTCGGCCGTGGTTTTGCCCTCGGCATCCTTGAGCGGCAGCAGGCCGGCGGTGGCGGTGAACTCGATCTTCCGGCCGTTCACCGTCAGCACGTGCTCGGTGACGCTCTTTTTCTCCGGGGCCTCCTTGGGCTTGTCCTCGGCCTTGGACTCGGCTTTGGCCGCCTGCTTTTCCGGAGCTTCCCCCTGGGCAATCCCCCAGCTCAGAAAACCCCATGACACAAGGAGACAAACAATCGGGCGCATCCCCGACGTTCGCCAGCCCATGACGAACTGCAACTGATACCGTCCGACTCGTCCGACCCGTCCGACCCGACTGACCCGACTGACCCGACTGACCCGACTGACCCGACTGACCCGACTG
>CBINON010000051.1:0-28556 GCA_966252325.1 uncultured bacterium | reverse complement strand
ACCCCAGGTTCGCCGCGGCAGGCGGTGGCGGCAGAACGCGCTGCGGCGGCGGCAGCGGCTGGGTCGCGCCGGGGTCGTCGGAGGAGGGCGGGGTGGACATGGCGTATGGAAGGGAACCACCCTGCGGGCGGGGTTGTGTCAGGGAACGCGCAGGCGCGTCGCTGCATTAGAAGTCGTCGCCGCCGACCGTGAAGGTGACGTTGGAGATCTGCGCCTTGGCCATGGCGTTGAGGACGTCGATGACGCGCTCGTAGCGGGCCTGTTCCTCGGCCTGGATGGTGACCATGACCTTGGCGTTGCGGTGGTCGGCCTCCTGCTTCAGGCGCAGCAGGGTGCCGGTGAAGTTGGGCAGGGCCTTGTCGGCGGGGGAATCGAACTCCTCCTCGTTGAGGGTGACAACGCCGTCCTCCTCAACGGTGACCATGATTTCGTCGGGCGGGGTCGACTCGTCGCTGAGGGCGGGCGTGCCGAGGCCGGGCAGTTGGGTCTTCAGCTCGCGCTCCACCTTGACCGCGCCGGCCATGACCATGAAGAAGAGCATGATGACGAAGACGACGTCGATCATGGGCGCGATCTGGAAGCCGAGGTTGACGGCTTCGCCTTCCAGTGTGCGGTGGCGTTTGTTGTGGGCCATGGGTCAGGAGTCCTGGTTGAGGGCGGAGAAGGAGATGTCGTCGATGCCCGACTGGGCGATGAGCGCCATGACCTTCTGGATTTCCACGGCCGGCACGTCGCGGTCGGCGCGGATGATGGCCCGGTAGGTGGGGTTGTTGTTCTTGCGCTCGGTGAGGATGTTGACGATCTCCTCATTCTCGAGTTCCTGGGTGTCGAGCTTGATGACCGACTTCTGCTGGGTGGGGATCCAGCGGATGTTGAGGGCGGCTTCGAACATCTGATTCTTGTCCTCCTTCTTCTTGGCATCCGCCGCCACCGGCAGCTTGATGTCCTTGTCGATGCGCAGGACCTGCGCCGAGGTGATGCTCATGAAGAAGATGAGCAGCACCAGCAGCACGTCGATCATCGGGGCGATTTGAAATTCCGGTTCGCCGCTTTCCGCGTTTCCGCCTCCTCCAGCCATAGGGGTGTCAGGTCAGGGGTTTCCGTTCGGGGTGGCAAGCGGCCTCAGGCGGCGGCGACGGCGACGGCGGCGGGTTCACCACCGGCGACCCAGTTCGGGACGGCGGCGTAGAATTCCTCCTCACCGACGTGGGCGTCCTTGAGGTGCTCGTAGGGCATCTTGCGGAAGAGCGCGTGGACGATCTCCTGCAGGCCGTTCATCGAGCCCTGCAGGCGGTTGCGCAGGAAGTAGAAGAACATGAAGGCGGGCACGGCGACGGCGAGGCCGGAGGCGGTGGCGACGAGCACCTCACCGATGGCGCCGGCGAGCTTGGAGGGATCGCCGACGCCGCTGGTGCCGAGGGTGGCGAAGGCGCTCATCATGCCGGTGACGGTGCCCACCAGACCGATCATCGGGGTGCAGACGCCGAGCACGGAGAGGTAGTTGATGCGGGTCTGGATGGTGGCATTGACTTTGGAGAGTTCGGTGAAGAGCGCCTCCTCGGTGGCGTTCTGGCCCTCACCGGCGAAGCTCAGACCGACGCGGCTGACGTCGGCGAAGTAGGAGTTGTTGTTCTTGCAGAACTGGTAGGCACCGACGTAGTCGCCGGCGCGGAAGAGGTCCTGGGTCTGGGCGACCTGGGCGGGCGGGGCCATGCTCTTCAGGCTGGTGCGCATCCAGAGGTCGACCGTCAACCAGACCAGGGCGACCGAGCAGAGGGTGAGCGGGTACATGACCCAGCCGCCCTCGTGGAAGCGGTCCATGAGGGTGTGCGTCTTGACGGCTTCGACGACCGGTTCGCCGCCGGCGGGGGCGGCCTCCTGGGCGCCGATGGGGGCGACGACGAGCAGGTTGCCGGTCAGGATCAGGGCGAGGGCGCAGACGCGGGCGAAGCCGCGGAGGGTGGTGTGGATCATGGAGGGCTGGATTGGAGGGTTCATGTTGGGGTGGTGAGTGTGAAAGGGGATCAGCTTTTTTTGGCTTCGGCGGCGGGTTCAGCCTGTTCCGGCTCGTTTTTCATGCCGTTGATGGCAGCGCGTTCCTTCTCGGCGGCCTGGGCGATGGCGGAGCCCTTGTAGGTGTCGATCAGGCGGGTGAAGACCAGCTGGGCATCCTCGTAGCGCTTCATCCGGACGAGGGTCTGCGCCGCCTTCATTTCGGCATCGGGCACGCGCTGGACCTGGGTGCCGTAGAAGACGGGGATGCGCAGGTAGGCCATGAGGGCCTTTTCGAGTTCCTTCTTCTTCAGATGGATGTCGGCGATGATCATCCAGATGGCGGCATGGATCGACGAGTCGTTGGTATCCTGGAGGATGCTCTGTGCCTCGGCGAGGATTGAGGCGTACTCGGTCGAGGTCTGGCGGTCGATGTCGAGCTGGATGATGCGCAGCTTGAGCTTTTGCTCGTCGTTGAGCTGAACCGCGCGCAGTTGCGGGATGAGCTTGATGGTTTCCTCGAACTTGCCGGCCTGGCTCAGGGTCTCGACGTAGGCGAAGAAGACCTCGCGGTAGGGGCTGCCTTTGACGTTTTCGAAGACTTCGAAGAAGTCCTTGGCCTTTTTGATGATGGCGATGGCCTCCTCCGGCTTGCCTTGGCCGAGCAGGGCGCGGGCGTCGGAGATCTCAATGGGTTCCGGCCAGTCCATGGAGGCGACGTTGGCCATGGGCAGGACCGTGGTGGCGGTTTTGTCGCCAATGGTCAGGGTGCGCACGACCTTGCCGTCCTGGACGGTGAACTCGGTGTGGTTGATTTGCGTGCCGTCCTTGAGGACGATCATCTGGGCGGAGGCCGCCTGGGCGAAGAGCAGCAGGGCGGCGAGGGTCAAGGCGTGGCGCAGCATGGCGGGAGGGGGCATCAAAGTTTGCCGAGTTCGATTTCAGCCTGCTTCATCTCCGGCAGGTCCTTGAGGTCCGTGCGCTTGGTCATCTCGACCAGGGTGAGCTTGGCGGCCTCGCGGTCGGCGTACTGGCGTTCGGGCGGATCGGCCGGGCGGTTGAACTGCAGGAAGGCGCGGGCGCACTGCAGGTAGGCCTTGGCCATGAGCGGCTTCCACTTCTGGTGGGCGATGAAGACGCGCTGGTAGAAGGGGATGGCGGCACCCCAGTTGCCCTGGGCGAACTCGATCTCGCCCTGCATGAGCAGGGATTCGGCGTGGGCTTCACCGCGCCATTCCTTGGTGTTGACGATGTCCTCGTAGATCTTCTTGGCCTCGGCAAACTTCTTCAGTCGGAACAGGGTCTTGGCCTTGCCGAGGGTGGCGTCGAGCAGGCGTGAACTGGCGGCGTAGTCCTCGATCGCCTGGGTGAAGAGCTCGAGCGCCTTGTCGTTTTCGCCCTTTTCATAGGCGATCTCGGCCAGGCCGACCGCGGCGCCGTCGGCGTATTCGGTGTCCTTGAAGAACTCGTTGAGGCGGTTGTAGCAGCCGGCGGCCTTGTCGAAGTCGCCCTTGCGGCGGGCGTTGTCACCGACGGTGGAGAGCAGCATCGGGCTGAGGTCCTCGGGGCGGGCCACCTCAATGATGACGGCAAACAGCTTTTCCGCCGTGGCCGGCTCGCGCATGACCTTGGCCAGCCAGGCCTTGGCGAAGAGGATGCGCATCTGGGCGGTGCCATTCATGGCGGCCTCGGGCGGGGTGATCATCTGCTCAAGTTCCTTCTCAACCTGCTCAAAGGTGATCTCGGCGGGCGTGCTGCCGTCGGCGGCCGGGGTTGCGCGGCGGCGTTTGGGAGCGGTCAGGGTGATGAGCTGCTGGATGAGGCCCTCGACCTGCTCGTTGGCGGCGTTGGGAATTTTCGGTCGGATGGCGTCGGCGAGCAGCTTCTTGGCCTCGTCCGGCTTGCCTTCCTTGACGCGGGCGCGCGAGATCCACAGCACGGCCTTGAGCTCCTGCTCCTCGTTGTCCTTGTGGGTGGTCAGGTACTTCTGCCACATGTCGCCGAGTTGCTGCCACTGGTTGAGGCCGGCATACAGGTCGGTGGCCTGGTCCATCGCGTAGGACAGCACGTCCTCGGACTTGGCCTTCTCGACGGCCAGGGCGAAGTGTTCGATCGCCTTCTCGTAATCCTGCTTCTGGTTGTAGGCGTCGCCCAGCAGGCTGTGCACCTGGCCGATGTTCTGGTCGTTGGGGGCGTCGGCGATGATCTGCTCCAGATCCTTCATGGCCGAGTCGACCTCGCGGCCCTGGAACTTGATGAAGGCGAGGCGGTAGCGTGCATCGACGATGTACTGCCCCTTCGGGTTCTCCTTCATGTAGCTGTTGAGCGCCTTCGTCGTGTTGATCGAGTCGTTCTGGTAGAAGTAGATCAGGGCGATGCGGTAGAGGGCGTCGTCCTTGTAGGCGGTTTCGGGGAACTCGCTGACCAGCAGCTCAAAGGTGGTGCGCGCGTCCTCGAAGCGCTGCATTTCGAAGAGCACGTTGCCGCGCAGGAAGCGCAGGCGCTCCTTGTCGGCCTTGGGAAAGCCCTCGGCCTTGTTGAAGGAGTCGACGGCTTCGCCGAGGTTGCCGTTCTCGTAGGCGAGCATGCCGAACATTTCCGAGACGGTGCCGAGGTCCTCGCCCTCGGGGAAGTCGCGGATGTAGCGCTCGCAGAGTTCGCGCGCGGCCTTGACCCGCTTGAGCTGGGCGTTGGCAATGATCATGCCGAAGAGACAGCGGTCGCGCTGGGGGAACTCCTTGAAGTCCTGAACGATGACCTCGAAGGCGAGCAGCGACTCCCAGAAGCGGCCCATCTCGAAGTAGCAGCGGCCGAGCCGGTAGTACAGGCTGGCGTCGTAGTCGCTGCGCGACTCGATCTCCTGGAGCAGGTCGCGGTTGACCTTGAGTTTTTCCTCGAGCTCCTCCTTGGTGCCGCGGATCGGACCCCTGCCGGGGTTGGCGAGGCTCTGCTCGATCTTGGCGATGACCGCCTTCTGCAGGCCGGAGATCTCCGCCTGCCGGCGCACCATCTGGTAGGCGCCGAGCGCCTCGCGGAAGCTCTTTTTCTCGAGCATCTGGTCGCCCAGTCGCAGGTAGATGTTGTTCATCTGGGCGACGTTGTCGCCGCCGGTGGCGTAGCCCTTGACCTTCTCCATCAGGTCGCCGGCCTCGTCGAGCTCGCCCTTGGCGACGTGGATGTCGGCGGCCATCATCGCCGCCTGGATCGATTCGGCGCTGCGCACGCCGTCGGCGATGACCGACTTGAGCACGGCGAGGGCCTCGTCGGCTTTTTCCTGCTTGCGCAGGGCCTCGGCGACAAAGAGGCCTGCCTCGGCCTTCATCTCCGGGGCCTTGTTGACGACGTCCTTGAGGATCTCGATGCCCTTGTCGGGGTCGCCCTTGTTGATGTAGCAGCGGCCGAGCGCCAGGCGCACCGGGTTGATGAACTCGCCTTCGGCGAAGTTCTTCACGTACTCCTCGAGCGGACCGATGGCCTTGTCGTAGTTGTTCTGGTTGAAGTAGGAGGCGCCCTCGACAAAGAGCACCTGCGGGAAGGGTTTGCCGCTGACGTTCTTTTTGACCTGCTCGATCTTTGCCAGCGCCTCGGCGTACTTGGCCTCACCGAAGAGGCGCAGGGCCTCATTCATGAGTGCTTCGGTCTCCTGCTGGATGTTGAGCGCACCGGCCGGGGCCGCCGGTGCGGCCGGGGCATCCTGGGAACGCGCGGGGAGCTGCCCAAGCAGGGCGGTCAGCAGAACGAAACGGAGGACGGGTCGCATGGGGTGGTTGGCGGTGAAAAGCGTCGCTGCCAATCGCCGATTTACCGGGTCGATCCCTGCCCAGCGGCTGAGCTTGGGCAAGAACCGGCCTTTACGGCGTTCGGAGGGACATTTTTCGTGAAAATAGGCGCTCAAAATACTCAGCGCCGTTTTTTTTGTCACCAACGAAGTCCGCTTGTTCAACGGATTTTGCCGCCCGTGAGGGCTTCAGCGGCCGAGATCGCGGCTGCGCTCGGTCGCCTTGCGCACCGCCTGGATGAGGGCGTGGCGCAGGCCGTTGGCTTCCAGTTGTTCCAGGCCGGCGATGGTGGTGCCGCCCGGGCTGGTGACTTCGTCGCGCAGGGTGGCGGGGTGGCGGCCGCTCTCCAGCACCAGGCGCGCGGCGCCGGCGACGGTTTGCGCGGCGAGCCGCAGGGCGGCGGCGCGCGGCAGGCCCATGAGCACGCCGCCGTCGGCGAGCGCCTCGATGACCGTGAACACGTAGGCCGGGCCGCTGCCGCTCAGGCCGGTGACGGCGTCGAGCAGCTTTTCCGAGACCTCGTCGGCGGTGCCGACGCTGCCGAGGATCTTCGTCGCCAGGGCGCGGTCCTTGGCGGTGGCCTTGCGGCCGGCGGCAAAGGCGGCGGCGCCGGCGCCGACCAGGGCGGGGGTGTTCGGCATGGCGCGGATGACACGGGCGTTGCTGCCAAGCCAGGCTTCGAGGTCGGCCAGGCTGACGCCGGCGGCGATGCTGAGGTAGAGGCGGCTGCCCTTGACGCTGGCGAGCGACTCGCAGAGCGGGCGCAGGTCGCCGGGTTTGACGGCGAGCAGGACGACGTCGGCCGCGGCGGCGGTGGCTTCCGGGCTGGCGCAGCGCGCCTTGCAGGCCAGGCTTTTGCGCAAGCCTTCGGCGGCGGCCGGCACAACATCGCTGAGGATCGCCGTCAGCGCCGTTTTGCCGAGCGCCTGTTCCACGCCGCGCAGCAGCGCGCCGCCCATTTTGCCGCAACCGATGAGGCCGATGTTCAACATGCCGCCATCGTGGCGGGCAGAGGCCGTCAGTGCAAGGCGGAATGAGCGGAGAGCAGAGGGCTCTGAACTCCACGCTCTATGCTCTATGCTCTATGCTTTGCCGAGCCAGAGCATGCGCAGGCCGAAGACGAGCAGGACGGCGCCGAAGACCCGGGTGAGGGTTTCGTTGCCGAGGGCGCGCATCCAGCCGGCGCCGAAGTAGGCGAAGATCGAGGCGGAGACGGCGGTGACGGCCATGACGCGCCAGTCGACCAGGCCGTGGCGGGCGTTCTGGGTGGTGGCCATCAGGGCGGTGGGGATGATGATGGCCAGGCTGGTGGCGACCGCGGTTTTTTGCGGCAGGCCGAGCAGGGTGACGAAGGCGGGCACCATGACCACGCCGCCGCCGACGCCGCAGAGGGCGGCGACGACCCCGCTGAGCACGCCGATGGCGAGGCTGGTGAGGAGGAGGGCGGCGGTCACGGCGGTGGGTCTTAATTGCCGACGCGGTACAGGCCGCCGTTCCAGTCGAGCACGATCAGCTCGCCCTGGGCATCGGCGCAGAAGGCGGTGGGCTTGACGTGGACCATCGGCTTCTTTTTCGGGTCGGTGGCCGGGGTCTGCGGGCTGGTGTAGAGAAGGTCGTTCTTCTGCACCTTGCCGTCGTCGCCGACGCGCAGGCCCCAGATCTTGCCGAGGACGAAGTCGCCGTAGACATAGGCGCCGGCGAGTTCGGGCACGGCCTTGCCGGTGTAGGTGATGCCACCGGTGATGCTGAGGCCTTCACCGTGGTTGTATTCGTGGACCGGATCGATCAACTGGGCGCCCTCGGGGGCGGCGTCCGTGCGCAGGGGGAAGGCGCGGGCGCCCTCGCGGTAGCTCCAGCCGTAGTTGCCGCCCTTGACGATCCAGTTGATCTCCTCCCAGAGGTCCTGGCCGACGTCGGCCACCCAGAGGCGGCCCCTGCCGTCGAAGTGCATGCCCCAGGGGTTGCGCAGGCCGTAGGCGTAGATCTGCGGCAGGGCGTTGACGCCGTCGGCGAAGGGGTTGTCGGCGGGGATGCCGTAGCGGCCGTGGTCGCGGCCGTCGACGTCGATGCGCAGGATCTTGCCGACCAGGACGGCGTTGAGTTGGGCCATCTTCAGTTCGTCATTGCGCTTCGAGGTGTCGCCGACGCCAATGTAGAGGAAGCCATCCGGGCCGAAGACGATGTTGCCGCCGTGGTGGTTCCAGTTGACCAGCGGGATCTCGAGCAGCACGCGCTCGCTGGCTTCATCGGCCTTGTCCGCGTCGCCGGCGCTGACCTTCATCTCGCTGACGACGAGACGCTTCGGCTTCTGCTGGGTGTAGGTCAGGTAAAACAGGCCGTTGCTCTTGAACTTCGGATGGAAGGCAAGGCCGTTGACGCCCTCCTCGAACTTGCCGTTGGCCGCTTCCATGCCGCGGCTGCTGAGGTCGAGGAAAGTCTTGGCGGCGCCGCCCGCCTGCTTCGGCAGGATCAGGATCTGGCCGCGCTGCAGGGCCAGGAACTCGCGGCCGCTGCCGTCGTCGGGCACCCCCAGAGCCACCGGGAACGGGGTCTCCAGGGTTTCATGCAGGCGGGTGAGCCGGATCGTGTCGGCGGCCTGCAGGGCGGAGCCCAGAAACAGAGCGGCGGCGAGGGGGAGGAGCGATTTCATGCGGGTCGGAGAATGGGCCGGATGGGCGGTGGTGAAAAGTCCCAAACGCCGCGGCCGGCACTTTTCCTTCGCGGCACGTTGAGTCCGACTCGCTCACCCCTGGCTTGGCAGCGGGTCGGAGGGTGGGGTGTCGGCCGCCGGTTCGGTGCCGGGGGCGGCCATGTCGAAGACGTGGCTGGCGGCGATGCCGACCTCGTCGGAGACATGCTCGGTCTTGCGAAAGCGCTTTTCGCCGTCGCTGTTGCGCCGGACCAGCCGGCGCAGGCGCTCCTCGTCGGGGCAGCGCAGGCGCAGCACGACATCGCAGCGGTCGAGTCGGCGCTGCGGGGTGGCGCCGACGTAGATGACCAGCTGGCGACCGCGCAGCCAAGGCTGGAAGGGCTTCAAATTGTCGCAATCCCGCGAGTGAAACTTCACGCGCTTGCGGAAGAACCACAGGACCGGCACCGACAGCACGCCGTCGTCGATCACGCAGATGCGCCGCGGCGGGATGCCCGGCAGGCCTTCCTTGCGGATTTGCTTCGCCAGGGTGCTTTTGCCGGCGCCCGGCTTGCCGCAGATGCACAGCAGGGCCGGCCGGCTGACACTGCCGATGCGGTCGCACACCTCGCCCAGAACCTGCCGCCAGTTGTCGTGGCGCAGGGAGACAGCCGGCGGGGGAGCGTCGCTCATGTGACATCTTTGCCACCCGTCGACACGCTGTCAAATCGTCGCGCCCCCGCGGGCAGCCCGGCAAAAACCATTCGCATGCGCGCTTTCGCCCGCTATCCTCACGCCCCCTATGCTCCAAGCCGGAATCGTCGGTCTGCCCAACGTGGGCAAGTCCACCCTCTTCAATGCCGTCACCCGCACCCGCAAGGCGGAGGCGGCCAACTACCCGTTCTGCACCATCGAACCCAACCAGGGGGTGGTCATCGTGCCCGACGAGCGCCTGGCCGTGCTGTCGAAGATCAGCGGCTCGCAGAAGCTGGTGCCGGCGGCGATCGAGTTCGTCGACATCGCCGGTCTGGTGAAGGGCGCCAGCCAGGGCGAGGGACTGGGCAACAAGTTCCTCAGCCACATCCGCGAGGTTGACGCCATCGTGCACGTCGTGCGCTGCTTCGAGAGCGGCGACATCACCCACGTCGACGGCAGCGTCGATCCGATCCGCGACATCGAGGTCATCAACACCGAGCTCATCCTCGCCGACCTCGAGGCGATCACCCGCCGCAAGGAGCGCTGCGAGAAAAAGGCGCGCAGCGGCGACAAGGAGGCGAAGGCCGAGATGGCCCTGTGCGAAAAGCTGCTGCCGCACCTCGACGCCATGAAGCCGGCCGTCACCGCCGACCTGAGCGATGACGAGCGCAAGCTGCTGAAGTCGTTTTTCCTGCTCAGCTCGAAGCCCTGCATCTACGCCTGCAACGTCGCCGAGGCCGATCTCGCCTCGGCCTCGAAGGCGCCCGACCAGCATCCGTTTGTGGCCAAGGTGCGCGAGTACGTCCGCCAGGCTCACGCGGCCAGCGCCTGCGTGGTCAGCGCGGCGATCGAGAACGAGCTCGTCGATCTGCCCGAGGAGGACGCGCGCGCCTACCTGGCCGATCTCGGCGTCGAGGACAGCGGCGTCAACCAGCTCATCAAGAACGTCTATTCCCTCCTCGGCCTGCAGACCTACCTGACCACCGGTGAGAAGGAGACGCGCGCCTGGACCATCACCAAGGGCATGAAGGCCCCGCAGGCTGCTGGCGTCATCCATGGCGACTTCGAGCGCGGTTTCATCGCCGCCCAGGTCGTCAGTTTCGAGGACCTCGTCGCCTGCGGCTCCGAGGCCAAGGCGCGCGAGGCCGGCAAGCTGCGCATCGAGGGCAAGGAATACGTCATGCGCGACGGCGACGTCGTCGAGTGGCGCTTCAACGTCTGAGGCTCAGGCCAAAATGTCCTTCGCCACCTCGCCGTGAACGTCGGTGAGGCGGAAGTTGCGGCCGGAGTAGCGGTAGGTGAGGCGCTCGTGATGGAGGCCAAGAAGGTGCAACACCGTGGCGTGCAGGTCATGCGTGGTCAGGATGCCAGTCTCGGCAATATCGCCCATGGCGTTGGTGCTGCCGTGGACGAAGCCGCCCTTCACGCCGCCTCCGGCCATCCACATCGTGTAGCCGCGTCCATTGTGCCCGCGACCGTTGTAGGGTTCGTTGTCGTAGCTTGAGCCGCGGCCGAATTCGCCGCCCCAGAGGATGAGCGTGTCTTTGAGCATGTCGCGCTGCTTGAGGTCGGCGATGAGGCCGGCGATGGGCTTGTCAATGCTGCCGGCCTGGCGGGAGATGCCTTCGCGGAGTTGCTGATGATGGTCCCAGCCTGTGCTGGTAAGCTGGATGAAGCGCACGCCTTTTTCCGCGAGCCGGCGCGCCATCAGGCACTGGGTGCCAAACCGCTCGGTGTCGCCGTGATTGAGGCCGTAGAGATCTCGAATGTGCGCGGGCTCCCTGCCGAGGTCGAGGACGTCGGGCACACTGGTCTGCATCTGGTAGGCGAGTTCGTAACTTTGAATGATGCCCTCGAGTTCGGGATTGGCCGGATCACCCGCGAGGAGCCGGCGATTGGCTTTTTGGATGAATTCGATCTGCTTGCGCTGCTGCGCATCGCTGAGTCGGCCATTCGAGAGATCGGGAACGCCGCCACCTGTGCTGCTGAGGCGCGTGCCCTGGTAGCTGGCAGGCAAAAACGCCGAGCCGTAGTTCATCGCGCCGCCGGTGTCGGCCACGGGATTGATCGTGACAAAGCCCGGCAGGTTCTCGGCCTCGCTGCCGAGTCCGTAAACGATCCACGCACCCATGGAAGGCCGCACAAAGGTCTCGCTGCCGATGTGCAGCGCCACCGTGGCCATTTGGTGCGCGTTCGTGCGCGTCTGCATGCCGTTGAGGATGCAAAGATCGTCCGCGTGCTTTGAGAGCTCCGGAAACGCGTCGGAAATCATCAGTCCACTCTGGCCGCGAGGTTTGAAATCGAACGCGGTGCCCATGTATTTCGCCACTTTCTGTTCCTGCGCCTTCACCAGCTCCGGTTTGTAATCAAACGTGTCCAGATGGCTCGGTCCGCCCTGCATGAACATGAAAATCACGCGTTTGGCCTTCGCCGCGAAATGCGGCGGTTTGGGGGCGAGTGGGTTGATCGTCTTCGGCGGTGCCGCAGCGTGCGCGTATTGCTGATGCAGCGCGTTGAAGGCCAGCCAGCCGAAGCCTGCGCCGGTGGATTGGAGAAGGTGGCGGCGGGTGGTCATGGGGATGCCTTCGAGGCGAGGTTTTTCCATTCTTTGCTTTCGAGATCGTATTTCCAGACTCCCGCCATGGCGCTTGGCTCGAAATGATAAAGTCCAAACGAACCGGTATCGTATCTGGAGTATTGAAACAATCGGGGGTGGCGGGAGCTAAGATGGAGCTCGTTGAGAGATTCAGGATAGCGCCCATGAGCCGAGTGGAAGTTCTCGATGGCAGGCAAGGCCTGCGAGACATACGAACGAGCTTTGCGCACTTCCCATTTGCAGAAGCCTTCACCGAGGGCCTGTGCGCCAAAAAGCAGGCAAATCATTCCCACCACCCAGCCGGTCATGCGTAGTGCCCGTAATCCGTCATGACGTAGTCGGCAGAGAGCGAAAAGAATCGAAAATGCCAGCAAAGGCAATCCAACCCAAAACACGGCAATGAGGATGCCTGTCCACATGACGATGCTCCCCAATCCAAGCCAAGCCCACGCCATCATCGTGGCGGCGGCAAGGCAGATTTGAAGCATGAGAAGACGGCTCATCGGGCAAGTGGTTCCAATGCCCATGAATCCAAGGGAATTGAGCGGTGCAGATGCACTTGAGAAAAAAAACGACGCAGGGTCATGGCAGTCGGATCTCTGGTGAAAGGATGGTTTGATGATTCGGATCAGGGGTCATCATGCCAAGGTTGGCGTTCAAAACACATAGCGAAACTCCGCCGTGCCCAACAGAGCCTGCACGAGCGTTTGGAGGTCCAAATCGCGCGCTTCAGCGGTTTCTTCGGAAGTGGGATCGCGGCCGAGAATGAGTTGGTAGATGGCTTTCGTGTCTGTTCCGGCCTTCTCAGCGATTTGAGCCGCGATTTGCTCCACGAAGGGGTTGTTCATGAAAAACAAGGCCTGCGGGGCGACGGTCGTCACATCGCGCTGGCCTTTGATCTGGGTGGGGCCGGGGAAGTCGAAGGTGCTGAAGAGTTCGGGGAGGTTGTCGCGCACGACGGGCAGGTAGATGGTGCGATACGGGGCCTCAATGCCGAGCAGGCTGCGGGTGACGCCGTGACGGCCCTTGCCGCCGGTGCCGGCGACCTGGATCCCTTCGGGGCGGTTGAAGCCGAGCTGGCCGGCGAGTTGCAGCAGCGTGTCGCGCAGCGGCTCGAGTTCGAGGCGCTTCGGGTTTTGACGCCAGCGGAGCTTGTTGCCCGCATCGGGATGATCGGGATTGCCGGTGGTGGTGAGACGGTAGGTGCGGCTGAGCATCATTTCGCGAATCAATTTCTTCATGCTCCAGCCATTGGTGACAAAACGAATGGCGAGATGGTCGAGCAACTCGGGATGCGTGGGGTCGGCACCGGTGATGCCAAAATCGTCGGGCGTGCGCACGAGGCCCTCGCCGAAAAGATGCTGCCAGAGGCGGTTCACCATGACGCGCGAGGTGAGTGGGTGTGTGGGCTGCGTCAGCCATTGGGCGAATTCGAGGCGGCCGGAGCTTTGCGCGGGCACCTTCGGCATTGGTGGCAAGGCGGGGAGCTTCATTTCGCCGCGATTGGGCGCGGTGTCGCGGTCGTGCGGATCACCGCCGATGGCGACCTCGCAATCCCGCAGGTCTCCGTCGATGACACCCATGCAGAAGTGCGGATCGTGGTCGTAGCGGAGGGTTTGCTTCGGATTGCCGAGCTCACGGATGTCGTCCATCGAGTGGATGCCGGCGGGCAGCTTTTGCGGCGGGCCGACGGCTTCATCGAGTTCGGTGGGCAGATCGACGAGGGCCTCGGGGCTGACATATCCACCGGCGACGCCGTCGTTGCGGTTGGGGGTGCCGCTGAGCGTGCGGCTGCTGTAGAAGATGCCGGCGAGCGCGTAGTAGTCGCGCTGCGTGACCGGCTCGGTCTTGTGATCGTGGCAGCGCGCGCAGGCGAGGGTGAGACCGAGAAAGGAGCGCCCGACAACGTCGATCTGGTCATCGACCTGATCGAGGCGGTGCTGCTCCTCATCGCCTTCCTGAAGGTTCATGCTGCCGAGAGCGAGCATGCCGGTGCCGACGATCTGGTCGCGGCGCTGCAGCACGGTCGTCGCCGGCAGCAAATCGCCCGCGATCTGCTCGGCGACGAAGCGGTGGTAGGGTTTGTCTTCGTTGAAGGAGTCGATCACCCAGTCGCGGTAGCGCGCCGCATACAAAAACGGCGCATTCCACACGCGCCCCACACTGTCCGCGTAGCGCACGACATCGAGCCAGTGCCGCGCCCAGCGCTCGCCAAAACGCTCCGACTGCAACAAGGCGTCCACGACCCTGGCAAAGGCGATGTCATCGGGAGAAGGATCGCGCACAAAGGCATCGACTTCGGTCTGCGAGGGCGGCAGACCGCGCAAATCGAAGGAGGCGCGGCGAATCAGCGTCGCCCGCGGGGCATCGCCGATGGGACGAAGGTTGTCCTCTTCGAGGCGAGCGAGAATGAAGCGGTCGAGGTCGTCCTTTGGCCAGGAGGCATCCCGCGGGGTTGGCACGGCCGGACGCCGGAGAGGCAGGTAGGACCAGGGTGTGGGGTTGGCCTCATCGCCGGCCTGCAGACCGGCGCCTCCCGGCATGCCGATCCCGACAAGCAGGAGGAGCGCGTGCCGGAGATGCATCATGGCCGAAGATCCCTGTTGCGGAGCGTTCAGTTCCGAGCCTTCAGCCAGGCACTCAGCGCCTTGACGTTCTGGGCAAAATCCAGGCTGTAAAGCACGCCGCCGGCAGGTTGGGTTTTCTTGCCGTTGGCGTCGCGCATCCAGCCGCGCTCGGCGTCGGTGACGGGCCAGGAGCCGTCAGCGGCCTGTTCCTTCAGAATCGTGGCGATGTCGGTGTCGGTGGGGGGCGAGGACCATCGTTCCTTTTCGGTGCGCGGGAAGGTGACGGACTCGCCGCGGGCGATACGGCTGCCGGTGGCCTGCAGGGCGTCGAGTTCGCTGTCCCAGACCCAGCCGTAATTCGAGGAAGCCTTTTTGTCGGAGTAGGTGAGCTCGAATCCCTTGCCGCCGGGGCCGCGCTCGAAGTAGAGCGGCTTGTTGGTCTGCAGCTCGTAGAAGCGGGCCAGCTTGTTGCCGGGCAGCAGCACGCTGCGCAGGTAGCTGATGGCTTTGGCAACGGGAGCCAGGTATTTTTTGTCGCCGGTGGCGGCGGAAAGCTTCAGCAGCGCCCACATGGCCGACTGGCTTTCGCGACCGCTGATGGCGGTGGGTTCGAACTGCCGGCTCCAGACGGGCTGCATGTCGGCGTTGTACTGCTGGGCCCAGGCGGGTTGGGGATCGGGCATCTGGGCGAGCAGGAGGAAGTCGCCGCCGCGTTTGGCGCCCTCCAGATAACGTGTGTCGCCACGCAGCTGCCAGGCGAGCAGCAGGGTGCTCATCAACGTGGCATGCGTGTTGTCGTTGAGCACGTAGCAGCCGGAAAAGTCCTTGGGCCACTGGCGCGGCCAGTCGGCCGGATCGCTGGCGGGCTTGACCGGATACTTTTCGACCGGCGGTGGCGACGACGGATGCTCGTCGAAATTCGCGCTCCAGCCGCCGGCGGGATACTGGGTGAGCAGGATCGTCTGCAGGGCGAAGTCGGCGGCCTCCTTGATCTCGGCGTCCTTGCCGCCGAGCGCGTGATCGACACGCACCAGCAGGCGGGTGGCGGCCTGGGAAACGTCGTCGTCATAGGTGGAATAGTTCTTCTTGTCCTGGCGTCGCCAGTGGTGCCAGCCAGCCTCGCGTGTGGCGGTTTGGGGGCGGGGGATGAGCCTGCCGTCCGCCTCGCGGCGATACAGCTTGGAGGCGCGCCCCCCGGCGTCAAAATGTCCCGAGTAGTCCCAGCCGCCCGAGGCGAGTTGGGTGCGTGCCAGGCAGCGTGCGGCGTCGACGGCAGCCTGCAGGCAGGTGGCGTCCTTCGTGGCCTCGTAGGCATCCAGCATGGCCATGCCCACCGCCGGTGTGCCCGGCGGTTGGATCCAGACCGTGTCCGGACCGGGAATGCCTTCGGCTTCGCGCAGTTGGAAATCCGCGCTGTAGCGATAGACATAGCCGCCGTGGCTGGCCGCTTTCGCATGGTAGAAGTTGACGGCCTTGACCACTGCGGCGGTGGCCTCGGCGGGGGTGGCGGCCGGCGCGAGCGGCGGCAGGACGAGGGATGAAATCAGCAGGCGGAAGGCTTGGGTGCGCATGATGGGAGGCATGGGTCTCACGCCAAGGGGGAAAGGGTGGACGCTTGACGCTTCGTGTGAAAACTCCGTGGATCCGACGGCGCTGAAGGGCGGCGAACTCTACTCCGCCTTGATGCCGACGTTCCTGTTGCCGTTGTCGCGCACGGCGTCGACGACGTTGTGCAGGGCTTTCAGGGGGATGTCGCCATCGCCGCTGACCTCGACGCGGGCGCCGGGATGCTGGGGGAGAAAGCCGCTGAGGAAGCCGCGCAGGCGGTTCACGGGGACTTGTTCACCACCGATGACCACGGTGTCGCCACCGGCCGTGACATGCAGGGCGAGAACTTTGCCGTCGGCGCGCCGGGCGTCCGCCTCCGGGCTGGGCCGGCGTCCGGTTTCGGCCGAGGGTTTGCCGCTGTCGCGCTCGCCGGTGCGGGGTTGGTCGCCGTCACGCGGGCCGGTCTTGGGACGGTCGCCATCACGCGGGCCGGTGCGCGGGGTGTCGCCATCCCGTGCGCCGCTGCGCGGGCGGTCACCGTCACGGGGGACGGGTTGATTTCTGCCCTCGCGTTCGGCGCTGGGGTTGCCGGATTCGCGTTTCGGAGTTGCCCGATCGGACGAGTCGGACTTGTCGGGCCGGTCCGACGGCTGCGTGGCAGCGCCTTCGCGGAGTTTCGGTGGCACTTCTTTCTCGGCCGCGCGGGCGGTGGTGAAAGAGTAGCCGGCCAGCACGCCGAGCGTTAATACGAGCAGGGCCTGGAGGAGGGGTTGGCGGCGGGTTGGGTTGGTGATCATGAGCAGGCGTTGGCGCAGGGTGGGGTGGTGACGCACACAGGGAGCCAGCCCTGCCAGGCTCGGCGGTGCGAAAAAGCTTTCCTGGATGCGCAGCAGGGTGCGGCCGTAGTCGAGGCGTTCGCCGGGAGCGAGGATCGCCAGCGCGCCGGCATCGCAGCGCAGTTCACGGTCGGCCTGGAAGCGTGAGACGACAAACCCGACGAGCGGATTGAACCAGTGCAGCGCCTGCACGGCGGTGGCGAGCCAGTTCCAAAACAGGTCGTGGTGGCGGATGTGCAGCAGTTCGTGCAGCAGGACGTGGCGCAGGCTGCGCTCGCTGAAGCGGTCGGGCCAGTCGCAGGGCAGCAGCAGGGTTGGGTGGCGCAGCCCGACGAGCGCCGGCGGGGTGCCCGGCGCGGTGAGGCGGATACGCGGGGTCGGCACCCGGGCCTGCACGGCGAGCCGGCGAAGCAGAGCCAGCAGTTGCGGGTCATCGGCGAGCGGGCGTGCGGCGAGCGGGCGATGGAAACGGCGCTGGCGCAGCAGGGCGACCCCGAGCACCGTCAAGCAGCCGAGCAGCCAGACTCCGAGAACGCCCTGACGCAGGGAGAGGGATCCCGGGGCCGCTGGGGCGGCAGCGCGGGCCAGGCTGGGCACAGCTGCCTGGAGGGCAGGCCCGGCGGTGCCGCGGTCACTGCGGTCAACGAGGGCCATCCGGTCATCAGGTCCCCGGCCCAGCATGCCAAGGCCCCATCCGGCCGGAATGCAGGCCGGCACCAGCAGCTTCAGACCCACGAGCAGCCAGAGCCCAAGGCGCCAGCCGGGGCTGAGGCGGTTGCCGAGTGCGACGCGCAGGCCGAGCACGGCGAGGATGAGCAAGCTCGCCTCCAGGCTGGTGCGCTGGAGCCAGTGGAGCAGGGCGTCGGCGTTCATGACGGCTCAGGGTTTCAGCTTCTTCTCGGCATCATCGAGCATGGCACGCAGGGCGGCGAGATCGTCCCTGGAGACGGCCTCCCGCTCCACGAGGTGGGCGACAAACGGGGTGAGCTGGCCGCTGAACACGCGGTCGAGGAAGCTGCGGCTCTCGGCGAGCTGGCAGCGCGACTGCTCGACGGCCGGGAGGTAGCGGAATTCGCGGCCGCAGCTGTCGACGGCAAGCGCGCCCTTGTCGACGAGGCGACGGATGAGCGACTGCACCGTACGCGGTTTCCAGTGCAGCCGGCCGTCCAGCTCGCGCACGACCTCAGCGAGGGTGCTGGGGCCGCGGGTCCAGAGGACGTTCATCACGGTCCATTCGGCGTCGGAGATGCGGGGGGCGGCGCGCATTTTCTCGAATTACAAGTGTAATCCTAGATTACAGGTGTAATCCAAAAAGCGAAAGCCCAAAATTTAGCGCAGGTCCTTGCGATGGGTTTCCTCGGCCAGCCAGACGCAGATCAGGGTGATGACGGCCATGGCGCAGAGGTAGAGGGCGACCGGCCAGGGTTTGCCGCCGCTCCATTCGAGCAGGGCGGTGGCGATGAGTGGGGCGAGGCCGCCGGCGAGGGGGGAGGCGAGTTGGTAACCGAGCGAGGCGCCGCTGTAGCGGACGCGGGTGCCGAACAACTCGGAAAAGAAAGCCGCCTGCGGGCCATACATGGCGGCGTGCCCGATCAGGCCGATAACGACCGCCAGTAGGACGAGACCGGGTTGGCGGGTTTCCAGGAGCTGGAAGAACGGGAAGGCGAAGAGCAGAAGGAAAAGGGCGCCGCCGAGATAGACCGGGCGTCGGCCGAGGCGGTCGGAGAGGGCGCCGAACCAGGGGATGAAGACCAGTTGGGCGGCCGAGCCGAGCAGGACGGCGTTGAGCAGGTCGGGTTTGGCGAGACCGAGCTGCTGGGAGCCGTAGCTGAGGACGAGTACGGTGAAGATGTAGAAAAAGGCGTTCTCGGCGAAGCGCGCGCCCATGGCCAGGACGACATTGCGCGGGTGCTCGCGCAGGACGGCGAGGATGGGGATCTTCGGCGGTGGCGCCTGCTGCTTGGCCTGCTCGAAGATCGGGCTTTCGAGGATGGCCAGGCGGATGAACAGGCCGACGGCGAGCAGCAGGACACCGAGCAGGAAGGGGATGCGCCAGCCCCAGCTCAGGAAGGCGGCCTCGTCCATCGACGAGACGAGGTGGAAGACACCGTTGGCGAGCAGCAGGCCGACGGGTACGCCGGCCTGCACCCAGCTGGCGTGGAACCCGCGCCGGCCCTCGTGGACGTGCTCGACCGCCATGAGCACCGCGCCGCCCCACTCGCCGCCGACACCGAAGCCCTGGGTGAAACGCAGCAGCACGAGCAGCACCGGCGCCGCCACGCCGATCTGCTCATAGGTTGGCAGCAGGCCGATGAACACGGTGGCCACGCCCATGAGCATGAGGGTGGTGACCAGCATGGCCTTGCGACCGACCTTGTCGCCGTAATGTCCGAAGACGATGCCGCCGAGCGGGCGCGCGAAGAAGCCGACCGCGAAGGTGGCGAAGGCGGCCATCTTGGCGGCAAAGGGATCGAAATTCGGGAAGAACAACCGGTCGAACACCAGGGCGGCCGCAGTGCCGTAGAGGAAAAAGTCGTACCATTCGATCGTTGTGCCGATGAAACTGGCGGCGACCACGCGGCGGAGGCTGGCGGGCTGGGACATGGGCGAGGTAAACGCCGCCCGGAGCGGTCTTTGCGCAGGGGAAACCGCCTTGTCACCGGCCATCCGTCGAAAACGTCACACAAACCTCCTCTTTGTAACAAAAGTGTCACACTGAGGCGCTCGCCAGTGACAGCATTTGTGGTTGTTCTGTGAACCTCCCGACACAAACCATGCACTCCCAACCCGTTCTTCATCGATTTTGTCACTTTTGGCGTCCGCTGACCGCCTGCAGTCTCGCCCTGTTGGGTGGCCTCGCCCCCGCGCCGGCTGCCGAGCCGGGTGGCAAAACGGCCGAGCTGATTTCCAGCGCCCTCAGTTCGCACTGGCTGGGTGACAAGCTGGAAAATCTGGGCTTGCTGCACAAGGATCCGGACCATCCGTGGCTGCAGGAACTCTGGCTGCTCGGTCGTTATCACGGCCAGTACCATTGGTCCGAGGGCAGTGCCGGCGATGACGTCGGTTTTGAGACCCGGCGTCTGCGCATGGGCGGGCAGGCCAAGCTGTTCGAAAAGATGACCCTGCACGCGCAGATGGTCAGCGGCAGCGACATCGATCCCTTCTACAACGGCTTCACCGAGCTCTGGGTGCAGTGGGCCTTCACTCCGGAGATCGCCCTGACGATCGGCCAGCAGAAGCATCGCTTCACCCACGACCGCAACGTCTCCAGCCGCTACATCAACTATCTGGAGCGCTCGCAGCTGACCAACATGTTTGGCCTCGACTACACGCCGGCGGTGACCCTGCAGGGCAAGGTCGGCGGCCTGACCTATTACACCGGCCTGTTCTCCAACGCCACCGGCTGGGACATGGGCCGCGCCTTCACCGAGTTCAACTCAGGCTGGTCCTACCTCGCCGCCGCCTACTACGACCTCGGCAAGTCTTTTGGTACCGACACCGCCCATGTCCACCTCACCTACCTGCAGAGCGACGCCAACGAACCGGCGACCAACATGGACTACTTCCGCCATGGCGTGTCGTCGGCGCTGATCCTGACCGAAGGCTCCGGCTCGCTGGTGACGGAGGCGACCTTTGGCAGCAGCAAGGATCGCGGCGATGCGATCGGCCTCAACATTCAGCCGGGTTATTTCCTGACCAACAACCTGCAGATGGTCCTGCGCTACCAGATCGCCGCCGCCACCCATGAGGACGGCCTGGAAGCGCAGAAGCGCTACGAGCAGCCCGCCGGTCTGCCGGACGGGAAGTTCTACCAGGCCGGTTATCTCGGCTTCAACTACTACATCGCCAAGCACCGGCTCAAGCTGATGACCGGCATCGAATACTCCCGCCTCGGCGGCAAGGACGTCTGGACGGCCAGCACGATGTTGCGCTTCTTCTTTGGTCCGCACTCCGGCGGCGCCTTCCCGATGAACGTCATGCTGCCGGGCTTCCTCGACCACGATTGAGGCCGCACAGCCGGCAGATTTCCACTTCCGGTTGCCCAGATGGCCACTTGCCCAGGCAAGTGGCCATCGTTTTGCAAGGGGCGACAGGTCTTCCTCGGCGACTTTTCAGACCCTCGCCCGGCGCAGGCGCAGGGCGTTGGCGATCACGGAGACCGAGCTGAGGCTCATCGCCGCGCCGGCGAGCATGGGGCTGAGCAACAGGCCGGTCCAGGGATAGAGCAGGCCGGCGGCGACCGGGATGCCGAGCGCATTGTAAAGGAAGGCAAAAAGCAGGTTCTGGTGGATGTTGCGGCGCATGGCGCGGCCAAGGCGGATCGCGTGGACCAGGCCGCGCAGGTCGCCGCCGACGAGGGTGACCGGCGCGCTCTCCATGGCGATGTCGGTGCCCGTACCCATGGCGATGCCGACATCGGCCGCGGCCAGGGCGGGCGCGTCATTGACGCCGTCGCCGGCCATGCCGACGACGCGGTTCGGGCCCTTGAGCGAGGCGATGACGGCGTGCTTTTCCTGCGGGCTGACCCCGGCGTGCCAGCGCGTCAGGCCGAGGCTGCCGGCGACATGGGCGGCGGTGCGTTCGTTGTCGCCAGTGAGCAGGACGAGTTCGACACCGAGCCCGCGCAGTTCGTCGAGCGCGGCGGGCGTGGTCGGCTTGACGGGGTCGGCGACCACGAACACGGCCGCACCCGCACCGTCAACGGCGAGCAGCACGGCCGTTTGGCCCTCAGCCTGGCGGGGGGCGGCAAGGGCTTCCAGCACTTCCACGCCGCGGACGCCGGTTGCTCGCAGGAAGTCGGCCTTGCCGATCGCCATGGCATGCCCGTCGACCCGGCCCGTGACGCCGCCGCCCGGGGTGCTGTGAAAGTCCTCCGCCTCGGGCAGGACGAGTTGGCGGGCCTCGGCGGCGCGCAGCAGGGCCAGGGCAAGCGGGTGTTCGCTGCCGCGTTCCAGGGCGGCCGCCAGGCGCAGCAGCGTCGTCTCGTCCGCGGTTTCGGCGCCAGTGGGCAGCACACCGACGAGTTCCGGCCGGCCGACGGTGAGGGTGCCGGTCTTGTCGACCGCGAGGGTGTTCAGGGACGCCAGTTTTTCGATGGCGGCGGCCTCGCGGATGAGCACGCCCATCTGGGCGCCGCGGCCGACGCCGACCGTCACGCTCATCGGTGTGGCGAGGCCGAGGGCGCAGGGACAGGCAATGATGAGCACCGAGACCGCGCTGGCAAGGGCATGGGCCAGGCCCGGGCCGAGCCAGAGCCAGAGGATGAAGGTCAGCACCGCGGTGGCGACCACGGCCGGCACGAACCAGGCGGCCACCTTGTCGGCCAGGGCCTGGACCGGTGCGCGGCTGCGCTGGGCTTCGCCGACCAGGCGAACGATCTGGGCGAGGGTGGTTTCGCCGCCGACGCGCAGCGCTTCCATGACCAGGCTGCCGTTTTGGTTGAGGGTGCCGCCGGAGACATGGGCGCCCGGCTCCTTGCGCACGGGTTCGGGCTCGCCGGTGAGCATGGCTTCATCGACATGGCTGACGCCCTCCAGCACGCGGCCGTCCACCGGCACTTTTTCGCCGGGGCGCACGCGCAGGCGGTCGCCGGGCTGCACCTCGTCGAGCGGCACCTCGCGGTCGCCTTCGGGGGTCACCAAGCGCGCGGTTTTCGGCTGCAGGCCGAGCAGTTCGCGGAGGGCGCCGCCGGTCCGTGCGCGCGCCCGCAGTTCCAGCACCTGGCCGAGCAGGACCAGCACCAGGATGACCGCGGCCGCCTCGAAATAGAGCGGCAGGCGGCCGTGCTCGCCGGCGAGGCTGGCCGGAAAGAGCCGGGGGGCCAGCAGGACCGTCGCGCTGAAGGCCCAGGCGGCGCCGACGCCGAGGGCGATGAGGGTGAACATGTTGGCGCTGCGGTGGCGGAGCGAGAGCCAGGCGCGGGCGAAGAAGGGCGCGCCGGCCCAGAGCACGACCGGTGTGCTGAGGCCGAACTGCAGCCAGCGCGCAACGGTGCCGTCGGCCCACTCGGCGTGGCGCCAGGCCGGCACGAGGTGGGCCATGGCCAGGACAAAGACCGGCAGGGTGAGCAGGCTGCTCCAGACCAGGCGGCGTTGCATGTCGTGCAGCTCGGCGTCGTCCTCGCCCGCCTCGGCGCGGCCGAAGGCCGGGTTGCGTTCCAGGGCCATGCCGCATTTCGGGCAGGCACCGGGCTTGTCCGATTCGACACCCGGGCACATCGGGCAGAAGTACTTCGCCGAGGCAGACGGGCGGATGGCGGGGTCGTGGTGGTGGTGCCCGCCCTGTCCGCCGTGGCAGCAGGGCGCGGGCGGGGCTTCGTGGCAGCAGGCCGGCTTGGGAACCGGCGGGTGGCAGCAGGATGAGGCCGGCTCCGGTGGCGGAGTGTGGCAGCAGGAAGGGGTGGCGTGGGATTCGGGCTTCATGGCGATGTGGGCGGCGGTCGCCGCATCCCTGTCCACGCGGCAGGTACAAAAGTGTTACCGAGGGACTTTGGGCAAATCTGTGGCAGACTTGCCAACATGTCCACCTCGCCGCTGCTCGAGCATCTGGAGGCCTTCGTCGGTTTTGTTCGTTCACGCACCGGCGATCCGGAACTGGCCGCCGACCTCGTCCAGGACTGCCTGCTCAAGGCGCTGAAGGCGGATGCCGTGCCCGAGGATGCCGAGGGTGCGGTAACCTGGTTTTACCGGGTGCTGCGCAACGCGATCATCGACGCCCACCGGCGGCGCACGGCGCGCGACCAGGCGCTTGCCAAATACGCCGTGGAACTGCCGGAGGCCCCGGCACCGGAGGATGTCGCGGCGCTCTGCCAGTGCGTGCTGAAGTTGCTGCCGGCCCTGCCCGAGGCCGATGCCGAACTGCTGCGCCGGGTCGATCTGGGCGGCGAGTCGGCCAGCGAGCTGGCCCGTGCCGCGGGTGAGCGCGTCAACACGGTCAACGTGCGCCTGCTGCGCGCCCGCCGGCGGCTGCGCGAGCAGGTCGAACGCACCTGTCGCGCCTGCGCGACCCATGGCTGCCTCGACTGCGACTGCGGTTGAGTGCCGTCGCGGGCGTCACTTCAGTTTCGCCAGGTATTTGTCCGGGTCGGCCTGGAAGTCATCGAGGCAGGGGCGGCAGCAGAGCTTCACCTCCTGGCCTTCATGGACGAAGGTGACCGGCTTGCCCATGCTGCCGAGTTCGTTGCCGCTGACGAGGCAGACGTCGAGCGGGTAGGGCTTGGCACCGGCGGTGCCGGCGCAGGAGGTGAGGCCGAAGAGGCCGGCAGTGGCGAGGAGGAGGAGGGCGGTTTTCATGGATTGCGGATTTCGGATTGTGGATTGCGGGGTGGATTGACGAATGAAGTCGGTCAGAAGCGCAGCAGGACGCCGGCGCCGAGGCCGTAGTCGGAGTGGTATTGGGCGATGAGTGAGGCGTGGCGGTTCAGCGTCCAGTCGGCACCAGCGGTCCACTCCCACTTGCTGCCGGTGTCGTAAAAGACCTCGCCCCAGGCCGACAGTCGGGAAGTGAGGCGGAAGGACTTCGACAGGGTGACGCGGCCGTCGCCCTCGCTGTCGATCGTGGTGTTGAGCCAGGCCATCAGCGGCAGTCGGTAGTTGAAGCCGGCCAGGGCACGGTTCCCGGCCTCCTCCTGGTTGGTGAAGCGTGCCCCGGCAAAGGCCTGGAAGTTGAGATTGAAGTAACGCTGGTAGAGGGCATCGACCTCGTACTCGGGTTTGTCCACACCCTCCCAGCCGACCTCCCAGCCGAGCAGCAGGTCGTTCTTCGGATTCATCCAGGTGAGCAGGCCTTCACTCATGTGGCTCTGCACGGAGGCGGCACCCCAGAGATGCGCCATGTCATGGGCGTGCTCCCCGAGACCGCCGGTGTGGCCGTGCGCCGCCGGATCCGGCGTCATGCCGATTTGGGTGGCATCGGCGAGGGTGCTGCTGTGAGGCATGTGCCGCAGCGGCTCAGGCTCATAGCGGAACACCCGCGCCATGCCGCTCATCATGTGGTAGAGGATGTGACAGTGGAACATCCAGTCCTTCTCTTCGTTCGCCTCGAATTCGACCAACCGACGGCTCATGGGCGGCACATCGACGGTGTGTTTCAACGGTGAGCGCGCGCCCTGGCCCATGAGCAGACGGAAGAAGTGCCCGTGCAGATGGATCGGATGGTGCATCATCGAGTCGTTGACGAGTTCCAACTCGACAATCTCGCCCTTGCGGATGGGGATGTAGGGTTCCTGGGCGATGGTCTTGCCATCGAAACCCCAGACATAGCGGTTCATGTCGCCCGTCAGGTGCAGGGAGATGCGCCGACGCGGCAGGTGGGAGGGCAGGGCGGTGTCAGAGCGGGCACGCAACAGCCGGTAGGGCGAGCCGGGGCGCGGCAGGTTGAGGGCCGCGCGCGGGTCGTCCTTCTGTTCGGCGAGAGCCAGGCGCAGCATCTCGCTCATGCGGTAGAGATCCGGGCGGGGCGGATCCTTCGCGGGCGTCAGGGTTCCCGTGCCGAAGTAGGCGGAGACATGGCCGCTGCCATCCTGGGCGGTGAAACGCAGTTCGTACTGACCGGTGGGCGGCACGGTGACGATGACGTCGTAGGTTTCGGCGATCGCCATAAGGAAACGATCGACGGCGACAGGTTCAACCGGGGGGCCGTCGGCGGCGACGATCGTCAGCGGGCCGGCGGAGGCGTGCGGGTAAAAGTAGGTGGCGGCCGAGGCATTGATGAGGCGCAGGCGCAGGCGTTCACCGGGTTTGCCCTCGAGTTGGAGGTCGCGCTGGCCGTTGAGGAGGAAGGCGTGGTAGCCGACGTCGGAGATGTCCATCGGCAGCATGCGATCCCACTCGCGCTGGAAGTAATCCTTGAGGCGGCCGGCGCGCCAGGCGCCGAGGATCGACTGGGCATTGCGCCGCATCAGGCCGAAGTAGTCGCTGCCGCGCATGAGCAGGCGCATGACCTCGTGCGGGTCCATGTTGGTCCAGTCGGACAAAACGAGCACGTGCTCGCGATCAGCCTGCACCGGCTCGCCCCCGCGCGGTTCAACGACGACGGCGCCATACACCCCGCTCTGTTCCTGGAAGTGGGTGTGCGAATGGTACCAGTAGGTGCCGCTGTGGCGCAGGTCGAACTCGAAGGTGTGGGTCTGTCCGGGCCGGATCGGCGGTGTGGTGACATGCGGCACGCCGTCCTGGACGTTGGGCAGCAGCAGGCCGTGCCAGTGCGTTGAGGTCTCCTCGTTCTTGAGGTGATTGTGGACACGGATGCGGGCGAAGTCGCCCTCGCGGAAGCGCAGCACGGGGCCGGGAATGCCGCCGTTGATCGTCAGGCCGCGCACAGCACGGCCGGCGGGCTGCACGGTTTGTTCGGCGATGTGGAGGTCGTATTCGACGACCCGGCCGCGGGGCGCGGAGGGCGTCTTGCAGGTGTCGCAGGCCAGGGCGGCCTGCAGGGGCAGGAAAAGCAGGGCAAAAACAAGGCGGTTCATGGGCATGGAGCATCCGGGGTGGACCGAACGAGACGCGCCGAGATCCCCGCAGGCGCGGGCGGCGGCTTCAGGGAGTGACCCCTCTCAATGCAAAAACACGCCGAGCAGCGCCTGGGCGCGCGCGCCCGAGACCGGGCGACCGGGTGGATCGGCGCCCATCCGGGGCGACCGGTGACTGGACCGCCGCGGCTGGGCGGCCGGCGGGTGTGCCCAAGCCGTTGGCACCAGCGCCTGCCAGCGGGGTTCGACCTCGCGCGAGGGCGCTGGCAGCAGCGGCGTTTCGGATTCCTCGGCCGGCTCCAGGCAGGGGCAGGCATTGGCACAGCAGGCGCAGGCCGCGGGTTCCGCGCACCACGCCGCGAGCACCTGCGCAGGCAGGGCCTGGGCGGTCAGGGCGAGCAGGATGGCGAGCAGACGCAACATCGGTTCAACAGGGCAGACGCAGCCCCGCAAAGAAGGTTACGCGCGAAACCGCCCGCGTCGACGTCATTGTTTGGCGGCGGCCTTCTTGAGGAAGACCTTGCGGTCCCAGTTTTTTTTCAGGTCGGCATCGCTCACGGTCGAGTCGACACCGTCCGCCGGCACGGGCAGGCGGGCGGTCCAGAGCAGGGCGTTGAGCAGCAGGCGGCGCTGGTTGGGTTCGGCCCAGTTGGCGTGCAGGTCGCAGCCGGTGAAGCCGAAGCTGCGGCCGCCATGGGGGCGTTCGTAGGCCCAGGCGACCACTTCCTCGCGACCGGCGTGAGCCTTGGCATCGGCGGTCTTGCGGCTGCTGTCCGGCATGGCGCATGCGAGCAGAGGCGTGACGCCGGTTTCGGCAAAGTGCAGGTTGTACAGCCAGCCATCCTTGAGCAGTTCGAAGGGTTGCAGGCCGCGGGTGATGTCATGGGGCGGCAGGGTCGCAAAGCGCACGTCCCAATGGCCCCGGCAGCCGATGTCGCTCTGGAAAACCGCGCCGAACCAGGCCTTGAAATCGGCGGCCAGCGCCGGCGGGCATTCGGCTGCCTGGTGCAGGACGGCAAAGCCTGTGCCCGCGGCGGCGAGGGCGCGCAGGCGTTCCAGGCGCGCGGGTTCGAGGAAGGACAGCTTGCTGCCGCCGTCG
Organism: uncultured bacterium; assembly: GCA_966252325.1. GTDB lineage: Bacteria > Verrucomicrobiota > Verrucomicrobiia > Verrucomicrobiales > Verrucomicrobiaceae > Prosthecobacter. The sequence goes on along the minus strand of CBINON010000051.1, from coordinate 1,345 downwards.
AGGAAGAACAGGACTGAGCGCGCGCCCTCGAAGACGGAGGCATCCCGCGGCCAGCCCTCGGCGACCAGCACCGGTGCAACGCCCGGCACCTGGTTGAGCCAGTCCATGAGCAGGGCGCAGCCGGCGAAGTACTCGTGCTGGCCGGGGCGGTTGCTGGGGGACCCCGCCACCAGCACGATCTTCGCCGCGGCGGGATCGGCGGGCGGTTGTTCCACCGGCACGCGCCGCTGCTCCTCGGTCAGCTCGGCGTGGACGGAAGTGAGCAGGCAGAGGGGCAGCAACCAGGCTTTCATGGGGGAAATCAGGCCAGCAGCGGACGCAGGCGTTCGAGGATCTTCGGCACCTCGACGAAGGGATCCTTTTTCTCCTCGAACTCGATCGTGAACCAGCCCTGGTAATTGGCCTCGCGCAGAATCTTCAGCACGCGCGGGATGTCGGTCGGCTCGCCCGGCTGGTTGCGTTCGACGCCCTTGGCGCGCATCTCCATCTTGAGCTGCACGTTGATCGCGTAGGGGGCGATCTTGGCGAGGTCGCCGTAGGGATCCTCGGTGTGGAAGTTGCCGCTGTCGAAGTTGATGCCGGCCCAGGGGCTGTTCACGGCGCGCACCATCTTCACCAGGTTGTCGGGCTCGGCGACGATGCCGCCGTGGTTTTCCAGGCCGAGGAAGACCCCCTTTTTGCCGGCGTGATCGAGGCATTCCTGGTAGGCGGCCGTGCAGTTGGCGACCGCTTCCTCAATCGACAGCTTCTTCGACACCGGGCCGGCGAAGACACGGATGTGCGGGGCGCCCATGACGGCGGCGTGATCGATCCACTTCTTCACGTCGGCGATCTGCGCGTCGAGCTCGGGCCCCTTGGGCAGGGCGAAGTTGTTGCCGACGGCGGTGCCGGCGAGCTGGACGCCACGCAGGTAGGCATGGCGGCGGACTTCCAGCAGGAAGGCCTCGTCGACATCGGGCGGGAAGAAGTAGCTGGTCACCTCGGCGCCCGGCACCTGGTGATCGGCGCACCAGTCGATGAAGTCGAGGATGCTCCAGGGTTTGCGGCCCGCCACCTTCTGCTCCTTGCCGCGGCTCCACTGGAAGGCCTCGCGGAAGCTGTAGGCGGCGACACCGATCTGCATGCGGCTTTGGCCGGCGCGCTGGATGGGGCCGATGGCGGCGAGGGGGGAGGCAGCGGCAAGGCCGAGGCTGCTGGCGAGGAAATGGCGGCGGTTCATGTGAGGGGAAATACGCGTTGGAGCCTGCAGCCTTAGCAGGTGCCGCGAATCCTGAACAGCCTTTTGTGCGGGTGGAGAGTGGAGAGTGGAGAGTGGAGAGTGGAGAGTGGAGAGTGGAGAGTGGAG
>CBINON010000050.1:0-30770 GCA_966252325.1 uncultured bacterium | reverse complement strand
CGTCATCGAAGAAGACCTCGCCGCCGCAGGTGCGCGACATGACATGGTAGGTGTTCGTCTCCCAGACCTCCCGCCCCAGCACCCGCCGCCGCCCACCCGACCACGAACGCGCGGCAGGATAAGGCCCCGTCTTTGCCTCAATCCCCACCAGCGGATCCTTCTCCCCAGACGACTCGCTTCCAACGTTTTGCCTCGTTTTCATGTGTCAATATCGCATGCTCATTTCCGCAGTCAAGTGCACAGCATGCCTGGCATCTTTTCTCCGTCGATTTGTGCACAGCATGCCTGGCATCTTCTCTAAAGCCTGGTCAGCCACCAGGCGCTTGAGCCGCTGATTTTCCTCCTCCAGGTCCTTCATTCGCCTGGCCTCATTGGGCTCCATGCCGCCGTATTTGCGTTTCCATCGGTAGTAGGTTTGCTCGCTAATGTTGTGCTCACGGCACACGTCGCCGAGGCGGCTGCCATTCTCGACGGTCTTGAGGATCTTGATGATTTGCTCTGGGCTGTGTCTCCTTTTCATGGTGTCTCGCGGTTCGTTTTAACCGCTCGACTCTCACTGCGCCATGTCTGACTTTCGGGGGCCGGATCACGCAGGCGGACATTGTTTACGACAAGTTCCATGTCTCTGCGCTGCTGGGGCAGGCGGTGGACAGAACGCGGCGCCAGGAGCACGCACGTTTGAAGGCGCAGGGGGATCAGATCCTCAAGTCGACTCGCTATGATTGGCTTTACGATCCTGGCCACATGAGCGAGGACCGCTTCCTGAGCTTCCAAGAGCTTGTGGCGCGTGATTTGAAGACGGCGCGGGCGTGGCACCACCGCGTGTTGTTTGGCGAGTTTTGGAACCACAGCGATCCTCAACAGGCCCAGGCGTTTTTCCAACGCTGGTATGCACGTGCCATTCGCAGTCGCCTGCCGTTTGTAGTCAGGGCGGCGCAGACCCTCAAAGCCCATCTGCATGGCCTGCTCAACTACCTGACACACCGCATCACCAACGCCATGAGTGAGGCATTCAACAGCCGCATCCAGAGCCTCAAATCTGCAGCCAGAGGTTTTCATCTCTTCTCACGCTTCAGAACTCGCATCCTCTTTTTCCTCGGTTCCCTCGATCTCCAACCGCGCTAATTGCCAAAGACCCATCTTTTTGTTGGCAATTTCGGCCTTCATTTTCGCACTCTAGCATCTTCCCCGGTCCATTCACTGACCTTTTCCTCATCATAGGCGATACATGCGGATGTGTGTGCCGGCTGTGCCTGACTCGAACCAGTCCAGCGCCTCAGTGAAACGGCTCTTAAACAATTTTGAGACTTGCTCGGATGAATGCTCTGGCCCGCGAAGACGGGCCAGCCATGAAGCTTTGAAAGCGGACGACATTCGGCCGCCTTGCAGGCGGCATCCTTCATGCAGATGAGCGGTTGTGACCTGGCTACCAGGCATGACACCTTCAAACATCGTTTCCACCGTCTCACCACTGATCGAGGCCAAGTTCACGAAGAAGGCCAACCTGCCGCATTTGTCGAACTGGATGTCCACAAGGTCTCGTTTGCGCTGCCGATACCGCTCGTAACAGGCAAAAGGCACAAGACCTGCCGGCTTCCATCTCTTGAAGCCTTGTGACTCGAGGCAGGGGGTGATGCGGTCCAGAAGGTGCCGACGGAACTTGCTTTTACTTGCGGCCATAACTACCTCCTCCTGGCAACTTTTGGAATGATTCACAAATAAAATTTATTTGCCGAGTTAATATTTCACCTGACATCTTGTGTGCAGTGGATCATTGAAGGCCCTGCAGGAAAGGGTCAGGAGTCGATTTTTGACACTTTCTCCACCTCATGACCAGTGGAGTTATCTGGTGTTCAAGCATGGGATCTGCTGATTGGTATCCGTTGTACCTGTCACCGCCGCCCCAGCAGTTTGCCAATGCAGTGTCGTGAGGGAGCATTCTAGCCCGGCTGAGTCCTACTTCTTCTGCGGGAACAGCATCTTCGACATCTCGATGCCGGTCTTGGTCATGCTGGCGGTCTGTTCCTGGTAGGTCTTCAGGGTCTGCAGCTGGGCCGGGGTGAGGAACTCGGCGGCGCGTTCGGCGACGATGCGGCCGTTGACTTCGATTTGCTGGAGTTGGCGCTTGACCAGGTCGTCGGTCAGCAGCGACGGATCCAGATTGGTCTTGCCGGCCAGGTTGCCGCCGCTGCCGGGCCGGGCGCGCACCTCGGCCATGAGATCGATGAGCTGCTGCTCCTGCTGCGCGCTGAGCGGCTCCGCCGAGGAAGCAAACAGCCCCTTGCCGAGCATTTCGTACTGGCTGCGCTCGGGCAGGGTTTTTTCCCAGTGCTGGAACGACTGCCAGTCGTCGTCGTGATTGAGGAACTGGCGGATCGTGTCGTCAAAGGCCGTGCGCTGCCGGTCGATCTGCTCGCCGATCTCCTGCCGCTGCGCTGACGTCAGCGTGTCATCCATCAATTTCAGGCTGAGCTCGGTCTGCGTCTTCTGGCGCTCCACCAGCAGCTTCTTGAAATGCTCCCGCTCCTGCGGGCTGAGCTGGAGCTGGTCGAACAACCGCGCGTAGGCGATGTCGATCTGCAGCGCCTGCTGCCGCTCCATGGCCTCGCGCATGCCGGGCGCGTTCATCATTTCCCGCAGGCCGGCCCGGCTCGGTGACGCGGGGGCGGCGGCCGGTGCCGCGGGTGCCTGTGCCGCCGCCACCGGCGGTGGGGCCGGTCGCTCGGCGCGCCGCTCCAGCTCGCGCTTCAGGCTGGCGATGGTGCGCTTGGCCTCGGTCAGTTCGGTCTCCAACACGGCCAACCGCGGATCCGGCTCAGGCGAACGGCCGAGCACCCAGGCGAGGGCCAGCAACGAACCGGCCGAGGTCAGGCCGAGCAGGACTAGGGCGGCATTTTTCATGCGCCAAAATTACCATGCCTCGGCTGTGGCGACCAGAGACAAACACAGGCCAGAGGTCAGCCGATGTGCGCCTGGTAGGCGGCGGCGTCCATCAGGGCATCGGCGGCACCGGGCGCAACCTTCATCTTGAAGATCCAGCCGGCGCCATAGGGATCGCTGTTGATCAGGCCCGGTTCACCGGCAAGCGCGGCATTGACCTCGACGATCTCACCGGCCACCGGCGCATAGATGTCGCTGGCGGCCTTGACCGATTCGATGACGCAGACCTGCTGGCCCGCCGTCACCGGCCCGAGCTTGGGGGGATCGACGAAAACGACGTCGGTCAGCTCGGCCTGGGCGTGGTCGGTGATGCCGACGGGGGAGACTTCCAGACTCGGATCGACCCACTCGTGGGTGTCGCGGTAACGCAGGTGCTCGGGAATGAGGCTCATGGCAGACTTCAGCCTAGAGCGGAAAGCGCGCCGCGGAAACCGAAAAACGCGTCAGACCCAGCCCATGGCCTGCATGCGGCCGTGGATGGCGTCCTTGGCCTCGAGCAGTTCGCCGATCGGATCCCAGCGACCGCTGGTCAGGGCGTCGTGGGCGGTGGCGGGCAGGTCGACCTTGGCGGTCTGGTCGCCAAAGCGGACTTCCTGGTTGGCGACATCGACGGTGACCTCCAGCTTCGGGTTGGCCTCGACGGCGGCGGCGATGCGGGCGATGTCCTCGGCCGAGGCGCAGACGCAGGGGATGCCGAGGGTCGTGCAGTTGCCGAAGAAGATCTCGGCGAAGCTCTGGGCGATGACCGCGCGGAAGCCGAAGCGGTAGAGGGCCTGGGGGGCGTGCTCGCGCGAGCTGCCGCAGCCGAAATTCGTGCCCGAGAGCAGGATCGAGGCGCCCTGGAAGCGCGGGTCATCGAGCGGGTGGCCGGTCGGCTTGCCGTCCTTGTCGAAGCGCACGTCGTAAAAGGCGAACTCGCCCAGTCCGTCAAAGGTGACGCACTTCATGAAACGGGCGGGAATGATGCGGTCGGTGTCGATGTCGGAGCCGGGGACGTGGACAGCGGTGCCGGAAACCTGGGTGATCTTTGCGAGGGCCATGGAACGGTCAATCTAGGCGCGGAATCGGCCGCGAGCAACTGTTTCAGGCGCGGGGACGCGCCCGGTGGAACAGCCAGCCGAGCCCCGCGCCCAGGCCGAGCCCGTAGCAGAGGCCTCAGGACAGCTTGGCCAAAACGGCCGCCTGTGGCCCGGTCAGGCCGTCCGGATTGCCGGCCTTGAAACGGGCCAGCCAGTGATCGTACATCGCCCAGCTGCCGGCAAAATAACCGGCGGTGTGCAGCAGGAAAAAGCCGGTGAACAGGGCCAGCCAGCCGGCGGTCGTGCCGAGCCGTGCCCGCGCCAAGCCGACGAAGGCGGCGCAGCCGAGCAGGGCGCCCAGCCATTCACCGCTGCGGTTGGGCAGGGCAAACCAGGCGACACTCCAGAGCACGGCATAGGCGCTGAAGGCCGGCAGGAAGACCCGGTAAAAGCGGCCGGCGCCACCGGCCAGCGGCCCTAGGACCAGACCGGACAGACCGAGGAAGACCACAGCGATGGCGGCATACATGGCCGGTTCGCCGCCCAACCGGCGGAAGGCGCCGGCGGCGAAGGCCCAAATGGAAAAGGAGGCCAGGCTGACGACGGCAAAGCCGAGGGCGCCGTGCAGGAGGTCGCGGGTCAGGGAGCGGGAGGCAGTCATGCCGGACACAACGCCGACAAGGGGCAGGCTCTCACAGGCAACGGAATTCACGGAATGCCAAGCACATGAATCCAAAGCCGGACTGCAGTCGAATACTGCAAAGCCTCTCGCCCCCATGAACAAGCCACGCCTCGCCATCCTCGGAACCGGGATTTCCGGGCTGGGCTGTGCGCACCTGCTCCAGCACCGCTTTGACCTCACCCTCTACGAGGCGGGCAGCCACGTCGGTGGCCACAGCAACACGGTGACGGTGTCCGAGGACGGCCGCGAACTGCCGATCGACACCGGCTTCATGGTCTTCAATCACCAGACCTATCCCCTGCTCTGCCGGCTGTTCCGCGACCTCGGCGTCGAGACGAAGCGCACAGACATGTCGTTCAGCCTGTCGCACCAGCCCACGGGCTACGAGTGGAACGGCGGCAGCCTGGACCGGATCTTCGGCCAGCGCAAAAACCTGCTCAGCCCGCGCTTCTGGCGCTTCCTGCTGAAAATCCACCGCTTCAACCAGGAGACCCTCGCCGCCCTCGACGACCCGGCCTACGCCTCGATGACCCTGCGCGAGTACGCCGCCGCCCGCGGCTACGGCCAGGACTTCCTCGATCTCTACCTCATTCCCATGGGGGCGGCGGTCTGGTCGGCGCCCCCTGAGGAAATGCTCGACTTCCCCGCGCGCACGCTGATGCGCTTTTGGTTCAACCACGGCTTTCTCGGCATGGAGACCCGCCACCCCTGGTGGACGGTGGTCGACGGCTCACGCCAGTACGTGCGCAAACTGGTCGCGCCCTTCCGCGACCGCATCCGGCTGGACACCCCGGTGCAGCGGCTCGAGCGCCGGGACGGCAAGGTCATTGTCCACGTCGAGGGCCAGGCCGCCGAGACCTACGACAAGGTCATCCTCGCCACCCACGCGCCGACCAGCCTGGCGCTGCTGGCCGACCCGACCCCGCTGGAAAGCGAGCTGCTCAGCCGGTTCCGCTACCAGCCGAACCTCGCCACCCTGCACACCGACACGCGCTTCATGCCGCGCGAACGCCGCTGCTGGGCGGCCTGGAACTACCGCGTCGAACTCGGTCCCGACGGCGCCCTGCGCCCCAGCACGCACTACTGGATGAACCGGCTGCAGGGCGTCTCCGACAAAACCGACTACCTGGTCAGCATCAACGCGCCGGAAGGCCTCGACGAGAGCCGGGTGATCCGCCGCATTCCCTACGAGCACCCGCTCTTCGATCTCAACGCCGTCAATGCGCAGGCGCGCCTGCCCGAACTCAACCGGCTCGGCCGCGACCAGACCACCTACTACTGCGGCGCCTGGTTCCGCTACGGTTTCCACGAGGACGGCCTGCTCTCCGCCGTCAACCTGTGCCGCGACCTGCTCGGGGAGGAGCCCTGGTGACATGCACTCGGCCATCTACGAGGGCGAAGTGATGCACCATCGGCTCGCGCCGAAGACGTATCAGTTTCGCCACCGGGTCTTTTACCTCTGGCTCGACCTCGACGAACTTGACGCCCTCGATCGCGGCCTGGCCCTGCTCAAGCACAACCGCGCCGGGCTGTTCGCCTTTCACGACCGCGACCACCTCGACCGCGGCCAGGGCAGCGCGCGCGCGAACGTCCTGCTGACCCTGAGCGAGGCCGGGGTCGACACCGCCCGCATCGAGCGCGTCCGCCTGCTCACCTTTCCGCGCGTGCTCGGCCACGTCTTCAACCCGGTCTGCTTCTACTTCGCCTTCGACGCCGACGATGCCCCCGTCGCCGCCGTCGCCGAGGTGACCAACACCTTTCACGAGCAGAAATCCTATGTGCTCACGCGCCTCGAAGACGGTCGCTTCCGGCTCGACACGCCCAAGCACTTTTATGTCTCGCCCTTCTTCGGCCTGGAGCTCCGCTTTGACTTCCAGCTCGGTCTGCCGGGGGAAACCCTCGACCTCATCGTCGACGATCGCGACGGCCACGAACGCGTCCTGCACACCCGCCTCACCGGACGGCGCCGGGAATTGACCGACCGCGCCCTGCTTTCCTGCTTTTTTCGGCATCCCCTGGTCACCCTGCGCGTCGTTTTTCTCATCCACTGGCACGCTTTCCGCCTCTGGCGCCTGCGCCTGCCCTTCCTGCGCAAGCGCGACCGCCCCGATCTCCAGCGCGGTGTTCACCGCCCCCACCCCTCCCTCACCGCCCCATGAACCCGACCCTCGCCCTCGACACTCCCGACCGTGAGCTGCCGGCCGATGCCGTCGCCCACCGCGCCGGCCTGCACGAACGCCTGGTCCGTCGCCTGCTGCGCCGGATGCGCCGCGGCGGCCTGCGCCTGGTCCTGCCCGACGGCCAGGCCGAGCACTTCGGCGATCCCGCCGCGCCGGCCACGGCGGAGCTGCGCGTGCGCCGGCCCGACGACTTTTTCCGCCGCTGCGTCCTGCACGGCAACATCGGCCTCGGCGAGGCCTACACCGCGGGCGACTGGGACACCGACGACATCGCCGCGGTCATCTCCTGGTTCATCGTCAACCTGCATGACCTGCAGGGCAGCCAGGCCTCGTCGAGCCGCCTGCCCGGGCTCAATCTGCTGCGCTGGACCGACCGCGTTTTGCACCTGCTGCGACCGAACAGCGTGCGCATGAGCCGGCGCAACATCGCCGAGCACTACGACCTCGGGAACGATTTTTATTCGCTCTGGCTCGACGCCACCATGACCTACTCGGCGGCGCGCTTTGAACATCCGGAGCAGAGCCTGGAAGACGCCCAGTTCTCAAAGTACGAGGCGCTCTGCCAAAAGCTGCAGCTGCGGCCCGGCGATCACGTGCTGGAAATCGGCTGCGGCTGGGGTGGCTTCTGTACGCACGCCGCGCGCGAGCACGGCTGCCGGGTCACCGCGGTGACGATCTCGCAGGAGCAGTTCAACTTCGCCGGCGAGCGCGTGCGCCGCGAGGGACTCGAGCACCTCGTCGAAATCCGTTTGCAGGACTACCGCCACATCGAGGGGCAGTTCGACAAGATCGCCTCGATCGAAATGCTGGAGGCGGTGGGCGACGCCTACGTCGACGGCTTCTTCGCCCAGTGCCAGCGCCTGCTGAAACCCCAGGGGCTGCTCGCCTTCCAGGTGATCACCGTGCCCGACTGCCGCTACGAGGCCCTGCGCCGCGGCGTCGACTGGATCCAGAAGCACATCTTCCCGGGCTCGCTGCTGCTGAGCATGGACCGCATCAACCGCGCCATCAACCGCGCGGGCGACCTCTTCCTGCACGGCCTCGAGGACCTCGGCTCCGGCTACGCGCGCACGCTCTCGCTCTGGCAGGAGCGCTTCAATGCCAAGCTCGACGAGGTGCGCGCGCTCGGTTTTGACGAGACCTTCATCCGCAAGTGGAACTACTACCTGAAGTACTGCGAGGCAGCCTTTGCCACCCGCAACATCAGCGTCGTCCAGGCGGTGTACACCCGCCCCAACAACCTGTCCCTGCACCGTCCCTGGTGAGTCCGTCATGATCGTCCTGCTGCGCGTCTTCTTCCTGCTCGTGCTTGCCTCGATGCTGGCGGTCACCAGCTGGGCCAGCACCGAGGTGGCGCTCTGGCGGCTGCCGCGCGAGATCTGGCAGCATCCCTGGTTCATCGCCACGCTCTTCGACGCCTACTGGGGCTTCCTGACGTTCTGGTGCTGGATCGCCTACAAGGAGCGTTCCTGGCCGGCGCGTCTCGCCTGGCTGGTCGGCGTGCTCCTGCTCGGCAACATCGCCATGGCCGTGTACGCCCTGATCCAGCTCTTCCGCGTGCCGGCCAGCGCCGGGGTGGAGGCGGTGCTGCTGCGGAGGAACCCGGCATGAAAACGCCGGCGCGCGAGGACCTGCTGCGCCGCTGGGTCGTGCGCCCGGTGCTGCAGCAGCTCACCCAGGGCGTGACCCCGCCCAAGCTGGCGGCCGCCATCGCCTGGGGCGTCACCCTCGGCCTGTTTCCGATCCTCGGTTCCAACACCCTGCTCACCCTCGTCGTCGGCGTGCCTCTGCGCCTCAACCAGCCGGTGCTGCAGGCTTTCAAAACACTCGCCTACCCGCTGCAGTGGAGCCTGCTGCTCGGCTTCTACCGCGCGGGCGAATGGCTCTTCGACCGCCCCCACGTCAGCATCCATGTGCCGACCCTGATCGAGCGCTTTTTTGAAGAACCCGGCCCCTTCTTTCGCGAGTACGGCCTGACCGCCCTGGGTGGCATCGCGGTCTGGGCCCTGGTCGCGCCCGTGCTGCTCGGCCTGCTCTACGTCACCGCCCTGCCCCTCGTCACCCGCCTCGACCGCCTGCGCCGGAGTCGCAGCGCCCAACCCGCCTCGACCTGAACGCCATGCTTGCCACCGCCCTCCTGCTCCTGGCGCTCTTTCTCCTCACTTGGGGGCTGGCGCGCCGCTGGAACAATTACTCGATCGTCGATGTCGCCTGGGCGCTTGCCTTTGCCCCGGTTGCCCTCTGGCATGCCTGGGCCGGCGCCGGCTGGCTGCCGCGCCGGGTCGCCGTCGGCACGCTGGTCGCCGCCTGGAGCCTGCGCCTCGGCCTGCACCTGTGGCGGCGCGTCGCCCAGCATCACCCCGCCGAGGACGCCCGCTACGCCGTGCTGCGCGCGCGCTGGCAGGGCCGCGAAGCCCGCGCCTTCCTCGGCTTTTTCCTCGCCCAGGCCCTGCTCGTCTGGCTGCTCATGCTGCCGGTTGCCCTGCTCGCCGGCGAGGGCCGCGTCGGCTTTCATCCGCTCGAAGGCGCGGGTTTGGCCCTCTGGTTCATCGGCCTCACCGGCGAGGCCATCGCCGATGCCCAGCTCGCGCGCTTCAAACGCCGGCCCGGCGCGGGGCAGGGTGTCTGCGATGAAGGCCTGTGGGCCTGGAGCCGACACCCAAACTACTTTTTCCAAAGCCTGCTCTGGTGGGGCCTGTTCCTGATGGCCCTGCCCTCGCCCTGGGGCTGGACGAGTGTCGTCGCCCCGCTGGCCATGCTGCACTTCCTGCTCAACGTCACCGGCATCCCGCTCACCGAAAAGCTCTCGCTCGAACGCCGCGGCGAGGCCTATCGCGCCTACCAGCGCCGCACCAGCCCCTTCCTGCCGCGCCCGCCGCGCCCCGCCCCCTGACACCATGCGCCGCCTCATTCTCGTGCTGGGCGACCAGCTTGACGCCCATTCCGCCGCCTTTGACGACTTCGATCCCGCGCAGGACGCGCTGTGGATGGCCGAGGTCGCCGGCGAAGCCACCAAGGTGTGGAGTTCCAAGCCGCGCATCGCCGTCTTCCTCGCCGCCATGCGCCACTTCCGCGACGAACGGCGCGCGCTCGGCTGGCGGGTCGACTACCACGAACTCGGCGCGCACCCCGACTTCACCGCCGCGCTCACCGCCAGCGTGAGGGCCCTGAAGCCGCGTGAACTGGTCATGGTCGAGGCCGGTGAATGGGCCGTGCAGCAAGCCTTCGAGGTCGCCGCCCAGGAACTGGGCCTGCCACTCGAGGTGCGCGAGGATCGCCACTTCTTCTGCAGCCGGGCCGACTTCGCCCGCCACGCCAGCGGTCGCAAACAGCTGCGCATGGAGTTTTTCTACCGTGAGCTGCGCCGCCGCACCGGCGTGCTCATGGAGGGCGATCAACCTGTCGGCGGCCAGTGGAACTACGATGCCGACAACCGCGAAGCCTTCGGCCGCGACGGCCCGGGCCTGCTGCCGGCGCCGCGCCGCTTTGCGCCCGATGCCCTCACCCGCGAGGTGCTCGACGAGGTGAACCGCCGCTTCGCCGATCACCCCGGCGACCTCGCCGCCTTCGACTGGCCGGTCACCGCCGCGCAGGCGCGCGAGGCGCTGGCGGACTTCATCGCTCATCGCCTCGCGGATTTCGGTCGCTACCAGGACGCGCTCTGGGAGGGCGAACCCTGGCTCTACCACTCGCGCCTGAGCGCGGCGATGAACCTGAAGCTGCTCAACCCGCGCGCGGTGGTGGCCGCCGCCGAACAGGCCTGGCGCGAGGGCCGCGCACCGCTGGCCGCCGCCGAGGGTTTCATCCGCCAGATCCTCGGTTGGCGCGAGTACGTGCGCGGCGTCTACTGGCGCTTCATGCCCGAGTATGGGGGGCGCAACGCCCTCGGTGCCACGGCGCCGCTGCCGGACTTTTACTGGACCGGCGACACCGAATGGGCCTGCCTGCGCGACGCGCTCGGCCAGACCCTGCGGCTGGGTTACGCTCACCACATCCAGCGGCTCATGGTGACCGGCCTGTTCGGCCTGATGCTGGGGGTCGATCCGCGGCGGATGCACGAATGGTACCTCGCCGTCTATGTCGACGCCGTCGAATGGGTCGAACTGCCGAACACCCTCGGCATGTCGCAGTATGCCGACGGCGGCGTCATGGCCAGCAAACCCTACGTCGCCACCGGCAAGTACCTGCAGCGCATGGGCAACCACTGCGCCCACTGCCGCTGCGATCCGGGCCAGTCGACCGGGCCGCGCGCCTGCCCCTTCACCACGCTGTACTGGGACTTCCTGCTGCGCCACGAACCGCACCTGCGCGGCAACCCGCGCCTGACCATGCAACTGCGCAACCTGACCCGCCTCGAGGCCGACAAGCGCGCCGCGATCCAGGGCGAAGCCGCGGCCTTGCGCCAGCGCCTGCAACCCGCCGCCTCCCCCGCATGAACCTCCGCTCCCTCGCCATCTACGCGGCCCTGCTCGTGCTCACCTTCGCCGCGCCGGCGGTCGCCGCCCTGTTTCCCGGTCCCGGCGACTGGTACGCCAGTCTGAGCAAACCCGCCTGGAATCCGCCTGGCTGGGTCTTCGGACCGGTGTGGACGCTGCTGTACCTGCTCATGGCAACCGCCGCCTGGCGGGTTTGGCGCCGCATCGGTCTGGTTTCCCGGCCGCTGGCGCTCTACTTCCTTCAGCTCGTCCTCAACGCCGCCTGGACGCCGGTGTTCTTCGGCGCGCGCGCCATCGGTCCGGCGTTGCTCGTCCTGCTGGTCCTGCTCGCCGCCCTGCTCGGCACGGTGGCCGCCTTTCGCCGCGTCGATCGTGCAGCCGGCTGGCTCTTGGCGCCGTATCTCGCCTGGTCCGGCTTCGCCACCTTCCTGAACTTCACCCTCTGGCGCCTCAACCCCTCATGACCCCGCAAACCTGGTTCCTCACCGGCTGCTCCAGTGGCCTCGGCCGAGCCCTCGCCGAAGCCGCGCTCGAAGCCGGCCAGCGCGTCATCGCCACCGCCCGCGATGTGCGCCAGCTTGCTGACCTCGAGCAGGCCGGCCGCTGCGCGGTCTTCGCCCTCGACGTCACCGAAGCCGAGGAGGTCGCCCGCGTCGTCGCCGAGGCGGAGGCACTCTGGGATGGTCTCGATGTCATCGTCAACAACGCCGGCCACGGCCTGCTCGGCGCCGTCGAGGAGTGTGGCGACGCCCAGGTGCGACGCTGCTTTGAAACCCACTTTTTCGGCCCGCTCAACGTCCTGCGCGCCGCCCTGCCCGGCCTGCGCGCCCGCCGGCGCGGCCAGATCGTTCAGGTCGGCGCGGCGGCGGCGGTGGCGAACTACGCCGGCTTCGGCGCCTATGGCGGCGCCAAGGCGGCTCTGGAAAAAATGAGTGAGGGCCTGCGCCTTGAACTCGCCCCGCTCGGCATCCGCGTCACCACCCTGGTGCCCGGCCCCTTCCGCACCGGCTTCATTGCCCGCGGCCTGGAGCGCGCCGACGCCGCCATCGGCGACTATGCCGGCGGCCCGGCCGCGAAGTTTGGTCGCCTGCTGGAAACGATGGATGGTCGCCAGCCCGGCGATCCCGCGCGTGCCGCGCGCGCCGTTGTGGCGCGAATCCTGGCCGGCGACGCCCCCGCGCGCCTGCCGCTGGGCGGGTATCTGGTGAAAAAATGGCGCGACCAAGCCACCCTGCTGCTGCGCGAGGCCGAGCAGGAACAGGCCTGGGCCGCCGCCGCCGATGCGCCGCCCTGACCATGCACGGCGTGCGCAAGGAACATTTGCCCGAGAAGATCTGCGTCACCTGCGGCCGGCCCTTCCGCTGGCGCCGCAAGTGGGCGCGCGACTGGGAGCAGGTGCGCCACTGCAGCGAACGCTGCCGGCGCAGCGCCCGTGGCGGCAACCTCACTCCTTCTTCTTGAAGAGACGCTTGAAGAAGCCGCCCTTCGCCGGCTCTTCCGCGCTCGGCGCAGGCGCCGGTGCCGCGGTGGGCGCGGCTGGAGTTGGAGCAAAGCGCGAATTGGCAGCATCCCCCGCGGCGGGCGTCGTGGGCACCGCCGGTGCGGCACTGCGTGTGAAATCGATCGCCTCCGGCCGCAGGGTCGGACTCTGGCCGAGGTTGACCACCTTTGGCGGCAGCGCCTTGCCATTGCGGTCATACTCATGAACGATGCGCTGGAAGACCACACCACCCAGATCAGTGAGCCGGTCCTCGCGCCGACGGCCGAACTCATCGTAGAAGCACTGGGCGCGGGCGACGAGATTGCCGCGGCCGTCGTAGATGTTGCCCTGCACCGGCTCGCCCTTCTCGTTCAGCAAAAAGACCTTCTTCGAAACCACCGCATTGGCGGGATTGTAGGTCGTCTCGGTCATTTCACGCACGTTCATGTCACGCACCGTTTCCGAACGCGAGTTGTCGGGATGATAGACGGTGCGACCGACCACCGCCTGAACCGAAGGGTTGGCCGCAGGAGCGGCTGCCGCCAAAAGCAGCCAGAAAATGGCAAAAATGGAGTCGCGGACATTCATCACACCGGGAATGGTGCGTCACTCTACTCCCCCGCCGCCGAAACGCCAAGCCGATTTCCTGCCATGAGCGCTCACCTAGCCAGCCTACACCCCACTGACCCGGACTGGTCGGCCTTCCTCGATCGCGTCACCGACGAGTTTGACTGCTGCACCGGCACCCTGCACCGCCTCGACGCGGCGGACCGCCATTTGAAACTGGTCGCCCACCGCGGCATTCCGCCCCAGCTCATGCCCGTCATCCAGTCGATTCCGGTTGGCAAGGGCATTGCCGGCGCCGCGGCGGAGCGGCTGGAGCCGGTCGAACTCTGCAACCTGCAGACCGACACCAGCGGCGTTGCCAAACCGGGCGCCAAGCAGACCCAGGTGCAGGGCAGCCTGGCCGTGCCGGTGCTCGATGGCGAACGCCTTTGCGGCACCCTCGGCATCGGCAAGCGCACCGCCTACGAGTTCAGCGCCGAGGAAAAGCAGCGGCTGGTCGACATCGGCCGCGAGGTGGCGGCACGGCTGGCTTGAGGGACGGAGTTAGAACGGGGCGGCGGCAGCGCGTTTTTTCGCGGCCGCTGAACCTTTTCCGGCCGCTCGGCAACGTCTTTTGACATGACCGAGCCCGTCTCCCTCCCCCCAGCTTCGGTGTCGCCGCCCTGCGCGACACAGGTTGCCATCGCCGCATGGCATGCCATGGTGACTGTCCGATGAACGCGCAAAGTGGACTGCTGGGCCTGCCGGGCCGTGCCCTGCTGAACTTCCTGGCCTACCTGGGGCAGTTGGGCCAGCTGGTGGCCGACCTCGGCCACTCGATCTTTCGCGGCAGCCTGCGCCTGCGCCTGATGGCCGAACAGCTCGTTTCCATCGGCTACGGCTCGCAGGCGGTGGTCGTCGTCACCGGCGCCTTCACCGGCGCGGTGTTCACCGCCCAGTCCTATTTCAAGTTCAAGGATTTCGGCATCGAAACCACCATCGGCGGCATCGTCAGCGTCTCGCTCTGCCGCGAACTGGCGCCGGTGCTCGCCGGCCTCATGGTCACCGGCCGCGTCGGCGCCGCCATGGCCGCCGAGATCGGCACGATGAAGGTGAACGAGGAGATCGACGCCCTGCGCGTCATGGGCGTGCACCCGGTCGACTACCTGGTGCAGCCGCGCTTTTTCGCCATGCTGCTGTCGATGCCGCTGCTCATCGCCGAATCGATCGTCTTCGGCCTGGCCGCCTCGGCCATCGTCGCCACAGGCGTGTTCGACATCCCCTTCGCCTGGTTCTGGACCCATGTTGTCGAACACACGAACCACACCGACCTCATCTTTGGCATGAGCAAGGGCTTCGTCTTCGGCATCCTCATCGTGCTCATCTCCTGCCACCAGGGCCTGCGGGCATCCAATGGCGCCGTCGGCGTCGGCCTCGGCACCACCCGCGCCGTCGTTTTCTCCTCGCTCGCCCTGCTCATCGTCAATTTTTTCCTGACGATGCTGCTCAACTTCTTCTTCCCGCTCGGCAACGCCCTCTGACATGACCGAGCCCGCCTCCAGCCCCCCGTTCATCCGCGTCAGCGGCCTGCGCAAGAGCTTCGGCACGCAAAAGATCCTGCAGGGCGTCGACCTCGACATCTGCCATGGCGAAACCCTCGTCCTCATCGGACCGAGCGGCGAGGGCAAGAGCGTCCTGCTCAAACACATCATCGGCCTGCTCCACCCCGATGCCGGCCGCGTCGAACTCGACGGCGTCAACCTCAGTGCCATGAGCGAGCGCGAACTGCTCGTCGCCCGCCGGCGCATGGGCTACCTGTTCCAGAACGCCGCCCTCTTCGCCAGCCTCACCGTCGCCGAGAACGTCGCCTTCCCCCTGCGCGAGGCCGGCGTGCACGACAAGCAGGTCATCGCCGAGCGCGTGCACGAGGCGCTGGACCTCGTCGAACTCGCCGCCCACAAGGACAAGATGCCCATCAACCTCTCCGGCGGCATGCGCAAGCGTGTCGGCATCGCCCGCGCCATCGTCACCCGGCCGGAATGCATCCTCTACGACGAGCCCACCGCCGGCCTGGATCCGATCGTCACCGATGTGATCGACCACATGATCCAGCGCATGCAGAAGCACTTCCGCGTCACCAGCGTCGTCATCACCCACGACATGAACAGCGTCTTCCGCATCGCCGACCGCGTCGTCATGCTCAAAAACGGCGTCGTCAGCTTCAACGGCACCCCGGCCGAACTGCGCGCCTCGCCCGAGCCCGAGATCCAAAACTTCATCGCCGGCCGCTCCGGCGTCATCGCCTGACCCCCATGCAATCCGAACGCAAAACCGAAATCCTCGTCGGCCTCTTCCTTTTCGTCGGCCTGCTCATGCTCGGCGGCATCATCCTGCAGTTCGGCGGCCTGCGCGAGTGGTTCACCGACACCTACAGCCTGCGCGTCGCCTTCCCCAACGCCGCCGGCATCCGCGAGGGCTCGCCCGTCTATCTCGGCGGTTCCAAGGTCGGCAAAGTCGCCCGCCACCCCCAGCTCAACGACAGCTTCACCGGCATCCTCGTCGACCTGAAAATCCGCGACGACGTCGACATCCCCGCCGACTCGGCCTTTGCCATCGGTTCGGCCGGCCTCATGGGCGACGCCCTCATCGAAATCCGCCCGGGCAGCGGGGAGAGCACCGAGTTCCTGTCGCACGACCACGCCGAAGTCATCGAGGGCGCCAAGTCCGGCGGCCTGGCCGACCTGCAGAGCACGGCGGAACAGGTCGGCCGCAAGGTCGATGTCGTGCTCGACGACCTGCGCACCGCCCTCAAGGACGTGCGCGAGGCGGTCGCCAAGATCAACCGCGAGGCGCTCGCCGAGGACACGGTCAAGGACTTCAAGCAGGGCATGCACCACCTCAACCAGACCCTCGCGCGGGTCGATGAGAAGGTGCTCGGCGAAGAAAACGCCGACGAGGTCAAGGCCGCGCTCGCCGACCTGCGCGCGGCAGCCGCCAGTTTCAAGACCACCGCGCAAAACGCCGAGGCCGGCAGCGCCAAGCTGGGTCCGCTGATCGACCGGCTCGATCCCGCGGTGGCCCGCGCCGACCGCGTCATGGCCGCGGCCGAGGACGCCCTGAAATCGGTCAAAACCGCCGCCGACAGCTTCGCCGTCACCGCCCGCCAGATCCAGTCGGGCAAGGGCCTGCTCGGCGCGCTCATGCACGACGCGGAGCTGAAGACCGACCTCAAGGATCTGATCGCCAACATGAAGCGCAACGGCGTGCTGTTCTACCGCGACAGCGCCACCAAGGAGCGCGAGCGCGCCGAGGGCAAGCCGGCACCGCGGGCGATCGCGCCTCACTTCCCGGGTCGCTGAAGCTCAGTTGAGGTCCGTGCTCAGCACCGAATGCGGTGCCCGCAGGGCGAGCTCGCGCGCCTGCGCCACCACCCGCACCGGGGTGGCGTCAAACAGGTAGGCATGACAGCTCGGGCAGGTGATGGCACGCGCCACGATGATCGATCCACAGCCTTCGCAGACCTTGTACTGCTCAGGTTGTTTGGCGATCTTCTCGGCCTGCTGCAGCCGCTGATCCTGGGATTCGTCCGGGGAACTCATTCTGGATTTTGATACGCTCAAAGGGGGGATTTGCAACGGTCCAGACTGCATTTCTCGGGCCAACAAACCGATCTGAAAATCGCGTGGCCCACTCCTGCCCCTCACTCGCCGGACCCGAACCAGGCGCTCATGGAACGGCCGGCGTACCCGGTCATTTCCAGGTAGCCGCGACCGCCCACTGCCCGCCCCCCGGCCGTGCCGCGGTAGTCCACCGCCCCCTCCCAGTAGCCGAGCCCGGGCGTGCCTTCCGCCTGAAACTCCTGCTGCGGCAGCACGGCGACCGACTCCAGTTGCAGATCAAGAACCGGCACCTCCAGGCGCCAGGCAATCGGGTAGGCCGCCCCGCCGGGCGCCGTCCAGGTGCGGCCGGGCGTGAGCCGAAAATCTCCGGCCGCCAGCGCGCGCACCGTGCCGTCGGCGGCGATGTGGGTGCCGGCACTGCCGGTCGTCGCGCCGCCACCCTCACCGCGCAGCTGGAACAGCATCAGCTCGCTGCCGTCGTCAAGCTGGGCGCTGAACCAGTCCCAGCCGGCCGTGCCCTTTTCCAGAAAGCTGCTGCCAAACTCATGATCCATCCAGCTCGCCCCCGTCACCTCATGGCGCTCACCACCGATCGTCAACACACCCCGGGTCGGCAGGCGCGTGAAGGAATAGTAATGGCTGGCATTGCCCGGTGTCGCCCCCTTCTGGCTGAGGCCGTCGCGCCCATGCAGCACCGGCGCCTTGCCCGGGGCCAGGTCGAGTTCGAGGCCGAACTCACGATCCCGCGCGCGCAGTTTCATGCCGCCCTCCGCAAACCGGCAGTCCCAGTCCTCATTCCACACCCGCGCCGGCGTCGCGCCCGCCAGCCCGGGCCCGGCACGGTTCAGGCGGTCGGCATGCCGATAAGTGCGGCCATCCACATCGGTGACCGCCAGGTGCGCCATCCAGACGTCGCGCAGGGCCCAGGGTGAGACGACCCCGGGTTTCACCACGGCGCCGATGCGGAAAAAGGTGAGCTGATACCCGAAGCGACGCCCCGCCGCGGTGTCGAGATTGCCGGTGAGGTACCACCATTCAATCTTGTGCTGCGGGTGCGAGCCGTGATCGCGCGGGAACTCGAAGCGGTAACCGGCCTCGGCCGGCGCCCAGGCCGGCGACTTTTCCTCAGCCTGCGTCGGCAGCGCCGTCAGCAGCAGGAGCAGCGCGACCCCCAGCTTCGCCACCGCCCGCCGCGCCGGCCAGAACCCGGCCAGCATCGTGCCCAGCACGGTCAGCACCGTCGCCCCGGCCAGCAGGCCCCAGGGCGCATGAAAGCGGATGCTCCAGCCGAAGCTCTGCGGGTTGATGACATGAATGAGCAGCAGCGACAGCAGCAGGCCGACCGCCAGACCGAGCGTCTGGCTGACCGCACCCAGCAGGCCCGATTCAATCAGGATCGTCCGCCGCAACTGTCCCGCCTCGGCTCCGGCGAGGTGCAGCAGGCGCAGCTCGGCGCGCCGCTCCAGCACCAGCGTCAGCAGGGTCGCCGCGACACCGGCCATGGCGACGAAGATGGCGATGATCTCCAGAGCCCAGGTGATGGCAAAGGTGGCGTCAAAGATGCGCAGCACCTCGGCGCGCAGCCCGGCATTGGTGAAGACCGAGACGAAGCCGCGCCCCTCCAGCGCCGCCAGCATCTCGTTGCGCACCGCCTCCGCGTCGGCCCCGGGTTTGAGGTAGAGCGCCAGATGGGTCGGCCGGCTGGCCCCAAACCACTTTTCGAACAGGGCCTGGTCCATCGTCACCGTGCCGCTGTCGCTCGAGTAATCGTAAAACAGGCCGGCGATGCGGAAGCTCTGCGGGCCCTTCGGCGTCGGCAACTCGAGTGACTCGCCTGCGCGCACGCCAAAGCGCAGGGCGAAACTTTCCGAGACGAAGACTTCGCCGTGGTCGCGGGCGCGCCGCAGCAGTTCCTTCGGATCACCCGGGGTCTTCAGCACCATGCGACCGTGCTCGATCTGCACCGCGAAGTCGCCGGTGCCGAGCTTGACCACCCGGTCGCGAAAAGGCAGGTCGAGCGCGCGGTAGCCGTCGGCCGCCGCCACCGCCGGGTGCCCGGCCAGGGTGTCGAGCGTCGCCTGCGACAGGGTCGGCGCCCCCTGGCTGCGCGCGGGGGTGCCGGGGCGCACGTACAAATCCGCGCCCATGCTCTGGTCGATCCACAGCAGCACGGTCTGGCGGAAACTGCCGACCATGATGGCGATGGCGGCGGTGAGGGCCAGGCTGACCGCGAGGGCGGCGACCGACACCGACAAACGCGGGGTTGAGGCGCGGATCTGCGCGGCGGCGAGGCGTCCCTCCAGTCCGAAGAGCCGGCCCAGCGGTCCGCGCAGCACCGTGGCGGCGGCACTCAGCAGCAGCGGTGTCAGCAGGGCCATGACGGCAATGGCAGCCAGGCAGGCGGCGTAGCCCCAGAGCGGCAGGCCCAGCACTGGCGGCTGCAACGCGGCCAGACCTCCCGCCACGGCGGCCAGCGTGGCCAGGGTGACCCGGCCGCGCCAGGCCGCGCGCGCGTCGCCGCGCAGGGCGGCATCGTCGCGCAGTGCCTCCACCGGCGGCACCCGAGCGCCCTCGCGCGCCGGCACGGCGGCGGCGGCCAGCGCCAGCGGTACGGCAATGCCAACCGCCGCCAGCCAGTGCCAGAATTCCAGGGCCGGCACGCGGGCGGCGGTGGCGACATAGAGGGTGTCGACCGTGGTGGAGGTCAGCGCCACCGCGCCTTCGGCCAGGCCCTTGGCCAGTGGCACGCCAAGCAGGGCGCCGCCCAGGCCGAGCAGCACCGCCTCGCCCAGAAACAGCCGCAGCACCTGGCCGCGCGTCAGACCGAGCGTGCGCCAGAGACCGATCTCACGACGGCGCGTCATCACCGCGACGGAGACCGTGTTGTGGATCAGGAAGAGTCCGACCAGCAGGGCGATGCCCGACAGCATGGTCAGGTTGAAATGAAAGGCCGCGAGCATCTTCTCCACCGCCGCACTGCGCCGCTGCGGCCGGTCGACCTGCAGTCCGGCGGGCAAGCGCTGGCGCACTTCCTGTTCGGCGCGCGCCACGTCCAGGCCGTCGTGCAGGCGCAGCTCGAGGCGGTCGAGCCGACCGGGCTTGTCGAGCAGGAGTTGGGCATGGGCGAGATCCATGACCGCCAGCGACTGCGCCGCCAGGGCCGAATCACCGCCGACCACCGCGCTCACCTCACACTCGCGCCGGCGATCGCCGACGAGCAGGGTCAGGCGGTCGCCCGCGCTCAGGCCGTGCCGGTCGGCGAAACCGCGGGTGAGCAGCAGGGTGTCGGGCCGGCCCAGGAAGCGCATCAGGTCGAGCCCGGCCGCCGCCGGCGCGTCCTGCACCGCGTAATCGCGCAGGGCCGGATCGCGCAGGACATCAATCCCAAGCACGCGCAGCATCTCCTCACCGTCGTTCGACCGCGCCAGCACATCGGCCTCGACCACCGGCGCGGCGATCCCGAACTCACGCAGCCAGACCAGCTCGGCGAAGACGGTTTCATCGATGCCGAGCGGCGGGCTGCGGATTTCCAGGGCCGCCTTGCCGGAGACGGCGTCGAGCGCGGCGGCGAACCCGCCGAGCGAGCCGTGGTTGGCGAGCTGGATGCCGAGCATGACCGCGACCCCGAGGGCGACCCCGGCCAGGCTCAGCAGGCCGCGCGCCGGTTCCTGAACCAGTGGGCGCAGGATGAGGCGGGAGAACAATCCCGAGCTGAGAAATCCGCGCGGTGCCGCTCCGTTCGAGGCCTGGGTTGTCAAGGACATCCGGTTCACGGGATTCGAATTTCGCGCCGCGCTGTCAGACCACCCGCCCGTCCTTCATCCGCACCTGGCGCTTGGCCGCGGCGGCAACGCCGGCATCATGGGTCGCGAGCAGGATGGCGACCCCGAATTCGCGGTTCAACTCGCCGAGCAACTCCAGCACCGTGCGACCGTTCTCGCTGTCGAGACTGCCGGTCGGTTCGTCGGCAATGAGCAGGGCCGGGCGATGCACGACCGCGCGCGCCAAGGCCGCCCTCTGGGCCTCGCCGCCGGAGACCTGGGCGGGGAAATGCCCGAGCCGGTGACCGATGCCGACCCGTTCCGCGAGGGCGCGCGCCGCCGCAAAGGCTTCGGCTTCGGGCCGCCGGGCCAGCAGCAGTGGCAGGGCGATGTTTTCCAGCAGCGACAGCGTCGGCAGCAGGTTGAAGAACTGGAAGACAAAACCGATGCGGTCGCGGCGCAAACGGGTCAGCTCGGTGTCGCTGAGCGCGGCGATGTCACGCCCGTCGAGCCGCAGCGTGCCGGCATCGGCGCGGTCCATGGCGCCGCTGAGCTGCAGCAGGGTCGACTTGCCACAACCGGAGGGTCCGGTCACGGCAACGAAATCGCCGGGCACCAGTTCGAGCGAGACCCCGCGCAGGGCCGGGACCGTGGCGCCATCAAGGGCGTAGGCACGCTGCAGGTCGGTGGCGGCGAGAACGACGTTGGTCATGAACTTTCAGATAACGGCTGCCGGCCCCCGACGGGAGCAAAAACTCAGGCGCGCAGGGCCTCGTCAAAGCGCGCGATCAAATCGGCCGTGTCTTCCAGGCCGGCGGAAACGCGCAGCAGATGCCGCGGCACGCCGCAGCTCTCCGCCCACTCGAGCTCGTCGTAGTGGGCGAGCAGGGTGTAGGGACAGACCAGGGTGAAATGGGTGCCCAGGCTCGGCCCCTTGCAGACGCGCAGGGCGTCATAGACCGGCGGACTGGCAGCGGCGGCGTCCTT
This sequence comes from uncultured bacterium, assembly GCA_966252325.1. Lineage (GTDB taxonomy): Bacteria > Verrucomicrobiota > Verrucomicrobiia > Verrucomicrobiales > Verrucomicrobiaceae > Prosthecobacter. Next base: position 9,119 of record CBINON010000050.1, on the reverse strand, counting down.
CAGCAAAAAGGAAAACAGGCAGCCGTAGCCGCCGCCCTCGCGACGGATGAACGCATAGCCGGCCCCGCCCTGCTCACGCGCATGCCAGACCTTGGCCACCCGCGGATGCGCGGCGAGGAAGGTCGCCAATGCCAGGGCGTTGTCGCTCATGCGCGTGGCGCGCTCGGCGAAGTCACGCGAATTCTGCTCCAGTGCCAGCGCGTCACCGCGCCAGAGTTCATGGTCGGCCCGCGCGCGCAGGAAGGCGGCGAAGGCGGCGTGATGAGGCGAGGCCGCGTTCAGAATGACACTGCCGGCCATGACGTCACCCACACCCGAAAAAGCCTTGGTCAGGCTGGTGGTGACCACGTCCGCGACACGGAAGGCGTCGGCGTGGGCGACCGTGGCGATGGTGTCATCGACGACGATCGGCACGCCCGGCTGCGCGGCGGCGCGAAGAGCGAGCAGGTGCGGGAAATCGACGCAGCGCAGCAGCGGATTGCTGGGCGCCTCGCAAAACAGGCCGGCCACCGGCTCGCCCTGCAGCAGGGCCCGCAGGTCGTCGTACTCGCTGTCGCGCACCAGCGGCAGGAAATGCGCGCCGCTGCCGAACATTTGCTGCAGCTTGAGCACGTCGACATACGGGAAATCGAGCTGCACGGTCTTCCGCCCCGGAAAAACGGCGGTCAGCATCCGGTGCACGGCGTAGTTGGCCGCCATGCCGGAGGGGAACAGGAAAACGTCCTCGACCGGCTGACCGGCCAGGTCGGCCAACCGCTGGCGGATCGCCTGGTTGGCGGCATGCCCCTGGTCGGCCGTCGCTTCATCCACGCGTTCGCCGAGCGCGTGCGCCGCCTGGCGGGTGCTGACCACCTCGCCGCAGAAGCGCCAGAATCGGCGGGCAACCTCATGAGCGACCGCCGGAAACACCGCGACTCCAAGATCCCGCCAGGTCAGTGCGCGGCCGGCAAAGCCCTCCCGGGCGATGAACTCCAGGCAGCGCTGCGCATGGCTGGCGCGCGGAAACACCAGGCAACGCTCGCCCGGCCCGGCCAGCTCCCGTTCCGCGGCCTCGAACAGGCGGCCGATCGCCGGCGGACAACAAAAGCGCGGGTAGCCCGAGCGAAACTTCGCCACGACCTCGGGATCCTTTTCCTCATAGCCGATGACATGCCGCCACAGCGGCAGCGACACGCTGACGCCGAACTCATCATCCGGCAACGGCGTGCCCAGCGAGTCGGCCTGCCAAAGGGGGTGGCGCAAAAGGTCAGTCATGGGACGGTGCTGCAGATACGCGGGCTGGCCACACCGCTCAAGCGTTTCCCCTGCGTCCACCTGTCATTTGGGTGCCGAATCCCCTCAGCACCAGTCGCGCAGGGCGCGCATCTTGGCGTGGGCGGCGCCGCGGTCGAGCACCGACTGCGCCAGGGCGCAGCCCGCCGCCAGGTCCTCGGTCAGACCGGTGATGACAAAACCGGCGGCGGCGTTGAGCACGGCAATGTCGCGTTTCGGCCCCTGCACCGTGCCCGCCAGAATGCCCTCAACCAGCGCGGCATTTTCAGCGGCGTCACCGCCGGTCAAATCCGCCAGGGTCGCCGGTCCAAAACCGAGGGCCGCCGGATCGACGTCAAATTCCGCCAACGCGCCGTCGCGCAGCTCGCAGATGGCGTTGCGACCCAGGGTCGACAGCTCGTCCATGCCGCTCGCATTGGCCGTGCCATGCACCACCCACGCGCGCTTGCGACCGAGCACACGCAGGATCTCGCCGAAGGCACGGGTCAGCGACGGGTCAAAGACGCCGATGAGCTGGTGCTCGGGCCGCGCCGGGTTCAGCAGCGGGCCGAGCAGGTTGAAGATGGAGCGTCGCCCCTCGGCGGCGAGCAGCCGCCGTGCCCCCGCCACGGCCTTGAAGGCGGGATGGTAGAGCGGTGCGAAAAAGAAGCCAAGACCGTTCGCCTCGATGCCGCGCGCCACCCGCTCGACCGGCAGATCGATGCGGATGCCGAGCGCCTCCAGCACGTCGGCGCCGCCGGCCTTGCTGGTGACGCCGCGGTTGCCGTGCTTGGTGACGCAGACGCCGCCGCCGGCCAGGATGAACATGGCCGTGGTCGAGACGTTGAAGAGGTGCAGCTTGTCGCCACCGGTGCCGACCACATCCAGCACCGGCCCCGGCAGCCTGCCGCGGTCCAGCCCCGGATCGACGGCCAGTCGCAGGAACTCCTCGACGAAGCCGGCGATCTCGCCCGGCGTCTCGCCCTTGTCGGCCAGCGCGCGCAGCAGCGCCGCCTTGGTCTCGTCGCTCTCGTGCTCGTCGGTGAGAAAGGCGGCCGCCTCGCGCACCTGGGCGGCGTTGAGTTCGGTTCCGGCGGCGAGAGCGGCGAGCAGGTTTTGCATGGGAGGGCGACTTTGACCGAAACCCCGCCGGCATGCAATCGCGGGACGCAAAAGACCGCACGGCGGGTCAGGATGGCTTCCGCCCGGCTGGGGCTCTAACGCAGGCCAGAAGCGGGCACAGGCAGGACCGAGCTTGCCTTGGCCCGGCATCCTGTGCGAAGGGACCCCATGGACCTGCACGAGACCCTGCGTACGCGCTTCGGCCTGACCGATTTCCGGCCGGGCCAGGAAGCCGTCATGCAGGCCCTGCTCGCGGGTCGCAGCGCCCTGGCGCTGTTTCCCACCGGCGCGGGCAAGTCGCTCTGCTACCAACTGCCCGCCCTGCGGCTCGATGGCGTCACGCTGGTCATCTCGCCGCTGATCGCCCTGATGAAGGATCAGGTCGAGTCCCTGCGCCGGCGCGGCATCGCGGCGGCGCGTCTCGATTCCTCGCTGTCCCCGGCCGAGGCCCAGCGCGTCTTCGCGCAACTGCAGAGCGGTGAACTGAAGCTGCTCTACATCGCCCCGGAACGACTCGTCAAGGAGAGCTTCGTCGCCCACCTGAAGCGCCTGCGCATCGCCCTCATGGCCGTCGATGAGGCGCACTGCATCTCCGAGTGGGGCCACAATTTCCGCCCCGAGTACCTGCGCCTCGCGCTCGTCGCCCGCGAACTCGGCATCCACCCGGTGCTCGCCCTCACCGCCACCGCCACGCCAGCCGTGGCCGCTGACATCCGCCGCGCCTTCGGCATCGAACAGGCCGACCACATCCAGACCTCCTTCCTGCGCCCGAACCTGCGCTACCGGGTGACCCCCTGCAGCGGCCGGGAACGCCTGGCCCTGCTGACGCGCCGACTGCAGGAGGGCCCCGGCCCGGCCATCGTCTACGTCACCCTCCAGCACACGGCGGAGCAGGTCGCCACCCACCTGCAGAAGCAGGGCGTCAAGGCCCGCGCCTACCATGCAGGCCTGGCCGACGAACACCGTCACGAGGCCCAGGACGCCTTCATGAGCGGGGCCACCGACGTCATTGTCGCCACCATCGCCTTCGGCATGGGCATCGACAAGGCCGACATCCGCGCGGTCTACCACTACAACCTGCCCAAGACCCTGGAGAACTACCAGCAGGAAACCGGCCGCGCCGGCCGCGACGGCCTGCCTTCGGTCTGCGAACTGCTCGCCTGCGCCGACGACCGCATCGTTTTGGAAAACTTCACCTATGGCGACACCCCAACGCCGCAGGCCCTGCGCCAGCTGCTCGACCACCTGCTGCGCCAGGGCGAGGAATTCGACATCTCGCTGTACGACCTCTCGCACGCCACCGATGTCCGGCCGCTGGTCATTGAGACCGTGCTGACGAACCTCGAGCTCGACGGCGTGCTGCGCCCGCTCGGCAGTTTTTATGCCGGCTACCAGTATCGACTGCTGCAGCCGGTCGAACGCGTGCTCGCCGGCCACAAGCCCGAACGGCGGGCCTTTCTCGAGAAGCTCTTCGCCTGCGGCAAAAAAAGCCGCGTCTGGACCAGCCTCAACGCCGACGAGAGCGCCGCCGAACTCGGGGAACCGCGCGAGCGGGTGCTCAGCGCCCTGACCTGGCTGCAGGAAGCCGGCGAAATCGAGCTGAAACCGAGCGGCAGCCGGCAGAAATTCCGCCTCTGCGCCGAAGCCGCGTCACGCACGCCGGCCGAACTCGCCGAACGCATGGAAACCCTGTTCCGCGAACGCGAACGCCGCGATGTCGAACGGCTCGGCGAGGTGCTCGATTTCGCCGCCGAGCGCGGCTGCCTGGTGCGCCGGCTGCTGCATTACTTTGGCGAGGAACTCGGCACCGACTGCGGCCAGTGCACGAGCTGCGAGGAACGGGCCGACGGCACCGCCTCCAGCGCACCGCGCCCCATCCCCGCTTCGACACCGCCCGAAATCACCACGGACGATGTCGCCGCCATCCGCGAGCTGATCGACGAACGTCACGCGGCCCTGCGGGGTGCGCGCGCGCTCGCCCGCTTTCTCTGCGGCCTCACCAGCCCCGCCACCACCCGCGCCCGCCTCACCCGCAACGACCGCTTCGGCCTGCTCGAACACGTTCCCTTCCCGGATGTGCTCGCCCAGACCGAGAGTTTGTTGGGCGGGTGAGGATTCTTGTGCCCGCGCCTTCAGCGATCTCGCCCAAGGTTCACCTCTCGCTCATTTTCCGCCCGTGGCAGGCAGGCTGTCTGAGGCTTTCTTGACCTGAAAGGATTGGATGTATGTCTGGTCTTCGGCGCTGAATCTCTCGACCGGCACCTGGAAAACCTGGTCGTCTTCACGGCGGAATTCACCCGTTGCACCGCTCTCGTCGAGAAAGCGAACCAGACTTGCCCTGAGCGGACGGCCACTCGCGTCCCGCCAATCTCTCATGGGTGTCGGCAGTGTGGCAGGAACTGCCGTAGGCGCTTGCGTTTCCCCAGCTGCCATCACCTGAGTTGTGGCAGGTGCCGGTTGGCTGTCCGCAGGGGGAGCCTTCACGGCCTGGGGCGCAGCCTCTGGGTCCGTGTTTTTGACGATGGCGATCGGTTGCTCCGTCTCCGGCTCGAAGAGTTTCGAGAGCAGGCGATCAGATGCTGCTCCTTTGACCTGCTCCCGAATGCCATCGCCCGCCTTCAGGGCCACAACGGAACCCGAGATTGCACGGTCGTAAATGAACGTTCCCCGGATACCCACGGCCAGTGTGTCCGGGGGAGGCTGCAGTGACGCCGCGGCTTGCCGGGCCGCGACCCACGCGATTTTTCCCATGACTTCCTTCGCCTCGCTGGAAAATTTCCTCAATTGCGGCACATGCACCAGGAACACACAGCGTGTGGGGGTGACATGCGCATAAGTCACCATTTCACCCCCCGTGATTGACAGGCCTGTGGTCCGCCGCTCGATAGCATTGTTGCGCAGGGCTTTGGCGGTTTTGGAAAAAAGCAGCGCCAATGCCTGAGCCTGTTCAGTGTTGCCATGGGCCACACCCTCGCTGTTGCCGTAGATCTTCTTGTTGGCTGCCTCGAAAGCCTGCTTCCCCGCGGGGGATGCATCCTCGAGTCTCGAGTAGGCGGCCGCTCCACCTCCATCAGCGTCGACGTTCATGACACCCACCAGGGAGAACACGGTGATGAGAGTTGTCAGGAACGCCCAAAACTTGGGCGGGAAAAAGAAGAAGGTGTGACTTTTGTTTCGAATGACCCACTGGCCGGTGCGCTTGTCCGATTCCTGCACGATGCCGCCCTTTCCAAATGTCAGGGCAAAAACCCACAATGCCACAGCGGCTGAGGCGTAGGCGCCCACGATTGTGGTCGCCATATCATCAGTGACGAGCTTAGTGAGCACACTGCCAGCAATAAACCCTGCCAGGGCAAAAACTGGCACCAAAATTCCCAGACCCTTCCAGATGAGCATGTATATGGTGGTGGCGAGTTTAAGTGTTTTGGCGAATGCCAATCGGCCGCCAGCCGGAAAGATTTTGGATGATGCATCACGAGTCAATCTGAAAAAGCAGTCTTAGGTGCTGCTCGTTCATGCCGACTTTTGTCTGTCCGGGGCTGGTGCGGACATTGGGGTCACTCCGGCTGCGGCCGGAGTGGCTGGCCTTGGAGAAGGGGCTGGCCGTGCTGAAGGGACTCCTGGACAAGGTCTTCCGCCGGGGACGCTGACCTCACCCCCACTGCATCCACTCGGAGAGCACCTTGACGTCGCGCAGGTGGGCTTCGCGGAATGTCTTGAGGGTGGCGGGATCCTTGGCATCGCCCTTGAGGTACTCAAGGTGGAGGGAAATCGGACCGGCATAGGCGCGGTCGCGCAGGAGCTTGGCAAAGTCAGGATTGATCTGGCCCTGGCCGAGCGGGCAGGTCTCGCTCTTGCGGCCCTGCCACTGGAAGTCCTTGAAGTAGACCGCCCCCCAGTGGGTGGAGGTGAGCGCGGCATGCAGCGGCCAGGCGAGGCCGCCTTCGACGGTGGCGTGCAGGATGTCGAAGCAGAAGGCGATCTGTTCGGGGCGATACTCGCGGATGAGGGAGTACATGTCCCAGACCGTTGCGCCAAAGTAGTCCTTGCCCGAGTGATTCTGGAACACCGGCTGGATGCCGATCTCGTCGCACAGCTGGACGAGGTCGCGCACGAGCGGTCGCACGGCCTGCAACTGTTCCCAGATGGGCTGCTTGAGGTCGTACTTGTAGTAGTTCATGCGGAAGCGCTTGATGCCGAGGGCAGCGGCGGTGCGCAGGACCTTCTCCGTGTGCTGCTCGGCGCTGACCTGGTTGATGCCGGAGGTCATGAGGGTGATCTCCAGTCCCTGCTTTTTCAGCGCCTCAACGAACTTCGGCAGTTCGTCCGGCACCTGCTCGGGCTCGATGTGTCCCTTGGGCCGAATCGGCGCCTCAATGCCGTCGACACCCATCTCGGCGGCCAGGCTGGCGATGTCGCCATACGACAGCCCCTGCAGGTGCTTGGTGAAGAAGCAGAGCTTGTTTTTGCGCGGGGTCGCCGCGGCCGCGGGCGAGGGCGTGTCGGCGAGCAGCAGGCCGCCACCGGCAAGGGCGGCGTGTTTCAGGAAGGCGCGGCGGTTGGTCATGATCGTGAAGGTGACGGAGGGAAAGAGGCGCACATGCCGCTTCTTGCAAGCGTTGCGGCGTTTGCCTTGAGTCGCGCCGTCGCCGCGCCAGACTGAAGGCACATGGCCGACCCGATCCAGTTTTACAGCCGCCCCACCCAGCGCCTCGAGACCGAGTCGGTCTATGGCGAGGGTCCGCTGCGCTTTGTCTATGAAAATCCGGCCGGCCGGCTGGCCCTGCATGCCCTGGTCAAGCGCCGGCTATTTTCGCGCTTCTACGGCTGGCGCATGGACCAGCCCGCCAGTCGCGCCAAGATCGAGCCGTTCCTGAAACAATTTGGTGTCGACGCCGCCGAGTTCGCCGAACCCATCGAGAGCTACCGGACCTTCAATGACTTCTTCTATCGCAAGCTGAAGCCCGGCGCACGCCCCATCGCGCCCGGCGACGACACCGTGGTGTTTCCGGCCGATGGCCGCCATCTCGCCATCCCCGACCTCGACGCCTGCAGCAACTTTTGGGTCAAGGGCGTGCGCTTCGACCTTCCCGCCCTGCTCGACGATGCCGGCCTGGCGCGCAGCTTCGCCGGCGGCGCCGCCTTGATCTCGAGGCTGTGCCCGGTCGATTACCACCGCTTTCACTTTCCCTGTGACGGCACGCCGGACGCACCGCGCGAGATCAACGGCCCCCTCTACTCCGTCAGTCCGATCGCCCTGCTGCGCCGACCATCGATCCTCTGGGAAAACCTGCGCTGGGTGACGCGGTTCGAGAGTCCGCGCCTTGGCCAGGTGCTGCTGCTGGAAATCGGTGCCACCTGTGTCGGCGGCGTCGTGCATACCGCTCCCGCCGGGGTGCCGGTCGCCAAGGGCGACGAAAAAGGCTACTTCCGCTTTGGCGGTTCCTGCTGCATCACCCTGTTCGAGCGCGGCCGCGTGCGCTTTGCCGACGACCTGCTCGAGCATGGGGCCGTGGGCCGCGAGGTCTATGCGCGCATGGGTGAGGCGGCGGCAAAGGTGATTCGCTGAGCCAAGCCATTGGCAACGCCAAAGCTGGAACGACAAGTTGCTGCCCCCCAAGCCCTCCCTTTCGAGCACGATACCACGTCGTGGCGAAAACCATGCTCGCATTCCTCGGGAAATACAGCCTGTCTAAACGCGCGTTCTTACCCCAGCGCGCCGGCCTTGACATCGCGCAGCGCGTAGAGCCGCTCCTCCCGCGCCAAGCCTCGCAACAGCCGCGCCCCCGTCTGCCGCTTTGGCCCAAACCTCTCCCGCAGCACCCCAAACACCCCGTTCACATACGCCCGACTGCCAATCACCGCCCCGTCGGTAAAATACCTCACCCGGCAGCGCAGGTACTCGCTACCCGGCAACCGCCCGCCCTCCGCCACCACCTGCCGCGCCGCCTCCCGCGTGAAACCCGCGCGCAGGGCTTTGCCATCCTTCCCCACGCCACGCTCCTCGCCGCGGCCATACAGCAGCACCCGGTGTCGCTCCAGCACCTGCTTCTTCACCTGCCGCGGCGTGCGCTGCGCGCGCTCCGCATGGCGTTGCTCCAGAATGGCCTCCGCCACTCCGGCGTCCTCCACCCGTTCCAGTTCCTGCAACCCCGCCAAGGCGTCCGCGTCGCCGCCCATCGCCGCGCCGTAGCCGCTCCACCGGTAATCCTTCGGATCGACCACCAGCCCCGCCCGCACCGGATTCAGGTCGATGTAGGCCGCCATCGCCCGCAGCGGCTCCCCGGCCGACTCCACCAGCACGCTTTTGAAGCGATCCTCCCACAGCGTGCCCTTGCGCTGGTGCAGCTTGTTGAACCACTGCGTGAAACGCTGCTTCAAGGTCTTCATGAACAGCGAGATGTCCCACATCCGCCGCAGGTAGCGCTCGCGCACCGCCGCCTGCGCCAGAGCCACGCTGGCGGCACCCGCCCCGGCCCGGCCGACCTGCTCCAGGTCGTACTCGAGGCGCGCCGCCTCCAGATCGCCGAGCGACTCCCGGACGATTTGCAGCAGTTGCGCATGGGAGGGCAGCACCTCCGGCTTTTTGGGCACACCGACGAGCAGGTGGAAGTGGTTGGACATGACGCAGTAGGTCACCACCCGCAGCCCGCAGAAGCGTTCATACATCCGCAGGAAGCGCACAAAGGCCTGCTTCTCGGCCGGGCCGAAGACAAAGTCGCGGTTCACCACCCTGGAGACGCAGT
>CBINON010000049.1:0-32606 GCA_966252325.1 uncultured bacterium | reverse complement strand
GGCATCCTCACTGCTCCTCGATGCGGTAGGGCCGCAAGGCCGCGCGCCAGCGCGCTCTCTCTGTTTGGGATCCTGCTGCCGCCGCCTGCACCCCGTGCCCCTAAAACAAACCAAGACGCGCCCCCGTCTTGCCATCACTTGCCACCTAGACCTGCCAGTAATTGGCGGGCGACCCGCCTCGGCAAGCCTCGAGGGGTCGAATTTCCAAGACGGGAGAGGGGGAAACGGCGTCTTGCCATAGGTCTTGCCATCGCTCCGACCCTTGAGTTTCCAAGGAAAATTCCAAGATGGCAAGACAACCAAGAGATTCTAGGGCTTGAATCCTTCAGCGGTACTCCGGAAGTGCTTTCCGCGGGAAATGTCTTGGCATCTTGCCACCACTGGGGGTAAAATTGACCTTGTTGCGACAAGTCTCAAAAAATGTCCCCTTGTTGAGAATAGTCGCAATAAGGGGACAAAATTCGAAAAAAAAGGAATCTTTTTGTCCCCCGCCCTGTGTCGGCAGGTGTCTCGTCCTTTCGTGATTTTTTGAGCGAGGCGGGAATTTTTGTTTTGACACTTTGTTTTGACACCTCGGCGGGGGTGTGATCGCTGGGAATGAGCATGAGGGGGTGGGCGGCGCGGGTGGCGGCGCTGGGGGAGGTGCATCCCTGGTCCTGGAGGCTCCGGCGGATGGCATCACCCGGCGGGCGGAGCGGCGGCGGGAGGTGGCGGGCCGGTATCGGCGGACCTACGACGAGTACGCGGCTGAGTTTGGGCTGACGGCAAAGGACGCGGCCCGGCGGCTCAAGCGCTGGGTCGAGAAGGGGCGGCAGGTTGAGCCGCACGATCTGCCGCCGTTCGATGAGCCGCAGCAGCTGGCCGCCTGGTGGCGGCGGATGATGTCGGCCGGGGTCATCAAGTGGAAGGTCCCGGACTGGATCGAGCTGCTCGAGCAGGCTGGCGGATCGCCGGTGCCGGCTGCGGATCGTGGCAAGACGTCGGCGGCTGGTGAGGATGACAAGCCGGCGGCGATGCCGCCGGAGTTTGTGCTGCCGGAGCTGGGCGAGGATGCCGGTGCGGCGGAGCGACAGCTGTGGAGCTTCGCGCAGGGGTTCCTCGATGAGATGGAGCGGGCGAGCAGGGCCCGCGACTCTGGCCGATGGTTCCGGGCCTGGGGGGAGTATCAGAAGATCCTGAAGGAGATCCGCGCTTGGCAGAAGTCGAAGCAACAGCAAAGGCTGGCCACCGGTGAGGTGCTGGAGGCGGAGGTCGAGCTGCAGGTGCTGGCCAGCGTGTTCGGGAACATCAGCCAGGCTTTCACGCGGGCGCTCTTCGATTTGGGCAAGCGGCTGCGGCCGGATCTGGACGATGGGGCGCTGCGAGCCGAGGTGTTGCCACTGCGCGACCGGGTATTTGCCGGGCTGAAGGAAGGGAGATTCGCGGAGGTGTTGCCGGCTGCATGATCCCGATGATGCCATCGGCACCGGCGGCGCCGGGCCTCGAGCTTTTCGACCAGGCGGCGGCCGCTGCCCGGGTGGCCGAGCTGCGGCGCACGTTGGAGTGGCGGCTGATCACTGAGGTGGCGGCCGAATGCTTCAAGGTCACGCCGAGCGAGCCGGTGTGGCAGTGGGCCGCGCGGTCGGTCTGGCTCGACGAAATCATGTCCAGCGAGCCCGGGTGGTATGACCCGCGCAAGACGCCCTGGACGAAGGAGCTGCAGGAAATCCCAGTCAGCCGGCCAGATGTGCGCGTGGTGGCGGTGAAGAAGTCGAGCAGATCGGGGTTTTCCGAAGCGGCTTTCAACATCCTGCGCTGGATGCCTGACCACTGGCCGGGCAACGCGGGCCTGGTGTTCCCTGAAGACAAGCAGGGCCGCGATGTGGTGAAGCGTCGACTGATGGACAGCCTCAAGCGGGTGGCCGGCAAGTATTTCACGGGCGACGACAACGACGAGGGCCTGAGCGCCATCAAGCTGCGCAACATGGTGATCAAGATGGGTCCATCTGGCGCGGCGCGCATGTTCACCGAATGGTGGGTGCGCTACTTCGTCCTGGACGAGCTGGAGGAGCACGACACCAGCGACACGACGACGACGGTCGAGCGCGCTCTCTCGCGCCAGACCGATGTAGCGGACGCGCTGTGCCTGCTCATCTCCAAGCCCAAGCGGGCGGGCGGGCCGATCGATGACTGGTACATCAAGGGCACGCAGAAGCAGTGGAGCATGCCCTGCCCGCGCTGCGAGCGGGGGATCGTCTTCGACCGGCGGCACTTCACGAATCCGGACGAGTGCCGGAAATCGGACGGCACCTGGGATCTGGAGCTGGTCGAGCGGCACACGTTCGCGCTCTGCCCGCATTGCAAAGGAAAGATCGAGGAGCGGGAAAAGCGGGCGATGAATGAGGCGGCGCTCTGGGTGCCGACTGATGCGCAGCACCGGCGGCGCGGCCTTGATGGCAAACCGGTGCCGGTGGTGCCGGGTGTCGAGTCCTACCAGATCAGCGACTACCCGAGCTACCACCCCAAGGTCAGCTGGGGGAAGCTGCGCGTCATGGCCCTGCTGGCGTTCGAGGTCCAGCCAACCCGCAAGGCACAGGTCCACTACCTGAACAACCACGAGGGCGAGGCCGAGGAGCCGGCATTCATCGGCACCGACACGGCGACAGTCGAGGCCCTGAAAGCCGGTCGCGTCGAGCAGCGCCGGATCACCCTGCCCGATGGCAGTGAGGTGGAGCAAAGCGTCACGCTGGGCATTCCTGGTGGCTACCGCCTGGCGTTCCGGGGTGGCGTCTTCAGCTCGGCGCTGCCCTACCGGCCGGACATCCTGCTTTTCTTCGCGGACAAGCAGCAGACGCACCTCAAGTACGCCGTCTTCGCCCTGCGCGTCGACCCAACCCTGCCGGGGCAGTGTGAGGCGCACCTGGTCGAGATCGGGCGCGCGGACGATGAGACCGAGCTGGAGCAGGTGGTCATCCTGCGGGCCTTCCCGGTGGCCGATGGCGGCGAGCCGATGCGGATCACGGCCGGCTTCATAGATTCGCGGTACCGTGGCCAGGCGGTCTTCGATTTCTGCCTTCGGCTCTACCATCAGCACGGCCTGCAGATCTGGCCGGTACGCGGTGAGGGCCGCGAGGAAGGCAAGAGCCGCGGCAAGGCCGGCACCGATGCGGATGCGCGCAGCAAGGCCAACCTGCGCGGGAAGATCCTGCGCTTCGTGGAGCAGTTTGCGACCACGGGGCGGATCACGGTCCGGTATTTCAAGGATCATGACCTGCAGGACATGCTGAACGAGAAGATCGCCGAGCGGGCTGGGTGGCGCATGTGGCTGCCGACCGATTACCCGCCGGAGTTTGCGGCCGAGCTGATCGCCGAGAAGTACGACCCGGCCACCGACACCTGGGTGCACAACAAGCAGCGATTCGGCCCGAACGACTGGCGCGACTGCTGCAAGTACCTGGTTCTCTGGGTCTTCGAGCACTTGGGTGCGCTGCTGGCACAGCGTGGGCTGGCGGTCTATGAGCCGGCTGCGCCACCCGCTGCCGATGGGGCGGAGCCGGCCGAACCGGCGGCGCAGGGCCGGGACTACGTGCTGCGGCGACCGGGCGGGCCGGATTGACACCGGCCGCTGGGCGTGCCCGCCGCTCCCCTCAATTCTGACCTCCTCATCGGCGCCCTGCTGCGCAAGGCGCGCGCGGAAAGTGATCCGCTGGCCTGGCTGCAGGAGCAACACACGGCGGCCCTCGATGCGGTCATCCGCGGCGACGAGTTTGTGAGCTCGACCGCCTTCGGCGGGCAGTCGGCCACCAGTGAGCGCAGCCTGGACGCGCAGACCCTGCTGCAGCTCTATGAGTCGGCGCTGCAGATCCTCGAGCAGGAGCAGGCCGCTGAGGAAACCGGGGTCTATGAAGGCCCGGGCGGCATCAAGCATGCGGACTTCAGCCAATACCCCTGTACCCTCGGATGAAACGGAAGCACCGGAAAATGAGCCTGAGCGCGCCGCGCGTGCCGCAGATCGAAGCCGCCCCGCTTGAGGTGCAGGCTGCCACCGGCAGCTTCCAGGGCGCCAACACGGCGAGCCGTGACCGTGGGTACGTGTATCTGCCGACGCTCGACACCCTGAAGGAGGTGGACGCCTGGAGTCACACGGAGCTGCTGCGCCGGGGCCGTTTCATCTACAACTCCGGCGGCGGCCTGATTCATCGCGGGGTGAACGGCATCGCGCGCATGGTGTGCGGCACCGGCCTTTTCCCGTATCCGCTCAGCAAGTACAAGGAGTGGAGCGACCGCGTGCGGCGGCTGTGGATGCAGCGATGCGAGACGGCGGCCACTTTCGACCTTTCGCGCAAATTCACCTGCGGCGCGGCACAGCAGGCGCTGGTGCGCGCGAAGATCCGTGACGGTGACCTGGCGCCCGTGCTGGCCCGCGAGAAGGGTGGCCGCCTGCGGGTGATGTTCTACGAGGCTCACCAGATCGGGAGCGGTACGCGCACCACGCCGAGCGGCGAGCGGTGGCACCACGGGGTGCGGCTCGATCAATTCCACGCGCCGGTGGCCTACCGGATCCTGCCCTCGAGCATGGACCAGGGCGCTTCGCACGTCGATGTGCCTGCGCAGAATGTGCTTTTCTGCGCGAACTACGAGCGCTTCGGCCAGGTGCGCGGCCTCTCGCGCTTCTATCCGGTCATCAACAAGGTGCTGGACCGCGGCGAGATCATGGCCGCCCTCACGAAGGGCATCAAGCAGCGCGCGCAGATCGGCTGGGCCGTCGAGCAGGAGATGGGACAGAATCAGCCCATCACGCCCGGGGCGCCCGGAAGCGGCGCGCTGAACCTGCTGCCGGGCACCCGGGTGGATGTGGGCAACGGCCGCGTGCTGACCATGGAGCAGTTTTTCGGCGGCGGCGAAGGCCGCGAGCTGAAGCCCGGGCAGAAGATCAAGACGGTGGAAAGCGCGCACCCGCACGAGAACGTGCGCGAGCACCTCGAGAACCTGGTGCGCGATGTGGCGTGGGCGCTGGGCTACTCTCCGGAGATCCTCTGGAACATCACGCAGCTGGGCGGTGCGAACACGCGCTTCATCATGGCCGACGCGCAGAGCCAGATCGAAAGCGAGCAGCAGGAGATGGTCGAGCAGTTCCTGGGCCCGTGGTACCTGGCCTGGGTGCGCGACATGATCGAGGCGGGCGAGATCCCGGATGTGCCCGACTGGCAGATGCACACGTGGCTGCTGCCCAAGCGCCTGACGGTGGACTTCGGCCGCGATGGCAAGCTGCACATCGAGCAGGCCAAGCGCGGCATGATCACGCTCAAATCGCTCTACGGCTTCGTAGGCGACGAGTGGCAGATCGAGGTCGACCAGTATCTGGACGAGCGGAAGTACATCAAGGACGGCATGGCTGCCCGCGGCCTCACCTGGCAGGAAGCCTATCCCGAAATCACCACAGCGCCCGCAGGCACTGGCGACGTCGCCAGTGCTTCGAGCGATGACAGCACTGCGGCGATGGCCGCGCAGATCGAAGAAATCCACGCGGCCGTGACGCGCGCCGCAGAAACCCCACCCGGCCCCCGATGATGAACCGTGAAATGATCCACCTACCGCACCTGGCGCGCGCCTTTTACTTTGAGCCGCTGGCCCTCGAGGAAGCGGCGATGATGACCTGCCACATGATGCTCTGGCCGCGGGTGGCCGGCGGCAAGGCGGGTGATCTGGTGATCGAGGCGGCGGCCGAGCCGGGCAACGTGAAATACAAGGGCTTTGGCGCGCACCTGCGCCGCCAGATGGCTGCGCCGGAGGTCGATTGGTACACCGGTGAGACACTGAATGAAGCCTATTACTGGAGTGTCGCCGGCAAGCCCGGCGTGGCGGTCATTCCGCTCTCCGGCATGATCATGAAGGGCGCGGGCCCGTTCATGGAGTCCTGCATGGGCGCGGTCAACCCCGACCGCATTTCTCACGCGCTCGCGCAGGCCATGGCAGCGCCGGAGATCAAGCAGATCGTGCTCGACGTTGGCAGCCCCGGCGGGCGCGTCACCTACGTGCCCGAGCTGGCCGAGCAGGTGCGCGCCGCGGCTAAGACGAAAGGCAAGACGGTGTGGGCCTTCACCGACACGATGATTGCCAGTGCGGCGACTTGGATCGCCAGCCAGGCCAACGAGATCGTGATGACGCCGAGCGCGCAGATCGGCAGCATCGGCACGTATCTGGCCTTCCTGAATCCGAAGGTGGCCATGCAGATGCAGGGCTACGCGCTCGAGCTTTTCAAGCAGGGCACGCACAAGGCCATCGGGCTGCCGGGGCGCGACCTCACGAAGGAGGATCGCGAGTACCTGCAGGCGGGCGTCGACAAGATCAACGCGCAGTTTGTGGCGGCCGTCCAGGCTGGCCGGCCGGGAGTGAGCGAGGAGGCGGTGCGCGATGCCAAGATGTATGACGCCGCCGAGGCGGTGAAGCATGGTCTGGCCGATGGCATCGTCGGATCCTGGGAGGAGTTCACCGCGCTGCTTTGACACGGCCGGGCGGGGTGACCATGAAACTCCGCACTCCTCTCTTCAACGCCGCCGCCGATGACGGCAGCGAAAACGGCGGCGCTGCTGCGCCCGTGAATCTGGCCGACGTCATCGCGCAGGTCGAAAATCCGACGCTGACTTTTTCTCAGCGTCTGACGATGGCCCTTGGCGCGCTCAAGGGTATCGATCCGACCAATCAGCTTGCCACTGTGCAGGAGCGCTTGACGCTTTCGGAGGCGCGCGTGACTGAGCTGCTGGCGCAAGTCGAGAGCAGCAACACGACTCTGGCCGAGGTCCGCGCGCAGCTCGCCGCGCGTGAGCAGGATGTCACCGACTTGGAGGCCCGCAACGCGGAGCTGGAGCAGGCCAACGTTGACCTCAAGGCGAAGGACCAGGACATCACCGCGCGCGCTGACAAGCTGGTCGCCGAGCGCATCGCGGCCCTGGGCTTCCCTGCTGAACGTCTGCCGGCCTCGAGCAGCCAGCAGCAGGCTGAAGGTGCCGAGCGCATCGCCGAGCTGCGCGAGCAGATCGAGAAGGAAAAGGATCCGCAGAAGCGCGGCGTGCTGCTCGCCGAGCTGAGCGCGCTGACCGCCAAGAAGCCCGTCGTGGCTGGCGCGAACTGACCGCGAATTGACACCCGCAGATTCCCCGAACCCAAGACCACCCGCTACCCATGCCCACCCTCACCTCCTCCGAAATCCTGCTGGACGTCATCCGCGCGTTCGCCGTCCGCCTGCCGAGCATCAGCGGCGTGGGCGTGGAATTCCGCCCGTCCAGCCTGAAGCTGAACAAGGAATACATCGGCCACATCTCGACGGTCCCGACCGTGCGCGACTACGACGGCACCACCGGCTACAAGGCCAATGCGGCCAACGCTCGCGACCACCTGGTCGATGTGCCGGTCACTGTCACCAAGCACCGCCACGCGCCGATCAAGATGGCCTGGCTGAACCAGATCGCCGACGACAAGCAGCGCTATGAGCGCGTCATCGCCAATGCCGGCTACGCCCTGGCTCGCGACCTCGCCCTCGACATCGCGGGTGAGTTCCGCGCTCGCAACTTCACCGAGTCCTCGACCTTCGCCGCCGCCGACTGCGACGTGGACATGCTCATCAACGTGGCTGGCGACATGAACACGGTCGGCGCCATGACCGAGGGCCGCACGATGTGGCTCAACACTCTGGCCGCGAACGCTCTCAGCGTCGACAGCCGCATGGCCTCCCGCGAGTATCAGGGCCAGCAGGTGGGTGGCAGCAGCCGCCGCCGCTGGCAGAATGCCTACGGCTTCGCCACCATCGAGGAATGGCCGGAGCTGCCGAGCAACAACGGCACGGCCGTGACCGGCGCCACCGTTGAGGCGGACGACGACATCGTGACCAAGGCCTCCCACGGCTTTGTCACCGGTGACCGCGTGCGCCTGACCGACATCACCAACGGCACCGGCCTGACGCTGAACGATTACTACTTCGTGCACCGCCTGAGCGCCAACAACCTCTACCTGTGCGCCACTGCCGCTGACGCGGCTGCCGGCACTCCGGTGGCGGTCTCGGCCGATGGCACGGGCCTAACCCTGACCCCGGCTGAGAACCTGGCCGCTTTTGCCTTCACTCCCGAGGCGATGGCCGTCATCGCTGGCCCGCCCGAGTCGGGCAACGCCGAGATCATGGCCGCGCTGGGCATCCCGCAGGTCATGGGCTGGACCGAGCCGGTCACCGACCCGGACAGCGGCATCACCATGGCCGCCGTTTCCTGGCAGGAAGCCGGTACCGCCGACCTCTACTGGAGCCCGGTGCTCCTGTGGGGCAAGGCGCTGGGCCGCCAGGCTGGCGACAACGCCGCGGGCAGCATCTGCGACTACGCCGGTCACCGCATCATCACCGCCTGAGTCATCGGCGGGCCGCTCTCCCGGGCGGCCCGCCTCTTACCTTTCACCTTTTCCGCTCCATGTCTCTGCACGTTGTCATCGGATACCCCACCACCAGCGCCAAAGGCCAGCCTGTGCCGGTCTACGTGGGCCGCAGTGCCGCCGAGGCGCGCGCCGCCAAGGAAGCAGCCACGGGCTGTGCCTGCTTCGATGAGTTCCACAACGTGCTGCCGCTGCGGAAGAACAATCCGCATTTCAAGCCGGTCGCCGCTCCCGTCGAGGCCACCGTCGCCGACGAGGCTGCGCCGCTGGAGCTGGCTGTCGAGACCACCACCCGTGGGCGGGGTCGCAAATAATTCCGGGACGTTCCTCCCTGAGAGGCTCGCACGCACGAGCCGCCCTGAGTGCCGCGCTTTTGGTTGGAGCGCGGCACTCTTCTTTTTCCTGGCGGGCATTGACACCCGCTGAGGGGCGATGACCAAAATCGAGGAACTGACCACGGATCTGGACCGCCGAGCCGGCCAGCGGCGCCTGCGCGTGACGGCGGGCGATGAACGCATCGAGCTGACGGTGCAGCACGAAAGCAACGAGGCCCTGGGCGATAAGGCCGACCTCTGGCGGCCTGTGGATCATCCGCCGGTCAACGAGCGGCTGGCTGAGCAGCTGCTGGATGTGGTGTGCGCGCTGCGTGCCCGCCGCTTCTGCCTCTCCCTGGGCGACACTCCACCCGCTGCGCTGCCCCGATGAACGCCGCCGATTTCCAACGGGCGCACCTGCGCGGCATCTCGGGCTCGCCCTTCCAGGGGAGGGTGGTGGTGACCATGGGCAGCACGGAGTACGCCGTCTGCGGCTGCGTGGTGAAGAGCGGCGACAACAAGGCCGAGGCTGAGGAATGGGGCCTGGCGCATGTGCGCACGCTTGAGGTGCAGATCCCGAAATGCCGGACGACCGGCGGCAAGTGGCTGCCGCGTGATCCGGATGTGCAGAAGGACGCCATCACCTACCAGGACCGCGTGTACAAGGTCCAGTCTGTTTCCGGCCTCGAGGACTTCTCACCGGTCTGGATCGTGCAGGCCACTGCTCCCCTCTGATCATGACGACGCTCCCTGACATTTTCCTCGCGCAGCTCATCCGCGATTACCTGGCCGACACGGAGACGGATGCGGCCGACGATGGCATCCCGAAAGCCGTGATGGACAACGGCCTCGAGCCTGAGCGGCCGAGCATCCTGATCGCCGCGCGCGAGGATGAAGCGCAGAGCCGCGGCCCGCGGCGGGTGCTCCAGGTGAGTATCATGCTGCTCACCTGGCTGAAGGCTGATGATGCGGGCGCGGCGGCGGTGGCGGAGTTCACCACGCGCAGCGAGGCCATGGCGCTGCTCTACGCGCTGGACAAGCGCCTGCGGAATGTGGCGGCCTTCAGCACCTGGCTGGCGGATCTGGCGGAGGAACGGCTGGAGGGCTACACGATCCTCAAGATTGTCCAACAGGGCGCCGTGCCACCCATGCGCGTGCAGGACACACAGGCCATCAATTACGCGGTGCGGCAGCGCTGGAGCCTGGCGGTCTCGCTGGAGAATTGACACGCGCGCGGATGCTGAAGCCAAAGCGCCTATCCACTCGCCATGAAATACCTCCTCCGCCTCCTCGCCGTCGTCTCGCTGCTCGCCGCTGGTGTCGCCAGCGCCACTGATGTCTCGATCACGGCCTCCAGCGTCCTGCCGGGCGCGAACGCCAAGACCACGCTGGGCACCGCGGGTGCCACCATCACGGCGGGGCAGCTGCTCTACTTCGACAGCACCGCGCAGCAGTGGAAGCTGGCCGATGCGAACGCCAGCGAGACCACCGCCGCTGTCTCCGGCCTTGCCGCCTCCGGTGGCGCTACCGGCCAGCAGATCATCGTGGTGCTCTATGATGACGACCTCACCGTGGGCGGCACCCTTTCCACCTCGGCGCCGGTCTATGTCCTGAGTGGCACGGCGGGTGGCATCGCCCCCGTGGCCGATGTGACCACCGGCTGGTATTCCCGCCCCGTCCTGGTGGCGAAGAGTACCACGAAGGCCGTCTTCGACCCGCGCGGTCTGCGCTCGGATCTGGCTGCCACCGCGCCCTGAGCCTTCACCCTTCACCGCAACCCTTCACCCTCTTTTCTGACCATGCCTTTCACGCCCCATCAGGTGCAGGGGAGCCTGCCCAACTACGACCTCAAGGAATTTGAGGACACCGGATTCCTGGCCACCGGCTGCACCTTCACCCCCGTGGTGAACATCCGCGAGAAGGAAGGCCACCTGCCCGGCGCCACCGGCGAGGATGGCGGGTACGCGCAGATCCTCCAGGTGCACACCACCCGCAAGAAGCTCGACATCGAGCTGAGCGGCGAGATCGTGCCGGACGAAAACGGCCGCGCCGTGGGCCTGGCCAATGTCCACCCCGGCCGCGCGGTCGCTCTGGCGAACTTCGCCGCCGACCTCACCGAGGGTGTGCACGGCTTCGTTTACGATGCCGCGAAGCTCCTCATGGTCCGCGAGCCCTCCCGCGAGACCAGCAATGAGAACATCCCCACGGTGACCCTGGCGATGTCCTACTATCCGGAGATCGCCGCTCCGGTGGACATCCTGGCCGCCTGACCCTTTCCGACCGGGACGTCGGCATCATGAGACAGCAGCCGCGCAGGCTGAGAGGTCGCAAGACCAGCGCGGGCCATCCTTTCACCAGTCGATCCAACCATGTCTGCCAAGACAACCCCCGCGGGCGCCGTGTGCGCCGTGCAGAACACGAAGCTGGCCGCCTGCCTGGCGGCGCTCGGGTTTCCCTTCAAGACCGAGATGGTGCAGCCCTCACAGGGCAAGCTCTCCATCCAGTTTGTTTTCAGCGGGCGCAGCACGCGGCCGGGCTTCGAAAACCTGCCGCTGAACTGCTCCGCGCTCTACCAGGCCGGCAAGCTCGAGGCGCAGGACGCCATGCACCCGCTGTGCGTCATGATGCGCGCGCAGGCGAATTACGACGCGCTGCTGGCCATGCAACACGGCCGGCCGCATCGGCTGGGCAGCACGGCGGGGGAGCAGATGACGCTCTACCGCCCCGGCCAGGAGAAGTTTTTCGAGGCGGCGGTCGAGACCAAGGATCTGCCGCTGGCGGCCGCCCTGGCCGGTGTGGGCCTGCCTGTGGTCCGGATCGAGGGCGGCGACGGCGGGCGCCGCTACTGGCTGCCGCGGCACGGCTACGCCCGGCGCCGGGCAGATGGCAGCGTGCTGCTCGAGGATGCGCAGGCGCTCATCGAGCGCGCGGCGTGCGAGGCGGATCCCTACCGTCTGAAGCTGGAGATCACGGATCCCGCGCACCCGGTCTGCTTCGCCTACGATGCGCTGTGCACGCGCGTGCTGCTGAAGGCGGAGCTGCAGAAGCGCACGCCGCTGCTCCAGCTCCAGCAGGGCGCGGCCACGCAGGCCCTGATTTCCATGAACGCCAGCGGCCGCGTGATGGAGCGGGTGACCCGGCATCTGAAGGGGCCGCCGATGAGGTGGTGAAACTCAAACAGTCGATCCCATGAAAACCGAAGAAGAAAAACAGGCTGGGCGCGTGCGCTGGCTCCGGGCGGTGGAGAACGCCAAGAAGGTATTGCAGCTGGGGGATAAGATCCGCGTCAAGCGGTGTTGCGGCCAGAAGGCGACGATAACCTTTGCAGGCTGGGATGGGCCCTGGATCGTCTCGAAGTCAGGAGGAAACGATTACTCGCCAGGGTGCGTTGACCGCCTCAACGGTGAGCCTGTGGATTTCTCTGAGTGGGGCGGCGCGTGTGAGGGGCGGTGAAAGAAGGATATCGTAAACACGACCAGTGACCTATGAGCCGTTCCTCTCCATCCGATTTGTTTACTCCTGTTCGCGTTCAGCAAGTGTTGCCTGACGAATGTGTGCGTTGCTCGCTGGCTACATTGTTTGGGCTGCAGCGTGAGGATGTGCCGCACTTCCACCGTGAGAACGAGGGCCGTTGGTTTGCGGGATTGGAACCATGGCTGGCGGAGCGCGGCCTGAAATATGAACTTTGGGCGGCTTCGCTGACTCCCCCGTGCGAATGGTATCTTGGCTATGGTGAATCAGCGCCAGGGGTTGGTCACATGGTAGTCATGCGAAACGGCGAAATATGGCACGACCCGCTTGGCTGCGGAATCTTGCGCTTTGAAAGCTGGGTGACTTTGCATTGGGTAAACGCCCAAGCTGACACACGCCATGAATAGACCCACGAAATCACCAAGCAGCGCCGTATGGCGTTGTGTCCAGCGCCTTGTTCGGCTGTTGTCCGCATGGGCATTACGCGATGAATTAAGGCTCCAACGGAACGTCAACGAAGACGCTCAAGCCCTTGTGGACGCTCTGCGTCGTGGAGAGCGAGCCGACGCCTACTGCGGCTATGGTCGCGACGGGCAGGCATCGAACTACCGCGACGAACTCAAGTGGTCGCTGCACGAACTCAAGAAGGCGAACAGCCAAGCTCAGCCGCGCGAAGCGTCGAGCTGAGCGACCTGTTCGGTTTAACAAATAGATCCGCATTATGGGACAAGTTTTTTCAGCCTTTCACAAACCGCATGAGTCGCTCATGAAGCAGCCTGACCGCGTTGAATCGCGCCGCCGTTTGGCCAGAATCCATATCGCTGATCGCTTCCGTGCGATGTTTGGCGAGCGAGTCGAGCCTCTACCTAAACCCATTCGATCCCATGAAGAACCGAAAACAAAAACCCCTGCCGGCTGCGCGTGAGATGGCTGCGCCGCTCGACGATGAAACCCAGCGCATCGTGCGCGAGGAAGAGGAGGCGCGCGAGACGCTGTGGCGCGAGGATGCCGGGCGCACCTGGCGCGGGGCGCTGCTGCACCCGTGGAGCGAGGAGCGGGCGCGGCTGCTGGATGCGCTGTGCGCGGCCGATGTGCCGCCGCCGGATCTGGCGAGCTGCGGGCCGGTCGAGTTTGTGCACGGGCTTTTCCCGCGGGCGGTGAAGGTGCTGTACCTGCTCCACCATGAGCCGCAGCAGTTTCAGGCCCTGCGCCCGCGACTGCTGACGGTCATCGATGCCTGGGGCGTGGAGCACGTGCCGGCGGAGACCTTTGCGGAAAAGCAGGCGGCGGTCACCTTTGCCCTCCAGGTGGAGGGGGCGCACCGGCGCATGCAGGCGATGCGGCGGCCGGATCGGCGGGCGCGAGGGGGCGACTCGGGAAACTAGCCCTGCCCGTGTCGGCGGCGCAGTACTATGCGCTGCTGGCTCGGGCCTTGCCCGGTGCCACCCTGCGCGAGCTGCAGTGGGAGGTCTCGCTCGTGCGCGGGTGGTCGCTCATCCACGCGGCCGGGCTGCTGGCCGGGGAGGCCTTCATCTGGCCGGATCCACGCCTGAGCACGGCCGGCCGGGCCCTGCTGCAGGTGCGCGAGCTTCGCGCGGCGGTGCAGCGCGGGGAATGGGTGCCGGAGGTGGACCTTTGACACGGCCGCCCCGGTAGTCGATCCGCCGCATGAGCCTCATTGTCCATAGCCAGCGCCACAGCCTCGCCCTCGCTCGTCTGGCGAGCACGAGCAAGCGCGCGGCGGTGGACATCGTGAAGCAGGAGTTTGGCCTGATGCTCACGCTGGTGGCGAAGGTTACGCCGCCTGCCAGTCAGGGTGTGGCTGGCAAGAAAGCCGAGGCGCAGGGTCGCGCGGCTGTGGCCGCCGACATCTACGCCACGTACGGCACCCCGGGCGATGCGTACGATGTCATCGCGAAGAAGCAGCCGGCTGCCGCTTCCGCCTTCTGGTTCCTGCAATCGGCCGGCGAGCGGGGAGATGCTGCGAAGCTCGTGCGGGACGCCACCGGCAAGAGCCTGAGCCCTTTCGATGGCGGCACGGCGCACCGGCGCCAGCGCATAGGCGTGCGGCGGCGGCGGCGGCACAACCCGCTCTATTTCGTGGACAACCCCGAGGAGCTCGAGGCCTATGTGCGCGAGCAGCAGGGCAAAGTTTGGACCCTGGCCAGCGGCTGGGCGCCCGCCCTGCAGGCGCTGGGGCGCAAGCTGCCCTACGGTGTCGGGAAGCAGGACTCGCCGGGCACGATGCGAGTGAAGATCAACGACGACAAGATCGAGTTGGTGGCAGTGGATGGAGTGCATTGGGCCTCCCAAGTACGAGACATCCACCGCCGCATCCTCTGGGCCATGAACCGCCGCGCCGATGCGCTTGATCGGCGGTGGGATAACTTCATCAAGACCGTTAAACTCTGACCCCTCATGAGCACCATTGAAGCCAGTCTGCAGCTCGAGATCGCGCAGTACCAGAACGCGTTGAAGAAGGCGCAGGGCGAGGTGGAGCGCTTCCGGCAGAAGGCGAAAAACAGCGGCGATGGTATTGCCAATGCCATTTTTGGTGGACTTCAGGCGCGAGCAGCTGCGCTTGGCCCAATCATCGGTGCTGCATTTGGTGGCCGGGCAATCATGGAAGCCGTGGTAAACATGGAGCGGCTTGAAAAAATGCTTGTTGCGATGGAGGGGAGTGCGTCAGGTGCGCGAAATCGCATGGCTGAACTGCGCGAGGTGGCAAGGCTGCCGGGCGTTGATTTCGAGCAGGCCATCCAGGGCGATGTGCGCCTGCGAGCCGTGGGCCTCAGTGCGGACCTCAGTAAAAAAGCCATTGAGGAGTTTGGTAACGCTCTCGCTCTAGTGGGGGGTAGTAGCGCCGACCTGGATGGCGTTTTCACTGCGCTCTCGCAGATCGCCGCGAAGGGCAACGTCTTCGCCGAGGAGATCAATCAGATCGCCGAGCGTGTGCCGCAGGTGCGCGCGGTAATGAAGGATGTCTTTGGCACGGCTGACACCGAGGCCATCCAGGCCATGGGGCTTTCCGCAGAAGAGTTCATCAGCAGAATGACGGAAGGCTTCGGGGGGCTGACCCGCGCCAGCAGTGGCTTGCAAGACAACTTTTCCGAGTTGTCGACCCTTGGTATGGAGCTGGCAAATGATGTTGGTGCTCCTGTTGTGAAAACGCTAGTGCCAGCTTTTACGGAACTGGCGGCGCTGATTGCGGCCAACAAAGAAGCTTTTGTGATGTTCGGCGTGGGTGCCGGTGAAGCGGTGCGTATTGCAGTCAAGGGCGTGAATGTACTGCAGGACGCCTTCAATGCCCTTGGACAGGCGATGAACAGCGACGATTCCTTCGCGGAATCGTTTGCCCGCAATCAGCGCGTTCGAGATACTCCCGCAGCAAAACAGCCCGCCCCTGCAAAAAAAGAGAACGAAGTGGTGGATGCGGGAGCCGCCGGTGGGGGTGATGCCGCTGCCGGAGCGTCTAAAATCTCGGACGCCCAGGAAAAAACCGCGCAGCGAATCAAGGATCTCCAGCAAGATATTGTCGAAATGGAGATGCAACGCATGACGCCTGCTGAGCGCCTTTCGAAGCTCATGGAGGATCAGGCCGCGAAAATCGAAGAGATGCGCAATCAAGGTGGTCTCTTTTTTGATGCGACTGTTGAGGGGATGCGAAAATTTGCAGAGGCACAAGTTGCTCGTGGATCAGCTGGAGCTGACAAGACTCTCGAACGGCTGAAAGAGATTTTGCAGATTCAGCGGGAAATGGAACAGCTGCAAGGAAGCCTTCGTCAGTCGGCTGTAGAGGCATCTGAGGCGGAGGCAACGGCTCAGGTGGACAAGGAAAAGAAAGCCATAGCCGAAGAACGGGAGGCTTTGGAAAAGAGTATTGCTGATGCGAAAGATCGGCAGGCTAATGCTGACGCCTTGGAGACCTTTCGCCAGGAGTTGGAGATCGCCGAGGCGAGGGCGCGCGGTGAGGATGACCTGGCGGATTCCATGCAGCGGCAGCTGGACATCCAGCAGCTGAAGGCCCGGCTGATGGAGCAAATGAAGCTTTCTGAAGAAGATGCGCTGGCGCTGGCGGAGCGGCAGGTGGATGCGCAGGCGGCCATCAATGCGGAGCGGTCGAAGGCTTCCTCGGGCGGTCGCTATGATGCCGAGGGCCGCCGGGCGGATGGGCGGCGCAAGATCCAAGGCTACTCGCGCGAGCGGCAGGGCGGTGCGGAAGAAGCTGCGGCGCGCGCGCAGGGCCGCATCGATGACGCGCGGGCGAAGCGGGTGATCCCGAGCGGGCTGGATGCCTTTGCGGCGCAGCCGGGCCTGCGGGATCGCATGGCGGGCGGCGGGATGTTCCCGGGCCTGGAGGGTGCCTTTGGCCCCGGCGGCACGCATGCCTCCTCCCCGATGACGGAGACGGCCGCGATGAATGCGGCGACGGCTGACAAGGCTGGCGCGGGCGCGGCGCGCGGTGTCGAAGACAAGCTCGAGCGCGTGGTGGCGGTGCTCGAGCAGGGCCTGCTCGGTGAATGATTTTCCCACCTGATTTTCCCCATGCGCGCTTTCGAACAATACGGCCTGAAAAACTTCCTGATGTCCGAGCCGGTGCCGGAGCTGACCCGCAGCCGGACGGACATCGACACGCTCAACGAGTCCTGGCAGTCCGACCAGGAGAATGCTTTCACCGAGGGCGCGCCGCACCCGGAGCGGCCCGGCATGATCGTGGACCAGGTGCGCACGCGCATCGAGGTGCCGGGGTACAGCTACGTGCACGCGGTGACCGCCATCGGCGACAGCCGCGGCACGCGGCCGACGAAGATCCTCAACCGCAGCGACACGCGCACGCTCGACATCGGCTGGGATGAGTTCACGCTCGAGTATCTCACCTGGGAGGCGAAGTGGAAGGACTGCACCGGCGCGGCCAGCGGCGATGTGATCACCACGGCCACAGCGCATGCTTTCCGTGAGGGGGATCGTGTGGTTTTCCGCGCGGTCACCGGTGGCGCGCCGCTGGTGGGCTTTTCCGCCACCACGCTGGGCACCACCTACTTTGTGAAATGGCTGAGCCCCACCACCTTTCAGGTGGCGCTCACCTCCGGCGGCGCGGCGGTGGACCTCACCACGGATCTGACGGCTGGCCAGGTGATCCGCGCGGAATTCGCCCGCGGCACGGCCCACGCGGACCATGCGAACATGTACTTGGTCGACCTGAAGCGGTCCGATGAGTACACGGACTGGCAGCGCGTGAGCGTGACCTACCGCGGCATGATGGAGGCCAAACCTTTCAAGCGCATCATCACCTGCAACCAGCAGCAAGTGACCAGCAGCGACCCCATCACCGTCAGCCTGCCTGGCGGCTGGGAAGATGCGCGCTACACGGCGGCGAATCTGCCCAAGGTGGTCTGCACCGACACCTACCTGACCACCGATGCCCTGGCCACGGATGAGATCCCGTGGAGCGAGGATGACGGCGCCACGCCGCCGGACCCGCCGGACATCCGCAGCCTCTCCCTCTCCGGCACGCTGACGTGGAACTGGCCCAACGGCTGGAGCCGCGTCAATGAGGAGCACCTGGACAGCATCCCGCTGGTGGGGGTGAACCTGAAGCGCCGCGTGACGGAATATGTCTGGCCGGCCGTGTTCCGCTGATCCCGCATTCCCATGAAGTCGATCCCCACCCTCACGAAAAAGCAGTTCGAGCGCCAACTCGCGCACCTCACTGAGGCCGCTGTGCGGCCGGCCTCCAAGGGCGCGCGCGCCTTTGTCAGCGTGGAACCCGGCCGGCCGCACCGCGTGCAGATCCGGGTGAAGGCCGCGCCGCGCTACCGCCAGGCGGTGCTGGATCTGCTGGTGCCCGGACGCGCGTGGATGCAGCAGCTGCTGGCCGTGTGGCCTTGCAACATCTTTGTGGCCATCGAACCGGCTGATCGGCCGCGCCTGCTGGAGGGTGGCCAGATCGCCTTCGACCTGCAGATGACGGGTGTGAACGTCACCGCCTGACCGCCGCCATGCCTGCCGCCACTGCCAAGCCTGGGAAGCGTGTGCGCGTGGCGCTGCCGCGCGGCGGCGGCCGGCTCATGCAGAAAGAGAGCGCCGTGCGCGTGCTGCTGGATGTGGCGCGGCAGATGCGCTTCCGCCTGGAGCTGCAGGAGGGTGACACCGCCAGCACGGGCGAGGGCGTGCGCATCAAGCCCCCGCTGAACCGATGAGCGCCGCTGAGACACCCGCCGTACCGCGCCCGCGCTTCCCCGCGCCGGGCGGCGGGCGCATCCTCACGCGGGCCGGCCTGGCCCGGATGCTGGTGCAGCTGCAGGAGGCGGCGAGGCCGCGGCTGGAGGTGCAGGGCGCCGAGCGTGCCGGCGGCGAAAGCGTGACCTTCCCGCCGCCGGGCGATGATCGCGCCAGCGCGGCAGCTCTGGAGCTGAAGGCCAAGCAGATGCTGCGCAAGATCCCGGGACGCGGGCGGGTGTGCACGAAAGCGGCCTTTGCGGCGGCGCTCAAAGGCGTGGTGGCCGGCATGGGCTTCCGGCTGGATGTGGATGGCGCGGAGAAGGCCCTGGAGGATGCCGATGGCGGCGTTTCCCTGCGGCTGAAAAGGCGGCCGTACAACGTCTACATCTTCCGGCAGGTGGCGGTCTTTGATAACGTGTCGGGAGACTTTGTGACGAGCATCAGCCTGGCCGCGCGGCTGAACCGGGAGACGGGCATCTTCAGCACCACCTCCGCCTGGGCCATCACGCAGATGCTCGAGCTGCCGGAGGCTGACCCGCCGCGCACGCGCACCATCGAGGTCACGTACTGGGCGCGCTTCCGCACACCCACGGTGACGGCGGACCCGGATTTCGATGACGAGGATCTGGTGTGGCTGGGGCCGGTGGAGCTGGATGTGAAAAAGTACCGTCCCTCCGATGGCAGCATCGATGCCACCAGCACGGTGCTCATCGATGACCCGGATGGCGTCACGGTGGCCTACTCCACCACCGCCGCCCGCAGCGGTGACGAGCTGCTGGCCACTGGCCTGACAGTGCTTTGACACAGCCGCCACGGCAGCATGCTGATCTATCTCGACCTGGACACCAACCGCCTCGTCATCGGCCCGGGCAATGCCGGCCTCGTGGGCGGCTACGCCACGCCGCGCGGCTCCGGCCCGCTGCTGCGCGTGCAGCCGGTGCAGGGCGGCCAGCTGGTGGCCCTGCCGGATGACTTCGAGATGACCTGGACGGTCAAGGCGGAGGATGACTGGGGCGGCACCATCCTGGCGTACGCGGATGACTTTGTGCAGGAGGCTGGCACCACGGTGTACGCCTGCGCGGTGAATTACGAGACCACTGCGCTGGACGCGCTGCTGGACATCGGCGAGACCCCCGAGAAAGAAAGCGTCGCCCTGATCGCGCAACTGGCCTGGCGGGCGGATTCCGCCGCCGTGTGGCGCCCCACGCAAGTGGTGGACCTGCACCTGCACAACTCCGTCTGGCGCGGTGTACCGGGCGCGCCGGAGATCACCCCGGATTCCTTCGACTGGCTGGTGGCGGCGCTGGTGAATGCCGCGGGCATTTCCTTCACGGTGAACACTGAGGCCGAGACGATCACGATCGGCCTGGCGCTCAATGCCGGCACCGGTCTGACGGTCACCACGGATGCTGGCAACAAGATCGTGGCGCAGGATGTGCAGTACGCGCTGGCCACAGCAGACCAAGATTTCTTCGGTGGGGATGGCACCAACGGTACCTATGCGGATGACGACACTCTCGAGGTGGCGCTGGCAGTGAATGCTGTCTACGATGTGACCTTTCACACGCGATTTCTGCCAAACTATGCGCCAGCCTCGCCCTCGGAGCATTCGGCCCAGTGGGTGCTGCCAACGGGTGCAGCGGTTAAGGGCTCTTGGCAGACGGCTCTCTATGATTCGTCTCTCTCGGTGGCGCGGCATTTGCAACCGAACGCTGCCATGTCGACGGAGATTGGCATCATCTCGAGTGATTCCTCGACCGAAGAGCTGGGTGTGACCAATCATTGCCTTATTCAGACCGGTGGTACAGCGGGCACGGCCAAACTGCAGTTCCGGTGCAACTTTGACGACTTGACGCGGAAAATCACCCGCCTGGCCGGCTCTTACCTCATCGCCCGCCGCATCTCCTGATCATGAGCACCTGCTGCACCGCGAACCGTTTCGATCCTACCGTGCGCCAAGGCACCACCTGGCGGCAGGGCATCCGCCTGCGTGAGAAGGCCACGCAAACGCCGCTGGATCTGAGCAGCTACTCTGCGCGCGTGGTGATCCGTCAGCAAAACGCCACGGGCGAGATCATCGCTGAGCTGACCAGCGCGGCCGATGAGATCACGATCGACACCGAGCTGGGCCGCATCGAGTGGGCTGTGACCATGGACTTCCCGGCCGGTAAGTACGCCTACTCCCTGCTGACCACGGATGCCAGCACCGGGGATGATGATGTGCCTGTGTGGGGCATCCTCACCCTCGAGGCGGATCCCAACTACACCGCCGCCTGACCTCATGGCTGAAGCCTGCACAGATACTCCGCGCTGGGAGGTGGTCATCGAGGCCGGCACGGAGGATGTCATCGTGGAGCGCACGGTGGTGGAGGTGGTCATCGAGACCGGCCCGCGCGGGCCTGCCGGCCCCACTGAGCTGGTGCCCGGCTACGCCTACGCCGCCGAGACCCTGCCGAGCGGCGGCCTGGTGGCGCTGAATGCGGAGGGGAAACTCATCCGCGCCGATGCCGCCAGCCTGATCCCCGCCATCGGCCTCACCCGCGAGGCGGCGGAGGTGGATGCGCACGTGAAGATCGTCCAGATCGGCCGCGTGAACGGCTTCACCGGCCTGACGCCCGGCGCGCCCTGCTGGCTGGGTGCCGCGGGTGCTTTGACACAGACCGCACCCGTGAGCGGCCTCACGCAGGAAATCGGCGTGGCACTCGCGGCAGACACGATCCTCCTCGACCTCCAAATCTCCATTCTTCCCCATGGCTGACAAATACCTCGCACTCGTCGCTGGCCGCCAAAAGCAGGTTGCCGGCACTGACACCTCCAGCGGCGCCGGGGATGCCGGCAAGATCCCGGCGCTGGACTCCAGCGGCAAGCTCGATGTCAGCCTGCTGCCCTCCGGCCTCGGTCCGAGCACGAAAAGCATCGCCGCCAGCGAGGATCTGAGCGCGGGGAACCTGGTGAACGTCTGGAACGACGGCGGCACCGTCAAGGTCCGCAAGGCAGATGGTACCGCCGTGGGCAAGGAAGCCAACGGCTACGTGCTCGCAGGCGTGACCAGCGGCAACAACGCCACCGTGTACTTCGATGACGAGCTGACCGGCCTGACCGGCCTCACGCCTGGCGCCCGCTACTACCTGAGCGCGGCCACCCCGGGCGGCATCGTCAGCACCCCGCCGAGCACCACGGGGAATGTGGTGCAGTTTGTCGGCGTCGCCGTCAGCACCACCAGCATCATCTTCGAAGCCGGCGAGCCCGTCGAGCTCGCCTAACCGCGAGCCCGCCCCATGGCGAAGAAGTACAAATTCATCGAGACCACCACCGGGCGTGAAGGCGCGGATGATGGGCCGGCGGGTGGATCGCCTGTTTTCGTGGAGCTCACGAGCGACTGGTCGACCAGCGACAACACAACGCTGCAGGACATCACAGGCCTGGCAGTGGCGATGGCTGCCAACACGGATTACCGCGTGGAGGCCTACCTGATCTACTCCACCACCGCGACGGCCACCGGCTCAGAACTGGGTGCCACGGGGCCCGCTTCGCCGACGCGCGTGAACCTGCAGGGCTTCATCACCAACACGGCCACCGCGACCTCGAACAACGTCGCGAGTGCCTACGGCTCGATCGTCGCGAACAACAACGGCTCTACCTCTGATCGTCCGTCCTGGATCGTCGGGCACATCCGCAACGGCGCCAATGCCGGAAACCTGCAGCTCCAAGGCAAGGTGGAAACCAGCATCACTGGCACCCTCACGATCAAGGCTGGTTCCGTGCTCATCCTGACTCCCATCGTCGCGCCATGACCCGTCTTTACCATCTCGCTTTCATGGGCCGCAAGGCGACGGAGCAGGCTGGCGTTGTCACCTTCACCGATGGCCAGCCGCCGCCCACTGAGGCCGAGCTGGACGCCACCCGCGCCGCGGCACAGGCCGCGTGGGATGCGCTGCAGGCGCCGCCCGGGCGCAAAGTGTGGGCCAGCGCCAATGACTTCTGGGGCGCGTTCAGCCCCACTGAGCAACTGGCCATCCTCACCAGCCAGGTGGATGGCATCCGCCTGCTCGATCGCCAGCTCGTGCTCTGGCAGGGAGAGCTCTGGAGTGATGACCCTCGCGTGCAGGCCGGCCTGGCCGCCCTCGTCCAGACAGGTATCCTCACCGAGGCCCGCCGTGCTGAAATCCTGGCATTGACACCGGCATGAGCACGATGGCACCCCAGCACATTCCGCATTGTGTCGACGTGATTGTGATCGGCGGCTCGACCCTCGTCACCACCCTCTCCTCCGTGCTGCTGGCGCAGGCTCCGGCCGGGTCCGTGGCGCAGAGCCTGGAGCTGCAGTTGCTGCTCCTGCCTCTCATCGGCAGCCTCATCATCTCCGGCGGCATGATCATGCTGAACCCCAAGCCGGAGACCCGGCGGGTCACCATCGGCCGTGCGGTGTTCGCCCTCTTCTTCGGCGTCATGGTCCCGCAGGTGGTGGGCCTGCTGCACCCCAGCCTGCATGAGGTGGCTGTGCGGCCCGCCGTGCTCGTCCTGGCCGGTGGCTGCATTTCCGGCCTGGTCTACGTGCTGAGCAAGCCCTTCACCCGCGAGCTCTACGAGCGCGCCGAAGGCCACGCGAAAAAGACCGTCGACGCCCTCGAGGAGCGGGCCGGCATCGGCCGCAGAGATTGACACCTTTTCGAGGGTGTCATGAAAAATCGATTCATCGCCCTTGTTCTCGCCTCCGCCCTCGTCCTGGCCGTCACCCTCTCGCTGAGCTCCTGCGCCAGCGCAGGTGGCCAGGAAACCCTCACCCGCGCCGCAAACGTCGCACTCGCTGCCGGGGTCATCTCCGGTCGCATCACCCCGGCGCAGGCCGCTGCCGTGCAAAAGCACGGCGCTCTCATCCTCGCCGCCGAGGATGGCCCCGCCAAGCTCGCCGCCATCGGCCAGGTCGCGCTCGACGTCGCCACCGAGACTGGCAAACTCACCCCCGAGCAGGCCGCCGCCCTGCGTGCGGCCGGGACCGTGCCGCTGGCGCCGCCCGTGCCGGATGTCGCCGCACCGCCCGCGGCCCTGCCTGTGGTGGATGTGACCAGCAGCAAGTGACCCGCGCTTGACCCATGTCCACCGCCCTGCCAGACCAGCCGATGCCGCGCATCCGCGCCCTGCGTGATGCCGGCATCGGCTATGGCCTTCTGCCGTGGGTGCCCGGGCCCATGTGGGTGCTCGAGGAGCGCTATGCCTTCCGCCTAGTCTATCCTGACCGCTCCCCCGGTGCCCTGTTTGAGATCCCCGAGGGCTACCAGTTCAACAAGGCGAGCGTGCCGCCCATGTTTTGGGGCTTCCCCTTCGGCTACACGCCGGATGGCCTCTGCACCGTGCCCGCCCTCGAGCACGATTTCCTCTGCGACCTCCTCACCGGTGGCTCCGCCTGGCTGCGCGAGCGCCTGCACATCACGCAGCGCGTGGCGCCGCCCGCGGCCGACATCCACGAGCACTTCCGCCTGAGGCTGCTGGCCTTTGGCGTGCGGCGCAGCAAAGCCGCTGCCATGGCTGGCGCCGTGAAGCTCCTCGGCCCCGGAACCCGCCTTGGGCGCCTGCTCGGGCACTGACGACGTCACCAGTGCCGCTGGCGCATTGACACCTCGCAGAGGGCATGAGCAAGACCGCCGACAATGAGCAGCTCGTGCGCGTGCTGCAGATGCGCCTCAACCAGCGGGGCGAGGCCCTAAAACTCGACGGGCACGGCGGGCCATCCACCATGGCAGCCCTGGACCGTCGCCTGCCGGATCTGGTGCCCTCACCCTCGCCCGCGTCTCCGGCCGCTGGCGTGACCACCAGCGCGCGGCATTACACCCTCGCCCGCGAATACCTCGGCCTGCGGGAGCAGCCTGGCGGCGGCACGCATCCGTTGCTGGTGCCCATGTTTGCCCTCACCCCCAGCTGGCTGGATCGTGACGACTCCAAGACCGCCTGGTGCGGCATCTTCCGCGGCTGGCTGGGGCACCGTGCCGGTACCGGCCTGCCGGCCGAGCACTACCGCGCCGCCGTCTGGGCCACCTGGGGCCGCGCCGTCGACATCGCCAAGCCCGCCACCTGGCAGCGGGGTGACACCATCGTCATGACCCGCCCCGGCGGCAGCCATGTCTGCCTGCTCGATCGAGTGGAAGGCCAGTACGCCTGGTGCCTCGGCGGCAACCAAGACAACGCCGTGACCCTCGCCCGCTTCGCCTTGAGCCGGATCACCGCCGTGCGGCGGTGATGGTGTAAAAAACGTGTAACTCTCAAGGTCCCCCTGCATCCCCTGACAGCGCAAGGCTCCCCAAGGTTTCGAGTCCCACCATCGGCACGGTGGTGCGGAAGTTTTGACATCTGCCCCGCCTCGGCTAGTGTCGCCGATGATGACTCGGTCGTGGGTGCTGTGCAGCTTCCTCCTTCCCCTTTTGTGGCAACCGGCTTTCAGTGCGGGTGAGGTCGTTCTCGATGCCAGCTTCGGCACGGGTGGACTGGTGTTGCCAACCTTTCCCGGACAACCTTCCGTCGACTCGGCCGGTGAAGGCCGCTGCGTGGCCGTGCAGGCGGATGGCAAAGTCGTCCTTGCCGGACAATCCCTCGCCGGTGGCACACGCCGCATCGCCGTGCTGCGCTTTCTGGCCGACGGCCAGCCCGATGCCAGCTTTGGCAGCAGCGGTGTCGCCCTGCTGGACTCGCCAAACGGCGACGACCAGGCCGCGGCTGTCCTGCTGCAGGAGGACGGCGCCATTCTCGTCGCCGGCCGAACCTTCAGTGGCGGCTACAATGACATGCTCCTGCTGCGATTGCATGCCAACGGCACGCCCGACACCGGCTTTGGCACCGGCGGGCGGGTTCAGATGGACTTCGACGGAGGAGATGACTCAGCCCACGCTCTGGGCATCGACGCCCTGGGCCGGCTGGTCGCGGCAGGCACGGCGACGCAGGACGGCACGCGCTCAGCCGCAGTCCTGCGCTGCCTTGCCGACGGCAGCCCCGACCCCGCCTTCGGAATCTCCGGACAGGCAACCTTTGCCATCCTCGGCGCCTCCGCCAACGAGGGGCGTGATCTGGTGATCCAGGCCAGTGGCCGCATCGTCGTCGGCGGCCACGCACGCTTCTCCGGCAATGATCGCTTCGCCCTCTTTGCTTTCACCCCCGCTGGTGCGGTCGACTCCGGCTTCGGCACCGACGGCAACACCGTCACCGTCGTCGGCTCCGGCAGCAGTGTGCAGAGCCAGGGGCAAAGTCTGGTCGAACTGGCTGGCGGTCAGCTTCTGCTCGCCGGCTCCGGCACGGTCAACGGGGTGCCACGTGCCGCGCTGGCACGCTACAGTCCCAACGGTCTTCCCGACAGTGAATTTGGCAGCTCTGGCACCGTGCTCACCTCCGCCGGCACGGGTGACACCAATGCCCGCTGCGTCATCCAGCAAACCGATGGCAGCCTGCTGGTGGCAGCCTCGCTCGCCGGCGCCAGCCTCCGCTACGCAGCCCTGCGTTACAGCAGCAGCGGCAGCCTCGACACCAGCTTCGGTTCCGGCGGCATCGCCCTGTTCAACTTCACGGGTTACGAAGCCGACTGCTTCGCAGTCACCCCGGTCACCAACGGTTTCATCCTCGCCGGCACCCTCGGAAGTGAATCCTCGTCCAATTTCGGCCTGGCGCGCTGCACCAGCATCGGCAGTCTTGACTCCGGCTTCTCCGGCGACGGCAGACTCGAAATCAACCTGCTGAACAACCCGCCCTTCGCCCAGGCGCGCTCGGTTCAGCAACAGTCCGATGGGAAAATCGTGCTCGCCGGCAGCGTTATCACTGGCAACGGTGTGGACTTCGTGGTCTGCCGCTTCCTCGCCGACGGCTCCGCCGATCCAGATTTCGGCACCCTGGGGCGCGCCATCATCGCCGCCGGACCGGAGGATGATTTTGCATACCGCCTGCAACTGCAGGCCGACGGCAAAATCCTCGTCGCCGGCACCAGCCAGCAGGGAGGTTTCGAATCCGCCTGCGTGGTCCGCCTGCTCGCGGACGGCAGCCTGGACCCAGACTTCGGCGACAGTGGCATTTTCCTCGATCAAACCGGCGGCGCGGACTGCGGCGTTTACGCACTGACCCTGCAGCCCGATGGCAAAATCGTCGCTGCCGGTTACGCCTACAACGGTGCCGGAACACGCTTGACCTGTCTCATCTGGCGTCTGACCCCCGCCGGTGCGCTCGACACCAGCTTCAGCGCCGACGGCCGCCTGCCC
Organism: uncultured bacterium; assembly: GCA_966252325.1. GTDB lineage: Bacteria > Verrucomicrobiota > Verrucomicrobiia > Verrucomicrobiales > Verrucomicrobiaceae > Prosthecobacter. The sequence continues at coordinate 5,974 of CBINON010000049.1, read as the reverse complement.
AGCCATGTCACATCCACTGCTCAAGATGCCTACGCGACCGCCGTGACCGTGCAAGCCGATGGCAAAATCGTCACTGCCGGCCCGGCCTTCACCAATACGGGCATGACTCAGGCCAACTTTGGCCTGCTGCGCTGCCAGGCCAGCGGCGCGCTCGACACCAGCTTCGGCAGCAGCGGACGGTTGTCCGTGCCCCTTGCCGGTCACGCTGTGCAAGCCCAGGCCCTTGCCCTGCAGAGCGATGGCTCCCTGCTCGTGGCCGGCTTTGCCGAAGCGGGCGGCGTCGGTGGTGTCTCCTCGTTTGCCGCCGCGCGCCTGTTGCCCACGGGTGTGCTCGACTCCAGCTATGGCAGTTCAGGCTGGGCACTCGCCGATTTCCCGGGATACGCCGACCGTGTTTACTCCCTCTTGCTGGACACTGAGGGCCGGGCTTTGCTCGCCGGCACGACCTATACCACCGCCTCGCGCATTGCCCTGCTGCGCCTGAGCCCGGCCGGCATCGCAGACGCCGGCTTCGGCAGCAACGGCCAGGCGGTGCTCACCACTGGAACGGGCGACCACCTCGCTTACGGTACGGCTTACGACGACACCGGCCGGCTCTTGATCGCCGGCTCCGCCGCCGCCGGCTTGATGGCCGGCCGCGTGCTGATGCCAGCCGCCGCCAACAGCGCACCCGTGGCGATCGACGATTCCGGTGCCGTGCTGCCGGGCTCCGTGGTCACCCTCGATGTTCTCGGCAACGACAGCGACGCGGACAACGAGGATTTGACGATCACCTCCTGGACCCAGCCGGCGGCAGGCGGCAGCGTCGCCCTGGTCGGGGACCTGCTCCAATTCACCGCCGCCGCCAACTTCACCGGCGCCAGCTTCGGCTACACGGTCAGCGACACTCAGGGAGGCCAGGACAGCGCAACCGTGACCCTGACACCGGTGCGTCAATACGCCGCCTGGCGTGTCGCTTGGTTTGGCGATGACGCCGACATCCCTGCCATCGCTGATCCAGAGGCAGACCCTGACCTTGATGGCGCCGACAACCTCACCGAATACGCGCTCGGCAGCAACCCGCGGGAGGTCACCTCGACCGCAGGCACTCCCGGACGTGACGGCGCCGGGCGACTGACCCTGACCTACCAGATCTGGGTTGCCGCTGAGGACATCACCGTCACGCCGGTGTTCTGCTCGGACCTCGTGTCCTGGAATCCTGTCGGCGTCTTCCTCGAAATCCTGGATGACGACGGCATCCGCCGCACCCTGCGTGCCACCGCCCCCGCCAGCCTTTCGCCGCAAGCCCAGTTCGGCCAGCTCCACATCGAGCAACCCTGACCGATCCGCTGCAAGAAACACCCGCCGCACGGGGATTTCTCCAGATGCCTCCGCATCGCCTCCTTGCCGGCCTCCTGAATGCCATTCCCCTGCTCTGGCTCGCCGCCACACCCGCCCAGGAAGTCGTTGTCGAAAGGGATCTGCGCGTGGCCATGCGCGACGGCGTCCATCTGGCCACCGATGTCTACCTGCCCGCCAAAGAGGGCCAGGCCCTGCCCGGACGCCATCCGGTCGTGCTCACCCGCCTGCCCTACAACAAGGACGGCGCCAAGCGCTTCGGCGAGTACTTCGCCAAAAACGGCTACGCCTTCGTCGCCCAGGACTGCCGCGGCCGCTACAAGAGCGAAGGTGTCTGGCACTGGATGAGCGATGACGGGCCGGACGGCGTCGACTGCGCCGCCTGGATCGGCAAGCAGCCCTGGAGCAATGGCAGGATCGGCATGGTCGGCACCTCCTACGTCGGCGGCACCCAGCACGCCATGGCCCTCGCAGGCGCCCCGGAACTGGCCACGATCATCCCGGTCGACGCCGTCTCCAACTGCGGCGTGCAGTCGGTGCGCAACGCCGGCGCCTTCGAGATGCGCTTCTGGAACTGGATCCTGCTCAATGCCGCCAGGGGCAGCCGCGGTGCCCAGGATCCGGCCACCCAGGCCGTGCTCCAGGAGATGGCCGACAACCGCTTTCACTACCTCGCCAACCTGCCGCTGCGCCCCGGCACCACGCCCCTGCGGCTGGCTCCGGAGTACGAGGACTGGCTGGTCGGCGCCATGCGCCACGGTGCCAACGACGCCTACTGGGCACCCAACAACATCCTCGACCACACGGCGACCTACAAGGACATCCCCGTCTACCTCGTCGGCGGCTGGTACGATTCCTGGGCCGGCAACACCACCGCCAACTTCGCCGCCCTGTCGAAGACGCTGAAAAGCGATGTTTACCTGATCATGGGCCCCTGGATCCACGGCGCCCAAGCAAAAAGCAGCCACGGCCAGGTCGACTTCGGCCCCGAGGCCGCCATTGCCGATGAGCTGGCTTGGCGACGCGAGTGGTTCGATCATTTCCTCAAGGGCGAAACCAACAGCATCGGCCAGTCCGGTCACTTCAGCTCCAAGGTGCGAATCTTCGTCATGGGCACCGGCGACGGCGGCAAGACCGAGAAGGGGCTGCTGCGCCATGGCGGCAGCTGGCGCGACGAAAACCAGTGGCCACCCGCCTCCGCCGTGCCGACTCCCTATCACTTCGGCCAGGACGGCACGCTGGCAACCGACACCAGCACGGGTAGCACCAGCTACAGCTTTGACCCGAAGAACCCCGTGCCGACCATCGGCGGCTGCATCTCCAGCGGCGACGGCATTCTCCTTCAGGGCGCCTGGAACCAGGTCGGCGGCCCGCATGTCTGGAACTGGCCAAACCCCGTGCCGCTCTCGGCCCGCAATGACGTGGTCGTCTTCCAGACCGACCCGCTGACCGAGGATCTCGAGGTCACCGGGGAAATCGAGGTGAAGCTGTGGATTTCCTCCACCGCCGTCGACACCGATTTCACCGCCAAGCTGATCGACGTCTACCCGCCCTCGGCCGACTGGCCCGGCGGCTTTGATCTCAACCTGACCGACGGCATCGTGCGCGCCCGCTATCGCGACTCGCTCAAGCAGGAGAAACTCCTGGAGCGCGGCCGCATCTACCCCATCGCCGTCCGCCTTTACCCAACCAGCAACGTCTTCAAAAAGGGCCACCGCATCCGTGTCGACGTGAGCAGCAGCAATTTTCCCCGCTTCGACGTCAATCCCAATACCGGCGAACCCCTCAACCAGCACCGGCGCACCGAGACGGCCGTCAACACGATCCACCACGACGCCGCCCACCCCTCGCACATCGTCCTGCCCATCGTCCGCCGGTGACAACCGCAGAGCGTGGGGCTTAGAGGCTCCCGGAGCGCGTGCTGGGCGCAGCCTGCTCGCTCTGCGTCACGCGCGCGGCCACCACCCGAGCGAGGGGTCTTCGACACACTCGCACTGCGGATCAAGCCTCTCCACTCCGCCTCAACCGGCTCACCGGCTCAGCTCGAGCATGCGCAGCAGCGGTTTTTCCCCGCGCGCACGGATGTTCTCGGGCAGCTCCACCCGGGGCGTCAGGTCGCGCAGGGCATCGCGCAGCTTCTGCAGGGTGTTCATTTTCATGTACCGGCAGTCGGCGCAGGCGCAGTGGCCGGTGGGGCCGGGAATGAAGCGTTTGCCTGGCACCTCGCGTTCCAGCCGGTGCAGCATGCCGCTTTCCGTGACGATGATGAAGGTGTCGGCCGGATGGTCGCGGCAGTAGCCGACCATTTTCTCCGTGCTGCACACCTCGTCGGCGAGCATGCGCACCGCGTAGGTGCACTCGGGGTGGGCCACCACCTGGGCGCCGGGATGCTGGTCCTTGATCGCCAGGATGCTGTCGCGGGTGAACTCGACGTGGACGTAGCAGGCGCCCTTCCACAGGTCCATCTTGCGCCCCGTCTGCTCCATGACCCAGGACCCCAGGTTCTGGTCGGGAACGAACAGGATCGGCCGGTCCGGCGGCGCCGCCTGGACGATCTTCACCGCGTTGCCACTGGTGCAGATGCAGTCGCTCAGGGCCTTGACGTGGGCGCTGCAGTTGATGTAGGCGATGACGTAGTAGTTCTTGGCCGCGTTTGCCTCGAGGAAGGCCTCCAGCTGCGGGCCCGGGCAGCTCTGCTCGAGCGAGCAGCCGGCATCGGCGTCGGGCAAAACAACGATCTTGCCCGGATTGACGATCTTGGCGGTTTCCGCCATGAAATGCACGCCGCAGAAGGCGATGACGTCGGCCGCCGTCTCCTTCGCCTTGTAGGCCAGGCCCAGGGAGTCGCCGACAAAATCGGCGATCTCCTGGATGTCGCGGGTCTGGTAGTTGTGGGCCAGAATGATGGCGTTGCGTTCCTTTTTGAGGCGCAGGATGTCCTCGACGAGGCTGGGGGTGGCGGCGGCGACCATGGGGAAGTCAACATGATGTCGAAGGCCGCTCAGGGCAAGGGCGACCGGACTCGGGGCCGGGAAAAATCCACCCCGGTGGACGGAAAAGAAAAATTTGGTTGCCGGCCGGGGGAGATGTGGCACTTTGTCCGCCCTTCACGCCGGCAACGGGTCATGCACGACCGTTTCGGCGCCCCGGAACCCCTCACCAGAGACAACATCATGGCATACGCAATCTTCAAAACAGGCGGCAAGCAGTACAAGGCTTCCGTGGGCGACACCGTCGACGTCGAGAAGCTCGAAGTCGCGGAGGGTGAAACCGCCAGCTTCGACCAGGTCCTCGCCGCCGGCGAAGGCGCCTCGCTGAAAATCGGCGCGCCGGTGCTGGAAGGCGCCAGCGTCGGTTTCAAGGTCGTCAAGCAGTTCAAGGCCCCCAAGGTGACCGCCTTCAAATTCAAGAAGCGCAAGGGCTACCACAAGACCAAGGGCCATCGCCAGCCGCTCACCCGCGTTGAGGTCACCTCGATCAACGCCTGATTTCAACCCCCATCCCCAGGAGAACCCGACATGGCTCACAAGAAAGGTCAAGGCAGCGTCAAGAACGGACGCGACAGCAACAGCAAGCGTCTCGGCGTCAAGAAGTTCGGCGGTGAAGCCGTCATCGCCGGCAACATCGTCATCCGCCAGCGTGGCACCAAGTGGATCCCCGGCCGCAACATCGGCATGGGCCGCGATCACACCCTCTTCGCTCTCGTCGACGGCCGCGTCCGTTTCGACAAGGACGGCCGCCGCGTCAACATCGACGAAGCCGCCCTGCAGTCCTGAACGGCTTGCCCGGCATTCTGAATTCCCCACCGGGCGGCCTCCTGCGAGGCCGCCTTTTTTATGCCCGCCACCGGCCTCGCCCGCGCCCTCTCCAAGCTCGGCCACTGCTCGCGCAGCGAGGGCGGCCGACTGGTGCTCGCCGGCCGTGTCCGCCTCAACGGCCGCGTTTGCCGCAACCCGGAACAGCCGGTGCAGCTCGGCCGCGACCGGGTGGAGATCGACGGCGCGCCGGTGACCCCCCGTGAAAAGGTGTACCTCGCCCTGCACAAGCCGCGCGGCCTGGTCACCAGCGCCCGCGATGAACAAGGCCGGGAGACAGTGTTCTCCCTGCTCGCCGGGGCCGGGCTGCCGCCGCTGTCCGCGGTGGGCCGGCTCGACAAGGCCAGCGAGGGCCTGCTGCTGTTCAGCAACGACCACGCCTGGTCGAACCACCTCACCGATCCACAAAGCCACCTGCCCAAAACCTACCATGTTCAGGTCGGCGGCACAGTGACCTCAGACCATCTGGCGGCCTTTGCCCGGGGCATCGAGGATGCCGGCGAACGCCTGCGCCTGCCCGAGGTCCGCCTGCTGCGCCACGGCAGCAAAAACACCTGGCTCGAGATCGTGCTCACCGAGGGCCGCAACCGCCACATCCGCCGCGTTCTCGCCGCCTTCGATCTCGACGTCCTGCGCCTCATCCGCATCGCCATCGGCCCGCTCGCCCTCGGCGAACTCACCAAGGGCCAGTGGCGACACCTGACCGCCGGGGAAGTACGACAGTTGGCGGAGTTTGAGGTTTAAAGTTCACCGGGGTTCTCGGTTTTCGGTTCTCGGTTCTCGGTTCTCGGTTCTCGGTTCTCGGTTCTCGGTTCTCGGTT
>CBINON010000048.1:0-34125 GCA_966252325.1 uncultured bacterium | reverse complement strand
ACACCGTCAACACCGTCAACACCGTCAACACCGTCAACACCGTCAACACCGTCAAAGCGGCCGTGTGCCGGTGCATTCAGGGTAACCCGTACAGCCCCAGAAATCCCCCTTGGCGGATTGGCGTCGGCGCATCGGCTGCCGGCACTGAGGGCAGTCGGGGGCGGGCACGCGTTGGCGCTCGCGGGCGGCGAGCCGTTTGGCGGTCAGGCGCTCGCTGAACCCGCCGCCGGCTTCGAAGGCCGCGCCCTGGGCCTCAATCTGGCTTTTGAGCATGTTGAGCGCGCGACCGATCAGCAGCAACATGGCATTCGCCACCACCAGCGCGTCATCGCTGTCCAGCCAGCGGGCATACTTCCGGCGCTGGTTCAGCGCATGCCGGGCCGACTCATGCACGCTGTCGTCCATGAACGACGCGGGATCGAGCGAGATGGCGTTGACGGCCCTCGCCTCCGGGGAATGCACCGACCAGGGAAGCTGGCCGCGATCGAGGATCCAGATTTCGTAGTCGCCACGCAGCTCACTCAGGCTGGCGCGTGCCACGTCGGTGAGCTTCATCTCGGTGTCCTTTGACGTAGCGGAGCGCTCCGAGCCTTCAATGATGTTCTGCCGACCGCTGCGCGCCGCCTGGGTCATCTGGTCGTATTGACGGCCCTTCGGGTCGTAGAACTTGCTGCCAGCCAAACGCGGATCCTGCGTGATAAAGCGCCGACAAAACCGCAGCGTCTCAAGCTGAATGAGAGTCGCGAGCGTGAAGCTGTGCAGCTTGCGAAACCCACCGCGTTTGTCGAAGAGTTCAGCCATGACAAGCCTTGTCTAATGTTTAGACTTAGATATAATTCTACTTTGTCAATCCCGTCAACAAGGTCATTCCCGTCCTCCTCTTGCTTGTGTTGATGCCCCATGGCATTCCCCATCATGACAACCGACCGCCGCAGAAAACTGAATCCTGACGAGCGCCGCGAACTGCTCCGCCGGCGGGCGACGGGTGAAGCCGCCAGCGTGCTGGCCAAAGCTTGTGGCGTCTCCAAAAAAACCGTGGACGATCTCTACCAACAGACGGCCACCCAGGGGACTCAACTGTCTCGCCGGCAGTTGAACCACTATCTGTTATTGGGTTCCCCTCACCACACCCCCAGCGCTTCCAACTGGCGCGTGGCGGCGCCGGGCCAGTCGCGGTTCGCCAGCGGGCTGGCCGGACTCGGATGCAGGACGCGACCGGTGCGGAAACCGCCGCCAAGAACCTCGCGCGCGCGTTCGGCCCGCGCCTCGGCGAAGGCGCCGACACCGATCACCCACTCCGGCTGCAGGGCCTGGATGACGCGGCGCAGGTGGGCGTCGCAATGCGACTCCATGGCCTCGGTCTCGGCGGCCGGCAGCTTGTCGGGCGTGCGGTTGCGCCCGCCTTCCTCCATGAAGACCAGCGGGCAGTAGTTGGCGACAAAGTGCTCCTGGAAAAACCGGTCCGCCGTTCCGAAACGCTCGCGGAACAATCCCCAGAGGCGTCGACCGCTGACCTCGGAATTCTTGCAGGCAAAACCGGTGACCCGGCGCTTCGGATGCTCGTGTTCGGGCCGGCCCACCGGTTCGTCGATGCCAAGCCAGTCGCGCACGGCGGCGATTTCACCGAAGGGCACGCCAGTCTGGGTCATGCCAAAGGGCCCGGGATTCATGCCGACAAAAAGCACACGCTTGGGGGTCGCCCCATACCGGCTCAGGTAGGCCTCATGCGGCGCGCGCGCGTAGTCGAGCGGGCAATAGACGTGGGCGGTCGGCGGACTGAACTCGAGCGTGCGCAACGCGTCGGCGAGATCGCGCGCGGCCTGGATGAGGGCGTCGGAGGTGGTGGACATGAACGGGGGCGGTTCAGAGCAGGACCGCGGCGCGTTTGGCGAAGTAGGTGAGGATCATGTCGGCACCGGCGCGGCGAATGCCGAGCAGGGATTCGAGCATGACCTTGTCGCCATCGAGCCAGCCGGCGGCGGCACCGGCCTGGATCATGAGGTACTCGCCGCTGACCTGGTAGGCCGCGATGGGCAGGGTCGTGGCGGCGCGCAGGGCGGCGATGATGTCGAGATAGGCGCCGGCCGGCTTGACCATGAGCATGTCGGCCCCCTCGGCCTCGTCGAGCGCCGCCTCGCGCAGCGCCTCGCGGGCGTTGGCCGGATCCATCTGGTAGGTCTTTTTGTCGCCCGCCTTCGGCGCCGAATCGAGCGCGCCGCGGAAGGGGCCATAATAGGCGCTGGCGTACTTCGCCGTGTAACTGAGGATGCCAACCTCGGTGAAGCCGGCGCTATCCAGCGCGGCGCGCAGGGCGGCGACGCGGCCGTCCATCATGTCGCTCGGCGCGACGATGTCGGCCCCGGCGCGGGCATGGCAGAGCGCCTGCCGGCAGAGCACGTCGACGGTCTCATCGTTGAGGATGCGGCCGTCGTCGGCAACCAGGCCGTCGTGGCCGTCGCTGTTGTAGGGGTCGAGGGCAACATCGGTGAGGACCGCCAGCGTCGGATGCGCGGCCTTGAGCGCGCGGATCGCACGCGGCACCAGGCCGTCGTCGTTGTGGCACTCCTCCGCGCCCTTGGTCTTCAGATGGTCGGGAATGCGCGGAAACAGCACGACGGCGGGAATGCCGAGCGCATGCGCCTCGCCCGCCTCGCGGACCAGATCCTCCACGCACCAGCGCTGGCAGCCCGGCATGGCATCGATCGGCGTGTTCTCCGTGCCCTCCTGGACGAACAGCGGGTAGATGAAGTTGGCCGGTGTCAGCACCGTCTCGCGCACCAGGTCGCGGACGGCGGGCGTGCGGCGGTTGCGGCGGGGGCGGATGGGCAGGTTCATAGCCCGACGATGGCGCGGGAGGGCGTCGACTTCAAAGGGAACTCGCACAGTCCGCGCGGGGACTGCAGCCCCGGCAAGACGGCTCAGGGCAGCTCCTCGATGAAGGTCAGCAAATCGGCCATGTCCTGCACGCTCATGCCGGCTTCCAGGCCCTCGGGCATCAGGCTCAGGCCGGCGGAGGAACTGCCCTGGATGTTGGCGCGCGCCAGACTGGCCACCGCGCCGCCCATCATCTTGAGCGTGACGCTGTCGGCCTCGTCCTCGGCGATCAGGCCGCTGAGGGTCTGGCCGTCCTTGGTCTGGAAGGTGTAGGCGATGAACTGCGAGGCGACCTCCTTGTGCGGGTCGAGGATGGCCGCGAGCAGGGCCTCGCGACCCTTGGTTTTCACGGTCACCAGATCCGGCCCCACCTCCATGCCCAGGCCCTGGGCGCGGTGGCAGGCCATGCAGCGGCCGATGTAATGGTTCTGGCCGGCACGGGCATCGCCCTTTTGACCGACCGCCGGCGCATAGGTCGCCGCCACTTCCACGCGCGAGGGCGGGATGACCGCCTTGAGCACCGTCTTCGCACGGCTCACCAAGGCGGCGTTCTTGTGCTTGAGCAGATCCTGCACCTGCGAGGCGGCAAGCTCCTGCGGCTGCAGCGTTCCCGCCTCGACCGCCTTGAGGAAGGCCGCGATGCCCTTCTCGCGCGCCAGCAACAGGGCCAGCGCCGCCGTGCGCGCCGCCGGCTTCAGGCCCGCCCAGGCGGCAAGCACCGGTGCATGCGCGGCATCGCCGGCCAGCGCATGGTAGGAACGCACCGCCGCGGTCTGCACGGCCTCGCCCTGGCCTTCACGCAGGCAGGCGTCGAAGGCCGGCACGGCCTGGTCACGGGTTGCCAGCGCCAGCAGGTCGAGCGCAGCGAGGCGCTCCGCCTGCGCGGCGGCGGCATCGGCCGCCGTGGTTGCAGCACGATCAAAAACGGCGGCCAGCCGGCCCTCGGCATCAACCTTGGCCAGGGTCGTTCCGGCACGGCGCAGGCCGGCGGCCAGAGCGCGCAGCAGCGGCCCCTGGGCACTCGCCGGGGCGCCGGCAATCCAATCGGCAAGACGGCGGCCATCCGGTGAGTCCTTGCGTGCCGCCGCGGTTTCGATCAGCGGCGCCAGCGTGTCGACATCCTCCAGACCGTTCTGCAGACGTTGGCGCAGGGCCGCGGCCACCAGCGCCGGCTCGGCCCCAAGGGCGGCGGCGCGCAGGGTGGCATTGGGGTCGGCCGAGGCACGGGCAAAGACCCGGGCCACCTCCGCGTCCGGCTCGCCACCGGCGAGTCCGCCGAGGCTGAGCAGGGCCTGGAAGCGCACGCGCGGCGAGGCATCGGCCTCGGCGAGGGCGAGCAACGACGGGCGCAGCGCCGCCGACTGGCCGGCCTGCAGGCGGCGTTCGAGCAGTCGGCAGGCGCGTTCACGCACCTGGGCGTCGGCATCGGCGAGCACGGCACGCAGGACCTTGTCATCAAGGCGACCCGCCGCCTCGCGCAGGGCCAGCCAGTGCAGGCGGCCGGCCGGACGGGCGGGTGCCTCCAGCTCCGCTGGCAGTTTTTCACCGGCCGCCAGTCGCTCGACCAGCAAGCGATGCGCGGTGTCGCGGTGCCAGCCGTTGCTGTGGCCGAGCGTGCGCAGCAACTCGCCACTGTCGGCGCTGGCCAGCGCCACCTTTTGGCCGATGCGCGCCGGCCGCGCGCCGTCGGGCACGATGCGCCAGATGCGGCCGCGGTCATTGCCGCTGTTCAGGTCGAGGTGCTTCTTGATTTCGTCGGGCACGCTCCACGGATGCTCGATGACCTCGCGGTACATGTCGCACACGTAGAGGCAGCCATCGGGCGCATTGGCGAAGTTGACCACCCGCACCCAGGTGTCCTTGCTGGCGGCGAACTCGAAGCCGCGCTCATCGGCGGGGCGCTCGCCCTCGAGCGTGATGCCGTCGGCCGCGTAGCGGATCTGCTTGCGGTGAATGAGCTGGCCGCCGGCGTCGCCGGTGAAGCTGTTGTTGACGAAGTCCGGCCCGTAGGCGTCGCCGCGATAAATCGTCGTGCCGGTGGCGCCGGTGAAATAACCGCTGACGCGGCCACCGCCCTCGACCACCCCCTTGACCACACCGGCAATGCGCCAGCGGGTGCGGATGATGCGCCAGGGCTCGTCCGGACTGAGCCGGAAGACCTCGGCGGCGCCGCCGTCGACGGCGATGCTGCTGCGCGCCGGCGGCAGCGGCTGCACCGGGTTGCGGCCGGCATAGGCGTCGTCATACAGCCAGGCCTGCAGGTGCACCGAATTCGAGCAGCCGAACTTGCGGCCATAGTCGTCAAAGCTCATGCCATACTGGGCACCGCCGCCCTCGAGGCCGAAGTCGAGTGTGACGGGGTCGAACCAGAAGTCCTTGCCGCCGAGTTCGCGCCCCGGCAGGTCGGGCCGCTTCGGACTGCTGACGACGCCGCGGTTGCCACCGCCGGCGAGCACGTGTACACGGCCGTCCTGGCCCCATTGGAAGCTGTTCATCAGGCCTTGGACATTGAGGATTTTCAAGCCGGTGCCGAAACCGGTGAACACCTTCTCGCGCACCTCGGCACGGCCATCGCCATCCTTGTCCTCGAAGCGCCAGATGTCGGGCGTGGCGCCAACGTAAAGCCCGCCATTCGCCCAGATCAGCCCGGTGGGCCAGGGCAGGTTGTCGGCGAAGACGCTGCCAGTCTCATAAAAACCGTCGCCATCCCTGTCCTCCAGCACCGAGACGCGGCCCAGGTGCGGGGTGACATCGCGCATCTCCGAGTAGTCGATCATCTCGCAGACAAACATCCGGCCGCGTTCGTCGAAGCAGAGGGCGATCGGGTCGCGCACCAGAGGCTCATGCGCGGCAAGCTCCAGCTTAAAGCCCTTTTTCACCTGCCAGGTGGCAACGGCATCCGCGGGTGCAACCGCCGGGTAACGCGGCAGATCCTTGGCCGGGTCCACGGCGACCGCGTTGTTCGTGGGACCGTAGGCCTTGGCGTAGGTGGTCTTGGTGGCGATGCCATCCTGGGCGGAAAGCAGGCCGGCCACGCAGGCGAGGCCGGAGATGAGCGACAGCTTCATGCCGGAGAAAACGGCTCATCTCGGGGGGTGTCCTGCGCCGGGATGACGGCTTCCCGTATTTTTATCATGGCGACGGCGCCAACCAGCGGCGGGCGGCGGCCGTATTCTTGTGCTCCCATGGACACCGACCCGATCAACCGCGACCTCGCCCAGGTCGAACCCCGCGCCAACTACCTGCCCTACCCCGCCTCGCGGCTGGCGGCGAAGATCGTGCCGCAGGACCTGACCAACTTCAAAAGCCGCGGCATCTCGCGGGTCGAACGCGAGTTGCAGCAGGAACTCGTCGAACTGCGGGAGCGCTACCTGGCGGTCATCGACGCCTTCAACTGGAACAAGCTCATCTACGAGGCGCGCTTCGGCTTTGAACCGGTGATCGGCGAGACCTACCACCTCTACGAGGTCGAGGGCAGGCACCACCTGAGCCTGATCGAGCCGCAGTCCTGGCATCAGAAATGGATCGGCAGCTTCCGCCTCAACGCCGATGGCCGTTGGCAGGCGGACAAAATCGCCGACGACTTTGATCTGCGCGGCTGGATCGGCGCAGCCGCCTGAGGCTCAAAGCACCGTGCGGGCGATCTCATCCCAGAGGGCGTCGATCTGCTGCGGGCCTCGCGAGGGTTTGCCGGCCTTGGCGAACCAGTAGTCGGCATTCCACGGATCCCCCTCCATGACGTGCAGCAGGGCGTGGATCCAGGAGCCGAGCGGCGTGTGGATTTCCTGGGCGATGTCGTGGGCGGCGTCCCAGCGGTCCTGCTTGGCGTGCCAGAGCGCCAGGGCCTCCCGGCTCAGGCCGGCAGGCGCGGTTTCCAAGGCGGCGAGTTCAGCGGGGGTCATGGCCGGGATCAATCCTCCGGCATCGCCTTGTCCTTCGTCTCATGGAGGAAGTACAGGGCCACCAGGCCGATCAGGAAAACCGCGCTCATGTAGGTGGCGGCATCGCGGAAGGCGTTGATCTTGGCGTCGGCATCGGTCAGACCGGACTTGAGCGAGGCCTGCAGCTTGCCGAGTGTGAAGGGACCGGTGGCGGCAAGGAAGCGACCGACGTTGTAGCAGAAGCTGGTGCCGGTGCTGCGCAGGCGGGTCGGGAACAACTCGGGCAGGTAGATGGCGAAACCGGCGAAGATGGCGAGCTGGCAGGCGCCCATGACCGCGCTCATCCAGATGTCGGCCTTGCCATTGAACATCTGGAAGTAGGCGATGGTGACGACCATGGCGGCGATGTAAGCCACGGCGAAGGCAGGCTTGCGGCCGGTTTTCTGGGCCAGGAAGGTGAAGGCGAGCATGCCAAAGAAGGCGCCGGTGTTCTGCACGATGGAATTGATGCCCACCCACTTCGACTTCTCGGCCGAAACAATGTCCGCGGCCTTGCCCTCGGCGAGCAGCGAGCGCTCAATGACGTCGCCCACCAGTTCCGGGCTGAAGAAGCCGATGCCCCACAGGCCGATGACGCCGGACACGCACAGCATCATGCCGAGCAGCGCCGGCCGCCGCCAGCGTGCCTCCCCCAGCAGCGAGGCATACGAACCGAAGGCCACGCCATTGGCACGGCCATGCTCACGCGCCTTCACCCACTTCTCGGGTTCCTTCAGGCGGACGGCAATGAAGACGCAGAGGAAAGCCGGCAGGGCCCCCACCAGAAACATGTACTTCCAGGATTCACCCGCCTCAATCGTGCCCGCCTTGACCAGGCTGCCCATGTACATGCTGACCAGGCCGGCCGTGACGTTGCCGACCGCGGAGAGGGCCTGCAGGGTGCCCAGCGCGCCGGCGCGCGAACGGTCCGGCAGGGTGTCGGCGATGAGGGCCACCGCCAGACCGAAGACGCCGCCCACACCGACGCCGGTCAGGAAGCGGTAGATGGCAAAGTCGATCCATCCCTGCGAGAAGGCGGACAGGCCGGTGCAAAACGAGTAGATCAGCACCGTCACGGTCAGCGTTCGGGCCCGGCCAATGCGGTCACCGACCGCGCCGAAGATCAGGCCCCCGGTGGCCCAGCCGGCGACAAAAATCGACGTCGCATAACCGCCGTACTCCTTGGCATCCCAGCCCTCGGGCAGCAGGGCTTTCATGGCGTCATTGCGGGCCAGCAGGAAAAGCTGCTGGTCCAGGCAGTCGAACATCCACGCCAAGGACGCAATGATGAAGACAAACCAATGGTAGCCGGTGAGGTTTTTCCACCAGGGGGCGAGGGAGTCCGGAGTCGTGCTGGGCGGGTTCATGGCCGGCGAGCTTGAAACACATCCGGCGGCGTGGCAATCACGAATTCACCCGCTCCGGACGTCACGGTGCCTGGGCCGGAGTGGCCCCCAAGCCAGGCGGACTCGGATTCACCACCAGATCATCGCCGGTGAACAGCTGCCGATCCGGGCCGGCGGAGCGGATTTCGGTGAGGTTTGTGGCAATCGGATGGAACCAGTAGGGCGTGCCCCAGCGGTCGATGAGCTGGCCGTCGCGAAGAGCCGTGGCCGTGCGCGGCAAGAACACCCCCTCGGGCCCCGTGCCGACCAAGGCGGCGGCGATGTCGGCGTTGTCACCCGAGGGATGGGCGCCAAGCGCGCGCTGGTGCAGGCCAAGCAGCTCGCTGAGGATCTCCAGGTCCTGCTGCGCCTCGTGGTCGGGCGAGTTCAGGCTGAGGCCGAGCTCGCGCAGCTGAGGATCCATGGCCGTGGGCGCGGCAGCGGCTGGCGACCTTCGTGGATCCCCCGGTTCCGGTGAGCGCTCCGGCGCGGCAGCACCTCGCCCGAGTTCGGTAGCCGCCCGACGCACTTTCGTCGAGGTGACCGCGCTGTACATCCAGGCCGACAGAATGCCGAGCACGGCCAGCAGCAGGGCGACGAGGTACGGGCCGGGACGCTTCGGAAGTTCGGGCATGCCTTCGGAACGTTTGCCGTGGGGGCGTCAGGCGGAAAAATTGACGAACTGCAGCCGGGTCGCCGGGTTGAAGGGATCGTTGAAGCGCGACAGGTTGGGGAAGATCGAGGCGAGCTGGCTGTTGTCGACGCCAAACCATTTGGCGATGACGGCGGCGTACTGATCGACCGAAGTCGTCGGAATCCAGCGACCGCGGTTGCCCTGAACATCGATGCCGCCGTTGACCGTCAGGTTGGGGTACTGGCCGAAGACCCGCTTGCCGTTGACCGCCCCACCCATGACCATCATGTGACCTCCCCAGCCGTGGTCGGAGCCGCCCGTTTCATCGGTCTTGTTGGGGGTGAAGGTGCGGGTAAAATCGGAGGCGGTGAAGGCCAGAGTCTTGTCCCACATGCCGTTGGCGCTGAGGGCGTCGCGGAAGGCCTTCATGGCGCAGGTGAGCTGGAGCATGAGGCTGTAGTAGCCCTGGTCGGTACGCGCCGCTCCGCTCAGCACCGGGATCTGCGAGGTGTGGGTGTCCCAGCCGCCGAGCTGGACAAAGAAGATCTGGCGCTTGTTGCTCAGGGCGGTGTTGCCGACGATGAGGCGGGCGGCCATGCGCAACTGCGCGGCGAAGCCATTGGTCAGGCCGTTGATGCCGGTGCCGTTGAAGGCGTTGGTGAAATGGCTGTCCAGCGTGGTCGTGCTGTTGCCCGCGTCGGTGAGCGCCAGGGCCTCGCCAACGACGCCCTCGGCGACGCGCGCGTTGCGGGCGACCTTCGTGTAGGCCTCGTCGAACAGACTGGCATGGCTCATGTCGATGAGCTGCTCGAGTGCGGCCAGGCGCCAGCCGGCATTGTTGTTCTGGTAGTTCGAGCCGCTGACGCCAGGCCATTTGTAGACATCGTACTGCTTGTAGGGCTGCTGGGTCGACGTGGCATACGTCAGGCCGGTGCCGTAGTTGCGGCTCGGACTGCCGCCACTGAACCCGCTGAACGGCGTCACACCTCCCGTGCCCATGATGTAGGGCTGCTGGCTGACCCCGACTTGGAAGCTGTTGAAGCCGTTGACGGACACCATCATCGACAAGGCGTCGGGATCGGTGTTGTGGACGCCGTCGAGCAGATCCGCCAGGCGACCTCCCCAGCCGCTCTGGAAGGGCTTGTCGGGAATGGAGGACTGCCATTGCACCTGCTGGTCGGAGTGCGAAAACAGCTGCGGCGGCTTTTGCGAAGCGGGCAGGCTGGTGAAGTTGGCGCGGGTGACATTCGGCTGTGTCAGCACACCGACATTGCTGATGAAGGCGAGTTCGCCGGCATCAAACATCGTTTTCAGATGGTAGGCCCCGGGATGCACGGCCAAACGGTTGCCGTTGCCGTCAGCGCCGATGTAACCGCTGCTGTGCTCGTAGTCACTCACCGGATTGTCCGGGGTGATCTGGGTGCCGGCGGCCGTGATGTCGGCGAGCGGAATGGCAACGCCACCCTTGGTGGAATCGATGTAGGTCGGGATGCCTCGTCCCGTCTCGTACTGCGTACGGGCACTGCCGGCGAGCGGAATGAGCAGGTTGTTGGTGTCGCAACCGCCGTTGAGGAAGATGCAGACCAGCGCCTTGTAGTCGTCGCCCGCTCCTTGGGCGGCCGCCGTGCCCATGAGCTGCATGTGCGCGAGGGTGTTGACCGCGCTGGTGATGCCGAGGCCGGCGCAGCCGGTCTGGACCAGAAAATCGCGCCGGTTCGGTTGGCTGCGATCCAGGGTCTTGCGGAGGAAGAGGTTCATGGCGGTGCGGAAAAGGCGGGATTCAAAACCGTGCGGATCACTTGAGGGTGAAGGATTGCGGCGAGATGCTGACAAGGTAGGCGGCGATGCGGCAGCGGTCGCGGATGTTGTTGGGCGTTCCGGTCCCGACCGTGGTGCTGTAGCCGTTGAGCACACCGGCGACGATCGACTTGCGCGGATGCACAATCGTCTCGTTGGCGAGGTCGGCCAGGGTCAGGTTGGGCCACTGCGCCTTGAGCTGGCCACCGCACCACATGCGGTCAAACTGGTCCACCACCGCGACGACGGCGGCGAAGTGGGCCGCCGTGTTGACCGTGCTGGTTCCAGACACCCCGCCGTTGGCGGTGAACACGCTGTTGTAGAGACTGATGATGTCGCCATAGTCAAAAATGATGCGATCCGCCTGCATGTTGCTGGTGCTGCTGGGGATGTCGCTGGCGAAGTAGCCCATCAGCTTGGCATGATTCGACATCGGCGCGATGTGGCGCTTGGGAAACACCGTCACCGTGACATTCGCGGTCGGCTGGCTCGACAGGCGCAGGGTGTAGCTGTCGAGATTGGCGACGTTGGGCGTGGTGTTGCCCGTGGAATGCTCGGTGACCGTGGTGCCGCCACTCGATTCGGTGATGACAATGCCGCCGGCACCGGCCCCGTCGTTGTCGTGGACGGTGATCGCGGCGTTGACCGAGGACGAGTAACCGCCACCCGACGAGGTGAGTGCGAGGTTGAAGGTCGAACTGCCATTGGCGATGGCATCATCAACGGCCGTGACCGTCACCACCTGCGGCATCTGCCAGTTGGCCGTCGTGAAGGTCAGGGTGGCGGGCGTGCGGCTGACACGCGAGTTGCTGCCGATATTGACGGTAACGGTGCCCGTCGGCACGCGGTTCAGGCCGACGACAAAGGAATCCGAAGCGCCACCCTCGGTGACCGTGGTGCTGGCGGCGGTCTCCCCGCCGGTGTGGCGCACGGTGATGCCGTTGCCGCTGGCCGAATCATTGTCACCGACAAAGGCGACCGCTCCCGGCGCGCCGATGCCGGCATAGTTGGGATCCGTGCTGGTAGCGACATGGCCGATGTAGCCGAGATGCACGACCTCGCTGCCGAAGCCGTCGTTGACGGCGGCGACCGTGACCGTCTGCGGCGTGCTCCAGTTGCCGCTGTCAAAACTCAGGGTGGCGGGCGACAGGCTAAGCTGGGCATTGCCGCGGTTGGTGATTGTCACCGGTGCGCTTGGCGCGCTGCCCAGGCGCACGGTGTAGGTGTCGGAGTAGGTCGCCGGGGTGGTGTGCTCGGCAACCACGGTGATGCCATCGCTTTCCTCGACAATGACCGAGCCGACGGCGCCCTCGTTGTCGTTGATGTTGACGTTCACCGACGGCAGCGGCGGCGCGTTGTAGGCCGGATCGGTGCTGGCGGCACTGTGCGAGATCACCGTGCTGTGCGCCCCCTCGCGCAACTGGTCGTCGACCGCGGCAACATGCACCGTTTGCGGCGTGCTCCAGTTGGCATTGGTGAAGGTCAGGGCCAGGCTGCTGGTGAAGCTGCCGTTGCTGGTGTTGGTGATCCCCACCTTGGCCTGCACGGCGGCGTTGCTGGCAACCTGAATGGCGTCATCGACGTCAATGCCCGGCTGCAGGGCCATGCCGTCGATGTTCATCCAGGTGAAGGCCCACAGGCGATTGATGCGGTTCACCAAATTCGTCTCCGAGGCGATCTGCATCTCCGGCGCGAAGACGCCGGCCTCGGCCATCGGCCCGGGCACGGTGTAGTCCGGCAGGAACCAGTTGAAGACACTCGGCGCCCGCAGCGGCGACTGGCCCAGCAGGGTCGTGTAATCGCCAAAGCGGAAGCGGGTGGCATTGGGCACGTACTTGTCGACTTCCGCCTGGGTCAGCGTCTTGGAATAATTCGGCCAGCCATTGAGCGTCTGGGCGTCCGTGTCGCTGAAGCCGTGCTGGACGTCGCGCAGCGCGGTCAGCGGCATGCCGCTGCGCGCCTTCAGACCGCGCATGACCGACATGAAATGCACCAGCGGCTCCTTCATGCGACCATGCGAGATGGAGGTGTCGGCCAGTTCCAGGCTGCGCGCCTCGTAGTCAAGCAGGATCGCCTTCAACACCTCGCCAAGGTTGCCGTTCGTGCTGCGGTAGACCTCGCTGACGCGGTACAGATAGCCGGCGCTCGGGTTGGAAGTGGTGAAGCGCTGGATGAGCCAGCGCGAGATGTTGACCGGGGTGTTCTGGTGACCGTTGTAGGTGCCGGAAGCCGGATTGCCGGCCAACATGTTGTGGGCGAGCGTCAGGTCGGTCGCCGCCATGCCGTGGGTCTGCTGGTCGTTGGCGTTGCCAACGGTCGTGCCGCCGGACGGAGGCAGAGTCTGTGCCGGAATAACGGTCTGTCCGTGCTTGCCGGCCAGCAGGGTTTTTTGGCCAAAGTCGTGGTAAACGGTGGTGCGATCACGGCCGAGCACTTTCATCGGGTAAATCCAGGGCGCCTGATACCAGCCTTCGCCTCCGCCTTCTCCAAAATTCGTGAAGCTGCTGCCAAGCGTGTTGGTGCCGCCCTGGATTTCGATGGCCGGATCGACACGCGGGTTGGAGTTGCTGAAGGTCAGGCCGTTGAAGCGCTGCACGGGCGCCACCGACGTCCTGTGCCTGGCCCCGTGGCACAGCCCCGTCATCACCCGCGCCAGCTCGGCGATGTCGTCGTTGTCATAGGTCGGGATGGGCAGACCGCCGGCATCGAGCACGAGGCTGCCGTCGGGGTGGCGCAGGACCAGGCCGATCGAAAACAGCTGCATGATCTCGCGGGCGTAGTTTTCATCCGGGAAGATGGTGACACCGCCGGAGACGTACTGGGCGCGGTTGCGCAGGTGACTGAGGTAGATGCCCATCATCGGGCTGTAGGTGACGTTCTCCAGGACCGTGCGGTACTTGCCGAAGGCGTTGTTGGCGAGCATGTCCCAGTAGTTGGCAGCGCCGTAATGGCGACCCTGCACGGTGGCGTCGATTTCGGAGATGACGAGGATCTCACTGAGCGCCTGGGCCATGCGCTGGCGCACCTGGGCCTTCGCCTGCATGGCCAGCGTCCACATCTCACGACGGCGGTTGTTGTGGAAAGGATGGTTGTTGTTGAAGGTGCCATTGGCGGTGCTGCTGATCGTGGTGACAAAGCCAAAGCTGTCACGCGTGGCCGTGTAGGATTCGCCGGCGAACTTCGGGTCGTTGCCGGTCCACAGCGGCTTGTTGCCGCGCAGAACGAACTCCTCGTTGTCGGCGGCGATGACGAGTTGCATCAGGCTGGGGTTGGGCGTCTGACCGGCATCCATCTGCTTGTCGAGCCAGGCCTCGTAGCCATCGAGGTAGGTTCCGCCGCCGCTGATCGCCGTGTTCACCGCGGCCAGCACCTCGTTGTACAGCTCCTGGGTGCCGCCGTAGGTGCACTGGTCGAGGAAGCGCCAGATGTCGCGTTCGAGCGCGGCGCCGGCGGGCGCGTTCCAGGCACCGCTGCCGAGCGTCGGTGAACCGTGCTGGGCGGTGTTGTAGGTGAAGGTGGTGGACCCCACCGCCTTGTTGAAGTAGCCGCGAATTTCGCCGGTGGGGTTGTCGGCGGTGGTGATGCTGATGTAGAGCTGGCCCTGATGCAGGGCGGTGAGCATGGCCTGGTCGGTGAGTTTGATGCTGGCGGCACGGATGTTCCAGCTTTTGCCCGAGACCTGACCAAGACCGACATTGATGATGTCGTCATTCTCCACCCGCAGGTAGGCGGTGTTCTGCGGCGAGGTCAGGTTGCTGAAGGTGAGGCTGATGCTGGCGCCGTCGTTGTCACCCTCGACCAGGGCCGTGGCCAGGCCGGTGGCATTGGTCACCACGCCGGACTCGCGGCCCAGATAGGCAACGAACAGGGTGCGGTTGGCCTCCACCCCCGGGACGGCATCGGCGACGGCCACCGTCGCCTCGGCAACGGCGCCCGAGAGCGCGGCCGCGGGGGGGGCAAAGGCAACCTTGAGATGCTCCGGCACCTCGTTGGCCGCATCCGGCACCGGCTGCACCAGCACGGCGTGGGGGTTGCCGGGCGTGCCGGCATTGGCGGGAATCGTGATTTTGCCGCCACTCAGACCGGTGATGCTAAAATCAGCCGGCGAGGCATCGCTTTTGGTCGCGTCCGGCGCCCCGGCCAGGGTGGTGACGCTGACGGTCAGCGGCATCGTGCCGAAGCTGCGAGTCAGGCCAATGCGCGCCGCCACGGGTGCCGGCACACCGGCGCCACGATCATCGGCCTCGTACCCCTCTTCATAGCCGGCCAGCGGCGCCGCCGTCAGCGACAGCAGGCTGCGCAGCGTGTCGTAATCATTGGCGACACCGCCCGAGGCATTATCCGGGCTGTTGGCGAGAGCGGGGTTGGTGCCGCTCTTGTGCTCGGCCCAGTCGGCCACGCCGTCGCCATCGCTGTCGTGATCGAGCACTTCCAGCTTGTAGAATTTCTTGCTTCCCCCCGGCCGGGTGATCGTAATGCTGTCCTCGGCACCGTCCACCGTGCTCACCTTGGTGGAGCCGGCGACCAGGCTCCAGGTGCCACCCACGGGCACATCCGACTCCAGCACCTGGTATTTTTTGCCCCGCTGGGATTGGAAGGGAAAGACCAGGTTGCTGCCCGTGCTGGCCGGATCCCCCACCTTCGTGCAGTCGGCAGGGTCAAAGGGATTCGTGCCGGCAATCGACTCGGTCAGGTTCGAGCAACCGTCCTTGTCCTCATCCCCCTCGGGAGCCACTCCCCAGGCGCCGTGCAACTGCTGCCAGACGTCGCAGAGGCCGTCCGCCGCCCCCTGCCCGGGCGCCGTGCTGAAAAAGTCCGTGGCGGCCAGCAGCGGCGAAGCGGCCAGCAGGGCGAGCGCAGTGATGCTAGCCCTTCCGGGAAAAAAGTGCGGGACGCGTGGGAGACGAGTCATGGTGGGAAGACGGTTGATCCGGGGTGGACGATCTTGAGCGAGCCAAAAATGACAATTTCTATGCTTTTAACAAAAAGTGCCGCTAATCGTCAATCCATCTTCCTGCCCATCGCCTCAACCTCAATCCGGGGATTTGTCCCCTGACACAGAAAACAGGCTTGTTCCCCTCGGGAAAATTTGTTGGAATTCCCCTTCCAGCCCCATGAAAACCGTCACCCTGCTCCTTCTGACCGCTCTGGCAGGTGAGGTGTCGGCGGCCTTCCCCACACTGTATTTGCAGCCGGTCTGTGACGACCAACTGCATGCACCGACCGAATTGGTCCATGCCGGCGACGGCAGTGGCCGGCTCTTTGTCTGCGATCAGCCGGGCCAAATCCGCCTCTTCCAGCACGGCATGCTGCTGCCGGAGCCGTTTTTGGATCTGGGCACCACCGGAACGGGCGATGTGTTTTTTTGGCAGCCCCCCTCCAACCCCACGTCCTACAGCGAGCGCGGCCTGCTTGGCCTGGCCTTCCACCCCGGCTTTGCCGATCCAATGTCCCCCGGTTACCGCCGGTTCTACGTCAACTACACCGCCCCGGCCAACCATCCCACCCTGAATCCAGTCAGCGCCGGCGGCAGCACGGACTGCATCACCGTCATCGCCGAATTCCAAGTCTCCGCTGACAACCCGAACCGGGCCGATCCCGCCAGCAAGCGCGTGGTCCTCACCTACGGCCAGCCGCAATCCAACCACAACGGCGGCCAACTGGCCTTTGGACCGGACGGCCTGCTTTACATCGGCAGCGGCGACGGCGGCGGCAGCCACGACAACCAACTTGGCCACACCGAGGGCACCAGCTCGCGGCCGGCGGCCCCCAACCAACGCCTGACCGGCAGCCTGGGCAACGGCCAGGACCGTCGCACGCTGCTTGGCAAGCTCCTGCGCATCGATCCACTCGGCACTGACGGCCCCGGCGGCAGCTACGGGATTCCGGCCGGCAACCCCTTCATCGGCCAAAGCCAGGACCTGCCAGGCACCGCCCTCGACGGACCCATGCGCGGCGAAATCTTCGCCTACGGCTTGCGCAATCCCTGGAAATTCAGCTTCGACGCCTCCTTCGGCGGTGCCCCAGGGCTGATCTGCGCGGATGTCGGCCAGGGCGACGTCGAGGAGCTCGATTTCATCACGGCGGGCGGCAACTTTGGCTGGCGCCTCAAGGAGGGCAGCGTCGATTTCGACCTGCCGACCGCCTATCAGCCCGAACCCACCGGCGTGGGCACCCCGGCAGTGATCGCCCCCTTCGCCCAGTATGCCCATCCCAATGCCACCCTGACGGGCACGGCAAGCCTGCCCAAACTCGGCACCTCGATCACTGGCGGTTACGTCTATCGCGGGACCGCCATTCCCGCCCTGCAGGGCAAGTACCTCTGCGCCGATTACGCCGCCAATGGCATCGGCGGCGGCGGCGGGGTACTCATCGGCGTGGAGGAAACGGCGCCGGGCGTTTTCAGCCTGCCCGCCGTGGTGCCACTGCTGACGCCCCTGCCCGCCCAGGCGCGCATCTATGCCTTCGGCCAGGACGAGGACGGTGAACTGTACGTGGCCGTCAAAACCACCTCGGGCGTGCTCGCCCTGGATGGCGGCCTGCCGGCAGGAACGATCTACCGCATCGCTCCAGCAGAAACGGCGCTGACGCTGACCGCCGACCGCGACAACACCCTCTACGAAACTGACCTCGCCGAAGTCCGCAGCAACGGCAAGGGGCCCTTTCTGTATTCGGGCAGGACCGGTGAAAATGCCGAATTCAAACTGCGCCGGGCATTGGTGCATTTTGACCTCGCTCCCGTGCCGGCAGGAGTCACCCTCACCAGCGCCGCACTCTCCCTCCGCTTGAACCTGCAGTTTGCTCAAGATTACGCGATGAAGGTTCACAAGGTCAGCGCCGCTTGGGGTGAAGGCAATTCCAATGCCGGCAATCCCGGCGGTGCGGGCACCACCCCGGCCCCGAACGACGCCACCTGGCACCACCGTTTTTTCAGCGCCACGCAGCCTGTGTTCTGGACCACGCCAGGCGGGGATTATGTCGCGACCGCATCCGCGTTCCGCAAGATCGGCAACTCCCTGTCCGAACCCATCCAAACCTGGTCCGGTCCCGGGTTGCTAGCTGACGTCCATGCCTGGCTTGCAGAGCCGACCGAAAATCACGGCTGGTTGCTGCGCGGGGCGATCGCTCTGGACCCGGAAACGGGAGAGCCCGTGGGCGAGGAAGTCGAACCTTACTCCGCCCAGCGCTTTGCCAGTCGCGAGGCTCCGGCGGCTCAGGACCGCCCACGACTCACCCTCACCTACCTCGCCGCCCCGGCACCGACCCGTCGCGAAGCCTGGCTGGCCGAGCATTACCCGGATGAACCCGCCGGTTTTTACCTCGATCCCGCCGCGGACGAGGATGGCGACGGCCTCGCCACGGAGTTCGAGTACGCCCTCGACCTGGATCCGCACGCCTCCGACGAGGTCGACCTGCTCGGCGTCGAGGTGCGCCCCGGCGACGAGGGCGGCACCGACCACATCTTCCACTTCCCGCGCAATGCCGATGCCACCGACCTCGATCTGCGGCTCGAATTCCGCCAGGCCACCGGTGACTGGCAGGTGCTGGCGCGCAGCGACGGCGGGGCCGCCATGACGGCGGAAAATGGCGCCGAGGTGATCACCGACGAGGCCGTCAACGACAGCCAGTACACCGTCAGCGTGCGCCTGCACGCCCCGGATGAGAGCCCGCTGCAGCGCGGCTTCGGCCGACTGCGCCTGGAACGGCGGCCTCAGTAACCTCCCGATCCCAGCCTGACCTCGCGGGCAGCGGTGTCGCCGGCGGCGGCCCGGCGCTGGAACTCCTCCAGGATGGCCTTCGTGGCGCTGGCGCCGAGGCGGGTGCAGCCGAGTTCGCGCACGCGCAGCAAGCCATCGAGATCGCGCACGCCGCCGGCCGCCTTGACCTGGACATGGGCCGGACTGTGCGCCCGCATGAGTTGCAGGTCGTGCTCGGTGGCACCCCGGTAATCGTAGCCGCCCGCCGGCTGCTTGACGAAGCCATAGCCGGTCGAGGTCTTCACCCAGTCGGCCCCGGCGCGACCACAGATCTCGCACAAGCGGATCTTGATGGCATCCTCGGGCAGGTAGTCGTTCTCGAAAATGACCTTCAGCTTGGCACCGTGCCGGTGCGCGGCATCGGCGACGGCGCGGATCTCTTGCTCGACATACTCCCACTCGCCGCCCAACGCCTTGCCAATGTTGATGACCATGTCGATCTCCACCGCACCGTCGCGGCAGGCGGTCTCGGTCTCGAACACCTTGACGGCGGTGGTGCTGTTGCCGGCGGGAAAGCCGATGACGCAGCCGACACGCACCGGCGTGCCGCGCAGCAGTTCGGCGGCGCGGGCGACGAAGTACGGCTTCACGCAGACGGAGGCGACGCCGTAGTCCGCCGCCAGGCGACAGCCGGCCTCGGCCTCGGCATCGGTGAGCGAGGGATGCAACAGCGAGTGGTCGATCATGCCGGCCAGCTCTTCAAAGGTGGGATTCATGCGGGGAAGTGATGCCGGGGTCAAACCGAGAACGATCCAGACTCACAGGCGGCGCAGGCTGCCGATGCGGAACATGCCGTTCGTGAGCTGGGCATTGTCCTGCGCGGCGCGCTCGGCGTCGAGGTGGAGCAGGTGCGGAAACTCGCGCAGTTCAATCCGGTGAATGCCGTCGACGGGCTTGTCCAGGGCGGCAGCCAGATCCTCGAGGGCCTTGACCTTGACGCCGTTGACGGCGAGCACGACCTGGCCGCTCTGGCGTTCATAGCCCTGGGTGGCCGGGGTCGGCAGCACGGCACTGAGGAAGACAACGCGCCGACGGCCCTCGTCCTCAAAGGCCTCCGGGTTGGCGGCCGCGCGGGCGAGACGCAGCAGGGGACCACCGAGCTGTTCCCTCCCAAAGGAATTCAGGTAGGGCCGAGTCAATTCCTGGAAGAGCAGACCGCCGTGCAGGACGTAGCGCGGCCCCTCATCAAACTGGTAGGGCAGGACCAGGTAGTCCCCGGGCAGCTTGCGGGTCAGCTTGCCCTTCAACACCACCTCCTTGCCCTCGCGCAAGACAACGATCTCCACCTCGTCGCCGACGAACGCGCGGCCGCGCACGACGTGGCTGATGCTGAGCGCGCCATACTGCTTGTCCTGGTAGTCGCCGCGCGCGTCGATGCGCTCGCCGTTGATGGCGAGCAGGATGTCGCCCTCGCGCACCCCGGCGCGCTCGGCCGAGGCGCCCTTGACGACCTTGCTGATGAACACGCCCGGCTGGTCCGGCTTCAGGCCGAGGTACTCGCGGAATTGCTCGTCGAGCGTCGTCTGGAACTCGACGCCGAGCGAGGGAAAGCCGTCGTAGGGCGCCTGGGCGACGTCCTTGAGGAAGTGCTCGATGATCGGCCCGGGCAGGACGGTGGCCACCTGGTTCTTCGAGTCGTAGCGCAGCAGCAGGCCGGCGAGTTTGCCGCCCTTCACCACCGGCAGGGTAAAGCTGTTGGCCTCGCTGCGGATGATGCCCTGCGCCTCGTAGACGAGGAAGCTGGCGTTGTCGACGACGTAGCCCTGGTTCATCACCTTGCTGACCAGCATGGGCGTGACGATGAGCTCGCCGACACGGCCGGTCTGCCAGACATGCAGGGCGTCGCCAATGCGCGCCGAGCTGTCGAGGGCCATGGGCCGCAAGCCGGCGAAGAAGGCGGCCTCCTTGCCGTTGGCCGCCGGTGCCAGCAGGGCCAGGTTGGCCTCGTAATCGACCGCCTCGACTCTTGCGGGAATCTTTTGGCCGCTCTCGGGCAGCTCGAGCTCGATGTAGGTGGCATCGGCGACCATCTGGCCGGTGACCAGGACGCGGTTGCCCTCGAGCACGACACCGAGGCCGCGGCGGCTGCCGGGCGACTCCTTCTGCCAGGGGATGCGCTGGTTGTGGCCCTGGTAGGTGACGTTGGTCTTGAGCAGGGAGCCCGCCTGCACACCGGGCTCCGGCGGACGCAGGACCAGGGGCGATTGCGCCGCCGCCGAGGCGGCGAGCAGCAGGACGGCAAGGGCGGAGAAAAGCGAAGAGTTCATGGCGGCGGGGCGCAGCTTCTTATTCGAGACCGAGGTAGGCGTCATCGCGAATGCTGTAGGTCTGCATGATGCGCGGATGCGCGGTCTCGGCGAGGTCGCGGCGCAGGACCAGCGGCCGCCCCTTTTCGAGCAGCTTGATGACAACAAAGGGCTTGTCGCCCTCCTCGCGCGACAGGGCGTCGCGCACGTCCTTGAGGTTGCGGATCTTCACGCCGTTGATCTCGTCGACCACGCTGTGGGCGTAGGGCGCCAGGTGGGTGTTGACCTCGTCGGCGAGGATGCTGGTGAGAATGACCGGCTCGGGTCGCTCGACGTAGAGTTTCTCGGCCAGATAGTTGTCGAACAGGTAGCTGGCCGCCGAATCGGTGATCTGGTGGGCGTCCATCAGGTTCTTGTCCATCGGCTGGAACACCAGGCCGGCATAGACCAGGTAGCGCGGCCGCTGGTTGTACTGCTCGCCGAGCTTCACGTAGGGATCGAAGCGCTTGAGCTCGACATCGGCTTCCTGGCGCTTGCCGTCGCGCAGGAAGGCCAGCCGCAGGACGTCGCCGGCGAATTTGCGCTCGACGACCTCGTTCATGTTCACCAGCTCGCCCTCCATGCGGATGAGGCCGTTGTTGAAGACCGGGTTGCCGTCGATCGACAGCAGCACGTCGCCACGCTTGAGCAACCCGCCGGCGCTGCCCGCCGGCTCGACGTCGGCGATCATGACGCCGGTGTTGTCCTGCAGGGCGAAGGCGCGGCGCTGGGCGAGGTTTTCGATGGCGAAATCGCTCACCGCGAAGTCGACGTAGTGGTCATAGCGACCGTCCTCGACGTCCTTGAGGAAGCGTGACACCACCGGCACCGGGATGATGTAGCCGACGTTCTGCGCAACCCGGCCGCTAAACCCCTGGAAGGCGACCCCGACCACGCGCCCGTCCTGCAGGACCGGCCCGCCCGAGTTGCCGGGGTTGATGGCGGCATCGACCTGAATCGCCAGGTGGGAATCGACCTGGGTGTGGCTGTAGGGCCGGAAATCGATGCGCGAGACGACGCCGCGCGTCACCGAGATGCGGTCGCCGCCGATCGGGTAGCCGATGGCGATGACCTCGGTGTTGAGTTTGGGAATGCCGCCAAGCTCGAGCGGCTTGAGTTTCTCGAACGGCGCGCCGTCCTCGGCCTCGAGGATGGCGAGGTCGCAGTCGTGGGCGATGTGGACGATGCGCGCCGGATGCGGGCGCGGATCATTCGAGCTGCGGATGACCAGCTTGGTGGCGTTGCTGACGACGTGGGCGTTGGTCAGGAAGCGGTTCTTGCCGATGAGGAAGCCGGTGCCGGAACCACCCGAGGGCTGGCCGGCATTCCAGGGCTCGCGATAGTCGGGCAGCAGGACCGAGGCGTCGATGTTGACCACGCCCTCCCAGTCGCCGGAACTCAGATCAATGGCCTGGCCGGAAGCGGCAGCGGGGGGCAGCACGAGGGCCAGGCAGGCCAGCAGGAAGAGGGGGGATTTCATGGAGTCCGTTGAAGGGGGCGGCAGACAATACGCGGCGGCGCGAAACAAAAACAAGCCTTTCTGCGGGGCGCCCCCAAGTCAGGTGCGCTCGACCCAGCGGTAGGCGGTGCGGGCGTTGCGTTGGAAGTATTTGTCCGCGGCCTCGGCACCCCGGGCGCCGAAGTAGTCGCGCACCAGGCGGATGACCACCTCGTAGGGCGCTCCCCGGTCCGAAACCGGCCAGTTGCTGCCGTAGATGAGGCGATCCTCGCCGAAGCTGTCCCAGAGGGTGTCGAGGATCGGCTGGTAGTAATCCTCCTCCGCCGGGGCATCGCCCTTGGCCCCCGGCACCTGTTCGACGAGGGCGGAGACCTTCATGAAGACATTCGGCCGCCGCGCGATGGAACGGATGGCCGGCTGCCACTCGGGCCGCAGGGCGCGCGGATCCCCGGGCGCGCCGAGGTGGTTGATGATGATGCGCAGGTCCGGCACCTCGCCGGCGAGCCGGTCGGCATGCTCCAGCGCGGCCGCCGGACCATTCAGATCCAGGCTGAGGCCACGCTCGGCCAGTTGCCGCGCCCCGGCGAGCACACGCTCGCGGTTTTGGTCGATGCGCACCAGGTCGGCCCGCCAGCGCACCCCACGGAACAGCGGGTTGGCACTGAAACGCTGCAGGTTCGCCGCAAAGGCGGCGTCGTTTGGATCGAGATTGCCGACCAGGCCGACAATGCTTTTTTCCTTCGCCGCCAGATCCAGCACCCACTGGTTGTCCTCGACCCACGGGCTGGCTTCGACGACCACCGTCTCACGAATGCCGTGCGGGGCGGCGACGGCGAGCCAGTCGGCCGGCAGCACGGTGCGGTACAGCGGCGTGTTCTTGCCAGGCCAGGGCACGCCCTGCGGGCGCGACGGATCGTAGAAGTGCGTGTGGGTGTCGATGACGCGTTGCACGTCGGCCGCGCGGGCGGCCGGGGCGAGACTGGCGGCGGCGACGGACTGCAGGAAGCGGCGGCGGTTCATGGCGCGCATTAAGACGCGCCGGCCGCGCTCTGACAAGCCGGCATTTTGCCGCGGCTCAGGCGTCGGGGGTGAGCACGACCTTGAGCAGGCCTTCCTTATTGTCGTACAGACGCTGGAACCAGCCGGCGCCCTCGGCAAGCGGCGCGACCGCGCTCAGCAGGGGCTCGACACGGATGCTGCCGTCCTGAATGCGGCGGATCGCCTCGGGATACTCGCCGGCGCAGGAGCAGGAGCCGCGCAGGGTGAGCTGGCGGGTCACCACCTCCTGAAGCGGGAAAGGCGTGTTCGGCTGCAGGTTGCCGACCAGGATGACCTGGCCGCCCTTGCGCACGCAGCGGATGGCGAGGTCGAGCGGTGCGGCCGCGCCGACCACTTCAAAGCTGGCATCGGCACCGTCGCCATCACAGATCTCGCGCAGGCGGGCCGCCAGGCCCTCCTCGCGGGCGTTGAAGGCCTCGGCGGCGCCGAGTTCCTTGGCCAGGGCCAGACGCTTGTCGTCGAGGTCGACGGCAATGACCCGCTCCCAGCCGCGCGCCTTGAGCGCCTGAATGACCAGCAGACCGATCAGGCCGGCGCCGACCACCACAGCCGTGCCGCCCTTGGCTTCTTCATCGCAGCTCTCGCCCTCGTGATGCTCATGACTGTCGCAGCCCCCGCAGGACGCGTCGCCACAGGTTGACGCAAAGGCCTCGCCCACCTCAATGCCGTCGGCCAGGTTGACCGCGTGCAGGGCAATCGCCACCGGCTCGGCAAAGGCGGCCTTCTCATAGCTGAGCGCCTCGGGGAGGCGGTAGAGGATGCGCACCGGCAGGGCGATCTTCTCGGCAAAGCAGCCGTGGCGACGGTACTCGCCCGGCGACACGCCGAGCACCCTGCGATGCGGGCAGAGATTGACATAACCCGACTGGCATTCCTCGCACTCGCCACAGTACTCGGTCGAATCGAAGGTGACGCGCTCGCCGATCTGCCAGTCGGTGACACCCTCGCCCAGGGCGACGATTTCGCCGGCGGCCTCATGGCCCATGACGATCGGCATCTGGCGGCGGCCGCTGCGGCCGTCCATGCCATGGATGTCGCTGCCGCAGATGCCGCAGGCGCGCACCTTGACAAGCACCTCGCCGGGACCGGGCACGGGATCCGGGAAGGCGATGTCGTAGTTGAACTCGCAGGGGGCGGTGAGGACGAGGGCTTTCATGGCGGGCGCATGAAATCGCCCCGACCCGCCCGCCGCGCAAGGGCGAGCTCACACCGGCCCCAAATCCCAAATGGGGTCAGTGTGCAACTGCTTGACAAAACAACCCCTTCATCCGCTGGCTCTACAGGTTCGCGCCATTCAGTGCGCTTGCGCTTTTGCCAGTGCCGACATTCCCGTCCCGCTGACAGTCCTGTCCCGGCCGTGCGTTGGTTTGCCTTCATGAACTTGCTGCGCCTCGGTCTCCTCCTCATCCCCAGCCTGCTGCCTGCGGCCGAAGCCGTGCTCGAACCGCGCCGCCTGCACCTGGGCCGTGCCGGCGCTTACGAGTGGGAGGAATTCAAAAATCGCCCGGTCGATGGCGAACGTTTCTCGGTCCAATTCAAGGCAAAACCCAACGCCGGCGAACAGACCCTGCGCCTGTGGCAGTCGAACGTGAAGCTGACCTGGACCGTCCGTCTCAACGGCCAGCGCCTGGGCACGCTGACGCCGTCGGAAACGCCGCAGGAATGCCTGCTCGCCCTGCCCCCCGGCAGCCTGCGCGAGGGCGACAACAAACTCGTCATCGAACCGCCACCCGGCCTGCTCGACGACATCGAACTCGGACCGGTGATCCTCGACGACCGCCCCCTGCGGGATTTCCTGTCGGGCGCGGAAGTGCAGGTGACGGTCACCGATGCCGCCGGGGCTCCCCTGCCCTGCAGGCTCACCCTGACCCGCCCCGACGGCACCCTGCAGCCGCTGCGCGCCACCCCGGCCGACGCGGTTGCCGCACGCACCGGTGTCGTCTACACCGGCGACGGCCGCGTCACCCTGTCGGTGCCGCCCGGCGACTACATCCTGCACGCGGGGCGCGGCTTCGAATGGGGCGTCGAGCGTCGCGAGCTGCGTTTGGCGCAGGGCGCCAAGGAAGAAATTGCGCTCCAGCTCAAGCGCGAGGTCGACACGACCGGCTGGCTGGCCGCCGACAGCCACATCCACACCCGCACCCACAGCGGTCACGGCGATGCCGAACTCAACGAGCGGGTGCTCACCATTGCCGGTGAAGGCATCGAGCTCGCCATCGCCACCGACCACAACCACGCCGCCGATCACGCGCCCGCCGCCGAGGCGCTCGGTCTGTCCTCGCACTTCACCCCGGTCATCGGCAACGAGGTGACCACCAAGCACGGCCATTTCAACGCCTTCCCGATCACCCCCGGCACTCCCCTGCCGGACCACCGCCTGGAAAAGTGGTCGGAACTGCTGCCGGCCATCCGGGCGACGCCGGGCGTGCAGGTCGTCATCCTCAACCACCCGCGCGACGTCCACAGTGGCTTCACCCCGCTCGGCGGCCTGCAGTTCCATCCCGGCACCGGTCGCCACCGCGACGCCGCGGCGCTGGCCGCGGTCGATGGGATGGAAGTGCTCACCTCGGCGGCCATGCAATCCGACATCCACCTGCTCTTCCGCGACTGGTTCGCCCTGCTCAACCGCGGCCACCGCCTCGCCGCCGTCGGTTCCAGCGACAGCCATGACGTCAACCGCTTCATCCTAGGCCAGGGCCGCACCTACGTCGCCGCGGAGGATCACGATCCCGCGCGCCCCGACCTCGACCAGGTCTGGCGCAGTTACCGCGAAGGCCGCCTGCTCGTCAGCCTCGGCCTGCTCACCCAACTGCGCGTCGACGACCGCTTCGGCGTCGGCGACCTCGCCACCGGCCTCGGCCCAATCGTGCGTGTCGAGGTCAGCGTGCACGGCCCGGCCTGGACCCGCGCCGACCGGATCGAACTCTACGCCAACGGCCTCCTCATCCGCGAGCAGGCCCTCGACGATCCCGGCCGCACCGGAGAAAAGGCCCGGGTCGCCTGGGACCTGCCGCGCCCCGCCCACGACGTGCACCTGGTCGCCCTCGCCACCGGCCCCGGCGTCACCGAACCGTTCTGGGAGATTCCCCGCCCCTACCAGGCGAGTTCAAAAACCTTCACCCCGCGCGTGCTCGGCGCCACCAACCCCGTCTGGCTCGACGCCGAGGGCGACGGCCGTTACAGCTCCGCCTTCGCCATCGCCCAGGCGCTGATCGAGCGCCACCGCGGCGACCCGGCCGCCCTGCAGGCAGCCCTGGCAGGCTGCGATGCGGCGGTCGCCACCCAGGTGCGTTCCCTCGGAGCGGCGCCCTGACGCCGGCAGCACAAAAATACCGTGTGCCGTGAGATGGCGAGTAGCGCGCCGGCCCGGTTGCGGCCAGGATCACCAGCAACCCGCCAACCACACACGCCATGGGCAAAGAATTCGACACCACCCCGCAAACCGTCCCGCAGGTCGCGACGAAGCACCGCACCATCTGCACGCAGGTGCCGCACCCGGACTCGCTGCCGCACATCGAGAAAAGCCGCCAGTTCGAACCGCTGTCGATGCGCGGCATGCCGCCCATCGTCTGGGAGCGCGCCGAGGACATCTACGTCTACGACAAGTACGGCAACCGCTGGCTCGACTGGAGCAGCGGCGTGCTGGTCACCAACTGCGGCCACGGCGTCGCCGAGGTGCGCCAGGCGATCATCGACCAGGTCAACAGCGGCCTCATCCACAACTACGTCTTCCCGAGCGAGGAACGCCCCGAGCTCGCCGAGCTCATTGCCAGCGTCTCGCCCGACCCGCTGAAGAAGGTCTTCCTGCTCAGCACCGGCAGCGAAGCCACCGAGTGCGCCATCAAGCTCAGCCGCGCCCACGGCATCGCCAAGGGCGGCCGCGAGAAGATCGGCATCATCGGCTTTGAGCGCGGTTACCATGGCCGCACCCTCGCCAGCCAGCAGGCCGGCGGCATGTCCGGCCAGAAGACCTGGATCGTCAACCTCGATCCGGCCATCATCAACGCCCCCTTCCCCGACGGCTACTGGGAGGACAACAGCAGCTTCGACAGCTTCCTGCAGGCCATCGAAAAGAGCGGCATGAAGCCCTCGCAGATCGCCGGTGTCATCATGGAAAGCTACCAGGGCGTCGGCCCGGACTTCGCGCCGGTGGAATACATCCAGAAGCTGCGCGCCTGGTGCACCGAGCACGATGTCGTGCTCACCTTTGACGAGGTGCAGTCGGGCTTCGGCCGCACCGGCAAGTTCTGGGCCTTCGAGCACTACGGCGTCGTGCCCGACCTCATCTGCTGCGGCAAGGGCATCTCCTCGTCGCTGCCGCTCTCGGCCGTCATCGGCCGCGCCGACATCATGGACCAGTTCCCGCCCGGCTCGATGACCAGCACCCACACCGGCAACCCGGTCTGCTGCGCCGCCGCCCTCGCCAACATTCGCAAGATCCTGCGCGAGGACCTCACCGGCAACGCCGCCCGCCTCGGCCCGGTCCTGCTCGAAGGCTGCAAGGCCATCCAGGCCCGCCATCCGGAGTTCATCGGCCACGTCACCGTCGCCGGCCTGGTCGGCGGCCTGCAGACCGTGAAGCGCGGCACCAAGCAGCCCTGCCATGACCTCGCCCACCGCGTCATCGAACTCTGCTACCAGAAGGGCCTGCTCTTCTTCGCGCCGGTCGGCGCCTGGGGCCAGACCGTCAAGATCTGCCCGCCGCTGACCATCCCGCAGGACGCCCTCGAGGAAGGCCTTGCCGTGCTCGGTGAAGCCTTCGACCAGGCCATCGCCGAACTCGGCTGACCCCCTCACCCCACCCCGCCGCCGGACCGGGCCCCGCGCCTGACTCCGGCGGCGTTTTGTGGCGTGGGCGACAGCCCGGAATTGTCACCGGTGCAGCGAGCGTCCCTTCAAAAGCTTCACACAGCGGATCAATTCCAGCGAGGGCTGGAGTGGAGACGGCAACGCGCCCTTGTGCGGATTATGTCAAGTAGTCGCCTGCCCCCGTTTTCCCAGGATACGCCAACACGATGGACTCGCCCCGCTGACATAGCGCCCAAGTCAGGCACCGGCAGGGGTGGGATGAGGCTATGCGAAGAACCAATTGCCTTCGGGATTGAGTGCGCCGGTGAAGCGGAAGTTGGTAAACTCGTGGGACTCGACCAAGTCCTTGAACCGCTGGGTGCAATACCGGTGGCGTGTGTGAACGGTGGAGATGTAGAACAAGTCCGCTCCTTGCCAATGCGAAAAATCGAAGTTCCAGAGGCACAGGCCAGCCCTTTTAGAGAGGTCATAAAATCCTGTTTGGAGATCCATGGGATAGTGAATGACTCCACTCACGTCGATGGCTTCTTTATCAATGTATCCACCTTCCTTCTCAGGGTAAGTCTCTAAATCGCCCGGCATTGCCGGGATGCCCGTAGAGGCATGCGCCCAGTGATAGTGAGGTTCAGGGATTCTGCGAAGTACCTTGGAATCGATTTTCGTAATGTTTTGAGGATAGAAATCTATGCCCCTCAACTCAGCTTCTTGACATGCCGCAACCACACGCCCGGACCACAACATGCAGTCCAGGGAATGCAGCAAGTCTGGCCACTTCCTGCCAGAATCCCAAACCTCAAGCGAATAGCAGCCGGGAACAATGTCCCGCACCTTGCGGTTACCAACCAGCACATCGCCTCTGCTTTCATGTCGCAATCCGGCGTTCGGAACCGGACTTATGGCGCTGATCTTGTAAAAATTCATTCTTTGAAGGCAAACGGGGGCAGGCAACGGCTTGACAGCTGCACCGAGAATAACTCGGTCACTCGTGCGTCAGTCGAGGTTCGCACCCGGTCATCCTCGGGTTTTGACCAGCCCATGTCCAGCCGGAAAAGCGGACCCAGCCTCGTTGCAGGACACCCCGCCGCCGGACCGGGCCATTGCCCGACTCCGGCGGCGTTTTTGTGGCGGGGAAACGGGGTCAGTGTGCATCTGCTTGACAGATGCACCAAGAATGACTCGGTCACTCGCTCGCCCGTCGAGGTTCGCATCCGGTCATCCTCAGGTTTTGACCGCCCCATGTCCAGCCGGAAAAGCGAACCCAGCCTCGCAGCGGGACACCCCGCCGCCGGACCGGACCCTGCGCCTGACTCCGGCGGCGTTTCTCCATCGCAGCCAGCCGTGGCACACTGGACCCCAGCAACCGCGAAAGGCCCGCCCCTCACCGACGTTTCCGTGGCTTCATGAAACGCCTGCTGCTTGCCCTCGTTGCCCTGCCCCTGCTTGCCGTCGCCCAGGAGAAGCGGCCGCCGAATGTCCTGTTCGCGATTGCCGATGACTGGGGGCCGCATGCCGGTGTCTATGGCACGCCCTGGGTGAAGACGCCGGCCTTCGACCGCATTGCGCGGGAGGGACTGCTGTTCAGAAACGCCTACACGCCGATGGCGAAGTGCGCGCCCTCGCGCGCCATCGTGCTGACGGGTCGCCACCTCTGGCAGAACGAGGAGGCAGGCAACCACATGGCGGTGTTCCCGCCCAAGCTGAAGAGCTGGCCCGAGGTGTTGCTGGAACAGGGCTGGCACATGGGCCTCACCGGCAAGGGCTGGGGCCCGGGCATCGCCAACGACGGCAACGGCAAACCGCGCCTGATCACCGGCAAACCCTTCCAGAAGCGCAAGGCCAAGGCGCCCACCCCGGACATGGGCAACAACGATTACGCGGCCAACTTCGTCGACTTCCTCGACGCCGCCCCCAAGGACGGCCCGTGGTGCTTCTGGTATGGCTGCACCGAGCCGCACCGCGGCTATGAATTCCAGTCGGGCGTGACCAAGGGCGGCAAAAAACTCTCCGACATCGACCGCGTGCCGGCCTACTGGCCCGACCACGAGACGGTGCGCCACGACATGCTCGACTACGCCTACGAGGTGGAGCACATGGACCGCCACCTCGGCCTGATGCTCGCCGAACTGGAGATGCGCGGCCAACTGGAGAACACCCTCATCATCGTCACCGCCGACCACGGCATGCCCTTCCCGCGCGTCAAGGGCTACGCCTACCACGATTCCAACCATGTGCCGCTCGCCCTCTACTGGCCCGCCGGCGTCAAGAACCCCGGCCGCGTCATCGAGGATTTCGTCGATTTCACCGACCTCGCCGCCACCATCCTCGATGTCGCCGGCATCGCGCAGGCCGACAGCGGCATGCAACCGATCACGGGTCGCAGCTGGCGCGAGATCTGGGAAAGCGAGCGCGCCGGCCAGGTGGTCGCCGAGCGCGACCACGTGCTCATCGGCAAGGAGCGCACCGATGTCGGCCGTCCTCACAACCAGGGCTACCCGATCCGCGGCATCATCACCCGCGACGCCCTCTTCCTGAAAAATTACGAACCGACGCGCTGGCCCGCCGGCAATCCGGAGACGGGTTACCTCGACACCGACGGCAGCCCGACCAAGAGCCTGATCCTGGAGATGGGTCGCCAGGACCGGAACAACAAGTACTGGAAGCTGAACTTCGGCCTGCGCCCGGCCGAGGAGCTCTTCGACCTGACCGTCGATGCCGACTGCGTGCACAACCTCGCCGGCGAGTCCGTGCACAGCGCCCGGGTCACGGCCCTGCGCGAACGCCTGGAAAGCGCGCTCAAGGCCCAGGGCGACCCGCGGATGGCCGGCAACGGCGCGATCTTTGATCGCTACACCCCAACCACCGGCGACGGCTTCTACGAGAAGTTCATGCGCGGCGAGAAGCCCAAGGCCGGCTGGGTCAACGAGACGGATTTCGAACCGGCGCCGCTGCAGCCCTGAGCGACCTCAGCGCCCGCCGGCCGCGGCCCGGGCCTCGGTGCGAATCTTGAAGCCGGACTGGCTGCGCAGCAGGAACGGTGGCGGGTTGTCCGCGGGCAGACCGGCGAGCACGGCCTCCAGCTTGCGCCGAGCCGCGACAAGCTTCGTTTCGGATTCGCCGGCCAGGTCGCGCGTCTCCTCGGGGTCCGCATGGGCATCGAAGAAGCGGCCGTCGTTGTAGAGCTTGTAGCGCGTGTCGCGCACGACCCGGGTCTCGTGATACTCGTTGAGAATCCAGTCGCGGTGCGGCGGTGCGGCGGCGTCGGTGAGGAAACGCGCGAAGGAGCGACCATCGGGCGCGTGCCGCGGATCGAGCGGCACGCCGGCCAGTTCGCAGAAGGTGGGGTAGAGATCGGTGAAATCGGCCAGCGGCAGCACGCGCCCACCGGGGATGCGCGCCGGGCAGTTGGCGAGCAGGGCGACACTGCCACCCGCCTCGTTGAGCTGGTAGAGGCCGCCCTGCACCGTGCGGCCGTTGCGCCGGGTCGACAGGCTGCGCTCGGTGCCGTTGTCGCTGGCAACGATGAGGAAAGTGTTCTCGCGCAGGCCGAGTCGCTCCAACTCCGCCACCAGGGCGCCCACCTGCTGGTCGGCATAGCGCAGCATGTCGGCGAACATCGCCTCGTGCGGCCGGTTTTCATCGCGGTTGAGCGGCGTCGAGGTCACCGGGTGCGGGTAGGCGTTGCCGTGAGTGAGCACCATGGGAAGATAGAGCAGAAAGGGCTTGTCCTGATGCCGTCGCAGGAAGTCGAAGGCGAACTCCTGGGCGACGTCGGGCCCGAAGCAGCCCTCATGGCGCTCACGCTTGCCCTGGCGCAGGAAGACCGGATCCCAGTAGCGACTTTCCATGAACTTCAGGAAGGCGACCGTGTCCGGCACCGATTCACGGCGCACGGCATCCCAAAAGGCGTCCGTCTGCGCCGGCGTCAGCTTGTCGCGATCGAGACTGCCGGGCCAGACAAGGTGTTCGTCAATGCCGTGCCGGGTGAGGGCGTCGGGCTCGTCGTAGAGGTGGTTGACCTGCCACTTGCCGGCGAGGCCGGTGACAAACCCGGCCTTCTGGAAGGGCCGGGCGAAGACGATTTCGCGCTGCGGATCCAGGCCACCGCCGCTGTACAAGGCGGCATCGTGATGCAGGCGAAAACCGGTCGTGTGCGGGTAGCGACCGGTGAGCGCGACGATGCGGCTCGGGCCGCAAACCGGCGCGGTGTAGCAGTGCTCGACGCGCACGCCGCCGGCCGCGAGTTTGTCGATCGCCGGCGTCACCCCGGCCTCGCCGCCGTAGCAGCCGAACCACTCCTGGCCGACGTTGTCGAGCAGGACAAAGATGACATTGGCCGGTCGGGCGACGAGCGCGGCGGGCAGGAGCAGGAGGGCGACCAGAGCGCGAAGTGACATGCCCATGGGAACGCCGGCGCGCCGGTGAACTGTCAAGACGACCCGCTAGACGGGTCGATCTCAGATTTCAAATTTCGGATCTCAGATCTCCATGGAGAGCCGAGCCGCCGCCCTCGGGCGAGGGCACCCATCTGAAATCTGAGATTTGAAATCCCCCTACCAGCGCACCACGGAGCTGGCCCAGGTGAAGCCGCCGCCGAAGGCGACAAGCAGCAGGATGTCGCCGCGTTTGAGGCGGCCGGCTTTATTGGCCTCATCGAGGGCAACCGGGATCGTCGCGGCGCTGGTGTTGCCGTATTTGTCGAGGTTGATGAAGGCCTTGTCGTGCGGCAGGCCGAGTCGGTCGGCGATGGCCTGGATGATGCGCAGGTTGGCCTGGTGCGGGATGATGAGGGTGATGTCCTCCTTCTTCAGGCCGGCCATCTCGAGCGCCTGCTCGCTGGCCTGGCACATACGGGTGACCGCGTGCTTGAAGGTCTCGCGGCCCTCCATGTGGATCGTGTTCGGTCGGCTGAGGGCGTTTTCCGCCGTGATCGGGCAGGCGCTGCCGCCGCCGGGCACCTTGAGCAGGTCGGCCAGATTGCCATCGCTGCCCATGACGGTCGAGAGCACGCGCCCCGGGGCGTCGGTCTCCTCCTCGGCACGGCGGATGACGACCGCGCCGGCGCCGTCGCCAAAGAGCACGCAGGTGTTGCGGTCCTGCCAGTTGATCAGGCTGCTGAGCTTTTCCGCGCCAATGACCAGGGCGGTGGTGCGGTTGCCGGTGTTGATGAAGTGGCGGGCGACCTGCAGGGCGTACAGGAAGCCGGAGCAGGCGGCGCTGATGTCGAAGCAGACCGCGTTGCTGGCGCCGATCTTCTTCTGCACGAAGCAGGCGGTCGACGGGAAGAACATGTCCGGCGTCACCGTGGCGACGACGATGAGGTTCACCTCCTCCGGCGCGACGCCGGCGTCGGCGAGGGCGCGGCGGGCGGCCTCGGCGGCCAGGTCGCTGGTGGCCTGGTCCTCGGCGGCG
The DNA here is from genome assembly GCA_966252325.1 of uncultured bacterium. Lineage (GTDB taxonomy): Bacteria > Verrucomicrobiota > Verrucomicrobiia > Verrucomicrobiales > Verrucomicrobiaceae > Prosthecobacter. Next base: position 737 of record CBINON010000048.1, on the reverse strand, counting down.
ATGCGGCGTTCGCGGATGCCGGTGCGCGTGGTGATCCATTCATCGGAGGTGTCGACGATCTTCGACAGGTCGTCGTTGGTGAGGACTTTCTCCGGCATGTAGCTGCCGGTGCCGATGATGCTGGAGGCGCAGAAGGCCTGCGAACTAGGAGTTGGCATGGATGAGAAGGTGTTGCGAGACGGCGGCCTCGATGTGCGGATTGATCTGCTGCGCAAAGGTGTCGCAGGCCATGCGCAGGGCGTTCTTCATCGCGTAGGCGCTGGCGCCGCCGTGGGCGATGATGGTGATGCCGTTGAGGCCGAGCAGGGGCATGCCGCCGGCCTCGTCGGCGCTGATGCGCTTGTGCACGCGCTTGAAGGCGGGCTTGGCGAGTTTGCCGCCAATCATGGTGACCTTGGAGGCCATGATCTCGCCCTTGATCATCGAGATGAGCGCCTCGGCCAGGGCCTCGGAGGTCTTCAGGATGATGTTGCCGGTGAAACCGTCGCAGACCACCACGTCCGGCGGCTCCTGCCAGAGGTCGTGGCCCTCGACGTTGCCGATGAAGCGGATGCCGGGCGTGCTGCGCAGCAGCTTGCCGGCCTCCTTGCACAGGCTGTTGCCCTTTTCCTCCTCGGTGCCGTTCGACATCAGGCCAACGCGCGGCTCGGCGCGGCCGAGCACGTGGCGGGCGTAGGCGCTGCCCATCAGGGCGTTCTGGACGAGGTGCTCGGGCAGGCTGTCCGGGTTGGCGCCGG
>CBINON010000047.1:0-37590 GCA_966252325.1 uncultured bacterium | reverse complement strand
ATGGACGAACAGCGCAAGGCCGAGGAGGTGCGTCGCAATCAGGAAGCCCTGCAGCGTACCCAGGAAAGCCGGCGCATGGACGAACAGCGCAAGGCCGAGGCGGCTCGCCAGGCCGCCGAGCAGGCAGCCCAACGTCGTGCCGAAGAGATGCGCCAGCGCGCGGAGCAGTCGCGTCGCAATCAGGAAGCCCTGCAACGCGCCCAGGAAAGCCGGCGGATCAACGAGCAACGCAGGTCGGAGGCGACCCGTCAGGCCGCCGAGCAGGCAGCCCAACGTCGCGCTGAAGAGATGCGCCAGCGTGCGGAGACGTCGCGCCGCAGCCAGGAAACGCAGGTGCGTGGCTCGGATCGTCCCGCCCCGGATTCGCCGGGCTCACGTCGCCGCGAGCCCTGAGACCGCACATTTCCGCATGGCGCGAACGCGTTCGCCCGCTTATGCTGTCGGGCCATGAGCCCTTCGCGCCGCGTCTTTACCGCCGTTCTGGTCCTCGCCAGTCTGGCCGCCTGTCAGCATGCTCCCGAGGAGAGCGAGACGCGACCGGCCGGCATCAATGTCTTGTCGGAAAAGGACTTGGCCAAGGCCCTGCACGGGCGTGTGCGTTTCGAGCGCCACGTGAAACCCGTGCTCGAAGCCAAGTGCCTGGCCTGCCACCAGGTCGAGGCCATGCCTGGCAGACTCAGCCTGGAAAGTCGCGAGGCGGCGCTGCGCAGTGGCACGCTCGGTGTCTTCATTGTCCCCGGTCACCCCGAGAGCAGTCGCTTCCTGCAAAACCTGACGAAGGCCCATGCCGTGGCGATGCCGCCGGTGGGCGAAACCCTGACGCCCGAGGAGGAGCAGTTGTTGACCCGCTGGATCGCGCAGGGAGCCGAGTGGCCCGCCGGTGCCGGCGGCCGTTTGCGCACGCCGTTCTGACCCGCACGGGATCGTCAATTCTTTCATGGACGTCGCTGCAGGTGATGGCATTTTAGCTGCTGCCTGAATCCTTTTCCTTCGCCCCTGATGCGCTCCAGCCTCTCCAGGAGAACCGTCGCCGCCCGCGTCCATCCGGCGGCGGTTGTGCTGCTGGCACTCGCCACCAGCGTGGTGCTGTTTTTCACCGTTACCCGTCAGCGACTGCAACCCGCAGCGCCTGAGCCGGCGGTGGCTGCCGCGGCGCCTCAGCCCGTTGCCGCCCCACCTCCAGCCCCGGTGGTCGCGCCAGCTCCGGCAGCAGCGCCTCCGAAAGCGCCGCCGCCCGCGCCTGAGGCCGATCGCTTTGGCTTTGCCCGCCCGCTGGATCTGGGCCGCGAAATGGCGCGCAGCCTGGCAACCGCCGACTTTGAACGTGCGGGTCGCCTGGCGGCGGTCGCCGATCCCGCCCAGGCCGCGCATTTGACCGAACTGTTCCAGAACCTGGCGCGCGATCTCAAGGTCAAGATGGGCCGGGAGGACCAGGTGGAGTTGCTCGGCCTGGTCGCCGACAAGACACGCCTGGCCCTGCCGCTGAGCCTGCCCGGGCGCGATCAGTCGCTGCGCCTCGAACTCGACCTCGAGCGCGATCCCAAGATGGGCTGGAAGATCGCCTCCCTGCAGTTGCCCAAGGAACTCGCCACGGCCCTGCCAGCGCGAACGTCGCCCATGGCTCCGGCCCAGCCTGCGAAGCCCGCTTCCCCAGGGATCGCCAAGCCTGGCGCCGCCCCGCGCCCCCTGGTGCGGGTCGAGGCGCACCCCGACGCCCTCAGCTTCGCCAGCGAATTTGTCCGTGTCCTGCTGCGCCACGATTTCAGTGCCGCGCGCCGTCTGGTGGATGAGAGCAAGGTGACGCCGCAACGCCTGGCCGGCCTGTGCATCGTCTTTGAGGAGGGACGCTACGAAATGAAGCCTGAGCGACCCCTCATCGTCACGGTGGCCAATCCCGAGGTAGCCTGGGTCATCGCCCAGGTGCAGTCGCCCTCGCTGGACCAGTCCACCGAATTTGGCCTGGAACTGCAGCGGGCAGGCCTCGATCAACCCTGGCAGGTCAAGGGTCTCAACCTCTCGGAAATCCTCGGCTCCTTTGCCGCCTCCGCCGGAAAACTCGGCGTGCCTTACACGCCGATCGTCAAGAATCCGCGCGGAGGCGAATCGCTCGCCCTCTACTTCGAGTACGACCGCGCCGAATTGCATCCGCGCGCCCGCAAGCAGTTGGAAATCGTTGCCGGCCTGCTCAAGTCCGACACCTCGCGCAAGCTGCGCATTGCCGGGCACACCGACGCCAAGGGCACGGAGAACTACAACATTCAACTCTCGCGCGCCCGCGCGGAATCCGTCAAACGCGGCCTCGCCTCGCTCGGGGTATCTGCCGGACAGATCGTCACCAGCGGCCTGGGCACGGCCCAGCCGCTTGGACCGAACCAAAAGGCCGACGGATCCGACAATCCGGAAGGGCGCTCGCGCAATCGCCGCGCCGAGATCTTCCTGGATTTCTGACTGCCGGGTTTGCCACGGCGTGCAGGCAGGGCTCCGTGGGGAGTTTGAGGACTCAGGCTCACGCCGAACCGCTGAGACTTCAAGGTTGAAGGGAGCCCGCCAAGGCAGCCTCCCGAACGCCGTCAGGCGGAGAAGGGGGGAGGCATTGAGGCACAAAAAACGCGGACCGAAGTCCGCGTTTCGTGAGGCATTCGAGCCGACTGGCGATTACCAGCCCTGCGTCCGGGTGTAATCCATCTGCGAGGCAAAGCCAACCTGCGGCGAGAACTCAGTGTAGCCCCACCACGGATCGGTGACCGCCTTGACGTGATAGGGCGGACGGTAGGTGCGCTTCCAGGTCGGCTGCGGGAAGGTGGCGACTTCGTAGAGACCGTAGCCGAGACGCACGGTCGTGCGCTTCAGGCCTTCGACGATCGCGTCGGAGAAGGCGGCATGGGCGCCTTCGGCACGGTTGACACGCTGCCAGACATTGAGGGGCTCCGTCCAACCGTAGAGCAGGTTGCCGACGCCACGGCTGAGTTTGCGGCTCCAGTTGTAGTGGTGGCCGGGAGGCGACTGGATGTCGGCAAGGGCCACGCTGCAGAGCGTCAGGCCGGTGAGGAGTGTCAGGACAATGCGATTTTTCATGCGGGTTCCTGAGAAATAGCAAGGTCGTCGCCCCGGTGGCAAGAAAGATTCTCACATTTTTTCGAATCATCCGGACTTCCGAGGCTTCCGTTGTGCCCGGGCAAGGTTTCCGTTGCCACGCCCGCCGCGCGCTCTAGGTTCACCATCCCATGAATTCCGAGGCGCAAAAACTGGTGGATGCCGGCAAACTGACGGCGGCAGACGGTGAAAAACTCAGCCGGCTTGAGCCCGGCACCTTCTGTCAGCACAAGAGCTGGGGCATCGGCCGGGTCACGGAATGGGACCTGCTGGGCGACAAACTTGTGCTCGATTTCGAGGGCAAGCCCGGCCACGCCCTGAAGCTGTCCTTTGCCCTGAACTCGCTTGAGGTGCTGCCGCCCGACCATTTTCTGGCTCGCCGCCTGGCGGATCTGGCCTCGCTCAAGGCCATGGCCAAGGACAATGTCACCGGTCTGGTCGAACTGGCGCTCAAGTCCTCGGGTGGCAAGATGATGCTCGACGATCTGGAGCGACTGATCCAGCCCCAGGTGGTGCCCGCGGCCGACTACAAGAAGTGGTGGGATGCCGCCAAGAAGACCCTGAAAAGTGCCCGCCACATTGTCGTTCCGGCCAAACGCGCCGATCCGCTGGTGCTGCGTGACAGCGAGGAAAAGGCTGGCGACGGCATGGTGCGCTCCTACCTGGCTGCGCGCGACCTCAAGGGCAAACTGGCCGGTCTGGGGCTGATCCAGAAGGACCTCGACCTGTTTGAGGACGCCGCCCGCGATCTGGTGCCGGTGTTCCAGGACATCTCCGACACGGTGCGCAAGGCCTGGCGCCTGCATCTCAAGGAAAGCCTGCAGATGCTGCTGTCGCGCGATGAACTGCTGGAGTCGATCCGCGGCGCCACCCTGCCGATGGGCTCAATGAAGGTCGCCGACCTGATCAGCGAGGCGCGCAGCCAGCTCGCCGAATCGATCGGCGGTCTGCCGGTTGGCCTGCTCGGCCGCATGTACCGCGCCTTCCCGGAAGCTTTTGCCGAGCGCTCCTGGGTGCCGGAAATCCTCAACCACCTGAGCCGCACCGGCGGTCGCGCGGTCGCCGAAATCGCCGCGGTGCTCGACGCCAATGATGAGCTCGACGTGCTCGCGGAATTCCTCAAGAAGTCGGTGCGCAACCGCAACCTGACCACCGACCTGCTCATCTGGATCTGCAAGGAGCGCAAGGGTCTGGCCGAGTCGGTCTTCGACATCGACCTCGCCAACGCCATCCTCGACTCGCTCGAGCACGACCACGTCCAGGGTGGGCCGAAGCGCACGGGCCGTCTCAGCGACCTGCTGTCCGACGACAAGACGCTCATTCACGAACTGGTCATCGAAACCGAGGAGGACGAGGTGAAGCGCTTTGCCAAGCGCATCCTCGCCACGGCCGCCTTCGACGAACTGACGCGGCGCTCGCTGATGGCGCGCATCATCAAGGCGCGTCCGGAGATGGAGGCGCTCATGGCTGAAAACGCCGGTCCGCGCGAGGATAACAGCCTGATCGTTTCCTGGGAGAGCCTGGAGCGCAAAAAGCAGGAACTGGAAGAACTCGTCAGCGTCAAGATTCCCCAGAACAAGCACGACATCCAGATCGCCCGCGCCGAGGGTGACCTGCGCGAGAACGGCGGTTACAAGGCGGCGCGCGAACAGCAGGCCGTGCTGCTGCGCCTGCAGAGCAAGATGGAACGCGAACTGCGCCTCGCCCGCGGCACCGACTTCGCCAACGCTCCCGCCGACAAGGTGGGCATCGGCACCGTGGTCGAGTACGAGGCCCCTGGCAGCGGCCAGACCGAGAGCCTGACCATCCTGGGCGCCTGGGATGGCGACGTGGAGAAGAACATCGTTTCCTACCTCTCTGACATCGCCAAGGCCCTCATCGGCAAGGCCCCCGGCGACAATGCCGAGATTCCCTCGGAAACCGGCGCCCTGCGCACGGTGAAGATCGTTTCGGTGCACCCCTTCAACCCCGTCGCGGCCTGACGGCCGCTCAAACAGTCTGCTCAGGGCCACTCGCGCAGCAGGGCGTGCCCCTCGCGAAAGCGCGGGGCCAAGGCCAGGCTTTCGAGCAGGTGGCGCTTGCCGCGTGACGGATCGCCGGTGCGCAGCAGCACGGCCAGTTGAAAGTGATGGCGGGCCGCCCCGCCCGGATCGAGCCTGAGCAGGCGCTCGCGCGCCGCCACCGCCGCCGCAGTGTCACCCGTGGCCTCGGCCGACTCGGCCAGCGCGCGCTGCGGCCCGGGCAGGAAGGGGTTTAAAGCCAGCGCACGTGTCGCGTTGAGACGCACGCCCGCCCAGTCGCCGGCTCCGGCGTCGTGCTCGATCAGCTCCTGAAAAATCGCCATGGCGGAGGGGTCGCCCTCGGCGATCCGGCGCAGCACCGCAAGGCGTTCGCCGGCACGGTCGAGTTTGTCGAGGATCTGCGCCTGCAGGGCGTGCCCGCCCTCGGCACTGAAATCGTCCGGCACCAGCTGGGTCAACCTCTCGGCCAGGCCAAGCGCCTCGGCCCAGCGCTGGCCATCGAGTTGACGGCTCAGGTCAAGGCGCAGGGCCCAGAGGTTGTCAGGATGTTTTTCCCGGTAGGCGGCCAGGGAGGCGGCATCGGTGGGATTGACCTCCTCCGGCACCGGCCGGCTCCAGTCGGCCCCGGCGCCAAAGGCCCGGGCGCGCTCCTTCAGATGACGCTCGAAATCCTTCTCCAGCGCCTCCATCGGTTCGGTGTGGGCGGCGATGGCCTCATTGACGCGTCGGCCCGCCGCCAGGTCGGTGAGCACGCCGCGCAGGGCCTGCTGCCCGAAGCGTTCGACCAGGTAACCGACAACAAGGCTCGACTGATAATAGGCGAAGGACAGGTGTTCCGGGCTGGGCGGATTGAGGAAGGCGGCACTGAGCTGGCTGACCGGCAGGGCGGCATCCTCCTCGAGGATGAAGCGACGGAACTCCGCATTCATGCGCATGCCCCAGGCGGGGTCGCGCAGGCTTTCCTCGTGCACGCTGATGCCCTCGCTCAGCCAGCGCGGCATCGTGTTGCGGGTCAGGCTGAGGGTGACGACGTGGCAGTACTCATGCCAGAGCGTGGCCTCCCAGTTGTTGCGGCCGTGTGCCAGACTGCCCGGGCTGTTCATCGTGATGACCGTGCCAAAGCAGACGCCGAGCAGGCCCTGGCCGCCGAGGCTGCCAAAGGTGCGGATGGCGAAGTCCTGCTGGGAATCGAAGAACTCGACGAGCACCGGCCGCTTCTGCTCGAAGCCGTACTTGGCCCCCAACACCGCCTTGGCCTCGCGCAGCAGTTCCAGCGCCCGTGAACCGTACACCGGCCAGTCGCGCGCCGGCATCTTCAGGACAAAATCGTCGGTGCGCTGTGTCACAAAGCCGCGCATCTGCGCCTCGAGCCGGCCGACGTTGTGCGCCTGGACATCAAAGGCATCCTCGGCGCGGATGGCGGCGGCCAGTTTCCAGGCCTCATCCTCCTCGCCCAGGCGCAGCAGGTCGTGGCAGAGCTGGACCTTGGCGGGCAGGTGGGCGCTGTCGAAGGCGAGCGCGCGGCGCTGATGCTCGGCCCCTTCGGCGAAGCGGTAGGCGCGCGACAGCACGCGGCCGATGACGTGATCAACCGCCGGATTCTGCTCCCAGAGCTGCAGGCCGGCCTCGCGGGCGCGGTTGAACTTGGCTTCATCGGCGGCATTGAGTCGGGCAATGGCGGCGCGCAGGGCCCAGGCCTCGGGATGGTTCTCGCGCAGGTCGAGCACCTTCTGGATCGCGCCCTCGGCATCGAGGTACTTCTCGGCGCGAATCAGGCTTTCCGCCCGCAGCAGCAGGGCGCCGGCATGCACCGGATTGATCTCCAGCACGCGGTTGAGGTTCTCGGCCTCTTTTTCGCCGTCGCTGCCGGCAAAGGCGCGCGCCAGGCCAAAGCGCAGGGCGGTGGTTTCGCCATGGGCCTTGAGACCCGCGCGAAACACCTCGGCCGCCCGCTGGGGGTCGTGCTTGGCGAGGGCCAGCTCGCCCTCGGCCAGCCAGGCGGCCTCGAGCTTGGGATCCTGTTTCTGGGCGACCTGGAAGTACTGGGCGATGACCTTGCGCGGATCGGCGCCGAGGGCGAGCGCCGCCCGGCCCAGCACCACCCACTCCATCGCAATGCGCGCCTTGGCGGGCTTGGCGCGCGCCGCCGCATCGATGTCGCGCAGGGCCTGGTCGGCGAGGTCGCGCCGACCGAGACGCAGGGCGGTGTCGTGCTGCAGCCAGAGCAGTTCCAGGTCGCCGGGGAAGGTCTTGATCGCGAGTTGGACCTCGTCACGCGCCTCCACCTCGCGACCCAGTTCCAGCAGGGCGCGCACGCGCAGGCGACGCCAGTCGGGCGCTTTCAGGCCGCGCTCGACCGCCGCCTCGCCGATGCGCGCGCACAGCTCGAAATCACCGGTCTCCAGCAGGTGGGCGACCGGTCCCAGGTTGCGTTCCTCGAAAAGCTGCTCGAGGTCGAGTTGCTGGCCGGCGCCGGGGCGGGGCAGGGCCAGGAGCAGACCGGCCAGAAACGGAAGAAGGCGGCGCGTCATCTTCCCTCCAACGCGGCAACCGGCTGGAATGTCGCGTGAAAAGTGCGGCTGCAAATCCCTGATGACTCACCGGCGTCCGCGCCGTATGGAAGCCTTCCATGATTCGCTCCCTCCTCCTGGTCCTCGGTCTGGCCGTCTCGTTGGCCGCCGCGCCGCCCGCGCAGAAGCGCGTGCTGTTCCTCGGCGACAGCATCACCTATGGCGGCACTTACGTGCAGATTGTCGAGGCGGCGCTCATTGCCCATCAGCCGGACACGGTCTGGGAAGTGCTCAATCTGGGTCTGTCGAGCGAAACTGTCTCGGGCCTTTCGGAGGAGGGCCATGCCAACGGCCAGTTCCCGCGCCCCGACCTGCATGAAAGGCTCGACCGCGTGCTCGCCGCCGTGAAACCGGAGCTCGTCATCGCCTGCTACGGCATGAACGACGGCATCTACCACCCGCTCGACGAGGCGCGCAGCCGCGCCTACCGCGCGGGCATCGAAAAACTGCGCGCCAAGGTCGCCGCGGCCGGCGCGGACATCCTGCACCTGACACCGCCGGTGTTCGATCCGCTCCCCATTGCCGAGCGCGTGCTGCCGGCCGGTCTGGCCGCCTACCCGAAACCCTATGCGGGTTACGACGAGGTGCTGGCCGCCTACGCGCGCTGGCTGCTCGAGCAGAAGGCCCAGGGTTGGCAGGTGCTCGACGTGCACGGCGCCATGACCGCGGCGCTGGCCGAGCAGCGCCGCACGGATCCCGGCTTCAGTTACGCCAGGGACGGCATCCACCCCAACACCGAGGGCCACCTCGTGATGGCGCGCCCCCTGCTCGCCGAGTGGGGGCTTGAGGTCGATGCGGCGGGCCTGCCCGCGCATCCGAATGGCGCGGCGATCTTCGAGCAGGTGAAGCAGAAGCAGCTCCTGCTGCGCGATGCCTGGCTGACCGCCACCGGCCACAAGCGTCCCGGCGTGAAGGCCGGCCTGCCGCTCGCGGAAGCGCAGGCCAAGGCGGCGGTGTTCGATGCCGAGGCCCGGCGTCTGGCGCGCGGTCAGGCGGGCGGTTTTCCCGGCAAGGTCAGCGACTGGAACGGCTACGACCGCCACGACTTCGAGGTGAACGGTCACCCGGCAACGGTGGTGGTGCCGAAGCAGGCCGCCCCGGGCAGCCCCTGGGTCTGGCACGGCGAGTTCTTCGGTCACAAACCGGCACCCGACATCGCCCTGCTCGGCCGCGGCTTCCACATCGCCTACCTGAAGGTGCCCGACCTGCTCGGTTCACCCAAGGCGGTCGAACACTGGAACGGCTTTTACCGCGAACTGACCGGTCGCTACGGCCTCGCCCCGAAAGCGGCCCTGGTCGGCCTCAGCCGCGGCGGCCTGTACTGCTACAACTGGGCCATTGCCAACCCGGACAAGGTCGCCTGCATCTATGCCGACGCCCCCGTCTGCGATTTCAAGAGCTGGCCGGGCGGCAAGGGCAAGGGCAAGGGCGATCCGAAGAACTGGGCGCGCGTGCTCGAACTCTGGGGCTTTGCCGACGAGGCCGCGGCGCTCGCCGCCAAGGTCAATCCGGTCGACCGCTTGGAACCGCTGGCGAAGGCCGGTGTGCCGCTGCTGCATGTCTATGGCGATGCCGATGACGTCGTGCCCTGGGACGAAAACACCGGCCTCATCGCCGAACGCTACCGCGCCCTCGGCGGTTCGATCACCCTGATTGCCAAACCCGGGGTCGGCCACCATCCCCACGGGCTCGACGACAGCAGGCCGATCGTCGAGTTCATCGCCCGTCACGCCAGCCGCTGAGGATTCTGTCATGCAGCACCGCCTTCTCGACGCCACCCAGGTGCTCGCCACGCTGCAGCTTGAGGGCGAGCCCTTCGAGATCTGCGCCGAGGCCGAAGCCGAGCACGATCGCGCCCGACAAATCCTGACGGTGCGGCTCAGTGCCTTTCTGCGCGCGGAGCGACAGGATCACATCGGCGCCACCGCGCATCCGGACTGGCTGCCCGCCGCCGAAACCGTGACCGAACACGTCGAGGCCGGCGAGGCGCACGCCGTGGCCAGCGACATCTTTGCCAGTTGGAAACGCCGGGTCGCGGCGGGGTTGCCGTCCTGAATTCTTGGGTTACGTGTCGGCTTCGATGCTCGATTAAATCCCCGCTTCCCGCATGTCCTTCCTTCAGCGTCACCGCCGCAGCCTCTGCCTGCTTGCCCTGCTGCAAGTGCTGGCCGGGCCGGCCGTGCTCGGCCTGCTGCTGCTCGCCGGCGGTCTGGCCGAGGGCGAGGAAGTGCTGGAGCGACGCGTCGTCGCCGCTTTGGTGAGATTGGAGGTCGCCGGCCTGCCGGTGGCCGAGGTGGGCGAGGATGGACTGCCGACCGAACCGCGCCCGCTGCCTGCAGCTCCGGCCAAGCTGAAAAAGGATCTGACCTGGAGCCTCGTCGAGTTGAGCGCGCTGCGCGTGCATCCGCCGCTTGCCGTGACACTCGGACCCATGGGACGGCATGATCCGCCCCCGCCGCGCCTCGGTCAGGCACCGCCGCTGCCTCCTCCGCGGCTGAGTTGAAGACCCGCGCACCGCGTCACGCGGAGCGCACCTCCTTGCAGCAGCCCGATGGGCCATGCTGCGCGTCGCCCGATGGGCGGCGACTCTTCGTCTTCAACACCCTTGCCTCATGACTGTTTTCCGCTATTGCACCCTGGCGCTTTTTGCCGCCACCCCTCTCGTCGCTCAAGAAACGACCTCTGACCCCGCCGCCACGCCGCTGCCCGCGGTCGTGGTCGAGGGCAAGGCCCGCTCGTTGCTCGGCGCCACCGACACCGCCTCCAAAGGCATCGCCACCCAGGAGGATTTTCTGTCGCGACCGCTGCTGCGCCGCGGCGAAATCCTTGAAACCATCCCCGGCATGGTCATCACCCAGCACGCCGGCGGCGGCAAGGCCAACCAGTACTTCCTGCGCGGCTTCAACCTCGACCACGGCACCGACTTCGCCATCAGCCTCGATGGCATGCCGCTCAACTTTGTCTCGCACGCCCACGGCCAGGGCTACACCGACCTCAATCCGGTGATCCCCGAGCTGATCGACAGCATTGCCTACGCGAAGGGCAGCTACACCGCCGCCGATGGCGATCTCTCCTCGGCCGGCAGTGCGAACTTCCGTCTGGTCGACCGCCTGCCGCAGCACCTGCTCAAGGCGGAGATCGGCGAGTACAACTACTACCGCTCGCTTATGGCCGGCAGCCTGACCACGGGCGAAGCTTCGGCGCTGACCTATGGCCTCGAATACAACTCCTACGACGGCCCGTGGGATCAGGCGGAGGAGTTCAATCGCTGGAACGGCCTGCTGCGCTGGGTGTCCGGCGATGAGGACAACCGGTTTGCCTTGACATTCATGGGCTACACCGGCTCCTGGACCAGCACCGACCAGATCCCGGCCGACGGCAGCGGCGTCGGGCGCTTTGGCACGCTCGATCCCAGCTCGGGGGGCACCAGCCAGCGTTACAGCCTGAATGCCGAGTTGGTCACCCGCGACGGCGATGTCGTCACCCGCGCCAATGTCTATGGCATCCACTACGCGCTCGATCTGTTCTCGAACTTCACCTACTTCACCAGTGGCCTGGGCGGCGACCAGTTTGAGCAGTCGGAGAGTCGCTGGATCTTCGGCGGCCAGGTGGCGCGCACCTGGGAAAAGCGCGAGCTGTTCGGGGTCGAGCATGACCTCACCCTCGGTTTCCAGACCCGGCATGACCTGATCGACGGCATCGGCCTCTGGAACACCCGCCAGCGCAGCCGCAACGGCCTGATCCGCCAGGACGACCTGCTCCAGCACAACGCCGGCTTGTATGCCGAACTGCAGAGCCGCTGGCTGGCGAAATTCCGCACCGTGCTCGGCCTGCGCGGCGACCTGCACCGTTTTGAGAACCGCCGCAGCAGCCTTGCGGGGCAGGAGGGCAGCGACTGGGGCGGTCTGGTCAGCCCGAAATTCAGCGCCATCTTCGGCCCCTGGCACGAGACCGAGTACTACCTCAGCTTTGGCACCGGCTTCCACAGCAACGACACCCGCGGCGTCACCGCCTCGCGCCGGCCGGCCGACGCCCTCGTGCGCACCCTCGGCGGCGAGGTCGGCGTGCGCAGCCAGGCTCTGCCCGACCTGACCACGACCCTCGCCCTGTTCTGGCTGCGCAGCGACAGCGAGCTGATCTATGTCGGCGACGCCGGCACCAACGAACCCGGCCCGGGTTCGGAGCGCTACGGCGTGGAACTGGCCAGCTACTGGCGGCCCAGCTCCTGGTTCGGCGCCGATGCCGAGGTGGCATTGACCGAGGCGCGCCTGCGCGGCGTCGGCGCGGACGACCGTGTTCCCAACAGCGTGCCGGTGCTGTTCAGCGGCGGGGTCACCCTCGGCGCCCAGGGCGAGGCCCCGGGATGGTTTGCCGCGGCCCGCGTGCGCGCCTTCACGGGGCGGCCCCTCGATGAGGCGGGCGAGTTCGAGAGTCGCGACAGCCTGCTCGTCAACGCCAGCCTCGGCTACCGGCGGCAGAACTGGGAGGTGGCGCTCGACTGCCTGAACCTGCTCAACCGCGCCGACAACGACATCGAGTACGCCTACGAAAGCCAGTTGCGCGGCGAGCTTGCGCCCGTCAACCGGGTGCATGCCCACCCGATCGAACCGCGCATGTTCCGCGCCCGCGTGACCCTGCGGTTTTGATCTTCGGACGAAGTCTCAAATTCGAGAATGCCGCCCGGTGGCTCCCGATCTGAAATCTGAGATTTGAAATGCTTCAGCCTTCGATCATCCGGCAGGCGGGCAGCCCAGCGCGCAGGTCGCGCCAGGGGGCCTCGCTCGACACGTCCTGCGGATCGGGCACGGCGGCCTGGTCGTCGGGCAGCTTGGCGGGCGACAGGATGGCCAGGAAGACCAGCGGTTCGTCGTGCGGGTTGTAGGTGGCGTGCACGACGCCCGGCGGGATGTGCGCCATTTCACCGGCGCGCAGCACGCGCTTTTCCTCGCCGACCCACTGCTCGGCGCGACCGTAGATGACGTAGATGATCTCCTCGCGATGCGGGTGGAAGTGGAAGGGGTGGCAGTGCCACGGATCCATGTTGGCGCGGACCATCAGCAGTTTGTCAGCCTCGACCAGATCCGGGCGGCACAGCCATTCGTTGTGGGTCCACGGATTCGTTTCGCGGGCAGCGTCAGCGATCGTCACAAAGCGGGCAGGGGAGTCAGGCATGCCGGCACTGTGGCGGGTTCGCCCGCGATGGCAAACGCCGGCTGGCGGTCGCCGCCCACCTGCGGCTATCCGTTTCCCACGCCCGGCATTCGGCATTTGGCAGCCCGGCGGTTTCGGCGTAGTTGAGAGGCATGAAGATTCTGGCCGCCATGTCGGGAGGAGTGGACAGCAGCGTCGCCGCGGCGTTGCTGGTGCGCGCCGGCCACGAGGTGACGGGCGCCTACATGAAGAACTGGATCAACGAGGAGAACATCCTCGGCCACTGCCCCTGGCAGGAGGACATCGAGGACGCGCGCGCGGTGGCGGACCAGCTCGGCATCGAGTTCCACGTCGTCAACCTCATGCAGGACTACCGCGAGCGGGTGGTCAAATACCTGCTCGAGGGCTACCAGGAGGGCGTGACGCCGAACCCCGACGTCATGTGCAACCGCGAGATGAAGTTCGGCGTGCTCTGGGACTGGGCCCGGGCCCGCGGCTTCGACGCCATCGCCACCGGCCACTACGCCCGCAAGACCGAGGACGACCTCGGCATCCGTCGCGGGGCCGACCCGAACAAGGACCAGAGTTACTTCCTCGCCATGATGCGTCCGGAACAGGCGCGCATCGCCCGTTTTCCCATCGGCCACCTGCTCAAACCCGAGCTGCGCGCGTTGGCCCGCGAGTTCGGCCTGAAGACGGCCGAGAAGAAGGACAGCCAGGGCATCTGCTTCATTGGCGAGGTGAAGATGGAGGACTTTTTGCGCGCCTTCGTGCCCGACCGACCCGGTCCCGTCGTCGATCTGGAGGGCCGGGTGCTCGGCGAGCACAAGGGCCTGCACCTCTTCACCCTCGGCCAGCGCAAGGGCATCGGGGTCGCCAGCCCGCTGCACAAGCAGGCCTACGTGGTGGTGGCCAAGCGACCCGAGCGCAACGAACTCGTCATCGCCATCGAGAACCCCGACACCCCCCTGCTGTGGGCGCGCCGCTGCGTCATCGGCAGCCTGAGCGGTGTCACCACCCCGCTCGACCGCGCCCGCAGCCTCGAGGCGCAGCCGCGCTACCGCTGTCCGGCCGTCCGGGCCGGGTTTAACCCGCTCGGCGATGGCCGGGCGGAACTCCTCTTCGAAGAGGCCCAGCGCGCCCTCACCCCGGGCCAGATCTGCGCTCTCTACGACGGCGACCGCCTGCTCGGCGGCGCGGTGTTCGAGCAGATCGTGCATGAGGCGGGTTGAGTCCCTGTGCGCTACGACGTGGAGTGCGAAGGTCCTCCGCCGCCCTGCCACATGCCGAAACCGAAGAAGGTCCACAGATTTCACAGATTTCGCCCATGGGACAGAACGGGAACCACAGATGTCGCAGATGAGCGCAGATGGGTCGAAGAGGTCTGAGGGGAGCGCGACCCTGCCCGATTCTTCTGAGAGGCCAGACTTCGGAACCACGAATGGCACGAAGAACGCGAAGGTTCTGATTGGGTCCTCATTCGTGAAATTCGTGCCCTTCGTGGTTCAAGATTTCTGAACGTAACGGGAAAATCGCCCTCCCAGAATGCCGGCAGAGCTTTCCCTTTGCGTTCTTTGCGTTTCTTTGCGGCAAAAACTCTGGGCGGTCACGCTCCGCCGCCGCGTGAGGCGAGGAAATCAACAATGCCGCTGGCCCGATGTGGGCCGATGCCGTGCATCGCGGGCAGGAGACGGTTGCGCGCGCGCCACGATCGGCTTGGGTGTCGCGATGGAAATTCGCCAAGAGACGACCCTGCCGCAGGTACTGGCTCAACTGAGCCGGGCCCAGATCGACCGACCGGCCGGGGTGATCCAGCGGGTGTTCGAGGACTACGACTTCCTGTTTGCCAAGAGGCTCCGGCCCCGTCTCGTCGGGCACGCGCGCGGCCAGGAAAGCCAGAAGCGGGTTTTCGCGAAAATGCCCCCGGGCGGCAATCCCGTTTATCAACTGCTCGCGGAGGATCGGGAAGTGGCGCTTCACTTCGTGGAGGGGTTTGGTGGGTTGATCCTTCAAGCCAAGCATCGGTTGTATGAGCTGCGGGGCGAAGGCCGCCATCTGGGAACGATTCACCACTTCCCGAACACCGGTTTCGTCCTCACGAACCCGGAGTCCTGCAGGGAGCTGCACCTGATCGACTTCGAAGGCGAAAAGTGGGTGGTGTACCGATCGGAACTGCCCTCGACCTTCCTGACGGTCACGCCCTACGCCGTGGTCACCACCGCCGCGGGTGAGTTGGTCGCCATCCTGGTGATGCAGCGCGGCTGGGGCCTGTTCAAGAACTGCCTCAAGCTGTTCCGACCCGTGCCAGCGCCCCACATTCCCTTGCTGATGGCCGTCTTTTACGGCCTGCAAATGACCAACAGCGTCGACCCGGCACAACGGGATGCGGCCCTCGCCCGCACCTTCGGCAGCGGCTGGATCCGGTGATCTGGCCGTGAACGGCGGCAAGGCGCGGCGTTTGGGAGTCGGTGTCGACTGGACAAAAAGCGCGGGCTGGGCAGGGTGCCGGTGACGCCGTGAAGCTTCCAGGGGGAAGTGGACGGCAAGGACGCATAAAATTGTCAAGCCGTTGCACACGGACCCCAATTATTGACAGCCGCTTGAACGGTCAGCGTCACACACAGCGCCATCTGAAGTCGCTGGCGACACTGAGGTCATGGCTGGTGAGCTGTAGCCTTGATGAATGAAGCAGCGATCCGTGCCTGACACGGGAAAGAGGCTCAGGCAGGTCATTGAATCCACAAATCCTTGCACTTTCTGCAATCTTTTGTAGAGTCCAGGTGTGCAACCCATCAGGCAACTCGACCAAGCCCTCAAGTCGCTGGCAGACCGAGATCACTGCGTGTTCGCGCCAAGTGACCTGGCTTGTGCTGTCCCTGAGTGCAGCCAGTTGGCGGTGCTTTTATCGCGGGCCACCAAGTCCGGCCTGCTCAAGCGAATCTGCCGCGGCGTCTACCTCTACCCCGTGTTTGGCTACCCGGCGGGCAATCTGCTTTTCCATGCGGCAGCCCGCCTCAGGGCAGGGGAGTTCAATTACATCAGCCTTGAAACCGCTCTGAGCGATGCCGGCGTCATTTCCCAGGTGCCTATGAACTGGATCACACTGATGTCCTCCGGGCGCAGTCATGTTGTCAACTGCGGCGACTACGGCCATATTGAATTCGTACACACGGATCAGCGTCCCGAGAAGCTGGCGGGTGAGCTGACCTTTGACGCTGACAGGCATCTGTGGCGGGCTTCGGTGCGGCAGGCCCTGCGTGACATGAAAGCCACACGACGGAGCATGGATCTTATCGATGAGGAGGCGGCCCATGAGCTTGCTTGACCGACTGGTGGACGAGGCATTGAGGTCACGCGGCGACCTCACAACGCTCAGGCCGGTCGTGGAGAAGGAACTGCTGCACCATGACATCCTCCGTGAGATGAGCGATGCGGGACTGCTGGCAGGACTGACCTTCAGCGGCGGAACTTGTCTGCGAGCCTGCTATGGGTCAGCCAGGTTGAGTGAGGATCTGGACTTCACCGGCGGCGGCGAGTTCAAGCGCAGCACCCTGGCCAAGCTGGGGGCCGTGCTGACCGAGCGGCTGCAGACCCGCTACGGCCTGCCTGTCGTTGTCAGCGAACCGGTCAAAACAGGTGGCAAGGTTTCGACATGGAAACTCACCCTTGAGACACGGGGCGATAAGAGGCATCTGCCCGCACAGCGCATCCATGTGGACATTTGCGCCATCCCCAGTCACGACCCGCGCCCGATGATGCTGCGCAATCTCTACGGCGTCGACCTCGGCACTTCGGGCCTGATCCTGCAGGCGCAGAGCCGGGAGGAAATCTTGGCGGACAAAATCATTGCGCTGGCCTTTCGCGACAACCGGGTCAAGAACCGCGTCTTGTGGGACATTGCATGGCTCGTACAGCAAGGGGTGGCATTGCCTGCACACCTCATTCCCGTGAAGATTGAGTACCATCATCGCACCCATGCCGAGTTCAAGCGCCTGGTCACGGAACGGCTAAAGGCCTTGAAGGAGCAGCCCGGCATGCGGAGTGAGTTCGTTGCAGAAATGCGTCGATTTCTGCCCGCCGCCACCGTGCGCGGAACACTGGAAAACGTGGGCTACTGGGATTTCCTGAATCAGACACTGCTCGAACAAGGCACGCTGGCCATCCAGGCTCTGAAATGAAAAGATGGCCGGTCATTCAGCACTCAAAGATTCCGGCAGAGCTTTCCTTTGCGGCAAAAATCTCCGGGCTCCGGCGCAGCGGGGCTTCGTTAGCCGTCACGCTCCACCCCCGCGTGAGGCGAGGAAATCGGCGATGCCGGCGGCGAGGTGGGGCCCGATGCCGGGAACGCGGGCGATGTCGTCGACGCTGGCTTTGCGCAGGCGGGCGACCGAGCCAAAGGCCTTGAGCAGGGCGGCCTTGCGCGCCTCGCTGACGCCGGGGCAATCGTCGAGCAGGCTCTCGGAGACGCGGCGGGCGAGCAGCAGTTGGTGGTAGCCGTTGGCCCAGCGGTGGGCCTCGTCGCGGATGCGCTGGAGCAGTTTCAGGGCGCCGCAGTCGTGCGACAGCCGCAGGGGTTCGGACTCGCCGGGCCGGAAGATCTCCTCGTGCTGCTTGGCCAGACCGATGATCGGCAGCTCGCCGAGGCCGAGGCGCTGCAGTTCCTTGACCGCGACGCCGAGCTGGCCCTTGCCACCATCGACGATGACCAGGTCGGGCAGGCGGACAAAGCGCTGGGTCTTGCCGGCGCGTGCCTTCGGCTGCTCCAGTCGGCGCATGACTTCCAGCGGCGATTCGGTGGTGAAATCGGCGTCCTCCCCGAGGGCGCGCCGGCCCTCGAGCAGGATGCGCGAGAAACGCCGGCGAATGACCTCAGCCATGCTGACGAAGTCGTTCTGGCCGGTCACCGCGCGGATGCGGTAGCGGCGGTAGCTGGCGTTGTCGGGCACCCCGCGATTGAAGCGCACCATGCTCGCCACGCAGTGGGTGATGCCGATGTTGGCGATGTCGAAGCACTCCATCACCAGGGGCGGTCGCTCCAGCCCGAGTTCCTCCTGCAGCTCGCGCACGTCAGCCATCGGGTTGAGGGTGGACACGATTTTGGCGCGGGCGCCGCGCTCGAAGCTGCGCGCGGGCTTGAAGGTTTTTTCCAGGTCGCCGGCGAGGTCGCGCAGTTCGGCGGCCTTTTCGAAGTCGAGCTTGGCGGCGGCGCGCTGCATCTCCTCCTCGAGCATGGCCTTCAAGTCGCGCAGGCCCTTGCCCTCAAGATAGCCGCAGGCCTGCTCCATGCGTTGGCGGTACTCCTCCTCGCTGACGCGGCCGATGCAGGGAGCGGAACAGTTCTTGATGACGTCGTTCGAACAATGCTTGTAGTCGTCGGCATCGGGCCGCATGGGCCGGCAGACCCGCAGTCCATACTTCTTGTTCAGCCAGTTGAGGGTCGTGCGCAGGGCGCCGGAGTGGGCAAAGGGGCCGAAGTAGCGGGCGCCATCGTCCTTCTTCATGCGCGTGAGCGAGAAGCGCGGGAAGGCGTCCTGGAAGTGCACGCGCACAAGCAGGAAGCCCTTGTCGTCGCGGAAGCTGACGTTGTACTTTGGCCGGAATTCCTTGATGAGCCGGCCTTCGAGCAGCAGCGCCTCGGTGTCGGTGCGCACGAGGTGGATGTCGAAATCCCAGATGCTGTTGACCAGGGCGCGGGTCTTGTGGTCGCGCTGGCGCGAGCGGGTGAAGTAATTGGCAAGCCGCCGGCGCAGGTCGCGCGCCTTGCCGACGTAGATGACGCTGTTGAGCCGGTCGCGCATGACGTAGATGCCGGGCGTGTGCGGCACGTCGCGCAGCTTGGCGAGCAGATCGGGCTTGGGGCGCGGGTCAGGCACGGCGGGGGGTCACTTGGCCGGGCGACGTCCGATCGCCGACACCCACTTGCCGCGGGTGACGACGCGCTGCCAGTCGATGCCGAGGCGGGCGGCAACGGCGAGACAGCCGTCGGCCTGGCTTTTCAGGATCCCCGAGACCATGAGCGCGCCGCCCGGCTTGACGGCGGCGATGATCTGCGGGAAGGCGGCCTCGAGGATGTCGTGGAAGATGTTGGCGGCGACGATGTCGTAGGCCTGTTTCGGCTTCCAGCTGAGGACGTCGGCGACGACCATGCGCACCTCCGGAGTGCCGTTGCGGGCGAGGTTGTCGCGGGCGACCTCGACCGCCTTGGGATCGAAGTCGCAGCCCCAGACCTTGGCGGCGCCGAGCTTGGCGGCGGCGATGGCGAGGATGCCGGTGCCGGCGCCGAGGTCGGCAAAGCTCCAGCGCGTGCCGGCGAGCGGTTCGGCGGCATCGGTGAGCAGGCGCAGCACCGTGGCGGTGGTGGCGTGATGACCGGTGCCAAAGGCCATGTCGGCCGGGATCGCAATGATTTCACGGCCGGGATGGGCCTTGGCGGCGCGGGCGATTTCGGCCGGCGTGCGCGCGGCGCAGACGACCAGCCGGTCGCGCACCTTGAGCGGCGGCATGGCCGGGGTGGTGAGGGCGGCCCAGTTGCGGTTTTTCAGCTCGCGCAGGCGACCGCCAAACTGCTTCTGCACAGCCACCAGCGGCGCTTTCTTTTCGGAATACAGCTCGACGCGGACGGTCTCGCTGCCAGGCATGCTGGTGAGGACAAGGCTGAGGTCGGGATGACCGTTGAAACGCTCTTCCCAGGCGTCGTTCCAGCGGGCGGAGGATAACTTGGACCAGACGTGCATGCGGGTGCGCAGCTAACCGGCTGGGAGAGGGAAGGCAAGTTCTTTGAATGAGAGAACTTGGAGCGGGTGACGCGATTCGAACGCGCGACATCTTCCTTGGCAAGGAAGTGCTCTACCACTGAGCTACACCCGCTTGAGTGAGGTGATGATAGTGGCGCAAAACCGCCGCGGTGCAAGTGCAAAGTTGCAAAATTCCCGCGCTTTTTTCACGCGAACAGTCTCCGCAAAAACTCCGGATCACGAAAGCGGTCGCCACGGCCCTGGCGGATCACGACCAGCCCCTGCGAGGGCACGGCATAGAGCCGCTGGCCGCCGCTGCCGACACAGGCCAGCAGGTCGGACGGGGCACTCCGGCTCAGGCAGGCTCGGGTCCAGGACTGCGACTGCCAGGGACGGTCGAGCATGGTCTCGATGTCGGTCTCACGGGCGCCGTCCTCGGCGGCGCGACGGTTGTTCCAGAAACCGCAGCGGTAGGGCGCGCCGGCGGCGGAGCCGAGGCTGACCGACTGCCAGGTCGAGGATTCCCGCAGCACCGGCCGACCTGCGGCGAGCATGAGGTCGCCGACCGCGGCCCACTGGCGGGCGCTGAGCAGGAAACCGGCGGCGAGCAGGGGATTGCCGGAGGCATCCGGCAGGTACCGCTGCGGGCCGAGATCGAGCGGGCGCAGCACGCGCCGCTCCAGGTAACGCACCGGTGTCTCGCGGCGCCAGCGACCCGCCAGGCGACGCTTCAAGACCTCATGAAACACCTGCAGCGCGCTCGGTCCATAAATGAAGGCCTGGCCCGGCTTGGCGAGTTGGCGCTGCTGCAGGGCGAGCCGGTTGCGGTCGTCATGGCCGTCCTCATGCAGGACCGGACAGGCCGCCAGGCCGCAGCTGAAATCGAGCAGGTGAGTGATGCAGGCCGAGGGGCGGTCGCGCCACTCCGGCAGCACCGCGGCCACGGGTTCCTCGGGGCTGAACAGGCCGTCCTCGATGGCGGCCAGCGCGGCCAGACCCCAGAAGGCCTTGGTGCCACTGTAAATGCGCCGGGGCTCGCGGCAGGCCTCGCCGCTTTCCAGGCGTGTCCGCCCGTGCTCGCGCACGAGCAGGGCCAGCCCGCCCGATCGCGCCGAGTAGTCGGCGGCCGCCTTGAGTCGGTCGGCCGACAAGGTCGGCTTCGGCGGCCCGGCCGCCCGCGCCAGGGAGGCGCCGAGCAGCAGGCCCAGGGTGTCGCGTCGCCGCAGACTTCGTCGACCGTTCATCCTTCAAGATGCGGCCACCCTGACAACCTGCAAGCCGGCGTTGCGGCCGGTGGCAGGCCTGCTAGTCTCGGCCCGTGGACCTCACCCCTCTTCTCGCCGTCAACGTTTTCGACTTCTCCTGGATCGCCACCCCGGAAGCCTGGGTCGCCCTGCTCACCCTGACTGTGATGGAGGTCGTGCTCGGCATCGACAACATTGTCTTCATCTCCATCCTCGTGGATCGCCTGCCGGTCGACGAGCGGCCGCGGGCGCGCTTCCTCGGCCTGGCCTTCGCCATGGTGACGCGCATCCTGCTGCTGCTCTGCATCACCTGGGTCATGCAGCTCAAGGAACCGCTCTTTGCCCTGCTGGGCCATGAGGTCTCCGGCAAGGACCTGATCCTCATCCTCGGCGGCCTCTTCCTGCTGGCCAAGAGCACGAAGGAGATCCACCACAAGGTCGAGGGGCACGACGAGAGCCACGCCGCCACCCCCGGCCGCGCGGCCCTCGGCGCCATCCTGGTGCAGATCGCCGTGCTCGACCTGGTGTTCTCGCTCGACTCCGTCATCACCGCGGTCGGCATGGTCGATCACGTCATGGTCATGGTCATCGCCGTGCTCATCTCGGTCGGCTTCATGATGCTCTTCGCCGGCACGGTCAGCGACTTCATCAGCCGGCATCCGACCGTGAAAATCCTCGCGCTGTCTTTCCTGCTGCTCATCGGCACCACCCTCATCGCCGAGGGCTTCCACCTGCACTTCCAGAAGGGCTACGTGTACTTCGCCATGGCCTTCTCGGTCTTCGTGGAAATGCTCAACATCCGCAGCGCCAACAAGCGCAAGGCGCGCGCCTGAGGTCGGCTCAAGACCGGGCGGCAAGCTGCTGCAGGTGCAGGCGCAGGGCCTCCTGCCAGGGCCGCGGCGGCGCCCCCAGCAGGCTGGCGAGCCGGTCGTTGGCCATCACGGTCCAGGGCGGTCGGGCGGCGCGGAAACCGGTGAACTCGGCGAGGCGACGTCCCTGCGTGGACAGTGGCTCGGACAGCAGACCGACCTCATGACCGAGGTCGAGCACGGCCTGGGCGAAATCGCGCCAGCTCGCCGCGCCGCTGTGGCAGAGGTGCAGGATGCCGGTCACCCCGCGGTGGTCGGTGCTGAGCCGCTCCAGCCATTCAGCGAGTTCGGTCGTCCAGGTCGGCGCGCTCCATTTGTCCTCGATGAAATCGAGTGCGGCGCCGCGGCGCGCGCGCTCGAGCACGGCGGCCGGCACGTCGCCGCCCACTTCGCCAAACAGCCAGGACACCCGGGCGACCAAGGCGCCCGGGCAGGCGGCGAGCACGGCCTGTTCGCCGGCATGCTTGCTGCGGCCGTAGGCATTGATGGGAGAGGCAGTCGCCGCTTCGTCGAGCGGTGCGATGCCGTCGCCGGCAAAGACGTAGTCGGTGCTCAGGTGGATCAGCCGGGCGCTGCGCCCGGCGCAGACTTGGGCGAGCACACCGGGCGACTCCGCATTGACGCGCCAAGCGAGGTTCGGGTTGTCCTCGCAGGCGTCGGGCGAGGTCAGGCCGGCGGTGTTGACCAACGTGTCGAAGTCGAACTCGGCCAGCGCGGTTGACAGTCGGTCCGGCTCCGCCAGGTCGAGCTGCGCGCGACCGGGCAGGAGCAGGGCATGGCGTTCGCGCCAGGCCGAGGTCAGCACGCGGCCGAGACGACCGCTGCCGCCGAGCAGCAGGACGCGACGGCGGGGGCTGGCCATGCGGGCGGGGGGATCAGATGACCGGACCGGGCACGTCGGCCCACTTCGCGTGCCACTCGTTGAAGACGATCGGGCTGATCTCGCTCGGCTTGATCTCGCTGCGACCGCCCCAGAAGACGTTTGTGTACTCAACCGGAATGCCGACGCTTTCCAGGTGGCGGTCGATGGCCGCCTTGTGGGCGAGCACGGTCTCCTTGTCGGTGCCGTGGATGACGCCCATGATGTTGACATTGGCGAAGCGTGCGCCGCCCTCGCGCCAGTAGCAGTGGGTCATGATCGGGTGGCGCCCCACCTCGGCGCCGCCGCGCTCCTCCATGCCCTTGGGCACCTTCCAGTGGAAGAGGGCGTTGAAGCGGGTGACGCGCACGCCGGCCGCGCTAGGCTTGACGTGTTCGAGGAAGGTCGAGAAGCGGCCGATGACTCCTTTTTCGTCGAGGCGCTTGGCGACCTCGCAGAACTTTTCCAGACTGACCCCGGCGGCCTTGGCGCGGCCGGCCCAGGGTTCCGGGCCGATCTCGTCGAGGCTGAGGTCGCCCTTGAGATGAAGCAGGACATGCCATTCCTCGTCGTCGAGTTCGGCGAGGTTGGTGGTCATCATGACCGCGGGTTCATCGGCCTTTTCGCCGGGCTCCATCGTCTTGCGGCGGACATGGCCGACGCCGAGGGCGAAGATGCCGTGCGCCTGCATCGTGTAGTAGTCCTCGGCGCCGATCAGGCGCTTGAGCACGTCGCAGTGCTGCTCGATGCTGCGCCCCTGCGGCACCTTGAGGGTGGTCCACAGGCGGAAATCGCTGCCGCTGACCTCGCGGTCGGTGCTGCGCAGGACGACATGGCCGCTGAACGGATCCTGCTTGAAGAGGAATTCAAAGGCCGGCTCCAGCTTGTCGACCGGCAGTTTCCAGGCGACCAGGGCGCCCTCGGCGAGCTTGTTGGCGAGCAGGGTCTGGCGGACGCGACGGATGACGCCGGCCTTGAGCATGGCGCGGATGCGCTCGACGACGGTGTCGAAGGGCACGCCGCTCTGTTCGGCGATGAACTGGAAGGGCTGGCGCATGAACCCCTTCACCCGGTCCTCGCTGACGGCGAGAATGCGGGCATTGGTTTCCTCGGTGTGTTCGGTCGGCAGGGTTTCAGGGGACATGGTCAGGGTGGGGGGCATGCGGGAGTGGACGCCGCAGGGGAGGGGACTCTTAGCGGGAAGGCCGGCGATGACAAGCCCGGGCTGGTTTTTGGCAGGTCTGGCTCAGGGGGCAGTGAAATACGTGTCCTCGTGCGCGTAGGGCGGGGCGCAGCAGCAGAGGAAGCGCAGGGGCTGCTTGGCGGTGATCTGGTGCCAGGCGCCGGGCGGGATGAGGATGGCGTCGCCGGGGCCGACCTCGGCGGTTTCGCCGTCGATCTCCATGCGGCCGCGGCCCTCGAGGATGAAGTAAAACTCCTCGCTCAGCTTGTGCCAGTGGCGCTCGGTGGCGGCGCCGGCGGGCAGGGTGGCCTCGGCCAGCGACTGGTTCTGCACGGGGGCATTGGTGCGGTCGAGCAGGCTGCGGATCGTGCTACCGTCCTTGGTCGTGAAGGGTTTTTGCCGGGAAAGCGGGTTGAGTGTCATGGTCACGTGGCCCATGCTTCCATGCGACCGTTCCTCCGCAAGTCTTATGACCTTTTCCCTCCACGGCTGCCGCGCCATCGTCACCGGCGCTTCTTCCGGCCTCGGCGCCGAGTTTGCCCGCCAACTCGCCCCGCAGGCCGACGCTTTGCTGCTGGTGGCGCGTCGCCCCGAGGCCCTGGAAGCCGTGCGAGCGGAATGCCAGGCCCTGCGCCCCGAACTGAGGATTGAGGTCTGCGCCGCCGACCTCGCCGAGACGGCGGGTCGCGAGACCCTGCGGGCCCAGGTCGCCGGGGGCAACTGGAACCTGCTCGTCAACAATGCCGGCATGGGCGACTACGGCCCGGTGGCCACGGCCGATCCGGCCAAGCTGAAGCTGATGATCGACTTGAATGTCACCGCGCCGGTGCTGCTGGTGAACAGCCTGCTGCCGTCGCTGGCGCGGCCCGCGGCGATTTTGAATGTCAGCTCGCTGGCCGGGGAGGTGCCGCTGCCCGAGGCGGCCTGTTACGCGGCCAGCAAGGCCTTTGTCACCCGCTTCTCCGAGGCCTTGCGACTCGAACTCGCGGGGCAGGGGGTGAGCGTCTCCTGCCTGTGCCCGGGGCCGACCCCGACTGCGTTCAGTCGCACCGCCCGCCGGCCCGACGGGGGCGACACCGATCGCAGCGGCCAGGACCTGCTGCGCCAGCCGCCCGAGCGCGTGGTGGCGGTCGGCCTGAAGGCGCTGGCGACCGATCGCGCCTGCGTCTATCCCGGCCTTGGCGTCGGTCTGGCGGCGCGGCTGTTCCGCCATCTGCCGCGCGTCCTGCTGCGCCGGCTCTTGCAGCGGCGACTGGAACGCGGCAAACTGGGCGACACCCCCGCGCCATGAGAGACGAGACCCCCACCACGCCGCTGTCCGACGCGAACCCTTCGCCGTCCGCTCCGGGCTGGATCGCTGCCCTCTCACGCCTGCTGCTGCTGGTTGTTCTCGCCCTGCTGCTGGTCCTGCCGTTCACACCCTTTGCCGGCAAGATCAAGAACGCGCTCAAGGAGCTGATCCAGGCCTGGAAGGACGAGCGTTCGCAGGTGCAGCCGCCCTCGGCCCAGCAGGCCCCCGAGCCACCGCGGGAGATCATCAAGGAAGTCATCAAGGAGGTGGTCAAGGAAGTGCCGGCCCCGCCGCCGCCGCTGCCCGAGGCCTACATCCCGCGCAAGGAAGTTGACGTTGCCACCCTGTACAACGGCATCACCGTGCGCACGAACCTGCTCACGGAGCAGGGGACCTACGCCAGCCTGGAGCGGCTCGATCCCGAGGCCTACCGGGCGGAATTCCAGCTGTCGATCCGCGTGCCCAAGGCCAACCAAAGCCTGCAGGAGCTGTCGCGCATCAATCCGGCCCTGCCTTCGGTGCTGCCCGGTCTGGAGGCCATGCTCCCGGCCTCCAAGGTCTCGGGTTTCTACCACAAGCTCTACGAAAACAAGACCAGCGCCGTGCAGCGCGACCTGACCCGGCTGAACCGGCTGCTCGACCGCCACAACTTCTTCGACTGCGAGACCATCCTCGAGCTCAGCCACCCGGTCTCCCAGCGCAAGGCCCTGCTGATCCAGTCGGAAATGGATGTGGTCGCCGACGGCTCCGATGGCGACCGCCTGCCCCAGCTCGACGAGTACATCTACCTGTCAGACTACTACCAGCCCTTCACCAGCTATGCCTGGGCGAAGCGCAGCAAGACGCCGAACCCGCTGCTGGCACGCTGGGAGGCGCGACTCAAGAAGGCGAAGGAGGAGTTTGCCATCAAGGGGCTCAGCGCCCAGCGCAATCGCGAGCTTCGCGCCCTCATTGAACTGCTCGACCTGGAGGTCAAGGATCTGAAGGCACGCAGCAGCCTGATCGCCGAAAAGGATCCCTTCATTGTCATTTCGCTGCTGTTTCGTCCCTACGCCGACAGCAATCCACACACTCCCAAAGTCGGCGATTACGCGGTCGTCATTCATGAGGGCAAGCTGTACCCGGCCATCTGTGGCGACTACGGACCGACCCAGAAGATGGGCGAAGCCTCGCTGTTCATGGCCAAGACGATCAATCCCAAGGCCACGCCGTACCGTCGGCCGGAGAGCGACCTGAAGGTCACCTACCTGATTTTCCCGGGCACGGCCGAGCGACCGTTTGGTCCGCCCGACCTCGAGCGCTGGCACGCCCGCTGCGCCGAATACCTCGAGGAGATCGGCACGCCGAACGCCGCGTCCGTCCTGCATCGCTGGGAAGATCCGTTCAAGAAACCGGAACCCGTGGTCGCAGCGCCGGCCGCCGGCGGAGCAGGGGACCCCAGTGCCACAGCCGCCACCGCACCGGCTCCGGCGGGCACGCCAGCGCCGACGCCCGCCCCCAGTCCGACAAGTCCGACAAGTCCGACGGGTCAGACGAGTCCGAATCCGGAAACTCCGAAGCCGGTCGCGCCGCCCAGCGCTCCGGTGCCGGCGCCACCGCCGCCAGCGCCAGAAACGCCGAATCCGGCCCCCACGGGTGCCGTCCCGGCGCCGAAATAAGACTCCGGGATTCCTGGGAAAAAGCCATGTGACTCTTTGACCAGCAGCGCGTTGTTTTTATCAATATCTATTGATATTACACAGTTTGAAGCTTTTCATCCGCGGGCCGAACTGGGAGTGCCAGTGGGCGTGTTCACCCCTGAATGAGGCACTCGCCTTGACCGACCAGTGGTCGCACGGCAACGCTTTAGACCGTTCTCAGAGGGGTTTCGCACGGAGGACGCAGCGGACACGGAGCAAAAAGCCGATTCCTAGCAAGCAGCCAGCTCCGCGGGGTGCTGGAACTGCTGTAAAGCGTTGGAAATCAGTGCTCATAAGGCGTGCACACACATCTCGGCCTCCGTGAGCTCCGCATCCTCCGTGCGAAACCTGGTTTCCAGGTTTCCTGTGGAAATCCGGCCGCAATCCCCAAGAGTCCAGGCATTTTCTCGACCACCGCGCAGAAGGCGGGTTCGCACGGAGCTCGCGGAGGACACAGAGCAAAAGCCGATTCGAGTGCGCCTGCCTCTGACTCCGTGGTCTCCGTGTCCTCCGTGCGAAACCCGTGCGGATTAGGGTTTCTGCGCTCGCGGGCGGTGACATTGATCCTGCGCACGGCCCGAACCCGCCGTTGGGGCTCAGACAGCTTTGGAAGCCCCCAAAAGCTCGCAAACCTCTGAAAATCAAGTGAGCAAGGCTCTGGGAAGCGCTCCACTGCCGCTGTTTTCATCCTCCCAGGGGCCCGATTTATAACTACCTACAATGTATGTAATGTATAGTAGTCAGCCTTGACTTTTTGTGCTTGCGACAGGTCGACCGGCATGGCAATATTCCCTTGCTGTTCCTGATCCGTTCAGCCCGTCCTGTTGTCTCTTACCAACAAGACACTCCCGCCAAGGCGAAAGCCTTGGCGGGTTTTTTTTTGACGAACCCTCCCGTATGTCCAGCAATCTTCCCTTACACCTCGAGAATCTTGACCAATCAATCCGCGGCCTAGATTTGATTGCCACGGCCCAAGATGCGCATCTCGAATCACTCCATCCACCAGGTTCTAGATTCATCATGGGCCGTGACACAGTATTCTCACGCGCCCACTTCATCCTCCTCTGCTCCCACTGGGAGGCTTACATCGAAGACCTGCTTATTGCAGCCTACTCGCGCTTCAACTCCCACCTCGAGAACCCGATCAATCATGAGGAAGCCCAAAAACGTATAACGCATTTCAGCTCTCCAACCCCCAAGAACATCAACGAAATATTCAAGAAAATCTTAAATATCGACTCTGTTCTTTCGAGAATTGAATGGAATCTCTTTCCGCCAACAACCGTCATAGAAAGTCTCGAAGACATCGTCAACACTCGAAACGACATCGCACACGGCAGGTATGTCGGAAAGGACTTCGAAGAGCTAACCGGCTACTTGAGCTACTTCCGTATCAACCTCACTAGCTACATCATCTTTGAGTGCGCTACACGACTCCATAATGCTGTAGTCGCACACTTTCAAACCAATACTGAACCTGATTGGCAACTCCAAACTACTGAAATTCAATGGATGCTCGACCCCGCAAACCTTCCGCTCTACTCAGGAGACACCCTTGCACCCAAGCCGACACTAAAAAAAACACTTGACCTTCTTTAGCGCAGCGCCAAAAATCCAATTGTCGCTAAAACGACCTCCGAGGTAAGAGCCGGAGCTACTCAAATGAACGGATCGGAAACAAGTCGCAGGGCGGCCTCGTCTGCCCGTAGTCGCACGCCTCGTAGATGCGAGGTAGTGACAGCACGCCCACCGGGAGCGTATGAACGCGCCCAGGGCATCAGTTGGCGCGTGATCTACGTGCAAGACTTGCTGCCGTTCCCTTCGCAACCGGCGAAAGGGGCGACTCATGGCGCAGGCTGACACGAACGGCCAACGCCCGGCCCCTGCTCCGACCTGTGATCAGGCGGAGCCGCCACCTTTTCCGAAGATTCCCGGTCTGGCCATCGCATGGGATGTGCGCCGGGGCTTCTGGCTGATTTGCGGGCACACAAACGCACACCCGGTGCACCGCCGGCGATTCCACCAAGGCCCGCCCCCCGCCCCGTCACGACACGCGTGTGAATCCGTGAACTCGATCAGACAGCGGCCAATTCCCGGGAGGCTTGGCGGATGGCCGTGCGCCCGAAATCCACTCGGGAGGCATCGACCTTGGTCTCATGAATGACTTTTTCGATGGTGAAATCGGTAAAATTCACCGCTTCAACGCCCACAACTTCACCTTTTGAATCCAGGTCCACCGCCGTAAACATGCCATCGGCTCGATGGTTCGGAATCGTCTTGGCCACCTTCTTCTTGGAAAAACGGATGTAGGCGGACTTGGCCTGAAAGTCGATTTCGACCTCCGGCCTGGTAGCGCTCGACACAACGTAAATGGCTTTCATGACTCGTAGTAGGCAGTGACAATCGTCGCTGTCTGATGTTTGATTTCAGGCATGATCCCGGAAACGCGCTTGGGCTTGTCGGTCTGGCCGGAAAAGTCTTCGGAGCGTGCGCTGGCTCTGCAGGCCCGTCTGTCCGAGGCCGCGGCTGAGGTGGCCTGTCTGCTGCGCGACTACCTGATTCCGGATCAGGAGGTCGTCGACGATGGCAGCCTGGTCTGGGGCGAGCCGCAGTTCGATCCGAGCGACCGTCAGCGCGGTCGCATCGAAGTGGCGTTCCGCTACCGGGCCAGTCTCGGCTGCCAGGACCGGGAGTACTGCGACCGCAGTCGCCTGCCCCTGTTTTTTGAGATTCGGCCCGGCGAATTGCGCCTGTATGGACCCGAAATCCCGGAACCGGCCTCCACCTTCGAGGAGTTTTAGGCGGTCTCCCGGCTTGCCCGCCGCCGCATTTGCGTCATGCTCGCGGCATGTCGCGCCCCTTTGCCCTCGTCTTTGCCGGGCTGATGGCGGCGTTTTTCGCCTGTTTCTTCCTCTGGCCGATCTGGACGACCGTGCAACTGGCCTTTGAGGGGCCCGATCACCGGTTCAGTCTGGACTACGTCGCCGAGGTCTTCCTGAATCCACTGTACCGCGAGGGCCTGGTCAATGCCTTCGCCATCGCCCTGGCCACCACCTCGGGCTGTCTGCTGCTTTCTCTACCCCTGGCCCTGCTCTTTATTCGCTACGATTTTCCCGGCAAAAGCCTGCTTAACAGTCTGATTCTGATACCCATGGTGCTGCCGCCATTTGTCGGCGCCATCGGCGTCAAGGCGATCCTCGGGCAGGCGGGCGCACTGAACGCCCTGCTGATGCAGCTCGGCGTGATGGACCCGCAGCGACCGGTCGATTGGCTGGGCGAATGGCAGATGGCGGGCATGGTGGGCATGGAAATCCTGCATCTATACCCCATTTTGTACCTCAACATCGCTGCGGCGCTGGCCAACCTCGATCCGGCCCTGGAGGAGGCGGCCGCCAATCTGGGGGCCTCGCCTTGGCGGCGCCTGCGCCGGGTCACCCTGCCGCTGATCCTGCCGGGCCTCTTTGCCGGGGGCACCCTGGTGTTCATTGCCTCCTTCACCGAGCTGGGCGTGCCGCTCATCTTCGACTTCGACCGTGTCACGGCCGTGCAGATCTTCCGCTCGCTCAACGACCTGAGTGACAACCCCTTCCCCTATGCCCTGGTGGTCGTGCTGCTGGCCTGCAGCACGCTGATCTACGTCATCGGCAAGGGCTTGTTCGGCTCGGCCGAGGCGCTGGGTGGCGGCCGGGCCACACTCGCGCGCCAGCCGGTGCGGCTGGGTCGCTGGGCGGGTCTCGGCTGCGCCCTGGTCTTTGCCGGCGTGACCCTGCTGGCGGTTCTGCCGCACCTGGGCGTGGTTTTGCTCAGCCTGGCCGACGACTGGTATGCGACGGTGCTGCCGGAACGCTGGACGCTTGGCCACTATGCCGGGGCGCTCGGCCATGACCTCACCCTGAGTTCGATCGCCAACAGCCTCAAGTACTCGCTGGCCGCGCTGGTGCTGGCCCTGGGCCTGGGCACAGGCATCGCCTACCTGAACGTGCGTACGCGGGTCTGGGGCCGCCGGTGGCTCGATCTGCTGGCGATGCTGCCGCTGGCGGTGCCGGGTGTGGTGCTGGCCTTTGGGTACCTGGCCATGACCCGGCCCGGGCGAAGTTTCGACGGTCTGATTCTCGGCGAGGATCCCCTGCTCATTCTGGTGATTGCCTACGCGGTGCGGCGCCTGCCCTACGTCGTGCGCTCGGCCACGGCCGGTTTTCAGCAGGTCCATCCGGTGCTGGAGGAAGCGGCACAAAACCTCGGTGCCACGCCCTGGCGCGCCCTGCGCCGCATCACCCTGCCCCTGGTGCTGCCCAACCTGGTGGCCGGCGGTCTGCTGGCCTTTGCCTTTGCCATGCTTGAGGTGAGCGACTCGATGATCCTGGCCCAGCAGGCCGTGCATTACCCGATCACCAAGGCGATCTACTCGCTGGTCATGTCGCTTGGCGACGGCCCCGCGCTGGCGTCGGCCCTGGGGGTTTGGGCGATGGTTTTCCTGGCGATCACCCTGGCCGGTGCCAGCCTGATCCTTGGCAAAAAGCTCGGCGCCCTGTTCCGCTGAAGCCGGTCAGTCCGGCGCCAGCAAATCGAAGCGTGCACTCACCGGCGCCGCCTCCGGTTGCGGCAGCAGGCAGTGACCGATGCCCTGCCCTGCCCCGCCGCCGAGGGGCAGAACAAAGACCCCGGCGACCGGCGCCGATCCGGCCCCGTTCGGCATGAGGCTGCCGGTGAAGACCCCGGTTTTGGCGTTGGCCTTGAGCTGCAGGCGCGCCTCGGGATCGGGGGCCGGCAGCAACTTGTAGGGAGCTTCGACGGTCAGATCCAGGCGCAGGGTTTCCGTCTCGCCATCTTCCCGCAGGATCACCACGGCCTCACCCGCCAGCAGCCCCAGGAAGCTGGGCAGGTCGTTGCCGGGCCGGTAGGCCGCACCGGCCAGATCGAGCGCATGCCCGGCCTGGCCACGGCGCTGCAGGTCGGGGGTGTCGGCAAAGGTCGCCGCGGAGGGCTGCAGGCCGGCGGCGTCGAGATCGAGCCAGGCGCGCAGGCTGGCGGCGGTTTTTTTGTCGAGCGCGAACAAGGGCAAGCGGCCGGCGCGCCCGCGCGGCGCGGCGGTGGTGAAGCTGCGACCGTCGGGCCATCGGCCGGCCCACTTGAAGCTGCCCTTCGTGCTGAGGCTGCCCGCGAGGAAGCCGGCACCCTGCGGCACCGACGGCTCGGCGACGTGGGCCGTCGCCGGCAGGAAGCGGGCGGTGTAGGGACCGGTCAATCCGGCCTGGGCCACGGCATCCCACTCGGTGCGCACGGCATCGACCTCAAGACTGTCATCGCCGGCGGCGAGCGTGCCGTGCAGTTCACCGTCGATCACGCTGAAATGCAGTTCCAGGGGCGGCAACTCACCGGTGCGCCGGAGGGCCATCACCGCCTCCGGGTTCTCGCCCGGCGGGGCGTCGAGGCGGTCGCTGAAGCGATGGCTGACGGTCCCGAGGGTCAGACTGCCGGACAGGGCGCCGCTTACGGTAATCGTCGCCTGGAAACGCCCCCCAA
Organism: uncultured bacterium; assembly: GCA_966252325.1. Classification (GTDB taxonomy): domain Bacteria; phylum Verrucomicrobiota; class Verrucomicrobiia; order Verrucomicrobiales; family Verrucomicrobiaceae; genus Prosthecobacter. The sequence goes on along the minus strand of CBINON010000047.1, from coordinate 5,373 downwards.
GTCCCTCATTGAGCCCCTCGTCGCGGGTCAGCAGGCCGTGGAAAACGCCGGCGACCCCATCGGGCAGCGGTGCGATGTCCCAGAGCAAGGTCTGGGGCGTGCCGGTGCCGGCGGCGTTGCTGGCACTGACCCGGATCTCGTAGGAGCCGGCGCGTTCCGGAATGCCGTGGATGCGCCCCGTGGCGCGGTCGAACTTCAAGCCGCGCGGCAGGCCTTGGACACTGAATTTGAGGGGCCCGTTCTCGGCGAGCAGTTGCCACTCGACCGCGCCGCTGACCCCGGCCGCCGGCGGCAGGAGCGAGGTGATGACGGGTCGCAGGGTCACGTTGAGCTCCGCCGGCAGGGTGCTCAGTGCAAGTCCCTCGAGGCTGGCCACACAGGTGTACTCGCCAATGTCCCCCGCCCCGCACTGGCGAATCGTCAGCGTCGCGCTGCCGGTGCCGGACCGGCGTTCGTCATCGCTGAGCGGCTGGCCGTTGCGATGCCAGCGCAGGGTCAGGCCAGGACCGGCGGCGGCGGTGCGCAGCACGGCGGTTTTGCCCTCGGTGACACTTGCGCCGGCGATCTGGCGACGCAGGACGCCCAGGCCCGTCAACGAGCTCTCCTCGGTGGCAGTGGCGTTGCTGGCGATGACCTGGTAGCTGCCGGCATCGGTGAGCCTGGCGGAGGCGATGCGGAACTCAGCCCCACTGCCCTGGCTCGCGTTTGCCCCGAGTTTGCGCCAGTCAAAAGCGATCGTGCCCCCGCCTTCGGCCGCCGCCTGGAACACGGCCTCCTCGCCCTCACCGACCAGGGCCGGTGCCGGCGACTGGGTGAGCACGACCGGCTCGATCACCGAACCGAACAAGGTCACCGTGGCCGACAGCAGGGCGCCGGTGTCGCCGCGCGCGAGATCCTGGCAGTCGAGCGTCCAGGTGCCGCGGCCGGCTTCGCCCCAGTGGCGCACGCTGGAGAAAGTCCAGTTGTCGTAGTCCTGGCCGTCGTCGGCGCCGGTGCGGCTGGCCAGCGTGCTGACTGTGCCGGCGGGCGACGTCAGCCGGATCTGCAGGTCGCCGCGGTAGCTGTGCGGCGCGTTCAGGTGCACCGTCACGTGTTCAACGCGCAGGTCGGTGACGTCGGAGAAATCGAAGTCGACGCTGAGGCCGGTGGTGGAGTTGTCGGGGATGGCGAGGCCGGGCGACTGGCTGCGCGCGTGCTCGACCAGGGGGCCGAGGTTTTGCCAGGTCTCGGCGAGATCCACGGCGGCGGCGGCATCGAGGGCGCCGGCCCCGTAGGATTCGTGGTGACGGATCAACGGCAGGGCCGGTTCGCCACCGGAACGGCTGACCCAGCCAGGGCTGGTGGGGGCGAGTTGGATGGAGGACCGCAGCAGGATCTCCTTCACGTCGCGCCAGCCGAGGCCGGGATTGGCCTCGAGCAGCAGGGCCAGGGCGCCGCTGACGATGGGGGCGGCGGCCGAGGTGCCGCCAAAGGTGCGGGTGTAGTCGCGCGCCGTCAGTTCACCGCTGAGTTCGCCAGGGGTGACACCGTTGTTGTAGCCGGCATTGCCGCTCAGGTCGGTGGTGACAACGCCACCCGCGCCCGGGGCGCAGACGACGAGGTGGCTGCCGCCCTCGCTGTAAGCCGCGAGCGCACCGGCACTGGTGAGCACCCCGACCGGCAGGGCGTAAATGGAGTTGGAATAGCTGTCCTTGTTGCCCTGGTCGCCGCCATCGCGGTCGTTGCCGGCCGACCACACGGACAGCGTGCCGAGTCCGCCGCGGCCGTTGAGGGCAGCGCTGCGTCGCGCGGCGCGCATGAGCGGACCACTCCAGCCGAGCTCGGCGTAGAAGTCCGGATCCAGAATCGTCGGCGGTGACCCCCAGCTGTTGTTCTTGATCTGAATGACGTCATTGGCGCGCAGGACTGCCTCGGCTTCATCGGCATCGGTGATCCAGTCGGCAATGAGCCGGAAGCCGACCAGGGTGGCCTCGGGCGCAACCCCGGAAACGCCGATGCCGTTGTTGCCGCGCGCGGCGGCGAGACCGCCGACCGCCGTGCCATGGTAATCCTCATTGAAGGCGTCGGGCGTCGGATCGCCATCGGGGGGCGAGTCGTTCCAGTCATAATCGTTGTCCGTGTCGACAAGCAAGTCCGGATGGCTCAGGTCCAGGCCGTCATCGACGATGGCGATGCGCAGCCCCTGCCCGCTCAGTCCCTGTTCCCAAAGCGGTGTCACGCGAATGTCGGCACCGGGTTTGCCGGCGTCGCTGCCGCTCGCCTGCAGGTGCCACTGCTGCGGAAAGTACGGATCGTTCGGCAGGGCGCGGCGCTGGCGCTGGCGACGCAGCAGCGGGCTGAAATCGGCAATCGCCGGGTGGCCCTGCAGGGCGGCGGCGGCCTGCAGACCGCCGATGGCACCGCCCTCGCGGGCGGCGACAATCCAGTGCCCGGGCGCGTAGGCGGGTTCATCGGCGAGGATAAACCCGGCCGAGGCGAGGGCGGCACGTGCCGCCGGGGCATCGCGCACCTGCAGCAGCCAGTGCTCGGTGAGCACAACCGGGCTGCCCTTGCCGGTCGTGACGGGACGACCCGGCTTCGGTCCGGCCGGTTGCAGCAGCAGTCCGGGCCAGTGGCCGGCGGGATCACGACGGGCGGCGGCGGCAAGCAGGGCGGAGCGATCGCCGCCGGGCACCGGCTCAAAGCGTTCGCCCGGGCGGCGGCCGGGGTGGTAGAGTCGATCGGGCACCAGGTCGAGGAACTGCTCGCGACCGTCCTCGCGCAGGACAAGCGGCTGGCCCGACTCGAGGGCGTCCAGGGCCGCGCGTGCCCAGGGGACCGCCGCGGTGATCGCCGGGGATGCCGCAGCAACCGAAGGTTGCCGCGGTTCAGGGGCGGCCGACGGAGCGTGCTGCATGCGCAACCCCAGCCCGGCAGCAACGCAGAGCAGCAGCATTCCGAGTCGCCACGAGGGGCGACGGCTCCTGGGGGAAGGAGGCATTCCCACAACATACGCCTCCGTGGTTCGTCAGGCAAGCCCGGCGAGCGGCTTGACCACGGGCCTTGCGCCGTTCATGCTGGCGACCGTCCGCCATGAAACACCTGCTCACCCTTCTTGCCCTGCTCATGTTCACCGTCGCCGCCACCGCCGAAGCTCCCTATCGCCACGTCGTTTTCTTCAAGTTCAAGGACAGCGCCAGCGCCGGGCAGGTGCAGGCAATCGAGCAGGACTTCGCCGCGCTCGCCAAAAAAATCGACACCGTCAAGGGCTTCGAATGGGGCACCAACGTCAGTCCCGAGGGCCTGAACGACGGTTTCACGCACTGCTTCCTCGTCACCTTTGCCGACAAGGCCGGCCTTGAGGTCTATCTGCCGCACCCGGCGCACACGGAGTTCGTCGGCAAGCTCAAGCCCCTGCTCGACAAGGTCTGCGTGGTCGACTACGTCGCCCGCTGAACGCCCGCCGCGCCTTGAACGAAGACTCCCCCGCCCCGCCGGAGCTCGCGCCCGGCGGGGCTTTTTGTGTCAGGCCGCCGACAGCGCCGTTTCCTCCTCGCGCAGGTAACAGGAGGGATCGGGCGCCCAGAAGTCGCCGGTCATTTGCAGGGCGCGCACGCGGAAGCCGCCGCCGCAGAGGTTGAGCCAGCGGCAATTCGCGCAGCGACCGGTCAGGTGTTCCTTGCGCTCGCGCAGGGCATTGAGCTGCGGGTGGTCGCGCGAACTCCAGATCTCGCTGAACGGCCGTTCCTTGACGTTGCCGAGCGTCAGGCTGTGCCAGAACTGGTCGGGGTGGACGTTGCCCTGGGTGTCGATGTTGCTGATGCCGGTGCCCGAGCTATTGGCGCCGCCGCCGTTCCAGGTCAGCAGTTCCAGCGCGCGCGCCGCCCGCTCGGGGTCCTCGCGCAGCAGGCGCAGGTACAGATAGGCGCCGTCAACCGGCTGATCGACCGTCAGCACCTCGCGCGGCCGGCCGGAGGCGGCCCACCGGGCGGTGCGATCCAGGATCTTGTCGAGGGCGGCGCGGGTCTTCGCGTGCGGCACCTCGACGAGGTCGGAGCCGCGGCCGCTGTACACGAGGTGGTAGAAGCAGACCCGCTCGATGTCCTCGCGCTCGATGAAGTCGAGGATGTTGTCGAGGTCATCGATGTTGTGACTGGAGAGGGTCAGGCGCAGGCCGACCTTTTGCCCGACCGCCTTGCAGTGGCGAAAGGCGGCCACCGCCTTGTCGAAGGCGCCGATGCGGCCGCGGAAGTGGTCGTGCGTGCCGCCCATGCCGTCGAGCGAGATGCCGACGTAGGAAAAGCCGATGTCCTTGAGCCGGCGCGCGGCGTCGGCGCTGATCAGCGTGCCATTGGTCGACAGGGTCAGGCGCAGTCCCCGGCCCGCCGCGTACTCGGCCAGTTCAAAGAAGCGCGGATGGATCATCGGCTCGCCCCCGGACAGCAGCAGGGCCGGCACCTTGAACCCGGCCAGGTCGTCGACCACCGCCTTGCACTGCTGCCAGTCGAGTTCGCCCGGATAATGCCGCGCGTCGGAGTCCTGGTAGCAGTGCAGGCACTTCAGATTGCAGCGCCGGGTGATGTTCCAGACGACGATGGGGCGTCGCTCGGCCGCGCTGGTCGGCGCGCCATGGCCGCGGCCGTAGCGCAGGTGATCCATCGGCTGGGCGACATCGCAGTAGAGGCGGGTGAGATTGATCATGCCAAACCAACGGCCGATGCGGCCCCCTGCCCCGCGCCGATCTTGCGCAGTGCTGGGCGCGGTTTGGCGGGGGCCGGCTAGGGAAAAATCCTGATGAATCTTCCGCTTGAACGGGCTGCGCCTCGCCGCCAGAGTCAACGGATGGTATCGTGGGGTGTTCATCGAACAGGACTACTGGCACTGGCCATCGCACTGGCGATGCTGCCTGGGTTCCTGCCGGGGCAGACGGCCGGTTCCCTGGATGCCGCTTTCGGCGCACAAGGGGTCGCCAGGCCACTGCCCGCGAGCCCGCGGGCGACTTTTCGGGCGATGGCGCTTCAGTCCGACGGTAAACTCGTTCTCGCTGGCAGCCTGCGCGTGCTGCCTGACTGGAGCACCAGGGACAGGCTCATGGTGGCGCGATTGCTGGCCGATGGCAGCCTGGACACGGGATTCGGCGCGGGCGGTGTGCAAGTGGAAGAGCACGCCACGACGAGCGCGCGGCAGGCCCTGCAGTTGAAGATCCTGCCGGACGGCCAAATCCTTGTGGTAGGCACGGACTTGCCCGAAAGAGCGTACTTTCCCGGCTTTTTCACCGCCTGCCTCAGCGCCGAGGGCGTCTTCAAACAGGGCTACGTCAGGACTCCCTTTCTTTGGGGGGCGAACGTGAAGGAGTGTATCCGTGCTGGAGGCGGGGAAAAGGTGTTTGGCGGG
>CBINON010000046.1:0-38736 GCA_966252325.1 uncultured bacterium | reverse complement strand
AGATGGGAGATGGGAGATGGCTCAGAGGGGGAGGAGGCGGCGGGTGAGGCGTTCGAGCAGGGTGCCGAGATAGAAGCCGTTGCTGGCGTGGACGTAGAGACGCGCCAGCCAGGCGGGGGCGGTGCCGCGGGCGGCTTGGGCCTGGAGCAGGAGCAGGGCGAGGAAGAGCAGGCCGGCACCGGCCATCAGCAGGTGGGCGGCCGGGCCGTGTTGCGGGGTGTAGGCCGGCAGGCAGTCGGCCAGCCAGTGGCCGAACAGCCTGTGCAGGCCGAGACCGGCGCCAGCGGTGCCGCCGGCGGCCAGCAGGCCCCAGAAAGCCAGACCGGGGCGCCAGGGGCCGGCGGCGAGGGCGGCGACCAGTTGCGCGAGGGCCATCAGGAAGACACTGCCGAGCAGCAGCGGGCCGGGGCCGGTGGCGCCGAAGCCGAACACTGCGCTGGCGGCCGCGGCGAGCACGGCGGCGGCGCCGAGGGCGCCGATCAGGGCAAGGGGGCGGGCGGCCGGGCTCGGGGCGAACTCGGGCCGCGCCTTGGCGACCACTCCGCCCGAGGCGAGGAAGGCGTGGGCCTTGTAGAGCGAGTGGGCCACCAGATGCAGCATCGCCAGGGCGAAGGCGCCGAGGCCGCACTGCAGCATCATGAAGCCCATCTGGGAGATGGTCGACCAGGCCAGCGAGCGCTTGATGCTCGGCTGGGTCATCATGACCAGCGAGCCGAACAGGGCGGTGGCGCCGCCGACCGCGGCGAGGGCGTCGAGCGCGCCGGGGGCCTGCACCAGCAGCGGGCTGAGGCGGACGATGAGGAAGCCGCCGGCGTTGATCAGGCCGGCGTGCATCAGGGCGGACACCGGCGTCGGCGTGTCGAGGGTGTCGGGCAGCCAGCTGTGGAAGGGCAGCTGGGCCGACTTCATCAGGGCCGCGGCGACGACCAGCCAGGCGACCCAGGGCAGCACGGCCGCCTGGGCCGGTCCCGGGTTTTCCGCCGCCGCGAACAGGGCGGCGAAGTCCCAGGTGCCGAAACCTTTCCAGACCAGCGCCAGCGCACCGAGCAGGCAGGCGTCGCCCAGCCGGCTGATGAGGAATTTCTTGCGCGCGGCCAGCGCGGCGCTGCGGCTGCCCGAGGGAAAGGTCAGCAACCGGTGCAGGCCCAGGCTGGTCGCCGTCCAGCAGACCACGAACTGCAGCAGGTTGCCGGCGATCGCGAGCAGCAGCACCGAGGCGAGCGTTGCCATGAGAGCGCGGGTGAAACGCGCCTGGCGCGGGTCGCCGTCGAGGTAGTTCACCGCGTAGCGGGTCACCACCAGGCCCAGGAAGCTGACCAGCACGAGCAGGGTGACCGAGAGGGCATCGAGCCGGAAGCTGAGCAGGCCGCCGGAGCTTTGCCAGCCGGCCGGGCCGCCGAAGGCCACCCCCGCGGCGGCAGCGAGGGCGAGGATCAGGATGGCCGCCATCAGGCGGGCGGCGTGGCCGGCGGCAGCGCGGCCGTGCGACCAGAGCGGCACGAGCAGGGCGAGTCCGAACAACGGCACGGCCACCTGGGCCGAGGCGAGGGAGACGGGGGTGGAGTCGAGGAGGTTCATGGGCGACGCTCCGGTGCGCTTTTTCATGAGTTCTCTCCAATAGATGTTTTTGCAAAAATCGTTCGCTTTGGTAAATGTAAGCCATGGCCTTCCTCAACTACCACCACCTGCGCTACTTCCGCGCCATCGCCGCCGAGGGCGGCCTGACCCGCGCGGCGGAGCGGCTCAACCTGTCGCAGTCGGCGCTCAGCGTGCAGTTGCGCCGGCTGGAGAAAAGCCTGGGGCAGCCGCTGTTCGACCGGCAGCACAAGTCGCTCGTGCTCACCGAGGCGGGGCGTGTGGCGCTCGACTACGCGGAGACGATTTTCCAGGCTGGCGAGGAGATGATGGACCTGCTGCAGAACCGCGCCGCCGGTCGGCGCAAGCTGCTGCGGGTTGGTGCCGTGGCGACCCTGTCGCGCAACTTCCAGTTCGCCTTCCTGCATCCGCTGCTGGCGCGCGCCGATGTGGAGTTGGTGATCCGCTCCGGCAGCCTGCGTGAACTGCTCGCCCAGTTGCAGGCGCACACCCTCGATCTCGTGCTCTCGAACATGCCCGTGCGCCGTGATGCCGAGACCGGCTGGCACAGCCACCTGCTCGACGAGCAGCCGGTCAGCCTGGTCGGCCGGCGCCGGCGCGGGGGGAAGCGTGCCTTCAGCTTTCCCGAGGATCTGCGCGGCGTGCCGCTGGTGCTGCCCAGCCTCGAGCACAGCATTCGCGGCGCCTTCGACCTGCTGCTCGACCAGGCCGGCATCCGGCCGGTGATCGCCGCCGAGGTCGACGACATGGCCATGCTGCGCCTGCTGGCGCGCGAGTCCGAGGGCCTGACCCTGGTGCCGCCGGTGGTGGTGCGCGACGAGCTTGAATCGGGTGTGCTGGTCGAACGCTGCCGGGTACCGCGCCTGAGCGAGGCCTTTTACGCCGTCACGCCCAGCCGGCGTTTCCCCAATCCGCTGGTGCGCGAGCTGGTTCATGCCCGGCGCGCGGCCCAGCCGAAGCCGACGATTCGCGATTGACCCGGCCGGCTGGCGCCGTTGATCTTCGCGTCATGACCCCGACCTCCCGCCGCACTTTTCTTGCCTCCGCCACCGCCGCCTCGCTCGCCTGGTCACGCCTGCCCGTGATCGGCGCGGAGGGCCGCAAGTACCGCGTCGCCCTGATCGGCTCCGGCTGGTGGGGCATGAACCTGCTGCGCGAGGCGATGGCCTCCGGTCGCGCCAAGGTCGTGGCGCTCTGCGACGCCGACGCCAACGTGCTCGAGAACGGCATCGCCGATGTCGAGGCCGACAGTGGCGAGGTGCCGAAGGGCTACCGGGATTACCGCGAGCTGCTCGCCGAGGCGAAGCCGGAGATCGTCATCATCGCCACGCCCGACCACTGGCACGCCCTGCAGACCATCGCCGCCTGCAAGGCCGGCGCGCATGTGCTGGTCGAGAAGCCGACCGGCCACACCATCGAGGAAAGCCGCGCCATGGTGAAGGCGGCGCGCGAGAGCGGCGTCGTCGTCCAGGTCGGCCTGCACCGCCGCATCGGCCCGCACCATGTCGAGGCGATGAACTTTTTGCGCTCGGGCAAGGTCGGCAAGGTGGGCATGGTGCGCTGCTTTGTCGCCGGCAAGGGCGGCGTCGAGGCGCCCAAGCCGAACGGCAAGGTGCCCGAGGGCATGGACTGGGATCTGTGGTGCGGTCCGGCGCCGATGCGGCCTTTCAACAGCAAGCTGCACCCGGGCGGCTGGCGCCACTTCCTCGACTACGCCAACGGCACGATGGGCGACTGGGGCGTGCACTGGCTCGACCAGGTGCTGTGGTGGAGCGGTGAGAAGGGGCCGAAGAAGGTCTTCTGCACGGGGGGGCGGCCGATCGCCGGCGCGCCCGTGCTCAACGACCGCGAGCAGACCACTGACGCGCCCGACCATCAGGTCGCGACCTTTGAGTTCGAACAGTTCACCGCCGTCTGGGAGCACCGCAAGTTTGCCGACAACGCCAGCGAGAAGCACAAGATCGGCGCCTACTTCTACGGCGAGAACGGCGTGCTGCACATCGGCTGGCGCGATGGCTGGACCTTTTATCCGGCCGACCCGAAGAAGCAGGTCGAGCACGGCGACCACCAGCTTCAGGAGCCCGATGGTCACAACCTCGCCCTGCTCTGGAACGACCTCATCGAGGCGATTGAAAAGGGCCGCAAGCCGGTGGCCGACATCGAAAGCGCGCACCGCTCCAGTTGCCTGCCGATGCTCGGCATGCTGTCCTGGAAGGCCGGGCGCAGCATCGCCTGGGATGCGGAGAAGGAGGTCATCGTCGGCGATGCCGAAGCCTCCAAGCTGCTGCGCCGCGAGTACCGCGGGCCGTGGGTGTATCCGACGGCCTGACGCGGCTTTTGCGTGGGGCCAGCAGGGGAAAACTCACGTTTTCCGCTACGGGACAGGCAGCGTCACTCTTCGTCGCGGCCGACGGGGCGTGCCGCACTGGCCTTGGTGCCGGTGAGGGCGTCGCCGAGTTCCTGGCGCAGGGGTTCGGCGAGTTTCTTGAGGCGTTCGACGATCTCCGGATGCGCGGCGCTGACGTCCTTCGTTTCGCCGGGATCCTCGCCCAGGTGGTAGAGGGCCAGCGCCTGCTGGGCGACCTTGTAGCCATGGCGGGTGGCGATGCCCTCGATGCCCGACTGGGTGATCGCCGCCGGTTTCATGTTCTCCCAGTTGGCCGGCTTGCCGTCGCGGCCCGGGATCTCATGCGGGGTGATGTAGGGATGGGCGAAGTGCAGTTTCCAGTCGCCCTCGCGCACCGCCTGCAGCTCGCTGCCGGCGTAGTAGACAAAACTCGTGCGCGGGTTCACCGCGCCCTCCTTGCCAAGCAGGACGTCGCCGACATCAACGCCATCGATCTTCTTGGCCGGGGCCTCGGCGCCGAGCCAGGTCAGGAAAGTGGGCAGCAGGTCCATGGCGGTGAGCAGTTCGGCCGACTCGCGACCGGCCGGCACGCGGCCGGGCCAGCGCGCCAGGCAGGGCACGCGCACGCCGCCCTCGTAGGAGGTGAGCTTGCCCTCGCGCAGCGGCGCCGCGCTGCCGGCGTGGTTGCCGTAGCTGAGGAAGGGGCCGTTGTCGGAGAAGAAGATCACCAGGGTCTTGTCGTCGATCCCGGCCTGCTGGATCGACTCGAGGATCATGCCGACCGACCAGTCAAGTTCCTCGACGACATCGGCGTAGAGGCCGTGCGGAGATTTTCCCTTGAAGCGTTCCGAGGCGAAGATCGGCACGTGCGGCATGACGTGCGGCACATACAGGAAGAAGGGCTTCTCCTTGTGGCGACGGATGAAGCTGACCGACTTCTCGGTGATGCGACGCGTGAACTGGCTCTGGTCGGGGTCGGTGGCGACGAGGCGCTCGTCCTCGTAGAGCGGCAGCGGCGGCATCTCGGCGGCGAGGCTCGGGTGGTACTTGCTGTTGTCGTTCGAGTACGGAATGCCCCAGAACTCGTCGAAGCCGCGCTTGCAGGGGTGGAACATCGGCCGCGTGCCGAGGTGCCACTTGCCGTAGGCGGCGGTGGCGTAGCCGTGTTTCTTGAAGACCTCCGGCATCAGGCGCTCCTCCAGGCTGAGGCCCTCGCGGCTGGTGTGGTTGAGCGCGCCCTGCATGCCGACCCGGTTCGGGTAGCAGCCGGTCATCAAGGCCGCGCGCGAGGCGCTGCAGACGGCCTGGGCGACGCAGAAGCTGGTGAACTTCGTGCCCTCCGCCGCCATGCGGTCGAGGTTCGGCGTGCGGATCGTCGTCGAGCCAAAGCAGCCGAGGTCGCCGTAGCCGAGGTCATCGGCGACAATGAGCACGATGTTGGGCTGTTCCGGTGCGGCAAGCACGGGACAGGCGAGGGCGACCAGGGCGGCGAGCAGGTGTTTCATGGTGGCATTCGACACCAGCCTTTCCGGGTGTGCATCCGAAAATCCACGGCCTGTCTGAGTACGACCAGTCCGACGAGTCCGACGAGTCCGACCAGCGTCAGGCCTCTTGATCTTCAGGGCGGCACCCGCGATGCTGGTGCACCATGAACCGTCTTCTCGTTTGCTGCCTGCTGCCGCTCGCCCTCCGCGCCGCCGAGGTGTCGTCGGTCGATTATCCCTCGATCCAGGCGGCGCTCGATGCCAATCCGGGGGCGGTGGTGTTTGTGCCGGCGGGCGATCACCTCCTCACCGAGAAGATCCGCCTGCGGGCCGGTCACGGCGGCCTGCGCGGGCCGGGTCGCCTTGTGCAGCAGAACCCGCAGCAGCCCATCCTCGAAATCGAGGACGCCGCCGGCGTTGAAGTCCGCGACCTGACCCTGACCCGTCCCGCCGACAAGGCGGAGAACGACCGCGAGGCGGTGCTGGCCCTGCGCTGCCGCGACCTGGTGCTGGAGAACGTCAAGGTGATCGACCACCCCACCCGCGCCGGCGCCATCACCCTGCGCGAGTGTCGCGATGCCCGCATCAGCCGCTGCCTGGTGCGCAATTACATGCGCGTCACCGTCGATGACCGCACGCACAGCCCGGACTGGGGTTATGCCTTCCACTGCACCGACGGCACCGGCCTCAGCATCCAGGCCTGCACCGGCACGCTTATCGAGGGCAACCGCATCATCGAGGAACGGCTGCGGCCGACCCCGGAACTGAAGGCCAAGCACAAGCTCGGCGAGTGGAGCAAGCGCAACCCGGTGCGCGGCCACTTCATCAACGCGGAGACCTGGGAGCGCGGCTACACCGACAACTGGCAGCAGGGCTCCGGCCTGATCGTCACTTCGCCGACCGTGAGCGACCTGACGCGCATCCTTGGCAACCACATCGAGAACGCCGCCCAGGGCATCGACCTGCACAGCGACCATGTCATCGTCGCCCACAACGTCATCGTGAACTCCTTCATGGGCCTGAAGGCGATGCATGGCTCGCGCAACGTCCTCATCACCGGCAATCAGTTCGTCAAAAACTGCCTGTGGGCGATCGGTCTCATGCCCGGCGCCGCCGCGACGGCGGAAAACTACGACGGCGGTTCCATCATCGCCGACAACCTCATCTCCGACTTTGGCCACGGCGATGCCCACTGGATCTGGGGCAGTGAGCGGTCGCCCTTCAAGTTCGACACCGGCCAGCAGGCCGACGACCCGCCGCTGACCGACGTGCTGGTGCGCGGCAACCTGATCCACAATCCCGGCCCGCCGCGCTACAAGGTCGCGGTGATCCTGCCCGACGGACCGAACGCCCCGCGCGGCATGCACTTCGCCGACAACCTCTTCCCGCCGGGCACGGCCGGAGTCGCCAACCGCGAGTTGCCGGAGTAGCGCCCTTCACCGGCCCGCCGCCTTGCCCGGCACGCGCGGGTCGTGCGCCGGCACCAGCAGTCCGCGCTGGGCGTCGAACAGCACGCACTGGCAGGCGCCGAAGCGCTCGGAGCGGCTGAGCTTGTGGCCGAGCCCTTCCAGTTCGGCCAGCGTCTCGGTGCCGAGACCGTTCTCGACCTTGAGTTCATCGGGCGCCCACTGGTGGTGCACTCGCGGTTGGGCGAGCGCGGCGTTCGGGCCGAGGCCGTCGTCCAGGACGGCGAGCAGCAGTTGCACGACCTGGGTGATGATGGTCGGTCCGCCGGCCGCGCCGGTGCTGAGCACGGGTTGGCCGTCCTTGAAGACCAGGGTTGGGCTCATGCTCGACAGCGGTCGTTTGCCCGCGGCCACCGCGTTGGCCTCGGCACCGACTAGTTTGAAGGCGTTGGGCACGCCGGGTTGCGCGGCGAAGTCGTCCATCTCGTTGTTGAGCAGGACGCCGGTGCCCGGCACGACGACCTTGCTGCCGAAGGCGGTGTTGATCGTCTGGTTGAGCGCCACCCAGTTGCCCTCGGCATCGGCGGTCGACAGGTGCGTCGTGTGCTTGCCAAAGACATCGCCCTGCCAGCGCGGCGGCAGGCCGTGCGAGGGCACGGGCGTGACCTTGTCGGGATCGATGCGCGCCGACAGCCCGGCCAGGTAGTCGGCATCGAGCAGGCCGCGTGGCACGCGCGCGAAGTCGGGATCCCCCAGCCAGTGGGCGCGGTCGGCAAAGGCCAGCTTCATCGCCTCGGCCACCACGTGGGCACGGCGCGCCGGCGACAGCTCGCGCAGCGGGAAGCGCTCGACCATGCCGAGGATCTGCAGCACGTGCAGGCCGCCGCTGCTCGGCGGGGGCATGGCGACGATTTCATAGCCGCGGTAGCGGCCGCGCACCGGCTCGCGTTCGACCGCCTGATAGTCGGCGAAATCGGCCGCGGTGGCGATGCCGCCGTTCGCTTTCATCCACGTTTCCGTCTTGCGCGCGAACTCGCCGCCGTAAAACCAGTCGAGCCCGTGCTCGGCAATGGCGCGGTAGGTCGCGGCCAGGTCCTTCTGCACGAGGATCTCGCCCTGCTGGAGCGGGCTGCCATCCGGCTTCAGGAAGATCGCGGCCGACTCCGGGAACTGGCGCAGCTTGGCGGCGGTGGCGGCGAGCTTGCGGGCATAGACTTCATCGATGGCAAAACCCTTTTCGGCGAGATCGGCGGCCGGGCGCAGCAGGTCGGCGAGCGTCAGCTTGCCGTGCTTGCGCAGGGCGAGGTCGTAGGCGCGCAATGCCCCGGGGATACCGGCGGCGAGTGCGCCGGTTTTGCTGGCCTCCTCGTCGAGCTTGCCGTTGACGAGGTAGAGGTCGCGGTGCGCGGCGGCCGGCGCCCGCTCGCGACCATCGATCGCGGTGATGCTGCCATCGGCGGCGCGGATGACAAAGAAACAGCCGCCGCCGATGCCGGAGTTGTGGCCGTCGACGACGCCGAGGGTCAGGGCCGCGGCGACCGCGGCATCGACGGCGTTGCCGCCCCGGGCCTGGGCCGCGAGCGCGGCGTCGGTGGCAAGCGGATGGACGGTGGCCACCGCGAATTGGGCAAAGCCGGGTTCCTCGGCGGCGGGGGCCGCGAGGGCGAGACCGAGCAGCAGGACGACAGGACGGAGGAGCGGCGACAGCATGTGGGAAGTAAACGCGATTCGGTTCGCGGAGACGAGCGCAAAATCCGCGACCGCCGAGCGGCTGCATCTTGCCAAGCCGACCGGCCTGTTGTCGGTTGCGTGCCATGAAACCCTCCCTCGCTGGACAGACGATTGGCTTTGTTGGACTCGGTCACATGGGCGCGCCGATGACGCGTCATCTCCTGGCCGCCGGCGCCGACCTCATCGTCTGGAATCGCAGCGACGCCGCCGCCGAGGCAGCGGTCGCCCTCGGCATGCGCCGCGCGGCGAGCCTGCCGGAACTGGCGCGCGCCGTTGGCGACGGCCTCATTTGCCTGAACCTGACCACGACGGACGTCGTCGAGCAGATCGTGTTCGGCGAGGAGGGCCTGCAGCATGGCCTGTCGTCGGAATCGCTCATCATCGATTTCGGTACGACCTCGGTGCCGGCCACCCAGCGCTTCGCCGAACGTCTGGCCTGGGTGGATGCGCCGGTCTCGGGCGGCCAGGTCGGGGCGGAGGCGGGCAACCTCACCATCATGGCCGGCGGCAGCGAGGCGAATTTTCAGCGCGCCCTGCCGGTGCTGCAAACGGTCGGTGCCCGCGTCAGTCACCTCGGCGCCTCCGGTGCCGGTCAGGTGACCAAGCTCGCCAACCAGCTCATCGTTGCCCAAACCATCGATGCCGTCGCACAGGCACTGCGCCTGGCCGAACTCGCCGGGGTCGATCCCGCCAAGGTGCGCGAGGCCCTGCTCGGTGGCTTTGCCGAAAGCCGCATCCTGCAGCTGCATGGCGATCGCATGGTGCGGCGCGACTTCGCGCCCGGCGGTCGCTCCACCCTGCAGCTCAAGGACGTGCGCCTCATCTGCGAGCTGGCCGAGTCGCTCGGTTTCGCTTCGCCCACCCTCGCCAACTGCCGCGCGCAGTGGGAGAGCTTTGTCCATGAAAAGGGCGGCGGCGAACTCGACCACTCGGGCCTGTTCACCGTCTACGAGTGAGGCGCGTGCGCCTCAGGCGTGCATCACCTGGCCGCCATCGACGTTGAGCGTCTGGCCGGTGATGTTGCGCGCCTGTGGCGAGGCGAGAAAGACCGCCATCGCGGCGCATTCCTCCGCTGTCTGCCAGCGGCCGAGCGGGGCGATCTTGCGAATCTTGTCCTCGGCCCAGGCCTCGTAGTCCTGTCGCTCCGCCTCCGGCAGCCGCGCCTGCGAGGCCGCCCACACCGCCTGGTTGAGGGGCGTGCGCACCATGCCTGGGGCGAGGGCGTTGACGCGCACGCCGTGCGGCGCGAAGTCCTTGGCGGCGCACTGCATGAAATTGATCAGGCCGGCCTTGGCGGCGCTGTAGGGTGGATCGGTCTGCGAGCCGATCTGGCCGGCGACCGAACTCAGCAGCAGCAGGCTGCCGCGGCGGGCGATGAGCTGCGGCGCAAAGGCCTGGGCCGCGCGCACGGCGCCGACGAGGTTGAGGTCGAGCACGCGCGCCCAGTCGCCGGGCTCCAGGTTCCAGAACGGGAAACCGAACTTGCCGGAACCGGCGCCGACCGCGTACACCACATGATCGACCGGCTCGCAGGAGGCCGCGAAGGCGCGCAGCACAGCGTCGTCGGCGACACTGCCCACTGTGATGTCGAGGCCTTCCGCACTGCGCAGGTCAAAGCCGCGCACCCGGCAGCCCTCGGCCAGAAAAGCCTCGGCGATTGCCCGGCCAATGCCACTCGCCGCGCCGATGACCACGGCGGTGTGTCCCTGAAGCTGCAGATCCATGTTGGAGAATGGAAGGGAAAAGGGAAAAGGAAAAAGGAAAAAGGGGAGGGGAGCGGAATGATGAATCTCCAACAAGGAATGATGAATGACCAAGGACCAGACCAAACTGGTAGGGCCCCGCTGCGTCGGGGGCGTAGCTGGAACGGCGAACCGAGAACCGAGAACCGAGAACCGAGAACCGAGAACCGAGAACCGAGAACCGAGAATTAGCTGCCCAACAGTTGATCCAGTTCCGCGAGACGGATCTTGCCGAGGTCGCTGCGGGGCAGTTGAGGGAGGGCGACGACACGCTGCAGGCGCAGCCAGGGGGGCTGCTCGGCGTGGAAGTGGTCGATCAGACTTTGCACCTCGGGTGGGTCGCCTTCGATGACGAGGACGAGGGCGGTTTCGGCGCGGGGATCGGGGCGGGCGAGCAGGACCGGAGCGGCGGGCCAGCCGGCGGCGAGGGCGAGGGCGTCGAGCCGGGCCTGCAGGGGCGCGAGGTGGACGAGTTCGCCGAGAATCTTCACCCAGCCGGATTCGCGGCCTTGAAAGTGCAGCCAGGTGTGGCCCGCGCTCGTCTCCAGGCGCACGCGGTCGCGGGTGAGCAGGCCGGCCCCGGGATCGATCGGCTGCCACTGCCAGTTGCCCGTGTCATCGGCGATGACAAAGCCGTCGGCGAGCGCCGACCCGCGCAGGCGCAGGCGGCCCTCGGGATCGGTCGTCGCCTGCCAGTGCGGTAGCACCTGCAGGGCCTCGGAACCACCCGCCGGCCAGGCCTGGGTGGCGACCTGCGAGGCGGCCTCGGTCAGGCCATAACTAAGAAAGAGCGGCCAGCCGAGGGCGCGCGCCGCGGTCGCCAGTTCCGGCGTCGTCGCCCCGCCGCCGACGATGATCGCGCGCAGTCCCTCGGGGGCGCACAGGCCGGCGCGCACCAGGTCGTGAACCTGCGTCGGCACCATCGAGCTGAGCGTGTCGCCGGCCTCGGCGAAACGCGGCGGATCCCAGCGGCCTTCGTGGTGGGTCACTGGGCAGCCGGCGACGTGGGCGCGGGCGAGGATGGCAAAGCCGCCGACGTGATGCAGCGGCAGGGTCAGGCGCCAGCGGTCGCGGGCCGTGACCTGGAAGTGGGCGTTCACCGCTTCGGCGGAAATCAGGAAGGCCTGCTTGGCCAGCACCACCCATTTCGGCCGGCCCTCGCTGCCCGAGGTCTGGAACAGGCAGCGACCCCGCCAGCCCTGGCCGCGCACGAAGTCGGCCAGGCTCGCCATCTCCGCGGGCGAGGCCGCGGGCGGCGCCGCGAGATGGTTGCCGGGGTCCTGCCAGAAGTCGGCCTTCATGCGCTCCTATTCCAAGCGGCGCCAGGGCAGTTTGTCGAGCACGGAACCAAAGCCGAGACCGCCGCCATCGGTGTCGGGCTGCAGCCGGCCGCCAGGGCTGTGCACCCGCTCGAGGAAGGCATCGGGTTCAAAGAGATGCTGGGTGCAGAGGCCGCACAGACCGACCAACTCACCGAGTTCCGCGCGCGCCTGCGCAGCCTCCCAGGCGGCGAACATCTGGCCGAGCGGATGATCCATGGCCGAGGTCAGCACCAGCGGCTGGCCGGGGTGACGCTGCGCGACCGTGCGCCAGTCGCGCCGCGCCGGCTTGACCACCACGGCATCAAAGCCGTGCTCGCCGTCCTGCCAGCCCTTGTCGAGCGCCAGCCGCACGCCCCAGCGTTCCCGGCAGGCCTGCCAGGCCTCGGCGTCGTAGGGGAAGGGATCCTCGACAAAATCCAGCTGGCGATAGACGCGCACCGGCATGAACTCGACGAACTTCTGGAAGCTGTCGGCACTCAGGCAGCCGTTGAAATCGACCCGGAAACGCGGGCCGCCATCGCCGGCCAGGCGCGCGCACTGTTCGAGGAAGCGGGTGGTCTCGCCGTAGTTCGCGTAGCCCTTCGCCTTCAGCGCCGGCCAGCCCTCGGCGAGCAGCTTGTCAAACTGCGGCATCGTCGGCTGGGCAAAGCTCCACGAGTAATGGCTGGCCGGGATCTCCAGGCCGTCGAACAGGCTGACCCCGGCCGCGCGCGCCGCGCCATCGATCGCCGCGCAGCGCAGGGCGGCCTGCGCCAGCGGGGTCGGCTCGCCGGCGGCCAGGCGCGCCAGTTGCTCGGGCAGGGGCAGGTCGCCAAACTCCGGCCAGGGATGCAGGCAGCCGTAGCCGTCGCCCACGCGCAGCAGCGCCCCCGGGAACACCCGCCGCTGCGAGGCGGAGTTCAGCGCCACGCCGCTGCGCAGCAGGTATTCATAAAGGTAGATGGGCTCGGCCACGGTCAGGGAGATACGAGCCGGCTCAGGCGCCGAGGCCAAGACAAAACAGCAGGGCAAAGGCCAGCAACTGCGCCCCGCCCAGGGCGAGCAGGCGGTTGTAGGCCGGGCCGGGCGGCGTCGTCCACAGGCGCTGCAGCAGGAAGAGCCCGGCGGGCAGGGTGAGCAGCGGCAGCAGCAGCGAGCGCGGCAGCCCGGCCGACAGCCAGTGCAGGCCGGCCAGGTGCGGCAGCAGGACCAGCAGGGTGATCTCGATCCGGGCAAAGCGCGGACCGAAGCGCGCGGCCAGCGTGCGCTTGCCGGTCGAGCGATCCTCATCGAGGTCGCGCAGGTTGTTCACCGCGATGAGCACGGTCGACAGGCAGCCGATCTGGAAGCCGGCGACGATCGCGTCGAAACTCCACTGGCCGCTCTGCACAAAGGCCGAGCCGGCCACGGCGATGAAGCCGAAGAACAGCACCACAAAGAGTTCGCCCAGGCCGCGGTAGGCCAGCGGCAGCGGTCCGCCGGTGTAGCCGTAGCAGAAGTAGAGGGAAGGCAGGCCGATGGCGAGGATCGGCCAGCCGCGCGCCTGCAGCAGCGGCAGCGACAGCAGGGCGGCGACGCCGAGCATCGCGGCCGCCGCGCCGAGCACGGTCCGCGGCGCCACCGCCCCGGCCGCCGTGATCCGGCGCGGACCGAGCCGCGCTTCGGTGTCGGCCCCGTTGAGGAAATCGAGCGCGTCGTTGAACCAGTTCGTCGCCACCTGCAGCGCCAGGCAACTGCCGAGCGTGCAGGCAAAGAGCTGCCAGCTCCACTCCCCGCCCAGCTTCCAGCCCAGCACCGACCCCGCCGCCACAGGCGCCACCGCCGCCCCAAGCGTCTTCGGGCGGGCCGCATGAATCCAGTCGGCAAGCATCGTCCGATGTAGCCCGTCCACGGCAAAGTGCAAATGCACGGGGAAGGGGACGGATAGTTCCAGGTTTAAAGTTTCAAGTTTCAAGCGGGTGAAGACCGGGCGGCCCTCCGCCGCTCTGCCACCTCGTCCGGTCATCCGCCAAGCCCAGAAGGTCCGCAGATTTCACAGATTTCGCAGATGGGGAGGGAGTTGATAGATGATGGTTGATCGTTGATTGAGCACAGAAGGGGGAATTCAGAAGGTGAACCGCAGATGTCGCAGATTTCGCAGATGAGCAGCCGCAGGCGAGGGGAGCGCGGACACTTTTGTCCGCTTCTTCTGAGGGGGCAGGCTTTGGAACCACGAATGGCACGAAGCTCACGAATGTAGGAGGGTAGGGCGCCGTGGCTTTCCCGTGTCGCAGGTCGCTGGTTTCACGCCAAGGCGCGAAGAAAGGTGGAGTCACTCCGGTCCTACGCGTCTTGGCGCCTTGGCGTGAGTCGTTCTTGGCTCCCCGATCCGGGTATGAACCGCTGACGGGACGCTGAGCCTGCCAGGGCTTGAGGCCCGGTTTGGATGAATTCGAAACCCGAGATCACCCCGATCTTTGGGGGTGTGAATAGCCAAGATAAAAGACTAAGCAAATATTGCAGTACGAGGCAAACCGTGCTTTTTTGGTTGAACTCTTTTACTTATAAGTGAAGTTTCGGCTGAAAACACTCCTCATCCGCCAAGGTGCGCGGTTGGCCATCCGGGCCATCGCGCGCCCGGCGACGGAGGCTGGCAAGCGGGACAAGTGCCCGGTTCTGGCCTTCTTTGAGGAGCAGTCGAAACAGCATCCGGAGGATTTTCAGGAACTGCTGGCGCTGCTGACGTTCACCGCCCGGGACGGACCACCCCATCATGAAACCAAGTTCAAACATCTCACGGGAACCGACGGCCTTTTTGAATTCAAGACCGGTGGCGGACTGCGGCTGTTTTGCTTTTGGGATGAGGGTGACCTGATCATTTGCACGCACGGCACGGTCAAAAAGACGAACAAGGCGAGCCCGGCGGAGATCCAGCGGGCCGAGGCGATGAAGACAGACTACAAGACAGCCAAAAAGAAGGGAGAACTGCACCATGTCCAACCCCAGCCAGGCCCGGCAGGCCGATGACGCCTTTGCGGGCTTTTTTACCCAGGCGGAGGCATCGCCCCACTACTGGGCGGAACTCGCCAAGCTGGAATTCACCGAGAAAGTCCTGGCCCGGATGAAGCAGCTCGGCCTCAGCCGCTCCGCCCTGGCTGCCAAGCTGGGAGTGCAGCCCGGCCTGGTGACCCGCCTGCTGAGCGGCCGGAACAATTTTGAACTCGGCACGATGACGAAGATCGCCCGGGCGCTGGACTGCGAGTTCCGCTGCCACCTCCAGCCTCGGGGGACCGAGTCGCTTTGGATCAACGTGCTGAACGAGCGGCCGTCGCCGCCGCCCTTGGACTGGAGTCCGACCCAGTTCCAGAACATTCATCACCCTGACTTCGGAGGATCCCTGCCGCATGAAACCCTCTGCACTGCAGCTTGAGCGTTACTTTTTTGCCAAAATCGAGCTGCACGCCCATGCCAGTGCCGATCCCAAGGTCGAGCCCATGGTACAGTGCCGCGTCGAGGTGGGGATGGCAGTGGACAATCCCCGGAGGTTTCAGGTCACCCTGCATCTGAAACTGCAGTCTGCTCCGCAGCAGTCGGCGGGTTACACCGGCGAGTTTCAGGTCGTGGGATTCTTCCACGTGCAGGAGGCCTGGCCGGAAGAACAAACCCTGCAACTGGTGGAGACGAATGGTCCGGCGATGCTCTACGGGGCGCTCCGCGAGATGGTCTACACGCTGACGGCTCGCGGACCCTGGCCTGCCGTGACCCTCCAATCGGTCACGTTCTTGCAGGCCCCGGATGAAGCCGGATCGACGCAGCCCGTCACGATGGGCAAAGCCGCGATACATCACACGGGCAAGCGTCGAGCCACTCGCAAAACATCATGAACCTTCTGAAGGTCGGGGGAAGGTCAAGGATTCGTCAAGAGCGACTGAGGGTTGATTCCTTCCTTTCGTATCGTGGCATGTCTGAGATATTGAGGAGGAAGATGGAATGAGCTTCGCGACTGTCATCTGGACTTGCCTGCTTCCGGCCGGCGGCATGTTGCTGCTGGTTTTGGTGGCCCGAGCCTTGTATCGCAGGGAAAGGAGGAGACGCAGGACGGAAACGCCCGAGGATTTTTCCATGCTGCGTCGGCCGGGATATGCACTGGAGCAACAACTGGCTGAGTTGGACGCCAAGATCGAACCCCTGCTGTTCCAAGGGATGGGGATGATTCTGGGGCTCGCCCTGATGGCGTGGGCGTTGGTCTTGTTGGCGCAAACCTGGGCACGTGAAACGGGTGGGCCATGGCCGCTGTTGATGGCAGGCGCGGTGATCCTGGCGCTGACCTGGACCGCTCTGCGCCTGCAGGTGCGGCGGTTGGTCAAGTTGATAGATCAGCGGAATGATCTGCGCTTGGGATTGCGCGGGGAGCAATTCGTGGCCGAGCAGCTTCAGGCGTTGGTGCGCCAGGGCTGGTGGGTTTTCCATGACCTGCCTGTGGTGATCAAGGGGCATGAGCAGAACATCGACCACGTGGCCGTGGGATCGCGGGGGCTTGTCGTCTTTGAAACCAAGACGCGCAGCAAGCCAGTGGCAGGGGGTGTCGCGAAAGCCGAGGTGCGCTTTGACGGGAAGGCTCTGCTATGGCCAGGGTTTCAGGACAAAAAGACGGTCTGGCAAGTGCGCCAACAGGCGGCGTGGCTGGCTGACTGGGTGAAGAACGAGTGCGGCCTGTCGGTCAAGGTTTTCCAAATGATCGTCATTCCGGGTTGGACAGTGCATCCGGGCCATTGCTATGAGCCGCGCGTCGTTTCAGGCAAGGCCGTGACGGATGCCCTGGTCGCCATGCTGGAGGCTCAGCCCGTGTTGCTTAACGAGCGTCAGATGGGGAAGATTGCCGATCAACTCAGGCCGTTGTGTCTGGTGCCCGAAGAAGATCGTTGAGACGAGGCGATCCAGTGGGGGCGCTGGACGACGCCTCACCCCTCTCTGCCAGCCACGATCCGCAGCCACAGCGAAAAGGCGGTGCCGCGGCCAGTGACCGGGTCGTTGCGGAGGTCGCCGCCGAGTTCGCGGGCGAGGCGCCGGCTGAGGGCGAGGCCGAGGCCGACGCCGGGGGCGCTGTGGGCGGCCTCGGTGGCGGACTTGCTGAAGGGACGGAAGAGTTTTTTCTTCTGCCCCGCCGGCAGACCGGGGCCGAAATCGCGCAGGGTGAACACGAGAGATTCCCCCTGTCTGCCAACGCTCAACTCCAAACGCCTGGGGTCGCTGTCGGGAGCGGCATATTTGCAGGCGTTGTCCGTGAGGTTGAAGAGGATTTGCTCCACCGCCATGGCGTCCACCCGCACCTCGACGCAGCTCAGGGGTTCCTTCAGCACGACCTCGAATTCCAGGTTCGCCTGGGCGGCCCGCTGGCGCAGGCGCGGCAGGAGGCGATCCAGCAGGGTTTGCGCCGGGGTGTTTTGCAGGCGGGCCGTCACGCGCCCACGCTCGATGCGCGAGAAGGACAGCACGTTTTCGACCAGGTGCATCAGCCGGGTCGATTCGTCGCAGAGCGTCTGCAGGTAACCGCGGCGCTGGGTCGCGTCCGTCACCATGCCGTCGGCCAGCATTTCGGAGTATAACTGGAAGGTTGTCAGCGGTGTGCGCAGTTCGTGGGTCACCGCCGAGACGAAGGCGGCGCGCCGTTCGCTCAGGGTCATGGCCCGGTGCAGGACGAAGGCGATGGCTGCGGCCGCGGCGAACAGGCAGGCCCAGGCGAGGGCGAGCGCGGGTTTCAACACCGAGGTCAGGCCGGTCAAGTCCGCCGGCACCGTTCCCGCGACCAGCCTGACGGGCAGGGTGACCAATGCGGTGGCGTCCGTGCTCGCGACCTTGGGCGGCACCGGCAGCAGTTGTGCGGCCGGCAGCAGGTCCTGGATCGTTTCCAGCAGCCGGGTGCGCAGTCCCGCCCAGTCCAGCCAGACCCCCTGCAGGGTTTCCTTGCCCTCGGTGGTCGCGCCACGCACCAGCAGCAGTTCATCGCCCAGCCACAGGGGGCGCAGGTCGCCGGCAAAGGCGGGTTTTTCCACCGGGGTTGACCGGGTCTGCCTGCTGTCTTCCGAGCGGTAGCGGCTGGCCACGGAAGCGAGGGATTCCACGGGTTGCGCCGCGGGCTGCTTCGCGGCCTCGGCCGCTGCCTGCGCCGCTGGGGCAGCGGACGCGGCGGCGGCATCGGCCACCCTGACCGGCGAGGCTGGCGCGCCGCCTGCGGCGGCGGGCTTCTTCATCAGCGGCAACGTGTAGGACTCCGTCTTTTCCGCGACCAACTGTCGCTGGACGATCGTGCTGCGGCCCACTTGTTCACGGGAGTTGGCCAGTGCCTGGGCCTCCGTGGTTTTGTCCTGTTTCAACTCGGGCACCGGGGTCGAGGAAACCTCCCGGGGCGCGTCATCGAGTCGCACGTCCCGTTCCGTCAGGGGGTGCGTCTTCAGCAGCGAGGACAGTTCACCGAGCTTGACGGCGGCTTCCTGAAACTGCGGGCGGATGGCATACCAGCTCAGCGCACGCTCCCGCGCCTCGCCCTCCGGAGCCTGGGGACTGCGCAGGCTGCCATCCGGCATCTGCTCGAAGTGCAGCCTGACCCAGTCGGGGGATCCGGCCAGCAGGGGCGAGGGAAGGATCGCCGCGCCTTTGGGCAGGGCGCGGTTGTCCGCCGTGAACACGTCCTCCGGCTGGTAGAAGGCCTGGTAATGCCAGGTCGGCCGGGCGTTCTCCCGGATGAGCAGGGCA
The DNA here is from genome assembly GCA_966252325.1 of uncultured bacterium. Lineage (GTDB taxonomy): Bacteria > Verrucomicrobiota > Verrucomicrobiia > Verrucomicrobiales > Verrucomicrobiaceae > Prosthecobacter. The sequence goes on along the minus strand of CBINON010000046.1, from coordinate 20,397 downwards.
CTGGTGAAGGAATCCATGCGCCACAGGGCGAGGCGCACCCGCTCCTGCGTCTGGGCCTCGATGGCTGCCGATTGGCGCGCCCGCTCCAACGCCAGGCTGTGCACGCTCATCCATCCCAGCACCGTCACGAAAACGGCGAGGCAGAGAAGGAAGGCAAACCAGCGGAGCATGAGGAGGGGCGATGGAGGTCGGTATTGGCTTTCGGCTCAGGGGAGGGTCAACATGTAGCCCTGTCCCCGGACGGTGAGGAGGAATTTCGGATCCGATCCGGTGTCGCGCAGCTTGGAGCGCAGGTTGGCGACATGCATGTCGATGGTGCGGGTCTCCGTGTGGCGCGGCTCGATGCGCCAGACGCGCCGCAGCAGTTCCTCGCGCGAGACGGCGCGCCCGCGATGCGTGGCGAGGTATTCGATCAGACGGCATTCGCGCTCGGACAGTTCGGTGCGCGAGCCTTCGCTGAAGCGCAGTTCGCGCCGTTCCAGGTCGGCCACCCCGCCGGGGAAGTCGACAAGGTGCACCGGCCTGGGGCGTTCCGGCGAGCGGCGCAGCACCGCCTCCACCCGCGCGAGCAGTTCGCGCACGCTGAAGGGTTTGACCACATAGTCGTCCGCGCCGAGTTGCAGGCCCTTGACCCGGTCCGCCTCCTCGCCGCGCGCGGAGAGGATGATGACCGGCGTGCCGGGGCGATGCTCGCGCAGGGCGCGGAGGATTTCAAAACCGTTGTGGTTGGGCAGCACGAGATCCAGCAGCATCAGTTCAAACCGGGCCTTCTGCGCCTGTTCCATGCCGGACAGGCCCTCGGCCGCCTCCAGGACCTCGTAGCCGGAAAAGCGCAGGGCGTCACAGACACCGCGCCGGATGGCGCTGTCGTCTTCGATGACCAGGATGGTGGGCATGACGGGGGTGGCAGGTGAAGTGTCGAGCCAAAGGCCGGCCGGGGCAACCCTCCTGTTCCATTCGGCGGTCCGGAGGGCGGCCCCGGGGGACGGTCACTTGAACTCGATTTTGACTTTCGCGGCCTGTTCGCGCACCGCCCTGCCGATGACGACGTCCAGCGTGTCGGCCTCGCCCCGCTCCAGGGACTTTTCGGCGAGGAACTGTTCCCGGGCCTCATTGAGTTTCTTGATCTCGGTCTGAATGCGTTCGCGTTCGGTGGCCTTTTCCTCCACGAGCTTCCGGAGGGCCGCCTCATCCAGGTTTTGATACTCCTTGGGAAGATCCTCGGGCTTGAGGGAACTGGGCGCGACCCCCTTGCGCTTCACCGCGTCCACCAGGTCCCAATTGCTGCTGTCATAGTTGCGGGAAACCTTGGTGAGCGCGCGCTGCACCGAGGCACCGGCCGCGGCGTTGGCGGCGGCGTTTTGATCCTGGCGAACTTGATTGGCCTCCGCCCGCGGGCCTTCCCGGCCATAGCTGATGTAGGTTTTGTTCAGCTCGATGCTCAGGCGGGCGATCTCCTTGTCCTGCGGGGCCTCGGTGCGGACGATGGCCTTGTCCTGATCGATCGTCATGAACTTGCCTTCGGCCAGGGCCGCTCCGGTGCGCCAGCCGCCGTTCTCGCCCTCGGCCTGGCTGCCGCAGTGGATGGTGTTCACCACGATGCCGCGCTGGATGGCGGCGCGACAGGCGTTGTTGGGATTCACCGTGCCCTGGGTGAAGGGCTCGTTGCCGGCGATGAAGACGGCCTTGTAAACCTGCGGGCTGGCATCCCAGGCCAGGCGGTCCACGGCCTCGCGCACCACGGCGCCGCAGTATTCCTGCCCGCCGTTGGTGGTGAGCTTGAAGAGGTGGTCCGAGACCGTGTCGAGGTCGCGGGTGAAGGGCTGCACGAGGCGGATGTAGTTCGTGCCGGCACTGAGGTTGTTGTTGCCGTATTCGTAGAGCGCCACCTGGACAACGGCGGCTTTGCCGTTCTGCCGGGCCTCGTTGAATTCGTTGACGATTTTCCAGAGCTGGCTCTTCGCCTGTTCGATGAGGCCGTCCATGCTGTTGCTGGTGTCGAGCAGGAGGGCAAGCTGCACCAGGGCCTCGTCATCGCGGACGGGTCGGTCCTTGACCGGCTCGGCCGACAGGCTCCAGGGGAGCAGGGCGAGGGCCGGGAGGAGTTTCAGGCAGCGGAGGAGGGGGAGGGTGTGTGTTTTCATGGCACCCCCAGCCTGCGCCGCCTTCGTCGCCGCGTCTGTAAAGCGGGTGTAAAAGCGTCCGGAGCCGTCGGCTCCAGCCACCGTCCGCCGATTTCGCAGATTCCGCAGAAGGCGGGGGAGTTGATCGATGATGGTTGATCGTTGATTGAGCACAGAAGGGGGGGATTCACAGAAGGTGAACCGCAGATGTCGCTGATGAACGCAGATTCTCAGAAAGGGAACCGGCTTCAGCCGCCAAGGAACGCAAGGATCGCAAAGGCAGACCCAGGGTTTTGCGTTCTTTGCGTTCTTTTGCGGCCAAAGGTCATCCGTGGTTCCCGAACCCCAAGGGTCTGCAGATTTCGCAGATTTCGCAGATTTCGCAGAAGGGGAGGGAGTTGATCGATGATGGATGATGGCGCAGGACGCAGAGGGTCATCCACCCGAGGAATATCCAATAGCCAACAAGGAAGTCCCAATGACGAAGGGCCCGGGGTTCCGGACTTGGGCGTTGAGCATTCCTTGTTCGATATTCGATCTTTTTCTTCTTCGGTTCCTTACTCCTTGGCGGCCCAAGGTCTTTCGTGGTTCCCGAACCCAAAGGGTCCGCAGATTTCGCAGAAGGGTGAACCGCTGATTTGACGCTGATTTGACGCTGATCCAGAGGGAGAGGCATGAGGGGCGCCCTTTTCTCAATGCACCGCGGTCTCCGGGCCTTTGGAACCACGAATGGCACGAAGCTCACGAATTCAGCAGGGTAGGGCGCCGCTGCGTCGGCGCCGTGGTTCTGCAGGCGGGGGCAGTGACCCCGCGGCTCCCGAGCCTTTGGAACCACGGAGGGAGCGGAGCGCACAGAGAAGGGGGATCCATTCGCGTCCTGTCAGCGTCGCATCAGCGGTTTCCGACAGGCTTTGGAACCACGAATCGCACGAAACTCACGAAGGTAGGAGGGTAGGGCGCCACTGCGCCGGCGCCGTGGCTCTGCAGTCGGGGGCAGTGACCCCGCGGCCTGGGTAGCGGAAGTCGTGAGACTTCCCGGCTTGGGGGCAGTGCAGTCTGTCGTGAACCGCTGATTTGACGCGGCTCCTGAGGACCCGGCATAGGGCCCCGTTGCGTCGGGGCCGTCGCGTTTTTCTCCCTGGGACAGGCTTGCTCGAACGGGTCGCGCTGTCTGAAAAATGGATCGCCAAGCCCTACAGGCTTGCGGCCTGCAGCCCAGGGATGCCGAGCACCGCGAGGGCTTCCCTGGGCGTCGAGCGCCCCCGGTGTCGGTTGCTCGCGAACCCTGCAGGGGTTCCGTCAGGTGGCGGGGCAGACACGGGTCGACGGACCCGCCGGGACCCCACCGGGGTCCGGCGCGGGAGACGGGTGGGACGACGAGGTTCCCAGGCGAGGCCGCTGCGCGCCCACGCCTGGGCTGCAAGACGGAACCGCGTCGCGGTTCGTTGCGGGGCATCGGTGGGTCGGGGAGGTCTGCCCCGGGCTTGAGTCCGATCCGTGCGGTTTGAATTCCGACGGGCTGGCGCGGCTTTTTCTTGACGGGATTCCCCATATCGAAGAGCCTCTGCCAATGCCCGCCATTCAGGAACGACATCTGCCCAGGCGGGCGGCTTTCTGCGTAGAAAGTGATGGTTGCCCCTTAACAGGTTCAGGCATCGCGTTACAGAATGATAATGTCAGACAATTACTGCACCACTAAATGCCCGAACCTGCAGACACCTCCAAAGAAGCACTTGCCGGTTATCTCCGCGATAATGACTGGGAGAAGGAGCTGAACTATAAATTGTGGGTCACCAAAGGAGCTCGCTTCTGCGCAGCGCAACGATACGGCGCTGTCAGCGACGCTTCCACTAAAGCGCTCACATTCCTTTCGGCTTATCTCATCATCATAGGTCTCGTCCCCACCTTTACTCCATCCGTCAGCCAGAAGGTGCCGTCACCGCTGCTCGGCATCAGCACCGTTGGTATTTCCATCCTCGTTCTAGTTTACAGTCTCATTGAATCATCGCGGCGATACTCGCTCCGCGCTCATCTTTATCACGACTGCGCTCTCAGGATTGGGCGCCTTTACGACGCTCTACGCCAAGCCAAGAGCATCGAACCTAAAGAAGCCAAAGAGGAGGAACTCCGGCGCATCACCAAAAAGTATGAGCGGACGCTCGAACATTTCGAAAACCACGCCCCCGTTGACTATGCAATATTCCAAACACAGAAACCTGATTACTTCAATCTTTCTTGGCACCGAACACTTTATATTCGTCTGAACGCTTACTACCACACCGGTTTTTGGTATCATCTTCTCATTGTGCTTCCGCCGGTTATTATGGCTCTACTTTACTATTTTCTCTAATTAGACCAGAAGAGTCGAACGATAAAAAGTGGGTTGCCGCGGAGTGAAATGGAGCTGCCGCCGCTTGCCGATCAGTAACGACATCTATAAACCAGTCAGCGATCTGGAATCTGCTATGGGAGATTGGAAAAACCTCATCTAGCAGCTTCGCCTTTTTCTTGACGGGAATTCCTGCATGAAAGATCCTTGTTTAACATGAATTGTCAGGTGTAAATTCTGTCCATTTGGGAAATGTGCTCAAAAGCCTCTGTGTGTCAGAACTGTTCGGCAGCATAGCGGATGAATGATAAATATAGTCATTTTTCATGAAATGTAATATTCGAAGAAAGAGATGAGAATAAAAAAGATTCAACTCCGTGACTTCAAGAGATTTGATGATCTGACTATCGATCTTGGTGAATACCCCAAGAAAATTGTTGCTCTTGTCGGGCCAAATGGTTGCGGAAAAAGTTCCGTATTTGATGCGTTCGAAGAAAAACTAAAAGACTTCAGGAACTATGGAAGTGAAAGTGATTACTTCCTGTCTAAGTCGCATTACTCTGAAGATCAAGAAAAAAGGAAGTCTGCAAAATATGTGAGAAGTCGAGCCATCAGCATCGATACGGATGGTGGTGACGTCACAAGAAAATCCTTCTACATACGAACTGCATACAGGTTCAGCTCGAAAATAAACGTCAAGGAAATATCCGCAATGCCGGGAATTCTCTCGACGAGAGATGAGCCAATCAGCTCAATTTCTTTAGACACAAGATTAGAGGCGAACTATCGGCGTCTACTGGGGGCTGCATATTCTGAGTTTTTTGTTGGCGAAAAGACTGGAGAGCAGGTTAGGTCAGCGCTTATTGGCCGAATCAATGCAATTCTCCGCAATGTAATTGACGCTGAAGTATCTGACCTTGGTAATATCATGGGCGGGAGGGGGCAGTTCTATTTTAGAAAGGGCAACGTAGTTGATTTTCCGTATGCGAATCTTTCTGCTGGGGAAAAGGAAGTTGTCGATATTATAGTTGATCTGATCGTGAAGTCCGAGGAATATAATGAAACGGTTATCTGTATCGATGAGCCGGAACTGCACTTAAATACGGCGATTCAGAGAAAATTGTTAATTGAGCTTGAGAAGCTTGTTCCCGATACGTGCCAGTTATGGGTCGCCACTCATAGCATTGGATTTCTCAGGGCCCTTCAGGAAGAATTAAAAGACAAATCACAAATTATTGATTTCTCTTCCGGAAACTACTTTTCAGGCACTCAGGTTATTCGTCCAATGACCTCTAATAGAGGTAACTGGCAGCGTATATTTAGTTCGGCGCTTGAGGACCTGACTGGATTGGTTAGTCCGAGAAGAATCGTGTACTGCGAAGGAAGGGATCTTCCGACTTCATTGGCTACAGAAAGGGGGGTGGATGCAAGGGTATTTAATGAAATTTTCTCAAATCAGCACAACGATACGTTGTTTATCTCAAGTGGCGGAAATACCGAACTTGATCAGCGAAGTGAAATTGCACTTAGAATTCTGACCAAGGTATTTTCTGGAATTGAGATCCTCATTCTGAAAGATAGGGATATGGCATCCGGAAGGGATACCACGGAACGGGATCGCCAAGTATATTTGCAGAATAACCCCTCCAATCATCGCGTTTTGCGTCGGTGGGAACTGGAAAATTACCTATATGACAAGGATGTACTCAAAAACTACTGCGAAAAGAACTCCCTAACTTTTGTTGAAAAATCATATAATGAGGTCGTGACGGACATTGTTAATCAGGATGTCAAGTCACTCACCGCGAGAATCAAGTCTATTTGCGGCATCGTTGGTAGCATCAACCAGGATCAGTTTAAGTTGAATCTGTCCAAATATGTTGAACCATCAATGCCTGTTTATGCGGAGCTTGAAGCATGCATATTTGGCGGAGTAGACGTATAGCCATTTGATGCAGGTGCGACGGTCCTGATGGGCATGGTCTGAGTTTAAACGCCACCAACCGAAAGCGCGAGCCGGCTGAGGCCGGGCTCGCGCTTGGGGGAGTGCTTGACTCTTCTTTGACCGTTGCTTGACCCCTACTTGAACATCTTGTCCTGGGCGTTGCCGCCGCTGAGGAGGTAGGCGGTGAGGTCGAGGAGTTCGTCGGGGTTGAGGGCGTTGATGAGGCCGGGGGGCATCATGGAGACCTGGCGGGTGCCCTTTTTGGCGATGTCCTTTTCGTCGATGGCGACCTGGTCGTTCGGGGCGAAGGGGTTGGTCATGACGAAGACCTTGCCGTTTTCCTCGACGATGATGCGGCCGAGCAGGGTGCTGCCGTTCTTCAGGACGAGCTCGTGGCTGTCATACTGGTCGGAGATGACCTTGCTGGGGTCGACGATGTTCTCCATGAGGTCGCGCAGGGTGTAGCGGTTGCCGGTGCCGGTGAGGTCGGGGCCGATGCTGCCGCCCTCGCCGTTGAAGCGGTGGCAGGTGGCGCACATGGTGGCGCGATACATGGCCTCGCCGTTGGCGAAGTTGCGCTTGGTCAGGCCCTTGGCGGCGAGGGCGGTGGCCTCGTCGACGCTCCAGGCGCGGCCGGGGCCCTTGGGGGCGACGTAGTTGGCGATGGCGGTGGCTTCGGTGCGGCTGCTGAGGGTGTCGAGTTCGGCGCGCTCGGCCTCGGGCACAAACTTGGCGAGCGCTTCCTTGCGGGTGTTTTCGATGAAGCCCTTGAAGCTGTTGCCGCCCTTCCAGGTGCGGGCGCGCGGGAACCAGGAGAAGTAGGTGCGGCGCAGTTCCGGGGTCCAGCCGGCGGCGGCGTTGCGCAGCGCGAACATGTAGGCGATCTGCTGGGCGTTCGGCCGGCTGCCGGCGGCGGCGCGGGCGGCGTTGGCGTAGCCGTCGTTGCGGCTCAGGACGGCGTCGCTGGCGACCTCCTGAAAGTCGTCGGCAGCGGTGGCCATGAGGCCGAGCGTGCGCGACGGAGCGACCGTGGAGTCGAGGGCGACGAGGAGTTGGCAGAGCTCGCGGTTGAGCATGGCGTCGTCGGCCGGGTAGAGGGGCTCGAGCTTTTCGCAGATCCGGGCGCACACCTCGGCGTCGGGTTTGCCGAGGCGGGTGAAGACAAGCTGGAGGGCGCGCAGGGCGGCGAGTTGCTGGCCGCGCGAGAGGCTGGCGCCTTCGAGGCGACCGAGGGCCTTGAGCAGGCCGAGCTGCAGTTCGACCTTGTCGGCCGGCACGGGCGAGAGGGCCTGGGAGGAGGCGCCGGGCTCGGGCTTGCTGGCGGGCGGGGTGGAGGTGCCGCCGTTGACGCGGGCGAGGGCGATGACGGCTTCAAGGATGGCCTGCGGGTGGGTCTCGGCGAGGGCGCGCTCGCGCCAGAGGTCCTGCGGCAGGCGCTCGATGGCGACGCGGGCGGCGTAGCGGACGTGGCGGTCGCTGTGGCTGAGGTAGGGCCAGGCGGCGGCGAGGATTTTCTGCGGGTCGGCAGCGCCGTCGACATGGAACTGCTCGAGCGTGTGGCGCATGCGCTGCTCCTCATCGAGCGGCAGGGCCTGGGCCGGGGCGGTGGCTTCGTCGCCGACGTAGGTGACGCGGTAGACGCCCGACTGGGTGCGGCGACCGCCGACGGCGAAGTACATGGCGCCGTCCTGGGGATGGATGACGACGTCGGTCAGCGGCAGGGGTTTGCCGAAGACGAACTCTTCCTTTTCGGCGAGGTAGCTGCCGCCCTTGGGCTGCAGGTGGATGGCCCACATCGTGCCGTAGGTCCAGTCGGCGACGAAGACGGCGCGCTGGTACTTGGCGGGGAACTTGGCGCCCTTGCCGCTGACCACGCCGGTGGGGCTGCCGGGACCGATGTCGAGGGTGGTGGGCAGGGAATCGGGGTAGTAGTCCGGCCACTTGCCGCTGCCGCTGCGCCAGCCGTAGTCGGCGCCGCTGACGCAGTGGTTGACGCGGGTGGGGCGGTACCAGGGCGAGCCGATGTCCCATTCCATGTCGGCATCGTAGGTGAAGAGTTCGCCGCCAAGGTCGAAGGTGATGTCAAACTCGTTGCGGAAGCCGTAGCAGAACAGCTCGACGTTCTTGCCGTCGGGATCCATGCTGCAGATGAAGCCGCCGGGGGCCATGCGACCGCGGGCATGGCCGTTGGCATCCCACATGCGCGGCAGGACGTGGTCCTCGCCCCAGAGCTTGGCCGGGCGGCTGGTGTTCAGTTCATCGGGCAGCTCGGTGTGGTTGCCACCGTTGAAGTAGATGCGCTTGCCGTCGGGGCTGACGACCATGCTGTGCAGGCCGTGCTCGCCGCCGCCCTTCATGATGACGAGCTTTTCGGTCTGGTCATACTGGTCGTCGCCATTGGTGTCGCGCAGGCGGTAGAGGCCGTTGTCCTTGCCGTTCTCGTTGACCATGACGTAGAGGCTGTCGAAGGCGTGCAGCAGGCCGTGGGCCTTGCCCATGTCGATGGGCAGCTTTTCCGGCTGGAGCGGTGCCGGGTCACTGCCCCGGCCTACAGGGGGCACGGTCATGCGGTAGAGGGCGCCGTATTGGTCGCCGGCGATGAGGCGGCCCTTGGCGTCGACGGTGAGCGCCACCCAGGAGCCCTGGTCTTCCTTGGGCACGTTGTAGAGTCGCTCGACCTTGAAGCCCTTGGCGACGCCGATCTGGTCGGCGGCGATGACTTCCGTGCTGGCGGCGGGGCGGCCGGCGCCGCGTTCCAGGGCCTTGCCCCAGGGGCCGGCGCCGTATTCGGCGATGACGACCGCCGGCTGCCAGGCTTCCTTGCCGGTGGGGGTGGCCTGCCACTGGCCATTGGTTTCGATGACCTCGACGCCGCCCTGCTGTTTTTCGAGTTCGAGGGTGAGCACGAGCGCGGCGACGCCGCCCTTGTTGCGGGCCTTGACGACGAGGTGGTTTTCACCGCCGATGAGCAGGTGCTTGAGGGCGTCGACCCGCACCGGCTCCTGCCAGTCGGGGTTCACAGCGACCGACTTGCCGTTGAGGAAGATCTCCGCGCCGTTGTCGCAGGTGGCGCTGAGGGTGGCGGCCTTCGGGGTCAGCTTGAGGTTGAAGCGGTGCTGGAAGGTGACCTGCTCGTCGTTGGGCGACTTTTTCGAGAGCCAGATCCACTGCGGCGCGGCCTGGGCGGCGCCGGCGAGGGCGAGAAGGGCGGGGAGGAGGAGACGGACTTGCATCGCGCGGAATGGAGCGCGCGCGGCCCGGGGGTCAACCGGATTGCGCCGGCCTCACTCCGAGCGGGGGCGTCGCCCCTGGGGATGCAGCAGGGCCTCCGAACCGCGTGGCACTGGCGCGCCGGCGCTGATCCAGGCGCGCAGGACCTCGACGTCGCGACGCGGGATGGCGTGGCCGGTCGGCGGCATGGCTCCGGGCACGGTGTCGGCAAAAGTGACGACCTGGAAGAAGCGGCTCTGCTTCGGTCGGCCGGGCACGATCCAGTTGCGCGGGCCGATCAAACGGCGCAGGGCAGCCGTGCTGTGGATCGGCGGCATGGTCGACAAACGGTTGTCGCCATGGCAATGCACGCAGTGGGTTTCCAGCACCCGGCGGGCGTCGCGGAAACCGGCCTCGGTCTGCGGGTCCGGCGACGGCTGGCAGGCGCAAAGCAGGGCGGCGAGCGCCGCCAACAAACAGGGAAGGGAGCGGGTCATATCTTCATTCAGTATCGCATCAAACCCCTGTCGATGAAACCGGAATGCGGGGTGGGGTCGCTATTTCCGGCTTGCCATGGCCGGGGACATCGCCCAAGTATCGACGCATTCGCCCGGGCAAAACCGGGTCATTTTTTCCCGAATCCACGTGTCGAAATCCCAGTCCTTTCTCATCACCGGTGGCACCGGTTCCTTCGGTCACAAGTGTGTCTCCCGCCTGCTGGAGAATCCCGAGGTGCGCCGCGTCGTCATCTATTCGCGCGACGAGTTGAAGCAGTTTGAGATGGCCCAGCGTTTCACCGACCGGCGCATCCGCTTTTTCATCGGCGACGTCCGCGACCGCGAGCGCCTGACCCACGCGATGGAGGGCATCGACACGGTGATCCACGCCGCCGCGCTCAAGCAGGTGCCGACCGCGGAATACAACCCCTTTGAGTGCATCAAGACGAACGTGCTCGGCGCCGAGAACGTCATCCAGGCCTGCATGGCGGCCGGCGTGCGCAACGTCGTTGCCCTGTCGACCGACAAGGCCGCCGCGCCGATCAATCTGTATGGCGCCACCAAGCTCTGCTCGGACAAGCTCTTCATCGCCGCCAACAACGTCCGCGGCGGTCAGGACATCCGCTTCAGCGTCGTCCGTTACGGCAACGTCATGGGCTCGCGGGGTTCGGTGATCCCGTTCTTCCTTGAGCGTCGCAAGACCGGCGTGCTGCCGATCACCGACACCCAGATGACGCGCTTCAACATCACCCTTGAGGAAGGGGTGGATCTGGTGATGCACGCGCTGGAGCACGCGCTCGGCGGCGAGATCTTTGTGCCGCGCATCCCCTCCTACCGCATCGGCGACGTCGCCACGGCCATCGGTCCGAACTGCGAGCAGCCGATCGTTGGCATCCGCCCCGGCGAGAAGATCCACGAGGAGATGATCACCGAGACCGACGCTCTGCAGACGATCGAGACCGAGCGGTACTACATCATCGTGCCGATGCTTTACGGGCACACGGCGGCCAAGCTCATGGAGCGTTATGCCACGGCCCACGACGGCACGCCGGTGCCGGCCGGTTTCTCCTACAACTCGGGCAAGAACACCGACTGGCTCAGCGTGGAGCAGATCCGCGACCTGATCCGCCGGCACGTCGATCCCGGCTTCACGGTGGACGCATGAGCGCCCCCTTCCTGCCCTACGGTCGCCAGAGCCTCGACGAGGCGGACATCGCCGCGGTGGTGGAGGTCCTGCACTCCGACTTCCTGACCCAGGGTCCGGCCGTGCCGCGCTTTGAAAAGGCGGTGGCCGGCTGGGTGGGTGCCCGTCACGGCATCGCCCTCGCCAACGGCACCGCCACCCTGCACTGCGCCGCCAAGGCGCTCGGGCTTGGCCATGGCGACCGCCTGTGGACCTCGCCGATCACCTTTGTCGCCTCCGCGAACGCCGGTCGCTACTGCGGCGCCAAGATTGACTTTGTCGACATCGATCCCGCCACCGCGCTGATGTGCCCGGAGCGCCTCGAGGCCAAGCTGGTCCAGGCCGAGAAGGACGGCACGCTGCCGAAGATCGTCGTGCCCGTGCATTTCGCCGGTCAGTCCTGCGACATGCCGCGCCTGCATGCACTCGGGCAGAAGTATGGATTCAAATTGATCGAGGATGCCGCCCATGCCCTCGGCGGTGAATTCCTCGGCGAGCGCATCGGCAACGCCAAGTGGTCGGACGCCGTCTCGCACAGCTTTCACCCGGTGAAGATCATCACCAGCGGCGAGGGCGGCATGATCACCACGAACGACGACGAGCTGGCCTGGCGCATCGCCACCCTGCGCACGCATGGCATCACCCGCGAGCCGGACCGCATGCAGGGCGAGTCGCACGGGCCGTGGTACTACCAGCAGCTCGAGCTCGGCTTCAACTACCGCATGACCGACCTGCAGGCGGCGCTCGGTGCCAGCCAGATGGGCAAGCTGGAAACCTTTGCGCGTCGTCGCCGCGAACTGGCGGATCTGTACGACCGTGAACTCGCCGGCCTGCCGTTGCGACCGCTGGCGCGCGACCCGCGCGGGATCAGCGGCTGGCATTTGTACATGATCGTGCTCGACCTCGACGCCATCCGGCCGCGGACGCGTCGCCAGGTCTTCGAGAGCCTGCGCGCCCAGGGCCTGGGCGTGAATGTCCATTACATCCCGGTGCACCTGCAGCCCGACTACGCCCGGCTCGGTTTTGAGCCCGGCATGTTCCCCGAGGCCGAGCGTTATTACGAGGCCTGCATCACCCTGCCGCTGTTCCCGGCCATGACCGATGCCGACGTGACCCGCGTGCGCGCCGCGCTTGAACAAGCGCTGGCGGCGTGACAGCTTACCTTCCTTTCCCATGTCAGCCGTGGCCATCATCCTCGCCCGCAGCGGCAGCAAGCGCATCCCGGGCAAGAACCTCCGCCTCTTCCTCGGGCATCCGGTCATCCATTACCCGATCCGCGCGGCGCTGGAATCCGGCTGCTTCGACGAGGTCATGGTGTCGACCGATGACGAGCAGATCGCCGCGGTCGCGCGCGCGGCCGGGGCGGTGACGCCGTTCAAGCGCAGCCCGGAAAACGCCAGCGACCAGGCCACCACGACCGATGCCCTGCTCGAGGTCATCGCCCAGTATCGCGCGGCGGGTCGCGAGTTTGACTTCATCTGCGGCATGTATGCCTCCGCGCCGCTCATTTCCGTCGACCACCTGCGGGCCGGCTGGGAGATCATGAAGAACGATGCCACGGCGCAGACGGTGATGCCGGTGATCCGCTACGGTTATCCCGTGCAGCGCGCCTTTGTCGTCGAGCAGGGACAACTGCAGCTCATGATGCCCGAGTTCGGTTTCACCCGCTCGCAGGACCTGCCGGTGGCCTACCACGACGCCGGGCAGTGGTACTGGATGCGCGTCGCCGACTTTGAAAAGGGCCGGAAAGTTTTCGCCGATCGCTGCCTGCCGCTGGAGCTTTCCGAGCTGGAGGTGCAGGACATCGACAACGAGGTCGACTGGAAACTGGCCGAATTGAAGGCGCGCATTCAAAAAGGCCTGCTGTGAAACGGCTCCTGCTTCGCGCCGACGCCTCCGCTGCCATGGGTACGGGGCATGTGATGCGCTGCCTGGCCCTGGCCCAGGGCTGGCAGGACCTCGGCGGCGAGGTCGCCCTGCTCGCCGCCGAACTGCCGGAGGCCCTGGCTGAACGCTGTCGCGAGGAGGGCATCGAGGTGCGGCGGTTGGCGGCCGGGACGGAGGATGCGGAAGTCACGGCCGCACAGGCGGCGCAAGCCGACTGGCTCGTGGTCGACGGCTATCATTTTGACGCGGCCTATCTCGCCGCGGTGACCGGACCGGCGCGGCGGGTGTTGCAGGTCGATGATCTGGGAATGGCGGAGCCGAGCGCGGCCGGCCTGATCCTGAATCAGAACGTGACCGCCTCGCCCGCGCTTTATCCCTGGGTCACGGATCTGGAAAACCTGCTGCTGGGCGGTCGCCATGCCCTGCTGCGCCGGGAATTCCGCGCGCCACGGCCCGAGCGCCGTTTCGAGGGGCCGGCCCGGCGGGTGCTGGTCAGCTTTGGCGGCAGCGATCCCTGCGATTTCACCCGCCGCGCCATTGAGGCGCTGCTGCTGTGTCCCGACCTGCAGGCGAAGATCGTGGTCGGCGCCGCGAACCCGCGCCTGGCCGAGTTGCGCGCCCTGGCCGCGCCGGCGGGGGCTCGACTGGAGGTGCTGTCGGCGGTGACGGCGATGGTGCCGCTGATGGACTGGGCTGACTTCGCCCTCAGTGCCGGTGGCAGCAGCGTGCTGGAGCTCGCCGCGCGCGGCCTGCCGGCCCTGGTGGTGGCGATTGCCGACAACCAGACCGCCATCAGCGAGGCCCTGAACGCGCGCGGCCTGATGCGCAGCCTGGGCTGGCATGAATCCGTGGGCGTGGCGGAGTTGGTGCAGGCCCTGCAGGATCTGGCGGCCGATGCCGGCGCGCGCGCGGCTTTGTCGGCGGCGGCGCTCGGCCTGACCGATGGTCGCGGGGCGCTGCGTGTGGCCGAGGCGATGCTGGCGCGTTCGGCCCTGGAGTTGCTGCGGCTGCGACCGGCGACCGAGGACGATGCGCGGCTGCTGCTTGACTGGGCCAATGATCCCGCCGCGCGAGCCGCCTCGTTTCAGGGCGGTGCCATTGGCTGGGAGGAACATGTCGCCTGGCTCGGCCGCCGTTTGGCCGATCCCGACTGCCTGCTTTGGCTGGCCGAGACGCCGGAAGGCGAACCGGCGGGGGTGGTGCGTTTTGATGTCGATGCCGAGGGTGTGGCGACGATTTCGCTCAACCTGGCACCGGCCCAGCGCGGGCGCGGGCTGGCTTCGCCGCTCATTCTGGCGGCCTGCCAGGAATTGCGGCGCATGCATCCGGCGGCCACCGTGCGCGCCCTCATCAAGCCAGAGAATCTCGCCTCACAGAAGGCCTTTGCGCGCGCCGGTTTTGAGCCGGTCGAGGATGTCGTTGTGGCTGGACAAGCGGCCCGTTGCATGATTCAGAGGTTGGCATGAGCGAGCACAGCATCCAGATCGGCGGTCGCACGGTCGGCCCGGGCCGGCCCTGCTACATCATTGCCGAGATGTCGGCCAACCACGGCCAGGACCTCGAGCAGGCGCTCGCCATCGTCCGCGCCGCCGCCGAGGCGGGGGCCGATGCGGTCAAGCTGCAGACCTACACGCCCGACACCCTGACGATCGACTGCGATGCCGCCGATTTCCGCATTGGCAAGGGCACGATCTGGGAGGGGCGCAACCTCTACCAGCTCTATGCCGAGGCCTTCACCCCCTGGGAATGGCAGGCCCGGCTGAAGGCCGAGGCCGAGGCGCTGGGCATGGACTGTTTCTCGACACCCTTCGACGCCACGGCGGTCGATTTTCTGGAAAACCTCGGCGTCGTCTGCCACAAGATCGCCTCGTTTGAAATCGTCGATCTGCCCCTGATCCGGCGCATCGCTGCCACCGGCAAACCGATCATTCTGTCGACCGGCATGGCCACCTTGGCCGAGATCGATGAGGCGGTGACGACGGCGCGCGCCGCCGGCTGCACCCAGCTCGCCCTGCTCAAGTGCAACAGCGGTTACCCGGCGCCGCCTGAGGAGATGAACCTGCGCACCATCCCGCACCTGGCCCAGGCCTTTGGCGTGCCGGCCGGTCTGTCGGATCACACCCTCGAGGTGGCCGTGCCGGTGGCGGCGGTGACGCTCGGCGCCTGCATCCTGGAAAAGCACTTCACGCTCGACCGCTCGGTGCCCGGCCCAGACAGCGCGTTCTCGCTCGAGCCGGCCGAGTTCAAGGCGATGGTGCAGGCGGTGCGCACGGCGGAGAAGGCGCTGGGCGGTGTCCGCTACGCCCCGTCCGAACGCGAGTTGCCCAGCCGCGCCTTCCGCAAGTCGCTCTACGTCGTGCGCGACATCGCTGCCGGCGAGCCCTTCACGGCCGACAACGTCCGCTGCATCCGTCCCGGCCACGGCCTGCACCCCCGCCACCTTGAGCAGGTGCTGGGTGCGCGCGCCCGTCGCCCCCTGGCGCGTGGCACGCCGCTGAGCCTGGCCGACCTCGCCTGACGCCCCTGCCGGGACGGGGTGGTGATTGACATTCGCCGTGCTTGCCTGCAAGAAAGTCGCGATGACCGAGACCCGCCCGCTTGAACTGCCCTTCCGGGGCGAGCGCAGCTACCTGCACGGCACCGACCTGCACCAGGCGATCGTCGCCGCGCTGCCGGAAGCGCCCCCGCCCGGGCCGGTCAACCTGACCTTCCACCACCTGCTGAAGCATCAGCCCGACCTGGTGCTGTCGCGCGACAGCCTGCTGCACCTGCGCGAGGATCCGGCCTTCCGTGGGGAGATCCGCTGGGGCAGCGGCAGCGACCTGCTGCATGCCGCGTTGCTGGAGAGCGACCGGCCGGTGACCGCGCGCAAGCCCTGCAACGAGCCCGAGGTGGCGGCGGCGGCCACAGTCGATGTGGTGGCGAAGACAGCCGTGCTGAAGGCGCCGGCGCCCGGCCTGCCGATCGAGCAGATCGTCTTCCTCAACAAGCGCCTGCACTTGGAAGTGCTGCCGCACCTCAGCCCGAAGTGGCTGTTCGCGCGCCTGGAACTGGTGGCGCCGCTCGCGGCCGAGCCGCCGGAGGAACTGACGGTCAGCCTGCGCCAGGTGCTCGGCAATCGCTTCACGCGCAGCGAAATCACCAGCGGCGGCCGTCGCCTCGGGTACATTTCCTTTTCCACCCCGCAATGAGTGTCGTTCGCCTCACCCGTCTGGCCTCGTTCGTCCCGCCCGGGCGGATCGACACCCGCGAGCGCGGTCGCGCCTTTGACTACGGCGACGACTTTCTCGAGGGCAAGCTCGGCACCACGAGCCTGGCCGTGAAGGAGCCCGGCCAGCAGGCCTCCGACCTCTGCCTGCAGGCGGCGCGCGCGCTGGAAGGGCAGGGGGTGTCGCTCGAGGGCATTGGCGCCGTCATCGTCTGCACCCAGACGCCGGATCATCATGGCATCCCGCACACCTCGGCGGTCGTGCATGCCGGACTCGGTCTGCCCGACGACTGCGCCTGCTTCGACATCTCCCTGGGCTGCTCGGGGTATGTCTATGGCCTGTCGATTGCCACCGCCTTCCTGCAGGCGAACGGCATTGCCCGCGGCCTGTTCTTCACCAGCGATCCCTACTCGGCCATCATCGATCCGGCCGACCAGGCCACGGCCCTGCTGTTTGGCGACGCCGCCACGGTCAGCCTGCTTGAGGCCGACCAACCCGGCTGGCAGTTGGTCGACACGGTTTTCGCCACCCAGGGAGCCGGTGGCGGCGCCATCCACAACCGCGAGGGGCGGCTGGCGATGAACGGTCGCGAGGTCTTCAACTTCGCCATGACCGCCGTGCCCAAGCAGATCCGCACCCTGCTCGAGCGGCGCGGGCTGGGTCTCGACGACATCGACCTTGTGGTGCTGCACCAGGGCAGCCGGTACATCGTCGAAAAGCTGCGCGAACGCCTGCGCCTGCCGGTGGAAAAGGTGCCCGTGCATCTGGCCGGCATCGGCAACACCGTCTCCTCGGCCATCCCGCTCGCCCTGGAAAGCGCCTTGAAAGCCGGCGCGCCCCGGCGCATCCTGCTTAGCGGCTTTGGCGTCGGTCTCTCCTACGCCACCGCCCTGCTCGAACGCCACGATTGATTTTCACCTCATGAGCGACACCGCCTCCGCCCTTCTCGCCATCCTCCAGGAAAACGTGCCTGGACTCCAGTTCGATCCCGCCGTCGATGGCGACCGCCCGCTCACCGAGGCCGGCGTCGATTCGCTCGACAAGATGTCGATCCTGCTGGCCGTGCAGGAAAAATGGGACCGCGAGTTCAGCGAGGAGGAGATCGCCGCCCTCGTCAGCTTCAACGACATCTGCCGCAAGGTGGATGCGGCGTAAGCCGCCCGCCCTTCATGGAGCCGCCGAATGAAACCCTGTACGGCCTGCTGAGCCGACTTTTCCCGATCTGCCGCAGCCTGACCGGCGACGGCGTGCGCGCGACCCTGCGGATCCTGCAGGAGCACCTGCCGAATCTGCAGATCCACGAGGTCCCCAGTGGCACCCGCTGCCTCGACTGGGAGGTGCCGCCGGAATGGAACATCCGCGGCGCCCGCCTGATCGGTCCGGACGGCGAAGTCGTGGTCGATTTCACCGATCACAACCTGCATGTCGTTGGCTACTCGGAACCGGTCGATCGCGAGCTGACGCTCGAGGAACTGCAGCCGCACCTGCACTCGCTGCCGGATCAGCCCGAGGCCATCCCCTACGTCACCAGCTACTACCGCCGCACCTGGGGTTTTTGCCTCAGCCATGCGCGCCGGCAGGCGCTCAAGCCGGGGCGCTACCGCGCGGTCATCGATGCGACCCTCGCGCCCGGCAGCCTGACTTATGGCGACCTCGTGCTGCCCGGCGAGACGAGCGATGAAATCCTGGTCTCGACCTATGTCTGCCATCCGTCAATGGCGAACAACGAGCTGTCGGGTCCCGTGGTCGCCACCTGGCTGGCCAAACACCTCGCCGCCCTGCCGCGGCGTCGCCACACCTTCCGCTTCATCTTCATCCCCGAGACGATTGGCAGCATCGTCTATCTGTCGCGCCATCTGGAGCACCTGAAGCGGCACGTGAAGGCCGGCTTCGTCGTCACCTGCGCCGGCGACGACCGCGCCCATTCCTGGCTGGCCTCGCGCCTCGGCAACACCCTGGCCGACAAGGCCACCGCCCACGTCATGCGCCACCGGCATCCGGAACACCGGGCCTACTCCTGGCTGCAGCGCGGCAGCGACGAACGCAATTTCTGCTGGCCGGGTGTCGACCTGCCGGTGTGCTCGATCCTGCGCAGCAAGTACGCCACGTACCCGGAGTACCACACCTCGCTCGACAATCTGGACCTGGTCACCGAGTCCGGCCTGCGCGGCGCCTTCGACAACCTGCGCACGGTGGTCGAATGCCTGGAGCGCAATGCCGTGCTGCAGGCGACCACGCTGGGCGAGCCACAGCTCGGCAAGCGCGATCTCTACCCGGCCACGAGCGTCAAGGAAGCCGGGGCCGGCACGCCGATCACCTCGGCGCGCACGCTGGTGGACCTCATGGCCTACTGCGACGGCGAGCACGACCTGTTCGATGTCGCCGACCGCCTCGGCAAGCCGGTCTGGGAGCTGTTCCCCGGCGTGCAAACCCTGCTCGACCACGGCCTGCTGCGGCCGGCCGATTCCCGCCCATGAGTTTCAAGGCCCACTACGCCAATGCCGACGTCGCCGCCGCCTTCGCGGCGCTCGGCATGACGCGCGGCGACGTGGTCTATCTCTCCGGCAACCTCGGCAACCTCGGCTTTCATGCCTCGGGCAGCAAGACCGCCACGCTGGAGGGTTTTGTCGATGCCCTGTTCGAGGTGATCGGCGCGGAGGGCACGGTGGTGGTGCCGACCCATTCCTTCTCGCTCTGCAACACCGACCGCGTCTTTGACCCGCAGGCAACGCCGAGCGAGACCGGACCCTTGACCGAGTTCGTGCGCACGCGGCCGGGCGCCGTCCGGCAGTTTCATCCCTTTGCCTCGGTCACCGCCCTCGGCGCTCGCGCGGAGGAGATCTGTGGTCCGGGCGCGCGTCATGCCTACGGACCCAACACGCCCTTTGCCCGACTCCTGGAAGCGGATGCCTGGGGCGTCAGCGTCGGTCTGCCGCCGAACCGCACCTGCAGCATCGTCCATCACGTCGAGCAGATGATGGCGGTGCCCTATCGCTACACCAAGGAGTTCCTGCAACCGGTGCGCCGGCCGGAGGGGGTGGTCACCGAGCCCTTTTATCTGCTGGTCACCCGTCGCGACGTCGACCTGGTGCGCGATCAAAATGAAAAGCTGTTCGCGCATCCGCGGCTCGCCGCCGGGGTCGGTCGCGCGCCGCTCGGCATGGGCGGGGTCGCCGCCTACCGCCTGCGCACCCTGGTCGAGGCCGCCGTCGACCTGATGAGCCACGACCTCTACGCCTGGCTGCGCCAGCCGCCGGTGCAGCGGCCCTTCCAAAGCTGAAGCCATGAACACCTCGCTGCCCGCGCCCCGGCTTGCAC
This sequence comes from uncultured bacterium, assembly GCA_966252325.1. Lineage (GTDB taxonomy): Bacteria > Verrucomicrobiota > Verrucomicrobiia > Verrucomicrobiales > Verrucomicrobiaceae > Prosthecobacter. The sequence continues at coordinate 696 of CBINON010000046.1, read as the reverse complement.
AGTACGTCGCCAGCCAGTTGAACACCTTTTATCCGGATGACGACGTCGTCGAGGCGGCGCGACTGGAACCGCTGGTCGAGCAGGTGCTGGGCGAGTTGGAAACCGGCCTGGCCGCCTTTCACAACGCCTACTTCTGGCGCGAGGGTCGCATCTACTTCAACCACCTGCACGGCGACCAGTACCTGCTCTTTCTCTACCGCCTCGGCCATCTGGCCGGCAAGTCCGGGCCGGAGTATCGCACCTTGCTCGACAAGACCTACCTGCTCAACAAGGCCCTGCACGCGCTCGACCTCTATCCCCAGGTGGCTTTGCCCGCCGCCTGCTGGCTTGCGCACCCAGCCGGCACGGTGATCGGTCGCGCCGAGTATCAGGGGCCGCTCATGGTCATGCAGGGCTGCACGATCGGCAACAAGGCCGGCACCTACCCGGTGATCGGCAGTCGCGTCGTGCTTTGCGCCCAGACGACGATCCTCGGCGGCTGCGAGATCGGTGACGACGTCTGCTTCGGCGCCGGCAGCCTGGTGCTCGACGAGAAGATCCCGAGCGGCTCGACCGTCGTGGGTCGCAGCCCGAACCTGCGCATCATCCCGAAGAAAGCGAACCTGATTGAGAGAATGTTTCGGGATGGATGATCGATGATTGTTGATGGTTGATGGTTGATGGTTGATGGTTGATGGTTGATGGTTGATGGTTGAT
>CBINON010000045.1:0-39760 GCA_966252325.1 uncultured bacterium | reverse complement strand
TGCGGGTTGGTCCTTTGAAGGGCGGCTTGGCCGGAGCGGTGTCGGGAGCGTTTGGGGGTGCCGCTGTTGCTGACTGGGCGAATGGCGCTGAGAGTGCCAGCGATCCGGTGAGGGCGACGGCTCCGCTTCCGGTCAGGAGGGCGCGCCGGGAGACGGCGGGTGATTCTTTCATGGTTACCTCTCGGTGGGCAGCTGCGGTGCTTCCAAGGCGTGAATGAGGATGTGTTTGGGCAGCGCAGAGCGGGCGCGGTGGTGGGGTGGGGTGCGGGGGTGTGGTTTTGGGGGGGTGTTTTCGTGGTGGGGTGGGGGTGGGGGGGGGGGGGGGGGGCGGCCGGTCGAGCAGCTTGGCCTCCTTGAGCAGGGTGCCGATGCCGAGACGGTTGCGCAGGTCGGGCAGGTCGTGGAATTCGACGGCGTTTGGGCTGACCTCGGTGGCCTCGGCGACGCGGCGGGCGACGCGGTGCTGCAGGTCCTCGACGTTGACACCGTTTTCCGGAGCCACGTGCAGGATGAGTTCGTCGACCTCGAGCGGGTCGTTGTCGCGCTTGCGCAGTTCGATCTGCCAGGCGGCGACGCCTTTCTGGTCGTCGAGCAGGTGCTCGAGCAGGTTGAAGTTGACCAGGGTGCCCTTGATCTTGTCGAAGTGCAGTTCGCGCACCTCGCTGACGCGGCTGATCGGGCCGAGCAGGCGCGGGCCGAGGCGGCCGCAGTGCGGGCAGCGCTCCCAAGACAGGCCGCCCTCGGCGATGTCGCCGGTGCGGTAGCGCAGCACGACCGTGCCGCGGGCGTCGAGCGGGGTGAAGACGATCTCGCCGGGTTCGCCGGGGCCGACCGGTCGGCCGGTGCGAGGTTCGATGAGTTCGATGAGGGCAAGGTCGGGGCTGAGGTGGAAACCGCTGGCCTCGGTGCCGGCCGGGCATTCCGGGAAGGCCATCTTGGCCTCGGTGAAGCCGTAGGTGCTGATGATGTGGGTGTCGCGGGCGCCGAGTTCGCGGGCCAGGCGGGCGAGGCGGGCGCGCAGGCCGCTGGCAACCTTTTCGCCGCCGAGCACAAGGCGCTTCAGGTTGGGCCAGTGGCGCCCCTGCTCCAGTCCCTCGCGCAGCAGGTGGTAGAGGAAGGTGGGCATGCCGATGAGGACATCCGGCTGGATGCGGTCAATCAGGCGCAGGTTGCCGTCGGTGCCCATGGCCTTGCCGCCGCCGGTGCTGACCATGAAGGTGCCGAAGCTGAGGCCGGCGTGGTGGGCCTGCCAGAAGGCAAGGTGCGGGGCGAACGGGAAGGCGTTGAGGTGGCGGAAGTCCTTTTGCGAGCGGCCGCATTCCATCAGGCGCCGGCCGGTGATGTCGAGGTTGTCGAGATCGTGCTTGCTGAACAAAAAGGGCACCGGTTCGGAGGAGCGGCCGGTGGTGCTGGTGAGCAGGACCGGCCTGAATTCACGGTCGAGGGCCGCGCGCGCGGCGGCCCGGCCGTGCAACAGGGCCTGCAGGCGGACGCTCCAGTCGCGGCCGAGGGTCTCGGCGTCCGGCAGCAGCACGAACTCGCGCTGCTGCTCGCGCGGCACGGTGAGAGCGCCCTTGGTGGTGAACGGGGCCTCGCTCCAGTCGTCGAGCGATTTCAGGTCGCCAGGCTCTAGCCCGCACTCGGCGAAGAGGCGCCGGTAGTGGGCGCTGAACGGCAGGACGCGGTCGGCGAGGTAGCGGCGCAGGCGGCGGAGTTGCCACTCGCGCCAGACTTCAGGCGGCGTGGCATCCCACGCCGGTTTCGAGGCGGGCAGGAGGTTCATGGCGGTGTTCCGGTTTGGGGTGGGGCCTGCCGGCCAGGGCCAACAGCTCCGGCAGGACGGCTTCCGCGGCGGCGCGACCGGCGCGCAGGTAGCGGTCGAAGTTCTCGAAATCGAACCAGGTGCTTTCGCAGAAGAAGGGATGGATGACGAGGTCAGCGCCGCGGCACTCCTTCTCAACCAAGCCGAGCTGGGCGCACATGAGCGCGCGGCGGAAGGTGTCGAGCACCTGGCCGTGGGCGAGCAGGTTGAAGGGCCGCAGCAGGCGGCGCAGCAAGTGGCCGGGGCGATGGCCGCGCGTGTCTGGCGGCGCGAAAACTCCGCCCGGGCAGGCACGGATGTCATCCGGGGTCGGCATGACATTGACGGCGATGACGTGGTCGAGGGTGAAGCGTTCGCGCAGCAGACTCACCGGCAGGGGCTCGACCGCGCCGCCGTCGGTGAAGCGTCTGCCGTCGATGTGCACCGGCGCGCACAGGCCGGGGATGGCGGCGCTGGCGTGCACGGCCGGACCGACCGGGCCGCGGTCGAAGACGTGGGCGGCCATGCTGTCGAGGTCGGCGGCGACCACAAGCAGCGGCATGTCGAGGTCCTCAAAGTGGCGCCCCCCGAGGCTGCGTTCCAAATGGCGGCGGATGCGCAGGCCGCGGATCAGGCCGGTGGTGGGGGGGAAGACCGGGTCGAGCAGGCGCAGCAGGGTGCGGCGGTCGCGGATCTCACGCGCCAGGTCGCGCAGGTCGGCAGACTTCAGGCCGGCGGCATGCAGGGAACCGACATAGGCGCCCATGCTGGTGCCAGCGACCGCAGAGATGGGGATGCCGGCCTCCTCAAGGACTTCAATGACGCCGACATGGGCGAGACCGCGGGCGCCGCCGCCGGAGAGGGCGAGACCGATGCGCGGTGTGCGTCCGGTCGGGCTGCCGCCGCCACCTCCCGCGTCCTCGGCATTGCGCCTCCAGCCGGGGCGGCTTGGATTGAGGCTGGGGTTCATGGGGGACTCCTTTCTTGCCGGTTTGGACACGTTTTTGGCGGGTTTTGTTCAAGATGAGGGCTTTTCACAAGCCTTTTGCCAAGCCGTGCGACGTGGGCGAAGAACTGCCCATGTTGTGTTTCGAACGTTTGGAGCAGCTCGGTCAGCTGGATGGTCCGGTGGCGCTGGCCATCGGCGTCTTTGATGGCCTGCATCTCGGTCACCAAGAAGTCATTGCCGCGGCGGCGGAGCATGCGCGCCAGCATCACGGCCAGGCGGTGGTGATGAGTTTTGAACCGCACCCGCTCGCCGTGCTGCAGCCGGCGCGCGCGCCGCTGCGCCTCTGCGGCCCGGGACACCGGCTGCGCCTGCTTGAAAGCCTGCCGGTGGCGGGCGTGCTGGCCTTTCCTTTCACCGCCGAGGTGGCGGCGACGCCGGCCGAGGTGTTTGTCGCCCAACTGTCCGGCGCCTGCCGGCTCGGTTGCATCTCGGTCGGTTACACCTGGACCTTCGGGCGCGGGCGCGGCGGCAACATCCACTCGCTCATGGATCTCGGCCAGAAGCATCAGTTTGCCGTTTACGGTGTGCCGCCGGTGCGGGTGGGCGAAGAGGTGGTCAGCAGCACGGCGATCCGCGAGGCGGTGGCCGGCGGTGACCTGGAGCGCGCCGGCCGCCTCCTGGGTCGTACCTACAGTTTGTTCGGCAAGGTTGTGGCGGGGCGCCGTCTGGGCCGTGAACTCGGCTTTGCCACCGCCAATGTGGCACCCGAGGCGGGCCTGCTGCCGCCGTTCGGGGTGTACGCGGTGCGTGCCGAGGTCGATGGCGTCTGGCGTGCCGGCGTCGCCAACCTCGGTGTGCGTCCGACGGTGGAGGGCGGAGCCGCAGCGCCGCTGCTGGAGACGCATGTGTTCGACTGGCAGGGTGACCTGTACGGCCGCGACCTGGAGGTGCGCTTGGAGGCCTTTCTGCGGCCCGAGCGGCGCTTTGTCTCGCTGGCGGAGTTGCGCGAACAGATCGCGCTCGATGCGGCGGCGGCGCAGGCCCGGCTGGGGTGAGGGTCAGGGTGCCGGCGGCTTGAGGATGAGCACCAGCGGCCGGTGGTCGCTGGCGACCTCGAAATCGGGGGCGTCAAAGATCCGACTGCGGGCGCTGTCGACGCGCGGGCGCAGGGAGCGGCTGACGAAGAGGTAGTCGAGCCGGCTGTAAACATCGGCGGCCTCCCAGAAATGGGTCCAGAGCAGGCCGTGGCGGTCGCGCACGGGGATCTCCAACAGGTGGCTGTCGAGTGCCCGGCTGCCGATGACCTCCAGCAGGGCGGGTTCGTTGCGGTGGGTGTTGAAGTCACCGTAAACCACGAGCGAAGGCTGTGATTCGGTGGCGTAGATGGCGTCGAGGTGGCGGCGCAGCAGGTGGGCCTCACTGCGGCGCATGAGTTCCTGATCCGCCTCGGCAACTTCACGGCGCGACTTCAGGTGAACCCCGATGAATCGCAGTTCGAAGCCGGGGGCGACGGCGACGCTGGCATCAAGGATGCCACGCTGCAGGCGCAGGGTCTCGCCGTCGATGCGGTAGGGCAGGGGGCCGGCCGAGCGGCGCTGGCGGATCGGATGGCGTGAAAGCAGGGCCAGGCTGCGCTGCGGGTCGGCGCCGCGGCAGAATTCATGGTGTGGCAGGTCGAGGCCGGCGGCGCGCAGCCGCGCCTGCAGATCAGCGAGGTCGGCGGGCGTGCCGATTTCGCAGATGCCGAGGATGTCGGGGCGGATTTGTTTGAGGAACTCGACGACCTTGCGTTTTTCACGCTCGGGTTTGTCCCGTGGCGCGGCCTTGGGGTCGCTGGCATCGGCCTGGTTCAGCCAATTGCGCAGGTTGTAGGCGCAAAAGGTGACGGATTCCTGCGCGGCCGCCGCAGGCGACAGAAGCAGCAGGGCGCCGAGCAGGCGCCGCCATGCGCACAGGCGGATCATGCCGGTGAGTCGGCTTGGATCAAACGTCCTGGGGCGTGTTGACCGGCTGGCGCTTTTCCGGGGTTGCCGGGATGGTGGGACGCTCGACCTCTTCCTGCGCGCGGGTCAGTTCATGTTCGAATTCGTCGCGGGCCTTCTTGAATTCGCCCATGCTCTTGCCCAGGCTGCGGGCGAAGGTGGGGAGTTTCTTGGCCCCGAACAGCACCAGCACGAGGATGGCAATGATGATGAGCTCGGGCGTGCCGAGCGGGCCGAAGGCGGCAAGGAGGGCGGGGGTGTTCATGATGGGGCAGTTTACTGTTCTAAACGGGGGCGTGCAAGCCCGCCTTTCGCCGCATCGTCCCGGGCTGTCTGCTGCTGATTCCAGCCTTTGTGAAAAACGGAGCTTGCCAACTGGCGTCGGGAGTTCATGCTGAGGGTTGATTGCCGACTCCATGATTTCAGTGCGCGTCCAAACGCCGGCCAGCCCCAACCTCCGTCCTTCGACGCTTGGACGCGCCGGGATTCGTCTGTTCCAGCCATGAACCCAGACGCCACTCCCGGATTTCACATTCTCTACGTGGATGACGAGGCGATCTCGCTGCGCTACTTTCGCCAGATTTTTGAGGAGCAGTACGTCATCCACACGGCGGACAATGCCGCCGATGCCTACCGGATTCTGGAGCACTACGGACCGCGCATCGGGGTGTTGATCACCGACCAGCGCATGCCCGGTGAATCCGGGGTCGCCCTGCTGGAGCGCGCCCGCCGGCTCAATCCCAACATCGTGCGCATCCTGGTCACGGCCTACACCGATTACGCCGCCGCGGTCAGTGCCGTCAATCAGGGACGGGCCTTTCGCTATCTGCACAAGCCGATCGAGCCGGGGGAACTTGGCGAGGTGCTCAAGGAGGCGATGGCGCACTACCGCGGCCTGCTCGAAAAGGAGCGGCTGCTTTCGGAGAAGGCCGAGGCCATCCGCGGCCACCTCATGGCCGACCGTGTCGTCGGCATGGGGATCATGGCCGAGGGGCTCAATCACCACCTGCGCAATGCGCTGACCGTGGTGCGCGCCTTCATCGACCTGGCACCGATGAAACTCATGGAGGAGGTGGGCGGGCATCCACCCCGCGACGTCACCTTCTGGACCGAGACACAGCACCAGGCGCTGGTCCAGCTGGACCGCATCCAGTCGATGCTCTCGCACCTCGCCTACGCTTCGAACGTCCGCAAGCTGGAGCGCGACGAATGGGTGTCGCTCAAGGATGTCATCGACGAGCAGCACGGCCTGTTCGACGAGCACCTGCGCGAGCGCAACTTGCGCTTCCGTTGCGAGATCGACGCCGGTCTGCCTTCGGTCTTTGTGCATGGCGACCGTTTCCGTCAGCTCTGGCACCTGCTGTTCATTGAGGAGATCACCCATCTCAAGTCCGGCGAAAGCTTTGAAGTCCGCGCGGGGGTCGAGGAGGATCCGCTGGCGAACCGTCGCCAACTGGTCATCACCCTGCTGGACAACGGCGGCTGGGAGGCCAAGGACCGGGCAGTCAACCTGTTCGATCCCTTCTTCACCCGCAGCCGCCGCTCCGACGATTTTGGCATCAACATGATGACCTGCTTTGTCACTGTCCACCTGCACGGCGGCACGATTGAGGCGCGGCGTCTGGAGCCGCGTGGCCTGGAACTGATCATGCGTCTGCCGGTCGATCCCGCCGATGTCATGCCGGAGGCGGAGGGTTTTGCCCGCGGGGCGCAGTCGTGCGGCCCGGACCTCGGGCTCGACAGGGCTGCCAGCTGATCCGGGAATCAAGCCGCCGCGGCCCGCGCCGCGGCGATGAAGTCGGCCACCTGGAGGAGGTCCTTGACACCGGGGGCGCTTTCGACACCGCTGGCGACATCGACCGCGGCCGGCCGGGTCTGGCGCACCGCCTCGGCGACGTTGCCCGGGTTCAGTCCGCCGGAGAGAATCAGCGTCTTGTCGGGGAAACGCTCGCGGGCGACGCTGAAAAGCTCCCACGGGAAAGTGGCGCCGCCGCCGCCGTAGCTGCCGGGATTGTGGGCGTCGAGCAGCAGGGTTTGGCAGGGGTAGTCGCCAATGGCGTCGAGCGAGGCACGGTCGCGCACCTGCAAGGCCTTGATGACCGTGAAACCGCGCTCCATCAGGCTGCCGATGGCGGCCGGTGATTCATCGCCATGCAGTTGCAGGAGGTGGGCGAGGGGTTCGGCGGCGAGGCGGTCGATCAGGGCCGGCTCGGGATTGACCAGAACGGCGACCACGGTGGTGCGCGGCAGCAGATTGGGCACCCAGGTGGCGGCCAGGGAGGGGGCGAGGTAGCGTTTTGAACCTGGCCAGAAATTCAGCCCGAGGGCGTCGGCGCCGAGGTCGGCGATGGCAAGGGCCTGTTCGGCGGTGGTGATGCCGCAAATTTTGACGCCGAGGCGGTCGGCGCAGGGAAAGACGCGTGGGGTCATCGGGGGAGGGGAAGGGGGAGCAAGCCGCGGGTGAGGGCAAGCAGGGCGTCGAGCTTCGGGGGGGAGGGCAGCAGGCCGCGGTGGCGGGCGTCGCGCTGGGCACCAAACAGACTGGCGGCTGTCTCTGGCCGGCCAAGGAAGACCACGGGCGGCGAGGTCAGGCTGCCGGCGTGGGCGCGGGGAAAGGCGCGGGCGAGCAGGCGGTCCAGCAGCAGGCCGGAGAAGTCCGGCAGATCGAGGGCGAAGAGAAAGAGTTGGTAGGGTTGCTGAAGGGCGAGTTCGAAGGCGCGTTCGGCGCTGGGTGCCTCGTCGACCCGGCAGTGATGGAAGGATTCCAGAGCCTCGCGGATGACCCGCCGGAAGGGCAGGCTGGGTTCCGCCAGCAGGACGCACGGCGGCGGGGACGGCGGGGGGATTTCCATGGCTCGGGACGGCAATATTCTCACAGAGGTGTTTGCAAATCCAATCGCAAGGCATAAAACATGCTCGTTGCGAGGTTCGTCGCGCCGTCCGCCGGCGGACGCGCAGCGGACCGCGTCACCAGCAACGACATGACAGAACTCATTTCCAAAGGCGGCCCCCTGGTCTGGCTCCTGATGGCCTGCATGGGCCTGTCGCTCGCCATTTTTCTGGAGCGCCTGGCCTACTTCCACCGCGCCGGCATGAACATCGGCGAGTTTCTCTCCGGTCTGGCCGCCCTGATTCGCAAGCGCAATTTCGCCGAGGCGCTGCAGGAGGCCCTGGCCACCCGCGTGCCGGCCGGTCGCGTCATCCACGCCGCCCTGCTGCGCCATCATGCGCCGCGCGAGCAGCTCAAGGAGATCGTCCAGGAGGCGGGTCAGCTGGAGGTGCCCCGGCTGGAGCGCTACCTCGGCATCCTCAATGCCATCGCCCATGTCGCCCCGCTCATTGGCCTGCTCGGCACGGTGGTCGGCCTGCTCAACAGCTTCACCAACCTTTCCGCGGCCCAGGGCAGCGCCACCCCCGCCGAAGTCGCCGCCGGTGTTTATCAAAGCCTGATCACCGCGGCGCTTGGCCTGGTCGTCGCCATCCCCGCCTACCTCTGCTACGCCTTCCTGAGCGCTCGAGCCCGCGCCATCATGCACGATCTGGAGCGCGCCGGGGTTGAGGTGGTCAACCTGATCGAGGATGCGCGCGACGGCGACAACATCGTTGAGTTCCGCCATGCGGGTGCTGCCGAGGCGCCCGCCGCCCGTGCCCGCGGCCACAAGTGAGGCGCCATGAAGCTGGAAAGCCATCTGCCCAGGCAGAGCCCCTGGCTCTACATTGCGCCGCTGCTCAATGTCATCCTGCTGCTGGTGGTCTGCTTCCTGTTCAGCAGCGGCTTCGTCGCCCAGTCGGGCATCACGGTCGAAAAACCGCGTTCGTCGAGCCGGCTCAGCGGTTTTGACCGTGCCCACACCCTGACCCTGACCGCCGGCGAGGAGGCCTGGGTCTATCTCGACGGCCAGCGTCTTGAGGCCGGCGAGCTGCGTGCCCGCCTGCTCGAGCGGCTCGACGGCGATCGCCGCGTCATCATTCACGCCGACCGCAACGCCTCCCAGGGCCGGGTGGTGGAGGTGGTCAACATCGCCCAGGAACTGGGGTATGAAGTGGCCCTGTCGACCACCCCGCAGCCCAACCGTCCACGATCATGAAGGCGCAGGCCCAGGATCCGGGGCGGAAGCTGCTGTTCGACTGGCTGGGCGACGACCGCAGCTGGTTGCGCATGGTCGTTGCCCTCCTGCTGACCCTGATCGGATTGCTTGGCTTGTTCGTGGTTTTCCGGGTGGTCGCGCCGACCCCCACCGGTCGCGACGTGCGGCCGCAGCACGTGCTGGTGCTCAATCCGGAGGTGCCGGCCGAGCGCGCCCTCATCCATCGGGCGATGGACCGCAGTTTCCCCATCCTGCCTGCCGAGCCCCCCACCCCGGCGGTCGCCATCCGTCGGCCGCGCCTGACACCGGGCTATGCCGGCCAGGAACTGCGTCTCAAGCCGCTGCCCGCGGATCTTGCCGACGGCTTGACGGTCCGGCCGGTGGCCGCGGGGCTGCGACTGCTGCCGCCACCCGTCGCCGTGGCGGCTCCGGCCACCGGCCCCGCGTCGCCCCGGCAGCGTCTGGTGCCGGTCTTTGACCAGGCCCTCGCGGCGCGCGCACCCGCTGTTGTTGATCTCGGCGATGTGCCGCTGGCGGAAACCGCGCGACTGCAGTTTCACCTCGCGGTCGATGCCCGCGGCCGGGTCAGCCACGCGCTGCCCCTGGCTCTGACGGAGGAGGCGGAACTGGGGGCCGGCCTGGCCGAAGCCCTGCGCGCGCTGCGTTTTCGCGAGGCGCCGCCCGGCACGGTAACGACCGGACTGGTGCGCCTGCAATGGAAGGAGGAGTCCGCGCCGTGATCAGCATCGGCCTCGGGCAACTCATCACTCTGGTCATGCTGATCGGCGTGAGTCTGGTCTGCCTGCTGTGGTTCCACAGTTTCTGGCGTGAGCAGCGCCGCGAGGCGCGCCGGCGCCGCATCGCCATCCAGTGCCGCATCTGCGGCTGCAACTACGCGATTCCGCCGCGCGCCGAACGCGTCACGCGCTGCCCGGCCTGCGGCAGCCTCAACGAGCGGGGTGGTCTGCCGCAAATTTGAACAGGCCGCCGTCCGCTAGGCGCGCCACGGGGGCAAAACTGACGCGGTGTTCGGGGCAGGGGCCGAGTCGTTCCAGGGCGGCCAGGTGCGCCGGCGTCGGGTAGCCCTTGTGAATCTCGAAGCCGTAACCGGGGTGGCGGACTGCCAGTGCAAGCATCAGGCGGTCGCGCGTCACCTTGGCGATGATGCTGGCGGCGGCGATGGAAAAGCTGAGGCTGTCGCCCTTCACCAGCGCGCGCTGCGGCACAGGAAAATCGCGCACCGGCTTGCCATCGATGAGAGCGGCGTCGGGCCGCGGGGTCAGGGCGAGGGCGCAGCGGCGCATGCCCAGCCAGGTGGCCTGCAGGATGTTGACACGGTCGATCTCGGCGGCCGTCACGGTTTCGCAGTGCCAGCGGATGCGGGGATCGGCGGTGAGCTCGGCATACAGCTCCTCGCGGCGCTTTTCGGTGAGCTTTTTGGAGTCGTTGAGCCGCGGGTGGGTGAAGTCGTCCGGCAGTACGACGGCGGCCACGCAGACCGGGCCGGCGAGCGGGCCGCGGCCGGCTTCATCGATGCCGGCGACGCGGCGGTGGCCGGCGGCGCGGAGCTGGTTTTCGTGGTCGAGCGAGGGCATGTCCGGCGATTGAAAATCCCTTGCCCCGGCATGTAAAGCGTGTTCTCTCCTGCTTCAGTTTCAACCCCTCCACCACCCCCACTGCCCCTCATGAGCGAGCGTCGCGTCGTCATCACCGGAATCGGAGTCGTTTCCCCCCTGGGAAACAACAAGGACGATTTCTGGAAAAACCTCGTCGCCGGGAAGAGCGGCATTCGCCGCATCCAGAGCATGGACACGACGAACTACGACTGCAAGATCGCCGGTGAGGTGGTGGATTTTGATCCGACGCCCTTCTTCAACAACCACAAGGAGGCGCGCCGCGCCGACCGCTTTTTCCAGCTGGCCATGGCGGCCTCCAAGATGGCGGTCAAGGACAGCGGCCTGAACCCGGACAGCCTGGATCTGCACCGCATCGGTGTCATGGTCGGCAGCGGCATCGGCGGCCTGAGCACGATTGAGGCCCAGTATGAGATCCTGCTCAACAAGGGGCCGGGCCGCGTCTCGCCCTTCCTCATCCCGATGATGATCACCAACATCGCCACGGGCATGATCGCCACCGAGTTCGGCTTCATGGGCCCGAACATGTGCATCACCACCGCCTGCGCGACCTCGAACAACAACATCGGCGAGGCCTGGCGCATCATCAAGTTCGGCGATGCCGACGCCATTGTCTGCGGCGGTTCCGAGGCGAGCATCCGGCCCTGCGGCCTGTCCGGCTTCGCCAACATGAAGGCGCTTTCGCTGCGCAACGACGAGCCCGAGCGCGCCTCGCGGCCCTGGGACAAGGACCGCGACGGCTTTGTCATGGGCGAAGGCTCCGGGGTCGTGGTCATCGAGGAGCTCGAGCACGCCAAGAAGCGCGGAGCGACAATTTACTGCGAGCTCGCCGGCTATGGCGTGACCGCCGACGCCTACCACCTCACCGCGCCGCATCCGGAAGGCATCGGCGCCTCAAAGTGCATGGAAATGGCCCTGCGCCACGCCCGCCTCAATGCCGAGGAGGTGCAGTACGTCAACGCCCACGCCACCTCGACGCCGGTCGGCGACCTTTGCGAGCTGCGCGCCATCAAGCGCACCTTCGGCGAGTTCGCCCGCAAGGGCCTGCTGGTCTCCGGCACAAAGTCGATGACCGGCCACCTGCTCGGAGCCGCCGGTGGCATCGAGCTGGCCGCCAGCGTGCTCGCCCTGCGCGACCAGGTGGTGCCGCCGACGATCAACGTCGAGAACCCGGATCCGGAGGTCGATGTCGACATCGTCGCCAATGAGGCGCGCCCGGCCAAGCTCAGCGCCGCGCTCAGCAACAGCTTTGGCTTCGGCGGTCACAACTCGGCCCTGCTGGTGAAAAAGTTTGAGGGCTGAGCCCGCGCGCATCGCCATGAAGGACGCCCCTCTGGACATCGGCGTGCTCGGTCTGGGCATCATCGGCGGCCGGGTCGCCGGGCACCTGCGTGCCGCCGGCCATCGGGTGCATGCCTGGAGTCGCACCGGCAAGACCGGCTCGCTGGCCAGTCCACGCGCGGTCGCCGGGGCGGCGAAAGTGCTGCAGATCTTTGTGCGCGATTCCGCCGCCCTGCTTGAGGCGCTGCGCGACCTCGCGCCCGCGCTGACGCCGGAGCACCTGGTGCTCAACCATGCCACGGTCAGCAAGGCGGCCGTGCTGGAGGCCGCGGCCCTGTGTTCCGCGGCCGGCGCCGGCTTCCTGGATGCGCCCTTCACCGGCAGCAAGATGGCCGCGCAGAACGCCAAGCTGGTCTATTATGTGGGGGGCGACGCCGCCCTGCTCGAGCGCGCGCGCCCGGTGCTCGAACTCAGCTCGGTGAAGATCCTGCATCTCGGTGGCATTGGCGATGCCATGGTTTTGAAGATCGTCACCAACCTGGTCACCGCGGTCACCGTCAAGGCCCTGGCCGAGGCGGCGGCCATCACCCGCGCCGAGGGCGTGCCGCTGGCGGCGCTGCAGACGGCGCTCGAGGCCAATGCCAATCACTCGCCGCTGCTCGCCATGAAGCTGCCGGCCCTGATGCAGGGCGACTTCGAGCCGCACTTCGCCCTCGTCAACATGCTCAAGGACGCCGACTTCGCCCGCGAACTCGCCGCCGGCGCGGGGTTGTCCACGCCGGCGCTTGACTGCACGGCCGAGGCCATGCGCGCCGCGGCAGCAGCAGGTCTCGGTGATCTGGATTTTTCAGTCATCGGCCGCTTGCCCTCATGAACGCGGAGCTCTGGCAACGGCTGCAGGCCGAGGGCGGCTGGCTGAACCTCTCCGGACGTGCGAAGTGGCGCTTGTCCGGGCCCGACCGCGTGCGTTACTTGAACGGCCAAGTCACTCAGGACGTGCGCCAGGCCGATGCCCGCCGCGCCCTGCATGCCTGCGTCACCCAGGCCAGGGGCCGGATCGAGGGGGATGTGTTTTTCCATGCGTCGCCCGAGGGTGACAGCCTGCTCATCGATGCGCCCGCCGCCCTGCGCGAATCGCTCGGCGCCCGCCTCGGGCGCTACCTCATCGCCGATGACGCGGAACTGGAGGATGTCACCGAGGACTGGCAGCTCTGGCATCGCTTCGGATCCGGTTTGGACGGCGAAGGTTTGGCCGCCAACCGGCTGGCCTGTGCCGGCAGCGATTTCTGGCTGCCAGCCAACGCGCCGGCTCCGGCCGCCGATCCCTTGACCGACGACGAGGCCGAGACGCTGCGCATCCTGCGCGGCGTGCCGGCGAGCCCGCAGGAACTGAATGCCGAAGCCTTTCCGCAGGAGGCCGGCCTGGAAGACGAGGTGATGAGTTTTACGAAGGGCTGTTATGTCGGCCAGGAAGTGCTCTCACGCATCAAGAGTACCGGCCGTATGCCCCGCGAACTGGTGATCTGGGTGGCGGCATCCGGCGAGCCGACGGCCGGTGCCGAGCTCTGGCTGCCGGACGGCACGCGCGCCGGCGTCATCACCAGTTGCGCGCGCCATCCGCTCGAGGATCGTCTGCACGGCCTCGGTTACCTGCGCCAGGGAGTGGCGGCACCGGATTCGCAGTTGCTTGTCGGCGACGCCATGACTAGTATCTCCGCCAGCCTAAGGATCCAACACCTGCCCTGCCGATGACCCTCCTCCGTTCCTCCCTCCTCGCGCTGCCGTTGCTCGCCCTCGTTTCCTGCAGTTCCGGCGGCCGGGCCGATGCCACCAATCCGACGGTCGCGGAAATGGACCAGTTGGATGTCCAGTGGGGGTTGCCGCAGCGCAAGTCGCGCGGTGCGCCGCGGCGCACCTACCAGTACACGGCGCCGCCGCCAAGCTATTCGATGCCCGCCGAGGCGCCGCCGCCGGCCGCCCCGCCGCGTGAGACGATCAGTGGCCTGCCGCCCGGTGCGCCCCAGTGAAACGCGGTCCCTCCACTGTTGCCGACACCGTGAAACTCCCCCTGCTGCTCGCCCTCGCCGCCGCGCCCTTTGTGGCCGCCCAGCAATTGCCCACCCAGGAGCCTTTGCCGGCGAATGCCCCGGCCTCGGTGCCGGCCACCGTGCCGGCGCCGCTCCAGCCGCTGACCCCGCTGCCGCCGATCGAGCGCCTGGCCGATGAGGCCCAGCGCCAGCTCTTTGAAGCGGCCGGCCAGCCCGCCCCCGTGCCTGTGCCCGGCGGGCCGACCGTCACGACGCGCGGCCGCAAAACCGTCATCAGCACCGCCGATCTCGATCTGGAAGATCCGGCCAAATGGAAGGCGGACGAGACGCGCCAGCTCGCGGTCATGGAGGTCGCGTTCGGCGGCACCGTCGAATCCGTCATGTTCGTGCTCTACGGCCAGGACGCGCCGAAGACGGTTGCCAACTTCCGCGACAACGCCGAGGCCGGCGCCTACAACGGCCTGGCCTTTCACCGCGCCATCGAGGGCTTCATCGTCCAGACCGGCGACCCGCTCACGGCCGACGAGGGCGCGCGCGAACGCTGGGGCACCGGGGGCGAGTCAAAGACCGTGCCGGCCGAGATCAAGCGCCGTCACCGCAAGGGGGCGGTCGCCATGGGACGACGTGCGGACGCGGTCAATCCCGATCGCCGCTCGAACGGTTTCCAATTTTACTTCAGCCTCGGCAAGAGCGGCTCGTTGGATGGCCAGTACACCGTCTTTGGCCAGGTGGTCTCCGGCTTGGAGACGCTGGAACGCATCGCCAAGATGCCGGTCGACGGCAATGACTGTCCGATCGCCCGCATCGAAATCCAGTCGCTGCGCGTCATCGACCACAAGGGACCGCTCGCGCCGCCGCAGCGCGACACGGGCGACGGCCGCAAGTACACCAAGCCGGCGGCCGCCAAGGGCTTCATTGAGCGCTTCATCGAGCGCGTCTGGTGAGCGGGCTCAGGCCTTGGCCCGGGCCTGGTTGACGAGTTCCAGGAAGCGCGTTTTCTGTTCGGCCAGCGCGGCGACCCGGTCGGCCGGCTTGCTGCTGGCCTCGAGCAACACCCAGCCGGCGTAGTCGACACCGACCAGCAATTCCGCCAGCTTGTCGTAGGGGTAGGTGCCGTCGCCCACCTCGTGCACGTGCACCGTCTGACCGAGGAAATCGGCCACCTTGGCGAAGTTCGCCGCCAGGCCCTCGCCGTCGAGGTCGGGTTTGTTGGAGTTCCAGCAGACGCGCACGTTCGGGCGGTCGGCGATCTCCATGATGGTGCGGATGCGGCCGAGGTCGGTGACGTCGCCATGCACTTCCAGGCGGATTTCCTGGCCGAAGCCGAGGGCGTAATCGCCGAGTTCGGCGAGGGCCCGGCCGATCTGCTCGAGGGTGCGCTCGACGGGAACCTCCTTGGGCAGTTTGTCGGGCTTCACCTTGACGCCGCTGCCGCCGATGTCGTGGCTGAGCTTGATGAAGTCGCGCGCCAGGGCCATCTGGGCCTGCCGGTCGTTGGCGTTGGGGCTGTGGAAGGCGCAGTTGGTGCCCATGCCGAGCACCTCCACGGGGGAATCCTCAAAGCGGGCGCGCACCTCCTCGCGCTGGGCCGCGTTCAGGGTTGGGCTGACGGCGTGGGCGTGTTCGACGCGCAGTTCGACGCCGAGCACGCCGGCCTGTTCGCAGTTGGCCAGCAGGACCGGCAGCGGCCAGTCCGCCCCCCACTGGTAGGTCACCAGGCCGTAGCGCAGGTTCTCGCCCTTGTAGCTGAGGGCGGCCGCGCGGGTGGTGGCGACACCCGCGGCGCCGGCGCCGAGCAGGGTGGCAAGAAAGTGGCGGCGGTTGGGCAGGGAGGGGGAGGGCATGGCAGGATAACGCAGACTTGCCGCGGCTTGTACCAGGGTGGCGCCGCTTTGCCAAGCAAAAGCTGCCGGCGCGGACGGCAGCCAAGGATTGCATGTCGCCTGAAGGCACGGCATGATGGCGGCCATGAAAACAGGCAACTCCCCGTTTGATCTTGCCGGCCGGCGCATCTGGGTCATCGGCGGCGCAGGTTGGTTGGGACAGGCCACGGTGCTGACGCTGGCTTCCCTGGGCGCGCGGGTGCTCTGCGCCGATTTGCCCGGCCGCGCCGAGGCCTTCCTGGAGCGGGCCCGGCCTTCGGGGGAAATCGTGGCGGCCGACTTCGATGCCCATGCCACCGAGGGCATCGACGAGTTTGTCGCCAGCCAGGCCCTGCGCCACGGCGTGCCGCAGGGATTGGTTAACCTCACCTACGCCTCAACGGCGAAACGCTTGCATGAACTCAGCGCCGAGGAGTTTGATGAGGTCAACCACGGCAACCTCACCAGCGGTTTTGTGCTGGCACGGGCGGTCGCCGAGCGCATGGCCGAGGCCGGCAGCGGCAGTCTGGTCTTCTTCGCCAGCATGTATGGCGCCGTCGCCCCGGATCCGCGCCTGTACGGCCATGCCCTCACGCCCAATCCGGTTGAGTACGGCGTCAACAAGGCGGGTGTGCGCCAGATGGCACGCTACTTTGCCGCCCACTACGGTGACCGCGGGGTGCGCAGCAATTCGATTTCCCCCGGGCCGTTTCCCAACCCCGCCGTGCAGGCCGCGCACCCGGAATTTGTCGCCCGCCTGGCCGACCGCCTGCCGCTGGGGCGGGTCGGCGAGCCCGTGGAGATCGCCGGTGCCGTTGCTTTTTTGCTGGCCGACGCCGCCAGTTACATCACCGGCATTGACCTGCCTGTGGACGGCGGCTGGACGGCTTGGTAAAGGGGGGATGTTTTTTCCCATCCTCGTGGTTAGAATGAGACTTTCAGCGCAGCCGGAAGAGGTCGTCTGGGGACTTTGTGAAAAATTTCACAAATAACCCTTGCGGCTTCTTGGCCTCAGGCTAAAACACTTTTCTGGCCCCGGCCAACCTAACGCCATGTCGTTCCTGACCCTCCCGCCATCCTTCGCCACACCCGTGCTCGCCAGCGGTGTGCACAGTTACGCCTCGGAGCTTTTCAAGGACGTCAGTTTCCTGGGTTTCCTGACCAACTCGGTGGTGGTCGCTCTCGTTGTCCTCGGCATCGTCCTGTGGTTCTCGCGCAAGGCGACCCGCAACATGACCCTGGTGCCGCACAAGGCGCAGAACTTCCTCGAGTTCGTCATCGAGTTCCTTTACGGCCAGGTGGTTGGCATCGTTGGTGAAAAGCAGGCCAAGCGCGCCTTCCCGCTGCTCGGCACCCTTTTCATCTACATCCTCGTCTCGAACTGGTTTGGTCTGTTCCCGGGCGTTGGCACCATCGGCTGGGGCGAGGGCACGGGTCTTCTCTCCATCAAGGCGGCCGAGTCGCCGCTGCTGCGCCCGCCGACCGCCGACCTGAACGCCACGATCGGTCTGGCCATCTCGGCCTTCCTGGTCTGGATCGTGTTGACCCTGCGTGAAGTCGGCATCTGGGGTTTCATCGTTCACACCTTCGGCCCCAAGGGCGGCCTCAAGGGCCTGATGGGCATCGCGGTCGCCGTGGTCTTCTTCTTCGTCGGCATCATCGAACTCGTCTCGATCGTCATCCGCCCGGTCACCCTGTCGATCCGACTCTTTGGCAACATCTTCGCCGGCGAAAACGTCCTGCACACGATGAGCGACCTGATGTCCAGCCAGGGTCCCGTCCTGAGCTTCCTGGGCAGTGTCGCCCTGCCGCTGCCCTTCTACTTCATGGAACTGCTGGTCGGCCTGCTGCAGGCGATCGTGTTCACCCTGCTTTGCGCGGTGTACATCCAGCTGTCCACGACCCATGATGATCACGGTCACGAAGAGGATCATCATTGATGGAATTTGCCCGCGGGACCATGCGCAACGCGTGGACGTGGGCGAGACAACACAACCACACCAGACACACCTATGACGATGGAACTCATCTCGATGGCCGCTGAAGGCGGCGCCGCCGCCGGCGGCCTTACCGGCAACCTGACCATGGCGATCGGCGGTGCCGCCGCCGCCCTTGGCGTCGGCATGATCGGCTCCAAGGCCGTGGAAGCCGTCGGCCGCAACCCCGGCGCCTTCGGCAACATCCTGACCCTGGGCATCATCGCGATGGCCCTTGCGGAAGGCCTTGGCATTATCGCCTACCTTGGCGGTTTCGGCGGCTAATCCCCGTTTTGTGCCGGCGGCCCGCCTCCGGGTCGCCGGCATCTGCTTCACCTCACTCCATTTCCCTCGCTTCGCCGTACCTATGATCACCTCGCAGCCTGTTTTTATCGCAAGCCTGGCCGACACGTTCGGACTTGCTTGGCCGAAATTCTTCGCCCAGGTGCTCATCTTCTGGATCGTTTTCATGATCCTGAAAAAGTATGCCTTTGGTCCGATCCTTGGCATGCTTGAGCAGCGCCGCCAGCGCATCGCCGATGGCGAGGCCAAACTCGAAAAAATCGCCCGCGACCTCGCCGAGGCGGAAAAGAACGCCAAGGCCGTGCTCGACAAGGCCAATGCCGAGGCCGAGCGCCAGATCAAGGAAGCCGGCGAAAGCGCCCGCGCCCTCGCCGAGAAGCGCCAGCAGGAAGCCGTGCATGAGGCCGGCCAGATCATCGCCAAGGCCCGCGAGGCGGCCCAGCTCGAACACGAGCAGCTCATGTCCCAGCTCAAGCGCGAATTCGGCCGCATGGTCGCCGACGCCACCTCGCGCGTGACCGGCAAGGTCCTCAACACCGACGACCAGTCCCGCATCAATCAGGAGACGACCGCCCAGGTCTCCCTGTGATTTCCAACCGACCCCCGCGACTCCACGGCCCATGAAAATCAGCAAGGAAGCACGCCGCACCTCCCGCCAGCTGTTCCGCGCCTGCCTGGCCGACGGCAAGCTCGACGAATCCCGCGTGCGCCTTGTCGTCGCCCAGGTCGCCGCCTCGAAGCCGCGCGGTTACATCGCCATTCTCGACGCCTTCCTGGGGCAGGTTCGCGCGGAGATCGACAGCCACCGCGCCCTGGTCGAAAGCGCCACGCCGCTCACCCCCGAGCTGCAGGCGAACCTCGCCACCAGCCTGGCCGCCAAGTACGGCCGCCCCCTCAGTCTCGAATTCCAGACCCAGCCGGAGCTGCTTGGCGGCATCCGCGTCAAGGTCGGTTCCGATGTCTGGGACGGCAGCGTCAAGGCCCGTCTGGAAAACCTGCGGGTCTCCCTTTCCTGAGCCTCCTCCGTCCGCCCCTTTCTTCCACCCTTTCAGCGTCCCGCCCCAACCCTTCCAATACACGCAGTCATCATGAGCAACATCCTCCAGGAGATCGAATCCCAAATCGCCGGCCTCAAGACGGCGGTCACCAAGTCCAACGTCGGCGTGGTCCGCGAGATCGGTGACGGTGCCGCCAAGATCGAAGGCTTGAGCGATGTCATGCTCAACGAAATGATCGAGTTTCCCGGCGGTCTCTACGGCCTGGCCCTGAACCTCGAGGAAACCGAGGTCGGCTGCGTGCTGCTCGGCTCGGGCGAACACATCAAGGCCGGCGACGAAGTCCGCACCACTGGCCGCCTGCTTTCCGTGCCGGTCGGCAAGAGCCTGCTCGGCCGCGTCGTCAGCACCCTCGGCGAACCCGTCGACGGTAAGGGCCCGATCAAGGGCGACGCCCAGTATCCCGTCGAAAAGATCGCCCCGGGCATCATCACCCGCAAGTCGGTCTCCGTGCCCGTGCAGACCGGCATCATGCCGATCGACGCGATGATCCCGATCGGCCGCGGCCAGCGCGAGCTGATCATCGGTGACCGCTCCACCGGCAAGACCACCATCGCCGTCGACACCATCATCTCCCAGGCCAAGCAGAACAAGGCCGCCGAGCAGGGCAAGCTGCAGGGCCACAAGCCCCTGTACTGCATCTACGTCGCCATCGGCCAGAAGCAGTCGAACGTCGCCCGCGTCGTCAAGACCCTCGAAGAGGCCGGCGCGATGGAGTACACCGTCATCGTCAACGCCTCCGCCTCGGACAGCGCCGTCAACCAGTACCTCGCCCCCTACACCGGCTGCGCCATCGGCGAGTGGTTCATGGACCAGGGCATGGACGCCCTCATCGTCTTTGACGACCTTTCCAAGCAGGCCGTGGCCTACCGACAGGTCTCGCTCGTGCTCAAGCGCCCCTCCGGCCGCGAAGCCTACCCGGGCGACGTCTTCTACCTGCACTCGCGCCTGCTCGAGCGCTCGGCCCGCGTCAACGAGAACTACGGTGGCGGCTCCCTGACCGCGCTGCCGATCATTGAGACCCAAGCCGGCGACGTCTCCGCCTACATTCCGACCAACGTCATCTCGATCACGGACGGCCAGATCTTCCTGGAAACCGACCTCTTCTACCAGGGCATCCGCCCCGCGATCTCGGTCGGTCTGTCCGTCTCCCGCGTCGGTTCCGCCGCGCAGACCAAGGCGATCAAGAAGGTCTCCGGCACGACCAAGCTCGACCTCGCCCAGTTCCGCGAGCTCGCCGCCTTCGCCCAGTTCGGCTCCGACCTCGACGCCGCCACCAAGGCCAAGCTCGACCGCGGTGCGCGCATCGTCGAACTCTTCAAGCAGCAGCAGTACCAGCCGAAGAGCCTGCCGATCATGGTCATCAGCCTGTATGCCATGCAGAAGGGCTACTTCGACAACGTCGCCGTCGACCGCGTCAAGGAGTGCCAGGCCAAGCTCGAGGAGTACCTCGAAACCCGCAAGGCGCCCCTGCTCGAGAAGCTCGCCAACGAGAAGGCCCTCGACAACGTGGAGGCTGACATCAAGTCGGCCCTCGACGATTTCAAGGCCGCCTGGAAGTGAGGCTGCGCCCGTTTCGAATCTGAAATTTCAAATTTCAAATCATGCCCAGCACCCGCGACATTCGCCGCCGCATCAAGTCGGTCAAGAACACGGCCCAGATCACCAAGGCCATGCAGCTGGTCGCGGCCGCGAAGATGAAGAAGGCCCAGGATCAGGCCGCCAGCGGCCGCGCCTACGCGGAGCTGATGAACAAGATCCTGGTCAGCCTCAAGGAACGTGCCGAGGAGGGCGTGCACCCCTACTTCTCCGAAGGCAAGGGGAACAAAACGCTTGTGGTGGTCATCGCCACTGACAAGGGCCTTTGCGGCGCCCTCAACACCAACCTGCTCAAGAAACTGGTCAACACGCCGATCGAGGGTGAGGTCGAATACCTCACCATTGGCCGCAAGGCCTCGCAGGGCCTGGCGCGTCTGCGCAAGACCCTGATCGCCGACTTCCCGATCAAGGATCCGGCGAAGTTCGCCGAGCTGCGTGTCGTTGGCAAGTTCATCCAGGAGAAGTTCCTCACCGGCGAGTACAAGTCGGTGCTGGTCGCCTTCAACAACTTCATCAACACCGTCACCCAGGTGCCGTCGATCGAGCAGGTGCTGCCGGTCAATCCGGTCACCCTCGGCGGCAAGCGCGGCTTTGACGAGACGCCCGGCGAGATCAACGCCGCCGAGCTTCCCCAGTACAGCTTCGAGCCCGACGCCGCCGTCGTCTTCGAGACCGTGCTGCCGCAGTACGTCAACGGCACGCTCTACCAGATGCTGCTGGAGGCGCGCGCCTCCGAGCACAGCAGCCGCATGGTCGCCATGAAGAACGCCACCGACAACGCCAAGCAGATGCTCAAGGACCTCAGCCTCGAGTACAACAAGCTGCGCCAGGCGGCGATCACCAACGAACTCCTCGAAATCACCACCGCCAAGATGGCCCTGGAGTGATTGCAGATTCCCGAACTTCCCATTTCAAATCAACCAACATGAGCAACATCGGCAAAATCGTTCAAGTCATCGGCCCCGTGGTGGACGTGGATTTCTCCGCGACCGGCAACCTGCCCGAGATCTACAACGCCCTCGAGATCAGCTACGACCTCGGCGGCAAGTCCTCCCGCTTGGTCTGCGAGGTGCAGCAGCACATGGGCGACGGCTGGGTCCGCTCCGTGGCGATGTCCTCGACCGAGGGTCTGAAGCGCGGCATGGCCGTGATCGACACCGGCGCCCCGATCACCGTGCCCGTTGGCGAGGAAGTCCTCGGCCGCATTTTCAACGTCACTGGCGACGCCATTGACGACCAGCCGGCGCCGAAGACCGAAAAGCGCTATCCGATTCACCGCAAGGCTCCGGCCCTCGTCGACCAGGACCCGTCCGCCCAGATCCTCGAGACGGGCATCAAGGTCATCGACCTCATCTGCCCTTTCACCAAGGGCGGCAAGGTCGGCGCCTTCGGCGGTGCCGGCGTCGGCAAGACCGTCGTCATCATGGAGCTGATCAACAACATCGCCAAGGGCCACGGCGGCTACTCCGTGTTCGCCGGCGTCGGCGAGCGTACCCGCGAGGGCAATGACCTCTACCACGAGATGATCGAGTCCGACGTCATCAAGGTGAAGAAGAACGGTCACGACATCGCCCGCAACCCGCAGGGCGGTTACATCA
This sequence comes from uncultured bacterium, assembly GCA_966252325.1. Lineage (GTDB taxonomy): Bacteria > Verrucomicrobiota > Verrucomicrobiia > Verrucomicrobiales > Verrucomicrobiaceae > Prosthecobacter. The sequence continues at coordinate 17,584 of CBINON010000045.1, read as the reverse complement.
GCGAGCCCGGCTCCAAGGTCGCCCTGGTCTATGGCCAGATGAACGAGCCGCCCGGCGCCCGTCTGCGCGTCGCCCTCTCCGCCCTGTCGATGGCCGAGTACTTCCGCGACGAGAAGAACCAGGACGTGCTGCTCTTCGTCGACAACGTCTTCCGTTTCTCCCAGGCCGGTTCGGAAGTGTCCGCTCTTCTGGGCCGCACGCCCTCCGCGGTCGGTTACCAGCCCACCCTCGCCGCCGAAATGGGCGCGATGCAGGAGCGCATCACCTCGACCAAGAGCGGTTCCATCACCTCCTTCCAGGCGGTGTACGTCCCGGCGGACGACCTCACCGACCCCGCCCCCGCCAACACCTTCGCCCACCTCGACTCCACCGTCGTGCTGGAGCGCTCGCTCGCCGAGCTCGGCATCTATCCGGCCGTTGACCCGCTTGCCTCGGTGTCGAAGGCGCTCGCCCCGGAAATCGTCGGCGAGGAGCACTACCGTGTCGCCCGCGGCGTGCAGCGCGTGCTGCAGCGCTACAAGGACCTCCAGGACATCATCGCGATTCTGGGCATGGACGAACTGTCCGACGAGGACAAGCTCATCGTCTTCCGCGCCCGCAAGCTGCAGCGCTTCCTGAGCCAGCCCTTCCACGTCGCCGAAATCTTCACCGGCACGCCCGGCCAGTACGTGTCCGTCAAGGACACCGTCCGCGGCTTCGCCGAGATCCTCGACGGCAAGCACGACGATGTGCCCGAAGCCAACTTCTACATGAAGGGCGGCATCGACACCGTGCCGAAGTCCTGATTTACCCCTTTGTCTGACCGTTGAACGTTTCAAGTACCGTGCCGTCGGCGCCGAACTTGAAACCTGAAACTTGGAACTTGCCAACTTTTCCAGATGCCTCTCAAACTCGAAATCGTCACCCCCGAAGCCCTCATCTTCTCCGATGAGGTGGACACCGTCGTGCTGCCCGGTTACGAGGGTGAGATGGGTGTCCTGCCGGCGCACGCGCCGCTGGTGACGACCCTGCTGCCCGGCGAACTTCGCTACACGAAGGCCGGCAAGACCGTTGACATGGCGGTCGGCGAGGGCCTGGTCGAGGTCACCGGCGCCACCGCGCGGGTGCTCACCGACATGGCCATCCACAGCGATGACATCGATGAAAAGGCGGTCGAAGAGGCCCTTGAGCGCGCCAAGCACTCGCTCGAAAGCCTCAAGCATGGCGAGCAGCAGGAGGAGGTGGCCGCGGTCATGGCCATGATCCAGCGCAGCACCGCCCAGCTGCACGTCAAGCGCAAGCGCCGCACGCTCTGATCAGGTTGCGATTTCAGGCCCGCACCGCTCCGGCAGTGCGGGCCTTGTCGTTTCAGGACCGGGCTTCCAGCGCGTCAAGCAGGGCGAGCTGGACGCGGGTGCGCACCCGGTTGTGGTCGGGCCGGTGCACGGGGTAATAGACATCGCCCTGCAGGTGGTCGGTGAGGAAGCGGCAGGCCTGCTCGAACAGCAGGGTGCGCGCGCCCAGGTCGAGGCTGGCGATCTCCGCCGGCGTCAGCCAGTCCGCCACTGCCGACAGGTAACCGCGGCGGATCGCCTCCAGCCGCTCCGGCACCAGGCGCACGCGTGCAGTGTCCGGCTCGTCCTCGGCGCAGTCGCCGGCCATGGTGCGCACCATGTCGCCAAAATCATGGGCGGCCAGGCCGGGCATCGTCGTGTCCCAGTCGATCACGCAGCGCGGTTCGCCGCTGACCGCGCCGAACAGCAGGTTGTTGAGCTTGGTGTCGTTGTGAACCGTGCGCACCGGCAGCTGCAGGTCCTGCAGGGCCGAGGCGAGGTGGCGGCGGCCGAGCAGGGCCTCCAGCTCGGCCACGCAGCCGCTGCGGCGACCGGCGGGATCGGCCGCCGCCGCCTGTTCGAGACGGGCAAAGCGCAGGCGGGTGTCGTGAAACCCCGGCAGGGTCTCGCGCAGCGGCGGTCCCGGCAGGTCGGCCAGGCGTTTCTGAAACTCGCCAAAGGCGCGTGCCGCGGCCTCAATGATGGCGGGACCGGGGGCGATGTCGTATGAAACGGTGCCAGCGAGGAAGTCGAAGACGCGCCAGGCCTGGCCCGCGGCATCGCGGTGGAGCAGGCCGCCGCGCCGGGTGGCGCGCGGTGTCAGGCGGTCGCCGGGGGATCCGGCGAGGTGCGCGGCGATGCGGGCGGTGTTGTCGGCGATGGCGTCGAGGTCGGGGAAGACCCTGGCGTTGAGGCGCTGCAGCAGGAAAGCGCCGGCAGCGGTATCGACCCGGTAGGTCAGGTGGATGTGGCCGCTGCCGTGACGGTTGAGCCCGGTGACGGGGGCGGGCAGGTCGAAGGCGGCGCTGGCCGCGAGGGCGGCGGCGGTCTCAGGCGTCGTCATGGGAATCGCGGCGGTTGGCGAGGCGAGTCAGCATGCCGCGGATGTCGCGTGCGCCCTGCACGGCGACCCAGGTGGTGACGCAGGTGTACCAGAGCAGGGCGGCGACGGTGAGCACGAACCAGAAGGTGGTCATGGCGGCGGTGGGGCGGGGCGTGGTTTGAGCAGGGAGCCGAGGATCATGCCGAGGGCGGCGGCGGCAAAGGCGGCGAGGCCGGCGACATCCTTGCCAACGGCGGCGGCCCAAGCGGCGGTGGAAGGCAGCTTTTCCAGGGTCAGATGCAGCACCGGCACGGCGGCGCCGCCGAGGATGCCGCCGATGGCGCCCCAGTTGTTGGCGCGTTGCCAGTAGCAGCAGGCGATGAGCAGGACCGACATGCTGCTCAGGTAGATCGAGCCGGTGAGCAGCAGGTAGGACCAGACATTGCCTTCGATCCGGTAGAACAGGCCGAAGAACAGCAGGTACAAACCGATGAGGGCGACGATGCAGCGGTTCCAGAGGATGGCGCGGGCATCGGCCCACGGCCGGCGCCGGAAGGGCGCCAGCAGGTCGTTGTAGATGACGCTGCCCCAGCTCAGCAGGTAGGAGGAATTCGTGCTCATGTCGGCCGCCAGCATGGCGGCAATGAGCAGGCCGAGCAGGCCGACGGGCAGCAGGCCGCCGAGGAATTCGGGCAGGGCCAGCAGCGAGGCGTCGGCCAATTTCGCCTGCACCTCCGGGGCCAGGGCGGCTGTTTCCTCGAGGCCGAGGCCGGCGAGCGGCTGGCCCACGGGAGAGGCGGCGATTTTTTCCGCCACCGCGGCGGGCAGGGCGGACTGCTCGGCGGCGCTGAGTTGCTGCAGGGGTTTCCAGCCGAGGGTGGCGAGGGCGGCAATGCCCCAGATGCCGGGCAGCAGGAAACGGCAGACAAAGAAGAAGCTGGTGCGGGTGTAGATGCGCTGGCTGGTGCGGCTGTCGCGCGCCGACAGGACGCGCACAATGACAGCCTGCCAGGTGAGGGCTGCCGCGGCGTTGGCGACGAATTGATTCGTCACGAAGGCCCAGCCCAGCGCGGGATTGGCCAGCGGCTGGAAACCGCCCTCACCGTGGTGGCGGCGCACGGTGTCGACCAGCGTGTCCCAGCCAACCTCCTTGAGCACGAGGAAGCTGACGACGAGCAGGCCGGCGCTCATGACGACAAACTGCAGGAAGTCGGTCACCAGCACCGACAGCATGCCGCCGAGCACGGTGTAGACGACGACCAGCAGCAGCAGAACGGTCATCAGCGTGGCGAGGTGGGCGAGGTCAAAGCCGGCGACGCTGCAGAGGAACTTGCCGCCGATCTGCAGGAAGACCCCCATGTTGAGCAGACCGCCGAGCACGATGACCAGGCCCGAGAGCCAGCGCACGGTCTTGCCAAAACGCTTCTCGAACATTTCCGGCAAGGTCATCGCGCCGGCCTGGCGCAGCGGTTTGATGCAGAAGCCGGTCCATCCGATGAGCGCCATGGCCAGGGCCTGGCAGAGGCCGGGCACCGCACCGCTGAAGCCCTGGGTGTAGCCGGCCTGGGCCGTGTACATGCAGGTGATGATGCCGAACTCGGTGGCCGCGAGCGAGGCGATGCCGAGGTGCAGATCGACTTCGCGACCGGCGACCAGGTAGTCCTCGACCCGGCAGACATAACGGCGCATGGCCAGGCCGGCCGCCAGGGTCAGCAGCAGATAGAGGCCGACGATGCCGCCGTCGTAGAGCCAATGGAAATGCCCGCTCATGGAGTGGCATCACAGCGCGGATGGCGCGGCTTGTCACGCGCAAAGCAGCGGCCGTCTCAGCCGGTCTGGGGCAGGACATCGACCGCCACCTCGAGTCGGTGGGCGCCAGCGCCGAGGGTGACACCGCGCAGCGGGCTGACATCGCTGAAGTCGCGGCCCCAGGCCACCGTGATGTGGCGGTCGGAGGGCAGTACGTCATTGGTCGGGTCGGCATCGACCCAGCCGCAGGCCTCCCCGCAGTAGGCGGCGACCCAGGCGTGAGAGGCGTCGGCTCCAACCAGCTTGGGCTGGCCGGGCGGCGGCTGGGTTTCCAAGTAGCCGCTGACGTAGCGCGCCGGCAGACCGAGCGAACGCAGGCAGGCGATCATGACCTGGGCGAAATCCTGGCAGACTCCGCGGCGGTTGGCAAAGACTTCGGCCACCGGGGTCGCCAAATCGGTCGCGGCAGGATCAAAGACAAAGTCCTCGTGGAGTCGGCGGTTGAGGTCACACACCCCGGCGAGCACGGGACGGCGCGGGGGGAAGCTGGGCAGGGCATAGGCCGCGAAGGCCTCGCCGGTCGGAATCAGCGGGGACGCAAAGGCAAACTCGCCGGCGGCGGCCGCCGGCCCTGGGCGGTCGCCGTGACAGGCATCGCGCACGTCTTCCCAGGCCGGGGTCAGCTCCGGATCGAGCGCGGGCGGCGGCCGCAACTCCACCAGGCTGCGAGCGATCACCTCGAGTTTCTGGTGTGGCACCTCAATTTCGAAATAGACGCAGGCGTTGCCGTAGGCATCGGCGCGTTTGGCGCGTTCGACGGGCGCCGGATGAATGGTCAGTTCATGCCAGGGGCAGGCCTGGCCCGGCAGCAGGCGCGGTTCCAGGCGCGCATGGTAGTGGCAGACCGTCACCGGACTCTCGTACACGTAGGTCGTGCGGTGAATGACATGGTAACGCATCCGGAGGTTGCATAGCATGCGCCGGGCCAGCCGGCAAGGCGGTGCGCAGATGCGGATTGAATACTTCCCGGCGCCATGCGTCAGATGAGACATGAACTTCATGCCTGTCCTCGGAGGCTGCGCCCTGCTTGCCACGGCGCTGCTGTCCTCCTGCGCCCCGTACGATCCCTACGTTTACGGTGCACCGCCACCGCGCGCCTACCCGGGCTACGGATACTCGCCGTACGGCTACGCCCCCTATGGCTACGGGCCGGTCCGTTCCTCGTTGTCCGTCGGCTGGTTCAGCGGCGGTTGGTGGGGGGGGCGCTCCTCCTGGTGGGGGCGGAACCGCTACGATCACCACGATCCTCACCACCACCACACGGCGCCGACGCGCTCCGTCACCGGCTATCGCACGGTGTATTCGGGCAACTATCAACGTGATCCCCGGCCGCTGGAACCTTTTGCCAGCGGCAGTCGCCACTCCGCTGTCACTCCGCGCTCATCGAGTTCGAGCACGGGTACCTTCGACCGCGGCTCGCCCAGTTCCCTGCGGGCGGGTTCCTCGTTGCCGTCGGTCCGTTCGGCGCCTCCGGCCTCCTCGCGGCTGCGGGAGTCGCGGCCGCCGACCCTGACGCCCTCGCGTCCGAGTTCCTCGTTCGACCGCGGCAGTTCGCGCCCGTCCTCGCCGGGATCGATGCGCTCCAGTGAACTGCGCGCCGCCACGGGCAGTCGCAGTTCGGCACTGACCTCCTCGCGCGGCAGCAGCGAGTCGCGCTTCAGTCGCGAGCGACGCTGAAGGCGGTCACTGGCGATACAGCACGACACTGTTGCCGGTGTGTCCGGCCGGTGCGGCATCATGGCCGAGGCCGAGCGTCTGCAGTTGCTCGGCCGGCAGGCCCTGGTCGATCAGGAATCGGCGCACCGCCTGGGCGCGGCGTTCGGAGAGCGAGCGCGCGTGGCCGCCGGGCAGGTCGACCGGCGTCTGGCCGACAATGAGCAGGCGCGTGCCAGTCTTGTCCGCGGGCAGCGTGGTCATGCAGTCGCTCAGCAGGCGTTGGTGACCGGCGCTCAGGGCGTACTGGGTGCCGGAAAAAACCAGGGCGGGGCAGGCGGGGCTCAGGGGCTGTACCAGTGGGCTGCTGAACCCCTCGCGCGGGCCGAGGGCATGCAGCACGGTGGTCTCGCCACCGGGCGGCAGCGGGGTTGTGCAGGCGGAGAGGCCGGCGGCGAGCAACAGGAGCAGGGTGGGGCGAATCATCGCATCCAGCGGGGTTCGGTGATGGTGCCGTGCTGGGCGAGCACCAGTCGGCGTTCGCGCGTGAGCAGGTCGTGGATGTACAGCGCGCCGTGCTGGCTGTAGCAGAGGTAGCGACCGTTCGGGCTCCAGGAGGGGTGGCGGGCACCGCCGCGCTGGATGACGCGGGCCCGGCCGGAGGGGAAGTCCTTGAGCACGATGGCACTTTCGCCGCCCAAGCGGGCGGTGAAGGCGATCTGACGGCCGTCCGGCGAGAACTCCGGATCCGTGCAGAAGCGGAAGCCGCTCGGCCACAGGCTCAGCCGCACCTCACCTTCGCCGTCGGGGACTTCCGCGAGGTGCAGGCGCGGCCCCTGGCCGCGGTCGTCGGAAAACACGAGGCGGCGACCGTCCGGGTGCCAGGAGGGGCCGGAGGGCACGCCGAGCGTCTCACTGACGCAGGCGGCGGTGTTGGTGCCGAGATCGGTGACAAAGATCTCGGGGTTGCCGAGGAAACTCATCACCAGGGCGAGCCGGCGACCATCCGGGGCAAAGGCGGCGCCGGTGTTGAGCCCGGGCGTGTCGGTGATGACCCGCTCCCAGCCCTGGCCAAGGTCAAGCAGCATGACGACCGGAAAGCCGGGGCGGTAGCTGGTGAAGGCGACCGCCGAACCATCCGGCGCCAGGCTCGGGCTGACGGCACCGTGCGCATGGCGGGTGAGTTGCTGGACATCGCGGCCCTGCGGATCGCAGAGGTAGATCTGGCGACTGCCGCTGCGGTCACTGACGAAGGCGATGCGGCTGGTCGCCAGGCCGGGTTTGCCGGTGGTGGCGAGGATGAGGTCGTCGGCCAGCTGGCGCAGGTTTTCTTCCAGGCCGGGCGCCGCGTAGCTGCGTTCAAAGATCGGCGTGCCCTGCGCATCGGCGAGGCGCGCGCTGACCCGGCCGCCGACCGAGTGACCACTGATGCGGAACGGCGCGGCCTCGTCGCTGACGCGCACCTCCGGCACGGCACTCAGTTCCTGGATCAGCCCCTGGCGGGCGCTGCGGCCGGTGCCGCCGGTGAAGTCGAGCACCTGCAGACGCTGCGGCACCACGGCGGCGGGTCGCTTGCCGAGACCGGGCAGGCGCAGCCAGTCCGGCCAGGCACCGACCTGCGCCGGCAGGGCGCAGAGCAGCAGCAGGAGGAGGCAATGGCGCATGGCGCGGGCGGAAGGGAAGGGACAGTTACTTCAGCGCGGCGTAGACGCGGTGGACGTCGGCATGACCATCGAGCGCCTGCAGGAAGCGGGTGACCTCCTCGCGCTGGCTGTCGCTGAGCTCCGGGCAGTCCTTCGGGTGGTAGTGCAGTTCGGAGGTGGTGATCTGCCAGCCGGCGGCCTTGAGTGCCTTGGTCACCGCGTCGAGTTCGGTGGTGGCGGTGAAGAAGCGCGCGCCAATCTGGCCGGCGGCCTCCTCGTCGTCCAGTTCCAGGGGCTCGACGTTGTCGGCACCGGCCTCGAGGGCGGCGGTCTCCAGGTCCGTGGCGGCGTCGGTGTGCTGGCCCTCGATCAGGCCGCAGTGCTCGAACATCCAGGCGACCGAGCCCGGCGTGCCCATGCTGCCGGACTTGAACAGCACCTTGATCTCCGAGGAGGTGCGGTTGTTGTTGTCGGTCAGGCACTCGACCATCACCGGTACACGGTGCGGGGCGAAGCCCTCAAAGACAACCGTCTGGAATTGCACGGCGTCGGCGCCGGTGCCGCTGCCCTTGGCCAGCGCGCGCTCGATGGCGTCGCGCGTGACACTCTGTTTCTTGGCCGCGGCAATGGCCGCGAAGAGGCGGGCGTTGAACTCAGGATTGGGGCCGCCGAGTCGCGCCGCCACCTGGATTTCGCGGGTGAGTTTGCCGACGAGTCGGCCCTTCTGGTCGGCGGCAAGTTCGCGCCATTTCTGTTTCCATTGTGCTCCCATGGTCGAGGTCGTGTGAGGGTCAGTTGGTGCTTTTCGAAGGCGTGAGGATGAGTTGTTTGACGAGCAGTTGGGCGGCGGCACCCGAGGTGCCGGCGCGCAGGCGCAGGGTCTCTCCGCGCAGTTCCCGAGGCAGGCTCAGGCGACCCAGGCGCAGGATGCTGTAGGTGGTGGCCTCGCGGGTGGCGCCCTCGGGTCCGAGGCTGGCCGCCAGACGGAGTTCGGCGACGCTGCACTCGAGCGTCAGCGGAGCGGTCAGCGACGGACAGGCATAGTGAAGGAGAAGGTCGTATTGACCGGGCGGCAGGCTTTCGATGCGCCACTCGATCTCGCCGATGGCGGCCGCTTCGGGGCTGGCACTGCTGTCGGGCCGCGGCCGGATGCTGGCGGCGAGGGCCGGTGTCAGCGCCAGGGTGCCCCGGCGCAGGCGCGGCACCGGCGGTGTCCCGGGCTCCGGCGGCGGTTCGGCCGGGGTCTTGAGCGATCGTGCCGCCGCCGTCAGATCGACCACGCCACCGCTGGCGAGGATGCCTTGGATGCGGGTGATCTCGCGCTGGTAGGGGGCGGGATCGGGGGCGGTGGCGGCCAGTCGCTGCAACTCGGTGACATAATCGGCCACCACCGGCACATGCAGAGCGCGCAGCTGCTGCTGGTAAATGGTCTCCATCTGGCGCAGGCGCGAGTCCTCGGCGCTGGCGGCCACCGGCGCCGAGGTCAGCGGCGGTGTCTGAGCCGCGGCACCGGCCAGGAAGAGGGCGAGCAGGCAGAGCGGTTTCATGGGCGGGTCTCCGAGAGGGCCCAGGCCCCCGGGGCGGGTTGGCGCCGGCGCGCAGCCTGTTCGCGTTCCAGCAGGGTGTCGAGCAGGCCGGTCTCGCTGACGGCGCGCCGTTCCTTGGGCGGCACCACCGCCGCCAGGCCCTGGTCGACCAACACGTTTTGGAAGAGGCCGACCTCGGGCAGGAAGACCAGTGCGGAGACACTGCCGTCCTTGTTGCGTCCGGGGCGAACGAGCAGACGCAGCGGTTTGCCTTCGAGGTAACCGGCGGTGAATTCCTGGGCAAGCCGGCCCAGGGTGGCCGTGCTCTGCTCGTCGAGTCGGAAGTGCTCGCGGAAGGCCTTGGCGCGCGTCGCATCGGCGCTCGCAGCCACCGGTGCACACAGCACCCAGAGCAATTGCACCCGCAGGCGCCGGCCCTCGTGCTCAACCTCAAAGCGGTCGCCCTCGTCGCCGTCGCCCGCGACATAGCGGGCACCATCGAGATCGTCAAAGGCGCCGAGCGGACTGCTGGCGCTGGTCAGGCGCAGGGCGCCACCGGTTTGACCGGTGTTGCCGAGCAGGCGCAGCACGCGGCGTTCCTCCGCCTCGGCCGCCTCCTTGAGGGTGGGATCGGTTCGCGCCAGTTCGCGCAGGCGCGCCAGGTAGGCGTCGGCCAGCGGCTTTTGTGCCGCCGCCAGGGCTTCGGTGAGCGACTTTTTCAGGCTCTCAAGGCTCGGGCCCTCGGGGGTGGACGGGGCAACCACGGTCGGGGCTTCCTGGACGGCGGGAATGAGGCGCAGGGCGCGCAGGCGGATCTGGTTGCCGGGGTAGCCGTCGGCGGCGGCGAGGCGCAGGGTCACCGGGCTGCGGGTGAACTGCATTGGCCCGATCTGCACGGAGGTGAAGGAGGTCTCATCCTGGCTGAGGTTGATTTCAAAGGAGCGCCGGCTCTCGGCGGCGCCGGGCAGCAGCGACAGCTCATAAAATTCGAACATGGCGCGCTCCTGCGGGCGCACGCGACCCGGCAGCAGGGCGTCGGGCGGTATGGCAATCTCGCTCAGGCTGGCCTCGAGTTCCAGGTAGTAACGACCCGGCGTCAGGCGCACGCCGCTCCACTCGGCAGCACTGCCGTTCGTGCGCCAGTTGGTGAGCACGTCGCCGCGCACTTCGACCGAGCCCGACAGGCGCGCCTGCTGCACCGGTAGGGGCACGGCAAGCGACAGCGCGACATCGGCCTCGGTCGCCGGATAAAGGGCTTTCAACTCGTCGCGCCGGCGGCGGATCAGCAGGGCCTCTTCGTAGCCGCCGGCGGCGGCCAACTCGGCCTCGGTGCGCGCCAGGGCGGCCTCATACTGGCCGGTCAGCTTCTGCGAGACCGTCAGCACCCCGCGCAGGAAGCCGGCGCGCGCGGCGGCAAGTGGCGCGGGGTCGGCCGGCGTCTGCGCGGCAAGGAAGGCCGGCAGGGCGAGCAGGAGCGAAAGCAGGCGGCGCATGACGGGTTTCAGCGGGCGGCGGGCACGAGGTGGACCGCGAGCAGGTGCATGAGGTTGTCCTTGAGGACGCTGCGCGCGCGGATCACCAGCGTGCCGCTGCCGTCGGTGATCTTGAGCGTGCCAAGGTTTTTTTCCTGGGGCCCGCGCAGGGTGGTCAGCACCTCGGCGTTGAGGTGGAAGCGCGCCTCGCGCACCTCCAGCGTACCGCCTTCCAACGCCCCGCAGCGGTACTTGAGCAGGACTTCGTAGCCGCCTGGCGGCAGGTCGGGCAGTTTCCAGGTGACGCTGGCCTCCGGACCACTCCAGCCGGTGAGCGCGCCGCCGTCGCGACGAACTCCGCCCGCCAACCCGGCCGCCTCCAGCGGCAGTGGGATGCGGTCGGGCAGCAAACGGGCCTTGAGCGACTCTTCACGCGTGTGCGTCAGCAGCAGTTCCTTGTCGAGGCGCTCGAGTTCGGTGGTGAGTCGCTTGCGCTGGTTGCGGGCTTCGATCGCGCCGGCATAATCGCCCGCGGTCGCCCGCTGCTGTTCCAGGGCCTGCAGCGCGGCCAGGTGCTGTTGCAGGGGCTGCAGGCTGGCTTCGAGCAGGCGCTCCTGGAACTTCAGCCGCTCCAGTTCAATCGCCGCCGCCGGGGCGCGCGTGTCCCGGGCGGCTGCCGGACAGGCCGGAGCGCCGAGCAGCAGAGCGACGGCAAGCGTTCGGTTCACAGAGGGGGGCCGGCTTGGGGGCGGCGGCGCCGCAAAAGTAACCGGGGCCGGGCGCGAGACAAGGGCGGAATCCGCGCCCCCACAACTTGACGGATGACAAAGGTGCCTGCCCGGCCCAACATGGCCCGCCATGGCCTCCCTGCTCAAGTCCCTCGGGCTCGCCGCCGATCCGACGCGTGCGCGCCTGCTGCTGCTCCTGCGGCGCGAGGAACTCAGCGTCGCGGAACTGCAGGAAATCCTGGCCCTGCCGCAGTCGAACATCTCCGCCCAGCTGTCCCGGCTCAAGGCCGCGGGCCTGGTCGCCGACCGACGCAGCGGCAAGAACCGCCTCTACAGCCTCGCCGAGGATCCCCCCGAGGCTTTTTATGCCCTGCTCGAAGCCGCCGGTGCCGAGCTTCCGGAAGTGAAGAAGGATGCCACCGCCCTGAAGGTGGTCCTGCAGAAACGCGCCCGCAGCGCCCAGGCCTACTTCGACGCCCTGGCCGGCAAGTTTGGCCGTCACTACATCCCGGGGCGTTCCTGGAAGGCCCTCGGCGAGATGCTGCTCAAGCTGATGCCACCTCTCGTCATCGCCGATCTCGGCGCCGGCGAGGGCACGCTCGCCCAGTTGCTCGCCCAGCGCGCCCGCCAGGTCATTGCCGTCGACAGCTCGGAAAAAATGGTCGCCTACGGGGCCGGTCTCGCCCGTGAGCACGGCTTCGCCAACCTGGAATTCCGCCTGGGCGACATCGAAGACCCTCCCATTGAGCCGGCCTGCGTCGATCTCGCCATCCTCAGCCAGGCCCTGCACCACGCTGCCAATCCGCTCAAAGCCCTGCGTGCCGCCCACCGCCTGCTCAAGCCCGGCGGCCGCATCGCCGTGCTCGACCTGCTCAAGCATTCCTTCGAAAAGGCCCGCGAGCTGTATGTCGACCGCTGGCTCGGTTTTTCGGAGGCCGAACTCCACGAAATGCTTGGCCAGGCCGGCTTTGTCGCCGTCGAAACCTCGATTGTGCATCGCGAGACCCGCAGCCCGGGGTTCCAGACCGTGCTGGCGCTGGCGGAAAAGCCGGCTGCCTAGCCGGTCCGGCGCGGGCGGCGGGTTCGCCGAGGGGGATCTCAGAGCTGGCGGGCCAGGCGCAGGGCACTCAGCGGCCGACCGGTGCGTCCGGCGAGGATTTCCGAGGGCGACACCTCGCGGCTGTAGTAGCGGCGGTTGGCCTTGGCATTGGCACCGATGACGCTGCCTTCCAGCGACATCCCGGCGAACAGACCCTGGCTGCGGCTGTAGGCATAGACGGCCGCGGTCGGCGTCACCCCGGCTTCGGCGCTGCGGCCGACCGGGCCGGCGGCGACGCTCAACTCACCGCCGAGCTTGACGTTGGCCTCGCGGGCGAAGGCCTGCACGGCCTCGGGTGTGTTCAGGACCAGCACGAACTCCGTCACATTGGCACCGATCTGGGCACCGAAGCCGATGCCGCCGGTGCGGATGAAGGCCGGGCCCGACCAGCCATCCCGGTTGCGGGCCACCACGACCCCTTGACCGATCTTGCCCGACCAGATGAAGCCGCCCTTGGTGACGGTGAGGATGGCCAGGCCCTTGGCCTCGCGCAGCACATGACGGGGGATCTCATGCTCCGGCATGGCCTTGAAGCGTTGCAGAATCGCCGTGGCTTGGTCGACCTGCCGGTCTTCCCGGCTCTCGGCCCGGGCCGGAGCGAGGGTGAGCAGAAAAGCGAGGGAGAGCAGTGCGGATGTTTTCATGGTGGTAAACTCCTTCCACCCATCAATACGCGACCCCAGCCGGGAAGGTTGCAGTTTCACCCGAGCCGCGTTCGGCGTCCGCCCATCGAGTCCCTCAAAGCCCGTGGTGCCAATTCCGTCAATCCTGTCAATCCTGTCCCTTCAGACAACCGCCGCACCATCCGCCGTGCTTGAAAACGCATCCTCGGAATGGCTGGCCTCTCAAATGAAAAGTCGGGAGCCACTAAACAATCCAAAACAACAAACCATGAAAGAAAACACAATGAATGAGTGAAATAACAGCAGCCTAAAAGTAACGCAAAGTAAGTTACAGGCAAGCAGGCTCTTCAAATCGTCTAGTGCTTAATAACGTAAATGTAACGCGACAAACACAGGCCAACGCACGCCTTCACCACGCCTGTTCGCCTCCCAGTCAGTCCGAGTGCTTAAAAAACCGCGCGTAAAATGTAACGGTTGTATCGATACAAATCCACATCCGCTGCCTGCTCGGCTGCCGTCGCCTCAACCGATGACCCCCGTGAGCGGACTCTCGGGGGCATTGTCGGTGGCGGGTCCGGGGGTCAGACCGCCACGACGCTGCGGCTCTGCTGGCTGACGAGCGCGGCGGCGAAGATTTCCTGGGTGGCGACCGCTTCCTCCGGGGTGGCGCAGCCGAAGCGGCCGTCGAGCAGGCCCTCGCGTTCCATCAGGAAGGCGGCCCACATCTGCTGGATGATGTCCGGGAAGCCGGGTTCGAAGATGCCGCCGGTCACCGCCTTGAAGGGCATGCCGAAGCCGAGATCGGTCTGCTTCCAGTACTGTTCCTTGCCGCCCTCAAACAGCCAGAGGGTCTTCGGTTCCTTGGTCGAGTAGCGGACCCCGCCCTCGGTGCCGAGGATTTCCAGGAACCAGGTGTTGGTTTCGCCGGGGGCGAGCCGCTTCATCTCCAGGCGCAGGGGCACTTCCTGGCCGCCGATCGAGGTCCAGCAGTGCAGCTGGGCGTTGTCCCAGGTGTCGCACGCCGTCATGCCGCCCTTGCCGTCGGGCCGCTCGGGGTAACCCTTCTGCAGCTGGGCAAACAGGTGGCTCGGGCGCCAGCCGAGGCGCAGCGGGATGTGGCAGGCGTGCATGCCAAGGTCGCCAAGAACCCCGATTTCGCCGCAGGTGCGGGAAAAGCGCTTCCAGTTGGCCGGTTTGCTGGCATCGAGGTCGCTGCTGTGGTGGAAGCCGGAGACGATCTCGAGCACGCGGCCGAGCTTGCCGGAGGTGGCGGCGGCGATGGCGCGCTGGGCGCCGGGAAAGAAGGGGAATTCCGAGGAGCAGCGGACGAAGCGGCCGGTGCGGCGGCAGGCCTCGAGAATGCGGCGCGAGGACTCGAGGTCCATGCCAAAGGGTTTTTCGGCAAACAGATCCTTGCCGGCCTCAAGCACGTCGATGTAGATCTTTTCGTGCAGGTTGTGCGGCACGGCGACATAGACCACATCGACCGCCGGGTTTTTCAGCAGCTCCTGGTAGTCGGCGGTGAGCTGGGTGCAGGACGGGATCTGGCGGAACCATTCGCGCACCGGTTCGACGAGATCGGCCACGGCGACGAGTTCCGGCTTCACGGTCACATCCGTGAGCGCGCACCAGCGCCCGAAGGCGCTTGCCATTTCCCGGCCCATGAGGCCGCCGCCGATGATGCCAATGCCGATTTTTTTCATAGGGAAGGGCAATCAAGCGGGGGTGGCCGGCGAGTAAAGGTTTTCTGCGCAAAAGAATGCCGGGCCGACCGGCTGCAGGCTTGCCGCTGCCGGCGTCCTGCGTCATGCTCGCCGCGTGAAAACCTTTCAAATCACCGGCCCGGACGGTCTCGCCAGCCTGCGCTGCGTCGACCTGCCCGAACCCCGGCCCGGCCCCGGCGAGGTGCGCCTGCGCCTGCGCGCGGTGTCGCTCAACTACCGCGACTGGATGAACGTCGCCGGCCTGCACGGCATCACCGGGCCCGTGCCGCGCATCCCGTGTTCGGACGGCGCGGGCGAGGTGCTCGAGGTCGGTCCCGGCGTGACCGACTGGCGGGCAGGGGACCGGGTTGTCGTGCCCTTCATGCCGGGCTGGATCGACGGCGGGTTTACTGCGGAGCATGCCGCCGGCGCCCTCGGCGGGGCGGTCGACGGCCTGCTGCGCGAGCAGGCCTGTGTGCCCGCGGCCAGCCTGCTGCCCATGCCCTCTCACCTGTCCTTCGCTGAAGCGGCGACCCTGCCATGCGCGGCGGTCACGGCCTGGGATGCCCTGCACGTGCGCGGCGGCCTGCAGGCGGGTGAAACCGTGCTCATTCTCGGCAGCGGCGGCGTCTCGGTCTTCGCCCTGCAGTTCGCCCGCCTCGCCGGCGCCCGCGTGCTGGCGATCACCAGCACTGCCGCCAAGGCCGAACGCCTGCGCGCGCTCGGTGCCGAGGCGGTGCACAACTACCGCGAGGATCCCGCCTGGGATGCCTGGGCGCTGGCGCAGACCGACGGGCGCGGGGTCGACAAGGTCGTGGAAATCGGCGGTCCGGAGACCCTCAACCGCTCGATCAACGCCGTCCGCTTCGGCGGCCACATCGCCCTCATCGGCGTGTTGACCGGCACCGCCGGCGAGGTGCGCACGGTCGGCCTGCTGCGCAAGGGTATCCGCCTCGACGGCGTCTACGTCGGCTCGCGCGCCATGTTCGCGCAGATGAATGCCGCCATCGAGACCGCCGGCCTGCGGCCCGTCATCGATTCGGAATTTGCCTTCGACGAGGCTCCGGCGGCCTTCCAGCGCCTGGCCAGCGGCGCTCACTTTGGCAAGATTGTCGTGCATGTCTGACGAATCCCGCCATGAACGCGAGCTCGGCGGGCAGTTGCTCGCCTCGGTCTCGCGTTCCTTCTACCTCACCCTCAAGGCCCTGCCCGGCGAGCTGCGCGAGCCGATCTCGCTCGCCTACCTGCTGGCGCGCACGGCCGACACGATCGCCGACACCGCCGCGGTGCCGGTTGAGCTGCGTCTCGCTGGCCTCGCCCAGTTCGACCAGGCCGTGAAGGGCCTGCCGACCCCGGGTCTGGCACGGCTCGTACGCGAAAGCTTTCTGCCGCACCAGACCGATGCGGCCGAGAGCCGTCTCATGGAGCACTTCAGCGACGGTCTTGCCTGGCTGGCGACGATGCGCGAGGTGCCGCTGCGTGCCATCCGCGAGGTGTTGCAGCACATCATCGAGGGCCAGCGGCTCGATCTGGAGCGGTTTCCCGGCGACGGCCGCCTGCGCTGCCTCGCCGATGATGCGGAGCTCGACGACTACACCTGGCGGGTGGCCGGTTGTGTCGGTGAATTCTGGACCGGGCTCTGCGCCACCGAAAAACCCGGCGCCCTTGATCCCGCCGTGCCGCTGGAGCAGATGAAACTCTGGGGCGCCGACTTCGGTCGCGGCCTGCAGCTCGTCAACATCCTGCGCGACATTGGCGAGGACCTGCGCGACGGCCGCGGCTACCTGCCCGGCACGGTGGTCGAGGGCAGGCTCGCCGAGATCGCCCTGCAGGCCGCCTGGCGACACTGGGCGGCCGCCTGCCGTCTCCATCTCGAGGCCGGTCTGCAGTACGTGCGCCACGTTGCCGACGGCAAGCTGCGTTACGCCACGGCTCTGCCGCTGCTGCTCGCCGCGCGCACCCTGGCCCTGCTGCGCGCCGCCCCCTGGGAGGAGCTGAAGCACGGCGTCAAGGTCTCGCGCCTCGAGGTCGCCCGCCTGCTCGCCGAGGCGGCGCTGGCCTGTCGCCATCCCGACAGTCTGGAAAGGCTGTTTCGCCGCCTCGCCGGCGAAGCCTGACTTGACCCGGGCCGTCGCCCGTCCTTTGATGCAGCCCAGCGCCGGTCCGGCGCGTTTGTCCTGAACCACCTTCAACCTCACCCCATCCCATGGCCCTCACCGTCGGCTCTTCCGCCCCTGATTTCACCGTCACCACCCTCGGCGCCAACGGCCCCGAGCTGTTCAAGCTGTCCGAGCAGGTCGGCTCCGCCAACCTGCTGCTGCTCTTCGTGCCCATGGCCTTCACCGGCGTCTGCACCAAGGAATTCTGCGAGATCTCCAGCAGCATCAACGCCTTCACCCAGCTCAACGCCCGCGTCGTCGGCATCAGCGGCGACAACCCCTTCGCGCAGAAGGCCTGGGCCGAGAAGGAGAACATCACCCTGCAGCTGCTGAGTGACTACGATCACAAGGTCGCCGCCGCCTACGGCGTCGCCTACGACAGTTTCCTGCCGGCCAAGAACCTCATCATGGGCGGCGTGCCCAAGCGCTCCGCCTTCATCGTCGACAAGGCCGGCGTCATCCAGTACGCCGAAGTCCTCGAAAGCCCCGGCGACCTGCCGAACTTCGACGCCATCAAGGCCAAGCTCGCCGAACTCGCTTGAGTTCGACCCAGCGGTTTTTTGCGACGGGCGCCCGGTCTCCGGGCGCCCGTTTTGCGTGGGGGCGGGAGTGTGGGGACTCCGTCTGCGTTGGGGTGTCCATCGAAGTACTCTTGGCGACCCTCTGGAATTTGAAATCTGAGATCTGAGATTTCAGCCTACCCGATTCAGGGCTCTTGCGGCAGTTTTCGTCTGTCGCCCATGTCCGATAACGCCGATGCCTATCCCTATCTGGAGGAAGCCGCGCTCGAGCACGACGTGGACACGCTGGACCG
>CBINON010000044.1:0-39805 GCA_966252325.1 uncultured bacterium | reverse complement strand
ACATCGCCGATGGACGGCACGGCGTCGCGCAGCACGCCGTAGTGCTCGGCCGCCGAGTCCAGCAGCTCCGCGTACGTCGTGAGGGCCCCGACCTGGAGCCGGCCGTCGTCGAGCCGGCTGATGCCGCGCAGCTCCCCCTGGCGCCCCGCCTCGCTGCCGGTCGCGCCACCGGCCGCCGCGCCCGTGTGCGGCGCCCAGGTGCGGAAGTAGCAGACGTAGCAGCCCTCGGCCTCGGACCAAAAGGCGCTGTTCTGCGAGTCGAAGGCATGCGACCAGGACGGGTCGTAGGCGAGGATGGGGCCGCCCTCGAGCTTGCGCCAGCGCAGGCCGTCGGCGGAGACAAAGCCGTGCAGGCCGTCGGTGCGCACCTTGCGCTGGTGGCCCGGGTGGCCGGCGACCGCCTTGTAGCGTTCCTCCGGCGGCACGCCGGGGCGGGTGTCGAGGAAGGGCGAAAAATTGTGGCTGAACGGCGGCTGACCGGCGAGCACGACGTTGGTGTCGCGGCGGCCGGCGACCTCGAACAGGCCGAGCTTGGGGAAGCTCCACTCCTGGCCGTCGCGGCTCTCGGCGTAGCAGGTGATCTCGCCGGGATGGCCGCTGGCGGTCTCGCCCCGGTACGAGGGATCGGTGGCGCGGTACCAGGCGCGGAACAGGTTGCCGTCGCGGATCACCGTCGCGTAGGACCCCACCAGCGGCGATTGCGCGAGCGGCTGCGGCACGGGCTCGTGCAGGCGCCATTCCAGGCCCTTGACCTCGGCCATGAGGCTGCGGTCGGCGAGCAGGTGCAGGCGGTCGGCAAGGTCGACGGGGGGCTCGGCACGGGCCGGGCTGGCGGCGAGGGCGAGCCCAAGCAGGAGGGACAGGGCGGTGCGGGGGCCGGGCGCGGCAAGGGTCATCATGCACCGGAGCAAACGGTCTTGCGGTCGCGGACATTGCCGGCCGGGTGCCGCGGGTCAGGCGTCGGCGAAGAGCCGGCGGTTTTTCCAGAAGTAGCTCAGGCCGGAGACCAGGGTAAGCAGGGTGGTGATCGTGATGATCGTGCCGCCGATCCAGTCGTGCAGGGGTGCGGGCGCGAAGGCCGGGCCAAGGCAGGCGAGCAGCGGTTCCCTGGAGGCGGCGGCGAGCAGGAAGTACAGCACGGTGAGGATCTGCCAGAGCATCTTGTGCTTGCCGAGTTTCTCCGCCGCCAGCACGGCGCCCTGGCTGGCGGCGATCTGGCGGATGCCGGTGACAAAGAACTCGCGCGCCAGGATGAGGATGGTGATCCAGGAGGGGATGACGTGCTCGACCGAGAGCAGGATGAAGGCGGCGGCGATGAGGATTTTGTCGGCGAGCGGATCGAAGAGCTTGCCGAAGTTGGTCACCAGGTTGCGTGCCCGGGCGATGGCGCCGTCGAGGTAATCGGTGATCGAGGCGAGGGCGAAGACCAGCAGGGCGACCGAGTGGGCATTGGCCCAGGGCAGATAAAAGCAGGCCACGAACAGGCCCGTGAGCGCGAGGCGGGCAACGGTCAGCTGGTTGGGCAGGTTCATGGGCAGCCTCTTGTTAGCGAAGAAAGCCCCCGCCTGTCAACGGGCGCGTGCGTCACAAGGTGGCTCACAGCAACTTGTGCAGGCGTTCCTTGAGCTCGCGGCGTGCGCGGTAGAGGCGCATTTCGACGACTTTCGGGGTCGTCTCCATGATTTCGGCGATCTCGGCGTGGGAGAGACCCTCGTAGGCGGACAGCACGAGGGTTTCGCGCTGCTCGGGCGGCAGTTGCAGCACGGCGGTGCGCACGGCCTCGGCACGTTCCTGGGTTTCCAGGCTTTCCGCCGGGGTCGGGGCTTCGCTGTGCGGAGCCGTCCGGTGCAGTTCCTCCGGCTCCATGAGGGTCAGCGGGTGACGCTTCTGCCAGCGCACTTGATTCCGCGCCAGGTTGCCGGCGATGGCAAACAGCCAGGTCGAGAACTTTTGCGCGGGCCGGAAGCGGTGCCGGTGCTTGTAGACGCGCACGAAGGTTTCCTGGACGAGGTCGCAGGCGCTGGCGTGGCTGCCGGTCAGGCGCTCCAGATAAGCGGTCAACCTCGGTGCCCACCGGCGCATGAGGACGTTGAGGGCGGGGTCATTGCCGCTCGCCAAAGCGGTCATGAGATGCCTGTCCTCCTCGTCCGGCGGCTCGGTCATTGCACGGGCCGGGAGGAGGCGCGCAGCTCCTGCAGCTCGCGCGGGTTGACCAGTTTCGGCAGGAGATCCTTGAGGAAGCGCTCGCCCTGGCCTGCCGGCATGAGCGAGGCGACGGCCTGCAGGTGCGTCACCATGGTGTCGAGGCAGGTTTCGCAAAGCGCTTTCTCTCTTGCGCGCGCTTCGGCGGCGGCCCGCTGGCGCAGTCGCTCGGCGTCGCGCGGACCGAGGTTGCGGGCGGCGCGCGGCAGCGCCGGCCGGTGGGCGCCAAGCATCTGCGCGCACATGGCGTCGCAGCGGGCGAAGTACTCCTCGTGCAGGGCGGTGATCTTGGCAAAGGCCTCGTCCGGCACCTGGTACTCGGCCTTCAACCAGGCCAGACCCAGCTGATGCGGATCGGGCGGTGGCGGGGTCAGGCGCAGCACTGTCTCGTGCGTCAACAGCACCAGAGCCGCGATTGCCAGGACGGCCAGACCGGCCTTGAGCGTCAGCGACATGGCAGGTCAGCGATGGGCGGCAAGGTGGACCGAGGCGAAGGGGCTGACCGACTGGACATAGGCGTCGTGCGGAGTGAGCTCCGGCGGCCGCGGCTCCAGCAGCGCCCAGCCAACGCCGACCGCCACCGCCGCTGCCGCCGCCAGGCTCAGCACCCGCGGCCGCAGCAGGGCCAGCAGCAGGCTGTCCCACCAGCCGGGGTCCGCCGCCCCGGCGGCGACGCTGGCCCAAACCTCGCGCTGGAGCGAGGTGGGCACGTCGCCGCGCGCCTGCCATTCCGACAGGAGCAGGTCGAGGGACTCGTCTGGATCGTGCATGGCGTGGCGCGGCGGCGGGTTGACCCTATCACATCAGCGCACCTGCGCCACCTGAAGACCGGTCTTCGAGGGGATCGGCGCGCTCGAGTGGTGGTAGCGGGTCGCCACAGCCGGGGTGGACGCGGCGGCCTGCGGGCGGGTCTCCTTGTAGGTCAGGCCCATTTTGCTCTGGATCGGCATGGGCGAGTGGGAGTAGCGACGGCCGGTCGAGTCGGTGCCCATCGAGGAGCAGCTGACGTTGAAGGCCAGGGAGGCGAGGGCGAGCAGGGTGAGGGTGGGTTTCATCAGGTTGGGGACTGGATTCAGGTTTGGGGTTGGTTGGCAGACCTTGCGGTCTGTTGCGGGGTGATACCCCGCCGGCCTTTGCACCCCTCAACTTTTTTGGAACTTTTTCCCGGCCGTCGGGACACCGCCGAACCACGAAGGTTTTGGCCCGCCGCCAGCGTTCTCTTCGCGCACGCCCCATGAAAACCGTCTCCCTCACCTTCGCCCTCGCCGCTCTCACGGGCTCCGCCCTCGCCGGCGATGCCTTTCTCGTCTACTTCGGCTGCTACACGAACGCCAAGACCGGCAGCAAGGGCATCTACGTGTCGAAGTTCAACAGCGCCAGCGGCGAGCTGAGCGCGCCGGCCCTGGCCGCGGAAACCGCCAGTCCGAGCTTTCTGGCCATCCATCCCTCGCGGAAGTACCTCTACGCCGTGGGGGAAATGGGCGGGGCCGATCCCAAGGCCGGCGCGGTCAGCGCCTTCCGCATCCAGTTGCCGGAAGGCCGTCTCGACCCGATCAATCAGGTCTCCTCGGTCGGCGCCGGCCCCTGTCACATCGCCCTCGATCACGAGGCGCGCCTGGCGATGATCGCCAACTACGGCGGCGGCAGCGTCGCCAGCCTCCCACTGCGCGCCGATGGCGGCCTCGGCGAGGCGGCCAGCTTCTTCCAGCACGAGGGTTCCAGCGTCGATCCGCGCCGGCAGAAGGGCCCGCATGGCCACAGCATCAATGCCGCACCCGGCAACCGCTTTGCCCTCGCCTGCGACCTTGGCCTCGATCAGGTGCTCATCTATCGGATTGATCCCGGCACCGGCACCATGAGCCGGCATGGCGTCGGTCGCGTGCCCGCCGGCGGCGGCCCCCGCCACCTCGCCTTCCATCCGAACGGCCGCTTCGTGTACGTCAACAACGAGATGGCGATGACCGAGACGGTGTTTGCCTGGGATGGCGAACGCGGCGCGCTGACGGAGGTCGAGACGGTGTCGACCCTGCCCGAGGCAGACCGCGGCAAGCCGGGCCTCAGCACCGCCGAAACGGTCGTGCATCCGAACGGCCGCTTTGTCTATGTCTCCAACCGCACGCACGACACGATCGCGGTGTTTGCCTGCGATCCCGCCACCGGCAAGCTGACCCTGCGCGCCAATGTGCCCGCGGAAGGCCAGATCCCGCGCAACTTCAGCCTCGATCCCACTGGCCAGTGGATGATCGTCGCCCACCAGAACAGCGGCACGGCCGCCGTCTTCAAGATCGATCCACAGTCCGGCCTGCCCGTTTTCACGGGCCGCAAGATCGAGGTCGGCGGCGCGGTCTGCGTGCGCTTCCTCGCCCTCGACTGAGGCGGCGGGGATTGAAAAGCGCTGGCGAGCGGTCATGCTGCGCGCATGAACGTCCATCACCTCGAGCTGTTCTATCACGTCGCCAAGCATGGCGGCGTCAGCGCCGCGGCGCGCCAGATGCCCTACGGCATCCAGCAGCCGGCGATCAGCGCGCAGATCCTGCAGCTCGAGGACTCGCTGGGCGTCGCCCTGTACCAGCGTCGCCCCTTCCAGCTCACGCCGCAGGGCGCGGCCCTGTACGAGTTCATCGCGCCCTTCTTCGATGGCCTCGACGACATGGGCCGCAAGCTGCGCGGCGGTGCCGATCACCGTCTGCGCATCGCCGCGCCGGAGATTGTCCAAAGCGACTACCTGCCGCTGCTGCTGCGCCAGATCCGCCGCAAGCTGCCGGAGTTTCATTTCAACCTCGTCACCGCCCGCATCGGCGAGATCGAACGCCAACTGCTCGATCAGCAGGCCGACATCGGCCTGGCCGCGGTTTCCGGCAAGTGCGCCGAGGGCATCCGCCACCGCGAGCTGACCCGCCTGCCCATGCAACTGCTGGTCGCCGAATCCTCGCGCCTGACCTCGGCGGCGCAGATCCTCGAACAGGATCGCATCCGCCATTCCCTCATCACCCTGCCCGCCGCCGAACCGGTGTGCCGGCTCTTCCAGGCGGAGCTGCAGAAACGCAAGATCGGCTGGATCCCCTCCTACGAGCTGAGCAGCCTCGACCTCGTCAGCCGCTACGTCGCCGAGGGTTACGGCGTCGGCCTCACCCTCGCCGCGCCGGCCCGGCGCTGGCCCAAGGGCGTGCGCGCCCTGCCGCTGCCGGACTTTCCCGAGGTGGTGTTCTGCGCGCTCTGGATCGGCCGACTCAACCCGACCGGCGAACTCTTCGTCGAGCAGGCCGCCGAGCTGGCCGAAAGCCTGGCCGCCGTGCGTGTGTGAGCTGGAAAGCGAGGGATTCAAGCGAACATCGCCGCCCCTCGGCGCGTAAACTGGGCGATGCGCCCCCGACTTCTCTGCCTTGTCCTGCTCGCCGCCGCCGGCGCGTCCGCCAGCGACTGGCCGCGCTGGCGGGGTCCCACCGGCGACGGACGCTGGAATCCACCCGGCGTGCCGGCTGATTTCGCCGCGTGCGAGCCGGAGCGCCTGTGGACCACCGAAGTCGGCGGCGGCTACAGCGGCGTCACCGTCGCCAACGGCCGGGTGCATTTGATGGACCGCCCCAAGGGCGAGGCCGTCGAGCGGCAGCTTTGCTTCGACGCTGCCACGGGCAAATCGCTGTGGACGCACACGTGGCCGGCCGAGTACGGCCGCATGGAATATGCCAACGGCCCGCGCGCCTCGGTGACGCTGCACGCGGGCCGCGCCTACAGCCTCGGCGCCACCGGCATGGCCTGCTGCCTCGATGCCGCCACCGGTGCCGTCATCTGGCAGGTCGACACCGTCCGCGAGCACGGTGCCAGGGTGCCGACCTGGGGTTTCGCCGCCTCGCCGGTGATCGACGGCCCGCGCGTGCTGCTGCACGTCGGTGCCGAACCGGATGGCAGCGTGCTCGCCCTCGACCGCGGCAGCGGCGCCCTCGTCTGGCGCGGCGGACCGGATCGCGCCGGCTACTGCACCCCGGAACTGATCGACCACCGCGGCTCGCGCCAGCTCATCCTGTGGGGGCCCGAGCTCATCCAGGGCCTCAACCCCGACACCGGCGCCACCCTCTGGACCTGGCCCTACAAGATCACCTACGGCGTCAGCATCGCCCAGCCCCGCTACCACGACGGCATCCTCGTTGTCTCCGGCTACTGGCACGGCACCAAGGCCCTGCGCCTCGGCGACACCGCGGGCAAGGTCGAGCTGGCCTGGGAGAACGAAAAGGACATGTGCGGCCTGATGTCGGCCCCGCTGTTCAAGGATGGCCTGCTCTTCCTGCTCGACAAGACCAAGGGGCTGCAGTGTTTCGAGCACGCCACCGGGCGGCTGCGCTGGAGCGATGCCAACAGCCTCACGCCCAAGGATCGCAACCCGCAGATGAGCCTGGTCTGGCTGAAGGAAAGCGAGGGCCTCGCCGCCCTGCTCAACGCCAGCGGTGAGCTGGTCCATGTCCGCCTTGGCCCCGACGGCTTTGAGGAGCTGGCCCGGCATCAGGTCATCGGCAAAACCTGGGCGCACCCGGCCTTCGCCGGCAACCGGGTCTTCGCCCGTTCCGACACGGAACTGGCGGCCTGGCGGCTCTGGCCGGACTGAGCCCGGGCTTGCGCCAGGGGTGGCTCCCTGCTTTAACTGGGACTGCCGCCGCCCGAAAAAAGCCCTTGCAGCGGAGGCGGCGAACCGGTATTGTTCAAAAGAACACCTCACAACCCACGCACTCCCATGGCCAAGTCTCCCAGCAAAGAAGCCGCCGCCGAAGCCGGCGCCAACAAAATCGCCGAAGCCCGCGCCCGCAACCTCGACCTGGCCATCCAGCAGATCCAGAAGGACTATGGCGAAGGCGCCATCCTGCGCATGACCAAGGACCAAAAGGTCGAGGTCGCCGTCATCCCCACCGGCAACCTGCTCATTGACCAGGCGCTCGGCGTCGGCGGCTTCGCCCGCGGCCGCATCGTCGAGGTCTACGGCCCGGAATCTTCCGGCAAAACCACCCTGACGCTCACCGCCATCGCCCAGGCCCAGAAAGCCGGTGGTCTGGCCGCCTTCATCGACGTCGAGCACGCCCTCGATCCCAATTACGCCCGCCGCCTCGGCGTCAAAATGGACGAGCTGCTCGTTTCCCAGCCCAGCTCCGGGGAAGAGGCCCTGCGCATCTGCGAAACCCTGGTGCGCTCCAACGCCCTCGACGTCATCGTCGTCGATTCCGTGGCCGCCCTGGTCACCCGCCAGGAACTCGAGGGTGACATCGGCGATTCCACCGTCGGCGCCCAGGCCCGCCTGATGAGCGCCGCGCTGCGCAAGCTCACCGCCATCATCAGCAAGGCCCGCACCTGCGTCATCTTCACCAACCAGATCCGCGAGAAGATCGGCGTCATGTTCGGCAACCCGGAAACCACCCCGGGCGGCAAGGCCCTCAAGTTCTACGCCAGCGTCCGCGTCGACATCCGCCGCATCGGCGCCATCAAATCCAGCGACGGCACCGTGACCGGCAACCGCACGAAGGTGAAGGTCGTCAAAAACAAGCTGGCCCCGCCCTACACCGAGGCCGAGTTCGACATCATGTACAACGAGGGCATCTCGAACGTGGGCTCGATGCTCGACCTCGCCATGGAGTTCGACATCCTGCAGAAGCGCGGCTCCTGGATCAGCTACAAGGGCACCCAGCTCGCCCAGGGTCGCGATGCCGCCAAGGAGGCGCTCAAGAACGACACCGCCCTCTACGAGGAGATCGAGGCGGCGGTCAAAGCTAAGCTCGCCGAAAAGGGCCTGCCCGAAGGCGGCGTCGAAGCGGCAGTGGAGTGAGGAAGGGCACCGGCGCAGTTTCAGGTTCCAGGAGGGCGCCCCCCTTCGTCATTCATCATTCCTTGTTGAATATTGGATATTCCTCTTGGACGCTCCGCAAGGGGCAGAAGGAATAATGAATGTCCAACGCCCAAGTTCGGGCCCGGATCCTTCGTGATTGGGCCTTCCTTGTTGGATCTTGGTCATTCTTCCGCACTTCCCTGCTTGACCGTCGCCCCCGGCCCGGCCAAGCCTAGCGGCGTCCATGTCCGCCGACGCCAGTGCCACGCCGATGATGAAGCAGTACCTCGCCATGCGGCGGGAGCTGCCGGAGGACGTGCTGCTGTTCTTCCGCCTCGGTGATTTCTACGAGCTCTTCTTCGAGGACGCCAAAACCGCCTCGCCCCTGCTCAACGTCGCCCTCACCAAGCGCAACGGCGTGCCCATGTGCGGCGTGCCCCATCACTCGGCCCAGGGCTACATCGCCCGCCTCATCAAGGCCGGCAAACGCGTCGCCATCGGCGAGCAGACCAGCGATCCCGTGCCGGGCAAGATCGTCGAACGCGCCATCTCGCAGATCCTCAGCGCCGGCACGGTCAACGACCTCAACCTGCTCGACGCCAACCGGCCCAACTACCTCGCCGCGGTCTTCCGCGCCGGCCGCGCCTTCGGCCTGGCCTGCGTCGACCATACGACCGGCGAGTTCGAGGTCGCCGAATTCAAGGACGCCGCCGAACTGGCCGATGAACTCGAGCGCCTGCAGCCGAGCGAACTGCTGTTCAGCGAGGAGCAGCCCGAGCTCGCCGAGGCCCTCGGCCGGCCGACGGCGGGACTGGCGGTCGAAGGCTACCTGTTCCTGCACGATCAGGCCCTGCACAGCCTCACCCAGCATTTCAAGGTGCAGTCGCTCGACGGCTTCGGCTGCCAGGCCATGGAGGCTGCCCTCTGCGCCGCCGGCGCCATCCTGCAGTACCTGCAGTTCCAGCTGCGTCGCAGCGTCGAACACATCCGCCGCCTGCGTGTCGCCCAGACCGGCGACTTCGTTCAGGTCGATGCCGCCAGCCAGGCCCACCTGGAGCTGGTGACCGCGCGCAGCGGCAACCAGCACACCCTGCTCGGCGCGCTCGACCGCACCTGCACGCCGATGGGCGCGCGCAAGCTGCGCCACTGGGTGCTGCACCCGCTGCGCGACCTCGCCGAACTCACCCGCCGCCAGGACCGCATCGCCGCCTTCCTCGACGAGCCGGTCCTGCTCGGCCAGGTGCGCACCCTGCTCAAGGAGGTGCGTGATCTCGAGCGCACGAGCTCCCGCCTCAGCCAGGGCAGCGGCAACGGCCGCGACCTGCAGATGCTCGCCGCCTCGCTCGAAATCGTGCCCTCACTGCGCCTCGCCCTGGAAAGCGGCGGCGCCGGCACGGTCGCCCGCGACACCCCCAGCCCGGCTTTCGCGGCCCTGCTCCCCGGCCTGCACGACCTCACCAGCGTCGCCGCGGAAATCCAGCGCGCCCTCGTCGAGGAACCGCCGGCGACGATCAAGGAGGGCGGCCTGTTCCGCGAGGGTTGGAAACCCGAGCTCGACGAACTGCGTTCCGCCTCCACCCAGGGCCGGCAGTGGATCGCCGACCTGCAGAACCAGGAGATCGAGCGCACCGGGATCAAGAGCCTGAAGATCAAGTACAATGCCGTCTTCGGCTACTTCATCGAGATCACCAAAGCCAACCTCGGCAGCGTGCCGGCCGAGTATCACCGCAAGCAGACCACCGCCAACGGCGAGCGCTACATCACCGACGAGCTCAAGCGCATGGAGGACAAGATCCTCGGCGCCGAGGAACGCAGCAAGGCGCTTGAGCACGAGGAATTCCTCGCCCTGCGCGGCCGCGTGCTCGAGCATCTCGCCGCCATCCAGGAAACCGCCGCCGCCCTCGCCGAGATCGACGCCCTCGCCTCGCTCGCCGAGACCGCCCGCCTGTTCAACTACGTCCGGCCCGTGCTCGACGAGTCGCGCCGCCTCGTCGTCCGCGACGGCCGCCACCCGGTGCTCGACCAGAACCTCGCCGGGGCCGGCCGCTTCGTGCCGAACGACATCCAGCTCGACCCGCAGGACAGCCGGCTCATCCTCATCACCGGCCCGAACATGGCCGGCAAGAGCACCTACCTGCGCATGACCGCCCTGCTGACGCTGATGGCGCAGATCGGCAGCTACCTGCCCGCCGCCAGCGCTGAGATCGGCCTGGTCGACCGCATCTTCACCCGCATCGGCGCCACCGACGACCTCGCGCGCGGCCAGTCGACCTTCATGGTCGAGATGAACGAGACCGCGCTCATCCTCAACAACGCCACCGAGCGCAGCCTGGTCATCCTCGACGAGATCGGCCGCGGCACCTCCACCTTCGACGGCCTCAGCATCGCCTGGAGCGTCGCCGAGCACCTGCACGACAAAATCGGCGCGCGCACCCTCTTCGCCACTCACTACCACGAGATCACCGCCCTCGCGCGCAGCCGCGGCGCGGTGAAGAACTGCAACGTCGCGGTCAAGGAGTGGAACCACCAGATCATCTTCCTGCACAAGATCCTGCCCGGCAGTGCCGAAAAGAGCTATGGCATCCAGGTCGCCCGCCTCGCCGGCCTGCCCGAGGAGGTCATCCGCCGCGCCCGCGAAGTTCTTGACCAGCTCGAGGCCGGCCACCCGCCGGCCGACAGCGTCCACGACGTGCCCACTCCCGTCAGCGTGCCCGCCAAACCCAGCCGCAAGCGCCCCGCCCAGGACAGCGCCCAGATGACCCTGTTCGGTTGAGAGGGAAGGGCTGACGGCGTGCAGCGCCTTGGAGCGCGGCGCTTCTGCGCCGCTTTCGCTCACTCGTGCGGCAATGCTGTATCCTGCAATCGTTTCAACTTTGAAGTGCGACAACGGAGCGTGAGTCATTGACCCCGCTGGGGGGCGGCAGCCGAGACGCTTGACGGGGGCGACTGGGGCAAGCCGACTGTTGCACGCTTGGAGGTCGGGTTGATCCCGGGTTCTGGCGCGGAGGCTCGCCCACGGGCGGAGAGTCTCTTCCAGGCGAAGGCTGGCAGGATGGAGTCGCCGGAAGCCGCTCAGCCCACCGCCTTTCCCGAAAGAACCCGCCCCGGTTGCGGCGATGACTGGCCATGCCTGATTCTTTCCCTGCGCTGCGTGGTGTGTTGCGGGTCTTCCAGACGAGTTTTAGAAACCTCCGAGTACCGGAACTGCGCCAAGCTTGGCCAACCACAAATGTCGATGGCGGGACTGTTTTTTCTTGGCAGTTGAGCGAAATCAGCTCTTAAATCATGTTCTTATGGGAGACGAAGACTCTAAAGCCTCGATGAAACAGGGGGCTTCGATCGGCGGCTGGTGTTGCTTCGCCATTGGCATGGCGATCATGTTTTACTCGGTGTGGATGTTTTTCTTCTACATCCCGTTTTTCTTCGTGTCGTTTGTTTTGGCGATTACTGCGATGGCCCAGCGGCGAATTGCCTCGGGCATTGCGCTGATGCTCGCCTTGCTCATCGTTCCTGGAGTGACTTGGCTGGTGCTATCCGCGACACGCATGAATTCCTTCGTTTTGGATGTGGATCGCAAGCTGGCTGAAGCGGAAGCGGCCGGCATGGGGAAAATTCGTTTGCTCCCCGCCATTGGATCTTCGGCCCCGCCCCCCGCCCCATCTGCGGCAAGTCAAACCGCAGCACCCCAAGCTGAACCTGCGCCGGGCAACACGACCACTGCACCGGACGCACCTTCACAGCGCGGTGCGGCGGCTCCGGCTGCCGGGGGCATTCCTGCGCCTGCGGCAGCGGCGAAGCCCAACGAGCCGTGGTACCGAGTGCCCGCTGAATCACTGGAATCACTGCACGCCTGGGAACTGCAGCTTGGGCCCTCGCGATTGTTCACCGATCCGGCGATTTCACTGAATATGCCACCGGCCTTTTCACCTGACATGACTCTTGTCGCGGTTTTGCGCGAGGTGAATTTTCAACCTGCGCAAGTTTTGTTGATGCGTCTCGACACGCACGAGGTCGTTGAAAGCTGGACGCCCGCTCAGCAACCGTCGCATATCGCCTGGTCCGGCGATGGTCGCAGGTTGGCATATCTGATTCGATACAGTGATGAAGCCTTTGGGGTTTATGATCGGGGGAAGGGCGAAGAGGTTCAAGTGCCCCTGCCGTCCAAGCTATCCCTGGGCACATCCGGATTGGCATGGGATGGGGATGCGCAGCTGGTTCATCGTGCGCGCGGGCGCTTGGAAGCGATCGACCTAGACAGTCTGAAAATCACCCAGTTGTTGCCAGAGGACGTCAAGGATGAAGTCTTGGACCAAGCTTGGGAACAACTTCTGGCCAAGAACGGTCGCCGTCATCCGCATGCCTACTTAAAGGTCAGCGGCGACTGGCAAGAAGGGACCGCTGATATCTTCGTCACCGAGCGTGACAACACGTTTCAGAAGGCGATTTTCGGGCCTGTTTCTGGAGGAGCCCGGGTTTACTGCTCGCCGGATTTGCGCCATGCCATCTTCCATGCCGGAGATGCTTTGATGCATGCGCTGATGATTCGGAGCGAGCCATCGATTTTGGCTTTTGATCTCAACTTGGCGATTCGTGAAACGGTCGGACAAGAGAACTGGCCAGATATCAAGCAACACTTGGAATCCAGTCGGACGATCTGGGGCAATGTTTACGGGCCGCTGATCAATCCACTCAATGGCAAAGTGACGGGTGCCGACCGCAAGAATTATCGGGGAGTCGTCCAGTTCATCCGCTGGACCTCCGCGAAAGCTGGAGTGCAGACGGTTTCAGAAAAACTTCCCATTCGGGTTGGAGATGTGGTTGTGGAGATTGATCATCGGCGAATGGGCTTCAGTACGGTCCTTGGGACGGCATTGAAGGACCGCTGGTATGCACTGCAGTTGCCTGGCGATGACAGGGGTGAGGCATCCCCGGCAACGGCATCCCCGGCAACGGCATCCCCGACAACGGCATCCCCGACAACGGCATCCCCGACAACGGCATCCCCGACACCACGAAAAACATTGCCGCCCCGACCTTCCACAAAGTCAAACACCTCTTCCCGGGAGATGACGAGCGAGGAGTTTCTGCGCAAAGCCAAGGCGCTTCAGAAGCGTTGACTCAGTCGACGCGCACGAACACGTATTGGATGCAGTCGTAGTATTCTGGGATGGGCAGACGCATCAGCAGCCGACCCATCGAAAGACGGAATTCCATCGCCGTGCCGACGACCTGCCAGACACCATTGCCGGCGTAGCGGTACCGCAATTTCTGGTGGGTATCGGAACCGCGACCGAGCAAGAGCACCTGTCCGACGGTTTCAAGGGTGCCGTCCGAATGGAACATCAGTGATGTTGTTGAGTCACGGACTGCTCTGCGGTGATCAATGCGGTGCCACATGCCGACAATCGCTTGAGGTGAGGGATTGCGCTCGGCGGACTGTTCCAGCGATGTGTAACCTGGATCGGTGTTTGTCAAAACACACTGTGTCAGCGAAAAACACGCGCATAATGCTAAAAGGTGCGAGCGACATAGTGAGAAAGCGGATTTCATACTTTAATAAGTATTACAGGGGAGGGGAATGAAGGGTGTCAACTCAAAACAAAGAGCTGTTCTGTTCGCACGGCTTTCCGATCCGGCAGGCGGGCAAGGTCGGGCAGAAACATGGTGGTCAAATCAATTGGGGTGCCATGGGCTTCGCTCTTGACGCAGAGTTCAGCCTAAGGTGCATCCAAGTGAAATCCGATGCCGGCTCCGCCTCCTTCTGCGAAACCCGGGAGGTGCCGCCGCCTTTCCCGAAAGAACACGCCCCGGTTGCGGCGATGACTGGCCATGCCTGATTCTTTCCCTGCGCTGTGCGGTGTGCTGCCGGTGTTCCAGACCCCTTGGCACGACGACGAGACGCTCGATGTCGAGACCCTGGAACGCGAGATCGACTGGCTCTTTGGCCACGGCGCCGACGGCATCGTCCTGGCCATGGTCTCGGAGGTGCTGCGGCTGTCGAGCGAGGAACGCGGGGAACTCGCCGCGATGGCCTGTCGCCTGGCGGCCGGGCGCGGGGCGGTGGTGATCAGCGTCGGGGCCGAGTCGGCGAAGGTCGCCGAGCGCCATGCCCGCCACGCCGAGGCCTGCGGGGCGCAGGCCCTGATGGCGATCCCGCCGGTGGCGGTCGCCCTGGGCGAGGCCGAGCTGCGCGGCTATTACGCGCGCATCCTTGAGGCGGTGCGCCTGCCGGTCGTCGTGCAGGACGCCAGCGGCTATGTCGGCCGGCCGATGTCGATCGAGCTGCAGGCCGGGCTGCTCGAGGCCTTTGGACCGGAGCGGGTGCTGTTCAAGCCCGAGGCGGCGCCGATCGGGCCGCGGTTGAGCGCCCTGCGCGACGCCACCGGCGGGAGGGCGCGGATTTTCGAGGGCACAGGTGGCATTGCCCTGGTCGATTCGCACCGGCGCGGGGTGGCCGGCACCATGCCCGGCGCGGACCTGATTCGCGCCCTGGTGCCGCTCTGGCGGGCGCTGGAGGCGGGCGACACCGCCAAGGCCGACCGCATCCACGGTCCGCTGGCCGCGCTGGTGTCGCTGCAGACCAGCCTGGACGCCTTCCTGGCAGTGGAAAAGCACCTGCTCGTCCGCCAGGGCATCTTCCGCAGCGAACGCGTGCGCGGCCCGGTGGGTTATGTCCTCGATGCCGAGACCCGGCGCGAGGTCGACCGGCTGTTCGACCGTCTGCTGGAGGCGGCGGAGGGCTGAGGCCGCCTCACACCGGCACCCAGGTCTTCGCCTTGCTGCTGCGCAGCAGGGCCTCGCAGAGTTTCACCTCGTGGTGGCCGTCCTCCGCGGTGGCGAACAGGACCGGCGTGGTCCGGCCGCTGGCGATGTGCTCATAGACGGCGCGGTACTGCATCTTGTGGGCATCGCTAAAACCCTCGGCATGGCCGCCGGGGTAGTCGGTGAAGTTGGCGACGTCCTCCAGGAAGCCCGGCGTGCCGCGCTGCAGCACCTCGTTCGGGCCGTCGCGGCGGCCGACCTGGATCTCGTTCGGCTGCTGCAGGTCCCAGCGCACGCTGCCCTGGGTGCCGTAGATGCCGAGCGACAGGCTGCACTTCCAGCCGGCGGCCACCTGCGAGATGCTGGCATTGGCATGCACGCCGTCGGCAAAACCGTGGCGTGCCTTGCCGAACTGCAGCAGGACGCTGCCGAAGTCCTCGGTGTCGACCTTGTAGGGCACCATCGTCTTCGGGTCGGCCTGGGCGAAGGTCTGCACCTGGCCGCGCGGGCGCAGGCGGGTCTTGTGGAAGGTCTCCAGGTGGGCGAAGACGCGCTTGGCGCGGCTGCCGAGGATGAAGCTGACGGCGTCGATCCAGTGCGTGCCGATGTCGCCCACCGCCCGCAGCTTGCCGCCCTCGGAGGCGAGCAGGCGCCAGTTGTAGTCGGTCTCGTGCAGCAGCCAGTCCTGGAAGAAGTGGCCCTGGACGTGGATGATCCGGCCGAGGTCGCCGCGCGCCACCATGGCGCGCATCTGCAGGATGGCGGGGAAGAAGCGGCACATGTAGTTGACCGCGAACACCGGGCCCTTTTTGCCGCCCTTCTTCACCGCGGCGACGACGCGGGCAGTCTCGGCCGAGGTCATGCCCAGGGGTTTTTCGCAGATGACATGCTTGCCCTGGGCGAGGGCGTCGAGGCACTGCTCGACGTGGGCCTTGTTGGGCGAGGTGATGTGGACGACGTCGACGTTCGGGCTGCGGTGCAGGGCGCGGTGGTCGTAGTCACCGTGGACTTCCGGGATGCCCCACAGGTTGGCCAGGGCGCGGGCGCTCTTCGTCGAGCCGCAGACGGCGCTGACCTGGATGCCGAGGCGGCGCAGGGCTTCGACATGGACGGGGCCGATGAAGCCGGTGCCGATCAGGCCGGCGCGCAGGTGGTGCAGGGGAGTCATGGTCGCCATGGTGCACCGGCCACCCCCGGTCTGGCAAGCGCGCCGTCGGGGCAGGCGGGGCTGGATAAACAAAACAACTCCGTGCTGGACGGGCGCGGCGGTTTGCCTGTAATCTCCAAAATTCCCCCCCGGACATGCGCCTGTTTTCGAAACTCCTCTGGCTGCTCGCCTTTCTGGCCGCCACCTTCTGCTGGATGGTGCTCTTTGAGCACGGTTTCAGCGTGAAGGCCTTCGGCCAGGGCCTCACGGAGGAGTGGCGCGCCCTGGTCGAGCTGGTCACCGGCAAGGCCGGCGCGCCGGACCGGGAGACCCCCACCCCCAACTCACCGCCCCGCAACTAACACCATGATCGTCAAGGAGACCGAACTGAACCCCAAGCAGCAGAACCTCTGGAAAAAGGGCCTGCTGGCCATCGAACAGAAAAACTGGGAGTACGCCGTCAGCCTCATCCTGCCCGTGGTCAAGGAGGTGCCCGGCTTCCTCGACGGGCGCATGGCCCTGCGCCGCGCCGAGGGTGAAATGGCCGGTGGCGGCCGCAAATTCAGCTTTGGTGGCGGCCTGTTCAAGGGCAGCTCGAAGAAGGATCCCTGGGAAACCATCGCCGACCTCGAGGACAACGTCTTCCAGAAGGATCCCTTCAATGTCGCCGCCAACCAGCAGCTGTACGATCTGGCGATGAAGCTGCAGTTCCCGGATCTGGCGGCTTTCGCGCTGGAGACGATCCGCATGGGCCAGCAGGACAACACCAAGGTGATGCACACCCTGGCCGACCACTACATGGCGCACGACCAGCCGGAAAAGGCCGGCGAGGTGTACCGCGCCATCCTCAAGGTCGATCCGCGCGACATGAACGCCGTCAAGGGCGAAAAGGATTCCGCGGCGCGCACCTCGATCATCCGCCAGGGCTGGAACCAGGAGGGCGACTTCCGCAAGGCGATGAAGAACGCCGAGGAGGCCGGCGTGCTCGAACTGCTCAACAAGCAGGGCCGCACCCGCGAGCAGACGGAGCAGTTGCTCGCCCGCTTCATCGACGAGTACAACAAGGACCAGACCAACATCAACAACGTCAAGGGCATGGCCCAGCTCTACGACGAGCTGGAGCAGAGCGACAACGCGCTCATGTTCTACGAGTACGCCCTGACGCTGAATCCCGGTGATGTCGCCCTGCAGCGCCGCACCGAGCTGATCCGCGACAAGGTGCGCGACCAGCAGATCGCCCAGATGGAGGCCGACATCGAGGCCAACCCGGACGCCCCGGACGTCGAGGCCAAGCGCGCCCAGCTCGCGCAGATCCGTGCCGACCGCGCCATGGTCGCCATCAACGAGGCGCGCGCCCGCGTCGAGCGCAACCCGACCGACAAGCAGGTGCGCTTCGACCT
Source organism: uncultured bacterium (assembly GCA_966252325.1). Classification (GTDB taxonomy): domain Bacteria; phylum Verrucomicrobiota; class Verrucomicrobiia; order Verrucomicrobiales; family Verrucomicrobiaceae; genus Prosthecobacter. The sequence continues at coordinate 22,488 of CBINON010000044.1, read as the reverse complement.
CGGCCAGGCCTACTTCAACGCCGGCATGTACACCGAGGCCATCCCCGAGCTGCAGCAGGCGAAGAGCAACCCGAACATCCGCATCAAGTCGATGCTCCTGCTCGGCCGCTGCTTCGAGCGCAAGAACATGAACGACCTCGCCCAGAGCGCCCTGGCCGAGGCCTCCAAGGAGCTGGCCATCATGGACAACACGAAGAAGGAGATCCTCTACGAGCTGGCCCTGGTGAACGAGAAGATGGGCCGCCAGGAGCAGTACCTGGAGGCGCTCAAGGAGATCTACAACGCCGACTACGGCTACCGCGACGTCGCCCGCCGCGTCGAGTCCTCCTACCAGTGAGTTGCACGCGCCCGTCGCCACCTGGCGGCGGGCGCGTCCGCCGGCCTCAGCCGACGATTTCGAAGATCGCCTCGACCTCGACGGCGGCACCGGTCGGCAGCTGGGCAAAGCCCAGGGCGCTGCGCGCATGGTAGCCGTCGCCATCCTTGCCGAAGATGGTGTGCAGCAGGTCCGAGCAGCCGTTGATGACGAGGTGCTGGTCGGTGAAGTCGAGCGTCGAGTTGACGCAGCCGAGCACCTTGACGACGCGCAGGCCGTCGAGTGTGCCGTGGACATTCCAGACCGAGTTGAGGATCTTTTCCGCGCAGTTGCGCGCCGCCTGGTAGCCGTCGTCGACGCTGAGGCCGTCGCCGAGCTTGCCCTTGAGGTCGCTGACGTGGCCGGAGGTGAGCAGCTGGTTGCCGGAACGGAGGCAGAGGTTGAGGTAGCCGGGGGTCTGCTTGCTGAAGGCGACGCCCTGGGCTTCGGCGTTTTTCTGGTAGGACATGGGAATGGGTGGGATTGGGGGAAAGGAGACGGTGCGCCGGGGGCGTTCCTTGCGCAAGACCCGCGATCCGCAGTGGACAGCCGGCCCGGCTGGCGGCATGCGTAGGGCTTACCTCACCGACGGCACGCCATGTTCACCCCCTTTGAGTACGATTACATGCTCAAGGCCATCCTGGTCAGCGGCATGATCGGCGGTGTCTGCGCCTTCCTGTCCTGCTTCATCACCCTCAAGGGCTGGTCGCTCATGGGCGACGCCCTGTCGCACGCCGTGGTGCCCGGCGTCTCGCTGGCCTGGCTGCTCGGCCTGCCCTTCTCCCTCGGCGCCTTCGCCGCCGGCGTGCTCGCCGCGCTCGGCATGGGCTGGGTGAAAAACCACAGCCGCCTGCGCGAGGACGCGGTCATCGGCGTCGTCTTCACCGCCTTCTTCGCCCTCGGCCTGCTCCTGCTCTCGCTCTACCCGAGCCCGCTCAACCTGCGCACCCTCATCTTCGGCAACATCCTCGCCATCTCCGATCCGGACATCCTGCAGGTGGCGATCATTGCCGGGGTCTCCCTGACCGTGCTCCTGCTCAAGTGGCGCGACCTGCTGCTGTTCTGCTTCGACGAGGCGCACGCGCGCAGCCTCGGCCTGAACACCCGTTTCCTGCACTTCCTCCTGCTCGCCCTGCTCTCCGCCACCGCCGTCGCCGCCTTGCAGACGGTCGGCGCCTGTCTGGTCGTCGCCATGCTGGTCACCCCGGGAGCCACCGCCTATCTGCTGACCGACCGGTTCAGCCGGATGCTCGGCATCGCCACCGCCACCGGCGCCGGCTGCGGGTTCGTCGGCGCCTACGCCAGCTACTTCCTCAACGGTTCCACCGGCGGCTGCATCGTTGTGCTGCAGACGGCGGTCTTCCTCGTCGTGCTCGCCCTCGCCCCCAAACACGGCCTGCTCGCCGCCCGCGCCCGCCGCCGCGCCGCCACCCGCGCCCCATGAGCCTGCTCGAACCCTTCCGCCATGCCTTCATGACCGAGGCGCTGCTGGTCGGCTGCCTGGTCGGCGCCGTCTGCGCGGTCCTGTCCTGCTACCTGGTGCTGAAGGGCTGGTCGCTCATGGGCGATGCCGTCTCGCACGCCGTCCTGCCCGGCGTCGTGCTCGCCCACTTGGCCGGCCTGCCGATCGCCGTCGGCGCCTTCGCCGCCGGCCTGTTCTGCGCCGGTGCCACCGGCTGGATCAAGACCCACAGCCGCCTGCGCGAGGACACCGTGCTCGGCATCGTCTTCACCGGCCTGTTCGCCTTCGGCCTGGTCCTGTTCACCAAGGTCGAGACCGAGGCCCATCTCAGCCACCTGCTGTTCGGCAACATCCTCGGCATCGAGCGCGCCGACCGCCTGCAGACGCTCGCCGTCGCCCTGCCGACCCTGGTGGTCATCCTCGCCCTGCGCCGCGATCTCCTGCTGTTCTGCTTCGATCCCGCCCACGCCCGCGCCATCGGCCTGAGCACCACGCGCCTGCACTACCTGCTGCTCGCCCTGCTCTCCGCCACCATCGTCGCCTCCCTGCAGGCGGTCGGCATCCTGCTCGTGGTCGCCATGCTGGTGACCCCCGGCTGCACGGCGCGCCTGCTCACCGACCGCTTCGACACCATGCTGCTGCTGGCCGCCGGGTCCTCGGTCCTGGCCACCGCCACCGGGGTCTACGTCAGCTTCTTCCTGAACGGCTCCACCGGCGCCTGCATCGTCCTTGCCCAGGCCGCGCTGTTTGCCTTGGCCCTGGTCTTTGCCCCCCAGCACGGCCTGCGCGCCCGCCGGGTGGGCCCGCTGCCGGAATCTGAAATCTGAGATTTGAGATCCCCCTCGTTCGGCCGAACGAGCAGGGCCCCTGCCGCCTTTCTTTGACAGCGGCCGCTTTCGCCGCCACACTCGGCGCCCTTTGTCCATGTTCGAGCTTCTGGCCACCGATCCCAGCTCCGCCGCCCGGCGGGGCCGGCTGCGCACGCCGCACGGGGTCGTGGAGACGCCGATCTTCATGCCGGTGGGCACCCAGGCCACGGTGAAATCGGTGCATCCCGCCGAGCTGCGCGCGCTCGATGCCCAGATCATCCTCGGCAACACCTACCACCTGTGGGTGCGGCCGGGCACCGACATCATCCGCGAGGCGGGCGGTCTGCACGCCTTCATGAACTGGGACCGGCCGATCCTCACCGACAGCGGCGGTTACCAGGTCTTTTCGCTCGCCAAGCTGCGCAAGATCCAGGAGGAGGGCTGCCACTTCAACAACCACGTCGACGGCACGCCGATGTTCCTCAGTCCGGAGATCGCCATGGAGATCCAGGCGACCCTGGGCAGCGACGTCGCCATGCTTTTTGACGAATGCACGCCCTGGCCCTGCAGCCACGACGACGCCCGCACCAGCCTGGAATTGACCCTGCGCTGGGCCCGGCGTTGCCGCGACTGGATCGATCAGAACCGGCCGCAGACCGGCGGGGGCGACCAGCTGCACTTCGGCATCGTCCAGGGCAGCACCTACCAGGACCTGCGCGAGCGTTCGGCGCGCGAGCTGGTGGCGATGGACTTCAGCGGCTACGCCATCGGCGGGCTCAGCGTCGGCGAACCGGAGGCCGACATGATGCGCATCGCCGAGTGGACCTGCCCGCTGCTGCCGGAGAACAAGGCGCGCTACGCCATGGGCCTGGGCACGCCGCCGCAGATCGTCGAACTGATCGCCCGCGGCGTCGACATGTTCGACTGCGTGCTGCCGACCCGGCTGGCGCGCAACGGCACCGCCTTCACCCACGAGGGCACGATCAACCTGCGCAATCAGAAGTTCGCGCGCGACTTCCGGCCGCTGGCCGAGGACACCCATCCGCTCTGCCAGGGCTTCTCCCGCGCCTACCTGCGGCATTTGATCAACACCCAGGAGGTGCTGGGTTTGCGGTTGATTTCCCTGCACAATCTGCATTTCTACCTGTCCCTCGCGTCCCGGGCGCGCCAGGCCATCGAACAGGGTGGCTTCGCCGAGTTCCGCGCCGAGGTCCACGCCCGCTACTCCTCCCGTCCCGAATCCCCCGAATCATGACTGCCGCCCCCCTCCTCATCCTCCTCGCCCAGGCTCCCGCCGGAGCGCCCCCCCAGGGCGGGCTGCTCGGCAACCCGCTGGTCTTCATGGTGCTCATGTTTGTCATGATGTACTTCCTGCTGATCCGCCCGCAGCGCCAGCGCCAGAAGGAGCACGAGCGCCTCATCGCCAACGTCAAGGTCGGCGACCATGTCGCCATGAACGGCGGCGAGCACGGCCTCATCACCAGCGTCAAGGAGCGCACCGTCATGCTCAAGGTGGCCGACAACGTCAAGATTGAGTACGACCGCAGCGCCATCGCCGCCGTCACCAAGAAGAGCGATGTCGTCGAGGCCTGAGCCTCTCCGGGAGTGGTTTTGTCGCCTGAAATAGACAGGAACCCCTCCTTTTGTGGGATTCAGCCTTCCCTTTTGCGGCTGAATCCTGTTTGATCCCCTCCTCCCGTCCCGTTAACCCCCAACCCTTCGGATTTCGAGTTTCGAACTTCGAGATTCCCCCGCCATGTCCCCCATCCTGACCTTCTTCATCGGCGCCGCCATCCTGCTGCTGCTGCTCTTCTACGTCGGCACCACCCTGCATGACCGCAAGCGCCGCTACGGCACCATCCTGATCTTCCTCGCCACGGCCTTCGCCGTGCTGTCGGTGCGCAACATGGGCATCAAGCGGGGCATCGACCTCCAGGGCGGCAGCGAGTTCGTCGTCCGCCTGGAGCAGGGTCAGACCCCGGATGGCCAGGCCAAGCCGGTCACCCCCGAGGCCGTCCAGCAGGCGATCGCCATCCTCGAGAAGCGTCTCAACCCGGAGGGCCAGAAGGACCTCATGCTCGCCCCGCAGGGCACCGACCGCATCCTCATCCAGATGCCGGGCGTCAAGGCCGAGGAGTTCGCCGAGGTGCGCCAGAAAATCCAGCAGGTCGCCAAGCTCGAGTTCCGCATCGTCCACCAGGACAGCCGCGGCAAGCTCGCCGAAATCCAGGCCAACGGCGGCGTCAAGGAGCCGGGCTGGCAGGAACTGAAGTACCGCATCGAGCAGGACGCCGAGGGCAAGGACTTGCCCTCGCGCGGCAGCGAACTGGTGCGCAACCGCGCCGACCTCGACGGCAAGTACGTCAAGGAAGCCTTCCCCACCTTCGATGCCGAGGGCTGGAAGGTCATCCTCAACCTCGACAGCGAGGGCGCCAAGCTTTTCGACGAGGTTGCCTCGGTCAACCGCGGCCGCCAGATGGCGATCATCGTTGACGGCGAAATCATCTCGGCGCCGGTGCTGCAGAGCGACCGCTTTGGCGGCACGGCGGTGATCAGCGGCAACTTCAAGGAGAACGATGTGCGCGTGCTGGCCAGCCTGCTCGAGAACCCGCTGGAAAACCCGATGACGATCCTCTCCGAGAGCGCGGTCTCCGCCTCCTACGGCGAATCCTCGATCAACCAGGGCAAGTGGGTCGGCCTCGTCGGCCTGGCCATGACCACCCTGTTCATGCTCTTCATCTACCGCACGGCCGGCCTGGTGGCCATCGTCGGCCTGGTCATCAACCTGACCCTGCTCTTCGGCGGCATGGCCCTGTTTGGCTTCACCCTCACCATGCCGGGCATCGCCGGCATCGTGCTGACCATCGGCATGGCGGTCGACGCCAACGTGCTCATCTACGAGCGCCTGCGCGAGGAAATGGAGGCCGGCAAATCCCTGTCGGCCGCCCTCGAGTCCGCCTATGAAAAGGCCTTCTCCGCGATCGCCGACTCCAACATCACGACCTTCATCTCCGCGGTCATCCTGTTCGCGGTCGCCGGCGGCCTGGTCAAGGGCTTCGCCATCACCCTGATGATGGGTCTGCTGTCCTCGATGATCGGCGCGCTCATCGTCACCCGCGTGGTCTTCATGTGGGTCATCGACAAGGGTATCCTCACCCGCCTGAACACGGTCCGCCTCATTCCCGACCGCGTCTTCGACATCCTCGCCAAGTCGCGCGGCTTCATCATCGCCTCGCTCGTGGTCACCGCCCTCTCCTTCGCGGCCCTCGCCAGCAAGGGCAAGCAGTCCTTCGGCATCGACTTCCGCGGCGGCGCCCTCACCCACATCGAGCTGGCTGAAGGCAAGGACATCAGCGACGCCGAACTCGACAGCCTGCTCAAGGAGCTGAAGCAGCCCGACGGTTCCGCCCTCGGCAGCTACTACCCCCAGCGCAAGGGCAACGCCGCCGGCGGTGATGTCATCGCCGTGCGCAGCGAGGAAAGGGCCGGCCCGGTCATCGAGGCCGCCGTCAAGGAGCGCTTCAAGGACCGCGTCCAGGGCACCCAGCTCAGCACTGTCGGCGCCCTCATCGGCTCCGAGATGGCCCAGGTCTCGCTCATCGCCATGGCCCTCGCCCTCGCCGGCATCTTCATCTACCTGATCTGCCGCTTCGAGTTCGCCTTCGCCGTCGGCGCCCTGGTCGCCCTCTTCCACGACGTGCTCATGGTGCCCGGCCTCTGCGTGCTGTTCGGCCAGGAACTCTCGCTCATCCACGTCGGTGCCCTGCTCACCATCGCCGGTTACTCGATCAACGACACCATCGTCGTCTTTGACCGCATCCGCGAAACGATCCAGCGCGGCGGCAGCGGCAGCATCCGCGACCTGATGAACGAGGCGATCTGCAAGACCCTCAGCCGAACCCTGCTCACCGGTCCGACCGCCCTGGCGCCGATGGTCGTGCTGCTCTTCCTCGGCAACCCGGCCATGCTCGAGTTCGCTTTGCCGATCACCCTCGGCGTGCTGCTCGGCACCTACTCGTCGATCTTCATCGCCTCGCCGCTCGTGCTCTGGTATGCCCGCCGCAGCGGCACCAGCCTGCGCCGCCAGGTCCTCGACGCCCACCTCGAGGCCCGCAAGGCCGAGGCCGCCATCGCCGCCGCCAAGCAGGTGCAGATCTGATCCGACCGACTCCACACGGGGCGGGGGTGCAAGCCTCCGCCCCGTTGCTTTTTCAGGGCGGCACGCTCCGGCCCGTCCCGGGCGTTCGGCCGCGGCCGACCCTCACTCGCGGTGGTAGGGCTCGCCGCGCAGGATCGAGTACGCCCGGTACAACTGCTCGGCCAGCACCACCAGCGCCACCTCATGCTGCAGGGTGAAGGCCGACAGCGTCCAGCAGGCGTCCGCCTGCGCGCGCAGGGCCTCGCTGTGGCCGTCGGCGCCGCCGATGAGCAGGCTGGCCCGCTTCACCCCCTCGAGGTCGCGACGGCGAATCCAGTCGGCCAGCTCCAGGCTGCGCAACGCCTTGCCGCGCTCGTCGAGGATCAGGCGCAGGCCGCCGGCGCTCGCCTGCAGCAACTGCGCTTCGACCTGCTCACGCGGGCCCTCCTTCACCACCACGTGCTCGACCCGCGCCGCCCGGCGCAGACGGCCGAGGTAGTCCTCGAAGCCGGCCCGCGCCCAGGGCAGGGCGGGTTTGCCGACGGTGATGATGCGCCAGTGCATGGCGCCTTCCCTACGCGGGCCGGCGTCGCCGCGCAAGCCGTCGCCGGTGTGTCGCATCCGGCTGTTTTTGGGCACGGGCGCGTCCGCTGCGCACGGAAATGGCCCCGTGCGACGTTATTTTGCTGCCAGCGACCGTTGGAAACTTGACTTCCGGCGCGCCAGTTGCTTCAACAGATTTTCCTTTATGCCCGCCTATCTCAGAGCCCAGGACCGGGGTTTGGAGTTCTCCCTCGAGGACTTCAACCTGCTGGGCCGCAGCCAGGATGCCAGCATCCGGCTCACCGATGGCGGGGTCTCGCGCCAGCACGCGACGATCCGCCGCGACGGCAACCTCTACTGGCTGGCCGACCTCGGCAGCGCCAACGGCAGCTTCGTCAACGACGTCGCCGTCACCACCGCCCGCGCCCTGCGCCATGGCGACCGCATCCAGGTCGGCGCCTGCGTTTTCGTGTTTGAAACCGTCGACGCCACACCGGCCGCCGAACCCAGCGGCACCCAGATGCTGCACACGGTCGCCCTGCCCATGCGCACGGTGAAGGCCACCCTGTTGGTCGGCGACCTGCGCAACTTCACCGCCCTCTCCGCCCGGCTCAGCGCCGAGCAGGTCGCCGCCATGCTGCGCGAGTGGTATGCCGACTGCGAGCGCATCCTCAAGCCGCGCGGCGCCATCATCGACAAGTTCATCGGCGACGGTGTCTTCGCCTACTGGGCCGGCGATTCCGCCGAGGTGCGCGCCCAGGCCACCGAGGCCGCGCGCCTGCTCAGCGGGCCGGCCGCCGGCGATTCCCCCGTGCGCACCCAGCTGCGCGAGCAGATGAACCTCGAAGTCCACTGCCACATCGGCATGAACATCGGCGATGTCGCCCTCGGCGCCATGGGCCGCGGCGTCAACACGGCCGTCGGCGAGGAGGTCAACGTCACCTTCCGCATCGAGAGCCTGACCCGCACCCTGCAGGTGCCGGTGCTGGTCAGCGCCGCCTTCATCCAGGGCTGGCCGGACGGCCTGCGCCACTACCGCCCCGCCGGCATCCACCCGGTCAAGGGCCAGCCGGAGCCGGTCGAGGTCTACGCCCTGATCGAAAGCTGAGGCCTCAGGCCAGCGCCTGTTCGAGGTCGGCCCACAGGTCCTCGACGTGCTCGATGCCGACCGAGAAACGCACCAGGCCGTCGGTGACGCCGACCGCTTCGCGCACCGCCTTCGGCACCGAGGCATGGGTCATGCTGGCCGGATGGCAGACCAGCGATTCGATGCCGCCCAGGCTCTCGGCCTGGGTGAACAGGCGCAGGCGACGGATGAAGGCCAGGGCCTCGTCGAAGCCGTGGCCGAAGTCGGCCAGCAGCATGCCCGAGCCGGCGCGCATCTGGCGCTTCGCCAGCTCATGCTGGGGGTGCGAGGGCAGGAAGGGGTAGATGACCCGGCGCACGCCGGCGCGGGCTTCCAGGCGCTGGGCCAGCTCCAGGGCGTTGGCGCTGTGGCGCTCCATGCGCAGGGCCTCGGTCTTGACGCCGCGCGAGACCAGCCAGGAATCGAAGGGACTGGGTTGCAGGCCGAGCGCTTTCTGGGCAAAGATCATCTTGTCCTGCCACTCGTCCGAGTTGCTGCACACCGCGCCACCCAGGCAGTCGGAATGGCCGTTGGTGTACTTGGTCGTGCTCAGCAGCGACAGGTCGGCGCCGAGGTCGAGCGGCTGCTGCAGGGCGCTGGAGGCGAAGGTGTTGTCGACCACGACCGCCGCGCCGGCCGCATGCGCGACGTCGGCGATGGCGCGCATGTCGAGCACCTTGAGCAGCGGGTTGGTGGGCGATTCCAGCCAGACCAGGGCCGGTTTCAGCTCGCCGATGCGCGCGTACTGCGCCGGGTCGGCGAGATCGGCGTACTCGATGCGCACGCCGAACTTGCGCAGCACCCGCTCGAACAGCCGGTAGGTGCAGCCGTAGATGTTCTGTTCCGAGAGGATGACGTCGCCCGCCTGGAGGCCGGAAACCACGGCGGTGATCGCCGAGACGCCGCTGGCGAAGACCGTGCAGTGGCGGGCGTTCTCCAGGCTCGCCAGGGTGGTCTGCAGGTTGCGGAAGTTCGGGCTGCCCGAACGGGTGTAGTCGAAGGCCCCGAGATTGCCCGTCTCAAAGGTCGACGTCATGTAGATCGGCGGGATCACCGCGCCGGTTTCGGCGCGGTAGTCCTGGCCGAGGTGGATCGCGCGCGTTTCAAACCGCGCGTCGGCGGGCACCGAGGGATCGTCTTTCATGGGGCGGGGAGCCGGGGGCGAAGCGCGCGGGGATTACTTGAGTTCCTTGAGGCGCAGGTTGCGGAACTTGTAGGTCGCGCCCTTTTCGCCGTGGTGCTGGATGGCGATGACGCCGCTGGCATCCATGTCGTCCTCGACGTCGGTGGTGACGACGCCGTTGACCTCAATCTTGAGGCGCTTGCCCTGGCAGGTGATGCGGTAGGTGTTCCAGTCGTTGCGCTTGAAGGCCTCGCCGGCGCGGGCGCGGAAGGCTTCCTCACTCGCCTTGTCGCCCTTGATCGGGCTGATGAACCACATGCGCCGGCCCTCGTCGTACAGGCCGCCCGACCACTTGCGGTTGGCGTCGCCGTCGACCTCGGCCTGGTAGCCGAAAACCTTGTTGGGCTGGACATGGGCGCGGAACATGAAGCCGCTGTTCGCCTTGCCCTCGGGCAGGTGGACCTCGCCCTCAAAGATGAAGTCGCCGTACGTCTTCTCGGTGACGACGAAGAACTTCTTCTCGCCGGTCAGATGGATCTCGCCGTTGACCACCTCGATCTTGCCCCACTCGTAGGGGTTGCGCCAGCCGTTCATGGTCTTGCCGTCGAAGAGCGGCGTGAAGCCGTCCTCGGCGAGGGCGGGCAGGGACAGGGTGCAGAGCAGGGCGGCAAGGAAGACGCGGGTTTTCATGGTGGAGAACCGCCACCATGACGCAAACCCGGCCGATGAAAAGCGCCTTTGTAGGGGAAGGGGGAGCCCTGCCCCAGGGCGCCGGGATCGGCCGACCAGGTTTGGCAAGCACTGAGGCGACGCGAAACCTGACGCACAGGCCCTCGACCGCGCGCAGCGCTCTGGAGTGCGGCGCTTCTGCGCCGCTTTCGCTCACCCGGGTGGCAATGCTCAACCTGGCTTTAGAAACCCCAAACCCAGCCACCCGGGTTTGCCAGAGCTCCTGAGGGCTGGAGCACACCAGGGCCGCTGCGCGGCGGGTCGGGGGCCATGGGACGGTGGATCGCATCCGCTTCCCTCCTCACAAGAGCCACCTGCGTAACACCCCCCAGCGCCATTCTGAGATCTGAAATTTGACATCCGCACCGGAGGGACTCCACTTTGTCTTGACGGGAATTCCCGCATGGAAGATCTTCCCTTTCTGCAGGAATTTCAGGGGCCAACCGCTCCGGTCCGTGCGGCTTTTCAGCCCAACAAGCTGCCCACATTCTTAACAAGTTAAGACAGCGAGTTGTGTCATGATACGGTTGGGTCTTTCTACGCGCGCATGTTTTCAATAGCTTTCATCTGCACGGCCAATTTGTGCCGGAGCGTGATGGCTCATGCCATCGCCATCCCTGAGCTTAAGAAGCGTGGCTGGGCCGTTCTGGTGCATTCCGCTGGCACGATGGACTTCACCGGCACTGCACCAAACCTCTCAACTTGGGTCACTTGCTGCCAGAACAGCACGCCGCCGCAGAAAGATGGTTCGACGTTTGTCCGCGACCTGCCGCTCCAATCCATCGACAGGTTCTTTGTCATGGAGCACGGGCACGCCAGAACTCTGACCTCCGCATACGGCATTCCGGCTTCCCGCGTCACACTGCTGGGCACGCTCGACCCGAAATCCAAAGAATCCGCGATCGAAGACCCAATGAATCAAGGTTCGGTTGAGTTCGATCGCTGCTACTCACGAATTCGCCGTTGTATCCTCCACTACCTCGACACCACAACGGAAATCCCCGAAACGCCCAACCATGCGCTCCAGTGAACTGCTCCGGCTGTCACGCTGGCTGCTTCCGCCGCCACTTTGCCACCCGCCATGCGGCCAGCGAGCCAGCCTCCACAGCCGCTGAGCTTGGGGACATGAACCCACCCACCCCATGCTCAACCGATCCGCCATCGTCGTCCGTCCCAAGCCGCCCTTTGTGGCGTGGCTCAACGGTGTGGAGAATGACCCGGTCGATGAGGAATCCCTGCGGGATCGCACGGTCTATCTGATCCCGGAATTTGATTCTCAGCGCGCCTACGAGCGCATCCTCAACGAGGTCTGGCCGCTCATCTTCGAAAGCGAGTTGGAGGCCTGGTACACGGACGAAAAGCTCTGGCCGCAGAACCGCACGCTGTCCCTGTTCGAGGCGTGGTTCAGCGTGGAGGTCCATGAAATCGTCGAGGACCTCTGCGGCTTCCCGCTGGAGGATGACGACTTGATGTGAACACGCGGGGTGCATCCACCCTCGCGGTTGGCGGGCAGGACGGACGGGCACGGCCCGAGCTCAGGATTTGTGGACCAAGTCCCCTTCAACATATTGATGGATGAGCCCTGAGATCAGCGACTGGTAGGGCACGCCCCTGGCGGCGGCCACGCGCTGAATGCCCACCATGTCGCGTTCCGACAGACGGATGTTAATGCGACGGTCCTTGCGGAAGGTGTTTTCGGCGGCGGCGCTCAAGGTTTTGAGCAGTTTTTTGCCGGGCTTGGACAACACCAGGTCGCCACGCTCCAAAAGAGCTTCGATTTCCTGTTCTTCCTTATTCCGTTTCATGGTCTGAATCCTGCAAATAGAGTTTGGTGGCCTTGCGGCTCGGGATGCAAGCCAGATCACCTCACCCCGCTCTTCGAGGGCTGCAATGGGAATGGAATCGTCGATGATGACACAAGACCCCCGCAAAAATCCGTTTCACCCCCGGCTTTCCGGCGTTTCATAAGGGCATGACCCCGTCCTCGAAAACCTTCCTTCTCGACCTGCTCGCCACGCCCAGCCCGACCGGCTTTGAACACCGCGGCCAGCGCAAGTGGGCCGCGCGGTTGCGCCAGTGCGCCGACCGGGTCGAGAGCGATGCCTACGGCAACGCCTGGGCGACGCTCGACGGTGCCGGCAAGAAGCCGCGCCGGGTCATGTTCGAGGCCCACGCCGATGAGATCGGTTTCATGGTCAAGCACATCACGGCCGACGGCCTGCTGCACGTCGACCGCGTCGGCGGCAGCGATGTCGCCACCGCCCGCGGCCGCCGCGTCGAGATCCTCGGCGACAAGGGCAGCGTGCGCGGAGTCATCGGCAACATCGCCATCCACCTGCGCGACAACCGCGACGACGAGAAGGCGCCCAAGGTGCACGAGCTGTGGATCGACATCGGCGCCTCGAACGCCAAGGAGGTCGCCAAGGCCGGCATCCGCGTCGGGCACCCCGCCGTCTATGCCGACGGCGCCGAGGAACTCGGCGCCCACCGCCTGGTCGGCCGCGCGCTCGACAACCGCATCGGCGGCTTCATACTCGCCGAGGTCGTCGCCCGCCTTGCCGCCAAGAAGAAGCGCCCGGCGGCGACGGTGATCGCCCTCAATGCCGTGCAGGAGGAGATCGGCGGTCACGGCGCCAAGATGGCCGCCCACCGCCTCATGCCCGACGTCGCCATCGTGCTCGACGTCACCCATGCCACCGACACCCCGGCGGTCGACGTCAAGAAGCACGGCGAGGTCAAGCTCGGCGGCGGCCCCAGCCTGACCCACGGCGGTGCCAACCATGTCGAGGTCGTGCGCCGCCTCATCGAGGTGGCCGACCGGCTGAAGATCCCCGTCCAGCACGAGTCCTCCTCGCGCTTCACCGGCACCGACACCGACGTCATCTTCCACCAGCAGCACGGCATCCCCAGCGCCCTCGTGTCGCTGCCCCTGCGCTACATGCACAGCGTCGTCGAGACCGCCGACCTGCGCGACGTCGAGCAGGTCATCCGCCTGCTCACCGGCTTCGCCGAAAGCCTGGCCGATGCGGACGAGTTCACGGTGAAGATCTGAGGCTGCCCCCCTTGCGCCGGCGACCGGCTGCGGCGACGGATGCCGCATGTTTCGTCTGTTCGTGCCCCTGCTGCTCGCCACCGCCGCCTGCGCCGGTGACATCGTCGTTCAGCCCGGTCGCCTGACCGAGGCCCTGGCCGAGGCGCGGCGCGCGCCCAAGCCGGTGCGACTGGTCTTCGCCGACGGCCTGCACCCGCTCACCGAAGTCGTGCGGCTCGGTCCGCAGGATGCGCAGATGACCTGGACCGGCAAGAACGCCGTGCTCACCGGCGGCCGCGCGCTCACCGGCTGGCAACCGGCCGGCGAGGGCCTGTGGAAGGCGGCGCTGCCCGACAAGGCCTGGGTCTTTGAGCAGCTCTGGGTCAACGGCCGGCGCGCCACCCGGGCGCGGTCGCCGAACCGGGGGTTCTTTCATCTCACCGAAGCCGTGGCGCCCGGCGTTTTCCAGGGTCTGGACACGAACCTGAACTTCCATGCCTTCAGCATCGCGAAGGAGCCGTTCGAGACGCTGAAGGCCCTGCGGGAAAGCGAACGCGCCGATGTGCTGCTCACCGTGACGCATGCCTGGGCCGTCGGCCAGTGCCGCATCGAGGCGCTCAACGAGGAGGCGCTCGCCGTCCGCATCAAGGGCCGCGCCCGCTATCCCTTTGTCGAGTTCGAGCCGGATCAGCGCTTCTGGCTGGAGAATTACCGTGCGGCCCTGGATGCGCCGGGCGAGTGGTTTCTCGACAAGGCGAAGGCCGAGGTGCTCTACCGGCCGCGGCCGGGCGAGGACCTGACGAAGGCGGAGGTCATCGCGCCGGTGGCCGATCAGTTCCTCGTCATCGAGGGCGCCAAGGACCTGCGTTTCGAGGGCCTGCACTTTCGCCACAGTGATGACCGCTATCCGGCCGAGGGATTGCACGATGGCCAGGCCGCGACCTCGGTGGGGGCGGCCATCGAGATTCGCGACAGTCGCGGCATCCATTTCGACAACTGCGAGATCGCCCACACCGGCCGGCACGCCCTGTGGTTCAAGAACGGCTGCGCCGACAGCTCGGTGAAGCACGGCCACCTGCACGACCTTGGCGGCGGCGGCGTCTATGTCGGCGAGACGACACGGCCCGAGGACGCCCGCGTCAACCGCCACATCGTCATCGACGACTGCATCCTACAGCATGGCGGCCGCCGGCATCCGAGCGCCTGCGGCGTGGTTTTCACGCACACGCGGCACTGCGCGGTCGTGCACTGCGACATCGGCGACTTCTATTACAGCGGTGTCAGCGCCGGCTGGAACTGGGGCTATGGCGACACCGCCTCGCGCGAGACACGGGTGGAGAACAACCACATCCATCATCTTGGCTGGGCCTACCTCAGCGACATGGGCGGTTTCTACGGGCTTGGCACCTCGCCGGGCACGATCGTGCGCGGCAATCATGTCCATCACATCGCCAGCCATCGCTACGGCGGCTGGGGCCTCTACAACGACGAGGGCAGCGCGGACGTGACGATGGAGAACAACCTCGTCCACGACACCTCGAACGCCGGCTTCCACCAGCACTACGGCTACTTCAACACGGTGCGAAACAACATCTTCGCCTTCGGCCGCGAGGCGCAGATCCAGGCCAGTCGCAACGAGCCGCGCCTGCGCTTCCGCTACCTCAACAACCTCGTCGTCTGGGATGCGCCGGCGCCGCTGCTCGATGGCGGCGAGTGGAACTGGCAGTTCTTCGACCGACCCGAGCGCGGTGATCCCAAGGACAGCCTGGTCTTCCGCAACAACCTCTACTGGCGCACCGATGGCAGGACCCCGGACACGCTCGCCAAGACCCACTTCACCTGGGAGCAGTGGCGCAAGATGGGGCGCGACACCGGCAGCCGCTTCGCCGATCCGAGGTTCGAAGACCTGGCGAAGCGCGACTTCCGCCTCAAGCCCGACTCACCGGCGTTGCAGCTCGGCTTTCAACCCTGGGACCTGACACTTGCCGGCGTGCGCAAGGCGGATGCGGCCTGGGTCAGGCTCGCCGCCCAGGGCCACGACTACCCGACCTGGGCCACCGACGCCCAGCCCTGGCCGGCCCCGCGCTATCAAGTCGATCAAAACTTCGAACGCGTCGCTCCCGGCCAGCTCGGCATCCGCTCGGCGAGCTACGAGAAGGAGGGCAAGGGCGAGAGCATCGGCGTGACCGACAAAACCGGCTCGCCCTTCGACGGCGGCTCGAAGCGCAGCCTCCAGGTGCAGGATGCGCCCGGCCTGCGGCGCAGCTATGAGCCGGTCCTGCACCTTCATCCCCGGTGGCAGGCGGGCACCTTTCGGGTCCGCTTTGACCTCATGGCCGAACCCGGGGCCGACGGCTTTTTCGAGATCCGCGACGGTGCTGGCGGCGAGTTTGCCGCCGGGCCCTACCTGCGCTGGCAAAAGGGCGTGCTGGTTGCCAACAACAGCGCCAGTCGCAAGCTCGCCGAGCTGCCGCCGGGCGAATGGCTGCGCGTGGAAATCACCGCCACCACCGGTGCGGGCAGCTACGACGTGACCCTCACCCGCCCCGACGGGACCCGCAGCGAGTTCCAGGACCTGCCCTGCAAGCCCAGCTGGGCCCGCGCCGGCTATGTGCTGTTCAGCGCCCTCGGCACCACGAGGACGGCGTTTTACCTCGACAACCTGCAGCTGGACCCGGTCGCGCCCTGACCGAGGCCGGCACTTGCCGCGCAACCCCGCCGGTGGAAACACTGAACCCATGAATCGACGCCACTTCCTTGCCGCTTCCCTCGCCGCCGCCACCGCACCGCGTCTACGGGCAGCCACGGCCGCCCAGGCTAGCGAAGCGGCGCACACCGAGATCTGGCGCCGCTTCATCGATGCCCACGGCCTGATGCTCGACTTCGCCGACCTCGATGGTTCGGTGTCTTTGCCCACGCCCGAGGAATGCCGGCTGGGCAAGCCGAACGCGCTCGGCTGGTGGTCGCCGATCGAAAACGGCGCGATGTTCAACGGCCTCTACCTCGACGCGGCCCTGCTGCGCTGGCAGCGCACAAAGTCGGCGGACGACGCCACGAAAGCCCGCAAGCTGATGGAGGGGCTGCTGCTGCTGAACTCGATCAGCGACGTGCCAGGGTTCGTCGGCCGCGGGGTCAGCACCGATGGCCGGTCGCACTACGCGATGGGCTCGAACGACCAGACCCTGCCCTGGTTCCTCGGCCTGTGGCGCTACTGGGCATCCGGCTTGGCCACGGCGGCGGAAAAGACGCGCATCGCCCGGCATCTCGTCGCGACCGCCGAGGCCATCGCCCGCCTCGGCTGGAAGATGCCGGCGGAGGCGCCCTTCGGCACGCGCGGCAGCTTCGAGGGGTTTCATTTTGAGGAGGTCAGCCGCAAGCTCTTCGTGCTGCAACTGCTGCACGCGGTCAGTGGCGAGGCGAAGTGGCGGGAGCTTTATCAGGTCGAGCTGCAGGCGCGCGGCGGCGACAAGAACCTCAGCAAACGCGAGATCTGCGCCGGCGGCATGGTGTTCTGGTACTCGCCGCGCCACAACTGGACCTCCTGCGCCGCAGTCGGCGCCCTGCGCGGCCTCTGGGAACTGGAGACGGACGCGGCGCTGAAGGCCGACTACGCCCGCGGCCTGGCCGCCAGCGCCCGGCTCGCCGCGGAAACCCTGCCGCTGGCCCTGGAGTTCGACAACGCCGACACGAGTCGTTTTGAAATGAACTGGCGCGTCATGAACGCCGAGTGGCGACCGCAGACCACCGAGCAGGAGGCGCAGGCATTGGCCCAGGGCCAGTTGAAAAACTTCCTGAAAGTGGCCCCGCGCCGGGGCAAGGAAACCGCCTTCGTCCGCGAGCCCGCCGCCGCCGCCTGGATCGTCACGCTCTGCCCGGACCCGGACGTCGTGGCCCCGCATCGGGCGGCGGTCGAACGCGTCATCGCCCACTACGACTACGCCAAGCTCTACTACTCGCAGTTCTTCTGGGTCGAAGCCGCCTGGGAACGCCTGCAGGCCTGATCCCCAGAGGCGCCTTCGCCATAAGGCGGGCCTTGCCCCCGCATGAGCTCCCACGGCCATCTGAAATCTGCAATTTGAGATCTGAGATCCTGCGGGCCCGGCGTTTTCTTCCCCATGAAACGCTTCCTCCTCCTCGCCCTGGCCCTGCCGGCCCTGGCCCAGTCGCCGGTCGATCCCAAGCAGCGCGCCCGCGAGTTCGCCGAGAAAAGCGCGGTCGAACTGCGTCTCGACCAGCCCTACGCGGACAACACGAATCCGAAGCAGGCGGTCGATGTCTACCTGCCGAAGCAGCGCAGGACGGAGAAGCCGCTGCCGGTCATCGCCCTCATCCACGGCGGCGGCTGGGTGAACGGCGACCGCCTCGGCTACGCGGCCCAGGCCATCCAGTTCGCGCGCACCGGCGACTACGCCGCGGTCACGGTGGGCTACCGACTCACTGGCGAGGCGTCCTGGCCCGCGCAGATCCACGATTGCAAGGCGGCGATTCGCTGGATTCGCGCCCATGCCCGCGAGCTGAATCTGAACCCCGACAAGATCGCCGTCTGGGGCAGCTCGGCCGGCGGCCACCTGTCGTCCCTGCTCGGCACCAGCGGCGATGTCGCGTCGCTGGAGGGCGAGCTCGGTCCGCACACCGGCGTCAGCAGCCGCGTGCAGGGCGTCGTCAACCTCTGCGGCCCCGAGGATTTTGCCCAGGCCCTCATGTTCGACAAGGCCGGCCAGCCGGTCTGGCAGGACGATGCCGTCAGCGGCCTGCTCGGAGGTCCCGCCCCGGACCGGCCGGCCGAAGCCCGCGCCGCCTCACCGGTGACACACGTCTCCAAGGACGATCCGCCCTTCCTCACCTTCCACGGCACCGCGGATCAACGCGTCGCTTTCCGCCATGCCGAAGCCCTGCATGCCGCCCTGCAAAAGGCCGGTGTGCCGAGCCTGCTGGTGCCAATCACCGGCGGCGGGCACGGCTCGGTGGGGCATGCCGAGGTCAAGGCGCGCGGTCAGGCCTTCACCGACCGCATCCTGCGCGGGCTGGACACGACCGTCGACACCACCCCGATCCCCGCTCCGCCGGAGCGACCGAAGCCGTGAGTCTTGAGACGGGTTCGGCCACGCCGGGTGCCATTTTTTCAAACCGCACGTTGCGGTCAGTGATCCTGCGGTTCTCAGACCCCAGTGGAAAGCCGCCCTCGCCGCCCGCGTATTCCCGCCATGCCCCGCGCCCTGCTGCTCCTTGCCCTCACCGCCGGTGCCGCACTTGCGGCCAAGCCGGAGTTTCAATACCGCAGCGGTGACATCGCGGTGTCTGTTCCCTCGGCTGACGAACCCCGCGTTGCCCGCTTCGGCGACGAGTCGGTCCGCGCCGCCGGTCGCTACCTCGAGCAGGGGGCGCTCGCCTGGGTGAGGGAAAAATCCTGCATCAACTGCCACACCACCGGGCCCTACCTCGCCGAACGCCCGGCTCTGATGCCCTATCTCGGCGCGCCGAATGAGGAGATCCTCGCCGACTTCCTGGAGGCCGTGCCGGCCACCGTGAAGCCGCAAGTGGAAACGGAAAAAAGCGGTCACCGCTACTTCGCCGGTTCCTGGACCGCAATCTGGCGTTCGCTCGGTCTGGCCGAGTGGGACAAGCACGTGCGCGGCAAGCTCGCCGAGACCACGGACCGCTCGCTGCGCGACATGTTTGAGCGACAGTCACCCAGCGGTGCCTTTGTCAGCTACGGGGAGGTCGAGATCCCTCACATCACGACCGATTTCGAGTTGAGCGTGCAGGCCGCGCGCGCGATCGCCGCCGCGCCCGGCTGGCTGGCCGGGCTGACGGATCCGGCTCTGCGCGAGCGGGTCGAGCGCCTGAAGACCTGGCTGCACGAGGCGGCGCCGAAGAACGACTACGACCGCATCCTGCGCCTGCAGCTCGCCCATGACCTGCCGGAACTGGTGACCGCCGGTCAGCGCGACGACGCGCTCGCGCTGCTCGCCGCGAAACAGCATGCCGACGGCGGCTGGTCGACCCGTGATTTCTCCGCGGTGATGGACTGGCACTTCACGATGAGCGAGACCGTGCTCAAGCTGCTCGCCAGCCTGCCGGATGCCGGGCGACCGGAGAGCGACGCCTACATGACCGCTTTTGCCGTCGTGCTCATGCGCCAGAACGGCGTGCCCGCCACCGATGCACGCGTGCAGCGCGCCGTGGCCTGGCTGAAGCGCGAGCAGCGGGTGTCGGGTCGCTGGTGGATGCATTCGCTCTACCGCGGCAACTACCATTACATCACCTACATCGCCACGGCCCAGGCGCTCAAGGCCCTGGCGCTTTGCGGTGAACTGCCGGCCGTGCAAGTCGGGGATTGACGCCACGCCGCCGGCCCTGCCAGCATGCGCGCTTCATGATCGCCTTCCTCAAACCGGCCCCCCACGCCGAGCCCCTGCCAGCCGAGCGTGTGGATCCCGAGTACCGGCGCCTGCGCCTGCAGGTCTTTGCCGGCATCTTTTTCGGCTACGCCGCCTTCTACCTGGTGCGCAAAAACTTCTCGCTGGCGATGCCCGACATCCTGCGGGAATACCCGCAGTACTCGAAAGCCCAGCTCGGCACGGCGATGACCGGCCTGAGCGTTGCCTACGGCTTTTCCAAGTTCCTCATGGGCAGCGTCTCCGACCGCAGCAACCCGCGCTGGTTCCTGCCGCTCGGCCTGCTGCTCTCCTGCGCCATCCTGGCGGTGTTTGGACTGGTCAAAGAAATTTACCTGTCGCTCACCCTCATGGTCGTGCTGCAAAGCCTCAACGGCTGGGTCAACGGCATGGGCTGGGCGCCCTGCGGCAAAACCATGGTGCACTGGTTCAGCACCCGCGAGCGCGGCCGCGCGGTGTCGATCTGGAACGTCGCCCACAACATCGGCGGCGCCCTGGTCGCCGTCATCGCGCTCCTGGGCGTCTGGCTGTTCGACGACTGGGGCGCGAAGTTCTACTTCAACGCCCTCGTGGCCGCCGTCGTCGCGGCGATCGCCTTCGCCCTCATGCGCGACACCCCGCAGAGCTGCGGCCTGCCGCCGATCGAGCAGTACAAAAACGATTACCCGCCCAACTACAGCGCGGCGCACGAGCGCACCTTCACCTTCCGCGAGATCTTCCTCGAGTACGTCTTCCGCAACAAGCTGCTCTGGGCCATCGCCATTGCCAACGCCTTTGTGTACTTTGTCCGCTACGGCGTGGTCGACTGGATTCCAACCTACCTGCAGACGGCGAAAAACTTCAGCTTCAAGGATTCCAGCCTCGCCTGGGCCTGCTTCGAGTGGGCGGCGGTGCCGGGCACGATCCTCAGCGGCTGGATCTCCGACAAGGTCTTCCGCTCGCGACGCGCGCCGGCGACGATCCTGTTCATGGTGCCGACCCTGCTCGGCCTGATCGCCTACGGCCTCAACCGCAACGGCCCGCTCTGGATCGACGTGGCGGCGCTCATCACCATCGGCTTTTTCATCTATGGCCCGGTCATGCTCATCGGCCTGCACGCGCTCGATCTGGTGCCGAAGAAGGCCGCGGGCACGGCCGCCGGGTTCACCGGCTTCTTTGGCTACGTCTTCGGCAGCGCCATCGCCGGCACCGGGGTCGGCTGGATCGCCGACCACTGGGGCTGGGGCGGCGTCATCGCGACGATGGGAGTCTGCTGCGTGCTGACCATGGTCTTCAGCGCCCTGACACTCGGCCATCGCGCCGAGAGTTCGGCCGCCTCATGAGACCGAACGCGCCCGCCGGTAGGCCGAGGGCGAGGCGCCGATGCGCTGGCGGAAGTGCCGGGCGAACCGGCTGGCATCGGGGAAGCCGCAGCGCGCGGCGACCTCGGCCGCCGACAGATCGCTCTCCTCCAAAAGCCGTGCCGCCGCCAGCACGCGCGTGCGCAGCAAAAACTCCTGCGGGGTGATGCCGAAGGCGCTCTGAAAACGCCGCTGCAACTGGCGCAGCGATTGCCCGCAGGCGCGCGCGACCTCTTCGATTTTCAGCGGCTTGGCGAAGTCGCTCCGCAGGATCTCCACCGCCTTGGCCACCGTCTGGAACACCGGCAGGCGCCGCTCGGCCGCATCGGGCCGGCGCAGCAGGCCCATGACCCCCTGAACGCGCCCCCGGCGGTCGTGCAGGGGCAGCTTGGTGACCAGGAACCAGTCGGGCATGCCCGGGTCATCCCACCACCGTTCCAGCCGTTCGATCCGCTCCGCCCCGCCGGCGAGCAGGCGGCGGTCGTCATCGACGTAGGCCTGCGCCATGCTGCCCGGGTTGAGATCGAAATCGGTCATACCGAGGATCTCCGTCTCGTCGCGCATCGCATAGCGACGGCGCAGGCCCTCGCTGGCGAACATGAGCCGGCCCTCGCGGTTCTTGGCGAAAAAGTACACCCCTGGCACGTGGTCAAACAGCCGGTGGAACAGCCCGGCCGGCGCCAGCGCCCCCAGCCAGCGCTCACGCTCACGCCGCCAGCGCCCGATCTCGGCCGCGCTGCGGCGCGGCCGGTCAAGCGGCTTCAGCGGTGAAGGGAGATGCCTCATGTTGAAGCAAAAGAATAAACAGGTAGTGGACCAAAATGCTCCGCGGGAAGCAAGCGCAAGCGCCCGGTGCGTGGGTCCGTCCAGCGCCACCCCAGCCAGCGCCAGGCTTCGGCAGAGCAGGTGACCAGCCGCCCGTCAGCATCCAAGCTGGTCGTTTGCCCTTGAGGTAGCAACCTGCCTGTCCACAGGCATTTGCCGCTGCGCGCCTCCCACACCTTCAGCGTGTTGTCAGCGGAGCCGGAGAGGAGTTTTTCGCCGTCAGGACTCCACGCGCAGGCCCAGACCCCATTCGAGTGGCCCTGCAGGGTGAGCAGACATTTGCCGCTGCGCGCCTCCCACACCTTCAGCGTGTCGTCAGCGGAGCCGGAGAGGAGTTTTTCGCCGTCCGGACTCCACGCGCAGGCCCAGACCCTATTCGAGTGGCCCTGCAGGGTGAGCAGGCATTTGCCGCTGCGCGCCTCCCACACCTTCAGCGTGTTGTCATCGGAGCCGGAGAGGAGTTTTTCGCCGTCCGGACTCCACGCGCAGGCCAGGACCCCATTCGAGTGGCCTTGCAGGGTGAGCAGGCATTTGCCGCTACGCGCCTCCCACAGCTTCAGCGTGTTGTCATCGGAGCCGGAGAGGAGTTTTTCGCCGTCCGGACTCCAC
>CBINON010000043.1:0-40480 GCA_966252325.1 uncultured bacterium | reverse complement strand
ACGAAATCCCCCACCGCGAGCGCTACCGGGCTGCTGCTTAACCGAGTGCCATTCGTGTCTGTCCCTTTATCGAGTTCACGCCGGCTCCGGGGCCGCGGGAAGGAGCTTGCTTGGCTGCGGCGACCCGATATCGCAGTGTCACTTGACAAAAAGCCATGGATGGTATTTTGCCATCATGATCAAGACGCAGGTCCAGCTTCCAGATCATCTGTACCAGCAGGCCAAGGCCATTGCCGCCCAGCGGGAGTGGTCGTTTGCCGAGGTGGTGCGCCGGGGACTTGAGTACATGGCGACGGCCTACCCCGTGCAGGAGGTCCCCACGGGCTGGGAGTTGCCAGTGCTGAAGCGCGAGGCCTTTGCCGCGGATTTTGACCACCTCGATTTCAGGGCCCTCGCCGAACACGAAGAACTCTGCCGCCTTGGCGAATGATTGGCATCGACACGAATCTGCTGCTGCACTCGCTGAACCCCGGGTCGGCGGGGCATGAAGCGGCGGTGGGGTTTCTGCGCCAGCACTTCGGCGTACCCTCGGTGCGGGTGGCTCTGACGGACTACGTGCTGGTCGAGTTGTATGTGCACCTGCGCAATCCCGTGGTCATGGCGGAGCCGCTGTCAGCTGCCACGGCCAGGGACCTGGTGACTTCCTACTGGAAGATTCCCAACGTCATGCGCATCGAAAACGCGCCTGTCATGGATCAGGTCTGGTCGCTGGCCGGAACCCGCGACTTCGCCCGGAGGCGGATCTTCGATGCCCGGCTCGCCCTCACCCTCCGCCACGCCGGGGTGACCCGGTTCGCCACGACGAATGTGAAGGACTTCCAAGGCTGGGGCTTTGAGCGTGTCTGGAACCCGCTGGTGGAGTAGGCTTGTCATCAGTGCGAAGTCCACGGCGTTGCACCCGGCTGTCAAGCGGCAAGCGCCGACAAAAGTTTCGCTCCTCGCGCCCTCGAAGGTTGCCGGCGCGGGGCGCGCTTGCTAGGACAGGAGACCCAACCCGTGCGCGTCCGTCGCGCCCCTTCCAACCTCCTCTTTCCCGCATGTCCGCCGCCAACGAACTCAATCTCAACATCGCCCACGTCGAACGCGTCGCCAAGGAACTCGGCCTGCGCGCCATCCAGGTCGGCGCCACCGCCAAACTCTTCGCCGACGGCGCCACGATCCCCTTCATCGCCCGCTACCGCAAGGAGGCCACCGGCTCGCTCGACGAGGTGCAGATCCAGAACGTCAAGGAGCGCATGGAGCAGCTCGTCGCCCTCGACGACCGCCGCGCCGCCATCGTCAAGTCGCTCGAGGAGCGCAAGCTGATGACCGAGGTCCTGCGCGCGAAGATCGACAAGGCCGAGACGCTCAACAGCCTCGAGGACATTTTTGCACCGTTCCGGCCGAAGCGCCGCACGCGCGCCACCATCGCCAAGGAAAAGGGCCTGGAGCCGCTGGCCGATTTCATCGAGGCGAACCTGGCCGTCGCCGGGGTCGATCTCGACGGTGAGGCGGCGAAGTTCGTCAATCCGGACCACGAGAACGAGGAGCTGCGCGTCAAGGACGCCGCCGACGCCCTGGCCGGCGCGCGCGACATCCTCGCCGAGCGCATCAGCGACCACGCCGAGGCGCGCGCCGGGCTGCGCAAGCTCTTCGCCGAGCAGGGCACGGTGGTGTCCAAGGTCATGTTCGGCAAGGACACCGAGGCCGATGCCCAGAAGTTCCGCGACTACTTCGACTGGAGCGAGCCGCTCAAGTCGATCCCCAGCCACCGCATGCTCGCCATTCGCCGCGGCGAGAAGGAGGGCTTCCTGCTCATGCGCATCCAGCCGCCGGAGGAGACCGCCATCCAGATCCTGGAAAACCTGTTTGTCCGCGGCGGCAACGCCTGCACGGCGCAGATGAAGCTGGCGGCGGCCGACAGCTACAAGCGCCTGCTCTCGGCGAGCATGGAGACCGAGGCGCGGCTGGAGTCGAAGAAGAAGGCCGACACCGAGGCGGTGCGCGTCTTTGCCGACAACCTGCGCGAGCTGTTGCTCGCCGCGCCGCTCGGCCAGAAGCGCGTGCTCGGCATCGACCCCGGCTTCCGCACGGGCTGCAAGGTCGTCGTGCTCGACGCCCAGGGCCAGCTGCTCTTCAACGATGTCATCTACCTGCTCGGCGAGGGCAACAGCCTGATGCACGCCAAGACTCTGCTGCTCAACCTGGTCGAGCGCTACAAGATCGAGGCCATCGCCATCGGCAACGGCACGGCCAGCCGTGAAACCGAGACCTTCGTCAACCGCATCGGCCTGCCCAAGGGCATCCCGGTGCTCATGGTCAACGAGAGCGGCGCCTCGATCTACAGCGCCAGCGAGGTCGCCCGCGAGGAGTTCCCCAACCACGACGTCACCGTGCGTGGCGCGGTCTCCATCGGCCGCCGCCTCATGGACCCGCTCGCCGAACTGGTGAAGCTGGATCCGAAGTCGATCGGCGTCGGCCAGTACCAGCACGATGTCGACCAGAACCAGCTCAAGGGCAGCCTCGACAACGTCGTCATCAGCGCGGTGAACGGCGTCGGCGTCGAGGTCAACACGGCCAGCAAACAGCTGCTCAGCTACGTCTCCGGCCTCAACAGCAGCCACGCCGCCAACATCGTCGCCTACCGCAACGAAAACGGCCCCTTCCAGTCGCGCAAGGACCTGCTCAAGGTGCCGCGCCTCGGCGAGAAGGCGTTTGAGCAGGCGGCCGGCTTCCTGCGCATCCGCGGCGCCGCCAACCCGCTCGACGCCAGCGCCGTGCATCCGGAGCGCTACCCGCTCGTCGAGAAGATGGCCGCCGACCTCGGCTGCACGGTCGCCGACCTCATGCAGAAGGCCGAGCTGCGCCAGAAGATCGACCTGAAGAAGTATGTCAGCGAGGAGGTCGGCCTGCCGACCCTGCAGGACATCGTCAACGAACTCGCCAAGCCGGGGCGCGACCCGCGCAAGCAGTTCGAGGTCTTCCAGTTCGCCGAGGGCGTCAACGACATGAAGGACCTCGCCGTTGGCATGAAGCTGCCGGGCATCGTCACCAACGTCACGGCCTTTGGCGCCTTTGTCGACATCGGCGTCCACCAGGACGGCCTGGTCCATGTCAGCCAGTTGAGCGACAGCTTCGTGCGCGACGCCGCGGAGATCGTCAAGGTCGGCCAGAAGGTTCAGGTCACGGTCACCGAGGTGGACATCGCGCGCAAGCGCATCGCCCTGAGCATGAAGTCGAAGCCCGACTTCGAGCGCAAGCCGGGCGGCGGCGGCCCGCGTCCGGCCGGGCAGGGCGGTGGCGGCCAGGGTCGCTCCTTCGGCGGCCAGGGCGGCGGCCGGTCGTCCGGCGGCGGCATGGGCAATCCCTTTGGCGGCGGCGGCGGTGGCGGCGACTGGTTCAGCGCCGCGGTGACCAAGGGCAAGAAGTGACCGTCGTCAGGCAAAGGCCAGCGAGGCCAGGTGCCGGTAGTGCGGGCAGCTTTCGAGCAGCTCCCCGTGCCGGCCGCTGGCGATCAGGCGACCGCCGCTCATGACGTGGATGACATCGGCGCGGGTCACGGTCGCCAGCCGGTGGCTGACGATCAGGCAGGTGCGGTTCAGGCCAAAGGCGGCGAGGGCGTCCTGGAGGCGGCGCTCGGACTCGGCATCGACCGCCGAGGTCGCCTCATCGAGCAGCAGCACGGGGGCGTCCTGCAGGAAGGCGCGCGCCAGGGCCAGGCGCTGGCGTTCGCCGCCGCTCAGCCGGGCACCGCGCTCGCCGAGCTCCAGATCCAGGCCCTCGGGACGGGCGCGGACAAATTCCTCGGCACTGGCCTGGCGCAGGGCGGCCCACAGGGTCGCGTCGTCGGCGTCGGGACGGGCCAGCCGCAGGTTGTCGCGCAGGCTGCCGGAAAAGAGGAAGGCGTCCTGCATGACGTAGGCGGTTTGCGCGCGCCGCGCGGCAGCGTCCGCTGGCACGCCGTCGAGCAGCAGGGTGCCGGTCTGCGGTTCGGCGAGGCCGGCGATCAGGTCGAGCAGGGTCGATTTGCCGCAGCCGCTGACCCCGACCAGGGCGGCGGTTTGGCCGGCGGGCAGGTGCAGGCTGAGGCCGTGCAGCCCGGGCCATTCGGGGGTGGGGCCGAAACCGCCGCCGTGCTGTTCGATCTCGCCACGGGCCGGGGGCGCGGCGCTCGGCGCCACGGGCTCCGGCGTTTCGGTGTCGAGGATCTCAAAGACCCGGGCGGCGGCGGCCAGGCCATTCGAGAGGGTTTGGTTGACGCCGTGCAGGCGCGCCATGGGTTCGTAGAAGAAACCGAGCAGCAGGATCAGCTTCAACAGTTTGCCCTGGGTGAGGTCGCCATTGAGGATGCCTTGCACGCCGGTGCCGAGCAGGAGCACCAAGCCGAGGCTGCCGAGCAGGCACATGAGCGGGCTGTACACCGCCCAGGCCGAGGCCAGCCGGCGCTGTTCGCGGCCCGCCTCGGTGCTGAGGGTGGCAAAGGCCCGCTGGCGCTCCCGTTCCGCGCGCAGGCTTTTCACCAGACGGATGCCGGTGATCGTCTCATGGAGCAGCGCGCCCAGTCGGCCGGTCGCCGCCCGTGCGCGTCGCGCCCGCGGCGCCAGCAGGCGTGCAAACAGCCAGCCGCCGGCGGCGAGCAGGGGCACCGGCAGCAGGACGATGCAGGCGTAGTAGGCCTGGGTGGCGAACAACACGCCGGCGCAGACGACGATTTGCAGCACGGCGGTCAGGCCCTGCTCGACGCCCTCCTGCACGGCCCGTTGCGCCGCCGGCACGTCGTCGGCCAGCCGCGTCAGCAGGTCGCCGGTGCGATGGCGCTGGAAGGCACTCAGCGGCAGGCGCGCGATCTGCTCGTGCAGGCGCCCGCGCAGGGCGTGGATCATGCGCTGCTCAAACACCCCGGCCAGGCGCCCGCGCAGGGCGGCGAGCAGGTCGCGCAGCAGGAAGGCGCCGGCCAGCCAGGCGCAGACCCGCCAGGCCGCGGACACGTCGCGCGCGGGGATGACCTCGTCGAGCGCGTGCTGGACCGCGTGCGGAAAGACCACCACCAGGGCCGTGCCCAGGCAGGCGAGCAGGACCACGCCCAGGGCCGGACCGCGGTGCGGCCAGGCCAGCGCCAGCAGCCGCCGGGCGACGGAGCGGCGGGGCAGGGGCGCGGGTTCTGCGGTCATGCGATCTCGGTCAGACTCGCCCGCGCTGGCCGACATTCAACCCCGCACCGCCGGCCCCTTGCCAATGTGCCGGGAGCGCGCATCATGGCGGCGCATGGAAACGCTTCGCCGCCTCACCTTTGCCGTCACCGTCTTCCTGGTGGCCTTCCTGGTCTTCGCCCTCTGGCGCCGGGGCGATGACAGCTACGGCCTGCTCAACCTGCTGCGGGGGGAAAAGCCCGGTCAGGCCGCGGTCGAGGCCGTGGCGGCCGCGGCGCCCAAGCTCGATCTCGGCGAGATCCCGCTGCTGGCGGCGATGAATGAGGAGTTCGCCAAGCTCTCCGCCGCCGTCCTGCCCTCGGTCGTCAGCATCACCACCAAGACCGTCCGCCGCGGCCAGACCGGCTGGCACCCGTTCTTCGGGCTGGTGACGGGGCGCCCGGAAGTGATCCCCGGCCTCGGCTCCGGTGCCATCATCTCCAAGGAGGGCCACGTCGTCACCAACTACCACGTCATCGCCGACGTCAGCGAGGTCGTCGTCACCACGAACGACAACCGCCAGTTCCCGGCCCGCATCCTCGGCGCCAGCCGCGAGCGCGACATCGCCCTGCTCAAGATCGAGGGCGGCGGCGACTTCCCGGCACTCGCCTTCGCCAACTCCGACGAGGCCCGCGTCGGCCAGGTCGTTTTTGCCGTCGGCAACCCCTTCGGCCTCAGCGGCACGGTCACCCAGGGCATCATCAGCGCCAAGGACCGCCACCTGAGCGACAGCCAGCTCGACTACCTGCAGACCGACACCGTCATCAACCCCGGCAACTCCGGCGGTCCGCTCGTCAACATCCGCGGCGAGATCGTCGGCATCAACGTCGCCATCTACCAGGGCGACCAGAACGTGCGCGCCTGGCAGGGCGTCGGCCTGGCCGTGCCGGCGAACGATGCCAAGACCATCGTCGATGCCGTGCTGCGCCAGGCACCGGCGGTCAGCACCGGCTACCTCGGCTTGGAACTCAGCGCCGAGGCCGTCGTGCTCGACCGCGGCTTCGGCGAGGCCCGCATCGGCGCTTACGTGACCGACCTCGATCCGGGCTCGCCGGCCGAGCAGGCCGGTCTGGTTCCGGGCGATGTCATCACCGCCCTCAACGGCCGCGGCTTCCGCTCGCCCGCCGACCTGCTCAAGGCCATCCGCGCCCTCGGCCCCGGCAGCGAAGCCGAGGTCAGCGTCGTTCGCGACGGCCGCGTGGTCGAGGTGCCCGTGCGCATCGGCACCCGGCCGGATGCAAGGTAGGCTGTAGGCGGGGGCCGTGACCCCACGGGTTGGATCGTGGGGAGTGCCCAGAGGTGCCTTCTCGGAGCGTAGGACCCTTGGCTGGAGGCAAACCCTGCCCCGCCAACGTGGTTGCCGACGGCAAAACCGGCTTGCATCGATGCTGCTTCTGTATGACGATGCAAGCATCGATATGTCCACCGTCACGGTTTCACCCAAGTATCAGGTCGTCATCCCGAAGGCGATTCGCGAGGGGCTTGCCCTGATGCCGGGGGACAAGGTGGAAATGGTGCAGTTGGAGGACCGGATTGAGCTGGTGCCGATTCGACCGATCGCCTCGTTGAAGGGCTTCTTGAAAGGCGTCCGCAACACCTTTGAGCGTGAGGGAGACCGATGCCTGCCGTAGTCGATTCCTCGGGCTGGATTGAGTACTTCACGGGGGGGCCGAACAGCGCTCGCTTTGCCAAGGCGATCCAGGCGACGGCCGAACTGATCGTGCCGGCCATCACGATCACCGAGGTCTATCGCTGGATTCTACGTGAGTCCTCCATGGCCCAGGCTCTGACGGCCGCCGCCGCGATGAAGCAGGGAAGGGTGCTGCCCTTGGACGAGCGCCTGGCCGTGATCGCCGCCGAGATCAGCCATCGCCATCGTTTGCGTCTGGCAGACGGCATCATTTACGCCAGCGCGCGTGATGCGTCGGCGGAGTTGCTCACGCAGGACGCCGATTTGGACGGGCTGCCCGGGGTCATCTTCATCCCGCATCCCAAGCGCAGGGGCTGACCCTGACCGGAATTCACGTTGGCCGCCAAGCCGGCCGATAAGGCATGGAGTGTGGAGCTGAGGGGCTTAGAGGCTGATACCTTCAAGCTCTGTGCACCGTACTATTCGAGCCGCCCCCCTCAGCCCACCACTTCCTTGAAGTAGGCGACGGTGCGTTCGATGCCTTCCTCGAGGCGGATCTTGGGTTCCCAGCCGAGGTGGTTTTGGGCGAGGCTGATGTCCGGCTTGCGCTGGCGGGGGTCGTCGGAGGGCAGGGGGTGGAAGGTCAGCTTCGATTTGCCGCCGACCTTCTTGAGCACGAGCTCGGCGAGCTCGATCATGGTGAACTCGCCGGGGTTGCCGAGGTTGACCGGGCCGGGCAGGCCGGTGCTTTCCATGAAGCGGACAAAGCCCTCGATGAGGTCGTCGACGTAGCAGAAGCTGCGCGTCTGGGTGCCGTCGCCGTAGATGGTGATGTTCTCGCCGCGCAGGGCTTGGACGATGAAGTTGGAGACGACGCGGCCGTCGTCGGGCAGCATGCGCGGGCCGTAGGTGTTGAAGATGCGGACGACGCGGATGTCGACGCCGTTCTGGCGGTGGTAGTCGAAGAACAGGGTCTCGGCGCAGCGCTTGCCCTCGTCATAGCAGGCGCGCAGGCCGATCGGGTTGACGTTGCCGCGGTAGGACTCGGGCTGCGGGTGCACCTCGGGATCGCCGTAGACCTCGGAGGTCGAGGCCTGGAAGACACGGGCGCCGACGCGCTTGGCGAGGCCGAGCACGTTGATCGCGCCCATGACCGAGGTCTTGACGGTCTTGATCGCGTTGTGCTGGTAGTGCGGCGGCGAGGCCGGGCAGGCCAGGTTGTAGATGCGGTCGACCTCGGCCTTGAAGGGATCGATGACGTCGTGACGGAACAGCTCAAAGCGCGGGTTGTCGAGGTGCGCGGCGATGTTGGTCTTCCTCCCCGTGAAGAAGTTGTCCATGCAGAGGACTTCGTGGCCTTCGTTGAGAAGTCGCTCGCAGAGGTGGGAGCCGAGGAAACCGGCGCCGCCGGTGATGAGGATGCGCATAAGCCCTGAAACTAAAGAGCGCCCGGGCCGGCTGGCAAGGAAAGCCTGCGGCCCGGGCGCTGGGAATGGCGTGCGGATCAATCCTCGCCGCTGGCGGCAAGCTGGGCGAGCACGCTGAGGTCTTCGAGGGTGGTGGTGTCGCCCTTGACGACCTCGCCGGCGGCGATCTGCTTGAGCAGGCGGCGCATGATCTTGCCGGAGCGGGTCTTCGGCAGGGCGGCGGCAAAGCGGATCTCGTCGGGTGTGGCCACCGGACCGATGACGTTGCGGACGTGCTTCTTGAGGTCGTCGGCAAGCGAGCGGTCGGCCTTGACGCCCTCCTTGACGGTGACGAAGCAGACGACGCCCTGGCCCTTGAGCTCGTCGGGGCGGCCCACCACGGCGGATTCCGCCACGGCCGGGTGCGAGACGAGGGCGCTTTCCACTTCGGCGGTGCCGAGGCGGTGACCGGCGACGTTGAGCACGTCGTCGATGCGGCCGATGATCCAGAAGTAGCCGTCCTTGTCGCGGCGGGCTCCGTCGCCGGCAAAGTACCAGCCCTTGAACTCGCTCCAGTAGGTTTCCTGGTAGCGCTTCTTGTCGCCCCAGATGCCGCGCAGCATCGACGGCCAGGGCTTGCGGATGACAAGCTTGCCCTGCTCGTTCGTGCCGACCTCCTTGCCGAGGTCGTCGACGATGGCGGCGTCGACGCCGAAGAAGGGCAGGGTGGCGGTGCCGGGCTTGGTGGGCGTGGCGCCGGGCAGCGGGGTGATCATGTGGCCGCCGGTCTCGGTCTGCCACCAGGTGTCGACGATCGGGCAGCGGCCGCCACCGACCTGGTTGTGATACCACATCCAGGCCTCGGGATTGATCGGCTCGCCGACCGTGCCGAGCAGGCGCAGGCTGGAGAGGTCGTGCTTCTTCAGCCAGTGGTCACCCCACTTCATGAACGCGCGGATGGCGGTGGGGGCGGTGTAGAAGACGGTGACGGCGTACTCCTCGATGAGGCGCCAGAAGCGGTCGTTCTCCGGCCAGTTGGGCGCGCCCTCATACATGAGCGAGGTGGCGCCGAGAGCGAGCGGGCCGTAGACGAGGTAGCTGTGGCCGGTGACCCAGCCGACGTCGGCGGTGCACCAGTAGACATCGTCGTCGCGCAGGTCGAAGACGTATTTGCAGGTCATCTGCGCGTGCAGCAGGTAGCCGGCGGTGCTGTGCAGGATGCCCTTGGGCTTGCCGGTGCTGCCGCTGGTGTAGAGGATGAACAGGGGCGACTCCGAATCCATCGCCACGGCCGGGCAGTCGGCGTTCACGTACTCGAGCTCGCGGTGCCACCAGAAGTCGCGGCCCTCCTCAATGTGCACGTCCTGGCCGGTGCGGCGGTAGACGATGACGGTTTCGACGGGGGTGTCGCCGCCCTTGAGGGCGTCGTCGACGTTCTTCTTGAGCGGCACGACCGCGCCGCGGCGGTAACCGCCGTCGGCGGTGATGACGATCTTCGCGCCGCTGTCGAGGGCGCGGTCCTTGATGCTTTCGGCGCTGAAGCCGCCGAAGATGACGCTGTGCACGGCGCCGATGCGGGTGCAGGCGAGCATGGCCACCGCCGCCTCGGGGATCATCGGCATGTAGATGACGACGCGGTCGCCCTTCTTCACCTTGTGGCGCTTGAGCACGTTGGCGAAGCGGCAGACCTCGCGGTGCAGCTGCTGGTAGGTGAGCACGCGCTTCTCGCCGGGTTCACCCTCCCAGATCAGCGCGGCCTTGGTCTTGTGCGGGCCGTGCAGGTGGCGGTCGAGGCAGTTCTCGCTGACGTTGAGCTTGCCGCCGACGAACCATTTGGCGTTCGGGCACTTCCAGTCGAGCACCTTGCCGAAGGGCTTCTGCCAGTACAGCTCCTTCGCCTCGCGGCCGAAGAACTTGTCGGGATGCTTGAGGCTCTCCTCGTACATCTCGCGGTACTCGGCCATGCTGCCGATGCGGGCCTGGCGGGAGAAGGCGGCGGCGGGCTTGAACACGCGGGTTTCCGTGGTGATGGCCTTGGCGGCAGCCGGCTTGGCGGCTTTGGTGGCCTTCTTCGCCGCCGGCTTCGCAGCCTTGGCCGCGGGCTTGGCCGGCTTCTTGGCCGCAGGTTTTGCGGCCTTGGCGGCCGGTTTCGCCGGTTTCGCGGCGGGTTGCTTCGGGCGGGGTTTGGCGGCGGACTTCTTGCTCATGGCGGTTGGGGAAAGGGACGGAGTAAACGCGGGAGCCGGCAGGCTACATTCAGCCGACCCCGGGCGGCAATCACGGAATGCAATGTTTTTGTGCCGGGGCGGGCCCCCGGCGGGTTTGCCTCCACCTGTAGGCGCGGGCAGTGACCGCACCATCCTGGCGGGCCGATCCGGGTTCTGTAGACGCGGGCAATGACCGCGTTTTGCCCCGCGGGTCGTTGCCCCGCCCGGCAGCCCGCAGTTGCAATCCGCCGGGAGCAGTCTAGCTTGACGTCCCCCTTTTTACCTCATCATGAGCAACCTCAAGCATGTCGCGGTCGTCGGCGCCACCGGAGCGGTGGGAGCGGAAATGCTGCGCTGTCTCGAACAGCGCGGTTTCCCCGTCGGCCAACTCTCCCTTCTCGCCAGCGCCCGCAGCGTCGGCAAGAAGCTGAAATTCAAGGGTGAGGACGTGGCGGTCACCGAGCTGACGCCGGAGAGCTTTGCCGGGGTCGACATCGCCCTGTTCAGCGCCGGGGGCGGCATTTCCAAGGAGTTCGCCCCGCACGCGGTCAAGGCCGGCGCGGTGGTGGTCGACAACTCGTCGGCCTACCGCATGGACCCGACCGTGCCGCTCGTGGTGCCGGAGATCAACGCCGCCGACGCCAAGGCGCACCAGGGCATCCTTGCCAACCCGAACTGCACGACCGCCATCTCGCTGATGGCGCTGTACCCGCTGCACCAGGCCTTCGGCGTGAAGCGCATCTTTGCCTCCAGCTACCAGGCCGTGTCCGGCACCGGCGCCCAGGCCATCGAGGAACTGGCGAAGCAGACCCGCGAATGGGCCGCTGAAAACCGCGCCTGGGACGAGCCCAAGCTCGCCTCGCTGCCGCACGTCTACCCGCACCAGATCGCCTTCAACGCCATCCCCCACGTCGACAGCTTCCTCGACAGCGGCTACACCAAGGAGGAGATGAAGATGGAGAACGAGGGGCGCAAGATCATGCACCACCCGGACTTCCGCGCCTCGGTCACCTGCGTGCGCGTGCCGGTCTTCCGCTCGCACAGCATCGCCATCAGCGCCGAGTTCGAGCGCCCGGTCACCCTCGAGGCCGCCCGCGCCGCCCTGGCCGGCGCCCCCGGCCTCGACGTCATCGACGACCCGGCCAACAAGCAGTACCCGCTCGCCCTCGACATCGCCGGGCGCGACAACTGCGCCGTCGGCCGCCTGCGCCTCGACTGCGCGCTCGACAACGGCCTGGCCTTCTGGGTCGTGGGCGACCAGCTGCTCAAGGGCGCGGCGCTCAACGCCGTGCAGATCGCCGAGCTGCTCGTCTGAGCCGGCTGACGACGCTTTTGCGAAACTCCGCTTGCGACCGGCTGCACGGACGCAAGACTGGCGCCCTCCCGGGCGTTGTCCCGCTTCACGTTCTGACACCCCTTATGAACCGCACCCTCCCCTGCCTTGTCGGCGGCTCGCTCCTCGCGGCGGCCGGTCTCTCCGCCCAAACCAGCGCTCCGGCCGAGTGGGGCCAGTTCCGCGGTCCCAACCATGACGGCACCGTGCCCGCGCTCCAGGTCAACTGGAAGGGCACCGGCGTGAAGACGCTCTGGAAGGCCGAGGTCTCCAAGGGCTTCAGCTCCTTCGCGGTCGCCGGCGGCAAGGCCTACACCCTCGTCACCGGTGAGCACGACGGCAACGTCGGCGAAATGCTCGTCTGCCTCGACGTGCGCAGCGGCAAGGAAGTGTGGTCGAAGCCGCTCACCCTCATCAACAAGTACGATGGCGGCGGCGACGCCGGCACGAGCGACAACAAGGGCGGCGACGGCCCGCGCTCGACCCCGGTGGTCGACGGCGGCAAGGTCTACGCGATCGACGCCAACCTCGGCGTGTACTGCTTCGACGCCGCCACCGGCGCCCAGGTCTGGAGCCATGACGTCATGAAGGAAAACGCCGGCGTCCAGATCAAGTGGCAGAACGCCGCCTCGCCGGTCATCGACGGCAACGTCCTCCTGATGTGCGGCGGCGGCCCCGGCCAGGCCCTGCTCGGCTTCGACAAGACCAGCGGCAAGATCCTCTGGAAGGGCGAGGACGACAAGATGACCCACGCCACACCGGTGGTCGCCGAACTGCACGGCACCCGCCAGTGCATCTTCTTCACCCAGAAGGGCCTCGTCGCCGTGCTGCCGGAAAGCGGCAAGGTGCTCTGGCGCCAGCCCTACCGGTTCAACGTCTCCACCGCCGCCAGCCCGGTCGTGTTTGAGGACATCGTCTACTGCTCGGCCGGTTACGGCGTCGGCGCCGGTGCCTACCAGATCAGCAAGGACTGGAAGTCCAAGGAGATCTGGCGCAAGGAGACCGACGAGTACGCCAACCACTGGAGCACGCCGGTCGTCAAGGACGGCCATCTCTATGGCATGTTCAGCTTCAAGAAATATGGCGAGGGCCCGCTGGCCTGCGTCGACATCCGCACCGGCGAGATGAAGTGGGCCACCCCCGGCTTCGGCCCCGGCCAGGTCATCCTCTCCGGCGACAACGTCATCGCCCTCAGCGACAAGGGCGAACTCGTCGTCGTCGAGGCCAAGCCCGGCAAATACACCGAGCTCAAGCGCGAGGAAGTCCTCGACGGCAAGGTTTGGAGTTACCCGGTGCTCGCCTACAACCGCCTGTTCGCGCGCAGCACGACCGAGGGCGTCTGCCTGGAATTCCAGTGAGGCAACCCCGCGCGGCGTCCGTCGCTTCCCCCACCCCGCCCGGCCACGGGCGGGGTTTTTTGTGGGGACGGGGTCCGGACTTGGGCGTTGGACATTCCTTGTTGGATATTCATCATTGCAGCTGCTGGCGGAGCGCCCCGGAGGAATATCCAATATCCAACAAGGAAGTCCCAAGGACGAAGGAGCCGGGGTCCGGACTTGGGCGTTGGACATTCCTTGTTGGACATTCATGATTTCTGCTGCGGGCGGCGTGCCCCGGAGGAATATCCAATATCGAACAAGGAAGTCCCAATCATGAAGTTTCCAGTTCACCTTGGGACTTGGACATTCCTTGTTGGAAATTCATGATTTCTGCTGCTGGCGGTGTGTCCCACCCCCTGGGCCGCAGCCCGGTGAATCCAAAAGACCGTGGCGCGCGTCCCTTGGAGGATGACGACGCGCCTGATCGCCCTCCTGCTCAGCCTTGTTCTCACGCTCGCCGCGCAGGATGTGCCGACGCTCATCGCCCGCGGCGATGCCCATGACGCGGCCCACCGCCACCAGGAGGCGCTCGACTGCTACCTGCCGGCGCTGGCGCAGCGTCCCAACGATGCCGGCCTGCTGGTCAAGATCGCCCGTCAGCATGCCCACCGCATGAACGACCTGGCCAAACCCGCGGAAAAACTCGCCGCGGGACGCACCGCCCTCGGGTTCGCCGAGCGCGCCGTGCAGGCCGAACCGCGCCGCGCCGAGGCCCATCTGGCGGTCGCCATCTGCCTGGGCAAATTGACCCCGCTGCTTGGCACGCGCGAGAAAATCGAGGCCTCAAAGCGCCTGAAGACCGCCGCCGAGACGGCGGTGAAACTCGACCCGCGCAGCGATTATGCCTGGCACCTGCTCGGCCGCTGGCACCAGGCCCTGGCCGGCATGAGCGGCCTGGTGCGGGGTGTCGCCCAAATCGTCTACGGCGGCCTGCCGCCGGCCTCGAACGAGGAGGCCGTGCGCTGCCTGGAAAAGGCCATGGCCCTCGGCCCGGACCGCCTCATCCATCCCATCGAGCTCGGCCGCACCTACGCCCAGATGGGCCGGCGCGACGAGGCGCGCGCCCTGCTGCAGAAGGGCCTGGCCATGCCGGCACGCGAGAAGGACGATCCCGAGACCCTGGCGCGCGGTCGCGCCGCCCTGGCGGCCCTGGAGTGACCCCCGCACCTGGCCGCTTGCCACCCGGGGCGTTTCCGCCATAGTGCCGCCCCTCTCATGTCCGCGCCCGTCCCCACCGCCGCCCAGATCCGCCAGCAGTTCCTCGATTTCTTCAAGGAGAAGAAGCACACGATCGTGCCCAGCGACAACGTCGGCTACACCAGCCGCGACGGCGCCCGCATCTTCACCAATGCCGGCATGAACCAGTTCGTGCCGATCTTCCTCGGCGAGCGCCCGGCTGATGTCGACACCTGGCCCGGCGTCCTGCACAAGGGCCTGCCCACCCGCGCCGCCGACACCCAGAAGTGCATCCGCGCCGGTGGCAAGCACAACGATCTCGAGGACGTCGGTCTCGACACCTACCATCACACCTTCTTCGAGATGCTGGGCAACTGGTCCTTCGGCGACTACTTCAAGCAGGAGGCCATCGCCTGGTCCTGGGAGCTCATCGTCGAGCGCTTCCACTTCCCGCCCAGCCGCGTCTTCGCCACCATTTACCAGCCCGACAAGAGCAAGGGCGACCCCGCCGAGCGCGACGAGGAAAGCTGGAACCTGTGGGCCGAGAAATTCCGCTCGGTCGGTCTCGATCCCGAGATCCACATCGTCAACGGCAACAAGAAGGACAACTTCTGGATGATGGCCGACACCGGCCCCTGCGGCCCGTGCACCGAGATCCACATCGACCTGACGCCCGGCCCGATCCACCTCGATGAGGACCGCCAGCGCGCCGGCGCCAAGCTCGTCAACGGCAGCGACGCCTCCTGCATCGAGATCTGGAACAACGTCTTCATCCAGTACAACGCCAACCCCGACGGCACCTTCTCGCCCCTGCCCGCCCAGCACGTCGACACCGGCATGGGCTTCGAGCGCCTCTGCTCGATCATCCAGGGCACGAAGAACTTCAGCGATTTCGAGAACGCCCAGATCAGCAACTACGACACCGACGTCTTCAAGCCGATCTTCGACGAGCTGACCCGGCTCAGCGGCAAACCCTACCGCAGCACCCTGCCCAAGGCGAACGCCCAGGGCCATGTCGTGCCGGTCACCGAGCAGGAAAAGATCGACGTCGCCTTCCGCGTCATCGCCGACCACCTGCGCACCCTCAGCTTCTCGATCGCCGACGGCATCCAGCCGAGTAATAGTGGCCGCAATTATACATTGCGCCGCATTTTGCGCCGCGCCGCAGCTCTATACGGCCGTATTTATCTCGGATTCGAAGGACCATTCATTTACAAGATTGTAGATGTCCTTGCGAATCAGACTGCAAGCGTGTTCCCTGAACTCACGGCGCGAAAGGAGCAGGTAAAAGCGGTCATTAAAACCGAAGAAGAAATGTTTAGTCGCACACTTGATCGCGGCTTGGAGCTTTTTGAACAGGGGTATTCCGTTCGCAATTTACTCAGTGCTGTTGTGAACCACGCGAATTGTATTCGTGAGGCATTGCTCACAGGAAAAACAATTCCCGCGGAGAAAGCCAAGTTCTTTTCGGAATTGCATATTTCATTCGACTACCAGCCCAAGGAGATCACAAGTCTTGAATTAGAGTTCTTGAGGGCTGCTCGTAATATTGGATTCACTTTTAGTTCGGACGAGATTGGCCCAATTGACGGTGTAGATGTTAGCCAGTCAAATTTCCAGCGTGTCACAGGTTCCCCAAATGGCGAGAAGCTATTAGCTTTGCTACCAGAAATTGCAGAGTCTTGTGTGCAGCTGCCAGGTGCCTTCGCCTTCCAGCTCTACGACACCTACGGCTTCCCGCTCGACCTCACCGAGCTGCTCGCCCGCGAGCGCGGCCTGACGGTCGACACCGCCGGCTTTGAGAAACTCATGGAGCAGCAGCGCGAGCGCGCCCGCGCGGCCATGAAAAAGAACGTCGTCTCGGTCAGCGAGATCGAGACCAAGGAACCGACCCTCTTCCTCGGCTACGAGTCCCTGGAGACCGAGACGAAGGTGCTGGAAATCGTCGCCATGAAGGACCAGACGGCGGTCGTGCTCGACACCAGCGTCTGCTATGCCGAGATGGGCGGCCAGGTGGGCGACACCGGCGAGCTGATCGTCGGCGCCGACCGCTTTGCCATCAGCAACACCCAGAAGGTCGGCAATACCTGGCTGCACTTCCTCGACGCCGAGGCCGGCGTGCCGGCCCTGGGCGAGTCGCACCTCGCCGTGCTGCGCGTCGACACCGGTCGCCGGCGCGCGATTGAGCGCCATCACACGGTCACCCACATCCTGCATTGGGCCCTGCACGAGGTGGTCAGCCGCGAGGCGACCCAGAAGGGCTCGAACGTCTCGCCCGACAAGCTGACCTTCGACTTCAACAGCGCCGCGCTCACCCCGGGCCAGCTCGCCGACATCGAGAAGCTCGTCAACGAGCGCATCGTCGCCGACGAACCGGTGTCCTGGTTTGAGGTGCCCTACACGGAGGTCCAGGGCAATGCCGGCGTCATGCAGTTGTTCGGCGAGAAGTATCCGGAGAACGTCCGTGTCGTCCAGATCGGCGGCAAGGCCCAGGCCCTCAACGGCTGGAGCATGGAGCTCTGCGGCGGCACGCACACCCGTCGCACCGGCGAGATCGGCCTGTTCCGCCTGCAGGCGGAAGGCGCCGTCGCCGCCGGCGTGCGCCGCATCGAGGCCATCGCGGGATTGGAAGCCTACGCCGCCGCGCGCGCCGATGCCGACCTGCTCAAGCTGCTCGCCGGCAAGGTCCTGGCGCAGAGCCCGGCCGATCTCGAGAAGAAGATCGAGGCCCTGCTCGACCAGCAGAAGTCGCTCGAAAAGGCCCTCAAGGCCGCCCAGCAGCGCGAGGCTTCCGGCCGCGCCAAGGAACTGCTCGCCAGTGCCGAAGGCCACGCCATCATCGCCCACCTCGGTGAGGTCGATGCCGACTACGCTGTCGCCGTGAACGACGCCCTCAAGGGCCAGTTCCCCGGCGTCATCGTCCTCGCCGCCACCGGCGGCGGCAGCGTCGCGCTCATCGCCAACGTCGGCAAGGAGCACCAGGGCCGCGTCCAGGCCGGCAAGATCATCCAGACCATCGCGCCGATCGTCGGCGGCAAGGGCGGCGGCAAGCCGGACTTCGCCCGCGGCGGCGGCAAGGACGTCACCCAGGTCGAGGCCGCCCTCGCCGAGGCGCGCAAGATGGTCGGCTGAGTTGGACGGGATTGACGGGATTGACGGGATGGACGGCTGGCGCGGGGTGTCGGGCTGAGGCCGGCCCCGCCCGCCGGTTGTGCCGGCGTTGGCGAATCGCCGGCCTGGCTTGGCAAAGTGCCTAGGCTGGCAGCAAATGCCTCACGGGTCGTGTATCCTGCGTTGTCATGACACGCTCGTTCCGTCTTCTCATGGGTCTGTTCTGCACGGCGGTCGGGTCCGTGATGCAGGCTGCCCCGCTGGGCAACTGGCTGGAGACTCCTGCCGGTCGCCCGGCCGACACCTACTTCAACGGCGCCGCCTACGGCAGCGGCAGCTGGGTGGTCGTGGGGGA
The DNA here is from genome assembly GCA_966252325.1 of uncultured bacterium. Taxonomy (GTDB): domain Bacteria; phylum Verrucomicrobiota; class Verrucomicrobiia; order Verrucomicrobiales; family Verrucomicrobiaceae; genus Prosthecobacter. Next base: position 22,715 of record CBINON010000043.1, on the reverse strand, counting down.
GAAGGGCTACATCGCCAGCTCCACGGACGGCCTCAAATGGGCCAAGCGTTCGGCCGGCCACAAACGCGATTTCAACGGCGTCTGCCACTCCGGCGGACGCTTCATCGCGGTCTGCAAGGCACCGGATGGCGGGGCCGGCGCGAAGATCTGGATCTCCGATGACGGCGGCAACAAGTGGCTGCCGCGCGACACCGATGCCGGTGGCGACACCATCGGCCAGGGCCTGCATGCGGTGGCCTCGGACGGTCAGGGCAACCTGATCGCCGTCGGCGGCGGTTTCAGCGGCCAGATGACGCGCTCCTGGGACAACGGCCAGGCCTGGCACCGCGTCACGCCGCCCGAGGGCACCTCCTGGTCGCCCTTTTATGCGGTCGGCTACGGCAAGGGTGTCTGGATCGCCGGCAGCTCGGGCGGCATCCTGAAGTCGAGCGATGCCGGCGCCACCTGGACGAAGGTCGATGCCGGCAAGGATTTGCGCGGGGTCTGCTTTGGCAACAATCGTTGGTTCGGCGTCGACTACTGGGCGGATCGCCTGTTCTGGTCGGTCGACGGCAGCACCTGGGTGGAGACCGTGCGCGCGGCGGGGCATGGCAGTGGCAGCTACATCCAACGGCCGCGGGGTTGCACCTTTGCCGATGGCCTGTTTGTCGCCGTCACCTCCTGGGGCGAGATCTGGACGTCGGAGACCGGGCGCACGGTCGAGCAGTGGCTGGCCAAGGGCGACGACCCCGAACTCATGGCGGTGGCGCCGGGACCGCGGGGCTTTTTTGCGGTCGGCGCTGAGGTCGATCTCAGCTACGGCTACGCCTGTCAGTCGCCGCCCTGGCTGCGCGCCCGCCTGGGCGGGCCCTGGGATCATCCCTTCACGGCCTTTGATGCCGAGGACGGGCCGCCGAGGAAGATCGCTTTGCCGGAATACCGGGTGAACACCGCCTCGCTCAACCTGCACCTCGAGGCCACGCTTTTTCACATGCCGACGCTGTCGGCGGCGATGCGTCTGCGCCTCGGCTACACGAGCCAGCCGGTGGAGGATGGGGCGTCGGACATCGGGCCGTTCGGCAAGAACTGGCGGGGGTCTCATGAAAGCCTGATCGGCAGTTTCGGCAGCGAGGTGCGCCTGATCACGGGCGGCGGCAACAGCCAGCTGTTCTTGACGCCCGACGGCCAGGATTTGTCGACCGTGGTCGGCAGCCAGGTCCTGCAGTCGCCGGACGGCAGTCACGACGAGCTCACCTACACCTCGGGCGGTGCCGGCTTCACGCTGCGCACCCGGGCGACGCGCATGACCTATCACTACGCCGAGGCTGGCGGCCCGGGCGATGCCCTGTGGTTCCTCACGGCCATCGAGGACCGCAACGGCAACCGGCTCACCCTGGAGGTGGCGACGGACGAGACCGGCGGCCGTGTCACCCGCATCAGCGATCCGGCCGGGCGTCATCTCGACTTCACCTACAACGACGATGGCCGCTGCACGCGCATCGACATGCCCGACGGCCGCTACCTGGCCTTCACCTATGACGAAGGCCAGAACCTCGTTGGCATCCGCGACATGGCCGGTTACACCGCCGCCTACACCTATGACGAGCTCGGCTTCCTCCAGCGCATGACCACCGCCGGCCGGGTCAACCGTTTCTCCTGGCTGCCTAGGCCGGGCTATGAGGATGCGGAGGCGGCGCAGGAGAATGCCGGCGACCTCATCCTCGCCTCGGTGACCACCAGCAACGGCGGCGTCGTGCGCTATGAACTGCTGCCCAAGGACGCCGGCGTGCGGCGCACGGATGCGGCCGGCATCGTCACGGTGTTCGAGAGCGAGGAGGGGCGCACCACCGGCATCCGCACCGGCAAGGGCAGTCGCGAAACGGTGTTCAACGAGGACAAGTTCCCGGTCCGCTTCACCGACGAGCTCGGCAACGTCACCGAGATGGAGTACGACGACGATGGCCGGCCGGTGAAGGTCATCGACGCCCTCGACCGCGAGACCGAGTTCGAGTACGACGCGCGCGGCAACCTGCTCACGCGCCGCGACCCGTTCGACCGCGTCTGGCACTTCACCTACGACGCCAAGGACAATCTCGCCACGACGCGCACGCCGCTCAATCATGAGACGACTTACGCCTACCATCCGAACGGCCGGCTCTGGAAGACCACCGACCCGCGCGCGGGCGTGGTGGAAAACCAGTACAATGCCCGGGGCGACCTCGTCAGCCAGACCGATGCCACCGGTCACACCGCCACCTTTGACTACGACCTGACGGGCCGCTGCACGCAGATGACCGATCGCGAGGGCCGGATCAAGAGCCTGACCTACGACGCCAACGATCGCCTCACCCGCATCGGCTACGATTCGGCGCCGGGCTCGCCCGAGCGCCTCTTTGCGTACGACGCCTTCGGCCAGATCCGCTTCACCGACGAGTTGGGCGAGGTCACCGAGATCGCGCGCAATGACTTCGGCTACATCACCCGCCTGAGCGACCCGCTCGGCCAGCTCACGCAGACCGAGTACAATCCCGACAACCTGCCGGTGCGCGTGATTGACCCCATGGGCCGGGTGACGCAGACCGCCTACGACGCCAAGGGCCGGCCGGTGCGCGTCACCGATCCGATGGGCGGCATCGTCACACGCGAGTACGACGAGCAGGGCAACCTGGTGCGCCTGACCGATCCGCGCAAGGCGGCCACCCGCTTCGTCCATGACGCCAACAACCGCCTCGTTGAGATGGCCGACCCGCTTGGTCAGACCGTGCGCCATGAACGCGATGCCCTGGGTCGCGTCACCGTCACCACCAACGCGCGCGGCCAGCAAATCCGGGTCACCTATGACGAGGACGGCCGCGTCACCCGCAAGGAACATCGCGCGGCCTCGGGCGGCGCGGGTTTTGCCGAGGTGGCCTCCAGCGTTTTCGATGGCGCCAACAACCTGACCTCACGCACCGATGCCTGGGGCACGACGAGCTGGGAGTATGACGCCTCGAACCGCGCCACCCGCATCACCTACCCGACCGGTCACAGCCTGCAGTTCACGTACACCGCCACGGGCCAGATCCGCACGGTGACCTATCCGAACGGGCTGGTGGTCACGCTCGACTACGACACCTTCCATCGCCAGAAGGTGCCGAGCCTGCTGCGCAGCGGCAGCGAGGCGGTCGGCATGAAGGAGCCCGGCAGCAACGTCGTGCAGGTCGATCTCGACCTCGACGAAGACAGCCAGCGCATGGTCTTCGCCCACGATGCCGCGGGTCGCCTCACCGGCGTCGAGCGCAGCGCCGTGTCCGGCCTCGGGTCGCCGGCCGTGCTGACCAGCGAGTACGACTACGATGCGGTGGGCCGGCCGACCGGCATCCGCCACCTGACCCCTGCCGGCACGGCCTTCGCCTGGGACCTGCAGTATGACGCGGTGGGCAACGTCGTCGCCGAGACCCGCACCGGCTTTTTCAATGAGCCGCCCCTGCTGCCGGCGGCGACCCAGCTCGTCTACGATGCCGCCGGCCGCATTCGCAGCCGCGATGGTCGCGCCCACACCCATGACGCCGACGGCAATCTGACGGCGATGGCCGGCGGCGAGTTCGAGGCGACGTACTCGCCGGAGAACAAGCCGCTGACGATGCGCCGTCGCATCGGCGATGCCACCGAGGAAACGACCCACACCTACGACGGCAGCGGCGTGCGCGTGCGTCGTGAGTTGGGCGACGACGGCATCCAGTATCACTACGGTCCGGCCGGGCGCCTGATGTTCACCACGGATGCCGAGGGCGAGCTGCTCACCTGTTACATCTGGGGCGACCGCAGCCTGCTGGCCTCCGTTCAGGGCGACGATTTGACGGGCCTGCGCCACTACCTGACCGGGCAATTGATGAGCGTGGCCGGGGTGACCGATGCCGCGGGCAACATGCTGGCGACCTACAGCTACGATCCGTTCGGGCAGTGCGCGCGTCAGGTGCGCAAGGAGGGCCATGTCGATGACAATCCCTTCACCTTCGTCGGCGGCCTCGGTGTCATCGACGAGGGCGGCGGACTGTATTACATGCACCAGCGCTTCTACGACGCCGCCAGTGGTCGCTTCCTGCAGAAGGATCCGGCGGGCTTCGAGGGCGGCCTCAACCTCTACGCCTACGCTGCCGGCAACCCGCTCAACGCCGTCGATCCGGCCGGCACCTGGGACATCAATTGGGCGCGTTTCACCAAGGGCGTCAAACAGATCGCCGTCGCCGGGGTCGGCATCGGCCTGCTGGCAATTTCGGCGCCGGTCACCGGCACGGTCGGCACGGTCCTGGTCGGCGTGGCGGCGGTGAACACCGTGTTCTCCGGCGCTGCCGGGGTCTGCAACATCGCCCTCGCCGCCTCCGGTCCGAAGGACGACAGCGCCGGCAAGCAGCTCGACCAGGTCGACGGTTTCGGCAAGATCCTCGGGGTCGGTGCCGGCGCGCTGTACACCGGTTTCAAGGGCCTGCTCAACGGCGGCAAGATGGATCCCAAGGAACTGGAGGAAAACATGAAGACCGGTTCCGGGGTCGGTTCCGCAGTCGACATGGCCGCCAACGCCGCGCGCTGGCAAACGCCCGACGGTCACGTCATCAACACCCTCAACAACATCGCCACCGCCGATGCCGTCGGCCAGGCCTATGGCGAGAGCGCCGCTGTCCTCACGCAGGAAGTCCAGGCCGGCGAACAACCGCCCGAGCAGGCCAACGCTCCTGCGGGCGACGGCGCGGGCGCCCCCGAATCGGACGACTAACCCTTTGCCACCACCGCCATGTCCCACCGCCTTTTCCTTCCGCTCCTGGCTGCGCTCGCGCTGGCTGCCCCGGCGTTGCGCGCAGTCGATCCACCCGATGCCTCGGGCTTCGCCTACGATGCCAACAACCGCGTCACGGTGGTCAATCATCCCGACGGTCGCCAGGCGACGCTGACCTACGATGCCGCCGGCAACCTGCTCAGCATCAGCGTCCGCGACAGCGCTCCGCCGGTGGTGGTGGTCGGCGCGCCGCTGCAGCTCACCGCCGGGGTGGCGATGGCCGACTATGCCATCACGCTCAGTCGTCCGGCCGCCATCAAGGGCTACAAGGTGTCCGGTCTGCCCAAGGGCTTGAAGGCGAACACCGGCCTCAAGATCGACAAGGCGGGCCGCAACCCCGGCACGATCTACGGCACGCCCGAGGGCGCCGGGGTGTTCCAGGTGAGCCTGTCGGTCAACACCGCCGCCGGCGCCACCGCGCCGGTGGTGCTGGTCATCCAGATCGACAACCCCTACCTGCGCAGCGAGGACGGTTTCCAGTTGGCGGGCCGCTACTCCGGCCTGCTGCCGGCGGCGGATGAAACCCACGGCCTCGGCGGCAGTTGGAGCGTGCAGGTCAGCCAGACCGGCGCCTTCACCGGCACCCTCATCCTCGGCAAAACCAAGCTCGCCTTCCAAGGCAGCTTCGATGGCGTCACGGGTGCGGCCCCCGAGCTGCTCATCCCCCTGAAGACCGGCGGCAGCCTGCGGCTCAATCTGACGCTGGATCTGGATCCGGCCTCGCCGACCCGCGGCCAGATCACCGGCACGCTCGGCGAACTGCCCGGCTTGGCCATCGCCGCCTACCGCGAAGTCTGGAGCAAGCTGCTGCCGGCCACGGCCTGGGCGCCGCCGAAGGGTGCCGCCTACCACATCGCCCTCTTCCCGGGCGCCGGCACCGGCGTGCTGCCGGAAGGGGCGGGTTACCTGCGGGAAACCGTCGACAGCCTCGGCAAGGCCAAGGTGGCCGGCAAACTGCCGGACGGCACCGGCGTCACCGCCGCCGGCGTGCTCTGGCCGGATGGCAGCCTGCCGGTGTTTGTGCCGCTGTATGCCGGCAAGGGCAGCCTCGCCGGCCTGCTCCAGCATGGCGTCGGTGCCACCGAGGCGGCGCCGGAGGACAACGAGGTCGCCGGCGCCCTCGACTGGAGCCGGCCTGAGATCAAGGGCGTCCTTTACCCGGACGGTTTCACGGTCGCCCTCGACGCCCTCGGCGGCGTGTACCTGCCGCCGGCCAAGGGCCAGCGCGTGCTCGGCCTCGGCGGCGCGGCGACGCATGACGGGATCGGCCTGGAGCTGCAGGGCGGCGGTTTGACCGGCGCCGTCAGCGCGGCCGTGACCTTGTCGACCAGCAACGCCGTCACCGGCATCGCGCCAAACGCCAACGCCATCAGCCTGAAGATCGCCGCCGCCACCGGTCTCGTCACCGGCGGCTTCACCGAGGGCGGCCGCAAGGCCAAGCTCGAGGCCCTCATCCTGCCCGAGCTGCCCTGGAACCCGCTGCCGCGGCCCAAGGCCTGGGGTTTCTTCCTCCTGCCCGGCGCTGGCAGCGGTGCCCCGATCTTGTCCGGCGAAGTCTTCCTCGGACCGGTCGAGTGAGGCCAGCGCCTGCCGCTTTCAGGTCTGCCGTTTGACCGAGCCGCACCCCCGACCGCGCGCAGCGCCCTCGGAGTGCGGCGCCTCTGCGCCGCTCTGCCCCCTCGGCCGGCAATGCCCTGTCGTCGTTCAAGGGCCCCGGGCCTGGCCACCCGGGTTTGCCAGAGCTCCAGAGGACTGGAGCACTCCAGGGCCGCTGCGCGGCGGGTCGGGGGTGGATTCCGAGAGGAGCGCGGGCACTCCTGCCCGCCATCTTTTGAAATGGCGGCGCAGCCGCGAAGACCCAGGCATGAAGCGGGCAAGAGTGCCCGCGCCCCCCTTCGTGGAAGCCGGCTCCACGGCTCGGCTCCGGCCCTCCCGCACCAAGAGCTGCCCGGAAATCAGGCGGATCCTTGCGATGACCCATCTGGGTACGAGGGCATACCCGTCTTGGTACAAGGCCAAACCCATCTGGGTGCGCGGCTAGACCCACATGGGTACACGGGCAGACCCATCTTGGTACGAGGTCACACCCATATGGGTGCGAGGGCGTACCCATCTTGGAGCACTGGCAAACCCATATGGGTGAACGAGCAAACCCACATGGGTACACGGGCAAACCCATCTTGGTACGAGGGCATACCCACATGGGTACACGAGCGTACCCGTGTGGGTACGAGGGCGTACCCATCTTGGTACGTGGACGTACCCATCTGGGTACATGGGCGTACCCATCCTAGTGTGAGGGCACCGAGACCTCGGATTGGAGAAGAAAAGCCCCGTTTTGAGACCCGAGAGGTCGTTTTTGCGAAAAAAGCCCCCGTTCTTGAGAAAGAGCGCCCTGGACGGAGGGCGTCCCCACCCTCAGCCGCCGCGGACCCGGTCTCGCGCAGAGACGCGGAGAAGACAGCCGCTGCCAACGATCTCTGCGCCTCAGCGTCTCAGCGGGAGGATTCTGGCTCGGGCGCTTGGTCCCAGAGCGCCGTGCCGGGCTTGGGCTGTCGGTGCGGGCCGTGACGCCGCGCGAAGAGGAACTCGCACGGAGAGCACGGAGACCCAGAGACCCGCGCCGGGCCCGCCATCGGGTCGGCCGCGCCGCGCGCTTCCGGGTCCGTCGAGCGCGCCGATTTTCCCGAGACGAGAACCACCCCCGACCGCGCGCAGCGCCCTCGGAGTGCGGCGCTTCTGCGCCGCTCTGCTCCCTCGGCCGGCAACGCCTTGTCGTCGTTCAAGAGCCCCAGGCTTGGCCACCCGTGTCTGCCAGAGCTCCAGAGGACTGGAGCACTCCAGGGCCGCTGCGCGGCGGGCCGGGGGGATTCCGAGAGGAGTGCGGGCACTCCTGCCCGCCGTCTTTGAAGTGGCGCCGCCGCCGCGAAGACCCAGGCATGAAGCGGGCAAGAGTGCCCGCGCTCCCCTCATCCCCGGCCGCACCCCCTCTTTTTCTTGACGGGAATTCCCGCACGAAGGATCCTCCGTTCATGCGGGAATTTCCGGGACGCAGCCTGCCCGCTCGGGCTGCCTTTTGCTGCAAAAAGCTGCGCGCAGCCATAACAAGTTAAGACTGCGCGTTGTGTAACAATACTGTGCGCCGAAAACACATGACTCCCGCGCTCCAAAGTCAAATCTTTGAGCAGTTCGTTTGGGACAACGAGCTTCCAGAGTGGCCGACTCTTAACGGCGTCTATCGAGGCCGCCCTGAAAAGGAGATCGAGGTGTCGTTAGTGGGCGATTCGGATATGACTCTCGATTGGGCGGACTTCCTTCATCGTAGCGAGGAGGCTTGGCATCTCCTGATCGCTCATGAAACCCGAATGCTCAGAGATGCAGCACCAGAAATCCATCGGATGCACCGAGCCTACTTCGGTGACCGATGGCAGAGGACTTCAGAGGATCTGCTCTTTGAACTATCCCTGCGACTGGTTTGCTTTTACGCCGATGGAAGTGCACATTTGTGGTATGCAGGAACAGCCGCGTTCAATAACCTTGATGTCGATCTCGGACTTGATTCTGACCTGAGAGTCACGGAGGTGAGATTTGATGGCTGAACCACCAAACAACGAACAAAACGGATGCAGGCAACGGCTCGTATGGCATCTGTCGTGTCATCGACGCTTCCCGCTCGCCGTCGCCTGATACGAGGCGTTCGCTTCAAAAAAATGACTTGGATCACACAATTACCTCAGGGGCTTGCTCTCCCGTCTGCTGATCGTGTGATTCCGTGGGACGCGCCTCGTTCGAGCTTCGAGGATACACTGTTTCAGACTTCGGATTGGGAAGCACAAGGAGATCGTTACGGGCACGCAATCTGGCGAGAGATCCCGGTCATCCCCGAGGCGAATGTCGGGATTCTCGGATACTTGAGAGGCGCAGACCTGCGATTGAAGGAATTGCAATGTGCCTTCGGAGATCGTGACTCCCAGGACGATCGCAAACGGCAATATCAGACATGGAAGGCACTCGTTGAAGCCGATTTGGGCGAAGGAGATATTGATTACCGGCATGCTGGAAGCGGCGCCGAATTAAGTCCAACGATCCGATGGGTTCATGAGGGAGTCGAGATTTCCCTCGAAGACTATTTTACGAAAGATGGCAGCTTGTGCTGCCTGAGAATCAAACCAGCAAACAAGCCATGGTAGGCAACCCCGCGGGCTGGTCTGCTCCAATCATGAACTTAGGCTCCACCTCAGCCCGCTGGTTGCCTGCGCTTTGATCGTTTACCCCCGTCTCCCGCAGGAAGACTCAGCGCCCCCACTTGGACAGTCAGCCTCCCGGCCCCCCTCACTCCTTCGGCTGCACGGGCAGGGCAGCGACGCGCTGCTTGAGTTCGAGGCCGGGTTTGAAGCGGACGACGAAGCGTTCGGGGATGACGACGGAATCGCCGGGCTTCTTGGGGTTGCGACCGATCTTCGACTTGGCCTTGCGCAGCTCGAAGGTGCCGAAGGTGCGCAGGGTGACTTCGTCGCCGCGCTCGAGGCTGGCGCTGACCTGCTCGATGAAGCCGTCCACGAGGGCGAGGACATCCTGCTGGCGGAAGCCGAGCTTGTTGCTCAGCTCGATGACGAGATCGCGTTTGGTGATGTTGGCCATGTCGAGGGAGGGATGGGAAACCGCTAGAGCGTCGGGGAGGGCTTGCAAGTGATACGTTGGCGGAAAGGGCTCAGTTGGAGAGAGTTTCAGCCGCCCAGCACCTCGGCCGAGGTGCGGAAATGCATTTTGGCGAAGCGCGCCAGGCCCTCGGCGCCCTCGTTGGCGGCGATGCGGCGGGCGCTGTCCTTGACGGCGGCCGAGACGCCCTTGGGCAGGGCGATGCCGAGGCTGGCGCCGGTGTCGCGCAGCCAGGTGACAAAACGTTCACGCGCCAGGATCGAGGCGGCGGCGACGGCGGGGTCGCTCTCCGCCTTGGTGCGCTGGACGAGCTCGATGCCGCGGCCCTTTTCCTGCAGGGCGCGCTGGAGCACGGCCGGGTTGGCAAACTGGTCGGAGACGGCGCGCGGGCAGTCGGGCACGCGCTCGAGCAGGACTTCGATCACCTTGGCGTGGCCCCAGGCGAGCAGGCGGTTGAGGTTGCCGAACTTCGTGTACAGGGCGTTGTAGCGCTCGGGATTGATCTGCACGACCTCCCAGCGCAGGCCGGGGATGGCCCGGACGGCCTCGGCGAGTTTCTCGATTTTGGCGTCGCTACTGATCTGTTTGCTGTCCACCGCGCCCACCTCACGCAGCATCCGTGCCACATTGGCATCGGCATACACGCCGGCGATGACGAGCGGGCCAAAAAAGTCGCCCTTGCCGCTTTCATCGACCCCCAGGTGCGGCTCGAAGTGCTCGGGGTGATGGACCTCCTCGTAGCCGAGTTCGGCGACGCCGAGCACGCGCGGTTCCAACGTGTTCAGAACGAAGGCCTCGGTGTCCTTGCCCTGGACGACGACCTTCGGGCCCTTCTCATAGACGAGCACGTTGACCTTGCCGCGGCTGGCGGCAAACAGGCACCAGGGTTTGCTTTCGAAGGCCCAGCCTTCCTCCTCGAGGATGATGCGCAGGCTGGTGGCCTGGGCGGGCGTCAGCGGCTTGGTGTAGGTGGTCAGCGCGGGCATGGCGCGGCTCAGGCGGCGGGACCGACCAGCTCCTCGCGGGTGAAGGCGGCGACCACCGGGCAGCTCTTGCTTTCGATGTTCTCCTTGCCGCCCTCCTGGCGGTCGACCAGGACGAGGGCGAAGGCGACCTTGCCGCCCTCCTCCTCGATGGCCTGGATGGCCTTGAGGGTGGATTCGCCGGTGGTGATGACGTCGTCGACGACGACCACGGGGCGGTTGGGGTTGAAGCTGCCCTCGATGCGCTTGCCGCGGCCGTGGCCCTTGGGCTCCTTGCGGACGGTGAAGGGCTGCACGGGATCGGCGTCGCCGGCGAGGCTCGAGCTCATGGCGACGGCGAGCGAGATGGGATCGGCACCGAGGGTCAGGCCGCCGAGCGAGCCGATGCTGAGCCCGCGCGCGGCTTCCTCGCGGCGCAGCAGGTCGTGCAGGACGCGGCCGACCAGCACCGCGCCGCGGGCGTCGAGGGTGGTGACGCGGCAGTCGACGTAGAGGTCGCTCTGCTTGCCGGAGGCGAGGGTGAAGGTGCCGGTTTTGACGGATTTGGCGCGCAGCAGGGCGGCCAGTTCAGCGCGGTCGGAGGGGAGCATAGGGCGGAGGGCGGAGGGCGGGGAGTGGAGAGTGGAGAGTGGAGAGTGGAGAGTGGAGAGTGGAGAGTGGAGAGTGGAGAGGCGGACTCTGAGCTCCGCGCTCTCTGCTCTCAGCTCTTGAGGCTGTCGGCGGCGAGGGCGGCGTTGCCGATGATGCCGGATTCATTGCTGAAGCGGGCGGGGACGATCTGCAGGCGCTCCCAGACGACGGTGCTGAGCATGGACTGCACCTTGCGCTTGAGCGGGTCGAAGATGAGGTCGCCGGCCTGGGCGACGCCGCCGCCGATGACGAAGGCGTCGGGGTTGAGCAGCCAGGCGATGCTGGAGAGGGCGGTGCCGAGCCAGTCGGCCACCTCGTCCCAGATCTGGCGGGCGATGTCGTCGCCGGCCTGGGCGGCCTCGGCGATGCTTTTGGGCGTGCAGTCGTCGGCGGTCTTGACGAGGCCGGCCTCGGCGTAGCGCTGCAGGGCGTGTTCGGCGATCTGCTGGTTGCCGGTGTACTTTTCCAGGGCGCCGAGGTTGCCGTAGTGGCCGGCGCGGCCGTCGAAATGGATGCTCATCTGGCCGATCTCGCCGGCGGCGCAGTTGCTGCCGCGGTACATCTGGCCGTTGAGGATGAGGGCGCCGCCGATGCCGGTGCCCATGGTGAGGGCGACGACGTTGTGCAGGCCTTGCGCGGCACCGTAGCGGAACTCGGCGTAGGCCATGGCGTTGGCATCGTTCTCGACGACCACCGGCAGGCCGGTCTTCTCGCCGAGCAGGGCCTTCAGCGGCACGTGCTTCCAGCCCGGCACGTTGGTGAGGATGTGGACGAAGCCGTGCTCGAAGTCGACCAGGCCGGGCACGCCGACGCCGATGGCGGCGATGTCCGGGTAGGTCTCGCGCAGCTTGGCGACGCGGGCCGCCATCTCGCCGATGAGGGCGGCCGGGCCGTGGAAGTTCGCGGTCGGGATGGGGGTGTCCGTGCACAGCAGCTCGCCGTCGCGGCAGACGCCGAGTTTGACCGAGGTGCCGCCGAAATCGATGCCGACGGAAGTGATGGAGGCGGTGGACATGGGGACGGGCCGCAGGGCAGGGTGGGGAAGGGGGGCGGGGGCTTCAGCCGACCGCCGGGGCGGCGGCGAGATTGCCCACCAAACGCAGGCCTTGCAAGGTCAAATCCGCGTCGACGACGACGCTTTCGCCGAGGCCGGCGGTGATCCAGCCGGCATCGCCGCCGGTGGCAACGAGCTGCAGGGGGCCGGCCGGCAGTTCGCGGCGCAGGGCCTCGAGGATGCCGCGGATCATGCCCCGGTAGCCGATGGCGGCGCCGGCCAGGATGGCCTCCTCGGTCGAGCGACCGATGGCGTGCTCCGGCTCGCGCAGCTCGACCCGGGGCAGCAGGGCGGTGCGTTCGTGCAGGTAATCGGTCATCAGGCGCAGGCCGGGCGCGATGACCCCGCCGACGTAGTGGCGGTCGGCCGAAAGGATGTCGAAGGTCACCGCCGTGCCGAAATCGATGACGATGCCCGGGGCGCCATAGAGGTGGGCCAGGGCGACCGCGTTGGCGAGGCGGTCGGCGCCGATCCGCTCGGGCTGGGGGTAGCGGATGCCGATGCCGAGGGCGGTGTCGTGGCGCAGCTCGGTGAGCACCGGGCAGACCGCGCGGAAGGCGGGCACGGCGGCCGGCACGACGCTGCAGAGCACGGCCCGGCCGAACGACCAGCCGTCGAGCACCGCGCGCAGGGCCGCGGCGTCGAGGCCGGCAGTGGGGCACTCGCGGCGGTCGAGCAGGGCCTCCGGCGAGGCGAGGGCGAGCTTGGTGCGGCCATTGCCGACGTCGGCCAGCAGGTAGGCGGCGGTCATGGCCTCCCTATGCATGGGGCGGGCGCGGGCGGCAAAAGGTTTTCACCGGCAAGAAAAACCGTTTGCGAAAGCGGAGAACGCATCCACTATGCCCGCCCCTCTCCCGGTTCGCCTCTCATGGGAACTGTGTTGACGAGGGGAAAGGACATCCGCCATGAGCAACATCATCTCCAAAATCGAAGCTGAACAGCTGAAAACCGACGTCGCCGAATTCAATGTCGGGGATTCGGTCAAGGTTCACACCCGCGTCGTCGAAGGCGACAAGGAGCGCATTCAGATTTTCGCCGGCATCGTCATCGCCCGCAAGGGCTTCGGCATCAACGAGGCCTTCACGGTCCGCAAAATCTCCTACGGCGAAGGTGTGGAACGCGTTTTCCCGCTGCACACCCCGAAGATCGCCAAGATCGAGGTCACCAAGCAGGGCAAGGTTCGCCGCGCCCGTCTGCACTACCTGCGCGGCCGTATCGGCAAGCAGGCGATGACCGTCAAGGAAGTCGGCCAGACCGACGCCTGATCCCCTCCGGCGCCGCCCACGGGCGGCGCCTTTTTTCCGTTTGCCCGTCTCCCGGGCTGCAATGCCATGGCCGCGCTCGGCAGACTCAACGTGCTGACGGTGGTCCGCGGTTCCCCGCACGGGGCCTACCTCGATGGCGGTGAACACGGCGAGATCCTGCTGCCCATGGGCCAGGTGCCGCCCGGCACGGCTCCGGACACGACCCTCGAGGTCTTTGTCCACCGCGATTCCGAGGATCGCCTCGTCGCCACCACCCAGCGGCCGCTGGCCATGGCCGGTGATTTCGCCGCCCTGCGCGTCGTCGATCTGCATCCCCGCGCCGGCGCCTTCCTCGACTGGGGCCTGCCCAAGCACCTGCTGCTGCCCTATGCCGAGCAGGAGGGCCGTGTCCGCGTCGGCGACACCGTGGTCGTCCATGTCGCGCTCGATCCGAAGAGCGATCGCCTCATTGCCAGCGCCCGGCTGGGGCGCCACGCCAGCCGCCAGCCCGCCCCCTGGCGCGCCGGCAGCCCGGTCAACCTGCTGGTCGCCAACCGCACCCCGCTCGGCTGGAATGCGGTGGTCGAAAACAGCCACCTCGGCCTGATTTTCCGTCGGCCCGGCGATCCGCCGCTGGCGACCGGCCAGGCCCTGCGCGGATACGTCACGGCCGTGCGCCCGGGCGGCAAGATCGACCTCAGCCTGGATGCCGCCGGCTACCAGAGGGTGGAACCCCTGGCCGACCAGATTCTCGCGGCGCTGAAGGCGGCCGGCGGCCGGCTGGACCTCGACGACGACAGTCCGCCCGAGAAGATCCGCGAGACCTTGGGCGCCAGCAAAAAGGCCTTCAAGCAGGCGCTCGGCGCCCTCTTCCGGCAGAAGCGGCTGCGCTTCACCCATCCCGGCATTGAGGCGGTCGACATCACCCGCCCGGCGGCCGGCGACTGGCGGCCCGGCGAGGCCGGACGCTAAGGGGTTAGCGCCGCTGGCGCAGGCCGAACCAGGCGGCGAGGATGCCGAGGAGGGCATGGATGCCGAGGGCAAGGAAGGCCTGGCCCGGTGTCGCGAACCAGGTGCGGACGAGCTGGGTGATCGGCACGAAGACGACCGTGTTTTCGAGGGTCTCGATGCTGCCCGACCAGCCGTAGTAGGCGGTGATGAAGGGGTGGATGACGTTGCCGAGCGCGCGCGGGAAGCCGAGCAGGGCGCCGGCGAGCATGAGATTGTAGAAGAACAGCATCCAGGAGCGGCTGTGGGCGCGCTCGGCGTTGGCGCTGCAGGCGGAGATGCCCAGGCAGAGGCAGGCGAAGGCGACCCCGGTGAGGGCCAGCAGGGGCACGCGCGGCGCGGCGTTGCCGGGCAGGCCGCCAGTGAGCAGGTCGGGCAGCACGCCGAGGGCGAAGGCCTGCAGCAGCACGAGCGGCAGGACAAAGCCGAGCTTGGAGAGCAGGTAGGCCCCCGGGCGCAGGCCGCCGGCGCGCTCGCGTTCGTAGAGCGGGCGTTCAATGCCGATTTCGCGGGCGCCGGCGCGCACGCCCATCATGAGGGCGAGCAGGATCTGCACCCAGAGCGCCATCATGCAGGTGTAGGCGGCGGGCCAGAGGACTTCCGGCGGCGGGGTCTGGCCGGCGAGGCGGGCGAGGAAGCCGCGGTTGGGCAGCACGAGCAGGACGGCGGCGACAGGGGCGAGCACGAGCACGCTCAGGTGGCGCAGCCACTGCGCGCGGGTCCGGCGCAGCAGGGTCCAGCGGCGCTGGATGAGGTGACCGGCCTGGGCCAGGGCGGAGGGCAGGGCAGGCGGCGGCTTGCGGCCTTCGGGCACGGGACGGATGTCGACGTAGCCGGTCTTTTTCGAGGGCGGCGCGGCGGTCGACGGCTCGATCTCCTGGCTGGTCGGTGCCGGATCGCCGAGACCGCCGAGCTGGAAGGCGTCGTAGTAGGAGTCGCGGTGGCGCGACCAGGAATCGCCCCAGCGCTCGGCCGGGCGTTTGGCCAGGCGCGGGTAGAGCTCGTCCATCGACGCGATGCTGAAGTAGTGGGTGACCGCGCGCGAGGGGCCGTGGAAGCAGACGTGGCCCTCGTGCAGGATGACGACGGTGTCGTAGGCGGCGAGGTTGCCGACCGTCTGGGTGGCATGGATGACAACGCGCGCGGGGTGATCGCTGGCAACCAGCTTGAGCAGGGCTGCCAGCTCGCGCTCGGAGCGCGCGTCCATGCCGTCGGTGAACTCGTCGCAGAGCACCAGGGCCGGATCACTGACCAGGGCCAGGGCGAGCTTGAGGCGGCGGCGCTGCGGCAGGCCGAGGCTGGCGACGCGGTCGCTGGCGAGGGTTTCCAGGCCGACGGTGACGAGCAGGTGCGAGGCCTTGGCGATGCGCGCGTCCTTGTCGAGGCCGGCGACGCGCAGGAGCAGGGCGCTCATCAGGCTTTCGCGCACGGTCAGGGCCTCGTCGAGCACGTCGTCGGCGGCCGGCACGTAGCCGATTTGGTTGGGGTGCAGCGGGTGCTTGTCGCAGTCCTCGCCGTGGAAGAGCAGGGCACCCTGGGCGGGTTTTTCGAGGCCGGCGAGCAGGCTGATGAGTGAGGTTTTGCCGCTGCCGGTGGCGCCGATCACCGTCATGAGGTGGCCGGCGGGCACGCCGAAACTCACCTCATGGAGCACGGGCAGGGCGTCGCGCTTGTGCGGGACGCGCCGGGAGACGCCGATCAGTTCGAGCATGAGAAAGCATTGAAAACCAAAACGCGCCGGGCACAAGCCCAAGATGCGGGCTCAGTCCTCCTCGTCCTCGGAGGGGTCCTGCCGGTGCGCGCCGGCTTTCTTGAGCACCGGCGAGATGTTGCGATGCACCCAGACGCTCTGCACCATGCCCATGAGGAAGAGGGTGACGATCATGAAGGTGCCGCCGTAGCTGATGAAGGGCATGGGCAGGCCGATGACCGGCAGCATGCAGAGGTTCATGCCGGCGTTTTGGAAGGTGTGGGCAAAGAACATCGTGACGATGCCGGCGACGATGAGCCGGCCGAGCTGGTCGCGCGAGTAGAAGGCCATGAAGACGCCCTGGATGAGCAGCAGGGCGATGCCGGTGAGCAGCAGCACCGCGCCGCGGAAGCCGAATTCCTCGCAGATGACGCCGAAGATGTAGTCGCTGAAGGACTCGGCTTCGGGGAAGAACAGGCGGTGGATCGAGCGTTGGTCGGGCACCTTTTCCGAGAGCGGGCCCTTGCCCTCGAAGCCGGCGGAGGCGACCGCCGTCTGCACAAAGTTGGGCACCCAGCCGTGGCCGCGGGTGTCGACCTTGTCGCTCTGGTTGGTGAGCAGGTACCAGGTCGTGTCGATGCGCGCCTGCTGGTAGTCCTTGAGGACAAAGAAATAGATCAGCGGGATGACGCAGAGGGCGCCGAGCAGGAAGGTGATGAGGTAGCGGAAGGGGATGCTGCCGACCAGCAGCATGGACAGGAAGACGGGACCCCAGACCAGGCCGGAGCCGAGGTCCTCCTTGATGACCATGGCCGCCGGCACGCCGGCGAGGATGCCGCCGACGAGGATGCGCAGCCAGGGCCGGCGGAACACCGGCCAGAGGCGCGGCAGGTCGCCGAAGACGACGGCGAGCATGAGGATGCCGGCCATGATGGCAAACTGCGAGGGCTGGACCGACTGGCCGGCGATGATGACCCAGTTCTTGTTGCCGTTGATCTCGATGCCGTAGAGGTGGAGGTAGACGAGGCCGCCGATGCCGGCCAGGTACATCGGCCAGCAGGCCCAGCGCACCCATTTGTAGTCGAGCAGGCTGGCGGCGAAGAGGAAGGGCACGCCGATGCCGATCCAGGTCAGCTGTTGCTTCCACTTGAGCGCAAAGTCGGAGGCCTCGCGGAAGGAGGAGGCGTTGTAGATCGCGTACACCCCAAAGCTGAGCAGCCCGGCCATGGTGAGCATGAGCAGCCAGTTGATGCCGAGGAATTTCTTGAACAGCGGGGTCATGGCGGGTCCGAGGGGGTCAGCCGAGCGCGGGCACGGCGTCGAGCAGGCGGCGGGTGTATTCGTGCTGCGGCCGTTCGCAAACCTGGTCGGCGGGGCCGGCCTCGACGATCCTGCCGCCGTTCATGACGACGATGTCGTCGCTCATGTGGCGCACCACGGCCAGGTCGTGGGCGATGAACAGGTAGGTGAGCTTGAACTCTTCCTGCAGGTCCTTGAGCAGGTTGAGGATGGCGGCCTGGACGCTGACGTCGAGCGCGCTGACGGGTTCGTCGCAGATCAGAAAGCGCGGCTTCACCGCCAGGGCGCGGGCGATGCCGATGCGCTGGCGCTGGCCGCCGCTGAATTCGTGGGGGTAGCGCACCAGCGCGTCCTCGGGCAGGCCGACCCGGCTGAGCAGGGCGGCGGCGACATCCCGGCGCTGGGCGCGGTTCAGGTCCTGGAAGTGCAGCTGCAGGGGTTCGGCCAGCACCGCCTCGATCGTCATGCGCGGGTTCAGCGAGCCGATCGGGTCCTGGAACACCATCTGCATTTGCCGGCGCAGCGGCCGGAATTCCGTCTCGCTCAGGCCGAGGATCTCGCGGTCGTCGAACCAGGCCTGGCCACCGGTTGGCCGCACGAGCTTGAGCAGGGCGCGCGAGACGGTCGACTTGCCACTGCCGCTCTCGCCGACGACGCCGAGCGTGCGGCCCTCCTCCACCTCGAAGCTGACGCCGTCGACCGCCTTCACCACCGCGGCCGGCCGCAGCCAGCCGGTGCGGACCGGGAAGTGGACCTGGAGGTTGTCGACGCGCAGGAGGGCCATGAAACGGGAATCTACCACAGCCGCGGCCGCTGCCAACGCAAACTCACCCGCACCGGGCGGTGGTTGCAAGGGCCGGGCCGCCTCGCCATGGTCGGGCGATGCCAAAATCCGCGACCTCCGCCCATTCCCCGCTGCAACTTGCCGGGCACTGGCTGGCCTACGCCCTCTTCCGCTGCGTCGAGGCACTGCTGCGGCTGCTGCCAATGGCCGTCGTCTGGCATCTCGGCCGCCTCCTTGGACAGCTTGGCTACGTGCTGCTCGGCAAGTATCGCCGGCTCGCCCTGCGCAATCTGGAGATCGCTTTCGGGACCGAACACGACGCGGCCTGGCGGCGGAGGACGGCGCGCGCCCACTTCGCCTCGCTCACCGCCAACCTGCTCTGCGGCCTGCGCTTCGCCGTGCTGCCGACCGAGGAAATCCTGCGCCGGGTGCGGATCGAGGGCATGGAGCCCGCGCATGCCGCCGCGGCGGCCGGCCGCCCGGTGGTTTACGTCATCAGCCACACCAGCTGCTGGGAGCTGCTGACCCAGGTGCCCAGCCTCTTTGCCCACAATGCCGCGCCGGCCACGATGTATCAGCCGCTGAGCAACCCCTATCTGGACGCCCTGCTCAAGCGCCGCCGGCTCAAGCTGGGCTACCGCCTGTTCGATCGCCAGGAGGGCTTCACCGGTCCCATCAAGCACCTGCGCGAGACTGGCTGCCTGGGCGTTTTGACCGATCAGCATTCGGGGGATCAGGGCCTCTGGTGCCCGTTTTTCGGTCGCCTGGCCTCGACGACGCCGATTGCCGCCCTCATGGCTCAACGTGCCCGCGGGCTGATGATGCCGGTCACGGTCTACGACGATGGACCCGGTCGCTGGCGCGTTGTCGGGCGACCGCCCATTGACACCGCCACCGCCGGGCTGTCCATCGAGGGCCTGACCTGCCGGATGAACGAGATCGTCGAGGCCGTGATCCGCGAGCAGCCGCACAACTGGTTCTGGGTGCACAACCGCTGGAAGACCCCGCGCCCGCGCTTCCTCCTGCACCGCTACAAGCGCGGCATTGCCCTGCCGGAGGGTTTTGACCCCGCCCGCCTGCAGCGGTTTGAGCTGCTGGTGCGGTCGCCGAACTGGCTCGGCGACGCCTGCATGGCCCTGCCCGCCGTGCGCGCGCTGAAGGCCGGCCGGCCGGACCTGCGCCTGACGGTCTTTGGCCCGGAAAAACTGCGCGAACTCTGGGAGGCGCAGCCGGAGGTCGATGCCTACATCGGCAAGGCCGGCAAGGAGGGCCTGTTCGCCGTCGCCAAGCGCCTGCGCACGGCCGGCCCGCGCTGGGACGCCGGCATCCTGCTGACGAATTCGACGCGCAGCACGCTGGAATTCTGGCTGGCCGGCCTGCCGCGGTTGGTCGGCTACCGCGGCTCGCTGCGTTCGCGCCTGCTCAACCAGATTGTCAAGGAACCGAAGGTCGCCGGCCCGCCCTGGCACCATGCGCGCCGCTACCTGCATGTCGCCCGCAGCTGCGGCGCCGACATCAGCGGCTTCGAGCAGGGACCCCCGGCCGCGCCGCTGCCACCCGGGCCGCTGCGCATCGGCGTCTGCGCCGGTGCCGAGTACGGCCCCGCCAAACGCTGGCCGCTCGAGCGCTTCGCCGAGGTCCTGCGCACGCTTGGCGGCGAGCGACCCGACCTCGAGTGGGTCTTTTTTGGCGCGCCCGGCGAGGCCGCCATGGGCGAAGAACTGTCGCGCCTGGCCGGCTCCGTCCGCCACCGCAACCTTGTCGGCAAGACCCGCCTGTCGGAGCTGATCACCGAGCTGCGCGGTTGCCGCCTGCTGCTCACCAATGACACCGGCACGATGCACCTGGCCGCCGCGCTCGGTGTGCCGACGGTCAGCCTGTTCGGCAGCACCGAACCCGTGCTCACCGGCCCGGTGGGCGACCGCCACCGCGTGCTGCGCCATCACGTGCCCTGCAGCCCCTGTTTCAAGCGCGAGTGCCCGTTCGGGCATTACGACTGCATGACCGGCCTGACCCCGGCGCGCGTGGCGGCGGCCCTGCGCGAGGCGCTGGCGGAGCCGGTCTAGCGGCCTTCCCGCATTGACTCCGCCCGCCTTCTGGCCAAGTCTCCCCCTCCGCATGATGAAAGGCCTCCAGCGACTGCTGCACGGCGTCGGCCGCCTGGCCGCGCGCCTGCGCACCTGGCCGTACCTCGGCCGCACCGCCTTCGCCGCCGGTCTGCTCGCCATGGTCCTGCTGGCCAGCCAGCGCCACCACCTGGAAAATCCGGCCGAGGTGGCCGGCTACGATGTGCGCGGCGGTCGCCTCGTCGCCGAGGCGGGAGCGCCGGCCGCCGGTCCGCTGCTGCGCACGGTCTCCCTGCTGCTGCCCTACCTCGACACCTGGATGCTGGTCGGCGGCGGCATTTACGTCTTCATCCTGCTGCGCCAGTGGGGCAACCCGCGCAAGCTGGTTTTTCCCACCTGGGTCGCCGGTGTCTCGGTCGCCGCCTGGGCGGCCTGCGCCGACATCGCCCAGCACCTCGGCCCAATGCAGATGACCGAACTGGGCGAGCCGCCCGTGCTGTCTGCCTACTGGGTCAAGCTGGCCATGATCGTGCTGGCCGCCGTCTGCCCGCCGGTTCTGCTGCGCTACTACGTCCGGCAGGGCGCGCTCGAGCGCTACACCCTGCGCACTTTCTTCGCCCCGCTGGTCTTCTGCTTCATCGCCTTCACCTCGCTGTGGATGATCATGGACCTGCTCGACAACCTGAAGGAATTCCAGGAGGTCGGCAGTTCGACGCGCCAGGTGCTGCTGTTTTACCTGGGCATCATCCCCTTCATCTACGTGTCGGTCATGCCGGCAGCCCTGCTGCTGGCCATCCTGTACACCCTGACCCGCATGTCGCGCGCCAACGAGATCGTCGCCATGCTCGGCTCCGGCCGCAGCGTCGGCCAGATCCTCCGCCCGGTCTTCGTCGTCGCCTTCGCCGCCGCCCTGCTCAGCACCGCCGCCAACTACCACTGGGCGCCGCGTGCCGAGGGCAACCGCAAGGCCGTGCTGCGCGCCATGGACGAGCGCCAGAAGGACTCGATCCGCGCCTCCGCCCTGCTCCACCGCGATCCGCTCACCCGCCGCGTCTGGTACGTCGGCAGCTTCCCGTTCTCCCTGCGCGAGGGGCGCCTGCGCTCGGTACAGGTGCGCGAGTTCGGTGCCGAAGGACGCCTGGTCCGCGTCCTGCATGCCGACTCCGCCACCTGGCGTCCGGACGGCCTCTGGCGCTTTTTTGACGGGCGCGAGGTGCGCTATCGCGAGGGCCGGCCCGCCCTGGTCCAGCTCTTCCCGGGCGCGACCTCCGCCAAGGACCCCGCCGGCGGCGTGTTCGAGACGCGTGATTTCACCGAGACCCCCTGGAGCATGGTCAGCTACGCCCTCAAGGCCGAGTCGATGGGCGTGCCGGAGATCGTCTCCTACCTGAAAACCCACGCCAACGATCCGGCCGACAAACTTGCCGCCTTCCGCGCCCACCTCCACCATCGCTATGCCATGCCCTGGCAGAGCCTGGCGCTCGCCCTTGTCGCCGCCCCCCTGGGCATCGCCTGGTCGCGCCGCGGCGCCGTGGGCGGCATCGCCGGCTCGATTTTCCTCTTCTTCGGCGTGCTCTTCCTCAACAACCTCTGCCTCAACCTCGCCAAGGGCGGCCACCTGCCCGCCGCCACCGCCGCCTGGATCCCGCACGCGGTCTTCGGCAGCCTCGGCCTCTTCCTCCTGCACCTGCGCTCGCAGAACCGCGACCTGCCGCGCCTCAGCCTCGACTTCCTCTTCAAGCGCAAGCCGGCCCCCGTACGCCCGCGCCGCCGCGCCGCCGCCTGACCCCAAGCCATGATCCAAAACTGGTCCATCCGCTCCCGCTCCCATCAGTGTGCCCTCACCGAGCGACCTTTCGTCGAAGGCGAGGTCTTTCACACCGCCATCTACTTCGATCCAGAGACCAGCGGCTACCTGCGCCGCGACGTCGCCCTCGACGCCTGGGCGCAGGAGACGAGCGAGCGCAAGCCCCTTGCCTACTGGCGCACGATCTACACGCCCAACGTCGTCGAGGAAAAGCCCGAGGTCACCAGCAAGGAGAGCGCCATGAGCCTGCTCCAGCGCTTCATCGAGGAGGATCATCCGGCCACCGAGAACGCCCGCTACATCCTGGCCCTCATGCTCGAGCGCAAGCGCATCCTGACGCCGACCGCCACCAAGGAGACCGAGGACGGCCGCATGCTCTTCTACGAAAACAAGAAGACCGGCGAGGTTTTCCTCATCCGCGACCCCGACCTGCACTTGGATGAACTCGCCCAGGTCCAGGACGAGGTGGCCACCCTGCTCGGCTTCGGCGGGCCCGCCGCCGAGGCCGCCAAGGCGGCCGGCATGAAATTCACCGCCGAGGGCAAGCTCGTGCCCGCCGGCACGCCCGAGCCGGCCCCAGCGGCTGTGTCGTCGGAGTCGTCGGAGTCGTCGGAGTCGTCGGAGTCGTCGGAGTCGTCGGACCAGTCGGACCAGTCGGACCAGTCGGACCAGTCGGACCAGTCGGACCAGTCGGACCAG
>CBINON010000042.1:0-41451 GCA_966252325.1 uncultured bacterium | reverse complement strand
CGGAGCCTTGAGCCGCCGCTGTCGCATGCCTGCAAACAACCCCCAACAAGCCGCCACGTCAACTTTTTTCTTTATAAAGGGACAGACACTTTATACTTGCTTCTCGGCCGGGCCGAAGACAAAGTCGCGGTTCACCACCCTGGAGACGCAGTGGTAGTAGGCCATGTCCGAGAACGCCCCATCCGGAGCCTTGAGCCGCCGCTGTCGCATGCCTGCAAACAACCCCCAACAAGCCGCCACGTCAACTTTTTTCTTTATAAAGGGACAGACACTTTATACTTAAACTTTATACTATACTGGACACTATATAATGCTACGCGAGGGTCTGCCGCAGTACCCCGCCGAATCCGGCTTGCCAAGCAGGCGGCGACATGAAAGAACAGGGCATGGAGTCGCATGAAGTCATTCGCGAGGCGCTGGAACGCACCTCGGCCAAGGAGGTGGCCAACCAGCTCGGCGTGTCGCTGTCGCTGGTCTACAAGTGGTGTGGCCTGGATCCGCGCGAGGGAGGCGCCACCTCGAACCCGCTGGAGCGCGCGCGACAGCTCTACGAGAGCACCGGTCATGAGGCGCTGGTACAGTGGCTCTGCCACAAGGCCGAGGGTGTCTTCGTGAAAAACCCACCCACCGGCCGCAGGCCCGGCCGCGAGGTCATGCCGGCCACCCAGGAGATTGTGCAGAAATTCGCCGACCTGCTGGCCGCGATCAGTCAGGCAGCAGCCGACAACCGCATCAGTGAGGCCGAGGCGAAGGCCATCCGGCGCGAATGGGACGAGTTGAAAAGCCACACCGAGCGTTTCGTGAAATGGTGTGAAGCCGGCGATTTCGAGCACTTGTCCGATGACCTCTCCTCGCTTTCCTGAACGCTTCCGCATGTCCGACCTGAAGCCCTACCTCGCCGACCGCGCCGCCTTTGTCGACGCCACCCTCGATCGCCTGATTCCCGCCGCCGACACCCCGCCCGCAACGGTTCATCGAGCCATGCGTCACAGTCTTTTCGCCGGCGGCAAGCGCCTGCGCCCAATCCTCTGCCTGGCCGCTGCCGAGGCCTGCGGAGGCAGTCGCGAGGCCGCCGCCTTCGCTGCCTGCGCGGTTGAGTGCCTGCACACCTACTCGCTGATCCATGACGACCTGCCGAGCATGGACAACGACGACTTCCGCCGCGGGGTGCCGACCTGCCACAAGGTCTATGGCGAAGGCGTTGCCATCCTCGCCGGTGATGCCCTGCAGGCCCTGGCCTTCGAACTGCTGGTCAAGACGCCAGTGACCGTGCGTTATGGTGCCGGCGACCTCGTCGCCGAGTTGGCGCGCACTGCCGGCAGCCTGCACCTTGTGGGTGGCCAGGTCGCCGACCTCGAGGGTGAGGGCCAAAAGCTGCCACTGGCAGCGCTGCGCTTCATTCACGAAAACAAGACCGCCGCCCTGCTGACGACCAGTCTGGCCCTCGGT
This sequence comes from uncultured bacterium, assembly GCA_966252325.1. Lineage (GTDB taxonomy): Bacteria > Verrucomicrobiota > Verrucomicrobiia > Verrucomicrobiales > Verrucomicrobiaceae > Prosthecobacter. The sequence continues at coordinate 40,002 of CBINON010000042.1, read as the reverse complement.
GGCATGAGTGCCGATGCCCAGCCTGAGGAACTGCAGGCGCTGCGCGCCTTCGGCATGGCCACGGGCCTCGCATTTCAGATCCTGGACGACATCCTCGACGTCACCCAGACCAGCGAGAAACTCGGCAAGAGTGCCGGCAAGGACTTGGCGTCGGAAAAATCCACCTATCCCGCCCTCATCGGTCTTGAGGCCTCGCGTACCGAAGCCCAACGCCTCACGCAATCGGCGCATGATGCGCTCGCCGTGTTCGGCGCGCGCGGCACCCGACTGCGCGAGTTGGCCGACCACCTGCTGGTGCGGGATTATTGAGGCTGCCAGTTTTCGACGGCCAAGCAGGCCGCGCCGAGCGCGCCGGCCTCCTCGCCGAGCATGGTGAGTTCCACCCGTGGCGGCATGCCCTGAAGGGCCGGCACCTGGCGGTCGACCTGGCGGAGGATTTCCTGACTGAACTCCTCGCCCAGCTGGCAGATGGGGCCATGCAGGACAAAGACCTCGGGATCGAGCAAAAGCTGCAGGCAGCCGATGACGCGGGCAAAGTCCGCCGCCACCTCCTCCAAGCGCTCGGGAGAGCGCCCGCGCAGTTCGGCGAAAGCGTCCAGCAGGTTCACGGGCACCGGCGCGGCATCGGCAAATCCAGCCAAGCGGCGGTAACTTGCGGGCGCCGAGATGAGGTCGCCGAGTTCCACCCCGGGGCGCGTCGGGCAAGGCCAAAAACCGAGTTCGCCGGCGGCGTGGCGCGCACCCGTGGCAACATTGCCGCCGTGGACGAAGGCCGCATTGAAGCCGAAGCGGGCGCCGAGAATGACGTAGTCTTTGAGACGATGCTGGAGGCCATACCAGCGTTCCGCCAGCGCGATCGCGCGCAGGCCCTGCTCCAAATGCACGGGCACGTTGGTGGCACCCTCAAGCATGCGGGCCACCGGAATGTCGCGCCAATCCTTGATGAAGCGGTAGTTCAGAGCCACGCCCTCGCGGGCGTTGACCAGACCGGGCGCGCCGATGCCAACCCCGAGCAGAGGGGTGCCCATGCCGGAGGATAGAATATAAAATACCTTTTGCAGGGTTTCGATCACTCGCCCCGCATCGATGTTCGGCGGCAGAAATTCATGGTAGCGAGTGATCACCTTGCCGGCAAAATCCACGGCCACGCCCCAGATACCTCCACCGTGAAATTCGATGCCGGCAAACCAACCCGCCTCGGCACAGGGACGCAGCAGGCGTTTGGGGCGACCAACGTGTCCAAGTTCCTGGCCGGACTCCTGCACCAGTCCACGCTTGATCAGGGTATCCACGTAGATCCCCATGGTGGAGGCAGAAATCCCCATGGATCGGGCCAGGGACGACCGGGAATTGGCACGCCGGGTGCGAAGATGCAAAATGCACTCTGCAAGCTGCTGTTGAAACTCGTCGGGCTTGTAGCGCATCTTGATCAACTGGACGGCCCGAACGAGGCGTAAATTACGATTATTGTCATAATCATGAGTATTTCACGCGAATTTTAAATTGCAAATCCTGCGGATAAAATTTCTCAAATTTGCAATCCTCTCTGAATCGCAAGAGATCCAAGGCTCCGGGTGAATATCGGGTTGATGCAGCTGGCGCACTGCCTGCGAATTCTGCCCAGAGCATTTCGCGCTCGCCGAAGCAAGGCGTCGCCACATCGTGAGATCTTCCAGAAAAGGCCCCTGCCGCCGCGTATGAGTCCGATGTCCTTGATCGCCCAGGAAAATGCCCGGCCCGGCTCCACCGACTGGCAGCTCACCCGTGTCCGTCTTGATACCAGCACCGGCTTCCGTTCGCCGGTCATTGAGGGCTGGTGCTCACGACAATCCGTGCAGGCCGGCGAGACAGTGGACTTTTTCGTGAGCACCCGCCCGGTGGCGCGCTTCAAGCTGGAAATCTTCCGCACCGGTTACTACCAGGGGCGAGGCGCCCGGCTGATGACGGAACTAGGGCCCTTTGAAGGGATCGAGCAACCGGTGCCGGAACCGCAGCCGGACACCCGTCTGGTCGAGTGCGTGTGGACGAAGACCGCGAGCCTGACGATCCCGGCCGACTGGCTGAGCGGTGTCTATCTCGGCCGTCTCACCACGCTGCCGGACACGCCCGACCAGCCCTACTGGCAGAGTTATGTGGTCTTCATCGTCACGGACGACCGGCCGGCCGACATCTTGCTTCAGTGCAGCGACAACACCTGGCAGGCCTACAATCGCTGGCCGGTCGACACCTCGCTCTACATCCATCCCAAGGGTGGCCAGGGCCCGTGGCCGCATGTCAGCTTTGACCGGCCGTATGCGAAATACGCACAGATCTACGAAAACCCCCAATCCGTGGGCAGCGGCGAATGGCTGTGCTTCGAATACCCCATGGCCTACTGGCTGGAGCAGCACGGTTACGACGTCAGCTACTGCTCGAACAGCGACATGATCACGCCTGACCGCGGCTTGAAGTGCAAGGCCTTCATCAGCATCGGCCACGACGAGTACTGGGACATTCGCCAGCATGAAAGCGCCGTGAAAATGCGCGAGGCCGGCGTCAATCTGCTCTTTCTGTCCGGCAACAGCGTCTGCTGGGTCACGCCCTTCGCGGCCAATGCCGCCGGCACACCGAACCGGCGCCTCTTCCGCGGCGGCCCCTATGGCGGCGAGCACGAGCACGCTGTCATCCGCGAAACCCAGCACGGCCCCTTCCCGCACCGCGGCCCTGACGAAGGCTACCTGATGGGGGCTCGCAACGTCCGGCCCGTCAACGGCGGCGGCGACTGGATCTGCGTCAAGCCCGAGCACTGGCTGTTTGAAGGCACCGGCATGAAGGCCGGCGACGCCATTCCGGGGCTCATCGGCTGGGAATACCACGGCGATCCGCCCGCCGATCTGCCCGGATTGGAGGTGGTCGCTGCCGGTACCGCCTGGCAGGGCGGGCGCGTGCCGCAGCAGTGGACCGCTACGATCTACCCAGGACCCATGGGCAACTTCGTCTTCAATGCCGCCACCATCTGGTGGGGACTGGGCATGAGCAAACCGCCAGGCACTCTGCCGGTCTGGAGCCACTACTCACGCCCGCACGGTCCGGATGCCCGTGTCCAGCGCATCACGGAAAACCTGCTGCGCCGGGCCTTGGGGTGACATGCCTTCTCGGGCGATGCACGGCGAGCCGCAGACACGGATGGCCACCGTGAACTGGCAGGTGGAGGCCTCCGGAGTGCATGCAGGAATCCGGAGCGGGTACGCAAGCCGGCATCCCCCTCCCCAGGCGGCACCAAGCTCATTTTTTCCGGCGCGCCCAAGCCCATTTCAAAAAGTGCCCCAAGCCGTTGAACTTGAACTGCGGATCCACCCAGCGCTCAATCACATAAAACGCAAAGTAGTAGGCCCGGCAGAACCCCCAGATGCAGAGGCCCAGAAGGAGAACGTTGCGCCCGCTCCAGGCCTCGATCACGAGCAGCGCAGCTGACATCAGACCGATCAGCAGGAAGAGTCCCGCTTTCAGCCACATGGCCCAGGCAGAGCGAAGGTCTTTCATGAATCGCAGGCCGAATGTAAGCCTTAAACAACGCCCCAGTCCAATGCAGCAGTGAAGCTCTTCAGCTGCGCTGGGCACGGACCCGAAGTGCGACATCACGACACAAAGGCACGCCCCACAAACGGCCTAGTTGTGCATTTTTGACGGATTTCCTGGCGATCCATGACCGAAAGCCATTCGTCGCAAAATATTGATTTTCATTCATCTAATTCGTTGCATTCAACTTTGGCACGCTGGTTGCAGGCATGGGATCTCGTCATTCGATCCACCCACAACCCCATCCACTGCCATGCCACTCCTGCGTTCCACCCCTGCCTTCCACCTCGGCCGCGTCGCCGATTTCGACTCCTGGGTGCGCCAGCCCTTCGCCGCCTTCCCGCTCATGGGACAGTGGCTCAACGAGGTGCTGCCCGGCCTGCATCAGGGTCGTCCGGCGACCGACGTGTTTGAAGATCCGGACCACTACCATGCCCGCCTGGAGCTGCCGGGCGTGAAAAAGGAGGACGTCAAGATCGAGGTCCGGGACCGCCTGCTGCAGGTCAGCGCCGTGCGGCGCGAAGCCCATGCCGATCGGGAAACCTCGTTCACGCTGACGCGCACCATTGCGGTGCCGAAGGATGTCGCCGCCGACGGCATCTGCGCCCGCCTCGAGGACGGCCTGCTGCACCTGACCCTGCCCAAGCAGGAGCAGTGCAAGCCGCGCAGCATCGAAGTTCAATGATCCCAGCACCGCCATGACCGCCAACCCTGAATCCCACCCCAAGGCCACGGAGAACCCCTGGCGCAAACCGATCTATCGCGTGCTCGACAGCCTGGACGCCCACGAAGTGCGCATCGAACTGCCCGGCGTGCCCAAGTCCGGCGTGTCGATTCATCTGGAAGACGGCGTCCTCACCGTGCACGGTCGACGCCCGCGCGTCGTGCCGGAGACTTGGCAGCCGCTGCACCGCGAAATCCCGGTCGAGGACTCTCTGCTGCGCCTGCGCCTCAACGTGCCGGTCGATGAAGACCGTCTGGAAGCCCGGCTTGAGCGCGGTGTGCTGAGCCTGCGTCTGCCGCTGCGCGCAAGCTCCCGGCCGCGCCAAATCGAGATCCAGTGACGCCGAGCACCACGAGGGCGCGGAGCCTGCGGGCTCCGCGCTTTTTTACAGCGCCGGCATGGCACGCTGCAGGGCGGCGAGAAAACGGTTCTCCTCCGGTGTCAGGCCATCGCGGGCCAGCAGGTTGGTGACCACGCCCAGCGCCTCGGCCTGGCTGGCGGCCTCCGTGAAAAACGCCGCCCGCTCCGCCAGGTAGGCGAGGCGTGTTTCCTCATCGGCCTCGGCGACGCTGCGCGCGCGGGCGAAGGATTTCTCGAGGAAGAGGCTCTTCGGGTAATCCGACTGCCAGCCCTCGGCGATGAAGGCCGACTCGATGAGCGCCTCCTCCGTCAGCGAGATGTGGCCGTCGGCGTACAGGGAGAGGGTGAGGAGGTCGAAGAGCGCCTCGCGCTGGGACTGGGTCATGGCGTGCGGACAGCATTCTACACGGCTCCGCACGCCAGCGCCAGCGCGATGCTCAGGGAGCTCCGAGCAGGCGGCGTGCCTTGTCGGCGGTCAGCCCCATGGCGGGCAGTTCAAAACCGAGGGTGTCGCCGTTCGGCCGGAAGCCGCCGCCGTCGACATCGACATAGATCGGGTTGTTGTAGGCGCAGGGGCGCATGCGCGCGTAGTCGCTGGTGCCGAAGCCGGTCTTCATGTCGCCATCCTCGTCGATCGCCACGACGATCAGGTGGGCGTCCTCCTGGAGGGGGATGCGCAGGACCTGGTCGAATTTGACAACCCCATTCTGGAACATCTGCGGATGGCTGGCGCGGGTGAAGTTGAAGTCCGGATGCGGGCGGCTGTTCACCAGCACCTGGACGCGGTCGATGTCCATCCAGTCGGTGCACTGGACGCGCACCTTGAGATCGACGCCGCCGGTGGCGCGCACGTCATCGCCGGCGATCTTGCCGTCGGGTGTGGAGACTTCGAGGAAGGGGCCGGTGGTGAGGACCATGTTGCCCGCCTTGGCGCGCGGCGCCAGCTGGGCCCAGTCGATCTGCGCCGGGTCGTCGGTGGGGCTCGGCAGGTAGATGCGCCAGGAACCGACCCCGTTGCCATAAACACTGTGGGCGTCGGCGACGCCGACCGCGACCAGGCGGTGGCCCTGGTTGAGCAGCTGGCGCCAGAGAAACTCGCGCACGTAGGAGACCTTGGCGGCGAGCGCGCCGGCCGTGCGGGTGACACTGAAGGGGGCGTCGGCAAGGATGTTGGTGCCGGGTCCGTTCTGCGACTCGCTGCCGTCAATCATGGCGCCGACGCCGACGAAACCGCCGTCCGCAAGGCCGTCGCCATCGCGGTCGATGAACATGTTGGACAGGTCGGGATGGTTGAACTGGATCCAGCGGTCGGCGCGTTCGCCCTGCCAGCGGCGCAGGGTGAGGGCCGTGATGCGCGGGTCATCGTTCCACTCCGGCGCGCCGCCATCCTGGGCGAAGGCCTCGGGCTCAAACGGGAAGGCATTGAAGTGCTGGCGACGGCCGGTCAATTCGACCCCCTTGACGGTCTTCACAAACGGCGTCAGGCCGAGTGCATGAATCGTCGGCTCCCAGTCGAAGAAGCGGTTGTGCTCGGTGGTGGGGGCAAACTCGAGGTGCTCGACGGCGAGATTGATGACACGGCCGTCGGTGTCGCAGACATTGTCGCCGCTGGGCGTGCTGTGGTTGTGGAAGTCGCTGCTGATCCAGCCACGGCTGTCGACCAGGCGCTTGAGCACCCCCTTGAACTCGGCGGTCTTGCCGGGCTCGACGGTGACTTCGCGGGCCAGGTGACCGAACTCCGGGCCGCGCACGACGACGACGCGGTATTTGCCCGGCGGCAGCTGCTGGGTGAAGTGGCCGTTCTCGCTGTGGAACTGGTCCACGCAGCCATGGGCGCGCCATTTCGGGCCGAGGTCGAGCTTCGGCGCGCCGGCGTCGAGCGGTTCGAAGTGAGCCTTGCAGGGCAGAGGCTTGCCGTCCTCGCCGGTGATGGCGAAGCGGATGCCGGCAGCGGGGTCCAGAAAGAGTTCCTTGTCGCTGGGCACTTGCCGCGCCCAGCGCACCTCGGGCCGGCCGAGGTCCTTGACCCGCAGTTCCGTCGCGCCCCGGGGCAGTTGGAAGCTGAAACGTCCCTGGGCATCCGTGTAGCCGGGCACCGTACTTTTGCCAAAGGGCACTTCGAGGGTTGCGGTGGTGATGGGGCGGCCATCCCGGCCCGTCTCGACAATGCTGCCGGAGAGCACCGCGGTCTGCCCCCCCTTCACGGCCAGCACTTCCCCCACCGCCGCGGCGGGCGAGGTGGCCACGGCGAAGAAGCGCTCGATGACGACTTCCTGGCCGGCGGCCAATTCCAGAGTGTCGGCCAGCTTGTCGGCCCCGGTCAGGCGCAGCAGACCGAGCGCGTAGCCGCACTTGTGTGCCGGGTTGATGGCATCGGCCCAGCGGATGCCATCGGGGGTGGTGCCGGTGACATCGAAGCGGGTCAGGTCGTCCTTGGTGGCCACTTTCTGCGGCTTGTCTGATTCATTGCGCAGGGTGGTGGTGATGAAGACTCCGGAAACGCCGTCCTGCACGCGGTACTCGTGGCGCTTGGAGACGCCACCGTTGAGCGCGGCGGTGGCAACCGACTCGACCGCGCCGGGACCGGCGGGGCGCACGTAGGAGACGCGGCCATGACCGCAGGGGCCGTACACGACGAGCTGGTCATTGGCGGCGCCACGCAGGGTGAGGTCGTAGAGGCAGCCGGGCGAAACACCGTCGTCGCCGTAGAAGGTGCTCATGTTGGCACGGCGGTTGGCGGCGTTGTGGGAGACGACCGCCTCGACCTTGTCGCTGCGCAGGACAAAGTCGCCGCGGATGCCATCGGCCTCCTTGCCGCCGGGAAGTTCAGCCTCGCGACCTCCGCGGGCTTCAAAAACTTCGAGGGCCTGAACGGGCAGGGCAAGGAATGGCAGCAGGAGCAGGGAGCGTTTCATGGCGGGTCGGTTGCCCGCCTCCGGTAGTCAGACCGGAAGCGGCGTCAATGATCCTCATTCAAACGTTCCGACACCGGCCTTTTCACGCCGCATCGTGCCCTCTTGCCGGATGCGCTCATTCATCGGCAATGCCGGGGAAATAACCGACATCCGCCTGCACCCGTCCGGCCGCCGTCGAGATCGAGCCCTCAATGACGGCACGTGTGTCGTTCTCCTCATCGTACACCGGTCCCTGGCCGGAAATGCCGGTCAGCTTGGTGGCGCCAACGGCGTAAACCGGCACGCGGTTCAGTCCGCCGCCGAGGCTGGTGAGGCGCTCGCTGCTGCTGAAGACTCCCTCCATGCGGGCGAAGCCGACAAAGAAGTTGGATTCGTCGAAGGGTTCACCGCTGAAGTCGATGTAATAGATGCGGGTGGACTTCCAGTTCGACTGATCCGTCTCGGTCACGGCCGTGGTGTCGGTGGCATACAGGTAGCGTTCGACGTAGTGGTAGTTGACGTTGGCGGCGTAACCGCTGCTGTAGGTGTCCGGATAACCGCGGAAGATCACCCCGTTGAGGTCGACGATGTCACCCTGCGTCTGGTGCACGGCATAGAAGCGGCTTTCGCCGGTGGAGGGGAACTCATCGTTGAAGGTCGGTGTCGCCTGAACGATCGACCAGCCGGCCAGGTGGGGGGCGTTGCCGTACTGCGGCAGCAGGCCCGCTTGGATGAGGTCGCTGAGGAACTCCCTGTTGCCATACTTGCGGGTGCCGATTTTGGAAACGTACTCCTCGTGGTATTCGTCGCTGTAGGGCTCGCCGCCGCGGTTCGTCAGGATGAGCCAGTCGTTGAAGTAAGCCGGGCCGCCGAGTGGGGCGCCAAATTCATCCTTGGCCGGAAGGGGCCTGCCGGTGTCGGGATCCTTCAGGACCGTGCCGGGCCGGCTGAAGCTGAGGGTGAGCTTGAACTGGACGCTGGCGACGGAGCCTGGCAGCGGCGCCTGGGCGGAGGCCTGACTGGCGAGCAGCGCGAGCAGGAGGAGGGGAAGTTTCATGGCAACAAAAAGGGGCTTGCCCGTGAGACGGTGCAAGCCCCGCACGCATTCAAACCGGCGGCTCATTTGCTGCCGGGCAGGCCGGGCATCTTCATTTCCTGGTAGTCGGCGGGCAGGCTGAAGATGGCGGCGTCGACGTCCTCCTCCTTGGCGGAGACCAGCTCCGAGACGTTGGACTTGCCCATGACCTGCATTTCCGACTTGATGACCATGCCGGGAAAATCGCTCGCCTGGGGAGCGAAGGCGCTGGCGGGGTTGCCCATCGCCTTCATGAGCTTGTCCTGGGCCGTGTTGAGGGCCTGGTAGCCGGGGAAGTCGCGCGCCACCCAGAACTTGCCGGAGCCCATCTTGCCGGTCCAGGTGAAGAGCTCGCAGTCGTAGCTGCCAACCTTTTCCCTGGTGCCGGTGGCGACCGGTTTGGCGACCGCCTGATCGGTGCCGAAGGCGGCGCCCGCCAGGGCCATGACTCCCTTGAGGGTGTCGGCATTCAGGCGCATCATCATCTTCTGCTGGTGCATGAGCATGGTCATCTGACCGTCGGCACCGCCGGCGATGATGGACATCTCCTTGCCGGCATCGAGGCGGGTCTGGTCGCCCTTGATGCGGATGAGGATTTCTTCGGTCTTGCCTTCGGCGGTGGCCTTTTGCATGACCACCCAGTCGGCACAGGCGGAGGTGGCGAGCAGGCAGAGGCTGGCGATGAGGGAGCGTGAGCGGTTCTGTGTCATGGCGGATGGCGGGTGGAGATGGAGAGAGATGACAAGTCGGCCTTCAGGAGCCGAGCATGTTGGCGTTGAAAACATCCTCGGAGATCTTGCCCTCACGGTAGAGGTTCATGAGCGACTGGTTCCAGCGCATGTTGCCCTTGCAGCGCAGGGCGTCTTCCAGCGAGGTGGCGCTGCCGTCGTAGGCGCGGATGCCGGCGGAGACCGCCTCGTTGGTGTTTTGCAGGTACTCGGTGACCAGCACGCGGCCACTGAAGCCGGTGAGCAGGCCCTGGGAGAGCACGAAGGTGAGGGTCTCACCGAGGCGATGCAGCACGCCATGCTGCTGGTCCTTGGGGAAGAATTCGAGGATACGGTCGATCGTCTTGACCGCGCCGCGGGTGTGCAGGGTCGAGAGTACAAAGTGGCCGGTCTGGGCGGCTTCGATGCAGGTCTCCATCGTCTCGCGGTCGCGGATTTCCCCGAGCAGGATGATGTGGGGCGTTTTGCGCAGAACCTCCTTGAGGCCGCTTTGGTAGGACATCGTGTGACGACCGACCTCCTGCTGGGTGACCAGCGACGGACAGGGGATGGAGACCCCGGGGCGGTTCGGGTCCTCCATGGTCGTGCCATAGCGGTACTCGATGGGATCCTCGACGGTGACGATGTGCTTGTGGAAGTTGCGGCGCACCCAGTCGAGGATGGCGGCGAGCGTCGTCGACTTGCCGGAGCCGGTGGGCCCGGTGATGAGGCCGAGGCCGTAGCGGCGCTGCATGAGCTCGCGCAGGCTTTCCGAAATGAGTGGATCGATGCCGAGCGACTCAAGCTGGCTGATGCGGCTGCGCAACCAACGGCAGGTGACGCCCATGCCATGGTCGCTCAGGTGCACCTGGACGCGCATGCGCACCGGCGACCCCAGGGCGCCCTCGTCGCAGCTGAAGTCGATGACGCGGCGGGCGCGCAGCAGCTCCCACATTTTCTCCGCACCGCCGGCGGCCTTGCCGGGATCATCCCAGACCTCAAGAGTCTGGCAGGCAAAGAGGGCCTCGGCGAAGGCGGCGACCAACGCGGCATCCATGGTGCCGTAGGATTCGGCGATCTCAAGGCCGCGGTTGGTGTGCAGGTAAAGCAGACCGCCGGAGCGCACCTGGACATCGGAAATTTCTCGATCGGAATAGGTTTCGGCCAAGCGGCCAAGGAGGTTTTCAACGCTGCCGGTACTCATGGATTGAAATTCAATCCTGCGGGATTTCCTCGATGACAACAAGCCAATTCATCTGATGCACGGGCGGAAGTTCCGCCGGGCTGCGCAGCGGCTTGAGCTCGGCGCTGATGTTCTCCGCGTGCACGGCATCGTCGCTGCCCAGCTTGATGTCGAGCGGGCTCCAGCTCGTGCCGGCCCCCTTGGCGAGGGTGCCGATCTGGCCGCGGTGCTCGACCAAGCGGTTGACCGAAGTCGTGCCGATGCGCAGCTCGGCGGCGAAGATGGACAGCGGCGGATAGAACTCGTCCGTGTCGGCCAGTCCCGAGCCGGTGGGTGGCGCAGCCAGCGGCACGTCGTTGAGGTCGTCGCCCACGTAGACGCGCAGCGGCGCGACGATGGACAAGCCGGCGGTGTAGTTGGTCAGATCCCGGCCCTTGCGAATGATAACACACATGTCATCCGCGGCGGGCGGGTCGTCGAGGGCGCCGACCGTGAGCGGATCGGCCGAGGCGTCGACGCCAAAGTAGAGGCTGTGATTGACGGTCACCGCCGCCCCCCCCTGAGCGAGCAACCAGGGCTCGAACTGGGTCGGTTGGAAGGTCAGGCAGGAGCGGCTGTTGTCCATCAGCTCGGTCTGGAACGGCATGTCGGCGCCCCCCGTCTCAAACACCGTCGGCCAGTTGACGCCGCGCCGGAGAACGATCTCCGAAGTCCCCCCGGCGCCATTCTGAAAGCGCACGCGCAGGGCGGTCGGAGTCTGGTCGGCCAGACTGACCATGGCGATTGCCTCGACGCTGACGCGGCAGCGGGTGCCGCCGGCGACATAGGACTGCCAGGCATTGGCGGCGGTGCTGCGCTGCAGAAATCCGCGTCCCGGCTGCACCGGCAGGAAGGCGAGACGACCGGAATTGGCCGAAAGTGCCACCGGCAGGGCGTCGCTCTGCTGCTCCGCCTGCATCATCTCGCGGACGCCGAGGGCGTCGAAGTTCTCCGCGACCTGGATGCCGCCGACGTCGAGCGGCCCGCTCAGCTGGATGCCGCTGCGTCCGGCCAGGCGCGAGGCGCCGAAGGCTCCCTGCACGTTCATGGCGTCGGCGTACACCGAGCCCTCGATGCGGACATTGGCGCTGCTCCAGGCCGTGCCGTCATGGTGCCGGCCGATCTCGGCGAAGGTGGCAGCCTCAATGGGCATCTGCGAGGGCACCTCATAGAGCGACAGCACGTAGTGGCGCACCCGCGGCTGGCGCGGGCCGCCGTAGTTGACTGAAAAGGCCCACCAGTTGCGTTTGGCGACAAACGGCTGGCCGGGAGCGGCATAGCCAAAGCGGATGTTGGGATAGGGGATGAGGTTGTAGAGAGGGTAGGCGCCGACGTCGGCGAGCAGGCCCGGCGACTGGAGGGTGTAGCGTTTCTCGGTGCTGACGACCGGCCGCAGGGCATCCGCCTGCTGCAGCGTGCCGGACGTGTCGAGCAGGGGCGGCACGCGCCCGGCGAAGGCAGTCTGGGTGAAGACGGCGGCGTAATCGGTGGTGCCGGGAGTGACCCGCCCCGCCTCGCCGGTCAGCGAGGTGATCCAGCTCTGCACCATGGCGTCCTCGGTGTCGCCGACGTCGCCGAGGCGCATGCGATCAACACCGAGTTCGGCGGCCAGCTCGGGCTGCAGGCGCTTGGAAACCCCGGCGATTTCGACCGCCTCCTGAAAAATCGTTGCCCAGGAATAGGCGTCCGAGGCGGCATGATTGGCGCTCAGACAGGCGGCGGCCTTGGCGGGCAGCAGGGCGACCAGGGCGCGCATCAGGGCATCCTCGCGCTGGTGGTAGTCCATGCGCAGCTGCGTCTTGGCGGACTGGTCCCGGGTCATCAGGTTCTGTTTGAACAGCATCGTCAGGCTCAGCGTCATGAGCAGGGCCATGCCGGTGACGGCGGGAATGGCGGCATAGCCGCCGTTGCGGATGCGGATCTTCATTGGGCGCCTCCTCCGTAGGTGATTTGCTCGCCGTTCGGACCGGACAGGGTGACCGTCAGGATGCCCTGATCCGCGGCAAAGGTGGCATCACCAAGGCGGTTGCAGATGCTCCAGGAGGTCTGGCTGCCATCGGCCAGGGTGTGATGGAAGCGAAGGTCGACACCGCCGGCAACAGCCTGGGCGGAGACGATCCTGACCTGCGTGGTTTGATCGGCAGCCCGGAAAAACAACCGTACCGCGCGACCGCCGGCAAGCACGGGCGCGGTGCCGGCAACGGCGGCGTCATGGGTTTGGTAAACCAGATAGTGGTCGGCCTGGCTGAGGATGCGGCCGATCAGATTGCCGATCTTCGGCGCTTCGTCGGAGAGGAAGCTCTGGCGCTGGGCGAGACTCATGAGCGTGACATGCTGCTGGAGCATGACCACCAAGCTGGAGCCCAGGATGAGCATGAGGCCCATCGCGGTGGAGACCTCCATCAGGGTGAAGCCGGCGCGGCGCGTCCGGCAGGGCTGGACGGCGGTCTTCATTGGGTGCGCAGGATGGTACGGCTCTTCACGTAGCTCTGATCGCCGACCTGGTACGTCAGTACCGAGTGCAGCCGCCAGATGGCCAAATCCGGCGCACCCTCCCCCACGACGGCAGCGGCGGGCGCGCTGTTGACACGAAACCGCACGATTCGAGCGGTGACTTCGGTTCCGCCGGCGAGGCGACCGAGAGACACAACGGCCTCGAAACGGGCCTCGCCGCCGCCGGCGTTGGGCCAGGGCGAGTTGGCCGCGACCAGATCGGCCATCGGCAGGCGGTTGGCGAGCGCGGCCTCGCGGGTCATGTAGGCATCGGTGAGCGTCTGCATGATGGTCCACTGGTTGCTGCCGAGTGCGAGCAGCGAGGCGCGCATGAGCAGCAGCGCCAGCATGGCGGCGAGCCACATGCCGAGCGAGACCTCGATGAGGAGGCTGCCGCGCGGGCGGCGGGTGGCGGGTGACAGTTTCATGGCCGACCGCCGATACACATCGTGTTCAGTCTTGGAGGCTTTCGGCAGAGCTCAGCTGGCCGCGCGAGGAGATGGTGCGGTCGACCTCGAACGTCACGTAGGCGAGGCGCTCGGGGGCGCGGTTGAAGAAGGGGGTTTCGGTGATGACCTCCAGCGTGTAGACTCCGTCGCGTGCGGCGTAATTGGAGAGGTCCTCCATGCTCAGGGACAGCGTCTGCGGAACATTCGTCGGCTCCCCTTCGACATCCGGATTGTAAAAGCTGCCGAACTTGCGCTCAGTGCCGTTGATCAGAGTGCCCTCGCGGCCGAGCACGGCGCTGCCTGTGTAAATCTGCACATAGGTGCGCGAGTCGGGGTAGAGGTGCTGCAGGCGAACGACAACCGAGGGGATGCGGTCGATCAGAACCTGCCCGGACGAGATGTTTTCGATGGCAGCCCTGGCGACCGGCCAAATCTCGATCGTCGGCTGGGCGAGAATCGCGTCAGGCACACCGTCGGCGGCGTGGCGAACAAAGGTGTAAATCTGTTTACCGCACCCCAGGGAAGGAGCGGCGGACGGCAGTTCGTGGTACAGCGGACTCAGGTCAATGCTGCCATTGGACAACTCCGCCTCCGACAGCACTTCCGGTTCTGCATCACTCTCTTCCGAGTAGTCCTCCAGGGTGTAGTTTTTGTAATGACAGCCAAAATAGACGGATCGTTCGGCTTCATTCGTGCTGCCAGGGATGAGGCCGCTGACCGTGTATCTCAGGCTGAAGGGCCGGTCGGCACGGGTACGCCTCACATAGTTGCCCCCGGCAAGGTCGCCGCGGACATAATCATCCTCAGCCACAACCTCCACGCTGATGTCAGGCGAGTAGGCGCGGATGATCTTGGTGTCGAGCAGATAAATTCGGGTGTCCCAAGCGGAACCGCGGGCAAACAGTTCAAACATCGATCCTTGTTCACCGATGGGCAGAGGCGCAGTAAACAGACCGCCATTGTCCGCCAGCGGCAGGTCGTAGATCAGTCCACTGGTCAAGTCGGTTTGTCGCACCCAGGCGTTCTGGCCGGCTTGGCCGTAGCCACAGTTGTGATCGTCGTCATCATCAGCCAGCAGACCGGCGCCCATGGACAGGCAAAGGCTTGTCAGCAGGCCGCCAAGCAGGGGGAAGCGAATGGGTGAGCTCATGGCTTTTCAGCATTAGGAGGTTCAGGTTGCAGAAGACTGATCGGCCCGTCTTTGTATACAGCGATCACGGCCTTGGTCTCGCTCTCCAGGTTGCGGGCGAGTCGCTCGACGGCGCGAACATCGCCCTTGGCGGTTTCGAGTGACACTTCCTGGGTTTTCAGCCACACCGCGTTGCGTTTCAAAAAGGCGGACCAGGTTAAAAAATCCCCTGCAGGCTTGCTGAGGATGCGCTCATGCAACGAGGGGGGCAGGTGCAGCACGCAGCCGGGAGGCAAAAGGGTATAAAATCGGCCATCGTGAAACACAATGGAACGGGAAACCAGATCGTGCTGCAATCTCGGCCTTTTGACCGCGATATCCGCGCGGGCAACAGCGCCTTGTTCGAGATAATCTCCCAAGCGTGGCGCAGCTGCCAGCCGGCTGCGCAATTCCTGGTCGGTGACCACGTCCCTCGCCCGCGGCGGAGGCTCCGCTCGGACAGGGATTGTGCCAAGACAGACCATGGCCAGCCAGGAAAACTGGCGGCAGCAACGTGGCGGATGGCGGGGCGTGTTCATGACGGGTCGCCCCTGCTTCAGTCGCGCGAAATCGTGGCCGTGCCTCGCGGCTGCAGTCCGGCATTGACAAGAAGGTAATCACCGACGTCGAAGCTCAGGCTGCCGACCGGTGGCGGCGGATTCTTCTGATATTCGCCGAGGATGTTGAACCAGCCGTTCGGCTTGTGGGCATTGCCATTGCCCTGCCATTCGGTGGTGATGGTGATCGGGTAATTCTCCGCTTTGAACACCGCACCAGGGGTGCTGAGCAGGGTCTGCAGCGGTGCGCTGTTGAATTCCTGCACGTCGCGGAAGTACAGGTTGCCAATTCGCTCCTTGGGGGTGCCATTGTTGTCCCAGACCGTGGCCTTCAGATTGAATTGCCCGCCATTCCCCTGATTGCAGGAGTTGCCCGGCGCGCCGAGGGTGTCTCCCTTGGCCTGGATGCCCAGGAAAACAAATTTGTAGGACCTGGGCAGTTGGTATTGCAGCTTGAACGGCACCTGAGCGGCGATGCGCGCCCCGACCGGCACGCCAGGGGCGCCGAGGATGATGTCAGCCTGGACACTGCCGGCAACAGCGGCGAGCAGGGCGAGAAGCAGTTTCGTTTTCATGACTTCTGGCAGTTGGGTGTTGAGGGCTCCCGGGACATTATGCCCCGAGTCGCCTTTCCAACCTAGAAGAAAAAAAGCGATTTCGCAATGGTAATTATGATAATTTTGAAAACTCTGGGTTGCGCCGCGCTGTGCCAGTCTTGCGCGCGCCCCTGAAAGCCTGTTCCTCCAGCCCCGTAGTTTCTGCCCATGAAAGCACGTTTCGCCGCCCTCCTGCTGCTGTTTCCCCTCGCCGCCCCCGCCGAACCCCTCCCCGAGGGTTTCCGCGCCCTGTTCAACGGCCGAGACCTGAGCGGCTGGCACGGCCTCAACCCGCACAGCGTGGTCAAACTCAAGGGCGACACAAAGGACAAAGCCCTGCAGAAGCAGCGCGAGGAGTTCGCGGCTCACTGGCGGATTGAGAATGGTGAACTGGTCAACGACGGCACCGGGCCGTATGCAACCACTGACGAAGCCCTGGGCGACATCGAACTGCGCCTCGAGTACAAGACGGTGGCCAAGGCCGACAGCGGCATCTACCTGCGCGGCACGCCGCAGGTGCAGATCTGGGACAAAAACCAGGTCTTCGATCCGGCCAAACCCGACCGCAAACCCCACCTGGGCTCCGGTGGCCTGTTCAACAACACCCCGAACACCCCCGGCCGCGATCCGCGGGTGGTCGCCGACAAACCCTTTGGCGAATGGAACCAGTTCCGGATCGTCCAGGCCGGTGCCCGCACCTGGGTCTGGCTGAACGGACAGCTCGTCGTCGACGGCGCGGTCATGGAAAACTTCTGGGACCGTGCCCAGCCGCTGCCCGCCCGCGGGCCGATCATGCTGCAGACCCACGGCGGTGAAATCCGCTGGCGCAACATCTGGGTGCGCGAACTCGACGCCAAGGAAGTGGCGAAGCTGGCCGCCGGCGGTCGCCCCTGAACCGGGCCGGCTTCACTCCGCCGCCAGCAGGCCGAAGGACGAACGAACAAAGGCCAGCGGATCGGTCACCGCCGACGGTTCGGGGCCCTGCAGCCAGTGGCAGGGCACACCGGCCTGCTGGCAGCGGCGATGGATCTCGCGCGCGTGCGCTGGATGGTGCAGGTAGTGGCCGCGGTTGCGCGCCGGGGCATCGGGCATGGGATTGCTGACAAAAACCGGCGCATCGCCGCGCGAGATCCAGCCGAGCATGTCGCATTCCCTGAGCACGGGTGCCGCCTCGGGTTTGGCCAGGTCCGCGCTGGTGCGGAAGTGGTAAAATTCGGCCGCCTCATCCGGAGAGTTCCACCAGGCCGGGTCGGCGGGGCCCAAAAAGGCCTCCCAGCGGGTCAGGTCATAGGTGGCTTGGGTGGCCTGGAGCACCACGGCCTGGACACGTGAAGACTCGCGCCGCACCGGATCCGCATGACCGGGCTCGGCCAGGTCGTCGCGGCAGCCCAGCCAGAGTGAGCTGCCGGCGCCGGCCGAACCGCCCCAGGCAGCCACGCGGGTCTTGTCGATGCCATAGGCCGCGGCCTGGGCGCGCAGGAACTGCACCGAGCGGGCGACGTCCCGCAGGATGTCCTGGATGGGGGCATGCTGGCGCAGGCGGTAATTGATCGCGGCGCAGGAGATGCCGCTCTCCAACAGCCGGACGATTTCGCGACCCTGGCGCCACTTCGACTTGTCGCCACCGGTGAAGCCGCCGCCATGGATGAGGACCACCAGCGGCCGGGCGCCGTCGCCGGGCGCGCGCCAGAAATCGAGCACGTGGCGCTCGTGCGGGCCGTAGGTGACGTCGGCATGGCAGGGAGGGGGCAGTGCCTGACCGGAGCCGGCCGGCCCTTCGCGACGACGGGCATGAGCCAGGGCCTCCTCACGGGTGAGCACGCCGTCGCGGTCGGCATCCGCCTCGGGGTATCTTGGCAGTAGGGCCTGCAGCTGTTCCGGCGAGGCCTTCTGCAACCGCGCCAGCACGCCCTCCTGGGCGCGGCCGGCAAAGGCGGCCGCCAACAACCCGCCAAGCACCACGGCAAGGGGAAAGGTCAATCTCCGCAACATGCGCCCATGCTGAGGGGTGGCCGCCCGGCTTTCAAGCCGGAAAAAAGCTCACTCGCGCGTCTCCTGCTCCATGCGCTCGCTCAGCCACTGCTTGATCATGCTCTGGTAGTTCAGGTAGCGGCGGCGTGCGATGCGCTTGATGCGGCTGAGCATGCGCGGATCGAAGCGCAGGGTGATGGTCGTCGACTCGCGCACGTCGGTGCGGTGGATTGACATCTGCATGAGTCGGGGATCGACCTGATGGCCGGCCCAGAACTTGCCTTCCTCCTCCTCGCTGTCAAAGGAGGGCACCTCACTCCAGGTGCGCAGGTACGGCAGTTCGTCACCCGCTCGGGTGCTCTGGGTGGTGTCGCCGCGGCGCTTGGGTTCCATGGTGATTAAACGTCCTCGGCTTTCTTCCTCTCAAAAAAGTCCGCCTCGGTCGGCGTCATGTCGCGGGCGTAAATGACCCGGTAGCGCTTGCCGTCGGTCCAGAAGACACTGAAAATGGCGCGGCCACCGAGGGACTTGCCCAGGTTGTAGTAGCGCGCGCCGGCCCCTTCGGCGTTGTCATCCGGCAGCAGCTTGAGCGAAAACGGATCCTCGAACGACTCCTCGATGTCCTTGGGAGTCAGCTGCGTCAGATCAAAGGTCACGCCGAGCCAGTCGAAGTCCATGAAGGTCAGGGGAAAGAGCCGTGCCGGATGCGTTTATTTCCGGTATTCGATGAGTTCTACCTCGTAGCCCTCGGGGGCGTCAATGAAAGCGAACCGGCCGCTGGAACTTTCCGTGGGCCCGTCGGAGAGCGGGTAGCCGCAGGCGGCGGCGTGGCGGGCAAAGGCCTCGAGGTCCTCCACCTCAAAGGCCAGGTGCGTGAGGTCCGCGCCGACCGTCACCGGGCCGCTGGCGGGGAAGCTGCAGATTTCAATCAGCTCATCGCTGTTGGGCGTGCGCAAAAACACCAGTTCGGAGCCGCGCGGCGACTTGTGGCGCTTGATTTCCTCTAAGCCGAGCACCTCGCGGTAGAAGGCGACGGTTTTCTCCAGATCGTTGACGCGGTAGCGGGTGTGCAGGAGCTTTTTGACCATGGCGGAAGCGGCGGTTGAACCACTGTGCGGCAGGCACGGCCCGCTGGCAACCCTGGAGATGCCGGCCGCCTGTGGCAAAATTGCCGCTTGGCAAAGCTGGCTAGGCGGGTACCATAGCCGTCCAGAGCGGTGCCACGGCCTCCGAACACTTCTGGGCCGGGCCTGAAATCTCAGCCAAGGCGAATCATGAGCGACGTTCTGAGCAAGACGACCGTTCTGGTGCTGAACCGGAACTGGCAGGCGGTCGGCGTCAAAACCCCGGCGGAAGCCTTCGGCATGATGGCCGCCGGCAACGCCACCGCCCTCGAAATCCGCGGCGACGACTTCATGTCGCCCGTGCGCTGGGAGGACTGGCTGCGCCTGCCCGTGCGCGAGGGCGACAACTCCATCGGCACCGTCCACGGACCGGTGCGCGTGCCCACGGTGCTGGTGCTCGCCCGCTTCGACAAGGTGCCGAAGCGCCGGCCGAAGTTCTGTGCCAAGGCGATCTGGGAACGCGACGGCGGCATCTGCCAGTACACCGGCCGCAAGCTCAAGCCCAGCGAGGGCAACATCGACCACGTCGTGCCGGTCTCGCGGGGCGGCAAAAGCACCTGGGACAACTGCGTGCTGGCCGACAAGAAGGTCAACAGCCGCAAGGGCAGCCGTCTGCCGGAGGAGGCCGGCCTGCAGCTGCTGCGCCGGCCGTTTGTGCCCCGCGAAGTCCCGGTCAGCCAGCTCATCCGCAACACCTACCGGGTGCGCGACTGGGAGATGTTCCTGGCGGGCGCGCGGGGTTCTTGAGCCGGCTTGCTTGACGCATGCATGCCAGTCCCGGGTCGGGACTGTTGACGTTTTCTCCCCGGGTTCAGGGAGGACCTCGCTCCGGAGCGGTCAGCGCGCCGGGTGCGCGCGAGGCTCGCGCGCCACGGTGTCGGCCGCGCCGGCACTGGTGACGAAGGGACCGTCGGCCATCGGCGCGGGGCGGCTGAAACCGACCTCGGGCAGATCGCTGGGCTTGCCGGCGAGCGGGAATTCCTTGCGCAGCGGGAAGAAGGGGTAGCCCTCCCACATGAGGATGCGGCGCAGGTCGGGATGGCCGTCGAAACGGATGCCCATCATGTCCCAGACCTCGCGCTCATGCCAGTCGGCGGTCGGCCAGAGATCGGCGACGCTGGGCGCCGCCTCCTCCTCACCGACCCGGGCCTTGACGCGCAGGTGCTGGTGATGGCCGTAGCCGTACAATTCGTAGACCATCTCGAAGCGCGGCGTCTCGCCGCGGTGATCGACGCTGGAGACATCCACCAGACAATCGAAATGGAGTTCGTCGCGGCAGTAGCGCAGCAGCCCCTTGACGGTGTCGGGGCGGACCTGCAGCGTCTGTTCGCCACGGAATTCGACGACGGCGGACACGGCGTCGCCGAATTTGTCCTGGAGGGCGGCGGCCATCTGGGCGGCGTTCATGGAGGCGGAAAGAGCGGCGGGGTTGGCGTTCAGGCGAGCTCGGCGAGCAGTTCCTTCTTCTGGTCGACCAGCGAGTGCTCGCGCTCGATCTTGTGCTGGAGGCGCATCAGGCCCTCAAGCAGGGCTTCGGGCCGCGGCGGGCAGCCGGAAATGTAGACGTCCACCGGAATGAGCTGGTCGATGCCCTGCAGCACCGCGTAGCTGCGGTACATGCCGCCGCTGGAGGCGCAGGCGCCCATGGCGATGCACCACTTCGGTTCCGGCATCTGGTCCCAGATGCGGCGGACCGCGAGCGCCATCTTGTAGGTGACGGTGCCGGCGACGATCATGACGTCGGCCTGGCGCGGGGAAAAGCGCATGACCTCCATGCCGAAGCGACTCAGGTCGTAGCGGCTGCAGGCGGCGGCCATCATCTCGATCGCGCAGCAGGCCAGGCCCATCGGCATCGGCCAGAGCGAGTTCTTGCGCATCCAGTTGATGGCGGCGTCGAGCTTGGTGAAAACGACGTTGCCCTCGATCTTCGAGTCGTAGGCGGCGTGGGTTTCGGCGGGGGCGACCATTTCGGAAAAAAGGGGGGTTCAGGGGAGACTTACGCGCCGCCGCCGGCCCGGGCAACCCGTTTGTTCGGGGTTTTCCCCGGTCGCCTCAGAGGTCGGCGCCGCGATGCTCGCCGGTGGCCGTCACCCCGCGACGGACAATGCAGCCGGTCAACCGTGCTCCCATCTCCACCCGGGCCCCCGGCCAGAGCAGGCAGTTTTCGACCACCGCGCCGGCGGCGACCTCGGCGCCGGGACCGATCACGTTCAGCCCGCGCAATTCAGCGCCCGCGGCGACGCTCGCACCGGGATGCACGGCCGGTCCGGCACCGGTCGCATACAACTGCCGATGCGCCTCCAGATAGGCATCGCGGCTGCCGAGATCCCACCAGCGCCCCTCGTCGATGACGACCCCGCCCAGTGCGGCGCCGGCCTCGATCATGCGCAGGAACACGGGGATCACCGACTCCGCCCGCCCCGGCGTCAGCCAGTCGTGAAATGCCGGCTCACACACATAAACCCCGGTGAACAGGCAGCCGTCCGTGCGGCCGGTGCCGAGCCGGTTGTGGATGTCAACCACCCGGCCGCTGGCGGGGTCGAGGGCGACATGCAGGGCCGGGCCGGTGGAGCGCAGGGCCAGGGTGACCAGGTTGCCGGCCGCGCGGTGGGCCTGCAGCAGCCGCTCCAGGGGCAGGTCGGTGAGGATGTCGCCATTGTAGACGAAGAAGGGCGCGTCGCCGAGCAGGTCGCGGACGTTGGCGATGCCGCCCGCCGTCTCCAGCAGCTCCGGGCTTTCGTGGCGGAAGCGAATCGGCGCGCCGGCGTACCGGGCGTCCGGAAAGGCCTCGGCGTAGGCCTCCGGCAGGTGGTGGGTGTTGACCACAAACTCGCGCACGCCGGCGCCGCGCAGGTGGTCGAAGGCGTGCTCGATGAGCGGGCGATGAAAGACCGGGATGAGGGGTTTGGGCAGCTGGTCGGTCAGCGGCCGAAGCCGCGTGCCGAGCCCGGCGCCGAGGACGAAGGCTTGATGCACGGGCGGCCTGTAGGCGGCTGCGCGGCGCGCGCAAACGGTTGTTTGCCGGCAACGCGCTCAGCCGTCGGACTTCTTCCACTCCTCGCCCTCGTCGTCATCGTCATCGTTGCCCTGGTAGCCGTCGTCGAAGTCCTCGTCCTCCTCATCGTCCTCGTCGTCATCCTCCTCGTCGAGCTCCAGGCCCTCCAGGTCGAGATCGTCCGGATCGATGTCCTCCTGCTCCTCGCTCAGGCCCTCGTCGCCGGCAGGCTGTTCGAGGCCGCGCTTCTCAATCTGCGCCAGGGTGTCGGTGACGTCCTCGACCGAGTCGAATACGCTGCGGGCGACAAACAGCGGCGCGCCCTGCTGCACCGCCATGGCGATGCTGTCGCTCGGACGCGCGTCGAGCTCGACCACCTTGCGCTGGTGCAGCTCGTTGGCGGCGGAAAGGATGAGGCGGGCATGGAAGACGCTGCCTTCGACGTGATTGATGACAACGCGCTCGACGCGGGCCCCAAAGGCCAGCAGCACCGAGCCGAGCAGGTCATGGGTCAACGGCCGGTCCTTGGCGACCCCGCGCATGAACATCGAGATGGCCGTGCCGACCGACTCGTCGACGTAGATGACAAAGGTCTTGTCGGCGTTGCCGAGAAACACCGCGAAGCTCCCCTCGAGCGGGAGCACGGCGCGCACCTGGACTTCGACGACATCGCGGTTCATGACGAAGGAATTAACACGGGCGGCTCGGCTCTGGCAACCATGCGACGGCGGTTTTTACTGCCCGGGCACGGCGCCTGCCAGCTCGCGGTAGCGGCGCGCGAGTTCGACATACTTGAGCGCCAGGCGGGCGTTGGCCGCGCGCTCCTCCGCCGTCAGGGACCGCACGACCCGGGCCGGCGAGCCGAGCACCAGCGAACCCTCCGGCACCCGCAGGCCCTTGGGCACCAGCGCACCCGCGGCAACGAGGCTGCGCGCCCCGATGACCGCGCCATCGAGCAGGATCGCCCCCATGCCGATCAGCACCTCGTCGCCCACCGTGCAGGCATGCACAACGGCACGGTGGCCGACGCTGACACGCTCGCCGAGCACGCAGGCGCAGTCGTCGCTGACGTGCAGCACCGAGCCATCCTGAACATTGCTCTGCGCGCCCACCTCGATGCGGTTGATGTCAGCGCGCAGCACGCTGCCAAACCAGAGGCTGGCCTGCTCCCCGAGCCGGGCGTCGCCCAGCAGAACGGCACCCGGCGCGACGTAGGCCGAGGCAGGCACGACCGGGCCGGTCTGGTCAAGCAAAAAACGCTTCAGCGGAGGGGGATTCATGGTGGAATTCTTTTTGCGGGTTCGCAGGGGCTTTTATGTTTGACGGCCCTGGGGGGTGGCGTCTTAATCGCCCACTGATTCCGCACTATTTTCCCGCG
The DNA here is from genome assembly GCA_966252325.1 of uncultured bacterium. GTDB lineage: Bacteria > Verrucomicrobiota > Verrucomicrobiia > Verrucomicrobiales > Verrucomicrobiaceae > Prosthecobacter. The sequence continues at coordinate 16,731 of CBINON010000042.1, read as the reverse complement.
GAAAAGCAGAAACATCCATCCCGACATCCTTATGAACAAAGCAGAACTCACGGAACAGGTGCAGAAGGCCCTCGGCGCCGAAACCTCCAAGCGCGCGGCCGCCGACGCCCTTGAGGCGGTGCTGTCCTCGATCGCCAAAGGCATCAAGAAGGACGGCTCGGTCCAGCTGATTGGTTTCGGCACCTTCAAGGTCGCCAAGCGCGCCGCCCGCACCGGCCGCAATCCGAAGACCGGCGAATCGATGAAGATCAAGGCCTCCAAGAGCGTCCGCTTCACGCCTTCCAGCACCCTCAAGGGCTCGCTGTAAGACCCTTTCCCCGACAAAAAACCCCGCGCCTTCACGGGCGCGGGGTTTTTCATTTTCAGACGGCCAATCAGGCGAGGGCCGGCTCGTCGACGCGTCCCCCCTTCATGCGGCCGCGAAACTCGGTGGGCGATTCGCTGGCGATGCGGCGGAAGCTGCGGTTGAAATGCGACAGGCTCTGGAAGCCGACATCGTAGGCGACCTCGGTGATGCGCGCGGCGGGCTTCATCAGCATGCGCTTGGCCTTCTCGACGCGGGCGCGGTTGACGAAGTCGGTGAAGGTCAGGCCGGTGGCGCGCTTGAACACCTTGCAGAAGTGGAAAGGGCTGACGTTGACCGCCTTGGCGACCCCTTCCAGCGTCATCGGCTCGGCCAGATGGGCGTGGATGAAGATCTTGGCGTTGCGCACCGCCTCGGGCTCGTGGGTGGCGTGGGCAAAGAGCAGGCGGTGGGCGCTTTCGCCGAGCTGGATGGCAAACGAGCGCAGCAGGCAGAGGGCCGCCTCGTAGCGGGCGGGGTCCATGACCGGCACCTGTTCGAAGTGCACACGGGCCGAGCGGATCTCGGCGGCGCTGCGGTCATCGTCGAGCAGGGCAGTGGCCAGCGGTGCGAAGGTGCTGGCGTTGGCGGGCTCGAGGCGGACATGGCCGGTCTCGAGCAGGGCGACGGGGTTCTTGCCGACCTTGACGGGGATCAGGCTGTGGACGACGCCGGCCACGCCCTTGCGGGTGGTCAGGTGCTCGATGTGCTCCTCGTCGCCGAGGGCGCGCAGGGAGAGAGGCAGGCCGGTCAGGGTGTGGAAGGCCTGCTGGTAGTGGCGAAACAGGTCGCTGTCGGCCAGGTTGTCGATGAAACGCTGGCGGGCTTGATGCGGGTTGGCGGTGGGGCTCATGACGGTTCGTTGAGTTGGGTTGACGAACCGAGGCTAGCCCGCCACCACCGGCCAGGCTATTGGTGCCGGCTACGGCACAAGCCATGATGAGCCGCCGCAATTGCGGCATAGTGGAAACCAGTAGGCCAGCTCAGACGCCGGCGCGGCTTTCCACCCACTGCACCGCATAGCGCACCAGCGCGGCGCCGTCGCCGACGCCAAGCTTCTCCTTGATGTGGGCGCGGTGGGCCTCGACCGTGCGCGCGCTGATGCACAGGCGCTCGGCGATGTTCTTGGTGGCGACGCCGCGACCGATCATCTCCAGCACCTCCAGCTCGCGGTCGCTGAGCGTCTCGACGCCGCTGGCGGCACCGCGCGCGCGCTGGCCGGTGACCTGTTCAAGCATGCGGCTGGCCATGCTGTCGCTGACATAGATGCCGCCCGACAGCACCTTGCGCGCGGCGTTGATGAGGTGGTCGGCCGCCGCCTCCTTCATGATGTAGCCGCGGGCGCCGGCGCGCAGGGCGCGCTCGCCATACATGGTCTCGTCGTGCATCGACAGCACCAGGCAGAGGGTGCCCGGATGCTGGGCCTGGATGTCCTTGAGCAGTTCAAGGCCGTTCTTGTCGGGCAGGGTCAGGTCGATCACCACCAGGTCCGGCTTCAAACGGCCGGCCAGCTCGAGACCCTCGCGCGCGCTGCCGGCCTCGCCGCAGACGTCGAGCCCGGGCTCGGCCCGGATCAGCTGCGCCAGGCCGTGGCGCATGATCGGGTGGTCATCCACCAGCAGCAATCGTTTCACGGCTTCCTGGCGCTGGCCTGTTGCGGGGTCGGGACGGGAACGCGACATTGCACCACGGTGCCGCCGAACTCGTCCGGTTCAACCGAAAGCGTGCCGCCGAGCATGCGCGCGCGGTGGGTCATGGTCAGCAGACCCATGCCGGTGCGCTTGCCGCTGACATTGTCCGGAATGCCCTGGCCGTTGTCGCGGATGGTCAGCTGCACGTGCTGATCCTCCTCGGCCAGCTGGATCTCGATGCGGCCGGCCTGGCTGTGCTTGATGGCGTTGGCCACGGCCTCCTGGGCGATGCGGAACAGCTGGATCGCCATCTTGTTGTCGGGCACGCTCACCTGCCGTTCGCAGCGGAAGGGACAGCTGACGCGGAAAATGCGCTCGGTGCCCTGTGCCAGTTCCTTGAGCGCCTCCATCAGGCCGACCGAGTCCAGCACCACGGGCATCAGGCCGCGCGACATCTCGCGGGCGCGCACGTTCGCCTGGGTGACCAGACGGACGATCTCGTCGAGGTTGGCCGCCTCGCGGTTGCCGCTGCGCGCGAGCTGCTGGTGGGCAACCTTGGCCAGGCAGCCGATGGCGGCGAGCTGCTGGCAGAGGTCGTCGTGGATGTCCTGGCCGATGCGGTGCTGTTCCTCCTCGCTGATCTGCAGGATTTTCTCCTCGAGCAGCTTGCGCTCGGTGAGGTCGCGAATGATGCCGGTGAAGACCCGGCGGCCGTCCGGCAGATGCGCCTCGCCGACGGAGAGGTCGATGGGGAAGATGGTGCCGTCCTTGCGCTGGCCGACCACCTCGCGGCCGATGCCGATGATCTTGCGGGCGCCCGTGCGCAGGTAGGCGCCGACGTAGCCGTCGTGGCGGGCGCGGTACGGCTGCGGCATGAGGATCTTGATGTTCTGGCCGACCAATTCCTCGCGCGTGTAGCCGAAGATGCGCTCGGTGGCGCTGTTGACCGTCTCGATGATCGACTGCTCGCTCATCGTGATGATGGCGTTGACCGCCGTCTCGAGGACCGCCCGGTTGCGCTTCTCCGAGGCTTCCAGCGCCGCGCGCGCCGCGCGCAGCTCGGTGACATCGCGGCCGATGCAGAGGATGCCGGTGAGGTTGCCGGCCGCGTCCTTGAGGTCGGAATGAAACCAGTCGACCAAACGCGGCGGTCCGTCCAGGACGAGCAGCGGCTTGACGTGGCTCTCCTTGCGCTCGGTGCCGATGCCGCCCCGGCACATGCGCCGCGCCGCCTGCCAGTGCTCCTCGGGGATGAAGGTCTCGACCCAGTCGCGCCCGGCCACCTCTTCGGTGCGGCGCCCCGACAGTTTCTCCAGACCGCGGCTCATCCACTGGATGCGGCCCTCGACGTCGAGGCCGATGACCAGCATGCCCGCGTGGTCCACAAGGCTCTGGATGAGGTCGGGGTCGGAGGTCGGCAGCATGGGGCGGGCCCCCTCAGCTAGCGCCTCCGGGCCCGCCTTGTCAAGACCACCTCCCCCCGCCCGCGGGGGCGGCATACCGCCGGCGGCGGCCTCGCGGAGCTGGTGGTCCGGCAGCATGGGCTCAGTCGTCGCCCTCCGGCAGGACGTGGGGTTTGACAGCCAGGATCGAGCAGGTCGCGTGGGCGACGATCTTTTCCGCCGTGGTGCCGATCAGCAGCTCGCGCAGACCGGTTTTGCCGCGCGTGCCGAGCACCACCATGTCGGCCTGGGTCTCGGTGACATGATCGAGGATGGCTTCGCGGATGTTGACCCGCTCCTTGACCAGGCGGGTCACCGTCACGCCGGGCTCGGCGGCCTGCAGGGGTTCAACAAACTTGTCGAGCTCGGCCTGCCACATCTGCAGGCCCTGCTCATCCATCGTCGAGGCGATCGGCGCGGCCAGGCCACCGTAGTCGAGCGACATCGCCAGGGCCGACTGATACACGTGCAGGCAGTCGAGCGTGGCGCCATCCTGGGCGGCGATCCGCAGGGCATGGCTGACGGCGCGCGCAGAGTTTTCCGAGAGGTCCACGCAGGCGACCAGGTGCTTGAACGGCCCCTGGGCGTCCTCGCGCACCAGCAGCACGTCGACCGGCGCCTTGCGCACGCAGCGCGCGGCGATGACGCCCACCCGATGCGGCTCGTTGCGCGAGCCGCGCGCGCCCATGACCAGCAGGTCAGCCTCGCGCACGCGGCAGGCCTCGGCCAGTTCGTAGAAGGCGTTGCCGATGCGCACCTCGACCTCGACGTGCGGGGTGCCGAGGTCGGAATCGTCGACAAACTTGCGCAGGCGTGCCTCCCATTCGGCGCGGACGCTGGCCTGATCGGTGGACAGCGCGCGCTTCAGCTCGCTGACCAGGAATTCGTCCATGACGTGCACGGCGGTGATCGCCGCGCCGGTGTGCCGACCCAGACGGACGGCCTCGCGCAGCGCGTTGCGGCAGGAGGGCGTGAAGTCGATGGCGGCGATGAGGCGTTGGTACGGTTTCATGGCATGGTTTGGGTTGAGGATAGGACCCTGGCGGCAAAACCGCCCCGCGTCACTTGCTTTGTTCTGGGCCGGACTTGCGCCGCGAAAACCGCCGCGTCCGGTCCGTATTGGCTTCATGCCTCCTGCTCCCCGCACCAGCCGCCGCCGCTTCCTTCAGTCCGCCCTTCCCCTGATCCTGCCCGCTGCCACCCTCGGCCGCGCCGGCGCCACCGCCCCCAACAGCCGCGTGCGCCTGGCCTGCATCGGCCTCGGCGGCCAGGGCACCAGCAACCTGCGCGCCTTCCTCGCCGATGAACGCGTGCAGGTGGTCGCTCTCTGCGACGTGGACAGCAAGCACCTCGACCGCGCCGCCGCCCTCGCCCAGCTCGGCAAGGCCGACCTCCACACCGATTTCCGCGAGGTGCTGGCGCGGGCCGACGTCGACGCGGTCATGAACGCCACACCCGACCACTGGCACGCCGGTGTCGCCGTCGCGGCCGCCCGGGCCGGCAAGGATCTGTATTCGGAAAAACCGCTCGGCGGCAGCATCGCCGACGGCCGCGCCATCTGCCGGGCGGTGGCCGAACACCGGCGCATCCTGCAGTGCGGCACCTGGCGCCGCTCCGGCCTGAAGGTGCGCATGGCCTGCGAACGCGTGCGCAACGGCTACATCGGCGAGCTCAAGCAGATCGAGATCGGCGTGCCCGGCGCCTTTGCCATCCGCGGCGGTTTCACCGGCCAGGAGGCCGCCGAGCCGGTGCCGGCCGGCTTCGACTACGAGCGCTGGCTCGGCCCGGCCCCGGCCCGGCCCTACACGGCGGCGCGCTGCCACTTCAACTTCCGCTGGATCGACGAGTACGCGCCCGGCTACATCACCGACTGGGGCGCCCACTTCCTCGACGTCGCCCAGTGGGGCGCGGGCATGGATGACACCACGCCGGTGGAGGTCGAGGCGCGCGACGTCAAGCGCCGTGCCGGCAGCCTGTATGATGCCCCCGAGCAGTTCCACATCGAGTATCGCTACGCCAACGGCGTGCGCATCGTCATGAGCAGCACCGACGACAAGACGAAGTGGGGCACGCGCTTTGTCGGCAGCGAGGGCTGGGTCTACACCGAGAGCGAGATCCTCAAGGCCAGTGACGACGCCATCCTGCGCGCCAAGCTCAAGGCCGGCGACACCCGCCTGTACGAATCCAAGCATCACCACCGCAACTTCATCGACGCCGTGTTCAGCCGCGGGCCGACCGCCGCGCCGGCGGAGGCCGCCCAGCGCGCCGCCACCACCTGCCAGCTCGGCGCCATCGCCGCCAGCCTCGGCAAGCCGCTGACCTTTGACCCCGTGGCCGAACGCTTTGCCGACGAGGCCGCGAACGCCCTGCTCGCCAAGCCCGTGCGCGCCGGCTGGAGCCTCTGACCCCAACGGCCATGATCCTGCGCCTCCTGCTCGGTGGTCTCCTGCTCGCCCCGGCCCTGCCGGCCGCCGGCCCCCTGCGCCTGGCCCTGCCACCCGTCCTGCACGCGGTCGCCGGCGCCCCGTTCGAGGTCTATTTTGACAACCTGGTGCTGGCCGAGGACAGCCGCGGGCTGAACTTCCGGGTCACCTGCCCGCTCGGCACGGCCGAGGCGCGCCGCTGGCGCGTCCTCGCCGAGGCCGGCCAAGCCGGGGATCACCCCTTTGAGGTCGAGGTTCGCGATCCGCGCGACGGCCGGCAGGAAGCCGCCCGGGCGGTCCTGCGGATCGCCCCCGCGACCGCCGGCGCGGATCGCACCCTGCGCCTGCTCATCGTCGGCGACAGCCTGACCCATGCCAGCCATTACCCGAACGAGATCGCCCGCCGGCTCGCCGAATCCGGCAACCCGCGCACAACCCTGCTCGGCACCCACCGGCCCGCCGGCGCCGCCGCCGGGGTCGCCCACGAGGGTTACGGCGGCTGGACCTGGGAAAACTTCCTCCGCAAGTGGGACGCCGCTCCCGCCCAGGCGGTCGCCGGCCCGGTGCGCCGCGGGCGCAGCCCCTTCCTCTACGCCGGGGCCGACGGCCAACCGCAACTCGAGGTCGGCCGCTACTTCCGCGATCAGGGCGGCGCGCCGGACGCGGCGCTCTTCCTGCTGGGCATCAACGACTGCTTCCGGGTGGATCCCAACACGCCGGAAGCGGTGGACACCCGCATCACCGAGGTGCTCGGCCAGGCCGACCGCCTGCTGGCCGCCTTCCGAGCCGCCGCTCCCCGGGCCGCCCTCGCGGTCGGTCTGACCACGCCGCCGAACGCGCGCGAGTCGGGCTTCGAGGCGAACTACAAGGGCCGCTACACCCGCTGGGGCTGGAAACGCATCCAGCACCGGCTGGTGGAACGCATGATCGCCCACTTCGCCGGCCGCGAGAAAGAGGGCCTGCACCTGGTCGCCACCGAACTCGTGCTCGACCCCGTGGACGGTTACCCGGTCGACAACGGCGTGCACCCCAACCCGGCCGGCTACGCCCAGATCGGCGGCGCTTTCCACGGCTGGCTGAAGGTCTGGCTCGCCGACGGCGCCCCCGGCCCGGCCGCGGGCGGCCGCTGAGCGGGGAACGCCTTGACGCCCCTGCCCCGCGGCCGCATCTTGTGGACCCGGCGATTGCCGGTCCTCCGCATCATGCAGCACGTGTCCACCCGCTCCCGGCAATGGTTCCGTCTCGGCGCCTGGCTTGCCCTTCTGGCCCAGGCCACGCCGGCGCAGGACGTGCCGCGTGCCGAACCGCTGCAGACCGCCGCCGCCACGGAGCCGGCCAAAAGTCGCGACCTTGCCGCCTCCCTGCTCACCCAGAAGGAGGCGCGCACCCTGCGCCTGAGCATCCCGGCACCGCGCGGCCTCATCGTCGACCGCAACGGCGTCGCCCTCGCCCAGAACCGCACGGTCAATTACCTGGCGCTCAACTTCCCCTTCATGGACAAGGCGACGCCGCAGGCCATCCTCGCCTACGCCAAGGCGAAAATCGAGTCGGCCAACCGCCTGCTTGGCAAAAGCTGGTCGCTGCCCGACGACCGCCTGCTCAGCCACTACGAGCACCGCCGCTGGCTGCCCCTCGTGTTTTCCATCGAGGAGGGGCTCAACGTCGAGATCACCGAGGAGCAGCAGGCCAAGCTGCAGACGCTGCTCGAGGACGGCTCGCTGCTCCTGCAGCCCGCCTACCTGCGCCACTACCCGCACATCGACAGCGCCTGCCACATCATCGGCCACACCGGCCGCACCCGGCCGCTGCCGCAGGGGCCGATCGTCGATGGCGACCCGCTGTTCGAGGAAATGGAGGGTCGCGAGGGCCTGGAAGTCACCTTTGACCCTCACCTCAAGGGCCTGCCGGGCGAGATCAACCTGCTCTTCGACCCGGATGGCAAGTTGCTCGCCGACGAGGTGCTGCGCCGGCCGATGCCCGGTCACACGGTCGTCACCACGCTCGATTTCAACCTGCAGAAGTACGCCGAGAACGCCCTCAAGAAGAACGCCCGCAACGGCGGCTCGATGGTCATCATGGACGTGCGCAACGGCGACATCCTCGCCATGGCCTCGAACCCCGGCTTCGACCTCAACGAGTTCGTGCCCGGCATTCGTTCCGCGCGCCTGGAGGAACTCGTCAACGACCCGCGCATGCCGATGTTTGCCCGCTCCTTCCGCGGCGAATACCCGCCGGCCTCGACCTTCAAGATCGTCACCGCCCTCGGTGCCCTCGAAAGCGGCCAGGTCAACGCCGCCACCAGCTTCAACTGCACGATCTCGATGATGATCGGCGACCGCCCCTTCCACAACTGGAACACCAAGAACGACGAGGGGCCGATGAACGTCATCACCGCCCTCAAGCGCTCCTGCAACACCTGGTTCTACGCCGCCGCCCTGCAGGCCGGCGCCGATCCGGTCACCAACATGGCCTTCCGCCTCGGCTTCGGCGAACGCACCGGCATCCCCCTCAAGGCCGAGGCGCGCGGCAACGTCCCGAGCAGCGCCGACCACCGCATCCTCGGCGGCGAACTCGCCAACATCGCCATCGGCCAGGGCGCCGTGCTCGCCACCCCGCTGCAGGTCTGCCAGGCCATGTGCGCCCTCGGCGACGGCACCCGCATGTTCCAGCCGCGTCTCGTCAAGCAGGTCCAGTCGATCGGCGAACAGGTCGTCGACGCCACCGATGAACGCCGCGTCCGCCGCGAACTCGAGATCACCCCCGAACACCGCGAAACCGTCGTCAAGGGCATGGTCGCCGTCGTCTCCGGCCCCGGCGGCACCGGCCGCGCCGCCGCCATCGAACAGGCCCAGGTCGCCGGCAAAACCGGCACCGCCCAGTGGCGGGTCGCCAAGGACCAGCGCCTCGCCTGGTTCACCGGCTTCCTGCCCGCCAGCCAGCCCGTGCTCGCCTTCGCCGTCGTCTACGAGGGCCGCCCCGGCGAGAAGATCGGCGGCGGCGCCGTCGCCGCCCCCATCGTCAAGGAGGTGTTCAGCAACTTCTACGCCGGCGCCCCCACCGACGACCCGCTGGTCGCCGCCATGAAGGACGTGCCGCAGGCCCTCGCCGTCGACGAGGGCATCGTCGCCGCCGAGGCCGTGCCGGAAACCGCCGCCCCGCCGCCGCCCCCGCCACAGGCCGAGCCGCGCGGCGTCGGCGGCTTCTTCAAGCGTCTGTTCCGCCGCAACTGACCCGCCATGACCGTGCAACTCGCCACCCTGTGCGACTCGGCGTCGGACTACGCCGGCAAACTCTGCCTGCTCGGCGCCTTCGACACGCTCTGCGCCCGCGAATACCCGGTCGTGCACCCGCACTGCGCCTTTGTCGTCCGGCTGATCTTCGAACCGGCCGACGCCGGTCGCCACACCTTCGTGGTCCGCTGCATCGATCCCGCCGGCAATGACGCCCTGCCGCCACTCGAAGCGGCGGTCGACGTCGCCTTCCCCTCCGCCTTCCTGCCCTTCGTCAGCCGCAACATCGTGCTCAACCTGCAGCGCCTGCGCATCGAGCGCCACGGCCTGTACCGCTGGAACCTCGAGCACCGCGGCCGCACGCTCGCCAGCATCCCGCTGCGGGTGACCCTCTTCGACGACTCGCGCTCCGCCACCGGCCCCGCCGGCTGAAATCCACCCTCAACCCCGACGCCCGCGCTTCCCGCCCGGGCTTCACCCCCGCCATGGACCACCCGCACCTGCAGGAAACGAGCACCCCGAAAGGCACGCCCATCCGCCAGCTCTCGGTGTTCCTGCCCAACCGCGTCGGCTCGCTGCTCGCCCTCGTACGCCTGCTCCACGAACACGCCATCGAGGTGCTCGGCCTGTCGATGCAGGACACCACCGAGATGACCCTGGTGCGCCTCATCCTCAGCGACCCCGAGGGCGCGGCCATGCTCTTCATCGAAAAGGGCATTCCGCACACCGACTGCGCCATCCTCGTCGTCGAGCTGCGCGAGTCCGACCAGCGCCTCACCGAGTGCCTGTCGACCCTGCTCGCCGCCGAACTCAACCTCGAGTTCTGCTACCCCCTCATGGTCCGCCCCGGCCTGCACCCGCTCTTCGCCCTGCACTGCGACGACACCGAGATCGGCGTCGACGTCCTGCACCGCGCCGGCTTCAAGGTCCTCTGCCAGGGCGACCTCAGCCGCTGAGGGACGCGAAGCGTAGAGACCCGGCTGAGCTTCATCTGATCGCTCTGCGGGGTCACTGCCCCCGCCTACAGCTCCCCACCCTCCGCTCTTTGCCCTTGCTCCGCCGCCGGCCAAAAGAGCAGATAAAACGTCCACATCTGCAGGCTGAAGAAGATCAGATCCTTCATCATCAGGGCGATGACCAGATGAAAGCCGAGGCCCAGCACCAAGGCCAACGGCCGCAGGCGGCGCACGGTGAAAAGCACCGGGGCCAGCAGTTCAAACGCCAAGGCGAGGTGCTGCAGGACGCTCCACACCCATAGCGGCAGGTGGCGCAGCGACCAGGCCGCCAGCTCCGTCCGATACACTCCCTGAACCTGGCTCCAGAGGACATCGCCGCTCTTGAGCCAATCGCCCCCCGCCTTGGCCAGACCCGCGGCAAGGTACTGCAGAATCAGCGTCGCCTGCAGCACCTGCTTCCGGCCATTCCAGGCACGACCCGTCCGCCAACACCCCCTCCAGATGGTGATCCCACCAGACTGTGGTGCGCTCGGCAAAAAGTCCGGCCGCCGCATGCTGAAAGCCCCACCAGTCCGGGAACAGCCGCCACGGGCGGTTCGTCCAGCCCACCGTGAAGAAGGGAACCAGCCACAGGAAGCCTGCCAGCAGCAAAAACAGCCCCCGCCCCAGACCGGTCCAGCCGCCAAGGGCGTCAAGCCAGGCTCGCACCCCCGGCCCGGACTCTGCGGAGGATTGCCGAACCTGCCGGGACGTTTCCCCCTCGCCGCTCACGGTTTCCCTCCCAGACCCGATGCTTGGGGGTTGGGCTGCGCCGGGGCCGCCGCTTGAGGTGCCGCCGGCGCAGGCCTAGGCATGGCCGCGGGCACCGCCGGCGGGCGTGGAACCGGCACAGACGGGAGTGGCGATCGCTCTCCGGTCGGCGGTGCCGGAGGTCGCGGCACAGGGGCTCCCGAGGCAAGCGGCCGCGGCAGCGGTGCGCGACTGCCACTCGTCGCCTGGCTTCCCGCAGGGCGGGACGCCGAAGGGAGAGCGGCGCCTGGCTGGGCCGCCGAGGCCTTGCCACAGCCGCACTTGCCGCCGCCGCTGGCGCCGCATCCCCCGCCACCACTGCCGCAGCCGGAGGAAGCCGACCCCGCGCAGGTGGCACAGGTGGACACCATGGATTTCGCGGGGGCGTGCAAGTGAGCCTTCAGCCCGAGAAAGGCCAGCGCCAGCACAGCGACATGAAAGGGCCAGACCGCCAGCGACGACAGCGATCGCAAAAACAACGCCAACCGCTCCGTGGCGTCCTGCGCCTGCGCCGCACCGGCCTTGGCCCCAGCCTCCGACAAGGCCAGCAGGGTCAGCAGCCCCAACACAAGTTCCCGCCGCAGATGCGCCGCAACAGGATCGATCGCACAGGCAAAAAGGATCAGGAGAGAAAGGGAACGGTGGAGAGGCATGGGAAAACTGGGGTGTTGGCGGGATCCTCCCGGTGTGGTTGTTCAAGGTCGCGCTCCTTGGCTGGAGAAGTGGGGGAGTTGGCGCAGCGGGCGATGCAGGCAGCATTACTTGCGGTTTTTCATGAGCAACCACAGCAGGCCAGTTGCCGCCACGATCACGACAACGATGATGCTCCACGGAGTGGGTGAGGGCAGATCTTCGTTCAAATTTGATCCTGTCGGCATAGCTTCCCGAGCAGATTTCTCTAATGATGCGTGTGGCATAGAGGGAGCAATATTTTGGGGCGATGCCTTGAAAGCTCTTTCAGAATCTTGAGAAGATACCCGCAGTGGCTTGGGTCTTTCCAATATTTCACCAACCTCATTGGTTAATTTGCCGTTACTGATATAAAATCTAGCAACACTGCCATCCGATTTTGTTACTTCTATTTTGTCTAGCGGCTCAAGCTTAACGCTCCCACCTCTTCGAATATCCTGCAACCAACTACCTCCAACTTCAAGTTCAGCAACGAACTCATCGTTTGAGTTGAACTGAAGCACCTTCCCAATAAATTCATTGTATTCAATAAGTGCCATCAGCCCACGCTCGTTCCGATCCCATCCAATCAGGACACACCAATCATAGGGTTTTTTCCCATTGATTAGCGACACTCGTCTGCTCCATATTGTGCGAGCAAAATCTCCTTCCCCGGTTTGCAAGTTATAGATTGTTGCACCCTCGATTTCCTGAATATCGAAAGCAAGTTTATTCGATTCGCCAGATGCCAAATCCAATGCGCTTATGAAAAATATGATTAATAGACGTTTCATCATTGCATTCAGTAATTAATTGTATGCAGAATAGTCTCTGCCGAACCCTTGAGGTCTGACTTCCACATCCAGATAGTGACACCTTGAGGCAAGGCTGGATTTGATTGCGCCTGATCTGGAAGAGCTGGATTAGCAAAAATTATCAGGCCGAATCCATCCAATGCCGCATCTTCCCATGCCTGTTGAGATTCAAAAACATTAGAGCCGTAGGATGGATCGTAATATTTGCCTCCGAACTCGACAACGACGTGATCTCCAAAGAAGGCCTGAGGATTCGCATTGGTCTGCGCAGGAATACCTTGACTGTCTATGGGGGCGAAATTATTCCCAAGATCCCAATTCTTCACCAAGATCAGCGGTTGTGGCTGAGCTGGATTTCCGAACTCTACAGTTATCTGACCTTGATAATTTGGATATTTCGCCTGTATCGCAGGAATGATCATCTGCAAATTTGGCAATGGAGCATAAAACGCTGTGATTTGCGCATCAATTCCCTGGCTGCGCAACACATCTGTGAACATGCGAGTCCAAGCACCGCATCTACCGTCACCAGAGGACAGTAAATCGGCTGTCGCAAATCCTGCAGTTGGAGGATCATTCCAATACATCATTCCAATCCCATCGAGAGTGCCGCTGCTTGGCTTTACCTTTTGAACGTTCATATCTCTGAAGTCATCATAGATTGCATCAACGACGGCTTGAGTTACAGAACCCATGCCCTTAGCATTTCTGCATCCAATATTGAATAGGGTCTCGCGCATCAAGCCAGCGGCTGTTTTTATGGGGTCGGCCATCGTGATGTAAACTGTATGGTTGGTGCTTCCAAGCGCACGCCATGCGCTGCTGCCGATGCTGATCTCCCAATCAATCTTGAACGCCGTGTTGTCTTCCGCGTTGTAGAACTGAATCGAATCAACAAGAGTATTTGATGCCGTGGTTGGTGGCATTATGATGGTTCCGTTTGTGGAAGATGTCACTGTGGTCTCAGGAATTTGAAGGCCTTGCGCAGAGCTGGCCCTGATCTTCACTGTTTGACCGCTTGGAAGCCCTGAAACTTTAAAAGTACCGCCGATTTGCGGTTTGGTGTTCCGCGTAAACGCTACAGGATAGTTTTTCTCACCGCTGGTGGCGTTGGTTGTGGCTGAGCCATCACCGTTCACATCGACCCACTGAGGAGCGTTGTACGAGGTATTCCCGTCGTCAGATTTTAGCATATGATAGTTACTTCCCGCGAAGCTTACTTCCTTTATTTCCGCAGACGGAGAGGCAGCGCTACACGGATAAGGAGCCTGCCCCGATCCGGCGGCGCATTTGTCGTCGGGCCCGGGGGCGCCGCATTTCCGCAGGGATGAAGCATCCTCATTGCATCCGCAGTCACACCAGCAGACACAGGGTGCCGCCTCGGCACCCGGCTCCTTGGCGCACGATTCAAGACCGCAGCCACAGGTGCAGGGGGTTTGGGTGTGGGTGTCATCGCAACTCCCCCCAGTTCCGCAGGGGTTTTGACCGTTCGACTTGTTATTGGTCCCGCAGACCTGGTCGCAGAGTCCACCTCCGCAGTCACAGCCTCCACAATTGCCGGGACATCCAGCGGGACAAATTCCGCCATCGCGCGTGCAGGCGCACTGGGGATCCGTGCAACCGGTTGGCGGCGTGACGCAACCTCCGAGACACACCGCGGAGTTGTCGGCACAGACACTGGCATTGCAATCGCCGTTGCTGCACTCGCACGGGGTTGCCGCGCACTGCCCGCCGCAGCCCGAGCAGGACGAGCCGGGGCAGCCGCTGGCCAGACAGCCGCAGTCGATGGGCGGCACCGGACCACCCCCACCTCCGCCACCCCCATCGCCGCACATCTCCTGGCACTGGCCTGATTCACTGCAGTGGCAGCTTGAGCCCAGACACTGGCAACTGGTCGTCGGTGGGGAAAGAATCTCCAAATCAAACTGGCCGGTGAGACTTTGCCCCAGGGCATCGGTCAGGGTAACGCTCAGGGAAAGATTGCCCGGAGAGGAATCCTGCGGCACCGCGCCCTGAATTTCTCCTGTCGTCGGATTCAGTTCCAGCCAGGCCGGCACGCTGGCCGACCAGGCATAGGGTGGCGTGCCCCCGGCGGCGCCGAAGGCCAGGGAAACGTACCCTCCAGGCTCCACCTCGCCCAGCCAGCCGCCGGAGGGACTCAATTCGAGCGCGATCGGCGCTTCGGCCTCGCGCGGGTTGGTGCCGCTGTGATACAGTTCCTCGTAGTTGCTCAGACTGTCCCCGTCCCAGTCGTCATCCTGCTCACGCGCGGGATCCGGGCCATTGTCGCGGATCAGGTGCGCGGTCGCCGTCGCAAAGTCCTGTCCGAAGTACCCCTCGTAGTCGTTGACGGGATGGCGATACACCGGGTTGCTCTCCGCATCCAGCACCGGCTCGCCGTTGGCATCCAGCACCAAGATGCTGGGCAGACGGTTTTCTGCGACGAAATCCACAACCGTGAAAGCCAACTGCGGGTGGGTGTAGGCGAGACTCTCCTCGTAGTTGGTCAGGAAGTCGCCGTCCGGGTCGTCAGCGCCATCGCTGGGATCGCTGGGATCCAGACCATAAAACAGCTCGTACACGTTGGTCAGACCATCCTCATCCCAGTCAAGATTGTCCCGCCAGCCGCCCCAGATGTCATAGCCGGTCATGTACTCTTCCAGGTTGGTGACCCCATCCGCGTCGATGTCGCCCTGTTCATCCGCCGCATTGTTCGGATTGAGCCCCCAGAAGGTTTCCAGCCGGTCCGGAATGCCGCCGCCGTCGCTGTCGGTGAGATCGGCATCCATGTAATCGGGCCGGCCGTTCTGGGCGGTGCTCCAAAGAAGCGGATCCAACGGGCCATAAACCCCATGGTGTTCCTCAGAATCGGTGAGGTGATCCCCATCCGTGTCGACTTGGCGTGCCTGCGTGCCGATCTGCGCCTCCAAACCGTCGTGCAGCCCGTCCCCATCCGTGTCCCATTGCCAGGGCGTGGAATAGGCGATGTTGGCCCACTCGTCGGCATCGGAGAATCCGTCGCCATCGCTGTCCGGGTCCTGTGGGTTCATGCCCAGCGTCTGCTCAAGCAGATCCCCCAAACTGTCCCCATCGCTGTCGGTTTCAGGGGCTCCTTGGGCGAGCACCTGGAGGTAGTAGTGATGGCGATCACCGTAAAAGGTTCCCAGGCTATCCCAGTGGGTGTCGCTGGTGCCGATCGCTGTCTCCAGAAGTTCCCCAAGACCGTCTCCGTCGGCATCAGGGTCCGCTGCAGACGGCCCAAGGTGGCTGAAGTACCAGTAGAACCAATCGCTGACGCCGGGATTCATGGAGTCCCACTGCTCGGCATTGGAATCCAACTGCCATTCGATGCCGTTGGGCACGCCGTCGCTGTCGCTGTCCGCTTCGGGATCGGGACCCGAATCGCCCGGGTCATCGACGGGCGGATCTCCCGGGTCAGGCGGCCAATAGACGATGATCGAAAACATTTGGCTCACCGAGTTGGAGTCTGAATCCTGCACCGCCACTTCAAAGCTGTACTGCCCTTCCGAAGCCGAACCGCCGTCGCCCGTCAGGGTTCCGTCCGAGCCAAGACTCAGGTCGCCCGGCAAAGCACCCGAGACCAACGTCCATGTGTAGCTGCCAACACCGCCCTCAGCCGTAAAGCGGAACGAATAGGGGGCACTTTCCATGATGGTGGGCACCTCGGTCGTGGTGATGGCAAGGGAAGGATCGTCCGGAGGAGGATCCTCAGGGTCCGGGTCTGGTTCTGGGTCCGGGGTCTCCCAGGGATAATGGCCGTAAGCACTGAAGTAGGCGTCGTCGGCATCGCTGTAGCTGTTGCCGTCCGTGTCCCAGTTCAGCGGATCGGTTCCAAGCAAAAAGATTTCGTCGCCATCCGTGACCCCGTCATAGTCAGAATCCGGAGTGTAGCGGTCCGTGCCGTAGTGGTCTTCCAGCCAGTTCGCCAGCCCGTCGTAATCATCGTCATTGCCGTCCGCACCCTCCGGCGGTTCGTCTTCAGGTGCGCCCGTCCACACGGCGTTCCAACCGCTGTCAGGCTCATACATCGCACGGGCTTGAGGCCATGGCAGACCCAGGCTCCAGAAAAACGCGCAGCCCAACTGCAGCCACTGAATCCAGCGCTGGTGCCCGAGTACTCGGAGAGAGAGAGAGAGCAGGTTTCATGCGCAGGCCGAGTGATTTTCCTGGAATTTTCCTAGTCAACTCAAAGCCAACAAAAAAGTTTTCTCAAGGTCGAGTCAAAAGAGACCTTAGTCTTTAATTTCTATATCGAATAATCGCACGGTCCTCCTCGCCAGGCTGAAGCCTCGGAATCCTCACCGGATCTGGTCTCATCCACACGGCCCGGCAGGGAGCGAAGAGCCTAGAGCGATCTTCCTCACCCCGCGGGGTCCCTGCCCTCCGCCCTCCGCCCGCCGCCCACCGCCCCC
>CBINON010000041.1:0-41519 GCA_966252325.1 uncultured bacterium | reverse complement strand
CTACGACCGCCGCAGCACCGGCCAGGAGGCCGACCCCTTCGACGGCGAAACTGCCTGGAGCGACAGCACCGGCTGGGCCTGGGCGCGCAACTCGCCCTTTCGCTATTACAAGCAGAATCAGTATGAAGGCGGCATCACCACGCCGGCCATTGTGCACTGGCCGGCCGGCCTGAAGACCGCGCCCGGCAGCCTCGTGCACGCACCGGCCCATCTGGTCGACGTGCTGCCCACCCTCGCCGACCTGGCCGGGGCGGAACCGCCGACGACCTTTCCCGGTCGCGAGCCCAGCCCGCTGGCCGGCATCTCCCTGCGCCCGATCCTTGAGGGACAACCGGCCGCAGCGCGTCCGCCCCTGCACTTTCTGTTCAGCAGCGACCGCGCCCTGCGCGAGGGCGACTGGAAACTCGTGTCATTCCAGGGCCAGCCCTGGGAATTGTACGACCTCGGCAGGGATCGCACCGAGTTGCACGACCTTGCCGCGCAGCAACCGGAGCGCGTCCAGCGCATGGCGCAGCAGTGGCATGAGATGACCGCCAACGTCCTGCAAGCGCCCGCCAAGGAACAGACGCCCGTCGCCCCGGACCCGGACGGACACCGTCATCGCGAGTGGTCGGACTACCGCGGCCTGAAGGGGGCCGTGACGAGCTCGCGCGGCGCCGAGAGCAGCGACGAGGCACCCAGAAACAAGTCCCGGACCACCCCCGGCATCCGCGCCCGCGTCGGCACGCGCCTAAAAACCGAAGACGCTGTCCTTGTCCTCGACTGCAAGGGCGACGATCCCGGTCTGGCCATGGAAAACCTGGCCATCACGCAACCCGGCCCCTACCGACTGCGCTTCGAGCTGCAGAGTTCCTCTTCCGGTGGCGGTGAAGTTTATTTCACCACCGATCCCAAGACCCGACTTCCCGGTGGGAAGCATCTGGAGTTCCCCGTGGTGCATGACCGTCAGTGGCACTCTCATGTCCTGAGCCTCGACACGGCGGAGCGTTTGCACGGCCTGCGCCTCGATCCCTGTGCCGGCACCGGCGAGGTTCGGATTCGCAACCTGCAGTTGCTCGATGCCAACGATCAACCGCTGCGCCACTGGCCCTGATTTCCATGCTCCGTCGCCTATCCCCTCTCCTGCTCGCCGCCTCGCTGGCCGCGGCCGCACCGCCGCCGAACCTGTTGCTCATCTTCACCGATGACCACGGCTGGGCCGACCTCGGCATTCAGGGGGTCGATCCCGACATCCGCACGCCACACACCGATCAACTCGCCCGTGATGGCGTGCGCTTCACACGCGGCTACGTCACCGGCCCGCAGTGCGTACCGTCGCGCGCCGGCGTCATCAGCGGCCAGCATCAGAACCGCTTCGGAGTCGACGACAACCTGAAGGGTCCACTGCCCCTCGAGGTGTTCACCCTGCCTGAGCGACTCAAGCGCCACGGTTACCTCACCGGTATGAGCGGCAAATGGCATCTGGACCTGAGTCGCGACGCCAAAAGCGGCGGGCAGAAGGTCGATCCGCGTTTCCTGCCGCAGGCGCATGGTTTTGATGAGTATTGGTGCGGCGCCATGCGCCAGTATCATGCCTCGCATTCGTTGGAGGGTACCGCCTTCACCGACTCACCCAAACTCGTGCAGGATCCGCGCTTCCGCATCACCTCCCAGACCGAGGCGGCGCTCGCCTTCCTTGACCGACGCGCCCGCCAGCCGGAGCAACCCTGGTTTCTCTACCTGCCCTGGTTCGCGCCGCACGTGCCCCTGGAATCGCCGGAGCCCTGGTTCTCGCAAACGCCGGCCCACCTGCCCCTGCAGCGGCGCCAAGCTCTGGCCATGATCGCCGCCATGGATGACGGACTCGGTCGCGTACGCGCCAAACTGCGTGAAATGGACCAGGAACAACGCACCCTGATCTTCTACATCGCCGACAACGGCGCTCCACTCAAGACCGGCGCCTGGGACGGTTCACTGAACCGGCCGCTCATCGGCGAAAAGGGCATGCTCACCGATGGTGGCGTGCGCGTACCCTTCGTCGCCGCCTGGCCCGGCACCCTGCCCGCCGGCCAGGTCTTCGATCAGCCGGTCAGCTCGCTGGATGTCGCCGCCACGATCCTCGCCCGTCAGACCGACGCCGCCCAAGCCGGCACGCTGAAGGACTTGGATGGAGTCGATCTGCTGCCTCACCTCTCGGGTCAAAAAAGTGGACCGGTGCACGAGCACCTGTTCTGGCGTTGGCGCTCGCAGGCCGCCGTGCTGGAGTTCCCTTGGAAACTCATCCGTCTCGGCACCGACCAGCGCTATCTCTTCGATGTCACCGAACCCGGAGGTGAAACCCGCAACCGGATTGCCGAACAACCGGAACTCGTCGCCCGCCTCGAGCAGAAACTGGAGGCCTGGAGCGCGACCCTGCATCGCCCCGGCGCGGCCGAACCCTTCAATGAGCAGGACCGCGGCTTCTTCGCCGACCACGTCGATCCCTCCCTACCATCGGCGGCGCGGCCCGGTCGCAAGACCGATCCCGCGGCCGACTGGCTCGCCCGCAACGGCAAACTGGAGCATTGCGACGGCCTGCTCGTTCTGCAGCCGGAGGCCGGCGCAAAGAACGCCTTTCTCACCCGCAGCCAGTTCCGCGTGCGCGGTCCGGTGACCGTACGACTCTCCGTCAAGACCGCCAGCGCCGGCAAGGCGGCCCTGGCCTGGCGCAGCACCAAGGACAAGGATTTCCTTCCCGCCAAGCGCGTCAGCTTCGATCTTGTCGCCGGCGACGCCTGGCAGGAGGTCGAAGTGTCCCTGCCCGAAACCGACAACGTCATCCATCTGCGCCTGCACGCCCCGCCGGGTGGCCTGCAACTGCGCTCGCTCCTCCTGCAACCCGTCAAGGGACCGCCTCTGCCACTCTGGAACCCCGCGCCATGAAACGACTCCTCCTCTTCTGCACCCTGCCCCTGCTCGCCAGCGCCGCGCCCTTCACGTTTCAGGAGGACTTCGGCACCGGTTTTGAGGCCAAGCGGTTCACCACGCCGATCCCGAACAAGAACACCGAGGTGCGCGACGGCGCCCTGTGGACGCGCGGCGCCAGCGGCGGCAAGTACCCGCCCATGGTCTACCTGCCGGTCGACGGCACCGACCTGTCGATCCGCTTCCGCTACCGCCACCTCGGCCCGGGCGGCTGGCTGTGGTTTTTTGTCGATGGCGACGACGGCTTTGGCGGCACCGATCACATGCTGCGCGTCAAGCTGCTGCGCAACGCCGTGCAGTTGCAGGTCGACTCGCATTCCAAGGATCCGAATCATCCGCAGCGCCAGAAGCAGGGTCGCGCCGCCGATCCGGTCAGCGGCGCCTGGCGGCTCAACGAGATGCTGCCGGCGGAAAAGCTCGATCTCGCGGACAACGGCTGGCGCCACGTCCACCTGCAGTTTCACGGTCGACAGGTGACCGTGCGCCTCGAGGGCGCCGTGACCTGGTCGCAGACGCTGGAGCGCCCCTGTTTCCATGCCACCAAGCGCAAGCTGCTGTGGATGCAAAACGGCGGCGCGGAGGGCATCGAACTCGATGACATCCGTATCGAGGAAAAACCCGGCGAACGGCCCGCTTGGGCGGCACGCAACCCGAGCGGCGCGGCGATGCGGGTCGCCCTGCCCGCGCCCGAGGATCCGCGTTATGCCCATCTATCCTGGAACAAGGTCGTGCGCACACCGAAGGGCAGCCTGATCCTGGCCTGCGTCGCCGGCACCTTCCACGGCTATCATGGCGGCGGCTGCCCCGCCATTGCGCGTTCAACCGACGATGGCCGCACCTATTCGGAGCTGCAGATCCTGCGCGAGTTTGGCCCCGGCCTCGACTACACCGCCTGCGGCAACCTCGCGCTTGGCCTCGACGACGACGGTTCCCTGGTGCTGCTGGCCATGGCCTACACGGCCGACGAGGCCAACCATGTCTTCGGCTGGCGCTCGACCGACGACGGCGTGACCTGGATCCCCACCGACACGGCCACGCTGGGCCCGAACAAGTCCGGTTCCGTGTTTGGCAGCCTGCTGCCGGTGGAAGGCGCCGGCCTGCTCGCGCTCGGTCATTACCGGGCGGGTTCCGCGCCTCTCACCCAGGGCATCTGGCTGGCCAGTTCCACCGACCACGGTCGCACCTGGGGCGAACCGCGGCGAATCAGCGAGGTCTATGCCGTTGAACCCGTGCTGGTGTCGGCGGGCGACCGCCTGCTCGCCTTCCTGCGCGGCGGCAAGGGTGCGTTGCCGGGGGCCGAGGGCCGGCAGTTCCTCGCCGTCTCCGACGACCGGGGCCAGACCTGGACCACGCGTCCCAGTCCCTTCGACGCTGAAAACCCGGCGACTGCTCGCTTGGCAGCGCCCTGTGCCGTGGCCAACCCGCGTCGGCCCGGCGAGGTCTTCGTGCTCACCACCGAACGCGCCAAGACAGCGGCGCAAAACAGCCGCATTTGGCTCTGGCGCGGCGATGCCCGCACGCTGGAGTGGCAACGCGAGCGCGTGCTTCTTGAGTTCCCCCAGATCGAGGGCGATCCGCACACGGATCTCGGCTACCCCTGGCTGCTGCCCGACGGCGACGAAGCCTGGCAGTTGTATTTTTACCATGGCCTGAAAAAGGGCGCCAGCCCCATCTGGGTGACCGACGTGCGCTTCTGATCACAGTCCTTCCCCGCATGAGATCCCTGCTGCTCGCCCTCGCCTTGCCCGGCCTGCTGGGCGCCGCCAACAAACCCAATGTCGTCTTCATCCTCGCCGATGACCTGGGCTATGGCGACGTCCAGATACTGAACCCGCAGCGCGGCAAAATCCCGACCCCGCATCTCGACCGGTTCGCGACCCAGGGCCTGACCTTCACCGATGCCCACAGTGGCTCCTCGGTTTGCACTCCAACTCGCTACGGACTGCTTACCGGCCGTCATGCCTGGCGCACGCGACTGCAGCGCGGTGTGCTCGGTGGCGGCAACGACGAACCGCTCATTGCCGAAACCCGTCTCACCGTCGCCGGCCTGCTGCGCAATCAGGGCTACGCCACAGCCTGCATCGGCAAGTGGCACCTCGGGTTTCAATCGGACGCGCCCCCGGCACGCGACCGCGGCAAGGCCGCCATGGGCAAGGGCGGTCTGCCGGTCGGCGCACGCATCCTTGGCGGACCGACCACGCGTGGCTTCGACGTTTTCTTCGGCTGCTCGAATGCGCGCACCATGGGGTCGCTTATCGAGGGCGACCGCGTCACGGAGTCGGTCGACAACGTCGAGGTGCTGCCGCGTCTCAGGCAACGCGCCATCGCCTGGCTGGAGGAACGGGCGGCGCAACGGGACAGGCCGTTCTTCCTCTACCTGCCGCTCACCTCGCCCCACACCCCGATTGTGCCGTCGCCCGAGTGGCAGGGCCGAAGCGGCCTGGGCGACTACGGCGATTTTGTCATGATGACCGATGCCATCGTCGGCGAGGTGCTCGGCGCGCTCGACCGGCTCGGACTGGCGAACGATACCTTGGTGCTGTTCAGCGCCGACAACGGCTGCTCACCGCAGGCGGGCACGGCGCGGTTGGAAAAGCTGGGCCACTTTGCCAGCGAGCGCTCCCGCGGCTACAAGGCCGACATCTGGGAGGGCGGCCACCGCGTGCCCTTGCTGGTTCGCTGGCCCGGGCACATCGCGGCCGGTTCACGGACCTCGCAACCGGTCTGCCTGACCGATTTCCTCGCCACCTGCGCGGATGTTCTTGACGTGGAACTGCCCGCGAATGCCGGCGAGGACAGCGTCAGCTTTTTGCCTCTCCTGCTCGGCCAGCCACCGGCGACCGAGCCCCGTGCGCTCATCCATCACAGCATCGACGGCAAGTTTGCCGTGCGTGAAGGCCCGTGGAAACTCTGCTTCTGCGCCGGCTCCGGCGGCTGGGGGACACCGAAGGATCGGCAGGCCGAAAAGCTCGGCCTGCCGTCGCTGCAGCTCTACCATTTGGACGAGGATCCCGGCGAAACCCGCAACTGCGTCACCGAGCATCCGGAGGTCGTCGCACGCCTGACGGCCGTGCTGCGCGAGGCCATCAGCCGCGGCCGCTGCACCCCGGGGCGCGAGCAGGCGAACGACGTCGAGGTTCAATCAACGTCGTCACTGATGGAATAAAGGATTTCCGTATTTCATCTCGGCTGGGCTGAGCGTTGAAATGCGCGCCGATTCGCTCTAGGGAGAGTGATGACACTCCCCTCTGCCAGCCTGCGAAGCGGCCTGGGCCACCTCTGCCTGATCGCCCTGCTCTGCCTGCCCCTGTTGGGCCGGAGCGACACCTTTGTTTGGGATGCCGCCACGCTGACCGACGGCCCGCAGGACGGTGCCGGCACCTGGGCCGCAGGCGCACCGAACTGGTTCAATCAGACGCAGGCGTTGCAGAACCAAAACTGGATCAATGGCAGTCACGCCATCTTCGGTGCCGGCACCGGTGCCGCCGGCACGGTCACGCTGAGCGGCAATCTGAGCGTCGGCGACCTCACCTTCAGCGCCCCCGGCAGCGGCAGCTACACCCTGAGTGGAGCCGGCATCCTCACCCTGGAAAACTC
This sequence comes from uncultured bacterium, assembly GCA_966252325.1. Lineage (GTDB taxonomy): Bacteria > Verrucomicrobiota > Verrucomicrobiia > Verrucomicrobiales > Verrucomicrobiaceae > Prosthecobacter. The sequence continues at coordinate 34,979 of CBINON010000041.1, read as the reverse complement.
GACGGTGACCACGGACGCCGCGGCGACGATCTCCAGTGTGCTGGCCGGCAGCACCGCTTGGAGCAAACTCGGCGCCGAACAACTGACACTGGGTGGTTCCGATTCCAACACTCACAGCGGCCCGTTGACTCTCGGCGCCGGACGCCTGCACCTGGCCAAAACCGGTGGTGCCACCGCCCTGGCGGGCAACGTCCAGATCACCGGCGGCTTCTTGACCTTCCTCAACAGCACCCACCAGATCCATACCGGCGCGCACGTCAGCTTGGCTGGCGCGGGCAGCGGTTTCAACGGCACCGCGCCCAACACGACCGCGGCGACGGTGACCCAAACCCTTGCTTCCCTCACCGTCAGTGGCGGCACCTTCAACGCCGGCGCCAACTCGGTCTGGAACATTGGTGAGGTCAGCTTCCTCGCCGGTGACAACCGCGTCTTTGTCGGCAACAGCGGCTCCAAACAAACCTATGGACGCCTGAGCCTGGTCGGCATGAACGGCGCCACCACGTCGACGGCCGTGGCGAACGGATTCACCGTCTTCGGCAATGGCGGCAGCTTGGCGAATCGCACCAGCCTGACCATTGGCACCGGCGGTCTGTATCTGGAAGGCAGTCGCATCCACCTCGGTGGCGGGACCAGTGGCAGTCTGCTGGTGCTCGATGGCACCGTCAGCACCGGCGGCAGCACGGGTTCGACCCTGGAACGTGTCAGCGGCGGCGCCCTGCCCCCGGTCATCAGTCTGAGCAGCAGCGCCGGCACGGTAAGCCGCACCTTCGACATCGCCGGCGGCGGCGCCAACCTCAACATCGTGCCGATGCTCACCAACGGTGCCGCAACCTCTGCCTCGATCGTCAAAACCGGCAACGGCACGCTCACGCTGAGCGGCACCGAGGCAAACAGCTTCACCGGCGACGCCATCGTCAACGCAGGCATCCTGCGCCTGGCCAAGACCGCCGGCATCGATGCGATCGGCGGCAATATCGTCGTGAACACCGGCGGCACCCTGCAGCTCGGTGCCAGCCACCAGATTCCCGACAGCGCCGGCATCACCGTCGATGGCGGCACGGTGGCCGCTTTCAGCACCGACGAGACGATCGCCTTCTACCGCCAGGTCAGCGGCGGCTTTGTCACTTCGGGCAACATCGGTCACATGGTCATCACGGGGGCACTGGAACTGCTCGGTGGCGGCACCCTGACGATCAACAGCAATCCCGGCAGCGCCACGCCCGCGAGCTGGGACGTGGGTTCCGCCCTGCTTGCCGGCGCCGACATCCTCATCGGCGGCAGCAATGGCGCCGGCAATCCGCGCACGGCCCTCACCATTGGCGCCGGCGGCCTGACGATGCGCGGCCGCAACCTGACGCTGAACGTCGGCGATGCCAGCACCCTGCTCAATCTCGACGGCGACTTCACCGGCAGCGGCACCAACAACCTGGTCACCAACTCGTCCACGACGATCCAGCCTCTGCTCGAAATCGGCGCGGCGACGCGCACCTTCCAGATCCTCGGTGGCACGACCACTCTGGGTGTCATCGTCAGCGGCACGGGCGGCAGCCTGGTCAAGACCGGCCAGGGCCTGCTGCAGTTCACCGCCGCAGCCACCTACACCGGCAGCACCACGGTCGCCGGTGGCACCCTGAGCACCGCCGGTACGGGCGGTGCCCTGAATGGAACCAGCGGCATCACCGTCACCCGTGGCGGCGTCTTCCAAAACGGCAGCTCGAACACGGCCAACAACAATGACATCAACAACCGCATCCAGGCTGCGGCCAGCCTCGAACTCGCCGGCGGCAGCTTCAGTCACCTGAGCGCGGCCAGCGGTTCCCACACCCAGGAACTCACCTCTCTGACCCTCAGCAGCGGTGCCAACACGGTGAGTGTCAATGCCGCCACAGGCACCATCGCCACCCTCACCTTCGCCGGCCCCTACACACGCACCGACGGCACGGTGAACTTTGTCCAAAACCCCGCCGACGGCGGCAGCATCGTCTTCATCAACGCTCCTGCCGGCGCGGGCAATGTCAGCGACGGATTGCTCGTCGGTGCCACCCTCAACGGCAGCGATCTCGTGCTCGCGCAGGCCGGCGTTTTGACCGCCTTCAGCGACTGGATCCCCACGGGCACCGACACCTGGACGGCGGGCGCCGCCATGGACGTCACCGGCAGCAGTGCCGCCCCCTACGCCGCCGCCACGATTCGCGCCCTGCGCTTTCACAGCGCGGGCGCCTTCACCGTCGATCTCGCCGGCACCCACACGCTCAGCAGCGGCCTGCTGCTCGTCTCGTCCGGTGTCGGTGCCAATGCCTCGCTCATCACCGGCGGCGAACTGCGCGGGCCCGCCGGCGGCGATCTCATCGTGTCGCAGTTCAACACCGCCGGCAGTCTGGAGATCGCCTCGTCCCTTGTTGATCACAGCGGCGCCACCTCACTCACCAAAACCGGCAACGGCCTGCTTGTCTTGAGCGGTGCCAACAGTCACACCGGCGTCACGCGCGTGCTGGAAGGCGTGCTGCAGACCGTCGACGGCGCCGGCCTGCCCTCGGCATCACCGCTCCTGCTCAGCGGTGGTGCGCTGCGCACCCCGGCCGCCAGCTTCACCCGCGCAGTCGGCACCGGCGCGGGCCAGATCAGCGTCACCGGTGGCGCCTCCGGCTTCAGCGCCGGCAGCACGGCGCTGTCGGTCAACCTCGGCGGCAGCGGTGCCGAACTCACCTGGGGTTCGACCCATTTTGATCCGGCCGCCCTGCTGCTCAACGCCACCGGCGCCACCGCCGCGCTCGATTTCCAAAACGGGCTGGACCTCAACGGCGGCCATCGCACGATCCGCGTCGATGCCAACAGTGCCAGCGTCTCCGGCCTGGTCCGCAACAGCTCGGCGACCGCCGCCGGCCTGGTGAAGACCGGCGCCGGTTCCCTGCGCCTCACCCAGGCCAACAGTTTCGACGGTGGCGTCACGGTTGCCGGCGGCGCCCTGGTGATTGCGGCCGATGGCGCGCTTGGCAGCGGCGACATCACCCTCAGCGGCGGCGCCCTGCAGGCCGACGGCGCGCCACGCACCGTGGCCAGTCGGGTCTGGCTGGCGGGCAATTCCTCGCTCTCCGGCACCCAGCGCCTGACCCTGACCGGCACGCTCGCCGGTTCCGGTGCCCTCAGCAAAAGCGGCAGCGCCGTCGTCGAACTGGCCGCCTCCAACACCTTCACCGGCAGCGTCACCGTCAGCAGCGGCGTCCTGCGTGTGCTGCACCCGCAGGCGCTCGGCGCCACCACCGGCGGCGTCACGGTCACCGGCAACAGCCACCTCGAACTCGGAGATGGCATCACGATCACCGGCGAAAACCTCACCGTCTCCTCGACCACCGGCGGCGTTGGCGAGGGCTCGCCGACCTCGAACCGCGGCGGCCTGCAGGCGGGAGTCAATGCCCGCGCCGAGTGGGCGGGCAACGTGACCCTTGGCGCCAACCAGGCCCGCCTCGGGGTTCAGGAGGGGGGCCGACTCGTCATCAGCGGCACCATCACCGGCGCCCTCGGCACCAGCGATGTCCGCCTCAGCGGCGAACTCACCGGCACGGGCGGCCTGGTACTGTCGGGCAGCGGCAACAGCTGGAGCGGCCAGACCGAGATCGTTCGCGGCACCGTCTTCCTCGGCATCGACAACGCCCTGCCGGTCGACACCCTTCTCGACATCCATTTCACCAGTTCGAACAACGCGGAATATGCCGGGGTTGACCTCAACGGCTTTGATCAAACCGTCGCCAGCCTGCGCAACGAGGGCAACTCCGGCCTCAACGCCGAACTCACCAACCGCAGCCGCCAACTGTCGACCTTCACCATCGCGGAAACCGGCACGGTCAGCTACGGCGGCCTGATCAGCGGCAACCTCGCCCTCGTCAAGACCGGCGCCGGCATCACCACGCTGTCGCAGGCCAACCGCTTCACCGGCGGGCTGACGATCCTCGAGGGCACCGTGCGTTCCGGCAACAGCAGCGCCTTCGCCGAAGGCAGCGTCACTGTGCACGGTGGCGCCAGCGCGGCCGGCAAGCTCGACCTCAACAACGTCAGCACGGTGATCGATGCCTTGAACGGCGATGCCGGCGCCGTCGCCGCCCTCATCGCCAACGAGACAACCAGCGCCACCACCCGCACGCTGACCGTCGGCGCCAACCACGGTTCCGGTCGCTACGCCGGCGACCTCGTCAACAACAGCGGCGGCGCCGCCCTCGGCGTGCTCGCCTTCGCCAAGATTGGCACCGGCACCCAGACCCTCGCCGGCAACGCCAGCCACAGCGGCGACACCACGATCGCCAATGGCAGCCTGGTCGCCGACTACACGACCGGCACCGCCCTCAGCCCCAACTCCACCGTGCGCCTGAGCGGCGGTTCCCTCACGGTCGCCAACGCCACCAGTGCCAGCATCGCCGGGCTGCTTCTCACACAGTCGGGCAGTGACTACGTCACCGCCCATGTGCGCGTCGAAAACGGCGCCACCCTGACGGTTGGCACCCTCACCAGCCAGGGCTTTGCCCCGACCCTTTTCGATCTGCGCGACGGCGCCACCCTGGTGGTCGACACCCTCGCCACGGTCAGCGTCACCAACGGCATCCTCGTCCAGGGCGGCAGCAACCGCGGCACGCTCTACGTGCGCGACGATGGCGGCTACGGCTACGCCACCCGCAACGGCGCCAACCAGATCGTCCGCTACACGGGCGCGACGGTGCTCAACGGCACCGGCACCGCCACGGTCAACACCGAGAACTACCTCATCAGCAGCAGCCTGACCCGCACCGCCGGCATCAACTTCCACAGCCTGCAAATCGACACCAGCGGCGGCGATGTGACCCTCGACATGGGTGGCAACAACCTGGCGGTTGGCGCCGCCGGCCGCGGCCTGCTGGTCACCGGCACCGGCAACACGACCCTCACCGGCACGGGCGCCGTCACCGGCAGCTCGATCTTCTTCGCCAATTACAGCAGCGGCACCCTCAACGTCGATTACTCCCTGTCCGGCCAGGCCGTCATCTTCGCCGGCACGGGCTTGTCGATCTACACCCGCGCCGCGAACCCCGCCGATGTCTATGTGGCCGGCACCACCTTCCGCATCGCGGGTGCCGACCGCACCTTCACCAGCGGCATCACCCGTATTTACGGCGGCGGCGTGCTGGAACTCGGCGCCGATCTCAATGGCGGCGACGCCGGCGATTTCACCCGCGCCATCGGTCAGACCGGCGGCCAGGTCGCCCTCATCGGCAATGGCGGCTTCAGCGCCCACGGGGCCGACCGCATTGTCGCCCTCGGTGGGGTCGGCAGCGCCGCCGACCTGTCCTGGGGCGGCACCAACTTCCTGAGCGGACCGGGCGGCGACAACAACTCCAGCCTGCACCTGGGCTCCCCCCACTCGACCCACACGCTGGAGTTCCAGAACAACCTCAACCTCGGCACGCGCGTTCGTCGCCTTGAGGTGGCCGACGGCGTCAACAGCGACAACGTCGATGGTCGCCTGACCGGCGTGCTCAGTGGAGCCGGCAGCCTGCTCAAGGAGGGGGCCGGCCGCCTGGAACTTACCGCCGTCAACACCTACACCGGCGGCACCCGCGTCGCCGCGGGATCCCTGCTCGTGGCGACCGGCGCGACCACCGGCAGCGGTGCGGTCACGGTGGAAACCGGTGCCAGCCTGCTCGGCACGGGCATCGTACAGGGCAGCGATTTCACCCTCGCCAGCGGTGCCAGCCTGCAGGCCGGCAACGGCACAAACGCCTCGGCCACCGGCACCCTCACCTTCCAGACCACCGCCCAGGCCAAGTTTGTCATTGAAAACGGTGCCCTGGTCATCCTCGACCTGCGCGATGCCACCAACGCGGGTTCGGTCGACCCCCTGTTTGGCGGTCACGCCATCGGCAGCGCCGGTTACCAGGCCCTTGTCGATGCCATCAGTGGCGCCGGCGACCACGATCGGCTGGTGTTTGACGCCGCCGCCGACTCCAGCCTGGTCTGGTCCGGGCAACTGACCGTGCGGGCCGACGGCTTCACCGCCGAGGCCGGCCAGATCTTCAATCTGCTCGACTGGACCAGTTCGGTCGGCGTCGACTTCTCCGGTTTTGATCCCGGCAGCAACTACCGCAGCGGTGCCGACGACGACCTCAGCCAGCTCAACCTGCCGACGCTCAGCGGCGGCCTGGTCTGGGACATCAGTCGCTTCACCACCAGCGGCGTCCTCGTCGTCGTGCCCGAACCCGGCCGCGCCCTGTTGACCTTGCTCGGCCTGCTGCCCCTGCTGCTGCGCCGCCGCCGGGCGGCCGGGGGCGGACGCTGAGGTGCAGCGTCTCTTGTGTGGTAAAAAAGGGGCCTGCTTCACGACACCCGTTGCAAGAGTCCTGCTGGGACGCCGCCATCCTCGCCGCGGCAAAGCCGCCCGCTGACCCAAAACTGCCTGGCGAAGCGAGACAAAAATCCTCAACTTGCGTATGGCTTTGCAAAAAGTAGGATTAACTCATGACACTCGTTCTGGAACTCCCCGACGCTTGGAGGCAACTTCTCGGCCTTGATACGGCTGACGCGGCCGTACGCGCCCGGCAGATGCTGATCACGGAAAGCTACCGCGAGGGCAGGCTCTCGCGTGGACAGGCGGCCGAGATGCTGGGGCTGGGTTTTCATGAGGCGGAAGCGTTCTTCAAGCGCCACGGGGCCGAGCAGCAACCGACGTGGGAAGATCTGGATGCCAGTGGTGAAAAGCTCCGCGCCGCCCTCAAGGCATGAGTGCTCAGGGCGTGGTGGTGGCGGATACCACGCCGCTCAACTATCTCATCCTGATCGGTCAGACAGAGGTGCTGCGTGAGCTTTTTGACGAAGTGATGATTCCCGAGGCGGTGCTGGCCGAATTGCGCCACCCGAAAGCGCCTACCGCTGTCGCCAGTTGGCTGCTGAATCTTCCAGCCTGGCTGACGATCGAAAAAGTAGCCCGCGTGGATCAATCGATCCAGCTTGGCCCAGGCGAGACCGAGGCGATCAGTCTTGCTGTCGAACGAAAAATACCGATCGTGCTCATGGATGAACGTCGCGGCCGTGCGGCTGCGGAAGTGCGTGGTCTGCTGGCGGTCGGAACCTTGAACATCCTCGATCTCGCGGACGAACGTGGACTCGTTGATGGCGTGGTCATGCTTGAAGCACTCAAGCAAACAACTTTTCGAGCCGACAGCGAGCTATTGGAAAGATTCGAAGCCCGAATGAAGGCGCGTAAAGCGTGACGAAGGGAAGCTGGCTATCTCTACCGCGCCCATTCAGATGCAACTCAAACCACACGATCTCCAGCACGGTTGCTTTCCTCAACCTTCACAGTCGATGCCGTGGTGGACGGATCAAGAAGCGGCGCTCTCCAGCATCCACTCCCACGCGGGGCGGATGGTGAAACGAAACTCCGCCGTGCCGCGTTGACAATCCGAGCCCCCGCCCTCCATCGTTCCTCATGTCCGCCTTCTCCGATCCCTTCCGCGAAGCCCGCGCCGCCGATGGCGTGCTGAAGTGTCCCTTCCACGGCGAAGACATCACGATGATCCTGCGCCACGAGGACGTGCGCCGGGCGGCGAAGGACTGGCAGACCTTCAGTTCCGATGCCCCCTTCCGCGTGCCGATCCCGTCGGAGGAGGAGGTGCGCTCGGTGCGCCAGTTGCCGATCGAGACCGATCCACCGGACCACGCGGACTACCGCGCCATCGTCGAGCCCTTCTTCCAGCGCGCCAAGGACCCCGCCATGATCGCCCGGGTCGAGGCCCTCATCGGCGGGTTTCTCGACGAGGCCCTGCGGCGCGGCCGGATCGAGGTGGTGAACGACTTCGCCCTGCCCGTGCAGTCGCGCGCCCTGACCCACCTGCTCAACACCGCCGAGACTGAGGCCGAGACCTGGATCGGCTGGGGCATCCACGTCTTCAAGGTGACCGGCGGCGAGTTCAAGAAGGGCACCGTGCTCGACGAATATCTGGAGCGGAAGTTCGACGAGGCGGAAGCCAAGCCCGGCGACGACTTTTTCAGTGCCCTCGTGCAGGCCGAGTTCCGCGGCCGGCGCCTGACCCGTGAGGAATGCCTGGGTTTCGCCAACCTCGCCTTTGCCGGCGGGCGCGACACCATCATCCACACGATCGCCTGTGCGCTCGGCCACCTGGCCGAGCATCCCGAGGCGCTGGAGTTCCTGCGCGCCGATCCGAAACGCATCACCCTCGCCAGCGAGGAGTTCTTCCGCGTCTTCATGCCGCTCACCCACATCGGCCGCGTCTGCCCGGCCGGCGCCGAACTGCACGGCGTCGTGGTGCCTCCCGGCCAGCGCGTCTCACTCTGCTGGTCCTCGGCCAATTTCGATGCCGACGCCTTCCCCGCCCCGGACGAGGTCCGGCTCGACCGCAAGCCGAACCCGCACCTGTCCTTCGGCTTCGGCAACCACCTCTGCCTGGGCGCCCCGCACGCGCGACTGATCCTGCGCACCCTGTTGCGCCTCTGCTGCGAAAAGGTCGGCCGCCTGGCCGTGATCGAGGCCGTCGAGCGGGTCGAGCACGAGGCCGCCTTCGACCGCACCCTCGGCTACGAACGCCTGGTCCTGGCCTTTGAACCCCGCTGAGGCCCGACGACCCTCAAAAAAGCGCCGGCTTTCGGCCGCGGATGCGCGATCGGACTTGCGCGATGCGGCGGCATGCCTTCTTTCCCCGTTTCCGCCCTTTCACCCTCATGAACACCCTCAGCACCTTCCCCACCGGCTCCGGCGCCCCCGGCAAATTCCATTCCCTGCCCGAACTGGAGAAGCAGGGCGTCGGCAAGGTTTCCCGGCTGCCGATCTCCATCCGCATCGTGCTGGAGTCGCTGCTGCGCAACCTCGACGGCAAGAAGGTGACCGAGAAGGACGTCGTCAACCTCGCCAACTGGAACGCCAAGAACCCGGGTGACTACGAGATCCCCTTCACCGTCGCGCGCATCGTCCTGCAGGATTTCACCGGCGTGCCGCTGCTGGTCGACCTCGCCGCCATGCGCAGCAAGGTCCATGAACTCGGCAAGAACCCGAAAATGATCGAGCCGCTGGTGCCGGTTGACCTCGTCGTCGACCACAGTGTGCAGGTCGACTTCGCCGGCACCCAGGAGGCGCTCAACAGGAACCTGGAGCTCGAGTTCGAGCGCAACCGCGAGCGCTACGAGTTCCTCAAGTGGGGCGAACAGGCCTTCGACACCTTCAAGGTGGTGCCGCCCGGCATCGGCATCGTCCACCAGGTCAACCTGGAGTACCTGGCCAAGGGCGTGCTCGAAAAGGACGGCGTCTATTACCCGGACACCCTCGTCGGCACCGACAGCCACACGACCATGATCAACGGCCTGGGCGTCGTCGGCTGGGGCGTCGGCGGCATTGAGGCCGAGGCCGGCATGCTCGGCCAGCCGGTCACCTTCCTGGTGCCGGAAGTCGTCGGCGTGTACGTCACCGGCGCCCTGCGCGAGGGCGTCACCGCCACCGACCTCGCCCTGCACTGCACCCAGATGCTGCGCAAGCACGGCGTCGTCGGCAAGTTCGTCGAATTCTACGGCCCCGGCGCCGAGAGCCTGCCGCTGCCCGACCGCGCGACCATCGCCAACATGGCGCCCGAGTACGGCGCGACCATGGGCTTCTTCCCGGTCGACGAGGAGAGCGTCAACTACCTGCGCGGCACCGGCCGCAGCGAGGAGCTGTGCGCGACCTTCAAGAACTACTTCACCGCCCAGGGCATGTTCGGCATCCCGAAGAAGGGCGAGATCGAATTCAGCAGCGAGCTCGAGCTCGACCTTGGCCAGATCCAGCCGAGCGTCGCCGGCCCGAAGCGCCCGCAGGACCGCATCACCGTCGACGCCCTCAAGCAGACCTGGGAGGAGATGCTCGCCAAGCCGACCCCGCAGGGCTACGGCAAGCAGCCGGAAGTCAGCCTCGGCGCTCCGGACAACCTGCCGGCCGGCCTCGACGCCGAACCGGAGGGCGGCTCCGTCGCCCAGGCCCTCGGCGCCCAGGAGGGCGTGGCGATTGAAGAGAACGCCGAACCCGCCTACCCGCTCTGGGAGGTCAAGGTCGACAGCAAGGGCGGTGAAAAGGACGTCATCAGCCACGGCAGCGTGCTGATCGCCGCCATCACCAGCTGCACCAACACCAGCAACCCCAGCGTCATGCTCGCCGCCGGCCTGCTGGCAAAGAAGGCCAACGCCAAGGGCCTGACCGTCAAGCCGGCGGTCAAGACCAGCCTCGGCCCCGGCAGCCGCGTGGTGACCGATTACCTCACCAAGACCGGCCTGCAGCAGGAGCTCGACAAGCTCGGCTTCCAGACCGTCGGCTACGGCTGCACCACCTGCATCGGCAACTCCGGCCCGCTCGACCCCGGCATTGAGGACGTCGTCCGCGCCGAGGACATCGTCGCCGCCAGCGTGCTCTCGGGCAACCGCAACTTCGAGGCGCGCGTGCACCAGAGCATCAAGGCCAACTTCCTGATGAGCCCGCCGCTCGTCGTCGCCTACGCCATCGCCGGCACGGTCGACATCGACCTGTCGACCGAGGAAATCGTTGCCGGCAGCGGTGTCTACCTCAAGGACATCTGGCCGAGCCTCGAGGAAATCCGCGAGGTCATGCTCACCGCCCTCTCGCCGGACGTCTTCCGCGCGCTGTACACCGACTTCGCCAGCCAGAACCCGAAGTGGAACGAGATCCCCGGCTCGACCGGCCTCGTCTATGGCTGGAACGCCAAGAGCACCTACATCCAGCACCCGCCCTTCTTCGAGGACTTCAGCATGGAGCCGCGCGACATCGCCGAGATCCGCGGCGCGCGGCCGCTGGGCATCTTTGGCGACAGCGTCACGACCGACCACATCAGCCCGGCCGGCGCCATCAAGAAGACCAGCCCGGCCGGTCGTCACCTCGAGGAAAACGGCGTCGCCCAGGCCGACTTCAACAGCTACGGCAGCCGCCGCGGCAATGACCGCATCATGACCCGCGGCACCTTTGCCAACGTGCGCATCAAGAACCTCATGCTCGGCGGCAAGGAGGGTGGCGACACCCTGCTGCAGCCTGCCGGCACGGAGATGTCGATCTACGATGCCGCCGTCGCCTACCAAAAGGCCGGCACCCCGACCGTCGTCATCGGCGGCGAGGACTACGGCATGGGTTCCAGCCGCGACTGGGCGGCCAAAGGCACGCGCCTGCTCGGCGTCAAGGCGGTCATCACCAAGTCCTTTGAGCGCATCCACCGCAGCAACCTCGTCGGCATGGGCGTGCTGCCCTGCAACTTCAAGGACAAGGCCGACTACGACAAGGTCAAGGACCTGAGCGACGCCAGCTTTGATCTGCTCGGCATCTCCAACGCCATCAAGCCGCAGAGCGAAGCGACCCTGCGCGTGACGAAGGCCGACGGCTCGTCCTTCGACGTGCCGGTTGTCGTCCGCCTCGACACGCCGGTGGAGATCGACTACTACCGCGCCGGCGGCATCCTGCCCTACGTGCTGGCGCAGATCCTGCGTGCCAACGCCTGATCTCCCCTTCCCGACCCGCGCGGCGGCACCTCGCCGCTGGCGCGGGCGGGCATGACCGGGCCTTGATAGGTCGTACTGCCCGCCTGGATTCCGATCGGCGCCGCTACGGGGGCACCGCAAGCCACAGTGGACAGGTGGCGAAAACGCGGGCTAGATGAAATCGGCTCCATGAAATCGCTTTTCCTCACCAACGAATACCCGCCGCACATCTACGGCGGCGCCGGCGTCCATGTCGAATACCTCACGCGCGAGCTGGCCAAGCTCATGGAGGTGGAGGTGCGCTGCTTCGGCGATCAGCAGAGCGACGGCAACCCGGCCGTGCAGGGCGCCGGCCTCGACAGCGCGGATTGGACCTGCCCGCCGAATCTGAAATCGGTGTTTGGCGCCGTGCAGCGCTGCCTCGATTTCAACACGCGCGGCATCGACGCCCAGATCGTCCACCTGCACACCTGGTACTCGCACTTCGGCGGCATCCTCGCCAAGCTCAACTACGGCCTGCCGATGGTGCTGACCGTGCACTCGCTGGAGCCGCTGCGTCCCTGGAAGCGCGAGCAGCTCGGCGGCGGCTACGACTTCACCGTCTGGCTCGAGCGCACCGCCCTGGAGATGGCCGACGCCGTCATCGCCGTCTCGGAGGAGACCAAGTTCGACCTGCTGCGCCTGTTCAACCTCGATCCGCACAAGATCCACGTCATCCACAACGGCATCGACCCGGACGAGTACCGGCGCGTCGAGGCCCCGGAGATCCTGCGCAAGCACGGCGTCGATCCCGACCTGCCGTTCGTGCTCTTTGTCGGCCGCATCACCCGCCAGAAGGGCATCATCCACCTCGTCCGCGCCATTGCCCACATGACGCCCGGCATCCAGGTCGTGCTCTGCGCCGGCGCGCCGGACACGCCGGAGATCGAGGCCGAGATGAAGGCGGCCGTGGCCGAGGCGCAGGCGCGCCATGGCAATGTCGTCTGGATCCGCTCCATGCTGCCCGCCGAGGAAAAGATCGCCATGTACTCGCACGCCGAGGTGTTCTGCTGCCCGTCGATCTACGAACCCTTCGGCATCATCAACCTGGAAGCCATGGCCTGCGAGACGGCCGTCGTTGCCAGTTCCGTGGGCGGCATCAAGGAGGTGGTCGTGCACGGCGAGACCGGCCTGCTGGTGCCACTCGACCAGCAGAACGAAAGCCCGTTTGAGGCACTCGAGCCCGAGCGCTTCGCGCGCGACCTCGCCGAGGCCGTCAACCAGCTCATGGCCGATCCGGCCAAGCGCCGCGCCATGGCCGAGGCCGGCCGCCGGCGGGCGGTCGAGCGCTTCAGCTGGACCAGCATCGCCCACCGCACGCAGCTGCTGTACGAGCGGCTGCTGGCGGCGCGAGCCGGCGCTTGACCCGCCAGCGCGACCGGTGGAAGGGATGGGCATGGAACTCATCAACGACATCCCGCACGTGCCGGCCGCGGTCGGTCCCTACTCGCAGGCGGTCCGCGCCGGCGGCTTTCTGTTCTGCTCGGGCCAGATCCCGATTGACCCGGCCACCGGCAGGATCGAGGCCGCCGATGTTGAGGGCCAGACGCGCCAGGTGTTCGCCAACCTCGAGGCCCTGCTGCTCGCCCAGGGGCGGTCGCTGGCGGACGTCGTCAAGGCCACGGTCTTCCTGCAGGACATGGCCGACTTTCCCAAGGTGAACCCGCTGTATGCGGCGGCCTTCCAGGGCCACAAGCCGGCACGCTCCACGGTTCAGGTCGCCGGCCTGCCGTTGGGCGCGTTGGTCGAGATGGAAGTCATCGTTGAGCTGCCCTGAGAGGCAGCTCAGTTCGAGGGCACAATGCTGCTGTCCGCGCGTCGGCGGAAAGCCTGCACACGGCCATCGCCCTTGTACAGGTAGATCTTCTTGACGTCATCGAGTTTCATGATGACCCAGGGCGACAGCACGTTGCGGCCATTCTTGGTGAAGACCAGGTCGTCAGCCAGGTGCACGCAGGAGTGAAAAGCGTCGCCGGTGGAATTGCTCAGGAAGAAAAGGATGTCGCCGTACTGCAGGGGCGGCTCAACCGGCTCGAAGTTCTCCAGCACCTGGCTGGTGGCGAGGCGCGAGTCGAGCAGGTACTGATGGGGCTCGAAATTGAAAAAGTTCAGCGAGGTCCAATGGCAGTCCGGGAAGGTGCCGTTGCGCGCGAGGTCCATGCCGGGATAGGTGTACAGAAGCTTGCGCACAAGCGAGGGCAGCACATGCGAAAGCGGCAGGCTTTCAACGCCGTTAGTGTCGATGATGGACTGCATGAGCGGCTCGATGTCCTTGCGGCGCAGGCCGATGCCGAGAGTCCAGTAGTTGAGCAGGCCATCGAGATTGGACTGGTCATCGAGCTCCATCTTGACCATGAGCGCACGAGTGCGGGTGAAGGCCTTGAAGATGGTGCGTGCCTCGGAATCCGACTCCGCGTAGTTGAGGATCGCGGAAATGTCGCTGAAAGCGGTGGTCTCGCCGCGCAGGTAGGACATCTGTTCGACCTTGGCGATGATTTCCGGACGCAGCTTGCTGGTGCGATACCATTCCTTCACCGTCTGGCCGACAATGAGCACGGGATCGACGCAGAATTCGTTGGGTTCGTACTTGGAAAGTTCGGTGTAGATCAGCGCCCGCACCTCGGGCGTCAGCGCTTCCAGGTCGGGCAGCGGCGGGAACAGGTGCACGAAACCGCTCTCCTTGACGAGGTTGCGTTCGTTGAGCAGCAGATCTATGAGCGCCTGCGACAGCCCGGCCTCGCGGAAAAAATCGCCCAGCCGCGGCAGCATGGCTTCGGGAAAGCTCCAGCGGGGGCGGGTGTTGGGCAGCGGAAAGTTGGAGATGAGATTGTCGGGCGCCTCAAGGTAGACGTAGGCACAGCGCAGCTTGCCCCAAGGACCGGGGTTGGCGTAGAAGACGTTGGGATTGTTCTCCATCAGGCCCGCACGACCTTCACCGAGCGCACTCGTCTTCGCGCTTTGATTCTGGGTGAGAATCTGCCGGAGATCATTCAGATCGGAGATCTGTCCGGAGGTCGTGCCAAGGCAGAGCAGACTGAAAGCAGCGGCGATGCAGAGTCTGGAACCGCGGTTGGGCGGATGGAAGGGGGGCAGCAAGGGCATGGTGGGGGGGGCAATTCTCAACATTCGCGACGAAGGCAATGTTGCACGCAAAATCATGGGCTACGGCAGGAAAAAAAGCGCCCTCCGGCGGTTGGCGGGGTCCGGGTGGCGGTCAGGACTGCAACGCGCGGAATTCTCGCCGCCTTGGGAGAAAATGCTTGGGCTTGCGGGCAAATCTTGATATTTCTGCGATTTCCAGCTTTCGTTTCCGCCACATGATTTCCCCGCCCCCTTTCCCGGCCCTGCGCAGCCGTCGTCCTGGCTTGCCTTTTGCCTGGTGTTTTGCGCTGGCGGTGGCGACAGCACCCTGCCTCCAGGCCGATCCCGGTCAGACCGGTCAACCCGAACCGGCCGCCCGGCAGCAGGCCCTGGCCGCCCGGCAGGAACGCCTGCAAGAGGCGTTGCTAGCACTGCAGCAAGGCCGTCACGCGGAAGCCCTGGAGCGTTTTGAAGCCCTGCACACCTCCCTCTCCGCCCCCGGCAGCGATGTCGAACTGCAGGTCGTGGCCCGCGAGGGCTACGTCCGCGCCGGCTTGGCGCGCGCCGTTGAACTGGCCGGCGCGGGTGACCCCCGAGCTGCGGCCGCCCTGCTCGACAAGCTCGATGCTCCGAACGTCTCGAAGGAGGATCCGCGCGTCGCCGCGGTGCGCCGCCGTCTGACCGATCCGGATCGCTACCCGCCCGCCCTCACCCCGCAACACCTGCAGCGCGTCGAGGATGTCTCCCGCCGCTTCACCCTGGCCGCCTCACAGGCGGAAACGGGCCAGTTGGATGCCGCCATCGCCGGCTACGAGGACATTCTCCGGGCCGACCCGACGAATTCCGCAGCCCGCCGCGGCCTGGAGGCCGTGGAGAAAGAGCGCAGCCTCTACCTTGAATCGGCCAGAGACCAGCAGCGCTCGCGCATGCTCAACCAGGTGAACGCCGCCTGGGAAAATCCGCCGGCCGCCACCAACCTCTCCTCCCTGTTCGGCGCCGCCGAGGGTCGGGAAGCCGCAGCCGGGGCACCCCGCGGCGGGCGCGAAACCATTCAGCGCAAGCTGCGTGAAATGGTCATTGCCCAGATCGACTTCAGTGAGGCCACCGTTGGCGAAGTCATGGAATACCTGCGTGTGCGCACCCGCGACCTCGATCCCACCGGCAAGGGCATCGATTTCGTCAACGGCGTGCCCGCCGACCAGCCGCTCAAGCCGATCTCACTCAACCTGCGCGAGGTGCCGGTCGAGGAAGTGCTGCGCTACGTCGCCGACATCGCCGGCATCACCTACAAGGTCGAGGAGTTTGCCGTGCGCCTGGTCTCGCTCGCCGACGCCTCGGCGGACATCATCAGCCGCACCTACCGCGTGCCCCCCGACTTCATCAGCAGCGCGCCCGCCGCCAGTGCCGCCCCCGCCAGCGCCGATCCCTTCGCCGGTGGCGCCAGCACTTCGGCGACCCCCCAACTGCGCCGCCTTGGCGCCAAGGAATTCCTGGAGAGTCAGGGCGTCACCTTCCCGGAAGGCACCGGCGCCAGCTACAATCCGTCGAGCAGCACCCTCATCGTGCGCAACACCGCCAAAAACCTCGAGGTGGTGGATCTGCTCGTCGAGCAGGCCTTCAACCGCTCGCCGCGCCAGGTCGTCATTGAGGTCAAGATGCTTGAGGTGCGCGACAACCGTCTCAAGGAACTCGGTTTCGACTGGCTGCTCGGCTCCTGGGGCGGCGAACTGCAGGGCGCCGGAGGCACGATCGGCAACGCCCAGCCCAACACCTTCCTGACCCAGGACTTCCCGCAGCAGGTCGCCACCGCGGCCGGCACAACCGCGCTCGGCTTCAATCCCGTCACGGCCGGCCTGCGTTCCACGGGGGACCTGCCCGGCGACAGCATCGACGCCCTGCTGGACTCGAACACCAACACCTCGCCCATCTCCTCCTCACGCTCGCCCGGCGTCTTTTCCGTCAGCGGTGTGCTCACCTCGCCACAGTTCCAGACCGTGGTCCGGGCGCTCGACCAGAAAAAGGGCGTCGACGTGGCCGCCCAGCCGGCCGTCGTCACTCGCAGCGGCCAGAAAGCCAGCATCGAGATCACCCGCGAACTCATCTACCCCACCGAATTCGACCCACCGCAGGTGCCCACGAACGTCGGCGCCAACCGCATCGTCATCGTCAACGGGGTGCGCGTGCCCATCCCGCTGCCGCCGCCCGTGGTCACACCGACCACGCCGACCGCCTTTGACATGCGCCGCACCGGCGTGGTGCTGGAGGTCGAACCCGTCATTTCCGAGGATGGCCGCATGGTCGACCTCGCCATCACCCCGGAATTCACCGAATTCAGCGGCTTCGTCAACTACGGCACCCCCATCTTCGGCGTCTTTGAAGGCAACTACAACCTGCTGACCGACAACTTCATCTATCAGCCGGTCTTCGACACCAAGAAGGTTGTCACCGCGGTGAACATCTACGACGGTGCCACCGTCGTGCTCGGCGGCCTGGTCACCGACAACACCATCGTCATGCAGGACAAGGTGCCGCTCATCGGCGACGCCCCCTATGTGGGCCGCCTGTTCCGCAGCGACGTCACCCGGCGCCAGATGAAACACGTCCTGTTCTTCGTCACCGTCAAGGTGGTCGACCCCTCCGGACGGCGTGTCAATGAGCCCTGAAACCGGCCTTGTCAGGGGACAGATTGCGGCTTGCCAGCCCCCTGCCCTGCTGCTACCTGTCGCGTTTCTATGGCAAAAATTCAGTACACCACCCCAGCCGGGGTCAGCGCCGAGGCCGAGTTTGTGGCCGAGCGCATGAGCATCGGCCGTGCGGCGGACAATCACCTGGTCATTGCCGACGAATCCGTCTCCAGCCATCATGGCGAGATCGGGCTTGAAGCCGGCGTCTGGGTGCTGACCGATCTGGGGTCGACCAATGGCACCAAGGTCGGCGGCGAGCGCGTGGAACGCCTCGAACTGATCCATGGCGGCAGCTTCACCCTTGGCCATGTCGAATGCCTCTTTCTCGGTGACGAAGCCGAGTCCACCCCGCGCACCGCCCCGCGCCAGGCTGCCGGCTACGCCGTGCTGCCGATCGACAAAAGCCGGCGCCGCGACTTCGGCCCCAAAACTCCGAGCAAGGGTGAAGGCACCGGTCCGATCCTCCTGCTTGGGGTGCTGGCGCTGATCGTCTGCGCCTACGCCGCCTTCTCCTTCACCCAACTGGGTTCCTGACCCTCCACCCAGCCCGGCTCCCCACCGCGGCGGCAACGCCCGCCGCCCTCCCCTGTTCCCATTCCAACCCTCCGCGGCCACCCCCGCCGCACTCCATCCATCATGTCCAATACCATCGTTGTCGGCGCCCAGTGGGGCGATGAAGGAAAAGGTAAAATCGTCGATTATCTCACCGAGAACACCGACGTCGTCGTGCGTGCCGCCGGTGGCAACAATGCCGGCCACACCGTCATCAACAACGGCACGAAGTACATCCTGCACCTCATCCCCAGTGGCATCCTCTGGGAGGGCAAGGTCTGCGTCATCGGCAACGGCGTCGTCATGGATCCGCTCGGCCTGATCGAGGAGATGAACAAGCTGCGCGGTCAGGGCGTCAGGATCACGCCCGACAACCTGCTCATCAGCGAGACCGCCCATCTGGTCATGCCCTACCACCGCGGCCTCGACCAGGCGCGCGAGGCCAAGCGCGGCGACAAGAAGATCGGCACCACCGGCCGCGGCATCGGCCCGGCCTATGCCGACAAGGTCGAGCGCGGCGGCCTGCGCACCATCCTGCTCAAGCAGCCCGACATCTTTGCCGACGAACTGCGCGAGCGCATCGTCCTGCACAACGAGACCCTGCGCGCCGCCGGCGTCGCCGAGGTCCCGGTCGAGGAAACCGTTGCCCGCATGCTGGAGGCCGCGAGCATCCTCGCCCCGCACATCACCAACACCGCCGTCTACTGCCACGAGGCCATCCGCGCCGGCAAGAACCTGCTGTTTGAAGGCGCCCAGGGCACCTACCTCGACATCGACCACGGCACCTATCCCTTCGTCACCTCGTCGAACACCACCTCCGGCGGCGCCTGTACCGGCTCGGGCGTGCCGCCGCGCATGATCGACAAGGTGGTCGCGGTCGCCAAGGCCTACACGACCCGTGTCGGCTCCGGCCCCTTCGTCACCGAGAACGAGGACATCGGCGACATGCTGCACAACATGGGCCGCGAGTTCGGCGCCACCACCGGCCGCGCCCGCCGCTGCGGCTGGCTCGACGCGGTGCTGGTGCGCTACGCCGTCATGATCAACGGTGCCGACGAACTGGCCATCACCAACCTCGACGGCCTTGACGGCCTCGACACGGTGCAGATCTGCACGGCCTACAAGCTGCGCGGCGAAACCCTGCACTACCCGCCGAGCACCGCCGCCGATCTCGAAGCCTGCGAACCGGTCTACGAAACCCATCAGGGCTGGAAGCAGGACCTCAGCGGCATCAAAAACTTTGCTGACCTGCCCCCGCTCGCCAAGGCCTACCTGAAGCGTGTCGAGGAACTCACCGGCGCCCGCATCAGCCTGCTCGGCGTTGGCCCGGCACGCGACCAGACCCTGGTGGCCTAAACGCCGACCTTTTCCAGGAACAGCTCCTCGAGACTGCCGCCGGCGGCGGCACTGCCCGCGCGCAGTTGCGCGAGCGTGCCGTCGAAAACGAGCCGGCCGCGGCGCAGGATGCCGATGCGATCGGCCACCTCCTCGGCGATGTGCAGCAGGTGGGTGCTCATCAGAACCGTCGTGCCGGCGCGGCTCAGGTTGCGCAGCTCCTCCTTGACCACGCGCGCGTGGATGGGGTCGAGACCCACCATGGGTTCATCAATGACGAACACCTTGGGCTCATGCAGCAGGGCGCTGGCGATGGCCAGGCGCTGGCGGGTGCCATGACTGAGATTCTCGATGCGCTGAGCCCCGTGCTCGTGCAGGGCGAAACGGTCGAACAACTGCTCGGTGCGCGCTGCCGCCCGGGCCGGATCCATCTCAAAGAGCTCGGCAATGAACTGCATGAACTCCGGCGCACTCAGCTTTTCGTAGAAGGCCGCCACGTCGGGCACGTAACCAAGCAGGGCCTTCGCCCTCTGTGGTTCCTCCTGGATGTCAATGCCGCAGATCCGCACGCGCCCGGCCATGGGTTTCATGAGGCCGGTGAGCAGCCGGATCGCCGTGGTCTTGCCGGCGCCATTCGGACCGAGGAAGGCAAACAGCTCGCCAGGTCGCACCTCCAGGCTGAGGTCGTCGAGCGCCCGCAGGTCGCCGTACTGCATGGTCAGGTGGTCGAGCTGAATCATCGCGGACTGCGAGAGTTACGCCGGCCGGCAGGCCGAGGAAAGCGGGGATTGCGGGTCAGAGCCCCGGAAAGGCGGGCGCCAGATCGAGAGGATCCCCCAGTTCCCGCTGGCGTTCCCGCAGCCGGGCGAACAGTGCGCGGCGACGTTCGGCCTGGGCGGGATCGGCGGCGAGATCACGCTGTTCCAGCGGGTCCTCCGTCAAATGGTAAAGGCGCAGCACGCCGGCCTTCGGATAGGCGATGAGCTTCCAACCGTCGTGCAGGATCGCCCGCTGCAGGTCGAGGTAGGCGGCGTAGATCGACGGATAGGCCGAGGCCTGCGTCTCGCCGCGCGCGAGCGGCAGCAGGCTGTGGAAGAAGACATGGTCGGGCTTCGGCGCGCCAGCCAGTTCGAGTGCGGTCGGCATGACATCCTGCAGGTGCACCGGCGCGCTGACAAGGGCATTGGCGGGAATGCCCGGGCCGCGCACCAAAAGGGGCACGCGCAGGCTGTGCTCATACAGGTTCTGCTTGCCGAACAGGCCGTGCTGACCGAGCGCGAGCCCGTGGTCGGCGGTGAAGAAGACGTAGGTGTTCTCCGCCCGGCCCGAGCGTTCCAGGGCATCGAGGATGCGACCAATCTGGGCGTCCAAGTGGGTGATGAGGGCGTGGTACTCCTGGCGGTGCACCTTCACCGCATGTTCGGTGCGCGGGAACGGCCCCAGTTTCTCGTCGCGCAAGCCCGGGCCACAGCCGATGGCGTCCTTGTGGGGATACTCCGGCAGGAAATTGGCCGGCACGGCCACACGCTCCAGCGGGTAGCGGTCGACATACTCCTTGGGCGACTGCCGCGGGTCGTGCGGGGCATTGAAGGCGGCAGTCAGGAAAAACGGCCGCGGATCGGCGGCGGCCTTGTCGAGGAAGGCAACGGCGTCATCACCGACCACCTCACTCCAGTGCTTGCCGCCCTCCCAGAAGCCGCCGAACTTCGGGTCCGACGGACTCCAGGGATCCGGCTGACCGGCCAGGGGACGGTTGTAACCTTCCTTGACGTCCTTGGGCATGCCGGCGCGGATGTGGGCCACAAACTCAAAGGCCTTGGCCGGGTCCGCCTTCACGTGCCACTTCCCTGTGTAGTAGGTGGCATAGCCCTGGGCCGCCATGAGCTGCGGCCAGAGCCGGCCAGCCTCGCGCTCGCGATCCGCTGTGTCATAAACCGCACGCGCCTGCCACAGGCTGCGGCCCGTGGCCAGCATGGTGCGACTGGCGACGCAGACCGCCGGACTGAAGGAGCCCATGTTGTAGGCATGGGTGAAGGTGGTGCCACCGGTGACCAGGCGATCAAGGTTGGGCGTGTCGATGTCGAGGTGCCCGAGCGCGCGCACCGTGTTGTAGCACTGGTCGTCAGCAAAGAGAAAGAGCACGTTCGGCTTGGCGGCCAGGGCCGGCAGGGCGGTCAACACGGAGAGGGCGAGGCAGCGGAGCATGGCGAAAAAAGGATGAAGGGTCCGCCCCAAAACGGGGAAGGTGCAGACGAAACCACGGATTGCAGGCTAGCCAACGGCCGGCGCACAAGCAGCAAAAAAAACGCCTCGGCCGCTTTTGTCCGGCGCCGCGGGCCGTTGCGCCCGCATCCCGGCCTTTCCGCTCCAAGCTCTCCGCGCCTTGCCTGACGCCCGCCCGTTGCACTCCGCCGCTGCGGCGCGTATAGAATCCCTCCACCCTCTTCGCCCGCCCCATGCCGACCGTCTTTTTGCCCGTCCTCGACGCCCTGCCCGGGCGCAAATCGCCGCTGCTGGAGCGGTTCTGGGGACTGCTGGAAACCAAGACGCCGTCGCAGCTCGAAGCCATGGCGCGCGAGGCCAGTGCCCTGACCCGCCGGCACTTTGGCCGCACCATGCGCCTGTTCGCGCCGCTGTATGTGTCGAACGAGTGCGTCAACAACTGCTCCTACTGCGGCTTCTCGCGCGACAACCCGAGCATCCTGCGCGTGACCCTGAGTGTCGAACAGGTGGTGCGCGAGGCACGCCACCTGGCGGCCCAGGGGTTCCGGAACATCCTGCTGGTGGCGGGTGAGCACCCCAAGTTTGTCAGCGACGGCTACCTGGAGGACTGCATCCGTGCCATCCGCGACTTCATTCCCACGGTCGCGATTGAGGTCGGCCCTATGGAGGCGCCGGAGTATGCGCGCATGGTTGCCGCCGGCGCGGAGGGCCTGGTCGTCTACCAGGAGACCTACGACCGCGACGTCTATGCGCAGATGCACACGGCCGGACCGAAGAAGGACTTTGAGTGGCGCATGGCCTGCCCGGAGCGCGGTCACGAGGGCGGCTTCCGCCGCATCGGCATCGGCGCCTTGTTTGGTTTGAGCGACTGGCGGCTCGAGGCCCTGCGCCTGGCCGCCCATCTGGAGCACCTGCAGCGCCATTGCTGGCGCGCCAGCTACACGGTGGCCTTCCCGCGCCTGCGCCCGGCGGCGGGGGGCTTCCAGCCGCTGACCGGCTTCCCCGACTGGGCGCTGGTGCAGACGCTGTGCGCGTTTCGCCTGACCTTCCCCGAAGCCGGCATTGTGCTGAGCACACGCGAACCGGCGGCGCTGCGCGATGCCCTGGCACCGCTGGGTGTGACCAGCATGAGCGCGGGCAGCCACACCGAGCCGGGCGGCTACACCGGCGCCGGTGCCGAGGACCTGCACCTGACAGTCAAGGGTCGCCGCGTCGACCTGGCGGACAAGCCCGAACAGGCGAAGGCCGAGGGCCAGTTTGGCATCGCCGACACCCGCAGCCCGGCCGAGGTGACCGCCATGCTGCGCCGCCAGGGTCTGGATCCGGTGTGGAAGGATTGGGACAGCGCCATCCTCTGCGGCCTGAGCGCGGGCTTGACGGCCGCCTGAGCCGGGTTTTTGGGTGTGGCATGACCATCACCCTGAACGGCGAAAAACGCGAGTTCGACGGCCCCCTGACGATGTCCCGGCTGCTGGAGTCGCTTGGCTTGGCCGGCCGACCCGTCGTGGTCGAGCACAACCGCACGGCCCTGCTGCCGCGCGAGATCGACTCCGCGCAGGTGGCCGAGGGAGATGTCATTGAGATCGTTCAGATCACCGCCGGCGGCTGAAAACGCGCGGCTGCACGAGCGCCGTTGCATCCGCACGGCGCCTGTGGGAGGGTGGCGCAATGAACGAACTGCCGCCCGTCCTTGAACCGCCCTCCGACGCCCTGTTCATGCGCGAGGCCCTGCGCCTGGCCGCCAAGGCCGCGCGCCAGGGCGAGGTGCCCATTGGCGCGGTGATCGTTCATCAGGATCGCGTCATTGCCCGCTCCTGGAACCAGGTCGAGACCCTCAAGGATGCCACCGCTCATGCCGAGATGCTGGCGCTGACCCAGGCCGAAAGCGCGCTCGAGGACTGGCGGCTGACCGACTGCGATCTGTACGTCACCAAGGAGCCCTGCCCGATGTGTGCGGGCGCGCTCGTGCACTGCCGGGTGCGACGCGTCATCTTTGGCTGCGTCGATCCCAAGGGCGGGGCCGCCGGCGGCTTCTGGAACCTGCTGCAGGCGCCGAATTTGAACCACCGCTGCGAGATCACCGCCGGTGTGCTCGCCGAGGAGAGCGTCGCCCTGCTGAAGAGCTTTTTTGCCGAGGCGCGCCAGCGCCGGGCCGAGGGCCAGGCCCACAGCAAGGGCATGGTCTTCGACGGCCCCTGAGGCGAATCCGCTTGAGCCGCCGCCACGGCTGGCGCAAGAATGAGTCATGTCCATGCAGGCGGCAGCCGTCCTGAAAGCCTATCTCGAGCAGCGCCGGGCGGCCGGCGCCAGCCACGTGCCGCTGCGCCCCGACAGCCTGGAGCGCCTGCGCGCCTATCGCCAGGGCCGGCGTGCCCGCGCCGCCGAGGTGCGCCGCTTGGTGGAGGCGGACGCCGAACCCCTCGCCCCACCCGCCACCCTCATGCAGGAGCCGGCGGCACCGGTCCTGGCACCCGCCACACCCGACCCCGTGCTCAGCGTGCCGGGCACCAGCAAGGCGGAAAAACTCGCGGCGCTGGCCGCGCTGGCTGAAACCGCCACGGAACCGCGCGCGCTCGGCAGTCTGCGCGAGACGATGGTCTTTGCCACCGGCTCGCCCGAGGCCGAGCTGATGTTCATCGGCGAGGCGCCGGGCGCCGAGGAGGAGCGCCAGCGTGAACCCTTTGTCGGTCCGGCCGGCCAGAAACTGACCGGCATCATCAAGGCCATGGGCCTGGACCGCGACCGGGTGTACATCAGCAACATCTGCAAGTTCCGCCCGGCCATGCCCGACCAGGGCAGCTCCAACCGCGCGCCGACCCGCGAGGAGATGCGCGCCTGCCTGCCTTTCATCCTCACCGAGATCGACATCATCCGCCCGAAGGTCATCATCGCGCTCGGCAAGACCGCCTGCGAGGGACTCGGCATCGAGGGACCGGTCTCGCGCCTGCGCGGCCGTTTCTTCGAGGTGCGCGGCATCCCGACCATGGTCACCTTCCACCCCAGCTTCATCCTGCGCGAGGAACGCCTGGCCGGCGGCGGCTTGGAGGTGAAGCGCCAGGTCTGGGAGGACATGCTGCAGGTCATGGAAAGGTGCGGCCTGCCCATCAGCGCGAAGCAGCGCGGTTTCTTCCAGCGCGGCTGAGCCCGCCCGGCCGGCAAGAATGCCCCCACGGCGGCCGTAGCTAGGGTCATGCGTCTTCACGCACTTCTGGCCCTCACCACCGGCGCCGGCCTGATCACGGCCGCGCGCGCGGAGCCGTCCGCCGCGGACCTGGAGTTCTTCGAAAAGAAGGTCCGCCCCATCCTCGTCGAACGCTGCTACGAATGTCACTCCGCCGAGGCCGGCAAGAGCAAGGGCGGCCTGACGGTCGATTCCCAGCCGGCTCTGCTGCAGGGCGGCGACAACGGCCCGGCCCTGGTCGCCGGCGATCCCGACAAGAGCCTGCTCATCACCGCCATCCGCTACCAGAAACGCGAGTTGCAGATGCCGCCGAAGAGCCCGCTCTCGGCCGCCGAGAAACGCGTGCTCGAGGAATGGGTCCAGCGCGGCGCGCCCGACCCGCGCAGCGAGGAGATTGCCGCCTCCGTCAAGCCGCGCCCGGTCGATGTCGAGCAGGGCCGCCGCCACTGGGCCTTCCGGCCGGTCGCCGAGGTGCCGACCCCGAAAAACGGTCATCCCATCGACGCCTTCCTGCAGGCCAAGCTCGCCGAAAAAGGCCTCAGCTACGCCCCGCCCGCCGATCCCGCCACCTTCCTGCGCCGCATCACCTTTGATCTCACCGGCCTGCCGCCGACGCCCGAGGAACTGGCGGCTTTCGTTGCCGACCAGAAGGCCGCGCCCGAGGCCGCCGTGCGCCGGCTGATCGACCGTTTGCTCGCCTCGCCGCACTACGGCGAAAAATGGGGCCGGCACTGGCTCGATGTCGCCCGTTACGCCGACTCCAACGGCCTCGACGAAAACATCGCCCTCGGCACCGCCTGGCGCTACCGCGACTACGTCGTGCGCGCCTTCAACCGCGACAAACCCTTCGACCGCTTTCTCACCGAACAGATCGCCGGCGACCTGCTGCCGGCGCGCGACCTGGCCGAGCGCCAGGAACAGGCCACCGCCACCGCCTTCCTCAACCTCGGCGCCAAGGTGCTGGCCGAGCCCGACAAGGAAAAGCTGGCGATGGATGTCATCGACGAGCAGCTCGAGACCACCGGTCGCGCCTTCCTCGGCATGACCCTCGGCTGCGTGCGCTGTCACGACCACAAGTTCGATCCGGTGACCCAGGCCGACTACTACGCGCTCGCCGCCATCTTCAAGAGCACCCAGTCGTTCAGCAGCGACCGCATGGGCGCGCTGTCGCTGGCGCATGAAACGCCGCTGGGCGACTTCGAGGACTTCGCCGCGGTGAAGATCGCCGAACAGGCGCTGGCGGCCAAAAAGAAGGAAGTGTCCGCCGCCCAGGCCGAAGCGAAGAAGACCCCCGGCGCCGCCGCCGAGGCCAAGGTCATGCGCCTGATGGACGAGATGGAGGCGATTGAAAAATCCCTGCCCGACCTGCCCACGGCCATCGGCGTGCGCGACGCCGAGGCCATCCAGCCCAAGCTCGCCATCCACATCCGCGGCAGCCACCTCAGCCTCGGCAAGGAAGTGCCGCGCGGTTTCATCCAGGTCATGCAGTCGCCCGACGCGCCCGCCCCGAGCTTTCCCAAGGAGCGCAGCGGCCGACTGGAATTGGCGCGCTGGCTCACCGATCCCGCGCACCCGCTCACCGCGCGCGTGATCGTCAACCGCGTCTGGACCTGGCACTTTGGCCGCGGCATCGTCGGCACGCCCGACAACTTTGGCCTGCTCGGCGATGCCCCCAGCCATCCGGAATTGCTCGACTGGCTGGCGCGCTGGCTGCCGGCCAACGGCTGGAGTCTCAAGGACCTGCACCGCCTCATCCTGACCAGCCGCGCCTATCGCCAGGGCGGAGGCGAGACCGTGCGCCTGACGCAGGCCGCCAACCTCGATCCGGAAAACCGCCTGCTGCACCACTTCCCCATGCGGCGCCTCGAGGCCGAGGAGGTGCGCGACAGTCTGCTCGCGGTTGCCGGCCTGCTCGACCTGAACATGGGCGGCAAAACCGTGCCGCTGCGCAACCGCCAGTTCGTCTTCAATCACACCTCAAAGGATCTGACCAAGTACGACAGCCTGCGCCGCGCCCTCTACCTGCCGATCATCCGCAACAACCTCTATGACCTGTTTCAGCAGTTCGACTACCCCGATCCGGCGGTGTCGACCGGCCAGCGCAACAGCACCATCGTCTCGCCGCAGGCCCTGCTGCTGATGAACAGCCCGCTGGCCAGCCAGGCCGCCACGGGCCTGGCGACCCGCCTGCAGCGCCTCGAGGGCAATCTGGAAACCCGGGTGCGCCGGGCGGTCGCGCTCGCCTACGGCCGTGCCGCCCGTGCCGATGACATCCAGAATGCGCGCAACTTCCTCGCCGCCGCCGATGCCACCCTGGCCTCGCAGGTCGAGGACCCCGCCAAGCGTGAGCGCCAAGCCTGGGAACTGCTCTGCCAGGCCTGGATGATGACCAACGAGTTTCTGTACCTGCGCTGATCGAGCGGATCCAGCCTGGACACACCGGCCCGAGGGGTGATTGTATCGACCGTGCTCACGGCATCCTGGCCGTTGACCGAGGCCCCACACCGGCACCCGGCCCAAGCCCAGCGGCAGACGGCCTCAGCCCTCGGGGTACACCGCCAGGGCCATGACGCCCTCGCCGGGCAGCCAGCCCACCACTTCGACGCGCTTGGGGGCGCTGCGCCCCTCGGTCAAGCCATGCCGGACGGTCTCGACGAGGCGTTTCTGCGTCTCGGGATTGACGGTGTCACCGAAGAAAGGCGCCAGGTTGGCCAGCACCGGCGCCGGCGCCTGCATGCCGACGACGGTCATCGGCTGCAACCCCTGCCCCCCGGCGGTGATCTGTTCACGCATGGCCTGCGGACTCAAGCCACCGGGCAGGAGGATCAGCCGGCGCAGACGAGCTTCCGTCGGCGCATGCACCTGTGGTCGGGCAGCGGCAAGGCGACCGCCCGGCAGGGCCGGCGGCGGTTTGATCGACTTGGTCGGCTTGAGGAAGGCGGTGCCGGTGGCTGGCAGCATCGGCGCGACAGGCTCGAACAGGAAGCCCTCGCCGGTCGGCAGGGGCAGGTCCTCGGCGTGCGCGGCCAGCGCGGTCAGACAAATGATGGCAACTCCTCGAAGCATGGACGGGCCGCGGTTTTATCCGGAAGCGCCGCGGGCGACAAGAAAAAAATGCCGCCCGCGGGGAAAACCCGGGGGCGGCCAAATCTGGCAGGGCTGTCCAGCCCCGATCAAGGCAGGCGCACGACCTGCACCGCGTCGAGGTGAACGTTGCCGCGGGCGCCGTCGGTGCGGAAGATGACCGCCGCCTCCTCGCCGGCATTGAAGCGGAACTCGCCAAGGCTGTGGGCGCCCTGCTTGCCGGCGGCGGGTTTCGACTGGTCGACGCGCAGGGTCTTCTCGCCGTCGGCGCTGAGCACGCTGACCGGCGCGGCCTTGGCGCGGTTCTCATGGGGCTGCCAATAGATGAAGACCTCGTAGCGGCCGCTCTCCTTGACGGCGAAGGAGAAGCGCGCACTGGCGTCCTTGGCCTGGGCATAGCTGTAATGATTGCCGACGTAGGGCCTGAGGCCCTCGCCCTTGGCCCAGTTGCCGGTCAGTTCGGCGTCTTCATCGTCGATGACCAGGCCCTCAAGCTTCTTTGGATCGATGCTGTCGCTGACAATCTCCGGCAGCTTGCGGGCATTGGCCGGCAGGTACAGCTCAGCTTCCAGGCTGTCGCGGCGCATGGCCCCGGGCTTGCTCATGAGGTCCTTGAGGATGTCGAGGTACTGCTCATAAACGCCGCGCGGGGTGGTGTGATGGCGCACGCTGATCCAGGCAGCCTTGCCGACCACCTCGCCCATCATGCCGCAGGTGCGCATGACGCGGGTGCTGCCGAGCGCCCAGCGGTCGACGCTGATGTTGCGGCCGGCCATGAACAGGTTGCCGATGTCCTTCGAGTAGAAACAGCGGTAGGGCACCGGATAGCCGTTCTTGCGGTCGGTGTGCTTGCCGAACTCGGCGCGCGAGATGAAGGGGTTGTCGGGGAACTTGCCGGCATACTGCTCCTTCGGGTAGTGCAGGTCCTGGTCCCAGGTGGTCGGCACGCAGGCGTCGGGCTGGATGACGCCCTTGACCATGTCCTCGCCCTTGAGAAGGAAGTCGCCGACGATGCGCCGCGACTCACGGGTGCCGCCGACATAGGCCAGCCACTGCATGTCGTAGCTGCCGTACTTTTCCGGCAGATGCTTTTTCAGCGCACTGACCGCGCCGTAGACCGCGCGGAAGTTCCAGTCGCGGATGCGCTCGAGGCCGTTGATGGGGTCCTGATCAAAGCCGCTCTCCCAGAACCACTCGCCATGGACGTATTCCTCGGGGTTCGGCACCGGCGTATAGCCCAGGTCGTACCCCGTCAGGTTGGACTTGTTCTTGACTCCAACCGGCTCCAGCGAACGCGGCTCGGGGAAATCGTCGAGACCGAGCGGCAGTGCCCAGGGCGTCTCCGGCCAGGCCCGTGGTTGGGCGACCTTTTTCAGCACCCACATGTTGCTCATGCCCATGCGACCCTTTTCCTCCATGAGGATCTCCGCGCCGGCGAGCGCGCCAACGCTGCCATGGCCGGTGCAGTCGCTGAAGAACTTGCCGCGGAAGCGGGTTTCCCGGCCCGTGCGGGTGTCCAGGCCGACGACGCTGCGCAGGCGGCGCTCACCGTCCTTGGCCATTTCAACGGCATGCACGTGGGTGTTGAGGAAGAGGTCAATGTTCTTCTCGGCGCGCACGATCTCCTCCTTGAGACGGTCATTGAACTCGTCCGGGGAGGCGGCCGGACTGTTGCTGGCACGGTCGGCGAACTCCTCGACGATCTCGCCGAGGTGCGGGTAGAGGCCACGGCGGGTGCCTCCCATGGCCCAGACCTGGACCTCGCCGGAGCCGTTGCCGCCGAGCACGGGACGGTTCTGGATGAAGGCCACCTTCAGGCCCTGGCGGGCGCCGCTGATCGCCGCGCCCATGCCCGAGTAACCGCCGCCGACCACGACCAGGTCGTATTCTTCGGTCTCCGGCGCGGTTTCCGGCAGGCCGAGCGACTGGCGGCGCAGCTGGTTCGTGGCGGCAAAATCGGCCGGCGGCGTGAAAGCCGTGTCGCGGGTGATCAGCAGGGCATCGACCCGCCCCTCGAAACCGGTCAGGTCATGCAGGCCGAGCGACACCTTGCCGGCCGCCAGTTCCTTCTCGCCGGCCAGTTCCCAAAGCCAGTCCTTGCCCTCGGTGCCGAGCACCTTGGCGAGCTTGGCGCCGTTGACGCTGACCTGGAACTTGCCGGGCGCGCCCGGGGCCTGCCAGGGACCGACCCAGTTCTTCGTGCGCACCCAGACCCGGTAGCGACCGGGCTCGCTCACGCTCACCTCGGTCTGCGCGTCCTTGACCGGCACGCCCATGCCGTGGGCGAGCAGGTAGGGCGAGCCCATGATGTCGATGAACTGGGTGTCAAGCATCCAGCCGCCGGGATTGGCGAAGGATTCCGCCTCAACCCAGAGCGACTGGGCCTGGCTGGACAGGGCTGTGGCCGCGAGCGCGGCGAGGATCAGGCGGGGTGTTTTCATGGTCGGATTGAACGCCACTGTAAACGACGGCAGGCGCCGCTTGCAATCACGGGATGACTGTTACAGTAACAGAATGTCCAGCCCCTCCCTGGCCGAGATCGCCGAACGGGTCGGCGTCTCGCGCATGACCGTCTCCCGAGCCCTGCGCGGCGGGCATCACGTGGCCGCCCCCTTGCGCGACCGCATCCTGGCCGTGGCGACCGGGCTTGGCTGGCGACCGGATCCGGAGTTGACCCGGCTGATGGCGCGCCTGCGCGAGGGGCGACGTGCCAGTGAGCCCCCTGCCCTGGCCTTCATCTGGTCGGACCGACGCGAGACGGCCGTCCGTTCCCCCTGGGGCATCGAACTCTTTGAAGGTGCCGCGCGACGCGCCGCCGAACTCGGCTACCGCCTCGAGGCGTTTCACCTCGCCAGCCGCGGCATGAGCGGCCGGCGCCTGTCGGAAATCCTCGTCGCCCGCGGCATCCGCGGCCTGATCCTTTCGCCTCTCATCTCACGCAGCCGCGCCCGCGTGCCGATCCGCTGGGAGGACTTCAGCAGCGTCGTCATCGGTCTCGGCTACGCGCGTCCCGAGCTGCACCGCGTGCATCATCATCATTTCCTGGGCATGATGACCCTGCTGCGCGCCCTGCGCCGCCGCGGCTTCCGGCGCATCGGCTTCTACTCGGAGCGCACCGTCAACGACCGCATGTTCGGGGCCTGGCCGGCAAGTTTTCTGACCCATCATCCCCTGCCCGCCGCCCAGGCCGGCAGCCTGCTGCGACTGGTCCGCCGCCCCGCGCGCGAGGATTTTCTCGACTGGCTGCAGCAGGCGCGACCGGACGCGGTGATCGATTCCTCCCAGCAGTGCCTGGACTGGCTGGCGGAACTGCCCGCCCCACAGCGGCCGGCGCACTTCACGCTCAACTGGACCCTGAGCCGGCCGGAACTGGGGGGCATCGACCAGCAGGCGGGCGTGCTCGGCGCGGCGGCGGCCGAACTGTTGGCGGAACAGGTGGCGCGTGGCGAGCGCGGCGTGCCCCTGCATCCCAAGATCGTCATGACCGCCGGCGTCTGGCGCGAACCGGCGCGACCGGCGGTGGCGGTTTTTTGAGCCGCCATCACAAAAGAGTCTTGCCCTGTCACAAAAGAATCTTGCTAGATGAAAGGAAGCTTCTAGACTCGCCGGCTTCATGAACCGGCCCCAACCAGCCGGTTGTTTTTTATTCTCCCGATGAATTCCATGCTCCTCGAACAAGGTGTCGTTGTCTCAATCGCTCTGGCCGTTGCCGGCCTGGTGATCGCCGTTCTGCTGATCCGCCAGATCCTGGCCGCCGATGCCGGCAATGAGCGCATGAGCCAGATTGGCGGCGCCATCCAGGAGGGCGCCAAGGCCTACCTGAACCGCCAGATCCGTGCGGTCGGCCTCATCGCCGTCGTCATCTTCTTCGTCGTCTGGTATGCCCGCGATGGCATGACCTCGGCCGGCTTCGTCGTCGGCGCGGTCTGCTCGATGGTGGCCGGCTACATCGGCATGATGATCGCCGTGCGCGCCAACGTCCGCACCGCCCAGGCCGCCAGCAAGGACTCCCACGGCGCGCTCAAGGCCGCCTTCAACGGCGGCGCCGTCACCGGCCTGCTCGTCGTCGCCCTCGGCCTGCTCTCGGTCGGTGTCTTCTACCTGATCGTCGAGAAAATGGCCGGCGTGCGCGCGGCCATCGACT
This sequence comes from uncultured bacterium, assembly GCA_966252325.1. GTDB lineage: Bacteria > Verrucomicrobiota > Verrucomicrobiia > Verrucomicrobiales > Verrucomicrobiaceae > Prosthecobacter. The sequence goes on along the minus strand of CBINON010000041.1, from coordinate 3,175 downwards.
CCCTCGTCGGCCTGGCGCTCGGCAGCTCGCTGATTTCCGTCTTCGCCCGCCTCGGCGGCGGCATCTACACCAAGGCTGCCGATGTCGGTGCCGACCTCGTCGGCAAGATCGAACAGAACCTCAACGAGGATGACCCGCGCAACCCGGCCACCATCGCCGACAACGTCGGCGACAACGTCGGCGACTGCGCCGGCATGGCGGCCGACGTCTTTGAAACCTACGCGGTCTCGCTCATCGGCGGCATCCTCGTCGGCCACCTCACCGGCCCGGAAGGCAATCACGCCGTGCTGGTCTATCCCTTCATCCTCTGCGGCCTGTCGATCCTCTCCTCCCTGCTCGGCATCGGCTGGGTGAACTTCGTCAAGCAGAAGCCGACCGCCTCGCTGGTCAGCGGCGTCGCCGTCGCCGGCGTCGTTTCCGCCGCCCTCTTCAAGTGGGCCACTGGCGCCATGTTTGCCGAACCCGTCGTCATGGCCGGCAAGACGGTCTCCGCCGACGCCCTGTTCTATTGCGCCCTGGTCGGTCTGGTGATGACTTTCGTCGTCGTCTGGATCACCAACTACTTCACCTCGACCGCCCACGGTCCGGTGCGTCGCATCGCCAAGGCCTCGGAGACCGGTCACGCCACCAACATCATCGCCGGCATCAGCGTCGGTCACCACGCCACCCTGCTGCCGGTGCTCGCCATCGCCGCCTCGATCTGGCTGTGCTGGGATCTCGCCGGCCTCTACGGCATCGCCATCGCCGTCGTCTCCATGCTCAGCCTCTCCGGCATCATCATCTCGCTCGACGCCTTCGGCCCGATCACCGACAACGCCGGCGGCATCGCCGTCATGTCCGGCCTGCCCGAGGACGTGCGCAAGATCACCGACGAACTGGACGCCGTCGGCAACACCATGAAGGCCGTCACCAAGGGCTACGCCATCGCCTCCGCCGGCCTCGCCGCCATGGTCCTGTTCGGCTCCTACGTCGAGGAACTGAAGTACATCCTCGAGCAGAAGACCATCGCCTTCGACCTGATGAATCCGCAGGTCATCATCGGCATGTTCATCGGCGGCCTGCTGCCCTACCTGTTCACCGCCTTCGGCATGGACGCCGTCGGCAACGCCGCCGGCGCCGTCGTGCGCGAGGTGCGCCGCCAGATCCAGGCCAAACCCGGTATCCTCACCGGCCAGGACACGCCCGAGTACGGCCAGTGCGTCGACATCGTCACCAAGGCCGCCCTGCGCCAGATGATCCTGCCCGCCCTGCTGCCGATCGTCTTTGTCGTTGGCGTTGCCTGCCTCGGCAAGGAGGCCCTCGGCGGCCTGCTCATCGGCACCATCGTCACCGGCCTGTTTGTCGGCATCGCCATGACCTCCGCCGGCGGCGCCTGGGACAACGCCAAGAAGTACGTGGAAGAGGGCAACCACGGCGGCAAGGGCAGCTTCGCCCACCAGGCCGCCGTCACAGGCGACACCGTGGGCGACCCCTACAAGGACACCTCCGGCCCGGCGGTGAACCCCATGATCAAGGTCGTCAACATCCTCGCCATCCTGATCATCCCGGTCTTCTTCAAGTGAGCCGGCCGGGCCGCCGGCTCAGCGGCCGCGCCGGGCCGAACCGGCGCGCCGGCGGTTCTGCTCGCGCCGCCACTCCGTGCGGTGGTTGCGCGCCCACTCGTTGAGGGCGCGCTCAAAGCCGACATCCCGGCCCTCGCGCTCGCTCACCAGCCACTTGTGGCGCTGGATCTGCTCAAGCTCGGCGAGAAAGGTGGCGTAAGGGCTGCTGGCTCCGTCGTCCATGGAGGGGAGATCAAACTGCCTGCTGCCATCCCGCCTTGCAAGGACTTCGGGTATGCCAGCTCACGGCGAAAATTCGACTTTGCCCATAGAAAGCGAATGACAAAGCCCTGCAGCAGACGTATGCTGTAGGCTCATCCGACTTCCAGTGCCGGTGTAGCTCAGTGGTAGAGCATCTCATTCGTAATGAGAGGGTCGCGGGTTCGAATCCCGCCTTCGGCTCCATGGATCCCATGTCCAGCCCTCCAGCCAGGCCCGCCCCCTCAAGCGGAGACCCCCAGGCGGCGAAGATTTTCCTTCGCATGGGCCTGCTCCTCGCCGCCGTCGGCCTCACGGCGACCCTGCTCGTCCTCAGCCTGCACAGCCGGACGGCGCCCAATGCCTTCGAGCAAATGCTCACCGGGAGCCCCTACGGCCGCTTCCGCTCGGACTCGGCGCAGAGCCTCGAACACTTGGAACGGGTTTCGCAGGCCTATTTTGAAGCGACCGACCCCCGGGCCCTGTTGGCGGTCTGCCGCGATCCGCAGCGGGTGGCACCACTGATGGCCCGTCACCACCAGCGCCACCCCCTGCAACCAAGGGTCTGGCAGGGCTTGGATTGGGCCCGCCCCCTGCGTGAGCCGGACCTCTTCCTCGCCCAGTCCTCTCTGGCCGGACAGGAGCCCCAGCAGTTGATCATCGAACTCTCCCCCCGCGGTTTTCATGCCGACTGGGAGAGCCACGTGCGCTACAGCGAAATGGCCTGGCCAGACTTCATCGCCCACCGTCCAACCGCTCCCACCCTGTTCCGCCTGCTGGCCACGCTTCGGGTCGCCCCCGCCGAGAGCAGCGATGGCCTCGCCCGCTTGGACTTGCAGCACCCCGATCACCCGGGCTTGCTGCAGGCCAGCCTGCCTGGCGAGCAGGCTCTGTGGCAAAGCCTGCGCGCGCCGCTGGCACAGGGCCACTGGAAAAAAGTTCCGTTGACCCTGCGATTGTGTTATGACGAGGAAATTCAGGATCCCGGCACCGTTCGCATCACCGCTGTCGAAGGCAGGGGCTGGTTGATCCTGAATGACTAACAGGAGTTGAAGCACGTGAGCAAATCCACCAAGAAATCCGCCAAGCCCGCCACCAAGGCGGTCTCATCCTCCGCCAAGGCTGCCCCCAAACAAGCTCCTGTGCCCAAACCCTCGGCCCGAAAACCCGCTCCGACCGCCAAGAAGCCCGTCGCCAAGGCCGCTCCACCCACCCAGAAACCGGCTCCCGCGAAAAAAACCGCCTCCAAGGCCGCTCCACCCACCCAGAAACCGGCTCCCGCGAAAAAAACCGACGCCAAGGCCGCTCCACCCACCCAGAAACCGGCTCCCGCGAAAAAAACCGCCGCCAAGGCCGCTCCGCCAGCCCAGACACCG
>CBINON010000040.1:0-44225 GCA_966252325.1 uncultured bacterium | reverse complement strand
TTGGGGCGCTGCGGGAGCGGTTTGGCGCCAGCCGCAAGACGGGGGCGCGGCTGCTACGGGGTTTGGCGCGGGAGGAGCGGCTCTACGCCCTGCGGGATGTGAAGGACGGCGGCGTGGGATAGAGCCAAGCGAGCAGGCGGATCTGTTCACACAGCACTGGCAAAACGAGGCTCCTCTCAGACAGTCGCTGAGGTGATCGACTGTGGGTGTGAACCTCGCGCGACTCTCGCAGGATGGCCACACAGTGTCTGGGCCTTGCCAAGGCATTTAACAACGCATCCGGGATTACCCGGATGCGTCGAATTTCTAGCAATGAGGCAGAGGTTCACCCCACCGCCTCGACGCAGCGGCCGCAGAGGGTGGAGTGGTCGGCGTGGCTGCCGACGTCCGGCAGGTGGCGCCAGCAGCGTTCGCACTTGGCGTTTTCGCAGACCTCGACGAGGGCGGTCAGTTCGGGGCCGCGGGTGACATGGAGGTCGCTGAGGATGAAAAATTCCTGCAGAGCGGCGCGGTCCTGCCAAATCGGGTTGTCAAACCCGCTGGCGGGCAGGGTGAGGTGGACGCTGGCCTCGAGGTTGGAACCGATCTGCTTGGCTTGGCGCGCGGCCTCGATGGCCTGCTGGATGACGGTGCGGGCCTTGAGCAGTTCCTCGACCGCGGCGCAGGCCTCGGTGCCGGCGTGGGCGGGATCGGGCTGCGGGAAGGTCTGCAGGTGCACGCTCTCGCGGTGGCCGAGATGCTCCCAGACCTCGTCGGCGGTGAAGGCGAGGATCGGCGCAAGCAGCCGGCAGAGCGTCTCGCTGATCGTGCGGATCGTCGCCTGGGTGGTGCGCCGGCGCGGGCTGTCGGCGGCGTCGCAGTACATGCGGTCCTTGGTGATGTCGATGTACAGTGCGCTCAGTTCGCTGGCGAGGAAGCTGTTCACCACCGTGAAGACCTTGCGGAAGTCGTAGGCGGCGTAGGCGTCAACGCACTCGCGGGTGACCTGGTGCAGGCGCTCGAGGATCCAGCGGTCGATCAGGGTGGCTGCCGATGGCGCAGAATCAGAGGAATCCGCAGATTTCGCAGATTCAGAAGATTTTGAGGGGTCCGCAGATGTGGAAGCAGGCGCGTCGTGCAGGTTGCCGAGCAGGACGCGGAAGGTGTTGCGGATGCGGCGGTAGGATTCGCCGGTCTGCTGGAAGAGTTCCTCGCTGAAGGGCACCTCGTTCTGGTAGTCGACGCTGCTGACCCAGAGGCGGACCATGTCGCCACCGTACTTGTTGTAGTAGTGGTCGGCGGTCATCGGCTTGGCGTTCTTGTCGCTGCCCTGGGCCGACTTGCTGATCTTGTTGCCGCTGGTGTCGACGACAAAACCGTGGGTGATGACGGTCTTGTAGGGCGCCTTGCCACGCACGGCGACGCTGACCATGAGGCTGCTCTGGAACCAGCCGCGGTGCTGGTCGGTGGCCTCGATGTAGACATCGGCCGGGCTGTGCAGCTCGGGGTGGCGGTCGAGCACGGCGATGCTCGAGCAGCCGGAGTCGATCCAGACGTCGAGGGTGTCCTTGCAGCGGGTCGAGCCGGACGGCAGGCCGAGCAGGTCGCACCAGAAGGCGTCGTCCTTTTCAAACCAGAGGTTGGTGCCATGGGTTTCCACGGCGTCGGCGACCTTGGCGATGAGGGCCGGGTCCATGAGCACGCTGCCGTCGGCGGCATAGAACACCGGCAGCGGCACGCCCCAGGTGCGCTGGCGCGAGATGCACCAGTCGGGGCGGCTTTCCACCGTGCCGTAAATGCGGTTGCGGCCCCAGGCCGGCAGCCAGTTGACCTGGTCGATCTCCTCGAGGGCGCGGCCGCGGATGGCGTCGATGCGGATGAAGAACTGCTCGACCGCGCGGAACAGGATCGGGGTTTTTGAGCGCCAGCAGTGCGGGTACTGGTGCACGTACTTTTCCTGGCCGAGCAGGGCGCCCTTCTGCGCCAGCAGCTCGATGATGCCGTCGTTCGACTGGAAGACGTGGCGGCCGACGAAGTCCGGCAGGCCGCATTCGGCGGTGAAGCGGCCGGCGTCGTCGACCGGCGAGAGGATGTCGAGGCCGTGCTCGCGGCCGGCGATGTAGTCGTCGGCGCCATGGCCGGGCGCCATGTGCACCGCACCGGTGCCGGTGTCATCGGTGACGAAGAGGGCATTGATGACCTTCGACGTGCGCGGCAGGAAGGGGTGCTGGGCCTCGGCGCCGTTGAGCAGGCTGCCCTTGAATTTTTCCGCGGCGTGGCTGGTGTCGAGGGTGAAGCCGGTGGCGGCCTGGAAGGCCTCCAGGCGCGAGGTGGCGATGACCAGCTTGAGGCGACGTCTGTCGGCATGGGTGAAGAAACCGCCGACGTAGTCGAACTCCGGATGCAGGGCGATGCCGAGGTTGGCGGGCAGGGTCCAGGGCGTGGTGGTCCAGATGACCAGCGAGGCGTCCTCCAGGCCGGGCGGCGGTGACTTCAGGGCAAAGGCGACGTGGATGGCCGGCGAGGTTTTTTCCTTGTACTCGACCTCGGCTTCGGCGAGCGCGGTGCCGGCGCCGTAGCTCCACAGAACGGGCTTCTTGCTGCGGTACACCAGGCCCTGTTCAACAAACTTGGCGAAGGTGCGCATGATGTCGGCCTCATAGCCGGGGGCCAGCGTCAGGTAGGGATTGTCCCAGTCGCCGAAGACGCCGAGGCGCTTGAAGCTCTGGCGCTGCAGGTCGATGAACTTGCGGGCGTAGGCCTCCGAGCGCGTGCGCACCTCGGCGGGCGCAAGGTCCCTGGCCTCCTTGACGACCTTGAACTCGATGGGCAGGCCGTGGCAGTCCCAGCCCGGGATGAAGGGCGCGTGATGACCGGCCATGGTCTTCGACTTCACGATGAGGTCCTTGAGCACCTTGTTGAGGGCGGTGCCCATGTGGACGTCGCCGTTGGCGAAGGGCGGGCCGTCGTGGAGGATGAACTTGGGCTTCCCGGCCGAGCGCTCCTGGATCTGCCGGTAGAGGTTTTCCGCCGTCCACTTTTCCAGGCGCTTGGGTTCGCGCGTGACGAGGTCCGCCTTCATGGGGAAGTCGGTCTTTGGCAGGAGAACGGTGTCTTTGTAACTGCGTTTCGGGGCGGGCTCGGCGCTCATGGGATCGGAAAAGGGCGCGCAGGCTAATGCAGGGCGGGGGCGAGGGCAAGGGGGGGAATCCGACCGGTTTCGCTTGCGACCCGGCCTGTGGCACCGAATTTAACAGTATGCCCCTGCACTGTGCCTTCGCCCTGCTGCTGATCGGCCTGCCCGTGCTCGCCCTGGAGCCGCACCCGGAGGCGGTGCCGAACGAACATGCCCTCGGTGAGGTGGACCGACCGGAGAACGTGTCCTACATCGTCGCCGATCCGGCCTCCCTGCCTGGCCTCGTGGTCGACGAGACCGCCGCCGAGCTGACCGGCGAGTGGCAGTACTCGACCCACACGCCGCCCTATGTCGGGCTCGGCTACCTGCATGACCGCAAGGCCGGCAAGGGCGGCAAATCGGTCGCCTTCACGCCGGACCTGCCCAAGGCCGGCTGGTACGAGGTGCGGTTGGCGCACTGCCACAACGTCCGGCGCAGCACGCGTACGCCGGTGACCGTGCGCCATGCCGGCGGTGCCACGACCCTGATCGTCAATCAGCAGCAGGAGGCGCCGGTCGATCGCCTGTGGCGACCCCTCGGCGTGTTTTATTTTGCCGCCGGTCGCGCCGGCTGGGTGCGGGTCGGCAGCGAGGGCACCGAGCCGGACAAGGTGGTCATTGCCGACGCCGTGCAGTTCTTGCCGGTGGGCGGGCGTGAATAGTGTGGAGTGGCTAGGGGTTGGTGATTCGTGATTGAAACCGAGAACCGGCACTCGCCGTGTTCATTCGTCGAGGGCTCGACGGAAAGGTGAATGGGTACGAAGCGTTTCCCTCACATTCCCACCATGAACCGACTCCTTCAGGTCTGCATTTGGTTCGCCATGCCGGCCTTGGCCGCGGACGATCCGCGTACGCTGGTGGAACGCAGCCTGCCGTTTCTGCGGGAACAGGGTCTGGCCTGGATTGAAAAGCGCGAGTGTGCGAGCTGTCATCAGGTGCCGGCGATGCTGTGGAGCTGGAATCTCGCCACCGCGGCGGGCATTGCCGGGGGCGAAGATCTGGTGCGTGAATGGACGCCCTGGGCCGCGGACTGGCGGCATTGGAACAAGACCGGTGACAAGGACGGCGTGGACAAGGTGTCGGCGGGCAACGTCGACACGATGAACTTTCTGCTGCTGGGTCGCGCCGCGAACGAAGCGGGAGCCTGGGTGGCGGAGTTCCGTGCGCAGTTGCTGAAGAACCAGCAGGCCGACGGATCCTGGAAACCGGGCGGGCAGTTGCCTCTCGGCAAGCGTCCGGCGCGGGAGACCGCGGAGGTGACCACGCAATGGACCCTGCTGACGCTGGACTCCCTGGAGGCACCGGTTGCAGAGGAGGTGACCCAGAAGGCGGATGCCTATCTGGAGGCAGCCGCATCTGGGGTCAGCACCGAGTGGCATGCCCTGCGCCTGCTGCGCCGGCCGGAGGACGTGGCCTTGCGTGAGGCCCTGCTGAAACTGCAAAAGCCCGAGGGCGGTTGGGGATGGCGGATCGATGAGCCGGCCGACGCTTTCGGCACCGGCCTTGCACTGTACGCGTTGGCCAGGGCAGGCGGGACGCTCGCGGATCCGGCACTCGCACGAGCGCTGGCCTTTCTTCAGGCGACCCAGGCGACGGACGGCTCCTGGCCGGTGCCCAGCACGCGGGCGCGCGACAAAAACAAAGTCAACCCGACCGCGACCTACTGGGGCACCGCCTGGGCGGTGATCGGTCTGCTCGAAGCCGGGGCGCCGGGCAAGACCGAGGACGCAGCGAAGGAAGAGTGAGGCAGGCGCTCAAGAAGTTGCAGGTTCCAAGTTCGGGAACCTCGAACTCAGAGCCTGACCAGAACCTCACTCGGAGAGGGATGGCTACGTTATTTGCCGAAGCACTGCAGGCGGCCGTCGGTGGTGCTGACGAAGACCTGGCCGTTGGCGCTGGTGATGCCGTCCCAGACGGGCGGGGCGGTCAGCTCGAGGCCGGTCGACTGCTCGCCGGTCTCGACGTTGACGGCCCACATCTTGGCGCCTCGGCGGCCTTCGAGGGCCTCGTTCTGCTCCTCAAGTTCCTTGAGGATGGCGGGGTCCTTGGCGGCCAGTCGTTCGAAGGCGTATTCCTCGTCGATCGTGTCCGGTGGGCCGCCGACGAGGATGGTTTTGCCGGCGAGCGCCATGCTGCGGGCGACAATGGGCACGAAGCGGTCCCAGGTGTGCTTGACGAAGCTGCCGGGCTGCTGGCCGCCGCCGCCCTTGCCGGCGACGGGGGTGTTCTTGAACCAGAGGGCACCGCCGACCTTGCCCTTGCCGGTTTCAATGCCGGCGCCGATGCCGTGCAGGCCATTGCCGGAGCCGTCGCGCGAGTCGCCGTTGTCGAAGTTGCAGAACAGCACGGCCTTTTCCGGGGCGAGTTCGGGGGCGTTGAAGCGCGACTCAATTTCCGCGGCGCTGAAGGCGCGGGTGCTGAAGCTGAACTGGTCGAGCAGGCCGCTGTAGCCGCCCGCGGTGTCCTGGGTGACGCCGTCGCCATTGCCCAGGTAAAACGGCCGCGCCGGCAGCTTGTCGAGCAGGCCGGTGGCCTTGCCTTCGGCGACCTGCAGGCCGTTGACATAGAGGCGCATCGTCTTGTCCTCGCTGAGCGTGGCGGCGAGGTGACTCCAGCCGTCGCCGAGCGCGTCTTTGCCGACGATGCTGCTGGCCTCCGCGCGCGAGCGGACGTGGAAGCGCGGTTTTTTGTCGCGCAAGTCGAGTGCGAGACCGACGAGCGGACCGCCGAAGTGGACGAGGGTGCCGTTGGCTTGATCGGGCAGCACCCAGAGGTCGAGGGTCAGGCCCTTGTCGGTCGGATCGAGCAGCGGCGAGGCGGGGAAGCGCACCGAGCCGGCGAGCGGGGCATTGGCGGGCGGAGCGCCCTTGGCTTTGCCCTTGGCACCGCCTTTGCCCTTGGCGGCCTTGCCCTGGGGCGGCAATGTCTGCGGTTGCACGGCGAGCGGCTTCTTGTCCGGGCCGAGCACGACGCTGTTGCCGGTGCGCGGCGTGGTGGCGTCCTCCTCGGTGTAGGCCTCTTCAGCGGCGTCTTTGGGCGTCGAGAACAGGGTGTACTCCATGGTCGTCGTCCACTTGTAATACTGCGCCTCGCGGCCGTAGGAATAGACGTTCTTGTCGTCGTGCACGAGCACGCGGCCGGCCGGCGCGTACTTGCCAGCCTGGAAGTAGCCGCCGTGGCCGCCGGCGAAGCTCTTGCCGTAGACCCAGTAGGAGCGGTGGAAGTTCGAGTCATCAAGGAAGCCCATCGGCGCGAACAGGTGCTGGCCCTCGCCCTTGTGGGCACCGCCCTGCTTGGCGAAGTCGCCCGACACCGGACCGATCTCGACGCGTTTGCCGTCGGCACCAATCTTCTGCGTGCGCAGGAAGGTCCATTTGCCGTCGCTGCTGAGGATGTCGTTCGAGGCGACCGGCATCTGCAGCGTCTTGTGGCGGTCGTTGAGCGGGCCACCGGACTCGGGGTCGCGGTCGTCGTAGTGTTCCTTCACCTTCAGCGCGCCGGTGGCGGCGTCGAGTCGGTAGAACCACAGGCCGTTGTCGAGGAAGCAGGAGCGACCGGCGACGAAGCTGACCAGGCCGTTCTCGACCAGTACCGAACCGTGCACGGGCCAGACCGACTCGAACTTTTCCCAGGCGCCGTGGGTGAGCAGCACGGGCGCGGCCTGGAACTTCCAGATCAGGGCGCCGTTGCTGGCGCGCAGGCAGTACACAAAGCCGTCCTTGCCGCCGAAGAAGACCCGCCCCTGCCAGTAAGTGGGTGGCGAGTCGATGCGGCCGCCGGCGATGAAGGTCCAGGCGGTTTTGCCGGTGGCGGTGGTGATGGCGTGCAGGGTGTGCTTGTCGACCTCGGAGACAAAGGTCAGGCCGGCGGCGGTGGTGGTGGTGCTGAGCGGCGGCGACAGCTTCACTTCCCAGGCAAGCGAGAGGTCCTTGCGCAGGTCCGTCTTGGCGTGGCCGCTGCGGGCGTTGTCAGCCCGGTAGGTGGGCCAGTCGCCGGGGCCGGCGGGTTTTTCCTCGACCGGCTGGTCAAAGGCCGGCCCCTTGCTCAGGCGCTGGGCGTCGGGCGTGTTCGCCGGCAGCGGCAGGGAGGAGGCGGGGGCGAGCACGGCCATGCCGTCGAGCTTGGCCTCGGGGTAGCAGGCGCAGTTGTGCGGGCCGGCGTAGGTCAGGCCGTTGGCGGGCATGACGCCGTAGAGGCAGGCGCCGCGCACCCAGTGGTGCAGGTCCCAGTGCTCCTTTTCCATGTCGACGTACTCGATGCCGGTGCGCGACGGGATGATGAACTTCTCGGTCGCCTTGGCCTGGTAGCAGCGGTGGTGGAACCAGTAGGTGCCCTCGGGCACGTCCGGATAAAACTGCTTCTTCACCTCGCCGGTGAGGATGTCGCGGCCGGTGTACTCGCCGGTCTGATTGCCGCTGAGGGTGCCGGCATTCCAGACCAGGCCCTGGGCGACGATGAGATCCTCGGGGCTGCGGTAGCCGCTTTTTTCATGTGGGGCGACCCACAATTCCTTGCCGGTGTCGGCATTCACCGCCTTTTGCGAGCCGTCGCCGCCGGCATAGAGAATGACCTCGCCGTGCAGCAGCACGCGCGGGGCGAAATTGAATTCATAGAGCGTGCGGCGCTGGGTGGGGGCATCGGCAAAGCGCACCTTGCCGGTCTTGACGTCCAGGCAGGCGAGGCCGTCGCCATTGTAATAGACGGCGCGCTGGTCGTCGAGGCAGAGGGTGAGCGGGGCGATGCGGTCCTCCCTGCTCCACAGCTCCCGGCCGTTGGCGGCGTCGAGCGCGCGCAGAACGCGCGGCTTGCCATCCCAGTTGAACTCGGTTTCCACGCGCTTCTGGTCGCTCTGCGCCTTGACCGCGAATTCCTGGTTGAGGCGGTCGGCCTCCGGATTGACGAGGGCGTAGAGCACACCGTTGCGGACCAGGATTTCCTCGGTGCCGGCGGTCTGCGGGTACTCGCGGATGAGCTCGCCGGTGGCGCCGTCGAGGCAGACGACCGGCGCGGTGATGCCGAGGGTGACGTAGACCTTGCCGTCCATGGCGACCAGGCGGCGGGTGAGCTGGGTGGGGCCGGACTTGAGCGGCCAGAGGTGGGTGCTCCAGACGGGGATGTCCTTTTTCCACAGGACGGTGCCGTTGAAGGCGTCGCGGGCGATGAGTTTGAACTGCGCCGGCATGAGGATGGAGATGCGGCTGCCTTCATCCATGATGTAGAAGATGCGCCCGCCCTGGGAGACCTTGGCCGAGACCGACGACATGCGGTCGTGGTGGCGCGACCAGCGTGGATTGCCGACCCACTGCATGCGCTTGGGTGGACCGACGAGCATGTCCTTGGAGGTGAGGTTGCCCTTGCTGTCGTAGCCGTAGTGGGTCCAGTCATCCATCGCGGCGGGCCGCGGCTTGACGATCTTTTCCCAGGCACCGTTCTTGCGAACCAGGGCCACGCCGTTGGGCACCAGCACGCGCTCGATCTCGCTGCGCGCCACCTGCGCGTCCTCGACAATGAGCAGGTTCACCAGGTTCTCGATGTAGGGCAGGTGCTCGGTGGTGAGTTGGTCGGCGGTCACCGGGCCGTAGGCGGCGCCGATGCCGGCACGCAGGCTGGCCAGCGTGGCCGGGTCGCGCGTCAGCGCCTGGACCTGGTAGGAATCATTGGCGCGCAGGCCCGTGGTCAGCGCGGGGTCGGTGGCGCCGACATGGACGACCAGGCCGCCCTTGACGCCCGACTGGGCGAGCAGGTCGGCGGCGGTTTCAGCGCGACCGGGCAGGGTGGACAGGCCGAGGATCAGGGTAAAGAGCAGGCGGTGCATGATGGCGGCGGGAACGATGAAGCGGGGGGCAGCTTATCAGGGAAGTGCCGGGGGTTGCGAGGAAAGACTGCCTCTGGCAACATCCACCCCATGCAAACCGTCACTCGTCGCCACTGGCTGCAGGCCGCCGCCGGCGCGGCCCTGGGCTTCCCGCAGGTGCGCGCCCAGAGCCCGGAAATCCTCGGCCGGGGCGAGTTCCGCTACCGGCAGGTGCCCGGCTGGGGCGTGCTCGACGACCGGACCCCGGTGAAAAACGGCCATGGCCTTGTCATCGACCGCGAGGGTCACGTCATCTTGTTCACTGACCACCCGGCCAACCAGGTGATCGTCTATGACCGCGCCGGCCGCTTGGTCCACAAGTGGGGTGCGCAGTTCCCGGGGGCACACGGCCTGTCACTGGTTCCGGAGGGCGGGCGCGAGGTCCTGTTCCTGACCTGCCTGCAGAGCCATCGCGTCGTCAAGGCGACCCTGTCCGGCGAGATCCTGCAGGAGTGGCGCTGGCCGCAGTCGAGCGGCAAGTATGAGAGCGAGGCCCAGTACAAACCCTCGTGGACCCTGCACCTGGCCGATGGCAGCTTCTGCGTGCTCGACGGCTACGGCCGCGATTACATCGCCCACCATGACGCCACGGGGCGACTCGTGAAGCTGTTTGGCGGCGCCGAGGGCGGCATTGCCCACTGGGGACCGCACGGGGGCATGGCCGATCTGCGCGATCCGGCGCGACCGGAACTGCTCATTGCCATGAGCGACCAGCAGCACCTGCTGCGCCTCGATCTCGAAGGACGGCATCTCGGCCGCATCAACCTGCCGGGCGGCAACCCGCGCCAGATCCGCCGGCACGACGGGCATTTTTTCGTCGCCCACCTCGCCGACAACTGGCCCGCCGACCGCCAGTCGCGCGGCTTTGTGTCGGTGCTCGATGACCACATGCGCGTCGTCGCCAACCTCGGTGGCAGCGCCCCCGAGTACGACGACGCCGGCCGCCTGCGGCCCATGCGCAACACCTCGCCGGTCTTCCTGCATCCGCACGACCTCTGCGTCGATGCCGAGGGCAGCCTCTACGTCGCCCAGTTCGCCTCGGGCAACACCTACCCGCTGAAGTTCGAGCGGGTCTGAGCAGGCCGGGCTTGTTCAGGGGCGCCGGCCACGCTAGCCATGGGCCATGTTTCGCGCCTGGCTTGAACTCGCCCGCATCTCCAACCTGCCGACCGTCTGGACCAACGTTGCCGCCGGTTGGCTGCTCATGGGCGGTGGCTGGGACGCGAGCCTGGGTTGGCTGCTGCTCGCGGGTTCGCTGCTGTACACTGGCGGCATGATTTTGAATGATGCGGCCGATGTGAAGTTTGACCGCGAGCACCGCCGGGAGCGGCCGATTCCCTCGGGGCGGGTGTCAGCGGTGTCGGCCTGGAGTGGCGGTTTGAGCCTGCTCGCTGCGGGCGGATTCCTGGCGGTGCAGGGGGGCGGGGCCGGGGTGCTCACCGTCGCCCTGCTCACCGCCTGCATCCTCTTCTACGATTTTTACCACAAGCCCTGGAGCGGCGCGGTCTGGGTCATGGGGGCATGTCGCACCCTGCTGGTGCTGATGGCGGCCAGTGCCCTGGGCGATCCGGCGGCGGGTGCCGGCGACCCGGCCGAGGGGGTGGTTCTGCGTCATGCCCTCGGTCTCGGAGCCTACATCGTCGGCTTGACCTTGGTCGCGCGTGCCGAGAGCGCGCCGGGCGGGGTGAGCTGGTTGGCCCGCCTCTTTGCACGCCTGCTGCTGCTGGCGCCGGTCCTGCTGACGCTGGCCTCGGCGATCGGCCAGCCTGTTCGGTGGGTGCCAACGCTCGGTCTGGTGCTGCTGTTTCTGGTCTGGACCGAAGGCTGCCTGCGCCTGATCCACCGCGGCGGACCCGCCATTGGCCGGGCGGTTGGCTGGCTGCTGGCCGGCATTCCGCTGGTCGATGCCCTGGCGGTTGGCCAGGTGTCGCTGCCGCTGGCGGGAGGGTTTGTCGCCCTTGCGCCGCTGCTGCGGCTCTGGCAGCGCTGGATTGCGGCGACCTGACAGGCTGCCAAGACGCGTTAGAATTCGCCGCCGCGGCCGTTTCACCTTTTCCTTTGAACGCGACCGGCTTTGCGGGCAAAGAATCCCCCCGTCCATGTTGGAAAAGAAAATCCGGCTCGAGCACAGCCATCGCATCCTCTTCACCCGCTCCGTCTTCGCGGCCGCCAATCCGTGCCTGCGCGATCTGCTGCTGCTCGACGCGCCGAAGAAGCCGCCGCGCGTGCTGATCTTCGCCGACGACCGGGTGCTGGCCGCCAACCCCGGCTTGACCGAGTCGATCCGCACCCATGCCCGGGCCCACGCCGAGGTCTATGATCTGGCGGGCGACGTCATCGAACTGCCCGGCGGCGAGTCCTGCAAAAATGACTTTACCCGCGTCGAGCAGTGCTGGGAGGCGATCCATGAGGCCGGGCTCGACCGCCACAGCTACGTGTTTGTCATTGGCGGCGGCGCGGTGCTCGACCTGGTCTGTTTCGCTGCAGCGACCGCCCATCGCGGCATCCGCCACGTGCGCCTGCCCACCACGACGCTCAGCCAGGGCGATGGCGGCGTTGGCGTCAAGAATGGCGTCAACTACTTCGGCAAGAAGAACTGGGTCGGCAGCTTCGCCGTGCCTTACGCGGTGGTGAACGACTTCGCCTTCCTTGAATCGCTGCCCACGCGCGAGCGCCGCAACGGCCTGATCGAGGCGATCAAGGTGTCGCTCATCCGCGACCGTGCCTTTTACGAGGAGATCGAGCGCCTGGCGCCGGCCCTCGCCCGACTCGAGCAACCGGCGCTCGAGCGGGTCGTCCAGCGCAGTGCCGAACTGCATGTCGACCACATCGCCACCGGCGGCGATCCCTTTGAGCTGGGCAGCGCCCGGCCGCTCGATTTCGGGCACTGGGCGGCGCACAAGCTTGAGCAGATCACCCGCTTTGAAGTCAGCCATGGCGAGGCCGTGGCCATCGGCATGGCGGTCGACCTGGTGTATTCGGTAAAGACCGGCCTGCTTGAGGCCACCACCGCGGCGCGGGTGCTGTCCTTGGTCGAGAGCCTCGGCTTTCAAACCTACCATCCCGGCCTGCTTGCCGAGGGCCTGCGCGGTGGTCCGGTCATCCTCGATGGTCTGGAGGAATTCCGCGAGCATCTGGGCGGTGAACTGACCGTCACCCTGGTGCCGGAAATTGGCCGCAAGCTCGAGGTCCACGAGATGGATCCGGTCGTCATCCTGGCGGCCATGGAGGAGTTGAAGGCGCGCGCCGGTCAAGGCCTGCAGGTCCAGGGCTGATGGATTTCCAAATTCGCATTTGGCATCCGGCAGGTTTCTAGCTCCAGTGGCGGCTTTCCATGTCCGCCCCGTTCTCCTCCCGCCATCTTGGCCCCACCGCCGGAGAAACGGCGGCCATGCTGCACAGTCTCGGCCTGGACTCGCTCGACGCCTTGGTTGACCAGGTCGTGCCCGAGGCGATCCGACTGCGCGCGCCGCTCCAGTTGCCGGCCCCGCTCGACGAGGAGGCGGCGCTGACCCGGCTGCGCGAGATGATGGGTCGCAACCGGGTCGTGCGCAGCTTCATTGGCCTCGGCTACCACGACACCTTCACGCCGCCGGTCATTCAACGCAACCTGCTGGAGAATCCCGGCTGGTACACGGCCTACACGCCCTACCAGCCGGAAATCAGCCAGGGCCGGCTCGAGGCCCTGCTCAACTTCCAGACCCTCATCACCGACCTCACCGGGCTGGATGTGGCGAATGCCTCGCTGCTCGATGAAGGCACCGCCTGTGCCGAAGCCCTGACGCTCGCCGCCGCGCAGGTGCCGGGGGCCGACCGGGTCGTGGTTTCCGACCGCTGTCATCCGCCCAGCCTCGCGGTCGTGCGCACCCGTCTGGAGCCGCTCGGCCTGCGCGTCGAGACGGCCGATCTCGCCACGTGGAAACCCGACGGCCAGCCTGGCCTGGCAGCGGTGCTTGCCCAGTATCCCGACACCTTCGGCCTGATCCATGACTTCGCCCCGCTGGCCGAGGCGGTGCACGCGGCCGGCGCGCTCTTCGTGGTCGCCGCCGACCTGCTCGCCCTCACCGTGCTGCGCCCCCCGGGTCAGTTCGGTGCCGACATCTGCGTCGGCAACAGCCAGCGCTTCGGTGTGCCGCTCGGCTTTGGCGGACCGCATGCCGCCTTCATGGCGGTCAAAGATGCCCTCAAACGCCGCCTGCCGGGGCGCCTCATCGGTGTCTCCAAGGATGCCGATGGTCACCCGGCCTGCCGGCTGTCGCTGCAGACACGCGAGCAGCACATCCGTCGCGAGAAGGCGACCAGCAACATCTGCACCGCCCAGGTCCTGCTGGCGGTGATGGCGTCGATGTATGCCGTGTACCATGGTCCCGAGGGCCTGCGCGCGATCGCGCGGCGCGTTCACGGCAGTGCCGCGCGTCTGGCGGATGCCCTGGCCGTTGCCGGTTTCGAGCGCGAGCCCGGCGACTTCTTTGACACCCTGACCGTGCGCGTGGCCGATGCCGGTGCCGTGCTGGAGGCGGCGCTGCGCGAGGGCGTCAACCTGCGCCGCGTCGATGCCGGCCGGGTCGGCATCGCCCTCGATGAGCGTGTGCGTGCCACCGATCTTGCCGCCATCCTGCGTGCCTTCGGGGCCGCCGTGCCCGCCGATCTGGCCGCGGCACCGCTTCGATTTGCCGAACCGCACCGGCGCACCGGCGAGATCCTCACGCATCCGGTGTTCCATCGCTACCATTCCGAGACCGAGATGATGCGCTACCTGCGCCGCCTGCAGGACAAGGACATCGCGCTCGACCGCAGCATGATCCCGCTCGGCTCCTGCACGATGAAGCTGAACGCCGCCGCCGAGATGATGCCGCTGTCCTGGCCGGAGGTGAGCGGCCTGCATCCCTTTGTGCCCGAGGCGCAGAGCCAGGGCTGGCGCGCGCTGTTTGCCGAGCTTGAGGCCTGGCTGGCCGAATGCACCGGCTTTGCCGCCGCCTCCCTGCAGCCGAATGCCGGCTCGCAGGGCGAGTACGCCGGCCTGCTCGCCATCCTGCGCTACCATCAAAGCCGCGGCGAGGGCGGCCGCGACGTCTGCCTGATCCCGACCAGCGCCCACGGCACGAATCCGGCCAGCGCGGTCATGTGCGGTTTCAAGGTCGTGGCGGTCGCCTGCGACGACCAGGGCAACATCGACGTCGCCGACCTGCGCGCCCGCCTCGAGGCGAACGCGGGCCGGGTGGCCGCGCTCATGGTCACCTATCCCTCGACCCATGGCGTGTTTGAGGAGGGCATTGTCGAGATCTGCGAGCTGGTGCACGCCCACGGCGGCCAGGTATACATGGACGGCGCCAACATGAATGCCCAGGTCGGCCTGACCTCACCCGGCCGCATCGGCGCCGATGTCTGCCACCTCAACCTGCACAAGACCTTCTGCATCCCGCACGGCGGCGGCGGTCCCGGCGTCGGCCCGGTCTGCGTTGCCGCCCACCTGCAGCCCTTCCTGCCCGGGCATCCGTCCTGGAGCGAGCACAGCGAGGGCGCGGTCTGCTCGGCCCCCTGGGGCAGTGCCAGCATCTGCACCATCTCGTGGATGTACCTGGCCATGATGGGACCCGGTGTGGTTGAGGCCACCCGCCTGGCCATCCTCAATGCCAACTACGTCGCCCGTCGCCTGGCCCCCTGTTTCCCGACCCTCTATCGCGGGCGCGGCGGCTACGTCGCCCATGAATGCATCCTCGACTTCCGCGGCTTCCACAAGGTCACGGTGGAAGACGTCGCCAAGCGGCTCATGGACTTCGGCTATCATGCGCCGACGATGAGTTGGCCGGTCGGCGGCACGCTCATGATCGAGCCCACCGAGAGCGAGGGCAAGGCCGAGCTCGACCGCTTCTGCGAGGCGATGGAGCAGATCCACCGCGAGATCGCCGCGATTGAAAGCGGCGCGGCGGACGCGGCCGACAATCCGCTCAAGCACGCTCCGCACACGGCGGCGCGCATCGCCCGCAGCGACTGGCCACACGCCTACAGCCGCGAGCAGGCCGCCTTCCCGCTGGCCTGGGTGCGCGAGGCGAAGTACTGGCCGCCGGTGGCGCGGGTCGACAACGTCCATGGCGACCGCCATCTCGTCTGCACCTGCCCGACGGTTGAGGAAGCGGCTGTGTAGATTTCTGTTTTGCGGACCTAAGATTTTGCGTAGGTTGGGCTGATGATGATTTCGCCTTCACCTAGGCTTGCTTTGTGGTTCTGGGCCCTTGCCTGGATGGGGTGCTGGGGCTGTTGCGTGCCGATTTTGGGTCAGGGGAATGACGGCGTGGTGCTGTCATTTCAAGGGGCCACGCGCACGGTTCTGCAGAACTTCACGCTGCCACCGGGTCACTACTCGGGAGGGCAGGGCAAGTTTGTCTTTCGTAGCGAGATCGGCCAGAGCCACCTTGTCGAGATTGCGAGCGGCTCGCTGCTCGAGGACGTGTGCCTGGTTCTCGAGGGGCCGACCCAGCTGGTGCTCCACGGGGTCATGCTTCGGCGATGCCAGATTGTCACCAGTGCCAACAGCACGGTGCTCCTGCAGGACTGTGTGTTGGATCGCTGCGAGGTGGGCGGCACTGGCGACAGGACGGCGGGTTACGGTTCGATCGAGGCCATTGGCTCGGTTTTTTCGGGCTGTGGCTGGCTGCGTCCCATCAACTGGCTTGGCTTGAAGATGCAAAACTGCACGCTGCAGCACATGAAGCATACGGCCATGTCGATGAAGCCAGTCAACAGCATCGGCTCCATGCCGGCGGATTTGGCCAGGCAGCCGATGCTCAGGCATTGCCGTTTCGTGGACTGCCTGATCCCTCCCGCCCTGCTGGCGACGGTTTCCGAGAGTGTGTTTGACAACTGCGAGCATTACCCGCCGCCGCCGGTGACTTCGGCAAACGACGCCGGCTCTCCCGAGGACGTGCCGGTTGCCATCGCCTGGGACAACAGCCGTCCCGCGCAGCCAGTGGTGCCGGGCAAGGGTGTGCGGCTGGTCAGGCTGGAGCAGCGTTCGGGCGTGGGCGCGACACTGGATCCCGCCTGGGACGGCCAGTTCGTCACGGTCGCCTCAATCCGGCCCATGGGAATGATGCAGTATCTCAATGCCCTGTTGGATGCCGCGGTTCCTGCCAACAGGGACCCGAGCATGGCCGCCGTCTCGCCGACCAAGCTGCGCCAGACCCAGATCAACGGCCTGCTGGTCATGCCATTGGTCTCCGGCAAGGAGGCCGGCGCACTGACGCGCATGACCCTGACGGCCGTCCCGGGATTCGGCACGACGCGCTTCACGCAGCCCGTTGGCTCCGACATGCAGATGTCGCTGCAGGCCGTGCAGCGTTTCATGGAGCTGCGTCATCAAGCGGTGCCGCGGCAGAATGACTTCGAGATTGGCTTTCAGGAAAAATACTCCGGCAAGGATGGGCCGTCCGCGGCAGTCGCCTGCGCGCTGCTGCTCGAGTCTGTGATCACGGGCCAGACTTGGGACAGTCGGTTCGCCGTCACCGGCGACATGAATCAGGACGGCAGCGTGCAGCCCATCGGAGGTGTGGCGGCGAAAATCCGAGGCGCTGCCAACAGCGACTGCAATGTGGTGGCCATCCCGATCAAGAACGAGAATGCCCTCCTGGATGTGCTGCTCATTGACGGGCCGAATGCCCTCTGCAAAACGGTGGTCTTCGGCATCGACCATTTCGAGGAGGCTGCCGCCCTTGCCGCCGCGGAACGTCCGCCGATGCTCAAGAAGGCGCTCGAAGAGTTCATGGTCATGCGCGAGGTCCTGCTGCGCGATCCGCGGGCGCAGACGGCCATCCTGCGCACCCCGCAGGCGGTGGAGCGGCTGCAGGCCATCTTGAACAAGGCGCCGCACTGCCTGTCTGCCAAGCACTTGCTGCTCTATGCCCAGGGACGCATGCCTGCCAGCCTGAGTCTTTCAGGCTCCATCCAGGAGAGCGACGCCAGCGGCCAGGCTCTGCTGCATGCCATCAAGCAGGATGTTAACAGCGTTCAAACGCTCCGCCTCGATGATGTCGGGGGCGCCATCAACCGGCTGCGCAATCTGCGCCCGAAACTCGACAAGCGCGTCTGGCCATATCTCGACGCCCTTGTCAATTATGGGGAGATCCTGCGCGGTGTCATCCTGAACCCCATCCGCAGCGGCGCGCGTGCCGACGATTTTCGCAGCAAGGCCAGCGCGGCGGCTCAAAATATCCAGTCAGCCAAACAATCCCTGCTGGCAGACCCGCGCGTCGTTGAAGAGCTGGGCTTGTGAGGTGGCGCTTTATGCCCTTCCGGCATGAAAGCCATCGCGAAACACTATTTCCGGCATCGTTTGGGCGCGCTCAGGATCGTGGCTTCATGAATCCCGCCCAAATTGAAGACACGCTCAAGCTCGTTCTGATCAGCTGGGTCGTCATCATCGCCGCGTCCTGGCTGATGGGGCGACTCTGCCGGCGCATCGGCCAGCCGCCCGCCGTGGGGGAGATCGCCGCCGGCCTGCTGCTCGGGCCGTCGTTCCTGGGACTGTTCGCGCCCGAGCTGGTGACGACCCTGTTCCCGCCGGAGGTCAAGGGGCCGCTGGCCCTGCTCGCCAAGATCGGCCTGCTGCTCATGCTCTTCCAGGTCGGCATGGAGTTCGACTTCTCGCACCTGCGCCAGAAGTCGCGAGTGGTTGTGCTGTCCTCGCTGATGGGCATCCTGGCACCGCTGGCCGGCGGTCTGGCGATCGCGCCCTGGCTGCACCGCAGCTTCGCCCCCGACCTGCCGGAATTCGGCTTCAAGCTCTTTGTCTGCATCGCCCTGGCCATTTCCGCCCTGCCGATCATGGGGCGCATCCTGCTGGAGATGAAGCTCGAGCGCACCGCTCTCGGCGCCACGGCGATCAGTGCCGCCGCCATTGATGATGCGGTCGGCTGGATCTTCCTCGGGGTCGCCACCGCCATCATCAAGCAGGGCGACAACTTTTCCTGGCTGCCCTTCCTGGGCCAGGTCGGTCTCATCGTTCTCTACTTCGCCGTGCTGATGAGGGGCGTCGGTCCGCTGCTCATCCGCGCCTGGCGCCGGCAGTGCGAACGCTACGGCACCGACACCTTCACGCCCGGCTACCTCGGTCTGCTGCTCTGCGCGCTGTTCCTGTCGTCGCTGGTCACCCACAAGCTCGGCATCTTCGCCATCTTTGGCGCCTTTGCGCTCGGCGTGGCCCTGCATTCGGAGGCGTCGCTGGTGAAGGCCTGGCGCGCGCGTTTTGCCGACTTCGTCATCGTCGCCCTCGTGCCGATCTTCTTCACCAACACCGGCCTCAACACCCGGATCGGTTCCTTCGACAACGCCACCGCCTGGATCGGCTGCGGCCTGGTCTGCGGCGTGGCCGTGCTCGGCAAACTCGGTGGCTGCACCCTCGGGGCCCGCTGGGGCGGCGCCAGCTGGCGCGAGGGGTTGTCGATCGGAGCCCTGATGAACACCCGGGCGCTCATGGGCCTGATTGCCATCAGCGTCGGCAAGGACCTCGGGCTGTTGAATGACCAGCTCTTCACCATGTTCATCCTCATGTGCCTGGTGACCACCGCCACCACGGGTCCCATGTTGCGCGCGTGGTTGCCGGCCGACCTGAAGAAGCTGGTGCCGCGCGGTTGAGGGGCGGCCACGCAGGTGGAGCATCGCAAAATTGATGGGATTCAGCGGAAGAATCCTGCTTCCGTTTCTCGCGGATTTTTTATAGGTTGCCGGCGGTTGCCTATGAAATTTGGAACACTTTTCGGCCTCGGATTCCTCGTGGTTCTGCAGCACGGTTCCGGTGTTTGCCGGGCGCAGAGCACGACGCAAGGCAGCCTCGAGTTTCGCGGGGCCACCTTCATTCATTACAACGCCGTCGAGCTCGAAAAAGCCTACTACCGCGGCCAGGGCTGCAAGATTCGGACCGGCAACGGTGAGAAGGGCAAGGGAGCGCTCAAGATCCAGCAGGGCACCACCCTGGAGGATCTCGTGATCATCGCCGAACCTGAAACGGAGATCGTGATCTGGGGGGCCTTGCTGCGCCGCTGTCAGCTGCTCGGTCACGCGAAGAGCCGGTTTGTCCTCCGGGATTGCGTGCTCGACACCTGCGAGTTCAACGGCAGCGGCGATCCCGAAGTGGGTTTCCCTTCGGTCGACATCGCCGACTCCGTGCTGCACCAGTGCAGTTGGCTGAAGCCGTTGAACTGGCAGGGCTTGGCGATGCGGCGCTGCACGATCCAGAACATGCGCAATCCGGCCGCGCTCATGCGCACGGTCGCCGGCTTCGGCAGCCAACCCAGAGAGATGGCGCAGGCACCCACCGTGCAAAACAGCCGGTTTGTCTCCTGTCTGGTTTCACCCACCCTGCTGTTCACCGTCGCCAACTGCCTGTTTGACGCCTGCGAGATGCACCCGCTGCCCGAGGTCGGGACGTCGCCACCCTCGGAGGACACGGACGTGCCGATCCGTCTCGTCTGGCAGCAGGGCAAGCCCGAGACTCCCGTGCTGCCGCCCGGCAGCGGCACACGCTTGCTGCCGCCGGAACAGGAGATCGCGCCAGGTGCAACGCTGCAGGTGGAGATCCGCGACGGCCTGCTGGCGGCGCCCAGCCTCGCCCTGTCCGACAACGTCCAGATGATCCAGTATGGACTCAGTGGCCGGGCGGGTGCCAGCCTGGCAATGGTGAGCGGCGCCGGCGAGGCAGGCGGCGGTGGCAAGATGCTGCCGGTCCAAAGCAATCAAACCCAGGTCAAGGGCCTGCTCATCCAGCAGCTCGCCTCCGGCCAGGAAGCCGGCACCTCCAACCGCCTGACTCTGACGGTCATGCCGGGAGGCGGGCGATTGAAATTTTCGCAGAGCGTCGGGGAGACCATGACGACCGCCCTGCAGGCCGTGGAACGCTTCATTCAGGCGCGCCACGGTCGCCTGCCCGGCAACAACGATTTCGTCATCTCCTTCGAGGACAAGTACTCCGGCAAGGACGGCCCTTCCGCGGCGGTCGCCTGCGCCCTGCTGGTCGAGGCCGTCGCCACCGGCAAGACCTGGGATCCGGCCTTTGCGGTCACCGGCGACATGAATGAGGACGGCTCGGTGCAGCCGATCGGCGGGGTCGCCGCCAAGGTGCGCGGTGCCGCCAATGGCGGGGCCCAGATCGTCGCCATCCCCGCCAAGAACGCAGCCGCCCTGCTCGACACCCTGCTGCTCGACGGGCCCCATGCCCTCTGCCGGGCCGCCGTTTTCAGCATCGCCACCTTCGAGGAGGCCGCCGCCCTCGCCGCCACCGAACGGCAACCGGTCCTGCAGCAGGCGCTCGAGGAGTGGAAGGTCGTGCGCGAGGTCCTGCTGCGCGATCCGCGGGCGCAGACGGCCATCCTGCGCACCCCGCAGGCGGTGGCCCGCCTGAATGCCATTCTGGAAAAAGCCCCCCACTGCCTGTCGGCCCGGCACTTGCTGGCCTATGCCCAGGGCCGCCTGCCGGCCGCGCTCAGCCTGTCCGGCTCGATCGAGCAGACCGATGCCAGCGGCATGGCCATCCTGCAGGCGATCCAGAAGGACCTCAATGCCTCCTCCTCCCTGCGGCCCGACGACGTCGGCGGTGCCATCAACCGCCTGCGCAACCTGCGGCCGCGCACCGATCGCCGGGTCTGGCCCTACCTTGACTCACTCGTCAGCTATGGCGAGATCCTGCGCGGGGCCATCGTCAATCCGATCCGCAGCGGCGCCCGCGCCCAGGAGGTCCGCCAGCGCATCGAAGGCGCGGTCGACCGCATCCACAGCACCAAGCAGGCGCTGTTTGCCGACCCGCAGGTCATTGAGGAACTGGGCCTGTAGCAGGGGGTGCCTCGCCGGTGGCCGCCTGCGCCGGCGGGAACAGCCGGTTCCAGGCGCCGGCGAATTCCGGGATCGCCGTCAGCGCCTGGCGCGCCGCCTGGCGGTTGGTGGGGTTGCTGAACAGCCAGCCCTCGGTGAAGAGCGACAGATTCCAACTGCCCTTGAGCCAGTTGACGGTTTCCGCACCGCTGTCCGGATCGACGGCCAGGACATCGGCATGGTTGAGCGGCGTCAGGATGCCGGCGGCTTCGAGGTTCTCAAGCATCGTGGCCGCCTCCGCGGGCAGCAGACCGGCGACCAGTCCGGCGTAGTGCGGTGTCACCACGCGGCGGTCGCCATCGCGTGCCGGATCGAGCCGGCCGCCGATGCCGTAGGCGAGGTAGCCCTGGCCGTCCGGGGTTTCGGCGGCGCTCAATCCAAACAGGCCGCGCTCGGCGAGGAAACGATTGGCGTGGGCGGCGTTGGCATACCAGCCCACCTGGGTGCGCGCTTCCTCGAGGCGCAGGCGCCGCCAGTCGTGGCCGTCGCGGTCGACGCCCTCCGGGGGCAGGGGATAACCGGCATGCAGGTTGAAACCCGAACCGTCGTCGGTGGGCGGCGGCAGGAGGCGCGCATCCGGCCCGCCGCCGGCGAGCGCGGCGAAGTTGATGCCCAGTGTTTCGACCCCAAAGCCTTCCCAGCGATGCGGGATGGGCTGGCCGTCGGGCAGGTAGCCGTGGCGGTAAAAACCGCGGTCGAAGAGCGCGTCCCAGTGGATCTCGCGCAGGAAGGCCAGCGCGTCCGGCAGGCGCGGATCACCGGTGAGCTGCAGGGCGAGGGCGAGGTCGACCGCGGCATAGGCGGTGTCGCCACTCGCCCACTCGCTGCCGGGGTGGCGTTCGCGGCCCTGGCTGCGGGTGAAGTGGGGCCACAGGCGGTTGGCGGGCTGTGGCCCGCGCGGCACGGTGTCGAGCAGGGCGGCGGCGATCCGGCTGACCGCCGCCCGACCCGCCTCGGCTTCGATCAGTCCCTCGCGCAGGCCAAGCGCGATCAGCTTGGCGAGCTTGGCGGAGGCGGTGACGTTTTCATAGACGCCGAGCGGGAAACTGCCGCGGTCCTGGACCAGGCCGCTGTTCTCATCCCAGTTGGCGAGCAGGGCGCCGAGGCCGAGCAGCATGCCGCGGCGCGCCGCAGGTTGATCGGGCAGCGCCACCTGCGCCTCAATGCGGCCGAGATCGAGGCTGTCGCCGGCGACCGCACGATCGAGCAGCAGCACCAGCAGGCCGAAGGGATCGGTGACATCGTCGGCGGGAAATTCAAACACGCGCGGGAAGGGACCCTTGAGCAGTTGCGCGCGCGGCACGGTGAAGGCCTGCAGGTTTTCCTGTTCGCCGCTGGTGCCGTAGCCCTTGAGTTCCAGGCGCAGTTCCAGGTCGCTGCGACCGGCCGGCGAGGCGGCACCGCGCACCTCGACCCGCAGAGCGAGCAGGCGCGGCTGGAACTCGGCCCGGATCAGCGGGTGCCAGAGTGTCTGTGGACGCACAGTGGCGCGGTCCTCGATGGCGCGGCCAAAGGCATTCACCAGGCCGCCCGAGGTCCAAAGGCCGTGGTTGGCGCCAAACTCGAAGCGCCAGGCTTCGGGGCCGGTGTTGTGCACCTGCAGTTCGGCGGGTTCACCAAAGCGCGCGCGGCCACCGCCGGTGGCATTGCCATAAAACTCCACCGCGCTCGCCGGGTCATGGATGCGGCACCAATAGAGCCGCTCGCCCCCTTGCAGGGAGCTGAGCAGGCCGGCAAGCAGGAAAAGGGCGCGCATGAAGCTGTCAAAAAACGCTCGGGCGACCTTGCACGCACGCCTTTTTTTCGTGAAACATGGAAATCACCCGATGAAACCGCTGCAGCCCTTCTTCGCCCCGCGCCGGGTGGCCGTCATCGGTGCCACCGACAAACCGGGCAGCGTCGGTCGCGCGGTGGTCGAGAACCTGGCCGGCTTCAGCGGTGAGCTGCGGCTGGTCAACCGCAAGCACCCCGAAGTGCTCGGCCGCCCCACTCTGGCGCGCATCGCCGATCTGCCCGCCGGCACCGATCTCGCCATCGTTGTCACGCCGGCGCCGACCGTGCCGGACATCCTGCGCGAATGCGCCGCGGCCGGCATCGGCGCGGTCGTGGTCATCTCCGCCGGCTTCAAGGAAACCGGCGCCGGGGGCGTCGCCCTTGAACAGGAATTGCTGGCGATTGCCCGCGCCGCCGGCATGCGTCTGGTCGGCCCGAACTGCCTCGGCCTCATGGTGCCGGCCAGCGGCCTCAACGCCACCTTCGCCACCGCCACCGCGCACAGCGGCAACATCGCCTTCCTCAGCCAGAGCGGCGCCCTCTGCACCGCCATCCTCGACTGGTCGTTCAAGGCCGGTCTCGGCTTCAGCGCCTTCGTCTCGGTCGGCTCCATGCTCGATGTCGGCTGGGGCGACCTGCTCGACCACTTTGCCGACGATCCCGCCACCGCGGTCATCGCGCTGTACATGGAGTCGGCCGGCGACGCCCGCGCCTTCCTGGCCGCCGCCCGCCGCGCCTCGGCCCGCAAGCCGGTCATCGTGCTCAAGGCCGGCCGCACCGAGGCCGCCGCGCGCGCCGCCGCCTCGCACACCGGCGCTTTGACGGGCAGCGACGCGGTCTTCGACGCCGCCCTGCGCCGCGCCGGCGTGCTGCGCGTCGACAGCATCGCCGAGCTGTTCCAGACCGCGGACCTGCTCGCCACCCAGCCGCCGCCGCGCGGCCGCCGACTCGCCATCCTCACCAATGCCGGCGGTCCCGGCGCCCTGGCGGTCGACATGCTGGTCCGCCATGGCGGCGCGCCGGCCGAGCTGGCTCCGGCCACGCTGGCGGCCCTCAACGCCTTTCTGCCCGCGCCCTGGAGCCACGGCAACCCGGCCGACATCCTCGGCGATGCCGGGCCGGAGCGCTACGCCCGTGCTCTGGAAAGCCTCGCCGCCGATCCCGGCAGCGACGGCCTGCTCGTCATCCTGACGCCGCAGGCGATGACCGACAGCCTCGCCGTTGCCGGTGCGGTGGAACAGGCGGCGGCGCGGCTCGACAAGCCCCTGCTGGCGAGCTGGATGGGCGGCGACGGCGTCGAGCCCGGGCGGCAGCGCCTGGCGGCGGCGGGCATCGCCGGCTACGAGTATCCCGACACCGCCGCCCGCATCTTTGCCCGGGTCGCCGTCCACCTGGAGCAGCGTCGCCGCCTGCCGGCCGAAGCCGCGCCCGAGTTGCCCCCGGCGCCCGCCGCCGCGCAGGCGGAAATCGACGCGGCCCGCGCCGCCGGCCGCACGCTGCTGACCGAGGACGAAGCCAAGCGACTGCTGGCCGCCTGCGGCCTGCCGGTGGTGCCGACCCGGGCAGCCGCGGATGCGGATGCGGCGGTGCGCGCGGCCGACGCGCTCGGTTATCCGGTGGTGCTGAAGCTGCGTTCCCTGACCCTGACCCACAAAAGCGACGTCGGCGGCGTGCGCCTCAACCTCGCCGATGCCGGCGCCGTGCGCGCGGCGTTTGCCGACATCCAGGCGGCGGTGACCGCCAAGGCGGGGGCGGAACACTTCGCCGGAGTCACCGTGCAGCCGATGGTCGCGAGCGGCGGCTGGGAACTCATTCTCGGTGGCTCAACCGATCCGCAGTTTGGCCCGGTGATCCTGTTTGGGGCCGGCGGCGTGCTCGTGCACGTGCTCGAGGACACCGCCCTCGATCTGGCACCGCTCACGCCGGAACAGGCGCGCGGGCTGATCGCTCGCACGCGCGTCCACAAGGCGCTCGCCGGTGCCCGCGGCCAGACCCCGGTCGATCTCGACGCCCTGGCGGCCCTCGTTGCCGCCTTCAGCGTCATCCCCCTGCAGTTGCCGGAGATCGCCGAGATGGATCTCAATCCGCTGCGCGTCAGCGCTCACGGCGCGGTCATCCTCGACGCCCGCGTCGTGTTGAGGTAGGGCGGGCTGTCTCAGCCCGCCGTGCAGGGTCGAGCGTTTGAGCACGCGATCCATGCTGGCTCCCTGGGGCGGGGCGCCCGACCCTCGATCTCAGGCCGTTTCGCGGATGTGCGCCCAGCAGTGCACGTGCGGATCGCCGCGGAAGTACCAGACCATCGACGGCCCCTCGATCTGCCAGACATCCCAGACGCCGTCGTTGCCGACGTCGTGGTTCTTGTAGAAGGCGAGGTGCAGGTGGTCGAAGCCGGCGCCCTCGATGAGCTTCATCGACTCGGTCGCGTCCTCCGGGCGGAAGGGCTTGAGCAGGTCGGCCAGCACGGCGCGCACCAGGCCTTTTTGATCGGTGCTGAGTTCGGTCATCGGGATGCCTTCGAGCCCCTTCGTCTTGCCGGTGAGCCGGATGGTCTTGCTGCCGGCCTCCTCGCGGGCGTCGCCGAGCAGGGCCAGGCCGCGCTGCCTGCCGTCGAGCGCCTGGAACACCTCGTTGGCGCGCTTGGCCTGGAACCAGTAGGCGTTGCCGGCGTGGTCGGGCTTTTCATAAAAGCCCTTGGCGGCGTGGCCGTAGAAGATCGGGCCGCCGAAGGCGACGCCGGCCTCGCTGTCGCCGTCGCAGCGGCGGGTGCAGTGGCGACCGGTCAGCACAAATTGAAACTTGCCGCTGCCCGGTTCGCCGAAGAGCGCGATCGAGGAGCTGGCGAAACCGCCGTCGCGTTCGTTGTCATGGTCGAACTGGCGCCAGACCTCCTTCTTGTACTCCTCGCTGTGCAGGCCGTCGAAGATCTGCCGGACGAGGTCCTGCTGGTCTGGGTTGAGCAGGTCGCGCAGGCGCTGGGGCACGATGTGCCAGTTGTTGTCGACCTTGAGCCGGCGCGGGTCGTTGTAGGCGAAGCAGAGCGCCGCGCGCTGGGTCTCGTTGAGGCTGCCGTGCAGTTGCTGGACGAGGGTTTCCGAACGGGGGAGCGCGGCGGCTTCGGCGAGGGCCGGAGCGGCGAGGCCGGCGGCCAGGGCCTGGGCGCCGTGGAGGAGGAACTGGCGGCGCGAGGTCGCGGCGGAGGGCAGGGGAAGAGTCATGGTGCGGTTCTACCAGGAACCTGAACGCCGTGTAAAGCCGGATTTGTGCGACCGGCCGGCGCGCAGCTTTGGGTTGAAGTGGCCGCGCCCCTGCGCTTTCCTCCGCCGTTCCTTTCCCCCACCCACTCATGAACTACGATCTCATTGTCCTTGGCGGCGGTCCCGCCGGTTACGTCGGAGCCATTCGCGCCGCCCAGCTCGGCAAGAAGGTGGCCTGCGTCGAGAACGACCGCGCCGGGGGCACCTGCCTGAACTGGGGCTGCATCCCGACCAAGGCGCTGCTCAAGAACGCCGAGCTGTACCATACCCTGACGCACCGCGCCGAGGAGTTCGGCCTGAAGATCGGCAGCATCGAGTACGACTGGAGCAAGGTCATCGGCCGCAGCCGCGGCGTCAGCGACAAGCTCAACAAGGGCATCGAGTTCCTGTTCAAGAAGAACAAGATCGACTACCTGCGCGGCACCGCCAGCATCCCCGCCGCCGGCAAGGTGGAAGTCACCGCCGCCGACGGCAAGAAGGAGGTCCACGAGGCCGCCAACATCCTGGTCGCCACCGGCGCCAAGAGCCGCGAGATGCCGGGCTTCCCCTTCAATGGCAAGACCGTCATCGGCAGCAAGGAGGCGATGACCCTCGCCCAGCAGCCGAAGAGCATCGTCGTCATCGGCGCCGGCGCCATCGGCATCGAGTTTGCCTATTTCTTCAACGCCTACGGCACCAAGGTGACCGTCGTTGAAATGCAGCCGAACATCCTGCCGGTCGAGGACACCGAGGTCAGCCAGGCCCTGGAAAAGAGCCTGACCAAGGCCGGCATCCGCCTGCTCACCAACACCAAGATCACCGGCACGTCCGAGGACGGCAAGGGCGTCAAGATCACCGTCGAAGGCGCCGCCAACGAGACCCTCGAAGCCGACGTGGCCCTGGTCGCCATCGGCGTCAGCCCGGTGCTGCCGGGCGGCATCGAGCTCAAGCTCAGCGAGCGCGGCTGGCTGCACACCGACGACCGCTACCAGACCTCGGTCAAGGGCATCTACGGCGCCGGCGACATCATCGGCCCGCCCTGGCTGGCCCACGTCGCCAGCTACGAGGCCGTCCAGGCCGTCGAGGGCATCTTCAGCGGCCACAAGCCGAAGAAGGTCGGCGTCTTCCCGGGCTGCACCTACTGCCATCCGCAGGTCGCCAGCATCGGTCTCACCGAGCGCGCCGCCAAGGAGAAGGGTCTCAAGTACAAGGTCGGCAAGTTCCCCTACGTGGCGAGCGGCAAGGCCCTGGCCGCCGGCGAACCCGAAGGCTTCGTCAAGATCCTCTACGGCGAAAAACACGGCGAGATCCTCGGCGCCCACATGATCGGCGCGGAAAGCACCGAGATGATCGCCGAGATCGGCCTGGCCATGAACCTCGAAGCCACCTGGGACGAGATCGAAGCCACCATCCACGCCCACCCGACCCTGGCCGAAATGATCAAGGAAGCCACGGAAGTGGCCAAGGGGCACCCGATCCACGTCTGAGTTTGGGCTCCGTGCCCAGGCGCCCTCAAACGGGGCGCCTTCCTGTCGGACGGGTTTGACCTGACTGACTTGACTGACTTGACTGACTTGACTGACTTGACTGACTGATCGGACGTGTGAGACACCGCGCATTCCCTCTGGCACCCCGGCTGCGGGCATGCTAGAGGCAGGGGCGTGAAGCCTGACGCCCTGCAGCACCTGCTCATCTCCGCCTCGGCCGGTTCGGGCAAGACCTGGCAGCTGGTGCGCCGGCACCTGCACCTGCTGGCGCTCGGCGAGGCCCCGGAGCGGATCGCGGCGATGACCTTCACCCGCAAGGCCGCGGGCGAGTTCTTCCAGCGCATCCTGCGCCGGCTCGCCGAACTCGCGGTCCAGCCCGGCGAGGCGGCCGGCTATTTCGGCGACTGCACCCCGGCGGTGCCGGCCGAGGCCGATTTCCTGCGCGTGCTGCGCCAGGTCACCCGCCGTCTGCACCGCCTGCGCCTGAGCACGCTCGACAGCTTTTTTGCCTCGGTCACCACCTGCTTCCCGCTCGAGCTCGGTCTCGGCGCCAGTGCCAGGGTCATGGACGAGGCGGAAACCGCGCAGGCGGGCCGCGCCGCCCTCGACGCCCTGCTCGAACGCCTGCATGCCGCGGCCGACGCCGCCGCCCTGAACCGCCTCATGGAGGGCCACAAGCAGGCCACCTTCGGCGCCGAGGAAAAACGTGTCGATGAGTCGCTCATGGACCTCACCCGCGTCTGGCTGACGCTCTGGGAGGACAGCGATCCGGAGCGCCCGCTGCGCGGTTGGGGCGACCTCGCGGCGCTCGGGGCGCCGGCGGGCGAACTGACGCCCATGACCGATCTCATCGCCGGTGTGCGTGCTGCCTTCGTGCCACATGCGAAGGGTGTCGATCTGCTGAATGAGACGCTCACGCAGGTGCAGGAAACCGTGCCGGCCCAGAGCCTGCCGAAGCGGGTCAAGGAACTGCTGGAGAAACTCGAGGACGTCTGGGATGACCTGCCGCGCGGCACGGCAGTGCTGATGTGGAACCGCGTGCGCATGACCCTCACGCCCGAGGCTGGTCGCGCCTGGCGCGCCCTCGCCGAGGGCCTGCTGCACCGCGAACTGCTCGTCCGCGCCGAGCGCACACGCGGCCTGGCGCAAATCCTTGACCTGCACGCCCAGGAATACGCCGCCCAGGTGCGCCAGCGCGGCCGCCTGTCCTTCGCCGATGTCCAGCGCCTGCTCGCCCGCGCCGCCGCGGAGCAGTCGCCCTGGCTCGGCGGCAGCGGCGACCTCTGGTTCCGTCTCGACGCCCGCCACGACCACTGGATGCTCGACGAGTTTCAGGACACCAGCCGCAACCAGTGGCGCATCGTCAGCAGCCTGGTCGACGAGGTCATCCAGGATGAGTCCGGCCGGCGCAGCTTTTTTGCCGTCGGCGATCCCAAGCAGTCGATCTACCTCTGGCGCGAGGCCGAGCCGGAGCTGTTTGCCGACATCCTCGCCGCCTACCCGGCGCGCGCCGACGGCGGCGGCCTGCACCAGCAGCCGCTCAGTGTCTCCTTCCGCAGCGCCCAGCCGGTGCTCGACATGGTGAACGCGGTCTTCGGCGCTGCCGACGCGCTCGCCGCCGTCCTGCCCGCCGGCAGCACCGAGGGTTTCCGCTTCCAGGAGCATCGCGCCGCCAAGGCCCACCTGCGCGGTCATGCCGCCCTGGTGTCGCCGGCCGCCGCCGATCTCGACCAGGCCGACCTCGCCGCGGCCCTGCTGCGCCGGGTCGATCCCCTCGGTCGCGGTCTGAGTTGCGCGATCCTCGTCCGCCAGAACAAGGACGCGCGCGAACTCGCCGAGCGGCTGCGCGCCAGCACCGGCTTTGACGTCGTCTGCGAGGCCGACCAGCATCCCTGCACCGACAACGCCGTCACTCTCGCCCTGCTCTCCCTGCTGACCCTCGCCGCCCATCCCGGCGATCGCAAGGCGCTTGGCCACCTGCGCCTCACCCCCTTCTGGCCGCTGGTGGAATCGCCCGAGCGCGGCTGGCGCCTGAAGGCGCTGGAAATCCAGGCCCTCGTCCAGGCGCGCGGGGTCGCCGGCTTCATGGAAATTTGGACGCCGCGCCTGCTCGCCCGGTTGCCGGACCTCGACAGCTTTCACCGTCGCCGGCTCGCGCAGATGGCCGACATCGCTGCGGAGTACGACGGCGACGGCAGTCGCTGCCTCGACGGCTTCCTGCGCTTTGCCCGCGAGTACCCGCTGCGCACCCGCGGTCCCGCCCGATCGATCCAGGTGATGACGGTGCACGCCTCCAAGGGCCTGGAATTCGATCTCGTCCTGCACCTTGTGCACGACCGCGCCATGGACGCCGTGCGCGATGAGCGACTCATCGCCGGGCGCGACGCCGAGGGCGTGCACTGGGTCCTGGAAACGCCCCCGCGCGCCTGCGCCCGCCTGCTGCCGGCCCTGCAGGCGAGACTCGAGCAGGCGGGCCAACGCGCCGCCTTCGAGTCGATCTGCCGTCTCTATGTCGCCATGACCCGCGCCAAGCACGGCCTGTACCTGATCGCCAAACCGCCGCCCCAGAACGGCAAGGCGGTCAACGAGGCGAAGCTGCTGCGCGAGTTGCTAGGCTACGACCACGCCCACGACGCGGGCGACGGCCTGCGCTTTGAATGGCAGACCGGCGATGCCGAGTGGTTTGCCGCACGCGCGCCGGTCGCCGCCGCGGCAGCGCCTGCGGAAGCGCCGCGTCCCGAACCGCTCGGTCCGCTGCTGCGCGCCACCCAGCCGCTGCCGCGCCGGCGCACGCCCTCGGGCGAGGAGAGTTTCCGGGTCACCGGGCGCATCCTGTTTGGTGCCGGGCGCGATCCCGGACGGCGCCTCGGCACCCTCGTGCACGAGTTGTTCGCCGAGGTCGAGTCGCTGGCACCGCTGGCCGAACTCGAAGCCCGCTGGCTGGCCCGCGGTTTGATCCACCACGACGACCTCGCCGGCCGCGGCGACCCGGTCGCCCACGAAGCCCTGCGTCAGGTCCGCGGCGTGCTCGCCGCCCCCGCCTGTGCCGCCGTCTTCCAGCCGACCGGCCCGGTCTGGCGCGAGCGCTCCTTCGATCTCGTGGTCGAGGGCGACTGGATTTCCGGCACCTTTGATCGCGTCCTGCTTGAGCGCGACGCCGCCGGCGTGCTGACGGGAGCGTGGATTGTCGATTTCAAGACCGACGACATCGCCGATGACGCTGCTTTGGAGGAAAAATGCCAGGGCTACGCGCCGCAGATCGCCCTGTACCGTGGCGCCATCGCCCGGCTGACCGGCCTGCCCCTGGAGGCGGTACGCGCCAGCCTGCTGTTCACGCGACGTCAGCAGCTCCTGGCGGTGACGAGTGCCGGGAACAGGATGGCTCAAAAGTCGAATACATAATAATTATAGAAAGTATTATTTTTGTTGAGGTTATGGCTGGAATGTGGCAATCATGGCAAGAATTCCTGCTTCCCATGATCCCTTCCAGCATTCTCCTGGCCACCGAAGGGGTGGCTGCCGTCTTCCTCAGGGTTCCACAGGTACTGCACGCCGCCTTCATTGAGAGTCTGACCGGCTGGATTGTCGGTCTCATGGCGATCGTGGCCGGTGCCATCCTGGTCGGTCTGCTGCGCCTGCTGCGTGGCGCGCGTCAGCTCGAGTGCATCATCGAGGACGGGGCCCTGTTGCTGCGCCACGGCCACTGCTGCCAGCATCGGGTCCCGTTGACCGATCTGAACCTCGGGCACGCTTCCATCACCGACCTGAGTTTTGATCCCGGCAATCAGCCGCGCAAACGCCTCGCCGAACCGGGTTGCCCACGGCGCGATAGCGGCTGGTTCCAGTTGCGCAACGGCACCCGCGCCATTGTCTTTTTGGGCGATCCCAAGAACATGGTGCGCATCCCAACCCACTCGGGCTACACCCTGCTGCTGAGCGTGCCGGAACCCTCGCTGCTGCTCGATCGCCTGCGCACGGAGGTGGCGCCAACCGTCGCTCAGTCGGAGGCGGAGGAACCCGCGCCCGAACCGGCCCGGCCCCGGCCGAAGCGCAACCACTTCTCGAATTCCACCGCCAAGAAGCAGAAGAAGGCGACCGCGCCGATGGCGATCCACGAACGCGCGTCGAGCGGGGTCGTGTGAAACAGCCGGTTCATCCACGGTGAGTAGGTGAACAAGAGCTGGGCGCCGATCATGGCGGCGACACCGGCCAGCAGCAGCGGATTGCTCAGCCAGCCCCTGCGCAAGGCCGGGCGCGTCAGCGACCGGCAGCAGAACAGGTAGGCGATCTCGACCAGGACGATGACGTTGACCACCGCCGTGCGCGCCGCGGCGGCGGTTTCGCCGAGGACGTTCCTCTCGTGGAAGAACAGCCAGAAGCCGCCGCCGAGGATGAACAGCGACACCAGTCCGGTGCGCAGGATGAGCGCCCGGGTCAGCAGCGGCCGCGCCGGATCGCGCGGCCGGCGCTGCATGAGGTCGGTCTCCTTGGGCTCAAACACCAGGGTGATGCCGAGGAAGATCGCCGTGGCCATGTTCACCCACAGCAACTGCACCGGCAGCACCGGCAGGGGCAGGCCCAAAAAAATCGCCACCAGCAGGATCGCGCCCTCGCCCAGGTTCGTCGGCAGGGTCCAGACGATGAATTTGCGCAGGTTGTCGAAGACGCCGCGCCCCTCTTCCACCGCCGCCTCGATCGAGGCGAAGTTGTCGTCCGTCAGCACCATGTCGGCCGCACCCTTGGCGACGTCGGTGCCGGCAATGCCCATGGCAATGCCGATGTCGGCCTGCTTGAGCGCCGGGGCGTCGTTGACGCCGTCGCCGGTCATGGCAACGACATGACCGCGCGCCTGCAGGGCCTGCACGAGGCGCAGCTTCTGCTCGGGCGCCACCCGGGCAAAGACCTGGGTCGCATCGGCCAAGGCCGGCAGGTCGGCCTCGGCCACCGACTCCAGCTCGCGACCGGTGACCACCCGGATCGAGTCGGCCAGGCCGATGCGCGCGGCGATGGCGCGGGCGGTGACGGCGTGGTCGCCGGTGATCATCTTCACCTGAATGCCGGCCTGGCGACAGGTCGCCACCGCCCGCATCGCCTCGGCGCGCGGCGGATCGATCATGCCCTGCAGGCCAAGGAAGGTCAGGCCCTCGCCGACATGCTCATGGCCGAGCGCGCCGTCGACGTGGCCGCCGCTGCGGCGGGCAAAGGCGAGCACGCGCAGGCCCTCAGCCGCCAGGGCCTCGACCGCCCGGCGCACCGCCTCCTTGTCGAGCGGCACCGTGCCGCCGTCCGCGCCGAGGGCGTCGCCGCAGCGCTCGAGCAGGCACTCGACGGCACCGACCTTGTAAATGACCGTGCCCTGCGCCGCCTGATGCAGGGTGGCGCGGAACATGTGCTCGGACTCGAACGGGATCATGTCGAGCCGCGGCGCGTCGGCGTGGCTTGCCGCGTGCACCAGTCCGGCCTTGGCGCCCGCCACCAGCAGGGCCGCCTCGGTGGGATCGCCCTGAATGCCGGGTCGGCCATCGGCGCCGTGACCGAGCTGCGCCTCGTTGCAGAGCACACCGGCCAGCAGGCACTCGCGCAACGCCGGTCGTTCGGCCACCTCGATCCGCAACCCGCCCTGTTGGATTTCGCCGGCGGTGTCGTAGCCGCTGCCGGTCAGCTCAAAGACTTCGCCGCCGGCAAACACCCGCTGCACGGTCATCTGGTTCTCGGTCAGCGTGCCGGTCTTGTCAGAGCAGATCACCGTCGTGCTGCCCAGGGTCTCGACCGCCGGCAGCTTGCGGATGATGGCGCGGCGCCTGGCCATGCGACTCACCCCGATCGCCAGCACGATCGTCACCGCCGCCGGCAGACCCTCGGGGATGGCGCCCACGGCCAGCGCCACCGACGCCAGGAACAGGTCGACCGCCGGCTCGCCGCGCGCCAGGCCAATGAGGAAGGTCAACCCCGCCAGTGCCAGAATCACCCAGAGCAGCAGCCGGCTCAGCTCGGCGATCTTGCGCGTCAGCGGCGTCGAGATTTCCACCGCTTCGGCGATCAGCCAGGCAATGCGCCCTGTCTCGGTCTTGTCGCCAATCGCCCACACCAGCCCCTCGGCCTGGCCGGCACTCACCAGCGTGCCGGCGTAGGCGAGGTTTTTGCGGTCGGCCAAAACCACGTCGTGCTCGAGCGGGTCGGGATGCTTGGCCACCGGCAGCGATTCGCCGGTCAGTGCCGATTCATCGACCTGCAGCCGGTGCACCTGAAACAGCCGCAGGTCGGCCGGCACCCGGTCGCCCGATTGCAGCAGCACAACATCGCCCGGCACCAGTTCGGCCGAGGGCACACGCTGGCGGCGGCCGTCGCGGCGCACGGTGACCTCGGCCACCGTCAGCCGGCTGAGCGCCTCGATGGCCTTTTCCGCCTTCGATTCCTGCAGCCAGCCGATGATGGCATTGATGAAGACGACTCCAAAGATGACCCCGGAATCGACCCACTCCTGCAGGAAGGCGGTGACGCCCGAGGCGATCAGCAGGATGTACACGAGCGGCTGGTGGAATTGCAGCAGGAAGCGCTGCCACTCCGGTGTGCCGGCGCGCGCGGACACCCGGTTCGGCCCAAACTCCTGGTGCCGGCGCCGCGCTTCCGCGGTGCTCAAGCCGTGCTCGAGATCGGCTTTCAGAAGTCGGCAGACCTCACGCAGCTCAAGCTGGTGCCAGGAGGAAACGGGGGCGTTTGACATGGCAGGCAAACCCTGCGCCCCGGGGTGGCGATTGCAACCCGTACCGGCCGGATCACCGGTCCGGCCGACCGATTTTCGCAAGCCCGGGGCAGGGCAGGGCAA
Organism: uncultured bacterium; assembly: GCA_966252325.1. GTDB lineage: Bacteria > Verrucomicrobiota > Verrucomicrobiia > Verrucomicrobiales > Verrucomicrobiaceae > Prosthecobacter. The sequence goes on along the minus strand of CBINON010000040.1, from coordinate 10,039 downwards.
GCGCCGCGGCATTTGACGCGGCCGCACCCCCGGTGGATGGGTGCCGGCTCCATGCTGCCCTTTTCCCGCATCTGCGTCCTCGGCCCCGGCCTGCTCGGCGGTTCGCTCGCGCTCGCCCTCCAGGAACGCGGCGCCGAGCTCCGCCTCTGGGCGCGCCGCGCCGAAGCCGAGACGGGCCTCCGCGCCCGCGGCATCCGCGCGGCCTTTTTCACCGACGCCACCGCCGCCTGTGTCGGCGCCGACCTCGTCATCCTCGCCACCCCGGTCGAGACGATGCCGGCCCTGGCGGCGCAGATCGCCCAAGCCGATCTCGCTCCCGATGCGGTGGTCACGGACGTCGGCAGCGTCAAGGGCAGTGTCGTCCAGGCGCTGGCGCCGATCCTTGGCGACCGCTTTCTCGGCAGCCACCCGATGGCCGGCTCGGAGAAGACCGGCGTGGCCACCGCCCGCGCGGATCTGTTTCAGGGCGCCGCCTGCCTGCTCACCCCCGGTCCCGGCCAGGATGCCGGCCGCCTGCGCGCCTTCTGGGAAAGCCTCGGCTGCCGCGTCCTGGCGATGTCGCCCGAGGAACACGACCGCAAGGTCGCCCGCATCTCGCACCTGCCACACTGGCTGGCCGTGGTCACCACCCTCGCCGCCCTGCGCGGCGATCCCGAGGCGGTCGCCTGCGCGGCCGGCGGCTTCCGCGACACCACCCGCGTCGCCGGCGGCGATCCCGACCTCTGGACCGGCATCTCGCTCGCCAACCGCGAAGCCCTGCTCGCCAGCCTGCGCGAGGCCTCCAGCGTGCTGACAGAGCTGGTTGAAATCCTCGCCAAGCCGGACGAAGAAGCGCTCCGCCGCTGTCTTGCCGAGGCCAAATCCCTCCGCGACCTCCTGCCGGCGGCCCCACCCTGACATGGCCACGCTCTCCGTCCGCAAACTGCAAACCTTCCCCGCCGAGATCTCCGTTCCCGGCGACAAAAGCATCAGTCACCGCGCCGCGCTCTTCGCCGGCATGGCCGAGGGCCGCACGGTCATCGAAGGCTTCCTGCCCAGCGAGGACTGCCTCTGCTCGGTCAAGGCGATGGAAGCGATGGGCGCCATCGTCGAACCGCTCGAGGAACGCCCCGGCGTCGGCCTGGTCAAGCTCGCCATCACCGGCCGCGGCCCGAAACTGCAGGCCCCCGCCGGCCCCATCGACTGCGGCAACTCGGGCACGACCATGCGCCTGCTCGCCGGCATCCTCGCCGGCCAGGATTTCACCGCCGAGATGTTCGGCGACGCCTCGCTGTCGCGCCGGCCGATGAAGCGCATCGCCGATCCGCTCCGTCTCATGGGCGCCTCGGTCGAGGGCCAGGGCGAAAAAATCTGCGCACCGCTGACCATCCGCGGCGGTTCGCTCAAACCGATCACCTACACCCTGCCCATGGCCAGCGCCCAGGTGAAGTCGGCCATCCTGCTCGCCGGCCTCTACGCCCCGGGCACGACGACCGTCATTGAGCCGGTCGCCACCCGCAACCACACCGAGCGCATCATGTCGCACTTCGGCCTGCGCTGGCAGCGCGACGGCGATGCCGTCTCCGTCGAAGGCGGCCAGGTGGCGCGCGCCACCGATCTCGTGGTTCCCGGCGACATTTCCAGCGCGGCCTTCTGGCTGGTCGCCACCGCCGCCGCTCCCGGCCGCGAGCTGCGCCTGACCAACGTCGGCCTCAACCCCACCCGCACCGGCGTGCTCGACGTCCTGCGCCGCATGGGCGCGCAGATCTCCGTGCGCGAACTGTCCAGCGCCGGTGAACCGCGCGGCGACATCCTCATCCGCGCCAGTGACCTGCACGGCACGGTCATCGGCGGCGCGGAAATCCCCAACGTCATCGACGAACTGCCCATCCTCGCCGTCGCCGGCGCCCTCGCCCAGGGCGTCACCCGCATCCAGGACGCCGCCGAACTGCGCGTCAAGGAGACCGACCGCATCGCCGCCGTCGCCGAAAACCTGCGCCGCATGGGCGCGACCGTCACCGAGTTCGACGACGGCATGGAAATCACCGGCGGCGCGCCCCTGCACGGCGCGGTCATCCCGACCTTCCACGATCACCGCATCGCCATGGCCTTCGCCATCGCCGGCCTGTTCGCCGAGGGCGAAACGGTCATCGAGGGCCCGGAATGCATCCAGACCAGCTACCCGAGTTTCACCCGCGACCTCGCCGGATTCTTCACCGCCTGATGCAGCCCGACGTCATCACCCTCGACGGGCCGGCCGCCTCCGGCAAAAGCAGCGTCGCCCGCCTCGTCGCCGCCCGCCTCGGCCGCACCTACGTCAACACCGGCAACATGTACCGCGCCATGACCTGGGCCGTGCTCGCCCAGGGCGTCGATCCCGCCGACCCCGAGGCCGTGCGCGCCGCCGCCGCCGCGGTCCAGCTCGATTCACCGGTCGCCGACGGCCAGACCCAGGTCCGCGTCGACGGCCGTGTGCTGACCACCGACGACCTCAACAGCGATGCCGTCAACGCCGGTGTCTCGCTGGTCGCCCGCGTGCCCGAGGTGCGCGAGCGCCTGGTGAGCGACCAGCGCGCCCTGACCGCCCTCGGCCCGCTGGTCATGGAGGGTCGCGACATCGGCAGCGTCGTGTTTCCCGACAGCCGCCTGAAGTTCTACATCGACGCCAGCGAGGAGGTGCGCGCCGCCCGCCGCCGCGCCCAGGGCCATGCCGACCAGGTCGCCGAGCGCGACCGGCTCGATTCCACCCGCAAAAGTTCTCCCCTGGTCGTGCCTGAGGGCGCGCAGGTGATCGACAACAGCCACCTCACCCTCGAGCAGGCCGTCGAGGCCGTGCTCGCCGGGGTCGCCGAACGCCTCGCCTGAAGCTTCGCCCGCCGTGAACCTTTCCTACCGCATCGGTCACACGTTCTTCCGCTCGCTGGCGCGGAATTTTTATGAGTTCCGGGTCGTCGGCGCCGAGCACCTGCGCCAGCCCGGCGCGGCCCTCATCGCCGCCAACCACGTCAGCTTCCTCGACCCGCCCTTCATCGGCCAGGCCTTCGATGAACCGCTGTTCTTCTTCGCCCGCAAGACCCTCTTTGATCACCCGCTCGCCGGCCGACTCCTGCGCAGCTGGCAGGCCATCCCGATCGACCGCGACAAGCCCGATGCCTCCAGCCTGAAGGCGACGATTCGCCTGCTCAAGAGCGGCAAAAAGGTGCTCATGTTCCCCGAGGGCACCCGCAGCCCCGACGGCCGCCCGCGCGACGCCGAGGCCGGCGTCGGCCTCTTCCTCGCCAAGACCGGCGCCCCCGTCCTGCCCGTGCGCATCTACGGCACCTTCGAGGCCTATCCCAAGGGCGCCAAATTCCTCCGCCCGGCCCAGGTCACCCTCGTCGTCGGCGAACCCTACCAGCCCGACCTCACCGCCGACCGCGCCGGCCGCGACCTCTACCAGTCCCTCGCCGACGAAGTCATGGAGCGGATCCGAGCGCTGACGCTGTAGGAGAAGGGAAAAGGGATGAGGGTAGGGACCCGCTGCGTCGGGTCCGACGTTCCAGGAGCGAAGCGACGTCCCCGCCTCAGATACGCGCGCCCTCCCATGCCACCTCCGCCGCAGACCAATGGGACGCGGCGCAGCGCGTCCCCAACTTCCATGGTAGGGCCCCGCTGCGTCGGGGCCGAAGCTGACCGCCCCCCTGCGACTCCGCCGCCACTCTCCACCTTTTCCCTTATCCCTTTTCCCTTGCCCCTTAATCTGCGATTGACCAGCCCCCGCCAAGCTCCGACAATCGTTCCTGTCACGACAGGGGTGTCCCGGCGCAGGGACTGAGACTTTCCGCAGGGAAAGGACCCTCCGAACCTGATGCGGGTCATGCCGCCGAAGGGAGTTCGCTCGGAGGATCTCAGTTCCGGCCCCAGGCTACCCCGCCTTCCTAAAACGCCGCCCCTCCCCGCACTCCGAGACACCCCCGTCTCCACTTGAAACTTGAAACCTGTAACCTGAAACTTTTCCCCGTCCCATGATCGCCGACCCCTCCGCCTCCTTCGAACCCCACTCCTCCGACCAACTCCCGAACAGCCGCCGCATCTACGTCGAGGGCCAGATCCATGCCGACGTCCGCGTGCCGATGCGCGAGATTGCGCTGTCGCCGACCAAGGCCTTCAACGGCCGCGTTGAGGAGAACGAGCCCGTGCGCGTCTACGACACCTCCGGCCCCTGGGGCGATCCCGCCTACACCGGCACCGTCGAGGATGGCCTGCCGGCCCTGCGCAAAAAGTGGATCCTGGACCGCGGCGACGTCGAGGAGTACGAGGGGCGCGCCGTCGAGCCGCGCGACAACGGTTACCTGACCGCCAACCACGCCGAGTACGCCGCCGCCAAGCGCGAGGGCCTGCTCAGCCCGCTCAAGGCCCCGATCAACGCCCAGCGCCGCCCACTCAAGGCCAAGCCGGGCAAGGTCGTCACCCAGCTCCAGTACGCCCGCGCCGGCATCATCACGCCGGAGATGGAGTTCATCGCCATCCGGGAAAACCTGCGCCGCGCCCAGCTCGCCGACCTCAAGGACGACATCGTCCGCAACGACCTCGACAAGCAGCACGTCGGCTCGGCTCAGGTCCATCAACCATCAACCATCAGCCATCAACCTGCGGATTACACGCCGAGCGTGTTCCGCCGCTTCCCCCAGCGCATCCCGAACGAAATCACGCCCGAATTCGTCCGCGAAGAAGTGGCGGCGGGTAGGGCCATCATCCCCGCCAACATCAACCACCCGGAACTCGAGCCGATGATCATCGGCCGCAACTTCCTGGTGAAGATCAACGCCAACATCGGCAACAGCGCGGTCGCCTCGAGCATCGAGGAGGAGGTCGAGAAGATGCGCTGGGCCACCAAGTGGGGCGCCGACACCGTCATGGACCTGTCGACCGGCAAGAACATCCACGCCACGCGCGAGTGGATCCTGCGCAACTCGCCGGTGCCGATCGGCACGGTGCCGATCTACCAGGCGCTCGAGAAGGTCAACGGCAAGGCCGAGGACCTGACCTGGGAACTGTTCCGCGACACCCTCATTGAGCAGGCGGAGCAGGGGGTCGACTACTTCACCATCCACGCCGGCGTCCTGCTGCGTTTCGTGCCGATGACTGCCTCGCGCATGACCGGCATCGTCAGCCGCGGCGGCAGCATCATGGCCAAGTGGTGCCTCGCCCATCACAAGGAAAACTTCCTGTACACCCACTGGGACGAGATCTGCGACATCATGGCCGCCTATGACGTCAGCTTCAGCATTGGCGACGGCCTGCGCCCCGGCAGCATTGCCGACGCCAACGACAAGGCCCAGTTCGGTGAGTTGGAGGTTCAGGGCGAGCTCACCAAGCGCGCCTGGGCCAAGGGCGTCCAGGTCATGAACGAGGGCCCCGGCCACGTGCCGATGCACATGATCGAGGAAAACATGGCCAAGCAGCTCGAATGGTGCCACGAGGCCCCCTTCTACACCCTTGGGCCGCTCACCACCGACATCGCCCCCGGCTACGACCACATCACCTCCGGCATCGGCGCCGCCATGATCGGCTGGTACGGCTGCGCCATGCTCTGCTACGTCACCCCCAAGGAACACCTTGGCCTGCCCAACAAGGACGACGTCAAGGCCGGCGTCATCACCTACAAACTCGCCGCCCACGCCGCCGACCTCGCCAAAGGCCACCCCGGCGCCCAATACCGCGACAACGCCCTCAGCAAAGCCCGCTTCGAGTTCCGCTGGGAAGACCAGTTCAACCTCAGCCTCGACCCTGTCACCGCCCGCGAGTTCCACGACGAAACCCTGCCCCAGGAAGGCGCCAAGTCCGCCCACTTCTGCTCCATGTGCGGCCCGCACTTCTGCAGCATGAAAATCACCGAGGACGTGCGCAAGTATGCCGCGGAGCAGGGCTTGGCGGAAGAAGAGGCCCTCAAAGCCGGCATGGAGGAAAAGAGCAAAGAATTCGTTGAAAAGGGCGCGGAGGTTTACGCGAAGGTTTGAGACTGAAAAACCACGCGAACATAGCCTGCCATTTCATCCTTATCAGGATTAGAAAATGACGAATCTGAATGATGCACATATTCGCGAGGCACTGTTGCGAAAACTGGAGCAACAAAAAAGCCGTCCTCGCGCAGTCCTTCAAGAGCTGCATGTGCACAACGGCAAGGCAATCGCCGATGTTGTCACATTGCATTCCGAGGCGCATTGCTACGAAATCAAGGGTGCGACCGACCATATCGAACGAATTGTTGTGCAGGGGACTTATTACAATGCAGCGTTTCGCCGGATCACACTCGTCACGACCGAGTGCAAGCTAACGCGCGCTCTAAAACTGGCACCTTCATTTTGGGGGGTGATCGTGGCTGTTGAGGTCCAAGATACAATCCGCTTCCGCCATGTCCGTGCAGCACGTCGCAACCCGCACTTCGAAAAACGGTCGGCCGTAATGACTTTATGGAAAAGTGAAATGCTCGAATTGGTTCCTGAGACTGGAGCGGATCGAATGCCGAGGCGACGGCTCGCAGAGTTGATTGCTGAGACTCGGAGAGATCTAGAACTCAGCATGAGCATCTGTGACTTGCTTCACAGCCGCCAATCGCGGACTCGCACGACTCAAATATTGGCATCCAGCACCATGTAAGTGATGTGAGCCACCACTGAAGGCTTAATCACAGCTCCCGGCGTGCAGTTGTTGCCAATGCTTCGGCTTTTCTGGTGCAGATACTGGTCACCCAGTGAGTAGGCTGGGCCACGGAAAAAGCTCTGTCCGCACAGGGTGCGAGCAAGGCTGAAATACTGTTCGTAGCCATCAACCCCAACGGACGACCCACGAATAAAATAGTGGGATCCTTGGAATGTATAAACAAGTCGTGCGGTCATGACTCTCTGCATCATCTTCGGGTCTATATCCGCCTCCGAGTAGAATGGAGTCACGGTGGCGTAGTCACCCGCCACTAAAGGCACGGCAGAGAAGCTCCGCGCTTTGCTAATGATGGCAAGCTCCCGTCGTGGAACCGTGCAGCAGGAGTTGGTCTCCAGCACATCGCGGCTTGAGGCCGGAATGGATGAGCCAGTGATGATCACGCGACGGACTTTGTCATATGCATCGCAGAACTTCTGAGCGAAGGCGGCAATTTGCTGCGCTGTCTCGGAAACATTTTTGCCGGCGCAGAGCCTACAGTCGAGAATCAAGTCAATCGCTTCGAATTCTTTGAAAACGGACGCTAAATCGTAGTCGATTTGATCTTCGCTGTTATCGAAATCCTCGAAGTCATCTTGTTCAGCTCTGAATGCTAGTGTCGAGGAGGTGATTTCGCCCTCGCTCTTGAGTTGAGCTACAGCTTCGTTGTGTGTTGTGCGATTTAGACCCACGACAGGAATGACCTGCAATTCTTGCAGAGCTTTGATAACGTATGCGTATTGATGTTCACCCCTTACCGTAAGCCTCTGGTTGATGTCGAGATCGTCGAAATAAAACTCTGTGTCGGTGCCCCAATGCTTTTTTAAGCTAGTGACGATTTTTCGTGTAGTTTCAGCATAGGGCTCGGAGTCATAGTTCGCGTTCTTGCGCGGAAAGTCGAAGAACGGGCAAATCGCCTGCTTCACCTCACTATCGAGCTCGCCTAGAGCAGAGAGTTCGCCGCGCTTTGCTTTCAGGAATGGAACGTAGCGGATCATAACTGGAAGATGGTTTTGCGCACATCGTGCTCATTGATGATTGAACTGTAGCGTTTGTAGTTGCCGGATTCCTTTCTGAGGAGGCCTGCCACGAGACTCGGGTGAACACTTTGCTCCGCTGCGTAGCTGTAAACAGCACGATCACTAGTGTCGTATTTTGGCGCACAATTGCGCCAGGACTCGCGATCTACGATCGAATCCTTTGCGAGGCGATTGGCTGCTTTCTCAATGCGATCCGACTCCTCGCTGGCCTCAACGTCGAAAAACACTGGCTCTTTAAGCTGATTGGAGTGTAAAACCAAATGAGCGAGTTCGTGGAGGAGTGTGAACCAGAAATAATCAAGGCGAGGGAAGCGCAGGCTCATTGCAATCACAGGCTGCCCTGTGCTCAAATGAAACACTGCACCGTCAGCGCTCATTCCTGGCAATGCGTAAACGTAAACAAGAATGATTCCAAACTCGGCGAGAATCGATGGCAAATGAAGGACAGTGTTTGGATCGACGCTTAGTTGAGCAAACTTACGGAGGTGATCTCTTGCCAGGCCAGTGAAGGCGGGGATATTTTCAGTTACGCAGATCAGCTCTGCTTCGGAGCGGGCGCGAGCCTGCCAAAGCACTAGCGAGTTTTCGTCGGCTTTCGCAGTCTTACGGAAGAGCGTGCGCTGATTCGAGGTGGGCAAATCGAAGAAGATCGTTCCCAAGGGTGTGAGATCGTCTGGGTTCAACAACCAGCCCCGACTGACAAGTTCCTTGCGCGAGAATTCCCCAATAAACCGCTTAAATTCCCGATAACGCTCAAACAACTCACGCGCGGTCACAGTGCTAGTCCGCGTTGAATGAGTGAAGTCAGCCCAATCTTTGTTGTCTTCGCTCATATCACTTCGCCTCCATAAGTTTAGTTGCGAACGCCTGAGGCAATTCAAAATAGCGAAGCGAATCTTTTTCCCGCCCCTTCACGCTTACCATTTTCAGGCTCGTATAAACCACTTCCGCCTTCGGGAGCGAATGGAGGCAGAAGCCTGGACGAAGTTTGAGTTCTTTAACAGCGAAGCGTTGGGCCGCACGAAGAATGATTTTTCCCAAGCCTTTGAACACACGAGGGCGAATTTTGCACTCTCTATTCCACGGAGCCACAGCGACGAATTCGACGTAGAAGATGTCACCAGGCTCAAGTGCGCTTGGCTTTGGGTGATAGATAAGGCAAGCGGCCTGTGGTTTGCCATCTGCGTGAAGATGAAACCACTCATATTCATCGCTACAGTAGGCGATGGCCTTGTCGAACCACCGCCAGTGCGTGTCCTCCGTGGAAATTGTGTCGAGAATCTCGGTCTGCTTTACCGGATCAGGTTCCGCTTTCTCGATCTGCTCAAAAAGAGTCAGCCAATCCGCTTTCCAGAGTGCATCGCATTGGACTGACGCTTTCGCGTCCCAGCCGTGGACGATCTGGAAAGGGATTTCTGTTCCGTGGGCGTTCTTGAGTTCACCCTGCTCAATCTCTCGAAGGGAACCCCTTTTTGTTTTGCCTGGATTGCTCATGATTGAATAGAGAGGTGGCAGCCAAGTTGCTCATTTGATTTTGCCTATACGGCGAAGCTTCGCGGCCAGTTCATCGAGAGACAGGTTGCCAGACTGGACTTGTTCAACAAGGACACGCACAGCAGCACCGAGACTTGGACTACCTTCCGCTAGCCGCTTCAAGTCAGCTAAAGCTGAGCGGTGGTCATGTTTCTTCAGGTCGTCAGCGGAGGCGCGAAGCTTCTGTGCGATCAACGCTAAAGTCTCATTTGTTGGGAATCGGCGCCCCAGTTCGACATCAGACAGAAAAGGAGCGGAGATGTTTGCCGCCTTAGCCACCTCACGAAGCGATAGCCCGGCGCTTTCGCGGAGTTCACGAAGTCTTTGACCCATTGTGGCTGCCAGTTCTTTATCCATGTAAGCTAACGTACGCTAACAAATGAAGAATGTCAAACGCATATCTTTTCTTTAAAAAGATGCCAGGCATGAATAAAAAGATGCCAGGCATTCAGTGCTTGCATTCCGTGAAATTGCAAGCGAAAATGGCGCCATGAAAACGAGGCAACGCGTTGGAAACGAGTCGTCTGGGGATAAGGATCCGTTGGTGGGGATTGAGGCGAAGACGGGGCCTTATCCTGCCGCGCGTTCGTGGTCGGGTGGGCGGCGGAGGGTGCTGGGGCGGGAGGTCTGGGAGACGAACACCTACCGGAAAAGATGCCAGGCATGCTGTGCACTTGACTGCGAAAATGGGCATGCGATATTGAGCCATGAAAACGAGGCAACGCGTTGGAAGCGAGTCGTCTGGGGAGAGGGATCCGCTGGTGGGGATTGAGGCGAAGACGGGGCCTTATCCTGCCGCGCGTTCGTGG
>CBINON010000039.1:0-44590 GCA_966252325.1 uncultured bacterium | reverse complement strand
CCATTCGAGTGGCCTTGCAGGGTGAGCAGGCATTTGCCGCTACGCGCCTCCCACACCTTCAGCGTGTTATCAGCGGAGCCGGAGAGGAGTTTTTCGCCGTCCGGACTCCACGCGCAGGCCCAGACCCTATTCGAGTGGCCCTGCAGGGTGAGCAGGCATTTGCCGCTGCGCGCCTCCCACACCTTCAGCGTGTTGCCCCAGGAGCCGGAGAGGAGTTTTTCGCCGTCCGGACTCCACGCGCAGGCGTTGACACGATGTGAGTGGCCCACTCTGGCAAGCAACTCCGCCGCCCGAACCTCTGCCTGCGGTGTGGCACGCCCGGACGCGGGTTCGCCACCGCAGGCAGATGCCTGCAAATCCCACTCCGCAGGCAGCGCCGCCCCCTCAAGATCCACGCCGGTCCAATCGCAGCCGTGAATCTGTGCGGTGGACAGGCGTGCGCCCCGCAAACTTCCGCCTCGCCATTGCACGCCACTGAGGTCAGCCTGCTGCAACTGGGTCCCTGGAGCCATCACTTCGATGAAGGTCGCCTGTCGAGCCTCAACACCAGACAAGTCGGCCCCCGTCAAATCCGCATACTGAAGCGTGCTGCGATTGAAGGACAGGCCACGCAAATTGGCTCCCCGCAGGTTTAATGGATGCTCGGGACGGCCCGAGACATGCCAGTCATCCACTTTGGCTCCTGCTAGATTTACCATCTCTGGCGCAGGCTCAGGGTGCCCCTTTTCGATGGCCTCCAACCAGTATTGGAACGCCAAGCAGGCAGCCTTTAGGCGATCCTGGCCCATCACATCCCCCAGTGTCTGCAAGGCACGCTTTTGCTCGCTCGCAGACAGCTTGTAAAGCAACTGCCCCATGAAGTCGAGCGTCTCTGTTGTGGGCATGGGCAGATCCCATGCCTCCAATGCCTGGTTGCCTGTCAGCGAGTGCACCAGATGACTGGCGAGGAAATATTCCTGCAAGGATGTGTGAGCGAATCGGAAGGCATCGCCATCCCAGCGTGCGATGAAGGTGGCCGTGCGGAAATCTTGAAGCAGGGAGTCTCGATCTTCAGGCACTTTCAAGGCGTCGCCGTACAACCCCCGCAGCAGAGGGTCCGCCAGGATCGTCTGCTTGAGCCAGCCCGTTAGCTCCTCGGTGGTGACAGTTTTGCGTTCCTGACTCCACATCCAGGCGGCAAGACGGCCCATGAGTAGAGGTTTGTCATCCTGATCAAAGCGGTGCTTCGTGTCATCTCGCGCCAGCCAAGAGCGCACGAGGCTCTCATACAAATCCACCGCTTGAACTTTTTGCCCACTGGAGAGCAGCGCATCCAGATCGCCAAGGCTGCTGCGCATGATGGAAAGACAGTACGGACGCTGGGCAAGGTCGTGGAGGTTGTGCACAGTTTGGATGACCTCGAAGGCACGGGCGACATCAAGACCGGGCACATTGGCGGCGAGGTAAGCGCGGATCTGATTGTCATCGAAGGGCAACAATCGCAGCACGCGAAAACGAGCGCGAATGTCCTCTCCAGCGGCGGCGTTCACCGGTCCTCGTTGCGCATCGGTGAGCGCGGAGGACTCGTGCTCGAAACTGCGAAAATACTGCGTGCGACAAGCCATGAGCAGACGCCCGGGCTTGCCCTTCGATTTGTGCAGGTGCGCGGTGGGAAGCGCTTCTTTCAACTGACGAAAGAAGGCTTCACCTTCCTGGGTGGACAAATGGACGAGCACCTCATCCAGTCCATCCCAGATCAGCAGTGCCCCACGCTCGCGCACGGCCTCGATCACTTTTTGAGCGGTGAGGTGCGTTGCCGAACTACGGGAAAGCGTCTGCGACAGAATCTCTTCCAGTTTCGGGTGGTGATTCGCCTTTAAAAAGCCCGAGGCGTTCAAATGACGAAGGTCGAGGTAGATGCAGGACCCGGGCTTGTCGTTGTTCAAAACATGATCCAGCTTGCAGCATGTCATGGTCTTGCCCGCGCCTGATTCGCCAAGCAGGGCCATGTAGGCGGCGTCTTTTGGATTGGCAAACCAAGCACGTAGAGTATCCAGGACGGGCACACTGGACTCGCTCTTTTCCTCCATCTCCTTCCTGGCGGCAGACTTGGCAAGCATAGCCTCGACACGGGCGTCGGGCTCGATGTAGTTGCCGTCCTCCGCCGGCGCGAGACTGACATGATGCGTTGCCGTTTCGGGTGCGGGTGGCGATGGTCGGTGGGTGATAAGGTCAGCGATGTGCTCACAAAGGGCCTTGATGAAGGCACCGCGCTTAGGCTTTACCGTGTCACGAAAGTTTTTATCCTGATGCTGGAAGACATTCAATTTGTCAAAGTGAGGGTGCTTGTCTTTCCCAGGGGTGAAGTCCCTCAGGGCAACAGGAATCGGATGCGCCTTTGCATCAGGACCGACGAAATGGGGCAGTTCGACCCTCTCAATGAAGCGACTTTTCAGATACTTTGGCGAGAGGAGCAACAAGCCGAATTGAGACTCGCGCATGCGTTCGCGAATGACGGATTCATTGTCCTCGCCGGGAAGAATGCCCCCGCGCGCATCGAAACGCCAAAGAAGCACGGGCTTGCCGCAACGAAGCGGCAGGTTTTCTTGCAAGAGCTCCATGAGCTCAACCACCAAATCGCGATCCGCAACGGCGAAGCTCACGAAGATGCGTGTCGCTTCCTCCGCTGCCATTGCGGGAATAACCTCCGACTCACGATGGAGAGCATTCTCCGCATCCTGGCTGATGAAATCGACTGGCAGCGGTTCCCCCTCGAAATGGCAAACGACATGGTCCGCGTACTTGCCGCGGGCGTCGGGGCGGATGAGTTCGAGACGCAGGCCGGCGGCTTGGGCTTCGGAGGCCAGGGTGTCGCGAAATTTGGCAAGCAGGGTGCGGTGGGATTTCGGGGCGGCTTTGGGGAAGATGGCCGTGGCAACCTCTCGAGGAGTCAGTTCGGTCGTCTGGCGGGCTGCGATCAAATCACGCAAAAGCCGAAGCTGGGCTTCAAAGGTCGAAGAACCGCTGGAGGAGCGCTCGGTGAGCAGCTTCTCAAGGAGGGCAAGCGCGTCGGGGAAGTTCAGTTTCATGGCAGGCAAAGGGTTTCAGGGGTGCGACGTCTTTCGAGGTCCAGAGGTGTTAACCAAGCGGGCACCTCGGCGGCGAGGTGAGTGAGGCGACCTTTTTCGAGCCGCGCGATGCGCCTGAAGGGATCCGCATCGCTGGTGTTGTCGAGGATCACCAACTCGTCTGGCAGGTCGAGCAGGCGGCCGAGATTCTGGATCACGCGAGGAAAGCGGGCGGTGATCTTCTCATCGGGCACATCATGACCGCCGCTGTTCACCCGCTGGATGACGCGGGCGCGGGAATGTTCCGCCGAAGCCAGACCGACAAAGTGAACGAAGACCTCATACCCTGCCGCTTGAGCCTGCCGGATGAAGTCTACCTTCGATTCATGGCTCATCACGGTCTCAAATGAAAAATTGCCCCCCTCCACCAAGCAAGCCTGTCGCAGGGCTTCCGCCCGCTCAGCCGCTTCATAGGCCCGGGAAAGCGCTTCCTCGGGGCCGAAGAGCTCAAGGCCGATGTCGTCAGCGTTGATGAAGGGAATCTCAGGCAGGTCTGCCAGCGTCAGTCGCCGCAGTGTCGACTTCCCCGCCCCATTCGGGCCGCAGAAAACGAGGAGGAGAGGTCTTTCTGCACTCATTTGCGTTAAAACGATGCTGATTTTCGTTCATTAGGCTGAAAAAATGGATTTTGAGTTGGGGTAGCTCATTCTTGGGCCGGCAAAAAGAGGCGACCTTCCATCCGGCCCTCTGTGCGCTGGCCGTCCGGGGTGATGCGGATCAGGCTGCCCGGTTTGTCGGGATCCGGCTCAAACCTGACCTGCTTGTCCAAGTCCATCAGGGACCGCTTTTTCTCCGGCGACAAGTGGAGGAAGCTTTCAAAAGCGGCGAGCACTTGGCTTTTGAGCTGGGGATCTTCAATCTCGTCCAGCCGCCCCTGCGTACGCTTGAGTACATGCACGACGGGTGCCGTCATTTGAGCCTCAGCAATGCGCCCAAGTTTGGCCCAATGCTCGATCTGTCCAGTGAGCGAACGATCCGCATGCACGGCTTCCGTGCGGGCGGCTTCGGCAAGCTCTGTGGAGATCTTGATGGCGACAGGCATGGTGGCAATTTGCTACCATTGGAAGTGAAATGCAACTTGGATTGTGAGGATTCGCGAGCGAGACCCGGGTGACTCTCGGTCGCACTTTGCCGGACTTGGTTTCCTCAAAAACTGCTCCTTCCCCACTGTTTTAGGCATCGCCCGTCCCATACGCACAGGCTCGCGCGGTGTCGCATTTCGCCTCATCTTTGTCGTGACGAGCATGCGCGGGTTTGCCATGCTGTGCAACCGCGCCATGCAACCCATCGTCCAGATCTCGCTCGACCTCACGAACATCGATGAAGCTCTCGAAACCGCCGCGCTGGCCCTGCGCGCCGGGGTCGACTGGCTGGAGGCGGGCACGCCGCTCATCCTCGCCGAGGGCCTGCACGGGGTGCGTGCCCTGAGGAAGGCCTTCCCGGGGACGCCCATCGTCGCCGACCTGAAGACGATGGACGGCGGCTACCTGGAGGCCGAGATGATGGCCAAGGCCGGCGCCACCCATGTCGTCGTCATGGCGCGCGCCCATGCCGAGACAGTGAAGTGCGTCGTCAAGGCCGGGGCCGACTTCGGCTGCAAGGTCATGGGCGACAACATGATCTGCGAGGACATGGTCGCCGGCGCCAAGTGGCTGGAGGACCTCGGCTGCGACTACGTCATCCACCACATCGGCTACGACGAACGCCGCGGCATCGCCGCCGCCGGCCACCGCATGCCGAGCCCGCTCGACCAGTTGCGCGAGGTCGTGCGCGCGGTGCAGGTACCCGTGCAGGCGGTCGGTGGGCTCAGCCTCGAACAGGCCGTGCAGTGCCCGCAGTACGGCGCGCCGCTGGTCGTACTGGGCGCGCCGCTGACGATCGACGCCGATGCCTTCAAGACCGCCGACGGCGATCTCGAGGGCTCCCTGCGCCGGATCTGCGAGGCCGTGCACGCCCAGCAGGTCGTGCGACCCTGAGTCCGCGCTTCAGCGACGCCCCGTCACCGGTTCCAGCACGAGGTTCCGGTACTGCACACTCGTGTGGTCGCCCTGCAGCAGGATCGGTCCGGGCCGGGTGACGTCGCCCTGCAGCGCGCCGCCGGTGCAGCCGGGCACGGGGGCGTTGTCGACGACGCGTTCGCCGTTGAGCACGACGCTGATGTGGCGGTCGACCAGCGTGACTTCAAGTTGGTCCCATTCGCCGGCGGGCCGACCGGCGTTGTGCGTGGGCTGGGCACGACCAAAGACGGCGCCGGGACCGCTGATGCCCTGCATCGAGCTGTCGCGATGGGTGACCTGCACCTCGTACATCCCGCGCAGATAGACGCCGCTGTTGCCCCCGTCCGGGGCCGGCAGACGGTATTCCAAACGCAGGCGGAAGTCGCCGAAATCGGCCTCGGTGCGCAGGTTGGCGTGATCGCCGTAGGCGCTGAAATCGGTCTTCGGCGTGTCATTGCAGAGCAGGCCATCGCGCGCGCTCCAGCCGTTCTTCTTGGTCAGGTCGGCCGGTCGCCAGCCGCTGAGATCGCGACCGTTGAACAGGCGCACTGGCGCACCAAAGACCACACGCGCCAGATCCGGCGGCGGTGGCATCGGCGGCTGGCGACGGCCCGCAAAGGCTTCGGCCGGTTCGCTGCCGGCCTGCAAGAGGCCGCTCAGGCGGTCGCCCTCGGCGCGCACGCTGAGGCGGTGCGGCTGCGCCTTCGTCGCCGGGGGACGGCGCAGCGGGCGCTCAAAGCTGAGCACCCCGCCTTCGCGTTTCCAGCCGGTGACCGGTCGGGCCGAGCCCACGGCCCAAAGCAGCTCGACCTGGGTTGGCGTCACTCGCAGCCAGCCGGCCTCGCCGCCGGGCAGGTCGAGCGACCATTCACCGTCGAGGCCGTCGCCGGCGTGGAGCGCCAGGGCGGCGCAGAGTGGCAGCAGCAGCATTTTCATCTCCACAGCATCGCCGGAGGAGCCGAGGTCGGCAAGACCGTTGACGGCGCGCCCTGCCACGGCCTTCTTGCTTCATGTCACCGAACCGACTCGTCCCCGCCGTCGTTGTGCGCGGCCACCGGGTCGCCTCCGGCCTCAACGGTGACCCGCGCTTCCCCGGCGGCACGATTCGGATGCAGATCCCGCACTTTGCCGCGCTCGGCCTCGACCTCAGCGCGTTCCATCCGGCAACCCTGAACGTCAGCCTCGCGCCGCTGAGCTGGCGCGCTCGGCAGCCGGCCCACACCTTCCGCGCCGTGCGCTGGCATCCGACCGAGCCGGCCGAGGGTTTTTCCTTCTTCCACCTGCGCCTGCATCGCGACGACGGACCGCCGGTCAAGGGCTGGATCTACCTGCCGCATCCGCAGACGAAGCCCGAGCATTTTCAGTCGCCCGACGTCCTCGAACTGCTGCTGCCGTGGATCGACGGCCTCGGCTATGGAGCCCGGGTGCGGTTGGAAGTGCCGGAGCAGGAGATGGCCTTCCATCCCTGAGCCGGGCTCAAGCCTGGTGCAGCTTCGCCGCCAGGCGCACGGCTTCGAACAGGCTGCTGCCCGTGGCCTTGCCCTGCCAGGCGATGTCGCAGGCGGTGCCGTGATCGACGCTGGTGCGGATGATGGGCAGGCCGAGCGTCGTGTTCACCGCCGTGTCGAAGGCGAGCGCCTTGAGCGGGATGTGGCCCTGGTCGTGGTACATGCAGATGAAGGCGTCGGTGCTGCGGCGCTTGGCGGGCAGGAAGGCGGTGTCGGGCGGCAGCGGGCCCTCGACCGTCAGGCCGCGGGCGCGCGCGGCTTCGATGGCGGGCAGGATGATTTTTTCCTCCTCGCCGTTGCCGAACAGGCCGTGTTCGCCGGCATGCGGGTTGAGACCGAGAACGGCGAGCTTGGGGTTGGTGCCGCGGATCCGGCGCATGGCTTCGGCGGTCAGCTCGATGACATCGACGATGCGCTCCTTCGTCAGCAGGCCGGGCACCTCGGCATAACCGCAGTGCACGGTGACAAAGCTGGCGCGCACCTCGTCGCTGTACTGAAACATGCAGGCCCGCGCGGCGCCGGTCTTTTCGGCAAAGATCTCCGTGTGCCCCGGGAAGCGAATGCCGGCGGCATGCAGGGCCTCCTTGTTGAGCGGCGCGGTGGCCACACCCGCCACCTGGCCGGCCAAGGCGGCCTCGATGCTGCGCTCGACGTAACGGAACGCGGCCGCGCCGGTGCGGGCGCTGACCACTCCGGGGGTGAAATCCTCGGCATCGAACCCGAACAGGTCGAGCACCGCCGGCTCGTCGAGCTTCTGGCAGGTGTCGGCCCACTCGATCTCCGAGACAATGCGCCTGGGCGCCGGCAGGCCGGTCTGGCGCGCGCAGCGGGCCAGCAGGCGGGCGTCGCCGAAAACGACCGGCGTGGCAAAGGCGCGCACCGCCTCGTTGGCGAGCAGTTGCAGGCAGACTTCCGGGCCGACCCCGGCGGGGTCGCCCATGGTGATGGCGATGAGAGGCTTGGACATGCGGACGGCCCACTGAACAGGCAGCCGGCGCCGGCGCCAGCGGGAATTTCAGGTGTCGCAATTCGCCCACTCTTTGGCGTGGAGCGCGCCGGAAAGCGCGTATGCTGAGGAACCATGAAATCCGCCGCCGTCGTCAACTTCGCCCCGGAAAAGGGCTCCGTCGAAATCCGCGAGATCGACACGCCGTCGATCGGCGCGCAGGACATCCTGCTCGAGGTCGCCAACGTCGGTGTCTGCGGTTCCGACCTGCACCAGTGGACGGCCGACCACTCCTGGCCGGTGAATTATCCGGTCGTGCTCGGCCACGAGTTCGGCGGCCGCATCGTCGAGGTCGGCACGGAGGTGGAACACTGGCGCGAGGGCGACCGCGTGGTGTCGGAGACCGCCGCCGTCATCAGCGCCGACAACCCGATGACCCGTCGCGGCCTGTACAACCTCGATCCGACCCGCAAGGGCTTTGGTTATGGCGTCAACGGCGCAATGACGAAATACGTGCGCGTGCCGGCACGCATTCTCCACCATGTGCCGGACCAGCTTCCCTTTGAGCAGGCCTGCCTCACCGAGCCCTGCTGCGTCGCTTACAACGCCGTGGTGAAGAACGCCCGCATTGAGCCCGGCGACCGCGTGGTCGTGCTCGGCCCCGGCACGATCGGCATCCTCTGCGCGGCCATGGCCCGGCTCTGCGGCGCGGAAGTGGCCCTGGTCGGCCTGCCGCAGGACGCCCACCGCCTGGAGCTCGCCCGCCAGCACTATGGCTGCGAGGCGGTCATCGGCGACGCCAGGGCCTGGGCGCAGGCACGCGACGGCCTCGGCTGCGACGGCGTCATCGACGCGGCAGGCGCCAGTGCCACACTCAAGATCGCGCTCGACCTCGTGCGCCCGGCCGGCTGGATCAGCAAGGTTGGCTGGGGTCCGCAGCCGCTCGGTTTCAACCTCGACCCGCTCGTCCAGAAAAACGTCACCCTGCAGGGCAGTTTCAGCCACAACTGGCCGGTCTGGGAACGCGTCATCGCCCTGCTCGCCTCCGGCCAGCTCGACGTCCGCCCCATCATCGGCGGCGTCTGGCCCATCACCGAATGGCACGAGGCCTTCGAAAAGATGCACCGGGGCGAGGTCGTGAAGTCCGTGCTGCGGCCGGTGTGAGCTGTGGCTGAGCCATGCCGCTGCGGACTGACCCCTGCGGGTGCCTTGCAATCGGGGCGTTGTGAGGAATGCCACCTCAAAGAAAAGGATTCACCACTTTGACACCGTCATAACTTTGCCCGTGGGGCAGGTCTTCGGAGTACAGCGTGTGGCAGCTCCGTTCCAGGGCCGCGGCGATGATGGTGGCATCCCAGTGGGAAGTGCAAAAACGGCGGCGGATGGCAACGCCGGCCACCACCAGCT
The DNA here is from genome assembly GCA_966252325.1 of uncultured bacterium. Classification (GTDB taxonomy): domain Bacteria; phylum Verrucomicrobiota; class Verrucomicrobiia; order Verrucomicrobiales; family Verrucomicrobiaceae; genus Prosthecobacter. The sequence continues at coordinate 35,625 of CBINON010000039.1, read as the reverse complement.
CAAAGCTGACCGGCACCACGGGCACCATGGCGGCGAGCTTCAACATGGCTTCCACCTGGCTCTCCGAAATGCCCAGAGCCTTCTTGCGCAGGGCGTTGGCAATGAACTCTTGAAGAACCTGGGCCGACAGGCAAAACGCCGTGTTGAGGATCAACTCCTCGGCGCGCCGCCGCTTCAGGGCATCCTCCTTGGCAGCGGAGCAGGCATAGAGAAGAATGTTCGCATCCAGAAAGACCTCAGCGCTCCGCATAGAGGTCCTCCCGTTTCAAAGGCACCATGGCTTGGGTGTTGGAAGCCTGCATGTCCTTCAACAGCCGCTTCAGGGCCGCCCTTCTTCGGGTGGCCTCGCTGGCCGACGCCTCGCCGGTCACCAACTTCAGTCCCTGAATGACGATTTCCTTGAGGGTGGTGCGTTGTTCCGCGGCGAGCACTTTTGCTTTCAGGAAGAGGTCATCCGGCAGCTCCAAGGTCGTTTTCATGACCCATAAATAGGGTTTTATGGGGCAAAGTCAAACTCATGGCATCCAGCCGCTAGGCTCTCGCCCCTCACTCCAATCCGTCCTCCTGCAGCTCGCGCAGGACCCGGCCGCTGAGCGGCAGTTTGGGATGCAGGCCCATGACGCGCTTGGGATCCGTGCCCTCGCGAAACACGGCCTGCCAGTTGATGGCGAATTCCGGGAAAGTCCGCTTCATGGTTTCAGCCTGGCGCCAGTTCTCCAGCACGCGGGCCCGGGCGGCGGGGTCGCGCCCGCTTTCAAGCTTCTGCATCCAGGCGCGGGTGTCGACCACCAGCTTCGTGAACTCGAGACCGCACTGGACGAAGTGCAGCCGGCGACGGTAAACCGCCTCTCCATCCGCCAGCTTGGACGCCGCGGCATCGAGATGGGACTGGGCCTGTGCCAGCAGTTCCGGCGTGTACTTCTGCGGCAGCAGGAAGGCCCGCTGGCGACTGGGTTCCTCGGCGACGAATTCCATGCGTGTCCGCTCCAGCAGGTTCCAGTAGGCCTTCACCTCTGCCGCCGCCGGGCCGAAGCCGCGCCGGTAATAGTCGTCCATCAGAGCGGCGACATCCTCGTGCGGATTCCAGGCGAGGTGGGCGAGGGCGTAATAATGCGGCCCCTGGGTGGCCCAGTGCAGCCAGAAGAGATCGAAGAACAGGCCGAGGCCGCCGTGCTTGGCAACAAAGCGGAAGTCCTCGCCCGCCTGGGTCATCGCCACGTCGGGCATGCCCCAGCTCAGGCCGGCCTGGCTGCCCAGGTTGGGGCGCCACATGAGGTGCTTTGCCTTGGCTGCCCAGGCGGCATGCTGGGCCATCGGCAGCTCGCGGGAAGCCGGCGAGCGCATGGAAAAATTGGCGACGCTGGAGATGAGGACGTTGTCGTCCGGCGCCACGCCGATCGGCGCGTTGCGCGCCAGGCCGTAGGCGTTGAGCACGACATGGAGTTCACGGTCGGGAAAGCGCTCGCGCAGCATGCGGGCGAGGGTGTTGGCGAAGCGAACATCGCGATCCGTTTGCGACACGCCCTGAAACTTCACGCTGCCGGCAAAGCTCCACTCCACCTTCTCGCCCTCCGGATGATCCCAGGCCAGGCAGTTGGCGCAGGTGCAGTGACCCGCCGTGTAGCCGTCGTTGGGCGAGACGTTGATGACCCGCAGCAGCGGATCGGCCTTCACGCGCGCGCTGGTATCCTCCAGCCACTGTCGCCAGACGGCGGGATTCGAGGCGCAGAGCTTGGTGTAGCGCGGGCTGAACGGCGAGGGCTTGCGCGTGCCATCCGGCGCGGCGGCAAAGTACTCCGGATGCGTCGCTCCGTACCGCTCCCACCAGTCGCCAAAGCCGTGTCCGCCATCCATGTCCATCGAATCGAGCTGCACGCGCTGGAAGCGCGCCCACAGTTCATCCGGCCCCTCCTTGTTGTCGCCGAGCGACAGCTTCACCAGCAGGCCGGAGCGCGCCCGAATCTGCGGGTGATACCGCGTTTCACCCACCGCCACGGCGATTCGCTCGCGCTGCGGCACGTCCTCCTCGCCAGGCCACAGCCAGCGCACCCCCAGCGGTTCGCGCAGGAAGGTGTAGACCGCGTTGGCGGTGCCATACTCCTGCTGCACCGCCGTCTTCATGCTGAGTCGGCCCTTCTGCTCCATGTGCTGCGGATCCCAGCGATCGCGCCCGGCAATGACCAGGTGCTTTTCGGTCGCCAGGATCAGGGTCTGCTCGGGGTGGTCGAAGGCGAGCCTTGCCCCCGGCAGCAGTCGCTCCAGCAGAGGCTGCACGCCGACCCAGACCGCCCGCTCCGGGGGCGTCGCCGGCACGGTTTCCAGAACTTCCGGTGTTCGCCCACAGATCTTGCCGACGTAATCCGCAAGCTGCCTGGCCGCCTCGCGCGTGCGCGGCGGAGCCCCTGGAGCGACCACCACCGGGGCCGGGTCCAGGCCGGGTGCGACCCAGACAAATTCGGCCGCGAAGCCGGCCTGTGTGGCCAGCACAAGACTCAGCAAGGTCAGGGGAAATCGCATGGCCCTGTGAACGATCAGGCGCAGCGATCCTATCCTGCCCAGCTTGCCGAAAATCCCGGCTGACCGAAGGGCAGACTTCACTAGACCGCCAGACCCAACAGAACGACCCCTGATGCCATCAGAATCATGGACAGCAGGATCTTGGGGTCGCCACTCAGCAGGAGGGCCAGATAAAAAAGCAGAAACCCCGAATCCAAGGTCGCGGTCAGTTTCTCAGCGTCGCTTTTTGTTTTCGAAAGGACGCCAACCAGGGCCAGCACACAACCCGACAGGATCAAAAGTCCGGAAAACAAGAGCAGCATCGTTTCCATTCGTGGGGTGGCGCAAAGCTTTCTTCGCGGAGGATGATGCATCCTCGAGCTCCTGTCGAGCCCCCAGTGCCGCCCGTCTTCTCGCGATCCGCTTGCAGCCCGCCACTTTTGGCCTAACGGGTGGCGCATGCTCCGCTGCCTTTTCCTCCTCTGCCTTTCGCTCGCCGTCGCCCAGGCCCAGCCGCGGGCCCGTGAGTACCGCGAACTCACCAACCTGGAGGGCAAAAAGATCCAGGCCGAGCTGCTCGACCTGACCGCCGACGGCGTGCTCAAGGTCAACGTCAACCTGCGCCCCTTCCAGATCCCGCTGAACAGCCTGTCGCAGGCCGACCAGGACTGGCTCAAGCTCTGGGACCTCGAGCGCAAGCAGGGCAAGGACGCCGCCTACTTCAGCCGGGTGATCTTTGAGGACGACTTCGCCGGCGAGGCCTTCAAGCAGGGCTGGGGCCATTACAAGAGCGGCAGCGTCGTGCGCGACGGCGTGCTGGTCGGCATCACGCCCGAAGGCTCGGATCACTCGGCGGTCGACAACATCAAGTTCCCTGGCGAGCAGGACCTGCAGGTGCAGGTGAAGTTCCGTTTCGTCAGCGAGGCGGCCAAGAGCTTCAATGTCTGGTTCGACGACAAGGATTTCAAGGGCTCGCACGCCGGTCACATCTGCCAGGTGACGATCAGCCCGAAGCAGGTGCAGATGAGCGACGCCAAGACGGGTGGCTTTACCCTCGAGAACGGCCTGTACGACCGCAAGAAGGCGAACCAGCTCACCGACGAGGAGAAGAAGATGCTGGAGACCAAGACCGCGCGGGCGCCGCTCGACCTCAAGCTCAACGAGTGGTACACCCTGACCACACGCACCAAGGGCGACACCATCGAGGTGCTGATCGACGGCAAGGAGGTTGGTCGGTTTCAGTCGGAGGGGGTGACCCATGCGACCAAGAGCCTGGTCAGCCTGACCACCAACGCGGTCGACGTCCACTACGACGACTTCAGCGTGCGCGCGGTCGCCAAGTGAGGCGATGAGCGAGCGGCGATTCAGGCGAGCAGTTCGCGGACGACATCGCCGCTGACGTCCGTGAGGCGGAAGTCGCGGCTGTTGAACCGGTAGGTGAGCTGCTCGTGGTCGAGGCCGAGCTGGTGCAGGATCGTGGCGTGCAGGTCCGGCACGAACACCGGCTTTTCGACGGCGCGGTAGCCGAACTCGTCGGTGGCGCCGTGGATGTGGCCGCCGCGGATGCCACCGCCGGCCATCCACATCGTGAAGCCCTTGGGATGGTGATCGCGGCCCTTGCCGTTTTCCGCCACCGGCGAGCGTCCGAATTCCCCGCCCCAGACCACGAGCGTGGAATCGAGCAGGCCGCTGATCTTGAGGTCATCGAGCAGGGCGGCAATCGGTCCGTCGGTCTCCGCGCAATGCAGGTCATGGTTGCGCTTGAGGTCGTCATGGGCGTCCCAGGCCTTGGGACCCTCGTTGCCGCCGCTGTAGACCTGGACGAAGCGCACGCCGCGTTCGACCAGCCGGCGCGCCAGCAGGCAGTTGCGACCGAAGTGCGCGGTCGTCGGATGATCCAGGCCATACATCCGGCGCACACTGGCCGGTTCGCGACTGAGGTCGGTGCACTCCGTGGCGCTCATCTGCATGCGGTAGGCGAGCTCGTAGGCATTCAAACGCGCCGCAAGGGCCGATTCGGCGGGATTCGCGGCGGCGTATTCGGCGTTCCAGTGCTTCAACAGGTCCAGCCGGGCGCGCTGCCGGGAGGGGGCCACGTTCTTCGGCGGCGTCAGGTAGGCGATCGGCTCACCGCTGCTGCGGAAGGGCACTCCCTGGTAAGAAGCGGGCATGAACCCGTTCGACCAGTTGAGCGCACCGTTGACCGGGGCACCAAGCTTGTCGAGCAGCACGACGAAGGCCGGCAGGTTCTCACTCTCCGAGCCCAGGCCGTAGGTCACCCAGGAGCCCATGCTCGGTCGCCCGGCCTGGATGAAGCCGGAGTTCATCTGGAAGAGTGCCGGCCCATGGTTGTTGCTCTCCGCGTGCATCGAGCGGATGACGCACAGACTGTCGGCATGGCGCGCCAGATTCGGGTAAACCTCGGCGATGTCGATGCCGGCCTGGCCATGCCGGGCAAAACGATACGGGCTGCGCATCGCCACGTTCTTCGTCTTGCAGCCCATGAAGGCGTCCTCCTTTTTCCAAACCGGGATCGGCCTGCCGTCATACTTCGTCAGCATCGGCTTGGGATCGAACAAGTCGATGTGCGAGGGCCCGCCATACATGAACAGGAAGATCACCGACTTCGCCTTGGGTGCGAAGTGCGGCGGCTTGGCCAGCAGCGGATTCGTTCCGGTCAGGCCGTCGGCTCCGAGCAGCGACTGCAGAGCCAGACCGCCGAAGCCGGCGCCGGATTGCTGCAGGATCTGTCGACGCGTGAGAAAGGGCTTCATTTGAGGTAAACAAACTCGCTGCTGTTGAACAGGGTGTGCGCCAGGTCGGTGAAGGCGGCCAACCGATCACCGGCGGCCTCGCGGGCCGACAGAAAGTCCAGCGCCTGACGCTGGCGCTCCGGGGTCGGCCGACGGCCGAGGGTGTGGAGGAACAACCGGTCGATCACCGCCTCCGGACGGTCACCTCCTTCGGCCAGCGCGCGCCGCGCCAGCCAGCCAGCCTGTTCCTCGACGAACTCATCGTTCATCAGCACCAGCGCCTGGGTGGGGACGGTGCTCTGCGACCTCAGGGCGCAGCTGTCGGTCGTGGTCGGGGCATCGAAGAGCTCGAGACTTGGCACCAGCAGCTGGCGCTTCAGGTAAATGTAAACGCTGCGCCGCCACTGCTCCGGCCCCTCCTTGGGCAGTACCGGCCACTTGTTGCGCTGGCTGGCATCCAACAATTCGGGCCGGATGCGCGGCTTGAAGCCGGGGCCACCAGGCGCGCGGTTGAGCTTGCCGCTCGCGGCCAGAATGCTGTCGCGCAACACCTCGGCCTCCATGCGCTGCAGGTTCATGCGCCAGAGCAGGCGGTTTTCAGGATCCTGCTGATGGGCAAAACTGCCGGGATCCGCCGTCGAGCGCTGCCGGTAGGTCGCGGAGAGCAGCATCAGCCGGTGCACCGGCTTCAGGCGGCCACCCTCGCCGAGAAAGCGCGCCGCCAGCCAGTCCAGCAGTTCCGGATGGGTCGGCGGCTCGCCGGACAGGCCGAAGTTGCTCGGTGTCGTCACCAGGCCCGCGCCAAAGTGATGCTGCCAGACCCGGTTGACCATCACCCGCGCCGTCAATGGCTGCGCAGCGATCCATTCCGCGAGGGTGCGGCGGCGCAGCGACGTGCGGCCGTCGGGCTGGGGGAACCGCACCGGTTCAGGGGCAAGGACGGCGGGCACCGCCGCCGGCACTTCCTCGCCGGGGTTGGACGCGAGACCCCGCAGCAGCAGGCGGGTGGGAGGCACCGCCGGTTGCGTCTCCACCAGCGCCATGACCTTCGCTTCCTGCCCCTTCTTGACACCGGTCGCTCCGCTGGGCAGGCCCAGCCGCTCCGTGCCGTTGAACGCGGCGACCAGGCTGTAGTAATCGCGGGCCGAAATCGGTTCCGTCTTGTGGTCGTGACACCGCGCGCAGCCCACCGTCAGGCCGAGGAAAACCGAGGACAGGGTCGAGACCACATCGTCCATCTGATCGGCCCGATACTGCGCGATGGCCTCGGGTGTCTTGCCCATGTTGTCGTCGTTGCTGGGACCGTTGCGACAGAACCCCGTGGCGATGAGTGACGACTCGTCGGCGCCGGGCACCTCGTCGCCGGCGAGTTGCTCGGCGATGAAGCGCGCGTAGGGCTTGTCCTCGTTGAAGCTGCGGATGACGTAGTCGCGGTATTTCCAGGCCTGCGGCCGGTCGAGGTCATTGTGGAACCCGCTGGTGTCGGCGTAGCGGGCCAGATCCAGCCAGTGCCGTCCCCAGCGTTCGCCGTAGTGCGGGCTGGCCAGCAGCCGGTCCACCAGCGCCTCGTAGGCCTGCGGCGAGTCGTCGCGCACGAAGGCGTCGATCTCCCCGGGTGTCGGCGGCAGGCCGGTGAGGTCGAAGGTCACGCGGCGAATCAGGGTGGCGCGATCCGCCGGTGGCGAGGGTGCCAGTCCGTCCTTTTCCAGGCGGGCCAGGATGAAGCGGTCCAGATCGTTCACCGGCCAGGATTCCTGGCGCACCGGTGGTGCGGTCGGGGTGTTCAGCGGCTGAAATGCCCAGTGCGCGCGCCCGGCCTCAAGGTCGGGAGCCGCCGCCTGCGCCACGACGGCGGCTGAAGCGGCAAGCAAAAGGCTGAAAAAGACGCATTGCATGGAGGATGGCGGAACAGCGCCAGCCGTCCTGCGCCAAGGGAACGGGTACCCTGCGTGTCGCCTTTCTTCCAGTCTTTGTCGTGGCCAGGCACAGGCCAGTTTGGTTAGACTGACCAAATGCCCCGAATGCTGTTGCCACTCCTGCTGCTCGCCGCCCTGCCGGCATCCGCCGATGACCGCGCCCGCCTTGCCGAGCTGTTCGCGCCGGCTCTTGCCGACGGCGGCACGGTGACGATTCCGCCGGGTGACTACCATCTCGACGGTGCCGAACCCCTGCCGCTGCCGTCGCGTACGACGGTGTTCGCCCACGGCGCGCGCTTTCACTTTCCCGAACGCCTGGGCGACGGTGCCCGGGCCGTGCTGTTTGCCGGCAGCGATATCGTTGAACTGTCGTGGCATGGCGGTGAATTTCTCGGCCGGGTCTTCGATCCCGCGCGGCAGGACAACACCTGGGAACCCAATGTCAGCACGCGTGCCCTCGAGATCACCACGACGAAACCCGGCGGCACCCATGATCTGCTCTTTCGCGAGGTTCGCTCCAACGGTGTTGCCGGCGCGGTGATTGGCGTGCACGGCCTGAAGCAAAAGGGCGCCGAGGGTGAGGTGCTCGCCCACGCCGAACGGGTCGTCTTGGAATCCTGCACCCTGCTGCGCAGCGGCAAATTCATGTGGGACTACGGCTACCTCTGGCAGATCGTCACCTGGCCCGAGGACTATGAGGCCTGGGAGGTCGAGCGCGCCTGGAAGTACTTCCGGGCCGACCGCGTGCGCGAAGTCAGCCGCATCGAGGGAGGGCGCCTGTTCTTCGAGCCTGGCGCCAAACCCCTGCCGGTGAGCGGCAGCCTCGAACCGCGCGAGGCGCTGAGCTTCCTCGGTGCCAACCTGCCGGAGGGCTTGGTGCGCGGCCGACAGTATTTCATCGTCGAGGCCGGACCGGATTCCATCCGCATTGCCAAAACCCCGGACGGCGCTCCGCTGGAGCTCGCCGATGCCGGCAACTTGCGGTTCGTGCACAACCTGTCCTCCTCCTACCTGGCCTGGTCCCCGACCGGCGCCGGACCGGGCAAGGGCGCCTTCGATGTCACCGCCGCGCGCGACGTGCGCGTCACCGGCTGCCAGCTCAGCGCCCTCGGCGACACCATGCACATCCAGGCCTGCGAAAACATCGTCTTCGCCAACAACCAGATCCTCGGCAGCCGCATGGGCGCGTTTTTTCTCGCTGAATTTTGCCGCAACGCCACCGTCACCGGCAACCTGATCGACGGCGGCAACGGCTCGCGGGTCATGAGCGTCGAGAAAAGCTGCACCGACGTGACGATCACCGGCAACACCTTCCGCAACGGCGGTCGCGGTTCCTGGATCAACCAGCCGGTCAACTTCATCCTGGCGAACAACGTCTTCGTCAACAACACGACCAAAAATGAAGACCACCCCCGCCGCGGCCGGATCGCCTACCAAACCGGTCGCCCGGTGCAGTTCCCAGAGTTGTACTTCACGCTTTATGAACCGGAAGCCCGCTACGGGCCGGTCATTGTGCACGACAACCTCTTCCAGCTTGGCGACGCGGCCCCTGCGGAAGCCGTGACCTTCGCGCCGAATGGCCATGGCTTGGAATTCAGCGGCAACCGCTTCACCGGCAAGCCCGCCGTGCTCGTGCTCGACCCGAGCTGCAGCGACGTTCATATCGACGCCAATCCCGGCGCCCGCACGGTCCGCAAGCCGGTGGACTTCAACCACGGGCGGCGTTAAAGCAGCGCCATGCGTTCCCTGCTTCTGTTCGCCGCCGCTGCTCCGTTGATTCTGCCTGCCGCTGACACCGCCGCCGACCGCGTCGCTTCCGTGACAAGATTGCCGGGTCTGGTCGCCTTTTGGGATTTCGTCAAGCGCGAGCCCGACGGCGAACGCCGATTCACCGCCCACGTGCCGCCCGGCTCGCCGACGGATTATCCGCTGGAGGCCGGCAATTACATCAAGGACTTCTGGGGCAGCGGCCGTGCGGCGACCTATGCCGATTTCCCCCTGCTCGGGCGCGGCCCGTTTGGTCAGGCCCTCCGCATCCTCAAGGAGACGGATCCCGACTTCCGACCCCTGCTGCTGGTGCCGCGTTCTCGACTGCACAATACGCCGCTGGATATCAAAGGCGCGGGCAAGTCGGTCACGGTGGTCGTCTGGGCGATCCGCGAAAGCGGCAACCATGCCCTGGCCGGGATCTGGCACGAGGGCACGGATCTCAAGCAGAACGAAACCGCCGGCATTGCCAAGGTCGAGCGCGGCCAGCGTCAGTACGCCCTCTTTGCCGGCCTGAACAAGGCGGGCAGTGCCTGCGGCCATGTCTCGGAGAACGGCGCGAGTTCCTTCCTCAACAAGTATGCTCTGCACAAGAGCAACTCCCTTGGCCTCGCCCCCGAGGTGCCGGCGGACTCGTCCGCCGAGGTCCTCGATGCCTCGTGGCAGTGCTTCGCCATGACGTTTGATCACGAGAAGGACGAACTCACCGGCTGGCTGAATGGCGTCGCCGGGGATCGCTGGCTCGACCACCCGAAGAACGACAAGCTCATCTCCTATGCCTACAACGCCTACCTGCAGGGCCACTACGCCAGGCTGCCCGGCAGACAGGACGGTGAGGACGCAAGCTTCCCGAAGGATCAGTATTACAACCCGCCCGAAGGCGAGCCCCTGAGTGTGCAAGTGCTGCGTGAGTCCGGCGAGGAACGCGTCGAGCTGCGCGAGCATCGCTTCACGAAGATCGAGGTGACCCTGCGCGATGGAAAAGAGGTCGCCCGCGACCTCGTGGCCCTGCGTCTGAACCCCTGGTGGTACCCGCACGACCTGTACACGCCCAAGGATGACGGCAGCGGCGGCCCTTTCACGATCGGCCGCGTCATCCACAGCAGCCGCAGCGTCGGTTTTACCGGCTGGATCGGCGGGGTCGCCGTGTTTGACCGGGCGCTGGGGGCGGAGGAGCTGGAGAGGTTGGCAGCGATTCGATAAAGTGGCTTTGGCTTGAGTGGAATCATTGCCTGACGAAATCCTCACGGCTCCTGACCTACTTGTCGCCATCTCGCCACCAACAAACCAGCGAGCCATGAGGCGGAGGATTGAGGCTGCGCGCTCTGTCGGAGGAGGTCCAAGGCATTGCAAATGACCTTTGGAAAATCAGCCATAATCAGCCATAATCAGCTATAATCGGTCAAAAAATCGGCCAGTCCGCCATGCTTCCCCCCATTTTCACCATCACACCCGACATGCTCCGCCTCATCGCGGAGCTGGACGAGTTCAAGGGGCAGTGGCGCATGATGCGCAGCCTATCGCCCGAGAACCTCACCGGTCTGCGCAAGGTTGCCACCATCGAAAGCGTCGGCTCGTCCACTCGCATCGAGGGCTCGAAGCTCACCGACCGTCAAGTCGAGGACTTGCTGGGCCGCCTGCACATCACCGAGTTCAAGACGCGCGACGAGCAGGAGGTCGCCGGTTACGCCTATGTCATGGATCAGGTGTTCGATGCCTTCGAGCAGATCCCCGTCACCGAAAACATGATCGGCCAGCTCCATCAGGATCTCCTGCGCCACAGCACCAAGGACGAGCGCCATCGCGGCCACTACAAGACCCTGCCGAACCACGTCGCCGCCTTCGATGCCGATGGCAAAGAGATCGGCATCGTCTTCCAAACCACCCCGCCCTTTGACACCCCGCGCGAAATGGAGTCCCTCGTCGCCTGGTTCATCAAGGCCGACCGCGAGCGCTCACTGCATCCGCTGCTGCTCATCGGCAGCTTCATCGTCGTCTTCCTCGCCATCCATCCGTTTCAGGATGGCAATGGCCGCCTTTCCCGAGTGCTCACCACGCTCATGCTGCTGCGGGCGGGTTACGCCCACGTTCCGTTCAGCTCGCTGGAAAGCATCATTGAGTCCACCAAGGAAGGCTACTACCGCGCCCTCCGCCGCACCCAGACCACCCTCAGCTCCGACAAACCCGACTGGGAAGCCTGGCTCATCTTCTTCCTTCGCTCCCTCGTGAAGCAAAAGGACGCGCTCGCCCAAAAGATCGCCCTCGAAGACACCCGCGCCGAAGACCTCCACCCGCTCGCGAAAAAGATCGTCGCGCTCCTACCCGATCACGAAACCCTTACTCTCAGCCAGATCGTGAAGCACACCAAAGGCAAACCCAGCACCGTGAAGCTGCGCCTGAAGGAACTCGTCGAGAAAGGCTATCTCGTGCCGAAGGGGCAGGGGCGCGGGGCGCATTATGTGAGAGTGATAATAGAAGGTAAGTAGTGATCATGAAGCCGGAACAGCAACCCCAACGATTCTCGCTCAAAGCGATGATGAAGGCCAGTCGGCCAGAAAATCACCACCACACGCGAGTGTATGCAATCTCCAGCGATTCCAGTGTCCAAAAGGGGCGATCTCTGACCTATGCTATAGACACACCTCATGAAATCTCTGCTCTTTGTCATCACCACGGCTTTGTCACTCGCCAGCCATGCTGCGCAGACCGAAACCGACGTCTGCATCTACGGCGGCACCAGCGCGGGTGTCATCGCCGCCGTGCAGGTGGCGAAGATGGGCGGGCGCGTCGTGCTGGTGGAAGCAGGCCAGTATCTGGGTGGCATGAGCGTCGAGGGCCTCGGCGGCACGGACATCGACAACCAGCCGTTTCGCAACAGTCCGGCCGTGGGAGGGCTGGCGCTGGAGTTTTACCGTCGCATCAGCGCCCGGTACGATCGTTCAGCCGCCTTTGAGGCGATGCTTGCCGCCGGCGGCAAGGACACGAAGCTGTGGCGCTTTGAACCCCATGTCGCGGTGGCCGTGTGGCAGGCCTGGGTGGAGGAGGTCGGCATCCCTGTGCTGCGCGGGCACCGCCTCAAGGAACGCGATGGCGTGACCAAGGACGGCACGCGCCTCACGGCCCTGCACTTTGAGAACGGCGCCGAGGTGAAGGCGAAGGTTTTCATCGACGCGACCTACGAGGGTGATCTGCTGGCGTTCGCGGGCCTGAGCTTTGCCGTCGGGCGTGAGGGCAACGCGAAGTATGGCGAAACGAACAACGGCATTCGCACCGACACGACCCACAAGCAGCATGACCGGCCCATCGACCCGTATGTGAAGCCGGGCGACCCGAAGAGCGGCCTGATCTTCGGCGTGCAGGACGGGCGGCTCGGCGAGCACGGCGCGGCGGACGACAGCATTCAGGGCTACTGCTTCCGCCTCTGCCTCACGAAGGACCCGAAGAACCGCCTTCCGATCGAAAAGCCCGCGAGCTTCGATCCGGCGCACTACGAGATGCAGCGACGCTACCTGGCCGCCGGCGGCGTCATCAGCCCGCCGCATGCCGCCGTGCCGAATGGCAAGAGTGATCCCGGCACCTGGCACTCGCTGGCGTCCAACTTCACCGGCTGGAACCATCGTTACCCGGTCGCCAGCTACGCGGAGCGCGAGGCGATGCTGCGCGCGAGCCGCGACTACATCCAGGGGCTGTACTGGTTCATGGCCCATGACGAGGCCGTGCCCGCGAAGCTGCGCGAGGCTTGGGCCGCCTGGGGGCTTTGCCGCGATGAGTTCACCGACAACGGCGGCTGGCCGCGCGCCTTCTACGTGCGCAACGGCCGCCGGCTCGTCGGTGACTTCGTCTTGACCGAGGCCCATCTGCGCCGGGCGAACCCCGAACCGGTGGACGACAGCGTCGGCCTGATCTGGTGGCCGCCGGACTTTCACAGTGCCCGCTGCCTGGTGAAGGAGGGTCGCGTGTGGAACGAGGGCGCGGTCTTCAACGTGTCGAAGGAGCCCGACTGGCAGCCCTGCGGCATACCCTACCGCAGCCTCGTGCCGAGGGCGGCCGAGTGCACCAACCTGCTCAGCCCGACCTGCCCCTCCTCGAGCTATGTGGCGTATGGCGCCTATCGCATCGAGTTCACCTTCATGGCCGCCGCCCAAGCCGCTGCGACTGCCGCAGTGATGGTCCTGGAAGCGGGGGTGCCCGTGCAGGGCGTGGATTGCGGCAGGCTTCGCCAGCGCTTGCTGGCGGACGGACAGGTGCTGGAGGTGCCTTCGAACGAATAGTGATGGAGCTTCTGGCCCTGCCAGACCTGTCGCATTCCGCCCAGTCTTTGTCGTGGCCGTTGGCCGGCGCTTTCCGTTAGGATGGGGTCATGAATGCGTCTGCCCATCCGACCCGCCGCGCCTTTCTGCAATCCGCCGCCGTGGCCGCCACCGCGGCCGGCGGCCCGGCTGTGGCCGCGGCTGCAGGTGGGGCCGCACGCAGCCTGGAGACCGATGTGCTGGTCTGTGGCGGCGGCTGCGCTGGCAGCGCGGCGGCCTTGGCGGCCGCGCGTGCGGGGATGAAGACGTTGCTGGTCGAGAAAGCTCCCTTTGCCGGTGGCATCATCACCAGCGTCGGCTTGCCCTACTTCGACGGCATCGCCCACATCGACACGAAGCGCGTGGTCGTGCGTGGCATCGCGCTCGAAATGCTCTCCAAGTCCGGCGTCTGCGCTCCAGACGCCCAGACGGTGACGAAGCACAACCCGACGATCCCCAACACCTTCGAGTTCAAGCTGCTGCTGGATCGCCTGTTCCAGGAACAGCGGGGCCGGCTGCAGGTGTTGTTCAACAGCTTCGTTTGCGACGCCCACAGCGCTGGCGACCGGGTCGAGACGGTGACGATTGCCAACAAGGACGGACTCGTCACCGTGAAGCCCAAAGTCGTCATTGATTGCTCCGGCGATGCCGATGTGGCCGCCTGGTCCGGCGTGCCTTTTGAGCAAAACAGCGAAGTGCAGCCGCTCACGCTGCATTTCCGCATTGGCAACGTGAAGCCCATTTCTCCCGCCGAGAAGCAAGCCTGCAAAGACGCCCTCAAGGCCGCGCAAATCGCAGGCGAGCTGCCGCACTACTACGGCCCCGGCATCATGTTCCTCTTTCACGGCAGCGAGGTTTATGTCCATGGCGTCCGCGTGCCCGCGAACCCCACCGATGCCGCCGATCTCTCCCGCGCCGAGATGCAGGGCCGCGCGGATGCCCACGCCATGTTCCGTGCCTGGAAGCAGCACGTGCCCGCTTTCAAGGACGCCTACTTCATCGAGGCCTATCCGTGGATCGGCGTGCGTGAATCCCGCCGCATCCTCGGCCAGCATGTCCTCACCGAAGAGGACCTCATGCAGGCGCGCCGTTTCGACGATGCCATCGCCACCGGCTGCTGGTACCTGGATCTGCACCCGAACAAGACCGTGGTGGGCAGCGCCAACGATTTCGATCCGAAAAAGGTCCAGCCCGAACCCTACGACATCCCCTACCGCTCGCTGCTGCCGCAAAAACTGTCCAACCTGCTCGTTGCCGGCCGCTGCCACAGCGCCACGCGCGGCGCCCATGCCTCGACCCGCGTCACCGCCACCGCCATGGCCCTCGGCGAAGCCGCCGGCGTCGCTGCCGCGATGAGCTTGAAAGCGAAAGTCGAAGTCGCCTCCCTGGACGGCGTCAAGGTGCGCGAGCAGCTCACGAAACTTGGCGGTGGGCCGTTCACGGATGCCTAAAGTGGCTTCGGCTTCGCTTCGCGGCTTCGCAGCAGCCGAGTCTGGGCATTGCATGCGGCTGAAGTCGCAGCCAGTTTTTGGATCGGCGCGAAGCGCTGCTCAACGCCTTCATCGGTGCCGGTTTTGGGTGTTGCCTTGTAGGGCGTCTTAGGCAAAACATTCACCGAGACGGCGCGTGCTGGACACTTACCTGTCCTGCTTGTCAGCCATCACTGCGCACACGGTCATGACGCTCACCTCCCCCGGACTTCTTTTTGCATCGGGCCTGGCCGCCGTGGGTGTCATCGCTCTGTGGGGCTGGAAGATGGCGGATGCTCCACCGGTTGAGGTTGCAGGAATCGCGCACAAACCCATGGCATTGAAGGCACCTCGGACACCCGCGCCCAGGGTTGCTCCTCCCGGCAGTTCATCCGAACCACCTGCCTCTGTGCCGTTGAAGCCCGAGGGACCTCTGGCCCGCTTGTTTGCAAACCCCAACCAGGCTTTTCGGCTTCAAGCCGACCAACTCCAAGCCTATCTCGCCATCAACAAGCGCAATGCGGAAAGCCTGCTGGCGGCATCGCGTCTGACGGGCGAGATGGCGTTCTTGCAGGAAGCCGCACGCAACTTCCCGGCAGACCCGGCAGTGCAACTCGAACTGGCCTTGCGCAGCAAGGTGCCTGAAGAACGCCAGAGAGCCCTGGAATCCTTGCGTCAGGCGGATCCGGACAACGCCCTCGCCGATCATCTCTCCGCCTTTGAGCACCTGCGCGCGGGCGATCCTGAGGCCGCCTTTGCCGACCTTATCCTCGCGGCATCCAAGAGCCGGATGGACATCTATGCCCCGGCCGCCCTGCAGAGTTCGGAGGAGGCCTATCTCGCTGCCGGCTTCACGCCCGTGGAGGCCAAAGCAGCCGCGATGCTGGGCTTTCGCTTCCATGAAGTCGATCCTCTTGAGGAACTCAGCAAGCAATTGGCCGAGCTGCAAACGGCCTATGCAGCCGATGGGGATGCCGCCTCCGCCGAAGCGGTTCGGCAAATGGGTCATGCCCTCAGCCAGCAGGTGCAGTCCGACGCCCAGTTCATTCTCCATGAAGTCGTCGGCATGGGCATGGAGCAATCCTTTCTGGACCCCACCACCTCCGCCATGAGGGAACAAGAAATCCAACACCGCTTCGATGGCCTCATGAGCCTCACGAGCCATCCCAAAATGCGGGACCTCATGCTGGGGGGGAAGCGCCGCCGATATCAGCCTCTACTTCGAGCGCCAAAAGCTCTACGGGGAAGAAGCCACCCTACGCTGGTGGATCGAGCGGAATTGAGACCTGCCAGGAAAGCACATGGCCGCCGCACCCGCCTCAACAAGCTCCGGTTCCTCGATCTGCCCAGGAAAGGGGTTTCGGCTTTAGCCGAATCGTTCCCCTTGCCATGCGGCTGGTGCGAAGCCGTGAAGCGAAGCCGCAGCCACTTTCCAGAAACCGTTGTCGCATTCCGTTCACTCTTTGTCGTGGCGGTCGGGTGGGTGACGCGCTTATGATTCGAGCATGACGCGCCTCGAAAACCTCGTCCTTCTCGTCACCGGCAGCTGCACCGGCATCGGCAAAGCCATCGCCAAGCGCGGGGTCGCCGAGGGCGCACGCGTCGTCATCCACGGGCTCGAGGCCGAGCTCGCTGCGGAGGTGGTGTCTGAACTCGGCGCGGAGCGCGCGGTCGCCCTCGTCGAGGACCTCACCGCCCCCGGCTGCCCGGAGCGGTTGGTGGCCCTGGCGGTCGAGCGCTTCGGCAGGCTCGACGCCGTGGTCAACAACGCGGCCTTGGTCGCCCAAGGCAACCTGCAGAGCAGCAGCCCCGATTTTCTGCGGCGCATGCTGGAGGTCAACACGGTCGCTCCCTATGCCCTGATCCGCGCCGCCCTGCCCGAGCTGCGCAAGGTGCGCGGCAGCGTCATCAACATCGGCAGCGTCAACGCCTACAGTGGCGAGCCGAACCTGCTGCCCTACAGCATCAGCAAGGGCGCGCTGATGACCCTGACGCGCAACCTCGGCGACACCCTCATGCGCGAGGACGGCGTGCGCGTGAACCAGATCAACCCCGGCTGGGTGCTGACGGAGAACGAGGCGAAGCGCAAGCGCGAGCACGGCCTGCGCGACGACTGGTATGCCGATCTGCCGAAGGTGTATGCGCCCGCCGGCCGCATCCTCTGGCCCGAGGAGATCGCCGCCTGCGCCGCCTGGCTGCTTGCCGCCGAATGCGGCCCCATCAGCGGCCAAGTCTTCGACCTCGAGCAGCACCCCTTCATCGGCCGCAACCCACCCAAGGACGAGACCACGATCCCGGCCAAGTGAGTCCCCACTTTTCGCTTCTTCCTTTTTCCTTATCCCTTCTCCCATGCCCCAACTCGCCGCCTTCCCGAAAGCCTACATGACCGCCCTTTGCAAGGACGGCAGCATGACCGTCTCCGAGTGGATCCAGCTCGCAGCCACACTCGACGTGCAGGGCCTGGAGTGGTATGCCGGTTTCCTGGAGATGGCCGACGAAGCCAACTGGCCGCGCTTCCGCCAGCAGGTTGAGGCCACCGGCCGGGTCATTCCGATGATGTGCTGCTCGCCGGACTTCACCCATCCCGACGCCGCCTTCCGCGAAAGGGAAATCGCCAAGCAGAAGCGCTGGATCGACATGACGCACGCCTTGGGTGGCTCCTACTGCCGCGTGTTGAGTGGCCAGCGCCGGCCCGAGCTGAGCATTGACGAGGGCGTGCGCCTCGCCGCCGAATCCATCCACGCCTGCCTGCCCCATGCCCAGGAACGCGGCATCACGCTCATCCTCGAAAACCACTACAAGGACGACTTCTGGGACTACCCCGAGTTCGCCCAGAAGATGGACGTTTTCTGTCAGCTCGTCGACGCGGTCGAGCACCCCAACTTTGGCGTCAACTACGACCCGTCGAACACCTACCTCGCCGGTGAGGATCCGATCGAGTTGCTCAAGCGCGTGTCGCACCGCGTGGTGACCATGCACGCCAGCGACCGCTACCTGGCCGAGGGCACGCTCGAGGACCTGCGCAGGGAGGAAGGCGGGGCCATGGGCTACGCCAAGCGCCTGCGCCACGGCGAGATCGGCAAGGGCCTGAACGATTACGACGCCATCTTCACCGAACTGAAGCGGGTTGGCTTCGACGGCTGGATCAGCATCGAGGACGGGGTCGACGGCATCGACCAGCTGGCGCGCAGCGTCGCCTTCCTGAAGCGCAAGATCGCCGAACATTGGAGCTGACCTCATGCCCGCCTCCGACGAAGCCCTGCCGACGCAATTGAAGGACTGGTTCAACGAGGCGCGTCACCACCACCTCGCCCGCGAACTGGCGGCGGTCGCCCCGCGCTTTGAAACCGAGGTCTTCCTGCAACACACCCTCGACGGCCTCGACACGCGCAGCCTGATGCAGCGCCTCCAGCAGTGCGCGATCGCGACCGACGCCGCCCTGCCAGGCACGTACCGGCAGAAGGTCGGCGTGCTGAAAAAGCTCGCCCCACGGATCGGCCACGAATTCGTCGCAATCTTCCTGAGCGACTTCGTCGCCCGTTTCGGCAGCGAGGACTTCGAGTTCTCGCTTGAGTCGCTGCGCTTTTTCACCCGCTTCGGCTCCGCGGAATTTGCCGTGCGACCCTTCATTGCCGCCGAACCGGAACGCGCCTTCGCCACCCTGATGGCGTGGACGCGCGATCCGCATGAGGCGGTGCGGCGGCTGGCCAGCGAGGGCGCGCGGCCGCGCCTGCCCTGGGGCCTGCAGTTGCGCGAACTCGTGCGCGATCCGCAGCCCTGCGCCGTCCTGCTGGAAGCGCTCAAGGACGATCCCTCGGCGAGTGTGCGCCGCTCGGTGGCGAATCATCTCAACGACATCAGCAAGGATCATCCCGAGTGGGTGCTTGATCGGCTGGAACGCTGGGACCTCGAACGCGAATCCCAGGGCTGGATCGCCCGGCATGCCTGTCGCACCCTGATCAAAAGAGGCCACCCTCGCGCCCTGCGCCTGTTCGGCTTTGGGGAAGCTCCCAAGGTGGAGGCAACGTTGTCGCTTCAGCCCGCGCGCCTGCGTCTGGGCGAACGCCTGGGTCTGCAGGCGGTCTTGCGCTCGCGTTCCTCGCGGCCGCAACGACTCGCCGTCGATTACGTCATCCACTACGTCAAGGCACGAGGCCAGACCTTTGAAAAGGTCTTCAAGTGGACCGTGGTCGACTTGCCGGCGCGCGGTGAGGCGGTGCTGGAGAAAAGTCAGCTGCTGCGCGATTTCACCACCCGCAAGCATCACGCCGGCAAGCACCGCGTGGAGTTGCAGGTCAACGGCACGCGAGTGGCCGGGGCCGAGTTTGACCTGAAGATCTAATCCGCCGGCGCGCCCTCAGCGCACGCGCCAGATCTGCACATCGTCGATCCACACCGTCGAGCCGACGAGGAAGCTGAACCAGCGCTTCACCGGATGGGCGAAGCCGTCCGAGCGATGGCTGGCGATCTTCTTGCCGTCGAGGCTCAGGCGCATTTCGTCGCCCTCGGTGACCAGCACCAGCTCGTGCCATTTCGTGTCGGCTTTGAAGGGCACCGTGTGGCTCTTGGTTTTCAGCAGTGCTTCCAGGTCCGCCGGCAGCTTTTCCTTGCGCTCCAGGTAGCCCTGGCGACGGCCGCGGATCTCCAGGTTCATGACGCCGGTTTTCTGGTCGATCAGCGTCACACTGGTCGGCGACAGAATGCCGTAGCAGAGGTGGCCGGCGTGCACGCCCGGGTTGGTCTCGCGATCGACGAAGCCGAGTTGCAGTGATTCCGCCGGGTTCAGGCCGGGGAACCGGAAGCGAATGATCGCGCCGCCATCGGTGAAACCCGCCGGATGATGGATGTGGGCGGCGTGACCGGCCTCCTTCGTGGCGCTGGCGATTTTCAGAATGCCCTCGTCGAGGTCGGCCTGCCTGAGCTGCGGCACGCGGTCGGCAGTGGCGCTGTTCCAGCCGTTGCCGATCGCCTTGGCGAGATTGCCATCCTCCTCGCGCTCGAAGGCGTCATGGAAGATCTGCGTGCCCTTGGCGCGCAGCCAGGCGGCATCGTCCTGAGGGGCGGCGGCGGCGCTGAGGGCGACGAGCAGGGAGAAGAGAACGGGGTTCATGGCGGCGCAGTTTGCACGGCGCACGCGCTCAGGCGAGCAGTTCCTTGACGACGTTGCCGAAGACGTCGGTGAGGCGGAAATCACGACCGGCGTAGCGGTAGGTGAGCGTCTCGTGGTTGAAGCCGAGCAGGTGCAGGATCGTCGCGTGCAGGTCGTGAACGTGCACCTTGCCCTCGGCGATCGAAAGGCCGATGTCATCGGTGGCACCGTGGGTGTAACCGCCGCGCACGCCACCGCCGGCCATCCAGACGGTAAAGCCGTCGGTGTGGTGATCGCGGCCGACCTTCGGCGTCAGCGGCAGCTGGGCGGTGGGCGTGCGACCCATTTCACCCCCCCAGATGACCAGCGTGTCCTTGAGCATGCCCCGCTCCTTGAGGTCGTCGAGCAGGGCGGCGATGGGCTGGTCGCACTCGCCGGCGAGACGCTTCTGGTTGTCATTGACATTCTGATGGCTGTCCCAGGGCTGGCCGGCGCCGTGGTAGATCTGCACGTAGCGGACGCCGCGCTCGGCAAGGCGGCGTGCCATGAGCAACTGTCGCCCCTGCAGGGTGTCGCCGTAGCGTTCGCGCACCTTTTCCGGCTCCTGGCGGATGTCGAAGGCGTCGGTCGCCTCGCTCTGCATGCGGAAGGCGAGTTCGAGCGACTGGATGCGCGCCTCCAGCTGCGGGTCCTCCGGGCGTTCCGCGCGATGCAGGGCGTTGAGGCGCTGGATGAAACCGAGCTGCTGGCGCTGCTGGCCGGGCAGCAGGAAATCGTTGCGCAGGTTGGCGATCAGCTGCTCGGGATCGGTCTCCGAGGTGTCGACATGGGTGCCCTGGTAGATGCCCGGCAAAAAGGCGCTGCGCCAGTTCGCGCTCTGCGCGGTGGGCAGCCCGCTCGGGCACATGACGACGAAGCCGGGCAGGCTCTGGTTTTCCGTGCCGAGGCCGTACAGCACCCAGGAGCCGACGCTGGGGCGTGGCAGGGTGAAGTTGCCGGTGTTCATCATCATCAGGCCCGGCTCATGGTTGGGCACGTCGCTGAACATTGAGCGCACGACGCAGAGGTCGTCGGCATGGCGGGCGAGCTGCGGAAACAGCTCGCTGATCTCGATCCCGCTCTGGCCGTGTTTCTTGAACTCGAAAGGCGAGGAGAGGGCGGCGCCGCCGAGGCGCTTGTCCTTGGCCAGCTCCTTCTTGCCGGGCAGCGGTTTGCCGTGGAACTTCTTCAGCAGCGGTTTGGGATCAAAGGTGTCGATCTGCGACGGCCCGCCGTTCATGAACAGGTGGATGACACGCTTGGCGGTACCGGGAAACTGCGGCGCTCGGGGGGCCAGGGGCGACAGGTTTTCAGCGCCGGCACGGGTCAGGCCGAGTTCGGTGAGCAGGCCGCCGAGGGCGAGGCTGCCAAGGCCAAAGCCGGCCTGATTCAGAGCCTGGCGACGGGTGAGAAGGGGAAAGGACATGGCGTGGGTGCGTGAAGATGGATCAGTCCACAAAAAGGAACTCGTTGGTCATGAGCAGGGCATGGGCGATCTGCTCGAGCGGTTGCAATTTCGGCGGGGGTGGTGGCTGGAAATCGCCCTGGGCCTGCCAGACGGTCTGCACGCCGGTGGGAGCGTCCTCGGCGCGGACGAGCAGGCGCAGCTCGGGCGCCCAGCGGTAGGCATCGGTGCTCGGGTTGCGATGGCAATCGAGGGCGAAGTCGAGGATCTCGCCACGCTGGACCTGGACGCGGGCGATGTCCGTGCGCGCCGGGGTTTCCTCGACGATCCATTCCCCCAGCAGGCCCTGCCGTGACGACAGGATGCGGCCGCGAATGCCGTCGCCGCCCTGGCGGGCGAGGGCGAGTTCGCCGGCGATCTCGATTTCGCCGTCGTAGGGTGCGGTCCAGCGGCGGATCGAGGCAATTTCAGGCTTGCGTCCTGGATGACCGCCGACGGCGCTGAGGCTGAGGTGACCGAGCTCGGGGTGTGGGTAGGTGCGGCCGGCCTGGTAACTCTTTTTCTGCGGCTCAAAGTAGGGCAGCGGCGTGAAGGCCTCGGCGCGCGCGACTTCGGGGTCGGGGTTGCCATAGCCATACTGCCAGGGGCCGGAAGCCACACGTTTCTGCAGGCCGGCGGTGGTCTTCAGGAACTGCGTCGCGGCCTCGGCTTCCTCCGGTTTCGGTCCACGCAGGAACACGCGGCGGTACAGCCAGTCGGTGGCTCCCGCGGCATCGCCGCCGGCCGCCTCGCGGGCCGCCTTGGCCAGGGCGCGGGCCTGGCCGACGATGAAGGGATCGTTCAGCGCAAACAGCGCCTGCTGCGGCACGAGGGTCTCGCTGCGCTCCGGGCTGGCGATGTCGGGCGAGGGGAAGTCGAAGGTGGTGAACAGCGGGTCGAGGTTCACGCGGTCGACGTAGCCGTAGATCGTGCGCCGGCCGCTGAAGGGTTCGGCCGAGAGACTGACCGCGCGTCCTCCGAGGGCGGGATCGAGCTGGCCGCTGGTGGCGAGCATGGCATCGCGCATGGCCTCGAAGTCCATGCGCCGGCGGTGGGCGCGCCAGAGCAGGGTGTTGTCGGCATCGATCTCGGCCGCCTCGCTGCGATGAACGCTGCCCTGCTGGTAGGTGGCGGAACAGACGATGTCGCGGATGAGCTGCTTGGTGGAACCGCCGCGCTGAATCAGGGCCGAGGCGAGCCAGTCGAGCAGTTCGGGGTGTGAGGGCGGTTCGGCCTGCAGGCCGAAGTCGCCCGGTGTTTTCACCAGGGGCCGGCCGAGCAGATGGCGCCAAACGTGGTTGGCCCAGACGCGCGGCGTCAGTGGGTTGTCGGCGGCGGCGATCTTCTCCGCCAGTTCCAGGCGGCCGCTGCGGTCGGCGGCGAACGGAGTCTTCTGCGGGTCGAGCACCGACAAAAACCGGCGCTCCACCGGGTCGCCGCGGCGGGTGGGGTCGCCGCGCACGAAGATGACCGGCTGCACCGGCTTGGCCTTGTCGCGCACCGCCATGGCACGGGCCGGCGCGCCGGGGTGGGTGGCCTCGACCTCGGCGATGGCGGTTTCGAGGTCGTTGAGTTCGCGGCGACCGGTGCCGAGCAGGCGGTGGGCAGCCTCGACGTCCTTGAGGTTGAAATCGAGCCAGCCGCGGAAGGCGGTCAGCACCGGTTCGTTCTTGGCCTTCTGTGCCTGCGCCAGCACCTTGCCGTAGAGTCGCACCAGCGCGGCGCGATCGGCCGGCGGCTCGGCGCGCAGGGCGGTGAGCACGAGTGGATGCACCTGGGCGGCGCTGCCGGGCACGCGACCGGTTTTCAGCAGGGTGGCGAGCACGCTGGCATCGCGGGCCGGGCTGGCGCCGGCGACGCGGGCGAGCGGCCCGATGACCGCGTCCTCGCGCCAGCGTTCGTCGCTGCGCAGGGCGTTCCACTGGCGGCTGAGCGGGGTCAGGGCGATTTCGATCATCTTCTTGCCGGTGATGAGCTTGCGCACATCGGCGGTTTTGGTGACCTCCATCTGGACGAGGGCATCAAAATAGAGTTCCGGCTTGGCGAAGACATCGGCCACGGCCTTGTCCTTGAGTCCCTGGATGAAATCTCGCAGGGCCTTTTCCGCCTTCGCCTTGGCGGCTTCATAGTCGGCGCGCAGCTTCGGATTCGTCGGACCCGAGGTCAGGGCAATCTCCGGCAGGTCGGCCCGGTCCTCGCTGCTGGCGAAGACGCCCGAGAGGGCGTAGAAATCGGCGGTCGGGATCGGGTCATACTTGTGGTCGTGGCAGCGCGCGCAGGCCACGGTCAGGCCCATCAGGCCGCGGGTGACGACGTCGATGCGGTCGTTGATGACCTCGTCGGTGCGGCGGCGGAAGCGCGGGCCGACCGTCAGATAGCCGAGCGCGGCGAGACGCGGGTCGTTCTCCGGGTAGCCGAGTTGGTCGGCGGCAAGCTGCTCGCGCAGGAAGACGTCGTAGGGCTTGTCGTCATTGAAGGCACCGACCACGTAATCGCGGTAGGTCCAGGCGAAGGGATAACGCAGATCGGCCTGGGCCTGGAAATCCTGGGTGTCGGCGTAGCGGGCGAGGTCGAGCCAGAAGCGGCCCCAGCGTTCGCCAAAATGCGGCGAGGCGAGCAGTTCATCGGCCTTGGCGGCGACGGCGGCATTGGCATCGCGGGCGAAGGCGGCGGCAAAGGCCTCCAGTTCCGCGGGTGCGGGCGGCAGGCCGGTGAGGTCGAAGTGCAGGCGGCGCAGCAGGGTGCGGGCGTCGGCGCGCGGCGAGGGCTGCAGCCCCTGCGCGCGCAGCTTGGCGGCGATGAAGCCGTCGATCGCGGCCGGTCCCTGCCGAAGCGACTCGGGCGTGGCCGGCCTGACCGGCTGGAAGGCCCAGTGCGTTGCGGCCTTCTTGAAGAACAGTTCCTGGTTGCCGAGTTCGGCGACCCCGCCGCCGGCGTCGCCGGTTTTCGCCGGCCACTTGGCGCCCTGATCGATCCAGGCGCGCAGCACGGCCAGCGTGTTGTCCGGCAGGCGGTCCTCGTCGGGCGGCATCTCCATGTCGGGCTCGAGGTGGGCCGTGAACAGGAGCAGCGGGCTTTCGGCGCTCTTGCCGGGCACGATGGCGGGGCCGTAGGAACTGCCACCGGCGAGGGCCGCCTCGCGCGAGTCGAGGCGCAGGCCGCCCTTCTGCTTGTCGGGTCCGTGGCAGGAGACGCAGTGCTCGGCGAGCACGGGATGGACATCGCCAAAGTACTTCACCGGCCGGCGCACCGGCTCGGGCAGGGCGGAAGGATCGAGCGCCGCGCGCTTCGTGGGCGCTGCGGCGGCAGGGATCGCCGCGCCCGCGGCAAGCGCGAGGCCGGCGACGATGCGGGGGAGGATCGTCATGGCAGGGGGGGATTCGGGAGGCAGGGCCTCCCTCTGCCGCTGGAAACGATGCCAGGGGCGCGGTGTTGCGCGGAAAGCGCGGCCGCCGCCGGGCCGGATTCCCGCAAGCCGCGGTGGACAAGGCGGAAAAATGCGGCCAAGCCTCGGCGCATGAACTTCGATTGGAACGACAGAATCGTCGTTGTCACCGGCGGTGGCGGCGGCATGGGCCAGGCGGCGGCAAAGCGGTTCGCCGAGGCGGGAGCAAAAACCTTCGTGTTTGGCCGCACCCTGGAATCGCTGGAGGAAACCGCCGCCCTGTCGCCGCGCATCGTGCCGGTGGTCTGCGACGTCGCCGACTCCACCAGCGTCGCTGCCGCCATGCCGACCGTGCTGGCCGCCGGCACGCCCTTTGCGCTCATCCACACCGCCGGCATCAACACGCCCGACCGATTCATGGCCCACGCCGATCCGACGCGCATTGCCAGCGAGGAGAGCTGGCGGCGGGTCATGGACATCAACGTGCTCGGCGTCGTCCACATGATCCAGGCGGTGGCCGGCCCCATGGCCGCGGCGGGCGGGGGTCGCATCGTCGTCGTTTCCTCGACCGCCGGGCATGGCTTTGATTCCTATGCCGGTGTGCCCTACACGGCGAGCAAGTGGGCCGTGCACGGCCTGCTCTTCACCGCGCGCATGCAGCTCAACGCCCACGGCGTCGTGCTCTCCGAGTACGCCCCCGGCGAGGCCAACACGCCGATCGTCGACAAGCGGCCCGTGCAGCCGGCGCCGGAGCACCGCGCGACGATGATCCAGACCGGCGACTGCGCCGAGGCGCTGTTCTTCATCGCCTCGCAGCCGCACAGCATGGGGGTCATTCAGCTGCCCGCCTACCAGCCCTTTGGCGGCATGCCGCCGCAGATCCCGGCGCCCTGGCTGCAGGGCCTGAACATCGGCCCGAAGTGAGACTGGCCCGCCGGTCGGGCTAGGGTCGCAGGTGGCGCACCAGGAAGTCGGCGCGCAGCTTGGCGCCGTACGGCGTCTCCGCGGCCCCGTGGCCGGCGCCGGCGATGGGCATGAACTCGAAGCTTTTGCCGGCCTTCTGCAGGGCGTGCACGACCTGGGTCGTGCTGGCCGGATCGACGTTCGTGTCGAGCTCGCCGACGATGAGCAGCAGGCGGCCGCGCAACTTGGCGGCATCGGCGACGTTCGAGTTGCGCTCGTAGCTTGCGTCGACCGGCCAGCCGAGCCACTGCTCGTTCCACCAGATCTTGTCCATGCGGTTGTCGTGGCAGCCGCAGTCGGCGACGGCGACCTGGTAAAAGTCGCCGTGGTCGAGCAGGGCGCGCATCGCATTTTGGCCGCCGGCGCTGCCGCCGTAGATGCCGACACGGCCGAGGTCCATCCAGGGGCGGGTCGCCGCCGCGGCGCGGATCCAGGCGATGCGGTCGGGGAAGCCGGCGTCCTTGAGGTTCTTCCAGCAGACGTCATGAAACGCCTTGCCGCGGTGGTTCGTGCCCATGCCGTCGAGCTTGACGACGATGAAGCCCAGCTCGGCGATCTCATGCAGGCGGCGGCCGGGCTCGAAGTCCTTCGGGGCAAAGGCGCCGTGCGGGCCGGCATAGATCTCCTCGACCACGGGGTACTTCTTCGCCGGATCGAAATGCGAGGGCCGGATGAGCACGCCATGGATGTCGGTCCTGCCGTCGCGCCCCTTGGCAACGAAACGCTCCGGGGCCGGCCAGCCGGCGGCGATCAGGGCCTGCGTGTCCGCGCGCTCGAGTTCGCTGATGAGGCTGCCGTCGCGGCTGCGGCGCAGCTCATGCACGGGTGGCAGATCCGCGCGCGACCAGCGGTCGATGAAGCACTCGCGGTTGGGTGAGAATTCGATGCGGTGATTGCCGTCGCCCTCGGTGAGCCGGACGACGTCGCCGCCGTCGAGCGAGGCGCGGCAGAGGTGCTGGTGGTAGGGATCCTCGCCGGCACGCAGGCCGCTGGCGAGGAACCAGACCTCGCGCCGGGTCTCATCGACGTGCAGCACCTCGCGCACCGGCCAGGCGCCGCGGGTGACCTGCCGCTTCAGCTTGCCGGAGGCGATGTCGTAAAGGTAGAGGTGGCACCAGCCGTCGCGCTCGCTCATCCAGAGCAACTCGCCGCGGTCGTGCAGCCAGTACCGCCAGCTTTTGCCGGAGTAATGCAGGAAGGTCTTCGAGGTCTCCTCGACCACCCCGCGCACCGCACCCGTGGCGGCGTCCGCCGCGAGGATGCGGTAGAGCTGGTGGCCGCGCTGGTTGTAGTTGAAATAGAACGCGCGGGCGTCGGGCGCCCAGACGACCTCGACATGCCTCGACTGGGTGAAGGGATTCGGGAACAGGCTGGCGTCGATCGGCATCTGGCGCCCGTCGGTGCGAAACAGCACCGGTTGCGGCTTGGGCAGGGGGTCGCCCGGTTTGGTGTAATCGATCGTCTTCACCTTCGGCTGCACCTGGTCCTTGGGCGCGGCCTCGACCAGGGTGAGGCGGCGCTGGTTGACGGGCGGCGTGCGGCTGACGACCAAGGCGGAACTGTCGGGCGCCCATTGCACCGGACCCTGCCAGGGGCCCGCCCCGGCCAGCACGCGCGTGCCGCCGTCGGAATCGATCAAGCGCACGCCTTCGGCGTTGGCGAGGGCCCGCCAGCGCCCGTCCGGCGAGGCTGTGCCGGGGCGTTTCTCGTTCGCGGGCGCCGCGTTAGGAGCGGGCGCGGGTCCGTCGATCACCAGCACCTGCTCGGGGCCAAACGCCTCGATGACGGCGAGCGCTTGGCCGGCGCGTTCGAGGCGCCAGACGTGACCTTCGTAGGTGGGCTGCACGCGTTCGGCGCCGGGTTCGAGTTGGCCATAAGAACGCGGCTGTCCCGCCGGGTCGAGCCAGGCCAGATCTACCGCCTCCGTCAGTGTGTTGCGAAAGCGCAGTCGACTCGCCGGGCCGGTGTGTCCGGAGCGCTGCGGGCGCGCCTGCAGGGTCGAGCTGCGCACCTCCGTGGCGGCGATGCCGAGTTCGGCGAGGGAGGCGGCGCGGCGTGGGCGACCGCTGGCGGTGTCGACGAGGACAAATTCCTCCGTCTTGGGGGCGGTTTTCACGCGGTACCAGAAGGAGGTGCCGTCGGGCAGCCAGGTCGCCTGCAGGCTGTCGCGGAAGACGAGATCGGCCGCGCGCCAGGGCGTGGCGGCGACGGCGGACAGGGGCAGCAGCAGGAGCAGGGTTTTCATCGACCGCAGGACAACGCGCCGGAGCGCTCTTCCACTAGCAGAAAGATGTTTCACGGCGCCTCCAGCACCTCACGCAGGGTGCGCAAGAGCGGTTCGGCCGTGTAGGGCTTGGGCAGGAAGCAGCGTGCGCCGGCGGCCAGCGCCTTGGTTTCCATGCTCTCGGCATCGAGGCCGCTGGTGGCAATGACGCGAGTCGCGGGGGCTCCGGCGAGCAGCACGCGGATCGTCGCATCGCCATCCATGACCGGCATCATCATGTCAGTGAACACCGCCGCGACTTCGGGGCCGTGCTCGGCAAAGAGGTCGATCGCCTCCGCGCCGTTGGCGGCGGTGAGCACGCGGTAACCAAACAGCTCGAGCATGCGCTGGGCAAGCGTTCTCAGGGTGTCCTCGTCCTCGACGACCAGAATCAGTTCGCCCTGGCCGCGCGGTGGCCCGCGCCGTGCGGCGGCGGGTGGCGTGGCCGGGGCCGGTGGGGCGACCTGGCGCTGGGCCGGCAGGTGCAGGCTGAAGGTCGAGCCGGCGCCGGGCTCGCTGCGCACGCGGGCGAACCCGCGGTGCCGCTGCAGGATGGCCAGCACGGTGGCCAGGCCGAGGCCGGTGCCCTGGCCGGGATCCTTGGTGGTGAAAAACGGATCGAAGGCCTTGGCCATCACCTCCGGGGTCATGCCGGCACCGGTGTCGCTCACTTCCAGCACCACGTAGGGCCCGGGCTCGGCCTGGAACTGCGGCGTGGCATGGAATTCGTCGAGCACCTGGTTGCGAGCCGACAGGGTCAGCCTGCCGCCTGCGGGCATGGCGTCGCGCGCGTTCAGGCAGAGATTGAGCAGCATCTGCTGCAGCTGCCCCGGGTCGCCGCGCATCTGCCAGAGACCGTCCGCCACCTCCAGCCGCAGGTGAAGTTCGGTCGGCAGCGTCTCGCGCAGGCGGTTTTCCAGGCCGGCCAGCAGTTCGCCCGGCTGGATGTCCTGGGTGCGACCCTCGACGCCGTCGGCAAAGTACAGCACCTGGCGCACCACGTCGGCCCCGCGCTGGGCGCTGCCGGCGATCGCGTCGAGCAGCTGCAGGCGTTCCGCCTCACGCTCCTGCACACGCAGAATGTCGATCGACAGCAGGATCGGCGTCAGGGCATTGTTCAGGTCGTGCGCGATGCCACTCGCCAGGGTGCCCAGACTCTCCATGCGCTGAACGCGCAAAAACTGCTGCTCGAGCAGCTTGAATTCGGTGATGTCCTGCATCGTGCCGACGATGCGCTCGAGCCGCCCGCTCTGGCCCCGCAAAGGCACGGCGTGCTCATGCACCCACCGCACTCCGCCGTCGGGCCTGCAGACGCGAAATTCGACATTCGTCTCCTGGCCCTCGAGCTGGCGTTTGAAGGCTCCCTCGGCGGCCGGCAGATCCTCCGGATGCACCGACTTCAGATAGGACTGCGGGGTGTCCAACACCTGCTGCAGAGGCAGACCCCAGATGCGCTCAAAGGCGCGGCTGGCGTACAGCAGCCGGTCGTTGATCACATCGTAGTTGTAGAAAATCTCGCCGATGTTCTCGGCCAGCTCGTGAAAGCGTCGCGCACTCTCCCGCAGCACCTCCTCCGACTGTTCATGATGGGCCAGCTTTTCCCGCAGCAGCCGGTTTTCCTCGCGCAACTGATGAAGTTCCCGCTCCGGTCGGGGCAGAGGATCGGCATCGGGGTTGGGGGAAGAACCAGGCACGCGGGGGTAACAACTTTCACCCTCCGAGTCCTTCAACAGAATTGCCAGCGACTTTTGCCGCCGCGCCCTGGCGGTTTTTGCAAAGCCCATTTATTCATTTAAAAAAATAGCTGATAGTGGCGGTTTTGTCTCGCGTGGGTCGCGTCGTTTTTATAGGTTCTTTTTGCAATCCAAAACATTGCCATGAAATCCATCCTCACCACCCTGATCGTCTCCGCCCTCGGCCTGTCCGTGCTGGCGGAGCCCGCTCCGAAGAAAACGGCGGCCACCAAGGACGCCGAACCGCCGGCGGCCGCCCGCAAGGCGGTGGATCCGCTGACACCCACCGAAAAAACCAAGCTGCTCAAGCTGCTCAACGAGGGCGACACCGCCGCCCTGACCGGCCTGCCCGGCATCGGCGAAGGCCGGGCGGCGGCGATCCAAAAGGCCCGCCCCTTTGCCGATCCCGCCGAACTGGCCGAGGTCGACGGCGTCGGCCTGGCGACCCTGAACGGCCTGGTTGCCCATGCCAAGGCGGGCTTCCCGGCCGAGGCGGTGGCCGAGGCGAAGAGCAGCGGTGCGCCCGCCAAGAAAAAGGCTTCGCCGGCCACCGCCAGCGCGGCCAAGAAGAAGAAAAAGTCGGCGGACTGACGGTCCGTGCCAGCGGGCCGCGCTTGACGCGCGGCCCGCTCCTCCCTCAAGGTGGGGCATGACCCCTCGACGCAAGCATCGCTGCCGCATCGTTCTCACCGGCGGCCCGGGCGGTGGCAAGACCACCGCTGCCGACCTCTTCCGCCGCGAGATCGGTGAGCGGGTCATTTTGGTGCCGGAGGCGGCCACCCTCGTCTTCAGCGGCGGCTTCCCGCGCGTCCACGAACCGCACGCGGTGCACGCCGCCCAGCGCGCGATCTACCACGTGCAACGCAACCTCGAGGACGTCCAGGCGGCGCGTTATCCCGACCGCGTTCTGCTCTGCGACCGCGGCACGGTCGACGGCGCCGCCTACTGGCCGGGAGAACCCTCCGGCTTCTTTGCCGACCTCGGCACGACCATGCAGGCCGAGCTCGCACGCTACGATGCCGTCATCTTCTTTGAGAGTGCCGCGGTCGGCGGCATGGCCATCGAGGGCGGCAACCCGACGCGCATCGAAAACCTCGAGGAAGCCGTCGAGCTCGACGGTCGCCTGCGCGCCCTCTGGAGCAAGCACCCGCGCTTCTTCCTGGTGCCACACAACGCCTCCTTCTTCAAAAAGATCTCCTTCGGCCTCGCCGTGCTGGAGGGCGTGGTGAGCAACCTCAACGGCAGCGCCAGGGCCGCCGCCCCGCGCAAGCGCGGCAAGGTCAGGGGTTCTCGGGGTTGACCCGCGGGCGCAGCAGGCCGTCG
The DNA here is from genome assembly GCA_966252325.1 of uncultured bacterium. Taxonomy (GTDB): domain Bacteria; phylum Verrucomicrobiota; class Verrucomicrobiia; order Verrucomicrobiales; family Verrucomicrobiaceae; genus Prosthecobacter. The sequence continues at coordinate 4,696 of CBINON010000039.1, read as the reverse complement.
CTGCCACGCGGCCACCAGGCGCCGTCCTCCACCCATTCGCGCAGCACGCCGATCTCGTCGTCGGTGAGCGACACGTCCAAGCGCGGCATGAGCTTGGGATGCGTGCCTCCACGGGCGACCGAGCGGATGAGCAGGCTGGCATCGGGCTGGCCCCGCACCAGGAAGGCGCTGCCGTCAGGCCGGCGCTGGAAGGCACCGCCGTCGCGGTGTTCCAGCGACAGCCCCGCGGGCGGGGTCGGGCCGCTGTGGCAGCGCAGGCACTGGCGTTCCAGCACCGGCTTCACCTCGGTGAAAAAGTAGCGCCGCTCCTCCGGCTGGGGTGACATCTGGCAGGCACCCAGGGCGAGTGTGGCGGCGAGGGGAAGCAGTCGGTTCATGGCTTGGTCCAAAGCAACGCCAGGAAGAGCGGGAATTCTTTCCGCGCGCGGTTTTCCGCCTTCGCCTTCGGCCCCGGCTGGCTCTCCTTGTGCGAATGCCATTCCTCGAGTCCGCTCATCTGCAGGCCGGCGCGGAAGCCGGCCGCCGTCAGGCTCTGCAGGCTGCGGTGGAAACTGATCGTGCTCTCGCTGTCGGCCTTGCCCGGGTGCATCGTGATCGGCACGGCCAGCGTGCTCGTGTAGGCATCGACCCGGCGATACTGGATCTTGCGCTCCTCCTCGAAGCCCCAGGCCGACTGCCTTGGAATGCGGAAGGCCGGATGATTGAGCACCCAGAGCAGCCGTCCGCCCGGTCTCAGCACCTTCGCCGTGGCGGCAATGACCTCGTCGAGATGCTCCATGTTCTGCAGGCAGAGAATGGCGGAGGCGGCGTCGAACTCGCCCAGGCCGTCGAGTTGGGCGGCGTCACGGTCGAAGTAGCGCACCGGCGTCCGGCTCGGGTAGGTGCGCGCCCTGGCGATCAGCGAGGCGGCGGCATCGACACCGGTGACGCGGGCGCCGGCCTCGGCCATGGCGCGCGAGAACACGCCCTGGCCGCAGCCGAGATCGAGGATTTTTTCGCCCCGCGCCGGGCGCAGCAGGCGCAGCGCACCCGGAATGACCACCGCCTGGTAGATCTCCGAACCGCGCTCGCCGAGGATGCGGTCATACCAGTCGGCCGACTTCTCCCAGGACGTGCCGCCGCGACTGCGGTCGCCACGCGGAGGCCCGCCGGGCCGGCCACCGGGGCGTGGACCGCCGCGGGGCGGCGTGCGCGAGCCAACCGGTTTGCGGGGACGTTCGGGAGCGGGCATGAGGCATCATGTATCGCCGCAATGCCGCCCCGGCGCCACGGGAAAAGCGGGGCGGCTCAAGGCGGCAGCACCTTGCGGAAGAGGGTGACCAGGTTGAGGCCCAGAACCTTCTTCAAGTCCTCCTCGCTCCAGCCGCGCCGGTGCAGCTCCGCAGCGACACTCTTCCAATGCCCGATGGCGGAGAGTTCTGGACTGGTGCGGTGCGGCGACAGACGGTCCCAGCCGCGCAGCGGGCTGTCGGTCGCCACCGAGACATGGTCGATGCCGATCTGCTTGCGCAGGTGGTCGACATGATCACAAAACTCCGGCACGCCGCGCTCACGGGTCTTCGGGTTCTCGATGATCCAGCCCACCGCCGTCACGCCCACCACGCCGCCGGTGGCGGCGATGGCCTGCAGGACCAGGTCCGACTTATTGCGGTCGCGATCGGTCAGCGCGCGGGCGCCGGCATGCGTGCAGACCACCGGGGATTTCGACAGCCGGCAGGCATCGAGGGTGGTCTGTTCGTTGCAATGGCTGACGTCCACCAGCATGCCCAGGCGGTTGAGTTCGGCGATGACCTTTTCGCCGAGCGGCGTGACCCCGCCCTCCTGATCGTTGCCATAACCGAGCACATCCTCCGGCGCCTGATCCGTGTGCTGGGCACCGTAGGCGAGCTGGAAAACCCGCAGACCCTTGGCGTGAAAGCCGGCGAGGTTCTGGATGCCACCCCCCAGCGGATAAGGGGTCTGCACATACATCAGAACGCCGAATTCCCCTTTCTCCCTCACCTCCCGGATGTCGCCGAAGGTGCGGATGATGCGGGCATTGCGGTACAAGCCCTTCGCAAAACGGTCCGACTGCCCCTCAAAACTCGCCTGGGTGCTGTAGCTCATGACAACCATGTTGCAGCCCGTCTCCTGCTTGAGCGGCTTGAAATCCCAGGGACCCTCAGCCGAGGGATAAGGATGGCCCTGGCCTCGCTGCGTGTCGTAGTAGGTGCCCAGGCCGTCGACGATGAAATTGGCGGCAAAAAACGCCTCCACATCAAAGGCGGAAGCCGGCAGGGCAGGCGCCGCCAGGCAGAGGGCTACAAGAATGGACTTCATTGAGAGTCGAACCTGTCAAACGCCGGCGGTAGAAACAAGACCGAATTCCCAGCCGCCCACGGCGAGTCCGTTGCGGGTGCTGGATCGGGCAGTCCGCCCGCCGAGAGGGTGTTGCCACAGGCCCCGCACGACTCAAATCCGAGTAGAAACTATTCCCTCTTCTCCTTCAGGGTCATTGTAACAATGATCGTTTGTGAAAAACTCGCACAATGTCATTTCCAGCGGTGTGAGAGAACCTGTCTCGTGATCAAGGCAGAAGACTTTGTTGTCTGAGTCCATCACTGAAGCCCAATATTCACCCCCAACCCCGGCAGGCGCTACAGCCAAGAATCGCTCGGCATTTTCGTTCTCTCGAGCTTGATTCGCGAGTTCGGCTCTCTGAGTGATCCCATCGACGTAAAGGGTCTCATCGGCTTTGTGCGGGGAACGTATGCGGAACAAATGATCGCTTAGACAAAGTGGTTCATCGTAAGACTCGAAATGCTTCCAGGGACTTCACAAACCTCTGGCCAAACGGGCTTCGGTGTCCCCGATCTCTCGATATGGACTGATCGCCAGCCGAAAAGTCTGTTGAGTATAGACATGAGGGCAGCCTCCGTGGGCAGTTCGTTATCAACGTCTCGGCTACCGGATCCCAGACGGGGTCGATGACTCACGCCCCGTTGTCGCACTTCAAAGTTGAAATGATTCCCGTTTGTGTCCCGTGGTGCTGTATGTTGTCTTTCGTGATCTCATGTTCAGCCTTCGGGTATCCACCAGAGAAAGATCAACTTCCCGCTCTTGGCGTCGAGCACGGCATCGAAACCGCTAAAGACATCGACGGAATGGCTAATCACCCAGACCTTTCGATCAGGCAGAAGGCCGCCGAGTGTCCCGACCTGGATCGAACTGGCATACTGAGATTGCAGTAGCGTGGACTTCACCCGCTGATGCACTGCAAGTGATGTGGATGCTGACGCAGATGTTCGTGAGTCGAGCTTCGAATCCGCAGGAGGCTTCTTTCCAGTGCGCTGCTCGACGGACTTCCGCATGATGGCAGTAAATGCCGCCAGAGCCTCCTCTGAACTGTTGATGGCATCAGCGGCCCATGCGGTGTGTGTGAGCAATGCGAGAAGGCTGACTATCGCTGTTCTCATCGTGGCAATGGTCTCGGTTGGTTGGGCGAACGTTTGACATGAGAGGCCCGACCCGGCTTGCCGGGGCGGGTCCTCTCGATGGAAGGGTTAGAGCGCTTGGTGGCAGCGCTACTGATTGACTGCCGTTTCGATGACACCAACGATCTCCTGAACGGAAATGGTGAAGATTCCGGCGTCGCCGCTGTCAAAAGCGGACTTCCATTGTCCGTAGCCTTCCAGGTAGTCTGGATTGACTTTCGACTTTGCAACCAGCTTGGTGACGCTCTCGTCAAGGGTCTTCTTGGAAACCGGGAAATGCGGGAGATCGGTGGTAACTCCGGTTGGTGCTCGTGGATTCTTGACTCGTACGCCAGCAATGCTGATGTGAAATATCGGGCCCAGCTTTGGATGGGATTCGATCTTGTTGATCAGAAGCGTTGACCCTTCCTCGCCGGCGCGAGCTTTGTAAGACCAGACTTGTCCTTCAGAGAAGTCAGCAGCGCGAGCAAACCCGAAGAGTGAAAGTAGAGACATGGCGATGAGGAGCTTTCGCATAAAAGACTTGAAGCGCTCTAACGTCAAAGAGCACGCGCCGCCACTAGCGGCGGCGAGCAATGAGACGGGGATAAAGGTTCATATTACGGGTGATGTCGCTGACAGGGCGGCTAGTGGCGGTTGCTGTGCCTCGCCTTGTTCGCCTCTTGAGGTATGGCTGCAGCATCGAAGTAAATCCAATAAAGCTTCCACCCATTATCCCTCCTTGCAAACTGCATATCACCAATTCTAACCCAACTATCGACGATGTAAGGATTAGGACTTCTGAGTTCTCGAATGAGGGTCTCTTCATTCTCTCCGAAATGGGACGGATCTTCACCTGCCAAGAAAGCAGAGAACACTCGTTGAAATTCTTCTTCATTAACATCAATTACTGGATCAGAATCCAAACTAGCCCGTGTCTTGAGTGGAAAGTCAACACGTGCACTTAGGCTCGCCCAATCCTTCGACAACACATCCTGCCTGAAACCAGTCCAGAAAACCTTGAACTCCCGTTCCCGTTCAGTGTTGTTCGGCAATTTCTTTCCATCCGTTCCGACTGGCGAATCTCTCCCCCTTGCAATCTCGGTTAATGATCTATGGGATGAGTCTTGAGCGCACGATACCAGTAAAAGGCACAAGGCTCCGATGGTTGCTTTATGGCACATTATTTGGCGAACGTGAAGGAGTGTATCCGTGCTGGAGGCGGGGAAAAGGTGTTTGGCGGG
>CBINON010000038.1:0-44693 GCA_966252325.1 uncultured bacterium | reverse complement strand
ACGCGCCGGTGGCGATGATGCAGGCGGTGCGCGGTGTCGTGCACGAGGGCCTGACCCCCGAGCAGGGCTACCAGATGTACCAGGACCTCAAGGCCAAGGGCTGAGCCAACTCCAGCACCTGATCTCACAGCGCCACCCCACCCGGGTGGCGCTGTTTTTTTTTTGCAGCAGAGCGTTCCCGCCTCCCCCACTAAACACGAACCACTAAAAACCAACCACTCCCACTCCCCTCCCCCTTGCCAGATGCGACACCTTTTTTGCGGGGTAGATCGCCGCAGCCGCGTCGTTATCGTCAGCCAACCGCCATGATTCGTTTCCTCTGCCTCCTCCTGCTCGCCGGCTCGCTGGCCGCCGCCACACCGCCGAACATCGTCTTCATCATCTCCGATGACCACGCCTGGACCGACTACGGTTTCATGGGCCACCCGCAGATCGAGACGCCGAACCTCGACCGCCTCCAGGCCAACAGCGCCGCCTTCACCCGCGGCTACGTGCCCACCGCCCTGTGCCGGCCCGCGCTCGCCACCTTTGCCAGCGGCCTCTACGCCCACCAGAGCAAGATCATCGGCAACGATCCCTCGCCCCTGCCCGGCATGGCCGGCGGCGGCAAGGCCAAGGGCGCCAAGGGTGCCAAAGCCAAGGCCGGCGGCGAACCCGAAGCCTACCAGGCGCTGCGTGCCAAACTGATCGGCCATTTCTACGAGAACCCGGCCCTGCCGGCCCTGCTCGCCAAGCAAGGCTACCTCAGCCATCAGTCCGGCAAGTGGTGGGAGGGCGCCCCGCAGCGCGCCGGCTTCACCCACGCCATGACCCGCGGCTTCCCCCAGCCCGGCGGTCGCCACGGCGACGACGGCCTCAAGATCGGTCGCGAGGGCATGGAGCCCGTCTTCGGCTTCATCGACCACGCCCTTGCCGAGAAGAAGCCCTTCTTCCTCTGGTATGCGCCCTTCATGCCGCACACCCCGCACACGCCGCCGGACCGGCTCTTCCAAAAATACAAGGCCAAGGGCATCGCCTCCGACCACGTCGCCCGCTACTACGCCATGGTCGAATGGTTCGACGAAACCTGCGGCCAGCTCATGGATCGGATCGAGCAGAAGGGCCAGATGGAGAACACCCTTTTTGTCTACGTCGCCGACAACGGCTGGATCCAGGACCCGGACAGCCAGGGGTACGCCCCGCGCTCCAAGCAGTCGGCCAACGAAGGCGGCACCCGCCAGCCCATCCTCTTCTCCTGGAAGGGCGTCATCCAGCCCGGCCCACGCGGCGAACAACTCTGCTCGAGCATCGACATCGTCCCCACCGCCCTCGCCGCCGCCGGCGCCGACATCCCCGCCAACCTGCCCGGCCTCAACCTCCTGCCCATCCTCAAGTCCGGCGCCCCCACCCCGCGCCAGGAAGTCTTCGGCGAAACCTTCGCCCACGACGTCGCCGAACTCGACAACCCCCAGGCCACCCTGCTCTACCGCTGGGTCATCGACGGCCGCTGGAAACTCCTGCTCACCTACGACGGCAAGCTCGACCGCTACGCCAGCAGCCACCCCCGCACCGAAAAACGCCCCCAGCTCTTCGACCTGCTCGCCGATCCCCACGAAGACCGCAACCTCGCCAAGGAAAACCCGGAAATCGTCGCCCGCCTCGCCGCCAAGCTCCAGACCTGGTGGCCGGTCACGCAGCGGCAGGTTCTGACCGAGTGGACCGACGCGCCGGGGGTGTGGAAGACCGCGGAGTGAGTTCCAGGTTTCAGGTTACAAGTTTCAAGTTGGCCGGAGGCCGAGCGTGGAGTGCTGCAGCCCTGCTGCAGCCCTGCTGCAGCCGTCAGGACAACGGGGGTGCAAACTCAGAAACCTTCCGCAGCTGAAGATCTTCGGCGATGCCCAGAGATCTACGCAGCTTGGTGAATTCGGCTTCAGTCAACGGCCCCTCGGCGCGGGGTTGCTGGGTGTCGAGAATCCAATAATCTACCACATTTGTATCCTTTTCCATCCATGTGTCATTCGGATCCTGTGGATTGGAGCGCTTCAGCCCTTGACGTTTGGCAATGATAAATCTGCCATCCGTCGCGCATTCAACGACCAAACTCGGGATGATTGGCGTTCCTTCGCCACTTCGCCCCGGATTGATTACAATCTCAAGCACCGAGGTGCGACTGATATAATAGTCTCCCGCCAAATGCGCAGAGAAATCGGCAATCGCAGGCGACGGAAACCGAAACCCCGTCCGTTTTGCCTCTCGATAAAAATAGACGAAAAATGCAGCAAACAGAACCGCCGCAATGGCCAGAGCGCCTCGAATGGCCCACCAAAGGTCCTTCATGAAAGTGAACTCATTGAGGCAATAGCCGCCCGATCACGCAGACGTGGTTCATGAAATCTAGCACGTCATCGAGGCTCCCAGACGCGGCAATTCCCGTCAAGGAAAACACGACACTACCGGCGGGATTCGGGAATCCTCAAAGGCTCACGCCAAGAGGTGAAAGAGGGTGGAGTACCGGCCTTCTTCGCGCCTTGGCGACTTTGCGTGAGACCCTCTGCCGGCGACATGGGAAAAGCCACGGCGCCGGCGCAGCGGCGCCCTACCCGTCCGACTGCGTGTGCTTCGTGCCATTCGTGGTTCCACAGGCTTTGGAGACGCATCGAGGACGGTTGTGAGTCGGGTGGATGGCAGGACGAGGTGGCAGAGCGGCGGAGGGCCGAGCACGGCGCTTTGAGGACAAAGCGCCCTACCTTTCGCCCCTCTGCCTCTCCGCCCCTCTGCGGCCGAAGGGCACGTTGACCGAGGTGGCCACGCGGGAATCGGCGGCGCCCACAGCCCTATCAGCGATCCGCCATCAACAGCCCCCTCCCCGCAAAATCGTTCAAACCCGAAGAAGATCCAACCCGGAAGTCTGAATGACGAGGGTTCCCGGGCTCCGCCCCGTCAACCCAGTCCTCATAGCGGGCGTGTCCCTTTGCAGTCCGGGTAGGTGGTACAGCCCCAGAAGTCTCCTTGCGCCGACTTGCGGCGGCGCATCGGTTGCTGGCATTGCGGGCAGTCGGGGGAGGGTTCAGTGTTCTTCTGGCCTTCGCGTGCTTGCAGGCGCTTGGCCATCAGGCGCTCGCTGAAGCCGCCGGTTTCCTCGAAGGCTTTCCCCTGGGCTTCGATCTGGCTTTTCAGCATGTTCAGGGCGCGGCCGAGGATGAGGAGCATGGCATTGGCCACCACCACCGCGTCAGGGGCATCCAGCCAGCGGGCATATTTTTTCCGCTGTTGCAGGGCATGCTTGGCGGACTCATGCACGGCGTCGTCCGTGAAGGGGGCCTGATCCAGGGAGATGGCATTGACGGCTTTGGCCTCGGGGGAATGCGCCGACCAAGGGAGTTGGTCGCGGTCGAGGATGAAGATTTCGTAATCCCCGCGCAATTCGCTCGGGCTGGCGCGGGCCACGTCCGTGAGCTTCATCTCCGTATCCTTGGAAGTGGCGGACCGCTCCGAGCCTTCGATGATGTTCTGGCGGCCACTGCGCGCCGCCTGGGTCATCGGGTCGTATTGGCGGCCCTTGGGATCGTAGAATTTGGCGCCTGTCTCGCGGGGGTCAAAGGTGAGAAAGCGGCGGCAGAAGCTCAGCGTTTCGAGCTGCACGAGGGTGGCCAGCGTGAAGGTGTGCAGTTTCCGGAAACCCCCGCGTTTGTCGAACAGTTCTGGCATGCCACGCCAGAGTGGTTAAAACCATTAAGATTTTAATGCAGTCCTGGTGCCACCGCTGCCACGAGGGAGGACCGGACTGACCCGATTGACGGGGTTGACGGCAATGCCAGCAACGCCAGCAACGCCAGCAACGCCAGCAACGTCAGCAACGTCAGTGAGGTCACAACTCCCCCGCCTCCTCCGGCGGGCTGGTTTACGTCCGCATCAACCCGACCGGCCCAAGCTCCGCGCCCGGGAAGACCTTGGCGAGATCTCCGGCGCGGAGGTCGAAGCTGGCGCGCAGGACTTCGGCGAAGACGCGGCGGAAGTCGGTCTCGGCGTGCAGGCCGCCGGGGCCGGGGGTGTTGAGGTTGAGATCCTCCTCGGCCTGGATCGGCCAGCCGCCAAGCACGCGACCGCCGCGGACGCGGTCGCCCAGGGCCAGGAAGGCGAAGCCGCGGCCGTGGTCGGTGCCGAGGCTGGCGTTTTCATAGAGGCGACGCCCAAACTCGGTGGTGACCATGACGGTGTAGCGACCCCGCCGCGCATGCAGGTCGCGCTCGAAGGCGGCGAGGCCTTCGGCGAGCACACGAATCCGCTCGGCCTGCGGGCCGGTGGCGCCGCCCTGGAAGAAGTGGGTGTCCCAGCCGCCGAGATCGAGGCAGGCGACGCGCAGGCCGACCTGCGCCTTGATGAGCCGGGCGATCTCGCGCAGGCCGTCGCCAAAGGGATCCGTGGGATAAACCGCGCCGTTCTCGGGCGCGCCGCCGCGGCCCTGCAGGGCGCGCACGCGCTCGAACAGGTCGATCGTCTCGACCCCGCGCCGGCCAAGCAGACTGACTTCCGCGCCATAGAGGCTGGCCAGGGCCTGGCGCGCGCGCTCGGGATCGCCTTGGCGACCCGGCCGCAGAACGAGGTCGTCGAGCTTTTCCAGGACGCTGACCGCGGGGGCGCCGCGCAGGCACTCGGGCAGGACGCGACCCACGGCGACCGCGGCGAGGGCCGAGGCCGCCGCGCCGTCCTGCAGGCGCAGGCTGCGCCCGAGCCAGCCGCCGCCGGCCGGCGGGCCGTGCATGGAGTCGCCATGCTCCATCTGGTCCTGGCAGTCGAAGTGCGAGCCACTGGTGTTGTCGACCCCGACCGACTGCACCGCGCCAAAGCGCCCCTCCTTCCAGGCCGCCTCCAGCGGGCGCAGGGCGGGATGCAGGCCGTAGTGGTCATCGAGCCGGATGACCTCGCGCTCCGACAGCGCGAGGCCGGGTCGCAGGCGACGGTAACGATCATCGGCATGCGGCACCAGCAGGTTGAGGGTGTCGGCCCCGCCGCGCAGGAAGACATGGACGAGGGTGTGACCTTCCTCGACCGGGGCGTCCGCAGCCGTCAGGCCCGGCGCGGCGGCGAGGGCGAGCTTGGAAAGCAGGGAGCGGCGGGAGAGGGGCATGGGGGAGAGTGTTTAGTGTTTAGTGTTTAGTGTTTAGTGTTTAGTGTTTAGCGGCTAAAGGTTCGATTGGAGGTCGTGGGTGGAGGTTTCGGGTGTTCTGAGGACGTGGGTGGGGCACATGACCTGGAAGGTGATCAAGCCGATCAGGGGGGCGAGGGTGATGACGAGGAACCAGAGGATCTTGTCCTCGCTGGTGAACTTGCTGGCGGCGAGGATGCGCACCAGGGCGCGCCAGTACCAGACGAGGTAGAGCAGCCAGAGCACGACCCCGAGGATCTGGAAGGTCGACGACATGGGCAGGTTGAATTTGAGGGGAGGCATGGGAGGTGAATGATAAGGGATAAGAACTGAGAACCGAGAACCTGATTCTAGCAGCGTTGAAAGGCGGGGCTGGCGAGGAGGAGGCCGAGGTGTTCGGCGGTAGGGGCGGCGTCGAGGGTGGCGCGTTCGGTGGGGTCGGGGTTGCGGCCGATGAGGTGGCGGAACCAGGCGTCGGGGCCGGCGCTGGCGAGGGCGCGGCGCAGCGGGGTGAGATCGACGCGGGCGCCGGGCTGGCGGTTGTCGGCGAGGGCGAAGGCGACGTTCCAGCGCCAGAGCAGCGTGCCCATCCAGGGCAGTTCGTCGTCGGGATAGCCGTCGGGCGTGGGATACTGGAACAGACCGTGGCCCATGCGCTGCAGGGGTTCGAGCAGGGGCTTGTCGGCCTGGGTGTCGGCGGCGAGGCCGCGCAGGGCGGAGACGAGGAACTTGAAGGGGCGCTTGAACAACTCACCGCGACTGGCGGCAAACTCGGGCGAGCCGAACAGCAGCCGCAGCAGCGGCCGGATCTCGCCGCCGCTGCGCTCGAACTCGGCGGCCAGTCGAGTGACCAACGACTCCGGCGGTTCCAGGCTGACGAAGCGTCGGCAGAGTTTGGTGGCGATGAAGCGCGCGGTCGAGGGGTGCGCGCAGACGATGTCGATCAGCCAGTCGAGGTCGCGGGCGCCGAGCCCGGCCTTGATGCGCCGGCCGAGCACGACCTTCTCGCCATCGTCATGCCAGTCAGGCCGGAAGAAGGCGGCCGAGGGGTTGCGGGCGAAGAAGCGCTTGCGGTCAAAGGTCCAGCCGCTCAGGCAGCGCGCGGCCTCGAGCACGTCCTGCTGGGTGTAGCCGCCGTTGACGCCGAGCGTGTGCAGCTCAAGCAACTCGCGGGCGTAGTTTTCGTTGGGCACGTCCATGCTGCCGCGGCGCACCTTGTTGGAAATGCCATCGAGATAAACCAGCATGGCCGGCGAGGTCGCCGAAGCGCGGATGAGGTCGCGGAAGTTGCCGAGGGCGTGACGCCGAATGACGTCGCGGTCATCGCTGGGCTTGAGGTAAATGCAGTCGCCCTTCTCGAGGTCGATGTTGAGGTGGTCGGTCCAGAATTCGACCATGACCTCGAAGAGCTGGCGACGGCTGTACACCGCGCGCAGCAGGGCATGCCGGGTGATCTCATCGCGCAACACGGGCTTGCGGAATTCATAGGCGTCGCCGGCGCTGAAGTAGAGACTCTCGAAACGCTCGGCGCGCAGGTCGCAGGCAGTGTCGTCGATCCGCTGCGGCTGCAGCTGCTCCTCGAGCCAGGCTTCCCTGCCCAGCCGGCGCAGGCGCTCGAGATCGCCGGGCCAGGGCCCGAAGGCGGCGCGGTTGAGCAGGTGGAAATCCGCATCGATCTCGCCGCCGACCGCTGGGGTGAGGCGATCGGGCACGGCCTCGCCGAAGAACTCGCGGTTGAGACCGCTGACGAGGCGGTCGCAGCCGGTGAGGGCCGCCGGCGCCAGGGCGACGCAGCGCAGCCAGGCTAGGCGGGTGGTCTTCATGCGACGGGAGGGGTGACCGGTGCACTCTTGCCAGCGCCGAACAGCGTGCGCACCTGCAGGCCGGCGCCGACGACGGCGAGCAGGGGCAGCAGGACAAACCAGCCGACCACCGGCATCAGGGCGACGCAGACGAGGGTCAGGCCGCCATGCTTGACCTGGCGCCAGGGTTCGGCGTGCGGCCAGAGACGCTCGCCGAGCAGCGCGGCAGTGCCGCCGGCGCCGAGCAGGCCCCAGGTGAGCAGGACACCGCCGAGCAGGGCGGCGACCGCGCCCATCTTCGGCAGTTTCGACAGGATCGAGATGACGGCGATGCCGGCAAGCAGCACCGGCAGGCCGCAGAAGAAACTGCGCGGCAGGCCGCGCTCGGCGACACGCCGCAGGCGCTGCGTGCGGTCGGGCCAGAGACCGGCGGCGAGGATCCACAGGGCCGGCAGGGCGATGACAAAGGCGGCGGCGACAAGCAGCCAGGTGAAGACGGTGGAGAAGAGCATGGCGTGGGGTCTAACGGGAGGCGGGTTCGGCGGTCACGGATTTTTCCAAACGCTGCGGTTTCTTCGGCCGCAGCTCCTGCCAGCGGGTCGCCTGCTCCGCCGTCAACTCACCGGCCACGGCATCGGCGGCGCGGTCGATGATGTCCCAGGTGCGGGCTTCGGCCTCGTGTCGCCAGGTTTGCAACTCCTCGAGCGCGCGGTCGACATGGGCTTCGATCCGGGGTCGCTGGTCGGCATCGGGTTCCAACTGCTGGATCTGGCGCAGCGCGGCCCAGCGGATGAACTCGGGCGTGCCGCTCTTCTTTTTCCAGGTCTGATGAGCGAGCACGCCGAAGATGAAACCGGCACCGCCGGCGACGACGACAGCCAGGGCGATCAGGCAACCGGCTTTGAAACGGCTTGTCATGGCAGGGGCAGTTCGGGGACGAGGGTGGTTTCGATCCAGGCCGTGAGCGGCGAGGCTGAGGCGGCCTGCCAGCCGGCGAGACCGAGGCTGGTGATGAAAAAGAGCGCGCAGGCGCAGAGGGCGCGGCGACCGAACAGCGCGAGCCATTCGTCGAGCGGCTCGGGGCGGGCGGCGCGCCAGCGCGCGACGACGGCGGTGGCCAGACCGGGCGGCGCGGGTTCGGGCGGCGCGGCCGGTGCGCGACGGGCGGCGTCGAGGACGCGCTGCCAGCGGGAGTCGAGATTGGGTGACATGAGAGAGGGTGTTGGGGGGTAGGGCCCCGCTGCGTCGGGGCCGTGGCTTCAGGGTGAGGGAGATCGAAGGGTTGAAAGACAAAGAGCCGCGAACGGTCATGCATCAAAATCCGGTCGCAGCAGCCGACGGGCGAGGGTGTGGAGTTTGCGGCGGGCGCGCAGGGTGCGCATCTTGACCATGGGTCGGCTCCAGCCGGTGAGGGTGGCGACCTCGGCCGTGCCGCGTTGTTCGAGATCGACCAGAGTGAGCACGAGTCGCTCGGCGGGCGCGAGTTGGGCGAGCAGGCGCTGCACCAGCTCGCGCGCCTCCTGCGGTCGCGCCTCCGGTTCCGTGCTGCGCGGGTCGGCGAGGAAATCCAGCCAGGCGCGCTCGCCCTCGCCGAGGTCGGCCATGCGCCATTCGGGGCGCGCGCGCTCGGCGCGCAGGGCATCGAGGCAGGTGCGCACCGTCAGCCGGCTCACCCAGTGCTCGAAGGGCACGCCCGCGCGCTCCTGGTAGCGGTCGAGCTTCTGCAGCAGCTTCAAAAACACCTCCTGGACCAGGTCCTCCTCGCTCTCCCGGCGCGGCAGATGGTGGCGCACCCAGCGCCGGACCCGCGGGTGCAGGTGCTCGACCAGGGCACGGGCCGCGGCCGCCTCGCCCTCGCGGGCGCGGCGCACGACCTCCTGCACATCGGAATCCGGGGACATCAGGCGCGCAGTCTATGGACAAAGCGAGGCACACACCAAGCGCCAAACGCGGCAGGCCGCCCGCGGTCACCAACTTTAAACATGAAACTTTAAACCTTAAACTCCCCCTGCTGCCAAATCCGACACAACCTTTGCCGGAAAGCCGGGCCTGTGCGTACGTTACACAACGCACCAACCACCGCATGAAACTGCCTTCCCTGTACGCGCTCTGCGCCCTTCTCCTGCCGCTGTCCGTTTTCGGACAGGACGGCTTCAAGCCGTTGTTCAACGGTCGCGACCTCTCCGGCTGGGAGGGCGACCCCCAACTCTGGAAGGTCGAGGACGGCGCCATCGTCGGCACCTGCAGCGGCCCGGACAGCCCCGAGCACAACACCTTCCTCATCTGGCGCGGCGGTCTGGTGAAGGACTTCGAACTGCGCGCCAAGGTGCGGGTCGAGGGCGACAACAATTCCGGCATCCAGTACCGCAGCCGTCTGCTCGAGGGGTTCGGCACCTGGGCGATCACCGGGTATCAGTGCGACATCCATCCGGCGGTGCAGCACACGGCGATGACCTATGAGGAAAAGGGCCGCGGCATCTTCGGTCTCAACGGCCAGAGCGTCGTGCTCGACCCCGCCGGCGGCCGCTGGCTGGTCGCCGAGCGCGACCCGGTGCAGGTCGACGTCTCGCAGTGGCAGGACTACACCATCATCGCCCGCGGCAACCACCTCGTGCACCAGGTCAACGGCAAGCTCACCTCCGAGCTGACCGACTACGATGAGAAGGGCCGCGCGCTCGAGGGACTGCTGGCCATCCAGTTGCACCGCGGCAATGCCAACCGGGTTTTTGTCAAGGACATCCGGATCAAAACGCTGACCGACGCCAAGGTCATCCCCTTCGAGAAGTCGAACATCCCCTCCGACGCCCAGCGCATCGAGAAGCCGGTGACCAACAATCCGCAGGGCAAGGTGCCAAACCCCGCGCCGAAGGCGGCCCCGAAGGCCAAAGCCGGCGCGAAAGCCGGTGCCAAGGCGTCGGCGAAGGCCGCGCCCAAGGGCAAGGCGGCACGCCCGCAGGCGGTCGGTCCGGCCATCGGCGAAAACAAGGCGACCCCGGTCGGCCGCATCAAGGCCCTGCCCGGCTTTGAGGTGGAACTGCTGTACTCCGTGCCCGGGGGCGACCAGGGTTCGTGGGTGGCGCTCGCCCAGGACGACCAGGGCCGCATCTACGCCAGCGATCAGTATGGCGACCTCTACCGCTTCAACGCCCCGGCCGCCGGCCAGCCGCTGCGCCAGGCCGACGTCAAGAAGCTGCCGCTCAACATCCGCGCCATCAACGGCATGGTCTTCGCCTACGGCGCCCTGTACGCCGGCGTCAACGACTACGAGCAGAAGACCACCAGCGGTTTGTATCGCATCACCGACAGCAATGGCGACGGCGATCTCGACAAGGCCGAGCTGCTGCGCGCCTTCGACTCGAAGAGCGACCACGGGGTGCACAAGGTGCTGCCGACGCCCGACGGCAAGGGCCTGTATCTGATCACCGGCAACAACGCCATCATCGAGGGCGGGCCGATCGACGGCACCGCCGCCAGCTCGCCCGTGCCGAAGATCTGGGGCGACGACCACCTGCTGCCGCGCATGCCGGACGGCCGCGGTCACAACCGCCATGTGCTCGCCCCCGGCGGCATCGTCTACCGCATGGATCCGGACGGCAAAAACTTCGAAATCTTTGCCTCCGGCTTCCGCAACATCTACGGCGGTGGCGTCAACCGCGACGGCGAGCTGTTCACCTATGACGCCGACATGGAGTACGACTTCAACACCTCCTGGTACCGTCCGACCCGCGTCAACCACGTCGTCAGCGGCGGCGAATTCGGCTGGCGCAACGGCGCCGGCAAGTATCCGGAGTTCTATGCCGACAACCTGCCCGCCACCCTCAACATCGGCCCAGGCTCGCCCACCGGCACCACCTTCGGCCACGGCGCCAAGTTCCCCGCCAAGTACCAGGAGGCCTTCTACGTGCTCGACTGGAGCTGGGGCAAGCTTTACGCCGTCCATCTGCAGGAAGCCGGCGCGTCCTACACCGCCACCAAGGAGGAGTTCATCACCGGCGCTCCCCTGCCCCTGACCGACGCCTTCATCGGCAAGGACGGCGCCATGTACTTCGCCATTGGCGGTCGCCGCGTCCAATCCGGCCTCTACCGCGTCACCTACACCGGCAAGGAAAGCACGGCCCCGGTCGCCCTCACGCCGCGTCCCTCGCCGCTGCGCGACCTGCGCCACCAGCTCGAAGCCTTCCACGGCAAGCAGGATCCGAAGGCGGTCGACGCCGCCTGGCCACACCTCAACCATGCCGACCGCTTCATCCGCTGGGCGGCCCGCGTTGTGCTGGAACATCAGCCGGTCGCCACCTGGAAGGAGCGCGCGCTCCAAGAAAGTGATGCCGGCCGCCAGTTGCAGGCCCTGCTCGCCCTGGCGCGCGTCGCCGGCAAGTGCCCGAGCCATCGCCCGGAAACCCACCAGCCCGACGCCGCCACCCGCGACGCCCTGATCGCCGCGCTGCTCAAGCTCGACTTCGCCAAGCTGTCGCCCGAGCAGCAGATGACCCATGTGCGCACCCTGCAGATCGCCCTGCACCGCCTGGGCGATCCCGCGGCCGCGACCGTGCAGAAGCTCATCGCCCAGCTCGATCCGGCCTACCCTGCGCCGAGCTTTGAACTGAACTGGCTGCTCACCGAGACGCTCGCCCACCTGCAGGCGCCGAACACCGCCGCCAAGGCGCTCGCCTTGATCGACGCCGCGCCGGCCCAGGAACCGCAGATCGAGTTCGCCCGCAGCCTGCGCCATCTCAAGGCCGGCTGGACCCCGGAACTGCGCACCAAGCAGCTCGAATGGTTCCTCAAGGCCGCCTCCTTCCGCGGCGGCGCCAGCTTCAGCAAGTTCATCGAGTTCATCCGCCACGACAGCCTCGCCACCTTCACCGAGGCCGAGAAGACCCAGCTCGCCGCGCTCATCGAGAAAAAGCCCGAGGTGAAGAGCGCCTATGAAAACGTCGGTGCCATCTTCATCGGCCGCACGCCGACGATGTGGACCCTCGACCAGCTCAGCGCGGCTGCGCGCGACGGCATGAAGAACCGCAACTTCGACAACGGCCGCAAGATGTTCGGCGCCGCCGCCTGCTTCGCCTGCCACCGCTTCGGCAACGCCGGCGGCATGACCGGTCCCGACCTCACCGGCGCCGGCGGTCGCTACAGCCCGCACGACCTGCTCGACCAGATCATCAACCCGAGCAAGGAGATCAACGAGCAGTTCGCCCCGATCATCGTCACCAAGAACAGCGGCGAGATCACCAGCGGCGTCGTGGTCAACCTGAACGGCGACACCGTGACGCTGAACACCGACCTCAGCGATCCCGACCAGCGTGCGACGATCGACCGCAAGGAAGTCAAGAGCATCGAGGTCAGCAAGGTCTCGCCCATGCCGCCCATGCTGCTCAACATGCTGACGAAGGACGAGGTGCTCGACCTGCTCGCCTACGTGCTCAGCGGCGGCGACCGCGCCAACGCCATGTTCAAGAACTGAGGTGCTGCCAATTCAGGCCGCCGTTCGTCTTCGACGGGCGGCGGCCTTTTTTGTGGGTCGTAGGCGCGTTGGCCACAACGCGGGATCGGGAAAGCGGAGAGCTTGGAGCAAAGAGGTAAGCGCCTCCTTATTCCCTAAGCTCTAAGCCCCAAGCCCGCCTTCTGGCGAGACTACCCGGGAGCGCCCCACCTCAGGCTTCCGCGGCCGGCTCGACCGGTTTCTCCACCGGCTTGCGCGCCAGACGCGCGGCGTAGAAGCCGTCGTGACCGGTCTCGGCGGGATTGAGGAAGAGTTCCTCCTCCAGCGTCCATTCCCCGCCGCGGGCGGCAAGGAAGGCCTGCACCTGGCGCTCGTTCTCGGCCGGCAGCACGGAGCAGGTCGCGTAGACGAGTTTGCCGCCCGGCTTGACCATGGCGCAGTAGCGCGACAGCAGATCCTGCTGCAGGGCGGTCAGGCGTTCGATCTCGGCGGGGTGCAGCTTCCATTTCGCGTCCGGATTGCGCCGCAGCACGCCCAGGCCCGAGCAGGGCACGTCGAGCAGCAGTCGGTCGGCATAGCCGGCCAGGCGCTTGAAGGTCTTGGTGCTGTCGATCGGCCGCGTCTCGATGACGTCGACCCCGGCACGGGCGGCACGCTTGCGCAGCTCCTTGAGTTTCCACTCGTGGATGTCGAGGGCGATGATCTTGCCCTTGTTCTGCATGAGGGCCGCGAGATGCAGCGACTTGCCACCGGCGCCGGCACAGGCGTCGACCACCTTCTGCCCGGGCTCCACCTGCAGGAAGGGGGCGATGCGCTGGGACGAGGCGTCCTGGACCTCGAACAGGCCCTCCTGGAAGGCGGGCAGGCCGAAGACGTTGTAGCGCTGGGCCATGCGCAGGGCGGTCGGCACGTCCTCGACGGTCTCGGTGATGAACCCGTCCTGGGCCAGGCGGGTCTTCAGGCTGCGACGGTCGGTCTTGAGGATGTTGACGCGGAGGAACACTTCCGCCGGCTTGTTGAGGGTGGCCCGCACCGCCGGCCAGGCTTCACCGAGCTGCTCGGCCAGCAGGGTGTCGAGCCAGTCGGGCAGCGAGGCGCGCACCGCCGGCGACACCTCATCGGCCTGGCGCAGGCGCGCGCGGATGACGTCGGCACGCACGCCGTAGAGCTCGTCAAACGCCGGCAGTTCATGCCCGGCCTGCAGCCAGTAGGCCGCCCACACCTGCCAGAGGCGCTCCTCGGTGACCGACTCGCGATCGTCGTATTCCGCGTCCGGCAGACCGGCCGCATGCCAGAGCCAGCGCCACCAGCGGACGATGTCATAGACCGCCTCGGCAAACAGCCGGCGGTCGCGACTGCCCCACTTGCGCCGGCGCTTGAAGACGTACTCGACGCATTTGTCGGCGTAGCGGCGCTCGACAAAGATCTCGCGCAGCGCGCCCAGGGTTTCGTCAACGATGAGGTGGGGCAGTTTCAGAACGGGAACAGGTTGGGGTGAACTCATACCCTACCCTCATTTCCGGCCCCTGTCATGGGGATTGCGGTTGGCGCCTGCAAGGCCATGGCCGTGACACAACTTCCCCTGCCGAAGTCCCCTATTCCAGTCTGACTTTGAGCAAGGGAGGCGTGTTGCGGGTGTTCTCCTTGCTGGCGAAGGCATGGGCCAGGCCGCTGGTCGCGGTCTCGTCGGTGACACGGGTGACGATCAGCGTCAACAGGCCGTTGCTGTCGGCATTCAGGCACTCGACCAGCCCCTCACCGCGGATCGCAAAGGCCCCGCGCGTGGTACCCTGCGGCACGGTGAACTCGCCGAGCAGGCGCGCGGCCCCGGCCACCGGCGCGTTGCGATGCTCGGGCGCCGGGCTGTGGGCGGGCGCATTGGCCCAGGTCAGTTCCGACTCGCTCCAAGCATCGCCGGCCTCATCGGTCAGCGCATGGACACGGAACACGGCGTCGGGCACGAGTGAGGCAAAGCCGAGGTCGCTCGGCTCGACATGCAGGACAAACTCGGCGTCAGCGATGCGCCGGCCGGCGAAGGCGGCGAGGTCAAAGGCGACGTAGGCCTTGCGCTGCAGGGTCTCGCTCAGGCTGGTGAACTTGACACGCAGGAAGGACTCGCGACCGCTGATCTTCTGGTCGCTCGACTGGATCCACGAGTCCTTGCCGCGTCCGTAGGCGGTGGTGATCACCTGCCAGCCGTCGCCGAGCTGGTTGATCGGTCCCGGCAGCCAGCGCCGCGACTCGGGCTGCTCGCCGCCATCCGGATTCAAGGCCTGGCGGATGAAACCGCCGTAGTCGACGCGTTCGCCGGCGCGCAGTTCGCGGCGACCGGGCTCGCCCTCGCGCTCGACCTCGACCAACCCCTCCATGACATGGACCAGGCACTTGCCATCCTCGCCGGCGCTGACGCCGAAGCGGGTGCCGTAGTCGACCACCTTGGTCTCGGGAGTGTGGATGGTGAATCCCTTGGCCTGCGGCGGCACCTCGGCCATGACCGTGCCTTTTTTGATCCGACATTCCATGGCCGACAGCACTTCCAGCGTGACGGGCGCCTCCAGGGTCACTTCCGCGCCGCTGCGGAATTTCAGCGTGGCAATGCCATCGACGAGTTCCAGCAGGCCGGGCTGCAGGTCCGAGCCCTCCAGGGTCGGCAGCGCGCTGTTGCCCCATTTGCAGGCCGAGGCCTTGGCCAGCACGGCCACCGGTGCCGGCGGCTTTTCCCAGAGCCAGACCAGGCCGGCGGAAACCAGCGCCGCCGCAGCCGGCAGGGCCAGGCGCCGCCAGAACGGCGTTCGCCCAGCCAGCGGTCGCGCCGGCGCCTCGGCGAGGGCCTCCATGGCGTTGAGTTCGGCATCCAGCATGGCCGCCTGCGCCAGCAGGGTGCGCACGGCCGGATCATCGCGCACAGCGGCGTTGAGGAGCGACTGTTCCTCCCCGGTCAGGGCGTGCGCACGGGCGCGCTCCCAAAGCTCCAGCCAGCGCCAGGTTTCGTCCGCCTTCATGGATTCACCTCCAGCTGTTTTTCGATGCATTGCAGCAGGCTCATGCGCACCCGGCTGAGCGCCCGGTACACGGCCGCCTCGGTGCGGCGAATGCGTTCAGCGACCTGGTCGATCTCAAGATCCTCAAAGTAGCGCAGGGTGACCAGCCGGCGGTGTTCCTCGGGCAGGCGGGCCAGGCAGGCACGCAGGGCGTCATGGCGCGCGGACCCCTCCTCGGCCAGGCTCGACACCGCATGGCCGAGCGCCTCCAGCGCCTCTTCGTCGAGCGGCAGGTGGGCGCGCTTTTTCTGGCGGCGGTGGCCGAGGATCTGGTGAAAGGCAATCTTGCGCGCCCAGGCCAGGAAGTTCGTGCCCGGCTCGAAATCGCTGAAGTGGCGCCAGAGCAGCATCTTGGTCTGCTGCAGGATGTCCTCGGCCGCGCCATCGTCCGGCACCAGGCCGTGGACATAGAGCGAGAGCGACCGCTCGTGGCGGGTCAGCAGCTCCAGAAAGGCGGTCGTGGCATCCTCCATCAGCCAACACAGTCGCCGGCGGCCGGATTTTGGACAGAAAAAAATCCGCCGGCGACTCGGCCCGACCTCAGCACTGCGGTTCGGGCAGGGCGCGGTGCGCCATCGCCGCCTGCACGAAGCTGTGGAACAGCGGGTGCGGGTGGTTGGGCTTGCTGAGGAATTCCGGATGGAACTGGCAGGCGACGAAGTGCGGATGCCCCGGGATCTCGATCATCTCGACGAAGCCGCCCTTGTCGGAGAGACCGCTGATGAGCATGCCCTTGGCCTCCAGGCGCTCCTTGTAATCGTCGTTCACCTCGTAGCGGTGGCGATGGCGTTCCTCGGTGGTGTCGCCTTGGTAAATCGCGCTGGCCTTGCTGCCGGGCAGCAGGCGGGTGAGCCAGTTGCCCAGGCGCATGGTGCCGCCGAGCTGTTTGATCTTCTTCTGCTCCTCCATCATGCTGATGACGGGGTGCGGCGTGCCCTTGTCGAACTCGGTGCTGCTGGCGCCGGCCAGCTCGCAGACCCGGCGCGCAAACTCGATGACCGCGATCTGCATGCCCAGGCAGATGCCGAAGAACGGGATGCCGTTTTCGCGGGCATAGCCGGCCGCGGCGATCTTGCCCTCGGTGCCGCGATCGCCCAAGCCGCCGGGACTGAGGATGCCCTGCAGGCCGTTGAGGTAGAGATCAGGGCCGCCCTTCTCGATCGCCTCGGCGTCGACCTTGACGATGTCGACCTTGCAGTCGTTGGCGGCGCCGGCGTGGGTGAGCGCCTCGTAGATGCTCTTGTAGGCGTCCTGCAGCTCGATGTACTTGCCGACCACGCCGATGCGCACGTGGTGGGTCGGATGAATGATGCGCTGGACGAAATGGCGCCACTTCGTCAGATCCGGCTGGGGGGTGTCGAGATGCAGGATCTTGCAGACGCGGTCGTCGAGCCGCTGCTCGTGCAGCTTGAGCGGCACCTCGTAGATGCTGTGCTTGACGTCACGCACCTCGATGACGTCCTCGATCGGCACGTTGCCGAACAGCGAGATCTTCTCGCGCACATCCAGGTCGAGCGGATGCTCGGTGCGGCAGAGGATGATCTGCGGGGCGATGCCAATCTCGCGCAGCTTGGCCAGCGACTGCTGGGTGGGCTTGGTCTTCAGCTCCTGGGCGGCCTTGATGTAGGGCACCAGGGTGGCGTGGATGAAGAGCACGTTGCCCGGACCGGCCTCCTGGGCGAACTGGCGGATCGCCTCCAGGAAGGGCAGGCCCTCGATGTCACCCACCGTGCCGCCGATCTCGGTGATGATGATGTCGCCGCTCATCTTGTCGGCGACCTCCTTGATGCGGTCCTTGATCTCGTTGGTGACGTGCGGAATGACCTGCACCGTGCGGCCCTGGTACTTGCCGGCGCGCTCCTTGTCGAGCACGCTCTGGTACACCTGGCCGCTGGTCAGGTTGTTGAGACGCGACAGGTTGGTGTGGGTGAAGCGCTCGTAATGGCCGAGGTCGAGGTCGGTCTCGGCGCCGTCGTTGAGCACGTACACCTCGCCGTGCTCATAGGGGTTCATCGTACCCGGGTCGATGTTCAGGTACGGATCGAACTTCTGCATGATGACCCGCAGGCCGCGCAGTTCGAGCAGGGTGCCGAGCGAGGAGGCGGCCAGCCCCTTGCCGAGGGAACTGACGACGCCGCCGGTGACAAAGATGTATTTCATGGGAAGGGGAATCAGGGGGTTCAGGACGCGGTCAGCAGGCGCTCGACCGCCGCCGCCTGCTCGGGTGTGTCGACGCCGGGCGACAGCTCTTCGGTGAGCAGCACGCGCAGTTGCACGCCGTTTTCGAGGGCGCGCAACTGCTCAAGGCATTCGGTGCGCTCCAGCAGCGAGGGCGGCCAGGCGACAAATTCCAACAGGAAATCACGGCGGAAACCGTACACGCCGAGGTGGCGGTGGTGGATGGCGCCGGCCGTGGCATCACGCACGAAGGGCAGCGGCGAGCGCGAAAAATAGAGGGAATCGCCGCGGTGGTCGAACACCACCTTGACGACGTTCGGGTCGGCCACCTGTGAGGCCTCGTGAATGGGCGCGGCGGCGGTGATCATGCGCACCGCCGGCTCCGCGCGCAGGGTGGCGGCCAGGCGGTCGATGAGCGCCGGCGAGATGAGCGGCTCATCGCCCTGGACATTGATGACGATGCCGTGTCCGGCGAAGGCGCGAGCGGCCTCGGCGACGCGGTCGGTGCCGCTCGGATGGTCGGGCGAAGTCAGCACCGCGCGGGCGCCAAAACCGGTCGCCGCCTCGGCGATGCGGGCGTCGTCGGTGGCAATGACCACGTCGTCGACCTCGCGACAGGCCTGGCAGCGTTCCCAGACGTGCTGGACCAGAGGTTTGCCGGCAATCACGTGCAGCGGCTTGCCCGGGAAGCGCGACGCCCCCCAGCGGGCGGGGATGGCGACAAGCGTACGGGGAGTTTCGGTGGCGGCCAAGGTGGGTCGGGCGGGTTCCCCTGAATTGGCGCGGAGCCCGCCGGGGTGCAAGGCGAAAAACCACGACCCTGGCTGTCGCCAGACTGCCGAGGCCGCCCAACATCTCCACTCACCCCTGATTCCGCTGCCACTCCAGCAGGCGCTGATGGATGTCGTGATAGGCGGCAAGCTTGCGCAGCTGCAGCGGGTGGCAGGCCACGGCGGCCTTGAAGTCCTCATAGGTGAGGCTGGCGGCCATCAGGGCGAAGAATCGGGTCAGATCGGTGGCATCACAGGCGATGTGCCATGGGCAGTCAGCCCCGGCGACCGAGGGTTGAGGCTCCGGCAAGCCGATCGCCGAAGCCAGGGCATCGAGATCGCCGAGACAACGGGCGCCAATGTGAAAAAGACCGTCAGAGGGACGGACCACCGAATAAAAACCGAGCTGGGTGCAAAGCCACATGAAGCGATGAGGGGAGGGTTGAAGCGTGCCGCTGCCGGGCCACCCGACAGCTCCGCACGCGCCACCAGCTTTGCCCATGGGGTCGGACATCCGCAGGGGGAGGGCTGCGTTTTTTGTGCATCTTCAAAGGCCTGCACAAAAGAACAGGCGCACCAGAAGCCCATTCCAGGCTCCACCGCTCCCTGCCGTGGAGCCGAGTGTCGGATTTGAACCGACGACCTGATGATTACAAATCAACTGCTCTACCACTGAGCTAACCCGGCCTGCGACGAACCATAAACTAACGCTGAACCGGGCGAGCAGCAACCGGATTCGGTTCGCGGCTCGCCGTTCAGGGGCGATAGAAGTCGAGCGTGCGGGCGAGACCGTCGCGCCAGTCGACGAGCACTTCATAACCGAGGGCGGCGCGGGCGGCGGCGATGTCGGCCTGGTAATTGCGCACCTCGCCGACGCGCGGCGGGTGGAACTCGGGCTCCAACTGCTGACCCGTGAGCCGGTTCAGTTCGGCGATGAGGTCGAGCAGGGAGATCGACTGGCCGGCGGCGACGTTGAAGTAGCGGCCGGCGGCCTTTTCGGCCGGCGCCTCGGCGGCGAGCAGGTTGGCCGAGACGGCGTTGTCGACAAAGGTGAAATCGCGCGCCTGCAGGCCGTCGCCAAAGACCAGCGGGCGATCGCCGCGCAGCATGGCGGTGCAGTACTTGGCGATGACGCCCGAGTAGGGCGAATCGAAGGCCTGACGCGGGCCGAAGACGTTGAAGTAGCGCAGGGCCACCGTTTCAAAGCCATACAGGCGGTGGAAGAGCTGGCAGTACTTCTCGCCGGCATACTTCTGCAGGGCGTAGGGCGAGAGCGGGTTGGGCGGCAGGTCCTCGTGCTTGGAGGGCGCATCGGAATCGCCGTAGATCGACGACGAGCTGGCGAACATCAGGCGTTTCACGCCGGCATCGCGGGCGGCGACCAGCACCTTGAGGGTGCCGTCGAGGTTTTGGCGGTTGCTTTCCAGCGGCTGGGCGACCGAACGCGGCACCGAGGGCAGCGCGCCCTCATGAAACACCCAGTCGCAGCCGGGCATGAGCTTGGCGAGCAGGGCCTCGTCGCCGATGTCACCCTGGACAAACTCCAGGTCGTCGCCGGGCTGCTTCCAGGCGAGGTTGTCGAGGTTGCCGAGGCTGAGGTCGTCGAGGATGACCACCGAGCCGCCCTTGCGGCAGAGGGCTTGGGCGATGTGGGAACCGATGAAACCGGCGCCGCCGGTGATGAGGGATTTCATGAAGTCGAAAGGGTGGGTGACGGCCCGCGCCTGTGCGCGAGGCCACAGGTTCAGGCTTTGAAGTAGTGCGACTGCCCGTTCAGGCGGTCGGCCAGGGCGTTGCGGGTGTCGACGACGAGGCGTGCGTGTTCGGCGATCAGGGCATAATTCACCGCCTTGTGGCGGGTGGCGACGAGGACAAGATCGAAGCCGGCGACGGCGGCGGAGTCGAGGTCGGTGTTGCGGATGCCGGCGAAGCGGGCGTGCTCGCGCGAGGGGCGGATGACCGGCACGTGCGGGTCGTGGTAGGCAACCTCGGCGCCGGCTTCTTCGAGCAGTTCCCAGAGCACGTACCCCGGGCTTTCGCGGTCGTCATCAACATCGGCCTTGTAGGCGATGCCGAGCAGCAGCACGCGGGCGCCGGCAAGCTCGCGCCCCTGGCTGGCGAGGGCTTCGCCGCAGCGGCGGACCACGTAGGCCGGCATGGCCGTGTTGACCTCGCCGGCGAGTTCGATGAAGCGGGTTTCCTGGCCGTACTCGCGCGCCTTCCAGGTCAGGTAAAAGGGGTCGATCGGAATGCAGTGACCGCCCAGCCCCGGCCCGGGGTAGAAGGGCATGAAGCCAAAGGGCTTGGTCTTGGCGGCCTCGATCACATCCCAGATGTCGATGCCCATGGCCGCGTAAACGAGCTTGAGCTCGTTGACCATGGCGATGTTGACGGCGCGGAAGATGTTCTCGGTGAGCTTGACCGCCTCGGCGACGCGGCAGGACTCGACCGGCACCAGGGTCTGCACGGCGAGACCGTAGATCTCCAGGGCGCGCTGGCGGCAGGCGGGTGTCAGGCCGCCGATGACCTTGGGGATGCGCGAGACGTCGCTGTTGGGATTGCCCGGATCCTCGCGCTCAGGCGAAAAGGCGAGGTGGAAATCGACACCGGCGCGCAGGCCCGAGCCAGCTTCCAAAACCCCGCGCAGGTCGGTGTCGGTCGTGCCTGGGTAAGTCGTCGATTCCAGGCAGACCAGCTGGCCCGGGCGCAGGTGCGGGGCGATGGCGCGGCCGGTGTTGAGCACGTAGCTGAGGTCGGGATCGCGACCGTTGACCAGCGGGGTCGGCACGCAGATGAGAATGGCATCGCACTCGGCGGCGCGGGCGAAGTCGGTGGTGGCGGCAAAGGCGCCGCGGTCCACCGCCTCGGCGATCTCGGCGGCGGGAATGTGCAGGATGTAGCTGCGACCGGCATTCAGGCTTTCGACCTTGGCGGGATCAACGTCAAACCCGAGCACGCGGGCGCCGTTTTGGGCGAAGCGCAGGCTGAGGGGCAGACCGACGTAGCCGAGACCGACGATGCCGAGGGTGGGAGCGGGGGCGGGAGTCAAGCGGGCGGTGGGGGTCAGGCTTTCAGGGCCCAGTCGAGCAGGGCCTGGGCATCGCGCCAGACACCGGCTTCCGTGGCGTTGAGCACAATGACAATGCGACGGCGGCCATTGCGTTCGCCACTGGCGACCAGGCAGTAGCCGGCGGCGTTGGTGTAACCGGTCTTCATGCCATCGCAGTAGGAGACATTGCGCAGCACGCGGTTCGTGTTGGCCAGTTCGGTGACGCGACCGCTGGGCCACTTGAACGAGTAATGGGTCATCTTGACGATCTTGCGGATCTCCGGCTGCTGGTCGCAAAGCTTGGCAATGACGGCGAGGTCGCGGGCGGTGCTGTAGGGCTCGTCGTCGTTGGTCGAAGGCAGGCCGTGCGGGTTGACGTAGTGGCTGTTCTCCAGCCCGAGTTCGCGGCACTTGGCGTTCATCTTGGCGACAAAGGCCTCAACGCTGCCGGCGTTGTCGCGGGCCAGGGCCTGGGCGATGTCGTTCGAGCTCTTCACCAGGACGGCCGTGAGCAACTGGCGGCGCGTGTACTTCTCGCCGGCCTTGATGCCGAGGCGAACCGGCGCGCACTGGGTGTCGCTCTGTTCGACGATGAGTTCCTTGTCGAGATCGCCGGTCTCAATGACCAACAGGGCGGTGAGCAGCTTGGTGGTGCTGGCGATGGCGCCGCGCTTGTCGGCGTTTTTCTCGAACAGCACGTCATCGCTGGCGGCGTCGACAACCAGCACGCGGTCGGCGGTGATCTGCGGGATGGGCCCGCGCAATTCGCGCAACTCGATCTCACGACGCACGCGACGGCTCTTCTCCAGCTCTTCGGCCAACTGTTTCTGCAGCAGTTCAACACTCTTCTCGCGGGCCAGCAGGTCGAGCCGCAGGCTTTCGAGCGACTGCTTGTCGCGGGCGAGCGCCATCTCGCGCTGAACGAGACCGGCTTCCTTGGCGTTGACCTCCTCCTCGCGCCACTTGAGTTTTTCCTCACGCTGCGGATCCTCAAAGCAACCGGCCAGCGGCAGCGTGGCCAGGAGCAGGGCCAGGCGGGCGAGGGCGGCGGAACGGAGGGACATGGGTCAGAGATCGGCCAGGATGGCTTTCAAGCGGGCGGCGGGCCATTGACCGGGGGCATTGGCCTCGCCAAGGTATCCGTAGTTCAGCAAACTGCCGCATTTTGCAAGCACCAAGCGCGAGACGCGGCCGAGCGGGCCCATGCCCATGCACGACAGCCGCAGCCGCTGCGGCGCCGAGGCGAGCTGGATCAGGCGCACCAGATCGTCGGTGCTGTTGAGGAAGGTGGCGATCTTCACCGCGTCGAGTCCGGCCGGCTGGGCGAAACCGATCGCGCCCTGCAGGACTTCCTCGCCGGGGGTGGCCTGGAAATCGTGGAAAGAGCCGACGACGCGCACTCCCCTGCCCTGCGCCTTCTGGACGAGGGACCGCATTTCCTGGGCGCTGCGCAATTCGACGTCGATCAGCGAGGCCAGATCGAGCAGAGGCTCCATCAGGGCCATGCGACCAGCCGCGTCGGCCGGAGCCTGCCCGCCCTCGGCGGGATGGCGGGCGGTGAGCAGCACCGGCGTGGCGTTGCCGGCCAGGCCTGCGCGCAGGTCGGGCTCGGCGAGTTGCAGGGTGTCGAGACGCAGCTCGATGAGATCGCAGGCGGCCTCCCGCTCCGCCACGCTCATCCGGCCCCAGAGGGCCAGGGTGGCGGCATCGGGGATGACACCGACGGTCAGCGGCCGCGCCGACAGCAGCAGGTTCGAACTGGTGAGAAGCTGGGCCATCGGAAGCGGCTCAGTGAACGCCGAGGGCGGCGAGGTAGCGCTCGGCCTCGAGGGCGGCGGCACAGCCCTGGCCGGCGGCGGTGATCGCCTGGCGGTAGACATGGTCGGCGACATCGCCGGCGGCGAACAGGCCCTCGGTCTTCGTGCGCGTGCCGCCCGCCTGCAGGATGTAACCGCCCTCGTCGCGGTCGACCAGGTCGCCGAGGAAGGCGGCGTTGGGCACGTGACCGATGGCCACGAAGACGCACTTCAGCTCGAGCTCCGAGGTGGCGCCAGTGACGAGGTTCTGCACGGTGACCGCGCGCATCTCGCCCTTGTCGTCGGTGAGGTACTCGCTGACCGTGCTGTTCCAGACCGGCTCGATCTTCGGGTTGGCGAGGGTGCGGTCGGCCATGATC
The DNA here is from genome assembly GCA_966252325.1 of uncultured bacterium. GTDB lineage: Bacteria > Verrucomicrobiota > Verrucomicrobiia > Verrucomicrobiales > Verrucomicrobiaceae > Prosthecobacter. The sequence continues at coordinate 21,109 of CBINON010000038.1, read as the reverse complement.
TTCGAGGCGCGCAGGGTGTCGCGGCGGTGGATCAGGTAGACCTTGCTGGCAAACTTGGTGAGGAACATGGCCTCCTCGCAGGCGCTGTCGCCGCCGCCGATGACGCAGACCGGCACGTTGCGGTAAAAGGCGCCGTCGCAGGTGGCGCAGCTGGTCAGGCCGTGGCCGATGAGACCCTTTTCGTTGGGCAGGCCGAGGTGCTTGGGCGAGGCGCCGGTGGCGACGATGACCGCGTGCGCCTCGCGCACGGTGCCGTCCTCGGTATGCACCTCGAAGTGGCCGGCGGCGGTTTTGGCGACGCTGGCGACGCTGGCATACTCGATGCGGGCGCCGAACTTCTCCGCCTGGGTCTGCATGTTCATCATCAGCTCGGGGCCCATGATGCCGTTGGGGAAGCCGGGGAAGTTTTCCACCTCGGTCGTCGTCGTGAGCTGGCCGCCGGGCTGGCCGCCGGAAAGGATGAGCGGGGCGAGGTTGGCGCGCCCCGTGTAGATGGCTGCGGTGTAACCGGCGCAGCCGGTGCCGATGATGATGACGTTTTCCATGGGAGAGGTCGAAAAAGGGTGCCGGAAGATGGGGAGGGCGGCCGGGGACGCAAGACGCGCTTTTGCGAACTTGTCGTTTGGAGTTTGCCGGGCCTGTGTTTATTCCGGCCACCTCCATGACCCCCACCCCAGCGTCCGGCGGGGCCGGCCGGCTGCCGCTGGCCACCCTGTTCTTCTTCACCGCCCTGCCGATGGGCATGTGGAACGTGCCGCTGGCCAACGTCTTCGCCGCCCACGGCCGCGCCCATCTGGTGCCTTGGGTGCTGGCCACCACCGCGGTCGCGGCCTTCATCTCGCCCCTCTTCGTCGGCGCCCTGGCCGACCAGCGCATCCCCTCGACCACGCTGCTGCGCTGGCTCAGCCTGGCCACCTCGGCCGGCCTGGCCCTGCTCTGCACCGCCCTGGGCCACGGCCTCGGCGACGGCCTGATCCTGCTCTGCGCCCAGGCCCTGGCCCTGGTGAGCACGCCGGTGTGGAGCGTCGCCACCAGCATCGTGCTCTCGCAGATCCGCGATCCCAAGCGCCAGTTCGGGCCGCTGCGCGCCTTCGCCACCCTCGGCTGGATGGTCGGCTGCTGGGCGGTCAGCTTTGTGCTGAAGGCCGACGCCTCGCTCGCCGCCGGCTGGACCGCCGCCGGTCTCTGGCTCGGCGTCATGGCCCTGACCTGGACCCTGCCGGTGATCCCGCCGGGCGACAGCCGCGAACGGCGCCACTGGCGCCAGGTGCTCGGTCTCGACGCGCTGGAACTGCTGCGCGACCGCGACCATCGCGTCGTCTTCCTCACCGCGGCTTTGTACAGCGTGCCGCTGGCTTCCTTTTACCCCTACACCGCCCGCCAGTTGCACGACCTCAACGTCAACGGCATCTCCGCGGTCATCTCGCTGGCGCAGACCACCGAGATCCTCACCATGCTGCTGCTCGCCGGCGTGCTGGCGCGCTTCCGCCTGAAATGGGTCTTTCTCTCCGGCATCGTCATTTGCGTGGCGCGCTACGCGATGAACGCCCTGCACACGCCCGGCTGGGTGATGACCGGCACCACCCTGCACGGCTTCGCCTTCACCCTCTACTTCATCACCACCCAGATCTACCTGGAGGAACGCATCGACCCGAAGTGGCGGACGCGCGCCCAGGCCCTGCTGGTGCTGCTGATGAGCGGCTTCGGCAACCTCGCCGGCTACCTGGGCGGCGGCTGGTGGCACCAGGCCTGTCAGATCGACGGCCGCACCGACTGGACGCGCTTCTGGCTGGGCGAAACCGCCCTCACCGCCGCGGTCTGCATCTTCTTCCTGTTCGCCTACCGCGGCCGCGGGGCGAAGAGCTAGCCCGCGGAGCGAGCGGTCTGCGGCAATCCGCGGGAGCCCTGCCTGAACGTCATCCGGCGGGCCAAAAAAAAACGCAGCCGGCACGGGGCCGGCTGCGGGGTGGCAAACGTTGGCAATGGCAGGCTCAGTCTGCCAGCACCTTCTCGATGCCGGTGACGATCTCGCGGATGCGGAAGCCGAGGCCGTCGGTCTTGCAGAGCGAGCTGATCTTCGGATCGGCGAGCTTGGCGCGCAGCAGCATGGCGAGCTGGCCGTAGCCGTAGACGCCGCTGTCGTTGAGTTCGACGACGACGACCTTCTTGAACTTGGCAAACAGGCCGTCGAGCTTGAGCGGCAGCGGGTGCAGGTGGCGCAGGTTGATCGAGCCGACCTTGTGCCCCTCGGTGCAGAGGCGGTTGACGCTCTCCTTGATCGGGCCGTAGCTGCTGCCCCAGCCGACAAGCAGGACATCGCCCTCCTGCTCGCCGTAGATTTCCGGCAGCGGCAGTTTTTCCGCCAGTGCGACCAGCTTGTTGCGGCGCTTGTCGGTCATGCGCTGGTGCATCTTCGGGTTGCCGCTCGGGTGGCCCCACTCGTCATGCTCCAGGCCGGTGACGTGCGGGTAGCGACCGCCGAGCATCTTGGCTCCGGGCGGGGCGTGCCGGGTGATCTGGTCGAGCGGGTACGGCTTGAAATCCTCGGGGCGGTCGGACAGGTCGAGCACGGGCTCCACCCAGTGCTTGTCGAGGTCGGGCTCGGTGAAGGCCTCGATGCGGCTGCTCAGGGCCTGGTCGCTGAGGATGATGACCGGGCAGGAGTACTCACGGGCGAGCTTGCCGGCCTCGAGGGCAATGTAGAAGCAGTCCTCGACATCCTGAGGCGCGAGAACGATGCGCGGGCAGTCGCCGTGGCTGCCGTAGATGGCCTGCAGCAGGTCGGACTGCTCGACGCTGGTCGGCAGACCGGTCGACGGACCGCCGCGCTGGACGTTGATGGCGATGAGCGGCAGCTCGGCCATGCTGGCGTAGCTGAGCGCTTCCATCTTCAGGCTCAGGCCGGGGCCGGAGCTGCCGGTGACGGCGAGGTGGCCGGCGTAGGCGGCGCCGATGGTGATGGAGACCGCGGCCAGCTCGTCCTCGGCCTGCACATAGATGCCGCCGTATTTCGGCAACTCGGAGCGCAGCTGCTCCATGATCGGCGACCAGGGCGTGATCGGGTAGGCGGCGCCGAAGCGGACACCGGCGCAGATCAGGCCCATGGTCATGAGCGTGTTGCCGTCGGTGCTCAGGCGGTGCTCGTCCTTGTGCTCGCCCTCGTCGAAGTGGAAGCTGCCGATGTCGCCGATCGGGTAGGCGTAGCCGGCATCGAAGGCGAGCATGGCGTTGCGCAGCACGCTTTCGTCCTTCTTGCCGAACTGGCGGGCGATGATGCCGGAGAGCTTCTCGCGGTCGAGCTGGAACACGGCGGTGAGCAGGCCGAGCACGAACATGTTCTTGCCGCGGTCGCGGGCGCTGCCGCCGATGGCCTCAATGGTGGCGCTGTTGATCGGAATGCCGATGTGATGGATGTTGCGCTCGTGCTTCACTTCGGCCACCTCGCCGGAGTCATAGATGCAGATGCCTCCGTCGCGCAGGGCGTGCAGGTGGTCGTTGTAGCTGTGCTGATAGAAGGCCACCAGTACGTCGCTCTCATCCCCCGGATGCAGGACCTCGCCCGAGCCGAGGTGAAGCTGGAAGATCGAGGGGCCACCGGAGATGGTGGAGGGGATCGTCATGTAAGTCATGACGTCCTTGGCGGTGCGGCCGGCGAGGCGGGCGAGGAAGCCGCCGATCGACTGAATGCCGTCCTGGGAGTTGCCGGCCAGGCGAATGACCGCGTTGCGAAGCGTCCGGGTGGTGGACGCCGAGGGGCTGGTGGTGGTGGACATGGAGGGAAGCCGAATCAACGGCCGGTCGGGCCGCGGTTTTTCCGGGTTCTCGCAAGTAGCCGCGCCGTCCCTGCGGTCAAGTCAATCCTCGCGCCTGCCTCGGGATTTGCCGGCAGCCGGTTTGCGGCTGGACAAGATGCGGGCCAAACCGCCAAGATTGGCGGGGATAGTGTGCTCGACAACTGGCACGAAAACCGCGTAGCTCCACCCAACCACCCTTCCCACGAACGATGCCCACGAAGTCCGCCTCCAAACCGCTGAGCAAAAACATCCACCTGCTGCGCTGGGTGAAAAAGATGGCCGCCCTGTGCAAGCCCGACCGCATCCACTGGGTCGACGGCAGCAAGGCGGAGTATGACCGCCTCTGCGACCAGTTGGTCGACGCCGGCACCTTCACCCGCCTCAACGCCAAGAAGTGGCCCGGCTGCTTCCTTGCCCGTTCCGACGTCAGCGACGTCGCCCGCGTCGAGGAGCGCACCTTCATCTGCTCACAGGCGCAGGACGGCGCCGGACCGACCAACAACTGGATGAACCCCTTCGAGATGAAGGAGAAGCTGCGCGGCCTGTTCAACGGCTGCATGCGCGGCCGCACGATGTACGTGCTCGCCTTCAGCATGGGTCCGCCCGACTCGCCGATGGCGCAGATCGGCGTGCAACTCACCGACTCCCCGTACGTGGTGGTCAGCATGCGCATCATGGCGCGCATCGGCAAAAAAATCTTTCACCTGATCGACACCACCAAGAAGCGCGTCGTGCCCTGCATGCACACGGTCGGTGCGCCACTGAAGAAGGGCCAAAAGGACGTGCCCTGGCCCTGCAACAAGGAAAAATACATCGTTCACTTCCCGGAGAGCCGCGAGATCTGGAGCTACGGCTCGGGCTACGGCGGCAACGCCCTGCTTGGCAAAAAATGCTTCGCCCTGCGCATCGCCTCCGCCATGGCGCGCGATGAGGGCTGGATGGCCGAGCACATGCTCATCCTCGGTGTCGAGAACCCGAAGGGCGAAAAAACCTACGTCGCCGCCGCCTTCCCCTCCGCCTGCGGCAAGACCAACTTCGCCATGCTCATCCCGCCGGAGCACCACCAGAAGCAGGGCTGGAAGGTGTCGACCGTCGGCGACGACATCGCCTGGCTCAAGCCCGGCCCCGACGGCCGCCTGTACGCCATCAACCCCGAGGCCGGCTACTTCGGCGTCGCTCCCGGCACCAGCGAGCACACCAACCCAAGCGCCATGAAGGCGCTGGCGCGCAATACCATCTTCACCAACGTCGCCCTCACCCCCGACGGCGGCGTCTGGTGGGAGGGCATGACCGAGAAGCCGCCGGCCAAGTGCATCGACTGGCAGGGCAACCAGTGGACGCCGGAGATCGCCCGTGAAAAGGGCGTCAAGGCCGCGCATGCGAACTCGCGCTTCACCGCCCCGGCGGGGCAGTGCCCGACGATCGATCCCGACTGGGAAAAGCCGGAGGGCGTGCCGATCTCAGCGATCATCTTCGGCGGCCGCCGCGCCACGACCATGCCGCTCGTCTACCAGGCCTTCAACTGGAGCTCCGGCGTGTACATGGGCGCCACCATGGGCAGCGAGATGACCGCCGCCGCCGCCGGCACCATTGGCAAGGTGCGCCGCGACCCGATGGCCATGCTGCCCTTCTGCGGCTACCACATGGGCGATTACTTCCGCCACTGGCTGTCGATGCAGCGCCGCCTCACCGAGACGCCGCGCCTCTTCCACGTGAACTGGTTCCGCAAGGATGCCGACGGCAACTTCCTGTGGCCGGGCTTTGGCGACAACATGCGCGTGCTGCAGTGGATCGTCGAGCGCTGCAGCGGCCGCGCCCTCGCCAAGGAGACACCGGCCGGCTGGATGCCGCACTACGAGGACATGGACTGGACCGGCCTCAACTTCAGCAAGGCGGCCTTCGACGAACTGCAGCGCTTCGACCGCGAGGCCTGGCGCCAGGAGGTGCTCTCGCACGAGGAGCTCTTCATCGACCTCAAGACGCACCTGCCCAAGGAGCTGATCTACGAGCGCGAGCTGCTCATCTGCCGGATGTAGATCCGCGCCCGCCGCCCCTCACTTCGCCGCCGCCTCACGGGCTTCCAGAGCCTGGATGCGCTCGGCGGTGAGCGGGTGGGTGGAAAAGGCCTCGCCGGTTTTGCCCAGGTCAAAGCCCTCGGGATCGATGCGCTGGAGAAGATTGCTCAGCGGCGCCACACCCCAGCCCTGCGCGATCAGGTAATCCGCCGCGCCCAGATCCGCCTCACGCTCAAAGCCGCGCGAGTAACCGCTCTGCGCCAGCAGCGCCGGCAGCGCCGAGCCCATGCCGGCGACGGTGGAGACATCGCCGGTCATCAGCGTCCAGATCAGGAACACCGCGGAATTCTGCAGCACGTTGCGCAGGCCGTGCTGCTCGCGCACATGGACGATCTCATGGGCAAGCACGCCGAAGATTTCGTGATCGTGCTCCGCCTGCTCGACGAGTTCATCGGTGACGCAGACCAGGCCGTCGGGCAGGGCGAAGGCGTTGGGAAAGGGCGCGTGAAAAAACTTCAGCCGGTAGTCGCGCCCGCTGTCCGGATCCATGGCGGCGGCCATGCGCGCAAACTGCGCCGAGATTGCCGCGCGCCGCGCCTCCGGCAGCTCGCTGGCCTCGAAATCGAACAAGGTCTCAAAGGCCTGCATCGCCTGCTCGGTGGCCAGCCGTGAAACCTCCGGCGGCAGGCGCAGGGCGATCTGCCTGGCCGCCGCCGGCAGGGCCCACAGGTACAGCACCGCCATGCCGGCCAGCAGCACCAGCACCGCCGCCGCCACCCAGCGCCAGCGTGATTCCAGGACGTGCACCCAGTGCAGGCCGGAGTTGCGCCTCTGCTGTTTTTCCCAGGCCGCCAGTTCGTCGAGATCGACGACCTCGATCCGCGCACCATCCGGCAGGGTGAAATGCCGGGCCATGCGCCCGAGCGGCTCCGACAAAGGGCAGTCGTCCAGCCGCTCGACACGCTGCACGCCCTCGCCGCTTACCTGCAGGGCAGTGTCGCCCAGGCGCAGCGCGACCTCGATGGCCCGGGATGAACCGGGCGGATAATAGGTTCCGGCGAGCAGCATGGCGGCGCGGCCTAAAAGCCGATGTCGAAATCGAAGACATCCGCCCCGGCATCGCCCATGGCCGACTCCTCAATGGCCACACCGGCCGTCACGGCATCGAGACTGCCGGCGCAGAGGAAGGTCGTGCGCTGCGCGCGGTAGCGCGCCATGCGGATCTTCACCCACGGGATGAGCAGGCCGAGCGAAAGCAGCACGGCGAGGCCGTTGCTGAAGTAGAGCCACATCAGGTCGCGCACCCGCACCCGCGATTCGAGCCGGCCGACCTCGCCCCACTGGGTCGTGTTCAGGCAGTAGTTCTGCGTGCGCACTTGGTAATAGACGAAGATGAAGAACATGAAGAGATAGACGCCGAGGATCGCGACGAAGACCCCCGCCTCCATGCCGGGGGGCAGCTTGCGCCTCTCAACGGTCGGATCCGCGTCACCCTCATCGGTGGGCACGTTCGACTCCACCTGAGCCGCCGGCGCCTCGCCTTGGCGGTTCATCAGGTTCAGCGCTGGCACGACCACACTGGCCAGCACCGCCAACAGCACGAGCATACCCACGATCTTCAGGAAGGTCTTGTAAAAGAAGCCGGCCGTGCCGCGCATCGCCGCCTCGGCCTTGCCCCAGCCGAGGTTGCCGAGGAAGTACTTCCGCTGCCGGAACTGCACGTAGGGCCCGAGAATGCCGAGCGTCAGACCCACCAGGATCGGCCAGCCGAGGAAGACCGCATAGGCCTCGCCCGTCGTGCCGCGGAAACCGAAGCGGACGTTGCGATGCATCGTGTGGTGGGCGCGAAAGCGCATCGCCTTGTGGATCAGCCAGGGCGCCAGCGCACCAATGACCAGCATCACCAGCAGAGCCAGCGGCGGGAAGACCGCGCCGGCAATCGTGTACAGAATGAACAGGCCGCCAAAAATCAGGTTGCCCTTGAGGATGGCGATCGGGTTCGCCGTGAAATCGAAGGGTTTGCCGTCGAGCAGGGTGTTGCCATAAAAGTACCGACGCGTGCGCACCTTGGCCCAGGCCGCGTAGATGCCGAGTGTCAGCACCGTCAACACGACGTTGACGATCCAGATGCGGAAGAACTCGCCGGCCCGGCCGCGGAACTCGAAGGCATGCACCTGCTCCGGCCCACCGGCGACGGACAGGCTGGGCGGCACGGCAACCGCGCCACCCGGCAGCAGGTGCGCCGGCACTAGGCCCAGCGGCGTCCACGCCGGCAGATCCTGGCACCAGACCAGCGAAGCGCTGTTCAGCACCCCCTGGGTTTCCAAATCACGCAGGGCCTCAGCCGTCACCGGACCGGCCTGCTCGCCATTGGCGGTATAAAACCATTTTTCCATAAAAGGATTTTATAACGACATATCAGCCTTTCTGGCAATGGCATTCCTGCCCCCCGGCTGCCGGCGGCCACGGAGCAGGGACCGGGTTTTGCTCAAGCTGAATTGTCCCGCAGGAGTGTGGCACCCCCAACGAAAAACCTGCAAGCTGCCCCACCCCGGCTTTCCGGTGATTGACCGTGGCGGGCGGTGGCGGTAAGGGTGGCCCCTTCCCCATGCGCTGCCGCATCATCAAAGACTTCCGTTTCGAGGCCGCCCAGACGCTGCCCAATCTGCCGAGCACCCACAAGTGCACGAAGATGCATGGCCACAGCTTCAAGGTCGAGATCGCCATCGAGGGTGAGGTCGATCCGCACATCGGCTGGGTCTATGACCACGCGGAGATCTCGCGGGCGATGAAGCCGCTGATGGACCAGCTCGACCACGGGTACCTCAACGAGATCGAGGGCCTGGAGAATCCGACGATCGAGAACATGGCCGCCTGGCTCTGGCGCAAGCTGTCGCCGCAGCTGCCGGGCCTGTGCGAGATCACCATCCACGAGACGCCGGCCGCGCGCTGCGTCTTCCGCGGCGAGTTCTGAGTTTCGGTTGACCCCGGGGCGGGGCACGTCGTCTGTCCGGCGCCATGCTTTCCCGTCGCTCCTTCCTGCTCTCGTCCGGGGCCGCCGCGCTGAGCGGCTGCCAGATCGCGCCGGCACCCCAGGCCACCGCCCCGCAACAGGACGGGCCGTTCCGGCTCGGCATCGACGTGCTGGCCTCGCGCAACTTCGACCTGCTGCGCGGTCGCCGGGTCGGGCTGATCACGAATCACACGAGCATGACCGGCCGCGGCGAGATGACGCGGGTGGCGATGAAGCGCGCGCTGGGCTCGGGCCTGACCGCCCTCTATGCGCCGGAGCACGGCATCGACGGCACCATCGGCGCCGGCATCCATGTCAGCACCCGCCGCGACAGTGTCACGGGGCTGACGGTTTACTCGCTGTACGGCCCGACCCGCAAGCCGACGCCGCAGATGCTGGCGCCCATCGATGTGCTGGTCTTCGACCTGCAGGACATCGGCTGCCGCAGCTACACCTACATCAGCACGATGGCGGTGGCGATGGAGGCGGCGGCGGAGTGCGGCAAGGATTTCATTGTGCTCGACCGCCCCAACCCGATGGGCGGACTGCGCGTCGAGGGCCCGCCGCTCGATCCGCAGTGGAAGTCGTTCGTCGGCCAGCTGCCGGTGCCCTATGTGCATGGCATGACCACGGGTGAGCTGGCGATGATGACCGCCGCGCATCGCTGGATCGCCGCCAGCCCGCGCCTGAACGTCGTGCGCATGCAGGGCTGGAATCGCGCCATGGTCTGGCAGGACACCGGCCTGCGCTGGTACCGCACCTCGCCGAACATCCCGCACGCGACCTCGCCCTTTTATTATGTCGCCACCGGCATCCTCGGCGGGGCGTCGTCGGTCGACATCGGCATCGGCACGGAGAATCCCTTTGGCTATGCCGGCGCCAGCAGCGTCAACCCGCAGGCCATGCTCGCCGCCTGCCGCCAGTTCCCCGCCCCGGGCGTGAGTTTTGCGCCCTACACGAAGGGCAGCTTTGGCGGCGTGCGCCTGAGCATCCATCCGCGCGCGCAGGCCGACCTGACGGCGCTCGACGTGCGCCTGCTGGCGGCGCTGCAGCGGCTCTCCGGCGGCCGCGTGCTGGCGCGGGTGAGCGGCGACAAACTCAGCCTGTTCCACAAGGTCTATGGCAGCGAGCGCCTGTTCCGCGAACTGCGCGCCGGCGGCTCGGTCGAGCGCCTGATCGCCGGCTGGAGCAGCTCGGTGAACGGCTTCCGCTCGGCCCGCCAGCGCCACCTGCTGTACGCGTGATATGCGCCGCGGTGAAGCCCCGAACCCTGCACCTCAGAGCGCGGCGCGGTAGAGCTCGACGAAGTCCGCCTCGCTGACCGGGCGCGGATTGAACTGGGCGGTCCACTGCTTGGCGGCGAGCGCGGCCAGCTTGGGCAGGTCGGCCTCGGTGACGCCATACTCGCGGATGCGCCGCGGCATCTTCGCCTCCCAGAGCAGCTCGCTGACGCGGTCGGCGAGGTCGCCCTCGAAGTAGCCGGCGTAGACCGCGGCGATCTCCGGCAGGGCGGCATTGAAGCGGATGATGTGCGGCAGCATGACGCCAACCGCCTCGCCGTGGACGACGTTGAAGTAGGCGGTCAGCGGGTTCGCGCAGGAGTGCGCGGCGCCGAGCATGGAGTTTTCAATGGCGATGCCGGCGTAGGCGGCGCCGAGCAGCATCATGCCGCGCGCGGCGACGTCGCCCGGCTCGCGCAGGACGCGGCTGAAGCCCTCGTGGCAGAGGCGGAAGGCCTCGCGCGAGAACACCGCGGAGTAGGCGTTGCGTTTGGCGGTGACCGCCGTTTCCAGGGCATGCGAAAGGGCGTCGATGCCGGTGCAGACGGTGACGCGCACCGGCTGGGAGACGGTCAGCTCGGGATCGAGCAGGGCGACCGCGGCCGCCGCTTTCGGATCGCCGCAGGCCATCTTGACGTGCGTTTCGGCATCGGAGATGAGGGCGTAGCTCTGGCACTCGCTGCCGGTGCCGGCGGTGGTCGGCACGGCGATGAGCGGCAGCATGGGCTTCGTGGCCTTGCCGGTGCCCCAGTAGTCCTGCATGCGGCCGCCGTTGGTGAAGAGGAAGTTGCAGCCCTTGGCGGTGTCCATGCTGCTGCCGCCGCCGAGACCGATGAGCAGGTCGGCGTCGAACTCGCGCGCCGCCTCGACGCAGCGGGCGACGTCCTCGGTGCTCGGGTTCTCGCGCACGTCGCCGAAGACGCGGGCCTGCAGGCCGGCATCGACGAGGTAACTGACGGCGCGGGTGACGTAGCCGGTCTTGACGATGCCGGGGTCACTGACGATGAGCACGCGGTTGCCGCCCAGCTCGCGGGCGAGCGTGCCGATCTGGGCCAGGGTGCCCGGGCCGAAGATCAGGCGGGTGCGCGGCTGGTGGTCGAAGGCGGGAAGGATCATGGCATGGGAGCGGCGGCTGGGCGCGGCCACGGTGCGGCCGCCCCGGCGATTCCGGCGCGCATCAGGCGCGGTCGATCGAGCGCCGCTTGTAGAGGAACTCGAACATGTTGCCCTCGTGCGGCTGGTCCCAGCTGATCTTCATCGTGCTGATCGGGCCGAGGTTGAGGCGGTCGATGGTCGGGCACTCGAGCAGGGCCTCGGTGAAGTCGGCATCGGCGGTGATGGCGGTGACGATGAGCGAGTAGCCGATCTTCGAGAGCATCTCGGCCTGCGGCATCTCGACGACGCTGGCGTAGGGGCAGAGGAACTCGCGGTTGGCGAGCGGGTGCTCCCAGGAATCGCAGCGGATGATGGTCGGGCGCAGGTAGATGCCGCCCTGGAACTCGACCTTGCGCGGGCCGTCGCGGAACTGGGCGGTGACGTCCTCGGCGCCCGGGGTCTTGAGGTCGTTGTCGATGGCGCCGTCGATGTACTCGGCCATCTTCGGATTGGCGAAGCCGGACAGGCGGGCGTTCTCGTCGTCGGACGGCAGCGGCGCCACCGGGCCGAGCTTCTTGGCGATGGCCTCGGCGATCTCGCGGCCATACTTCGGCACGAGCACGGCGCTGGCGTTGATGCAGGAGCGGCCGCCGTTGTCGCTGATCGAGCCGGCGATGAGGTCGATGTACTCGGGCCAGTTTTCGATCTTGTCGTCGCCGATGAGGATCTTGCTCCAGCCCGGGCCGTGCACCTGCACGCGCGGGTTGTTTTCATACATCTTGGCGATGTTGACGTCGCCAAAGACCAGGTTGCGGCCGCAGAGCTTGACGACCTCGCCGCTGCCCTCGTGATCGGTCGGGTAGAAGCCGAAGGCCTCGGCCGGCGCGCCGGCGGCGATGAAGGCCTGGATCAGGCGGAAGGGCGTCCAGGGCTCCTCGCGGCCGGGCTTGATGACCACCGGGATCTTCAGGGCGATCGACGGCAGCCAGAGCGAGTTGACCGCCGGCGAGTTGCTGGGCATGACCAGGCCGAGGGCGTCGGTGGTCGGAAAGTAGGCGACCGGGCAGCCGGCCTGCTCGCCGAAGCCCTTGTCGATGACGCTCATGTCGAGGCCGCGCGACAGGCCGTTGAGGATGACGTGCATGTGCGTCATCGCGTAATGGATCTTGGCCATGTTGCGCTTGACCATGATGTGCGGCAGGCCGCTGGTGCGCGACAGGGTGGCGATGTACTCCTGCGGGCTCTGGGTGTGACCCTTGTCGCCGAGCGGCAGGGTGCCGTTGAGGAAGAGGTCGCCGGCCTTGGCGGTGATGGCGATGAGTTCCTCGACCGTGAATTTTTTCAGGGCCTTGCGGGCCTCGCTGATCCGGCCCAGGTCCTTGCGCACGATGCCGGCATTGACCTGGCTAACCTCGGCGCAGACTTCACCGGTCTTGTGGTCCTTGACCTGGACCTTGTCGAGCGACTCGTACGGACGGCCTTTGCGCAGCGCGGGGAGGTGGGGAATGGCGGACATGGCGGAGGGGGAATGGGGGTACCGCAGCATTACGGGCGGCGGATAAGTGAGGCAACGAAAAACAGTCCGTCGAAGGCCGCTCTTTCAGGCGGCGACGCGGGCTGTGCAACTCAGGAACCGCCGTAGAAGCCGCCCAGCTTGCGGATGCGCGTCGGGTGGCGCAGCTTGCGCAGGGCCTTGGCCTCGATCTGGCGGATGCGTTCGCGGGTGACCTGGAACTGCCGACCCACCTCCTCGAGCGTGCGCCCGGCGCCGTCGAGCAGGCCGAAGCGCTGCTCGAGCACCTCGCGCTCGCGCGGGCTGAGGGTGTCGAGCACGTCCTTGAGCTTGTCGCGCAGCAGGTTCTTGGCGGTGAGCTCCATCGGGTCGCGCGCCTCCTTGTCCTCGATGAAATCGCCGAACTCGGTGTCGCCCTCGACGTCGCCGACCTTGGTCTGCATCGACACCGGCTGCTGGGCCATGCGCAGCACGGCGTTGACGCGCTCGACCGGCAGATGGATCTCCTCGGCGATCTCATCCGGCGTCGGGTCGCGGCCCAGCTCCTGGACCAGCTGCTTGTGCACGCGCATCAGCTTGTTGATCGTCTCGATCATGTGCACCGGGATGCGGATGGTGCGCGCCTGATCGGCAATCGCGCGGGTGATGGCCTGGCGGATCCACCAGGTGGCGTAAGTGGAGAACTTGTAGCCGCGGCGGTACTCGAACTTGTCCACCGCCTTCATCAGGCCGATGTTGCCTTCCTGGATCAGGTCGAGGAACTGCAGGCCGCGGTTGGTGTACTTCTTGGCGATGGAGATGACCAGGCGCAGGTTGGCCTCGATCATCTCGGTCTTGGCGCGGGTGGAGTCGGCGACGCAGCGGCGGATCTCCTCGGCGGTGGCGCGGAACTCGTCCGGGCTCTGCCAGGCCTGAATCTGGAACTGGCGCAGCGCCTCGGTGGTGACCGCCTGCGTGGGGCGCAGGCGGATCTCGTCGGTCAAATGATCGAGCTCGGTCTGGCGCTGGTGGATGAGGGCGATGAAGTCCTCGTCGAGCTTCTGCTTGAAGAAAAACTTCGCGCAGACCTTGAAGAAGGCGACGCGCGCCGCCTCGAAATCGGCCGCCACCTGGGCCTGGCGTTTGCCAGGCGTGAGGCTCTGCTCGTACAGCTTGGCGCATTTCGCAAAGCCCTCGCGCGCCTGGGTCAGCAGGCCCGGCAGCTTGCGGAAGTAGTTCTCGCGCTCGGCCGCCTTGCGGTCGCTGACGAGGCGGTCAAAGCGTTCTGCACCCTCGGCGAGCGTTTCCGCCAGCTTGAGGAACTGGGCGCCGACGAAGCCGCTGTTCTGCAGGCACTGGCGCAGGCGCACATCGGCACCTTCGATGCGCTTGGAGATCTCAATCTCCTGATCCCGGGTCAGCAGCGCCACCTGGCCCATCTGGCGCAGGTACATGCGCACGGGGTCGTCCAGGCTGTCGCTCTTCGACGGCTCCTTGGCCGCCTCGCGGGCCTCCTCGGCCAGCGTGCGGGCGGCGAGATTGGCGGTGAGGGCGCTCACCGGCGGACCGACGGTCACTTCCTCGATGCGGATCTCCAGCGCCTGCAGGCGGGTGACGATCTCGTCCATCAGGCCGGGCGTGACGATGCCCTGGGGCAGCGCCTCGTTGACGTCGTCCCAAGTCAGGTGGTCCTGCTCCTTGGCCAGGCGCACCAGGTTGCGCAGGCGCGACTGCACCTCAGGCGACTGGATGTCGTCATAGACCACGACCGGCGCCGCGGGCGGGTAGCTGCTCTTTGGCGGACGGCCGCGCTTGCGTTTGACGGGCTTGCCATCGGGGCCGAGCACGGGCGCGGCGGCCTGCTCCTTGGGCGGGTGGATGCGCGGACGACCGCGACCGCGTTTGACGCTTTCCGGCTTCTCGGGATGCACACGCGGACGACCGCGCTTCTTGGCCGCTTCAAGCGACTCGTCCGTCTGTGCCGGCTGGGCGTCCGCCGGGGCGGACTTGGCCGGCTTGCGGGCGCTCGTGGAGGCGGATGCTTTTTGAGAAGAGGCGGCCATGATTGCCGTAGGATTCCTGGGGGATGGGAATGCGGCCCGAAGACTGGTGGGACTGTGAATATCTAGGCAGGAGGGGGCGGGTCAACATTTTCTTTGGCCGGGACGATTTTCCGGATTGCCTTCGCCGGCGCGAATTTCTAGCCTTGCCGAGCTTCCCTTCCCTCCATGAAACCCAGCCTCCTCCTGTTTGCCCTCCTTTGCGGCGTCGCCCTGCCCGGCCTCGCCCAGACCAAGCCCGTCCAACCCGGCGGCAAGCTGCCCGGCGCCCCGGCCATCCAGCTGGTCCGCGTCGCCGACGACCTCGTCGATCCGGTCAGCGTCGCCGCGCCCGATGACGGCAGCGGCCGCGTCTTTGTCGTCGAACGCCCCGGCGTCATCCAGGTCATCAAGGACGGCAAGCGCCTGCGCCGCCCCTTCCTCGACCTCAAGGACAAGACGATCTCCTCTTTCCTTGAGCTCGGCATGTACAGCATGGCCTTCCATCCGAAGTTCAAGGACAACGGCAAGGTCTACATCGCCTACGCCGACCTTTGGTTCAACGGCGCGACGATGATCACGGAGTACACGGTCTCGAAGAGCAGCCCCGACCGTCTGGATCCCGACAGCGCGCGCGTGCTGATGCAGATCGACTTCCCCTACTGCAACCACCACGGCGGCCAGATCGCCTTTGGCCCCGACGGCTACCTCTACATCGGCGTCGGCGACGGCGGCTGGGAGGGCGACGTCATCAACGCCGGCCAGGACCTGCACACCTGGCTCGGCAAGATGCTGCGCATCGACGTCGATCAGGCGACACCTGACCGCGGCTACGGCATCCCGAAGGACAATCCCTTCCTGACGCCGCTGCAGCAGATGACCCTGTTCGGCGTCAGCGAGGAGGCCTTCTCGAAGATCCATCCGAAGGCCAAGCCGGAGATCTGGTCTTATGGCCTGCGCAATCCCTGGACCTTCGGCTTTGACCGCAAGACCGGCGACCTCTACATCGCCGACATCGGCCAGAACCACTGGGAGGAAATCAACCTGCAGCCGGCCTCCAGCAAGGGCGGCGAAAACTACGGCTGGAAGTTCATGTGTGGCAGCCATCCCTTCCCGATGATCCTCAAGAAGAATCCCGACGGCAGCGAGACCGCCACCGATCCGGAGAAGTACCCCGAGGTCGGCGTGCTGCCGATCGCCGAATACAGCCACGTCGACCAGGGCATCTGCGTCATTCACCTCGGTGTCTACCGCGGCACCGAGTATCCCGAGCTCGACGGGATTTACTTCTGCGCCGACTGGGGCAGCGGCAAGATCTGGGGCATGAAGCAGGTCGACGGCGCCTGGCAGATGCAGGAAATGCTCGACCTTGCCGACGGCATCCGCCCGACCGGCAGCGGCATCGGCCCGGATGGCGCCATTTACCTCAGCCACGCCACCGCCAACTACGGCGGCCCGGTCGATCCCTACACCAGCGAACGCGGCGCGGTCTGGAAGATTGTGCCCGCCAGCAAGGTGCCAGCCGGCGCGGTCACCGCGCCGCTGGGGGCCAAGTAAACCAGATAGGGTCGTGTGGTGCGGCCGGCCTTGACGCCGTGCCGCGCCCGCCCGACTCGATGCGCATGCGCCTCCTCATCGCCTGCGACAAATTCAAGGGAACGCTCAGCGCCCGCGAGGTGGCGGCGATCCTGCAGGAACGCCTGGGCTTGGCCCTGCCGGGGGCCGAGTTCGACCTCTGCCCGATCGCCGACGGCGGAGAGGGCACCACGGAAGCGGTGATCACCGCGCTCGGCGGCCAATGGGCGGAATGCCCGGTGGTCGACGCCCGCAGCCGGCCGCGCACGGCCCGCTACGGCTGGCTGCCCGAGCAGCAGGAGGCGGTGCTGGAAATGAGCGCCGCCAGCGGCCTCGCCCAGGTGCTCGACCTGCCGCTCGAGCCCGCGCAGGCCACGACCCGCGGCACGGGCCAGATGCTGGCCGATGCCCTCGCCCGCGGCGCGCGCCGACTGCTCATCGGCCTCGGCGGCAGCGCCACCAACGACGGCGGCGCCGGCATGGCCGCCGCGCTCGGCCACCGCTTCCTCGATGCCGAGGGCCGCGACATCGATCCCCTGCCCGCCCACTTCGCGCGCCTGGCCCGCATCGAACCCTCTCCGCTCGCCCTGCCGCCCATGCAGGTCGCCTGCGATGTCGACAATCCCCTGCTCGGTCCGCGCGGCGCCACCGCCGTCTATGGACCGCAGAAGGGCGTGCGTGATCCTGCATTTTTTGAGGACGGTCTCGCCCACCTCGCCGACCTGGTCCGCCGCGACCTCGGCCGCGACTGCCGCGACACCCCGGGTGCCGGCGCCGCCGGCGGACTCGGCTGGGGCCTGATGGTCTTCTGCAACGCCAAACTCACCAGCGGCTTTGACCTCGTCGCCGGTCACATCGGCCTCGAGGAACGCGTCGCCCGCGCCGACCTTGTGCTCACCGGCGAGGGCCGTCTCGATGCCCAGACGCTCTGCGGCAAGGGTCCGGTCGGGGTCGCCCAGATGGCGCGCCGCCTCGGCAAGCCGGTGGTCGCCTACGCCGGGGCGGTCGAGGATTCGCCGGTGCTGCGCGCCTGTTTCGACCACTGCTTCGCCACCAAACCGGACGACCTGGATCTGCCGACAGCCCTGGCCCGCGCGGCGGAACTGCTGGCCGCGGCCGCCGATCGCTCAGCGCCCGCCCTGCGCGCCCTGCTGGGCCGCTGAGAGCCGGCGCTGGCGTGCCGCCTCAAACAGCATGACCGCACCGGCGGCGGCGACGTTGAGCGATTCCACCCCGCGTGCCAGCGGGATGCGCAGGCGCCGATCGCAGCGCGCCAGCAGGGCGGGAGCCACGCCGTTGGCCTCGTTGCCGAGCAGCAGCAGGGTCGGCGCCGACCAGTCGTGCGCCTCGTAATCGCATTCGCCGGAGCCTGCCGCGGCGACCAATGCCAGGTTGCAGCGACGGGTCAGGGCCAGCAGGTCGTCGGCTTCCGACAGCGTCAGCACCGGCAGGCGAAAGGCCGCGCCCATCGAGGCGCGCAGGACCTTGGGCGAATAAACATCCGCGCAGCCGGCGAGCAGCACCACGCCATCGACGCCCGCCGCCTCGGCCGTGCGCAGCAGCGTGCCGAGATTGCCCGGATCCTGGACGCGGTCGAGCCCGAGCAGCAGCCCGGGCCGGTCGACCACCGCCGGGGCGGGTCGCCGGGCCAGCAGGACAATGCCCTGCCCCTGCACAGTGTCGCCCAGCGACTCCAGCACCGCCGGCGCCGTCTCGTGACAGGCCACCCCGCGCGCGGCGAGATCCTCGAGCAGGCGCTGCTGGCGCGGGTCCTCCGAGGCGCGGTAAAACGCCGCCGTCACTTCGAGTCCAGAGCGCAGGCATTCCTCCGCCAGGCGCAGGCCTTCGACAAACACCCGCCCGGGCTCGCGCCCCTCGCGCACGCGGCGCGCCTGCTTGATGCGTTCGTTGTCCCGGCTGCGGATCTCCATCGGCCATCTTGGACCAGCCCGCGCGCGCCCGCAAGAGCGCCCGCCCCCCGACCGTACTGCCCCTTCGACACCATGCGCCGTTCCGTTTCCTACCTCGCCCTGCTCGCCCCGCTCTGCGCGGGCGCCGCCGAGACGCTCACCTTTGAAAAGCATGTCCGCCCCATCCTCAAGGCGCACTGCTTCCACTGCCATGGCGAGGAGGGCGAAACCAAGGGCGGCCTCGATGTCCGCCTCGCGCGCTTCCTGATCAAGGGCGGCAAGTCCGGCCCCGCCATCCAGCCCGGCCAGACCGCCGCCAGTCATCTGTACGAAGTGCTCGACTCCGGCGAAATGCCCAAGGGCAAGGCCAAGCTCAAGGACGAGGAGATCGCCACCATCGGCCAGTGGATCGCCCAGGGCGCCAAGACCGCCCGCCCCGAACCGGCAACGCTCGGGCCCGAACACGCCTTCACCGACGAGGAGCGCTCCTGGTGGTCGCTGCAGCCCATTCGTCGCCCGGCCCTGCCGCGCAGCGCGGAAGCCGGCGGCAATCCGATCGACGCCTTCATCGCCGACAAACTGCATGCCAACGACCTGAACTTCTCGCCGACCGCCGATGCCGCCACCCTGCTGCGCCGCCTGAGCTTCACCCTCACCGGCCTGCCGCCGACGCCGGAGGAGATGGATGCCTTCGCCACCGCCGCCGCCAAGGATCCGGCCGCCGCGGTGCGCAGCCAGGTCGCCCGCCTGCTCGCCAGCCCCGCCTACGGCGAACGCTGGGGTCGCCACTGGCTCGACCTCGCGGGCTACGCCGACAGCGACGGCTACACCGACAAGGATCTCGAGCGCAAATGGGCCTGGAAGTACCGCGACTACGTCGTCAACGCCCTCAACCAGGACAAGCCCTTCGACGTCTTTGTGCGCGAGCAGCTCGCCGGCGACGAAATGGTGCCGCAACCGCACAAGAACCTGTCGCCCGACGCCATCGAAAAGATCGCCGCCACCGGCTTCCTGCGCATGGCCGCCGACGGCACCGGCGCGATGAACGACAACGCCGCCCGCAACGCCACCATTGCCGACACGATCAAGATCATCGGCAGCTCCCTTTATGGCCTGACCCTCGACTGCGCCCAGTGCCACGACCATCGCTACGACCCGATCAGCCAGGCCGACTACTACCGCCTGCGCGCCGTGTTTGAGCCGGGCTTTGACACGAAGAGCTGGCGCACCCCCGCCGGCCGGCTGGTCTCGCTGCTGACCGACGAACAGCGCGCCGAGGCCGACAAGATCGAGGCGGAGGCCAAGAAGGTCGATGCCGCCCGCCTGGTCAAACAGGAGGAATTCATCAGCGAGGTGCTCGACAAGGAACTGGCCAAGGCCCCCGAGGACCAGCGCGAGGCCCTGCGCAGCGCCTACCGCACCGAGGTCAAGAAGCGCAGCGCGGAGCAGGTCGCCCTGCTGAAGAAATTCCCGCGCGTCAACCAGCTCAGCGCCGGCTCGCTCTACCTCTACGACACCACCTACAAGACCAAGCACGCCGACACCCTCAAGAAAATGGTCGCCGAGGCCACCGAGATCCGCGGGCGCAAACCGGCCGAGGAATTCCTGCAGGCCTTCACCGAGGTGCCGAAGAAACCCGAGGCCGTGCCCGCCACCTTCATCTTCCACCGCGGCGACATCGAGCAGCCCAAGGCCAAGGTGCAGCCCGGCGACCTCACCGTGCTCGCCGGCCGCCGGCCGATCGAGATCGCCGAGGATGATCCCGCCCTGCCAACCACGGGTCGCCGGCTCGCCTTTGCCAAGTCGCTGACCGACGGCAAGCACCCGCTGCTGGCCCGCGTCATCGTCAACCAGGTGTGGAAGCGCCACTTTGGCCGCGGCCTGGTCAACACCCCCAGCGACTTCGGTCGCCTCGGCGAGGCCCCCAGCCATCCCGAGTTGCTCGACTGGCTCGCCGATGAGTTCATGGCCACGGGCTGGAGCCTCAAGCGCCTGCACGCCATGATTCTCAGCAGCCGCACCTGGCAGCAGTCGTCCCTGCGCGACACCACCCGCGACCGTGTCGATCCCGACAACCGTCTGCTCAGCCGCATGAACGTGCTGCGCCTCGAGGCGGAAACCCTGCGCGACTCCTTCCTGGCCGTCTCCGGCAAGCTCACCCCCCGCATTGGCGGTCCGCCCGTGCCGGTCACCTACAGTGAGGAGGGCCAGATCATCATCGGCATCGACACCCGCGACACCGCCGGCCGGCAGACCGGCAAGTTTGTTTCGCTCGACGGCAATGAATACCGCCGCAGCCTGTATGTGCAGGCGCGCCGCAGCATGCCGCTGGAAATGTTTGCCGCGTTTGACGCGCCGGCCATGACCGACGCCAACTGCGCCTCACGCCCGGTGACCACGGTCAGCCCGCAGAGCCTGCTGTTGATGAACAACGCCAGCATGCGCGAGCACGCCCAGGACTTCGCCCTGCGCGTCCAGGCCGAGGCCGGCAAGGAGCCTGAAAAGCAGGCCGAACGCGCCTGGCGACTCGCCTACGGCCGCAGCCCAAGCCTGTCCGACCTGCAGGACGCCACCGCCTTCCTCCAGGCCCAGACCGAGCACTACCGCGCCCATCCGGCCAAGCTGGAGCGGGTGGCCGGGCCGCCGGAAAAGGCCGACGCACCGGCCGAGCTGCTGGGTTTGGCGGCCCTCTGCCACGCCCTGCTGAGCTCCAACGCGTTTCTGTACGTGGACTGAGGCGGCTGGCCGATGCTCGATCTGAGGTCGGACCTGATTGACCTGATTGACCTGATTGACCTGATTGACCTGACTGACCTGGCTGACCTGGCTGACCTGACTGTGCCTGGTTCATCTTCCGGGTTGATCCCTGAAACAAACAAACCCCGCTCTTGTGGAG
>CBINON010000037.1:0-45024 GCA_966252325.1 uncultured bacterium | reverse complement strand
CGTCATTCGTCATTCGTCATTCGTCATTCGTCATTCGTCATTCGTCATTCGTCATGCGCTCCCTGCTCTTCCTCCTCGCCGTGCCGCTGCTCGCGGCCACCCCGCCCAACATCATCCTCATGATGGGCGATGACCACGGCTGGGAGGAAACGGGTTACAACGGTCACCCGCACGTGAAGACACCGGTGCTCGACGAGATGGCGGCCAAGGGTCTGAAGTTCGAGCGCTTTTACGCCGCCCACCCGAGTTGCTCGCCAACCCGTGCCAGCTTCCTGACCGGTCGTCACCCGAACCGCATGGGCACCTTCGCGCCGGGCTGGTCCTTCCGGCCCGAAGAGGTCACCGTCGCCCACCTGCTCGGCAAGGCCGGCTATCACTGCGTTCACCTCGGCAAATGGCATGTCGGTGCAGTGAAGAAGGCCTCGCCCGTCAGCCCGCTCGCCATGGGGTTCCATGAAAACCTGTCGCACGACAATTTCTTCGAGATGAACCCCTCCCTCTCGCGCAACGGCGGCCAGCCGGAGGTCTTTGAGGGCGAAAGCTCCGAGGTCCTCATTCGCGAAGCCATCGCCGCCATCGGTCGCGCCCGCCACGCCGGCAAACCCTTCTTCCAGGTGATCTGGTTTGGCTCGCCCCACGAACCCTACAGCGGCCTGCCGCAGGATCTGGCGCTTTATGACGACCTGCCGGCGAAGTACTCGAAGAAGGTCAAGCTCACCTCGAACGAAACCGGCGGCCCCACCACGCGCCCGCAGGGTGAGGTGCTGCGCGAGCGCTACGCGGAGATCACTGCCATGGACCGCGCCATCGGCACCCTGCGCCAGCATCTGGCCACCGAGGGCCTGCGCGACAACACCCTGCTGTTTTACTGCGGCGACAACGGCACCTCGCCGGACGCCGCACTTGGCCATCCCCACCGCGGTGCCAAGGCGACCTTTTACGAGGGCGGCACGCTCGTGCCCGGCCTCATCGAATGGCCGGCGCGCATTCCGCAACCGCGCAGCACCCGCGTGCGCGCCAGTACCAGCGACCTGCTGCCCACCCTCGCCGCTTTGACCGGCCAGCCGCTGCCCGACCGCCCGCTCGACGGCATCGACCTTTCACCGGTGTTCGAGGGTCGCCTTGAAATGCGGCCCACGCCGCTCGCCTTCTGGGAATACGACGGCCGTCAGCTCGCCGCCCGCAAGGCCGAGCCCTACCTCGCGCCCGAACTGCAGCAAGGCACCACCCCGCTGGTGAAGAAGATGGGGGGCAAGGCCACGCGCGATTTCACCAACTACCGCCAGCCGGCAATCACGGAGGCCGACCACCACGGCAGCCGCTCGATCATCGAGGGCGATCTCAAACTGATCGTTCAGGAAACCAAGGCCGGCGCAGAAAAGGTCGAACTCTACGACCTGCAGGCCGACCCCGCCGAAACCACCAACCTCGCGGCCAAGCTGCCCAAGCGAGTGACCGAACTGCGCGCCCAACTGCGCAACTGGCAGGAGTCCGTGCTGCGCAGCCTCACCGGCGCGGATTACCGGAAGTGAGCGGGGGCTTGCAGGCAGGTGTGCGCCTCAGGAAAACCCAACCCTGGCAGCTTTGAGGCGGTTGCCTTCAGAGCGGGTCAGGTCTTTGAGCCAGGACCGCCCAGACCCGGCGACTCGCCCGCCTGCCGCCGATGGCGACAGGACCCCTCGGGATGACTTTCAGTAACCGACCTGCGCGGTTTTCGCAGCCACCGCATCGGTCGACTGCTGACGGGTCGAGGCGCGGTTGATCAGGGTGAAGGCACCGACGACCAGGAACACAAAAACCCCGAGCAGGATGACTCGATCCAAGAACGAGACCTGACGGGGAGCAGAGCGTCGGCGGCTGGGAACCGACAGATACAGCACGGTTTGGGAGCGCGGCATGGTGGTTGGGAAGAGCTGCTGGACTGTAACGCATAATCCCAACAAAATATTTAGATTTCCGAAACATTTTTTGTTAGGTGTTCCAAAGAACAGTTTTTCAGGCTGTCGCTTTTTACAGCGAGACCCCGCGCTTCCACGGCAGGAAATCGTCCTGTCCGAGAGCGACCGCCTTCGGTCGGTACTCCCCGCTGGCGGTGGCGAGGCAGAGTTCGAGCAATTGCTCACCCGTCCCGTCAATCGTCGCCTCACCGGTCAGCACCGGGCCGGCGTCGAAATCGAGGATGTCCGACATCCGGCGCATGAGCCCGCTGTTCGTCGCCACCTTCAGGGTCGGACAGACCGGATTGCCGGTCGGGGTGCCGAGACCGGTGGAGAAGACGATCAAGTTGCAACCGGCGGCAGCGAGGGCGGTGGTCGATTCGACGTCATTGCCGGGCGTGCAGCAAAGGTTCAGGCCGCCGTGGCGACGCACGGGTTCGCCGTAGTCGAGCACATCGACCACCGGGGCGGTGCCGCCCTTCTTGGCGGCGCCGGCCGACTTCATCGCGTCAGTGATCAGGCCGTCGCGGATGTTGCCAGGCGAGGGATTGGCTTCGAAGCCGGAGCCGCAGGCGCGCGCGGCCTGCTCATAGGCGCGCATCAGGCCGGTGAACTTGGTCGCCAGTTCCGGCGTTTCACAGCGGTCGCAGAGATCCTGCTCGACCCCGCAGAGTTCAGGAAACTCCGACAGCACCGGCGTGCCCCCGCTGGCGGCAAGCAGATCGGCGGCGCGACCGATGACCGGATTCGCCGAGAGTCCGGAAAAGCCGTCGGACCCGCCGCACTCAACGCCGAGCACGAGGCCGTCGATCGGGCAGGGCTCGCGCTCCTGTTCAGCCGCGCGCGCGGCACCGGCAAAAACCGCGCGGATGGCACGACCCAGCATGTCCTTTTCCGAGGCGCTCTTCTGCTGCTCAAAGATCTGCAGCGGCCGGTCGAATCTCGGGTGCAGCTCGGTGAGCGCCTTTTCCAGGAGGCTGACCTGGGCATGCTGGCAGCCGAGGCTGAGCACGGTCGCACCGGCAACGTTCGGATGGGCGATGTAACCGGCGAGCAGGCGGCAGAGCGCCTCGGCATCCTGGCGCGTTCCGCCGCAGCCGAGGCCGTGCTCGAGGAACTTGACGCCATCGAGGTTGGGGAACAGCGGCGCCAGCGCGGCCGCCTCCTCTTCCAGCATCGCGGCTTCGAGGTCGGCCGGTGTGGCGCCGCGGCGGTGCAGTTCCGCCAGGCGGGCGGCAAAGCGCTCGTAGGCCGAGCCACGACCGTAGCCAAGCGCGCGAGTCAGCGCCTCGCGCATGACCGCCAGATTGCGGTTCTCGCAAAAGACCAGCGGCACAACGATCCAGTGGTTGGCCGTGCCCGGCACGCCCGAGGAACGCTTGAAGCCGCGAAAGGTGCGATTGCGCCAGGGCGAGACATCCGGCGGCTGCCAGACAAAGTCACGCTGCTTGCCGCCGAAGTCAGCCGCGGCGTGGGCAAGATTTTCCGTGGTCAGGCGGGCCCCGACCGGCACCGCGCTGCGGGTGCGCCCCACCACGACGCCATACATCACCACGAGTTCACCGGCGGCGAGGTCGCGACCGGCAAACTTGTGCTTGGCAGGGATCGCCTCGCGCAGGCACCAGCGCTGGCTACCAAGCGACACCTCGGCGCCGGCGGGCAGGTCTTGCAGGGCGACCAAGAGGTCGTCGGCGGGATGGACACGCAGAAGGAGCGAGGCGGCGGACATGAGCGGACGCAAACGGCGGACCGGCGGCCTTGTCCACCGAAACTTGCAGCTCCGCGTTGACCGTCCGGCCGCCCCCGCCAAGCTGAAGGCTTCATGGAACACGTTCTTGTCATCCCCCGCGCCCTCTTCGACGAACTCGGCAGCTTCCAGGGTTTCCAGCCCGACGCCGAACGCTACCTGCACGCCATGCTGGCGCCGGGCGCAAACTTTTTCATGGAGCGCCCCGCCGCGGAGCAGGACCCGACCCACAAGCAGCTCATCCCCTATTCGATCTTCCGCCACGAGGGCCGCTACCTTTGCTACCGCCGCGGCGGCAGCTCGGGTGAAAAACGCCTCGTCGCCCGCCGCAGCCTCGGCATCGGCGGCCACATCAACCCGGTCGACCAGGCCCACGACGGCATGGGCGAGACGATGTACTTCAACAGCCTCGAGCGCGAACTCGCCGAGGAGCTCGTGCTCGGCGGCGGCCACTGCCAGCGCGTGGTCGGCCTGATCAACGACGACAGCAGCGAGGTCGGCAGCGTCCACCTCGGCGTCGTCCACCTCTTTGAACTCGACAGCCCGCAGGTCGCCTCGAACGAGGATGCCATCCAGGACCTGCAGTTTTTCAGCCTTCAGGAACTGACCGCCGCACGCGACGAGCTGGAGACCTGGTCGAACCTCTGCCTCGACCATCTCGCCGGTCTCTGATCAGGGTTTCCAGCCGGGCCCGCGCAGCAGGTGCCCGAGCCGGCGCGGCCAAGGCAGCTCGCTGCTGCGGAAGTCGTGCCAGAGATCGCGCCACTCGTGGATGACGATGTTGAGCGGACCGCGGTCGGTCACCTGTTTGGTCAGCCCATAGCGCGGCTTCTCCTCGGGCAGCTCGGCCTGGAAGGTGCCGAACAGCTTGTCCCAGAGGATCAGGCACATGCCCATGTTCTTGTCGAGGTAAGGTCCGTTCGAGGCGTGGTGGACGCGGTGATGGCTGGGTGTGACCAGGACGTGCTCCAGCCAGCCGAGCCGGCCGATCCGTTCCGTGTGGATCAGGCTGCCGTAGATCTGCGTCGCCGCATACATGAACAGCACGTCGAGCGGCTCAAAACCCAGCCAGGCGATCGGCGCGAAGTAGGCGGTGCGGTACAGCGGCTGGAAGACCGACGACCGAAAGCCGGTGCTCAGGTTGAACTCGGGCGAGGAGTGATGGGTGACGTGCACCGCCCAGAACAGCCGGCAGTGGTGATCGACGTAGTGCAGCACGTAGTAGGCAAAATCCTGGAGCAGGAAAAGCGCCAGCCAGTAGGCCCAGTCGCGCTCCCACTCGACCACCCGCGCCTGCCAGCACAGCGCCAGCAACGGCAGCACGACGATGCCGCGCAGCAGCAGGTCGAGCCCGCCGTTCAGGCAGGCGAAATAGACGTTCGTCAGCGTCTCGCGCCAGCTGTAGGCGCGCAGGCCGCGGAAATGGGTGACCGCCACCTCCAGCAGGATCGCCCCAAGGATGATCGGCACCGAAATGAGCAGGAGGAGTTGTTCGCGAAAAAGTTCCATCCAGAGACAGCTTGGGGGCGACCGCGAACTTGGCCCGGACAGACCCGGCTGTCCAGTTGGGATCGCCGGGCAGGAAGGGATCTCACACCCAACTGACACGCCCTGCCAGGACCTCATTCATCTCCACCTACTCCACAGCGCCCAGCAGGGCCGCCGGATCAATCTGCCGTGGAAGAAAGGATGCCCGAGGAACGCGGGACGGGATGAACGGAGAGCTTCCCCTGCCCCCGTGCGAAACACGCTTCGTGCGCTGTCGCCCCGCCATACGGCGGCGTCAGTGCACCCGCTCGCAGATGAACCCTCTGGCGACAGCGCGCACTCGGGCGAACCGCATTCATCGGAAGAACGCCGTCCGGCCTTCGTTCAACGGCGCAGAATGAAATCCCTGCTTCTCCTGATTTGCCTGGCGCTGCCGCTTGCGGCGGCGGATCGACCCAATGTCGTGCTGTTTCTGGTCGATGACATGGGCTGGATGGACAGCGGCATCTACGGCTCAAAATACTACGAGACGCCGAATCTGGATCGCTTTGCGGCCCGGGCGACCCGCTTCACCCGCGCCTATGCGGCGCCGCTGTGCTCGCCGACGCGGGGCAGCATCCTCTCGGGCAAGCACCCGACCCGGCACGGCATCCTCACCGCCAGCGGCCATCAGCCGCCGCAGCCGGCCGACTTCGAGTTCATGCCGAAAGCGGCACCGGCCAACAAGCCGATGCTGACGCCGGTGAGCCGGAATTACCTCGATCCCGCCGAGATCACCCTGGCGGAAACGCTGCGCGCGGCGGGCTATGCCACCGCCCACATCGGCAAGTGGCATCTGGGCCTGACACCGGAATACCGCCCCGAGGCGCAGGGTTTCGACACCGCCTTCCACTGCGCGCCGGACCCCGGCCCACCCGGCAATTATTTCTCGCCCTACGGCGTCGTGCCCGAGGGCCGAGCAACCGCGAAGGCCAAGGTCGGCACGATCACCGACGGCCCACCCGGCGAGTACATCGTCGATCGCCAGGCGCTGGAGGCGGTGAAGTTTCTGCAGGCCCACAAGGACCGGCCGTTCTTCCTCAACCTCTGGTGCTACGGCGTGCACGGTCCCTGGGGCCACAAGCCGGAGTACACGGCCGAGTTCGCCAAGAAGACCGACCCGACGGGTCGCCAGAAGAACCCGATCATGGCGAGCATGCTGCGCAGTGTCGACGAGTGCTTCGGTCGCATCCTCGCCGAGCTCGACACCCTGGGCCTGACCGAGAACACCCTGGTCATCTTTTATTCCGACAACGGCGGCAACGTGCACAGCAACGTGCCCGGCACCGGCAAGACCGCGGCGGCCGAGAAGCACAAGAGCGAGGCGCTGGCCGACTGGCGCAAATGGGCCGGCAACGAGCCGCCGACGAACAACGCCCCGCTGCGCGACGGCAAGGGCACGCTCTACGAGGGCGGCACGCGCGTGCCCATGCTCTGGGCCCTGCCCGGCCGCATCCGCGCCGGCGCGGTGACCGGGGCGCTGGCCGGCCACATCGATGTCTATCCGACCGTGCTCGATCTGGTCGGTCTGGCGCGTCCTGCGGGCCAGGTCATGGATGGCGTCAGCCTGAAACCGGTGCTCACCGGCGAAGGCAAGGCCGTGCGCGAGGCCTTCTTCAACTTCTTCCCCTACCGCCCCAACGAGGGCGGGGTGACGGTGGTGCAGGGCGACCACAAGCTGATCCGCTGGTTTGGCCCGGGTGTGCCGCGCGAGCTGTATGACCTGAAGCAGGACCCCGGCGAGACGAACAACCTCGCCGAGCAGCAGCCGGACAAGGTGAAGGAACTGGACGCCCTGATCGACGGCTTCCTGCGTGACACGAACGCCCCCGTGCCACGGCCAAACCCGGCCTATCAGCCGCGCCCGGAAGCCGCCGCGAAGCGCCCCTTCGACGGCTGGGTGCCCAAGGGCTGCACGCTGGAGGAACGCGAGGGTGCGCTGGTGGTCACCAGCGAAGGCCGCAACCCCTTCCTCGGCCGGGCCGGCCTCAAGCTGCAGGGACCGGTGACGGTCGTGCTGAGGACGCGCGGCGCCGGTGGGCCGGGCAAGCTCCAGTGGCGCACGCTGCAGCAGGAGACCTTTCCGGCTGAAGGGCAGATCATGGAATTTCAACTGCCCGCCGCCGCGGACCGCGCGACGGAAACGATGGTGACCCTTCCGGCGGAGAGCCTGCAGCACCTGCGCTTGTACCTGCCGGCGCAGCAGGCCCCAGTGATTCTGGAAAAGGTGACGCTCCAGGGCCGCTGAGATCCAGCAACTCCGTCCGACTCGTCCGACGCCCCGGTCAGCAGCCGCAGGCCTTCACGCAGGGCGCGGGCGGCGACAGCTCGCGGACTTCGTCGGCCGCGGGCGCGCTGAGGTCCGGGTTCGGCTGCTGGGCCGAGAGACCGAGTTCGCGCAGCAGGGCGAGGTCCTCATTGGCACGCGGGTTGGCGGCGGTGAGCAGTTTGTCGCCGTAGAAGATCGAGTTGGCGCCGGCGAAGAAGGCGAGCGCCTGGGCCTCACGGCTGAGGTTGGTGCGACCGGCGCTGAGGCGGACCTTGGCGCGCGGGATGGCGATGCGGGCCACGGCGATCATGCGGACCAGCGAGAAGGCATCGACCTGGGGATTGTCGCCCATGGGGGTGCCCTTCATCGGCATGAGGGCATTGATCGGCACGCTCTCCGGGTGCGGATTGAAGTTGCTGAGCACCTCAAGCATTTTCAGTCGGTCCTCGATGGTTTCACCGAGGCCGAGGATGCCGCCGCAGCAGACCGACATGCCGGCGTCCTGGGCGTGGCGGATGGTGCCGAGACGGTCGTCGAAGGTGTGGGTGCTGACGATGTTCGGGTAGTGGTCCGGGCTGGTGTCGATGTTGTGGTTGTAGGCGGTGACACCGGCCTCCTTGAGCTGCTGGGCCTCCTCGGCACCGAGCTGGCCGAGGGTGACACAGACTTCCATGCCGAGAGTGGAGACGTCGCGAACGATGTCGAGCACCTGGTCGAACTTCTGGGTGCCGGCACGCACGCCCTTCCAGGCGGCGCCCATGCAGAAGCGGGTGGAGCCGTTGGCGCGGGCGGCGCGGGCGCGCTCCATGACCTGCTCCTTCTCCATGAGTTTCTCGGCCTCGACACCGGTGCTGTAACGGGCGCTCTGGGCACAGTAGCCGCAGTCCTCGGAGCAGCCGCCGGTCTTGATGCTGAGCAGGGTGCAGAGTTGGACTTCGTTGCCGGTCCAATGCTCCTCATGGACGGCGCGCGCCTGCTTGAGCAGGTCGAAGAAGGGCTGGTGGTAGATGCGGTGGAGATCGGCGTAATTCATGGGAAACAAAGGGGAATGAGATCAGTCGACCCAGCGGCTGCCGGGACTGAGGGCAACCTGCCAGTTGCGCAGGTGCATGTAGGAGTAGTCGGTCTTGCCAATGGCGCCGATCAGGCGCATGCCGGTGGCCTTGCGCCAGTAGCGGCTCATGCTCTCGCCGGTGTGACAGCCCCAGCTCTTGCAGAAGGCGCCGCGGGCAAAGACACCGCGGTGGATGCGATGCAGGTCGTTCTCGTGCAGCCAGGCGGTCGACGAGGCATAGATCTCCGAGCTGTAATCGAACAGGAAGCAGTGCTTGTTCGAGTGACCAAAGAACTCGAAGCCGCCGATCTTGTGGTTCGAGCGCGGCACCTGGGCGCTGCCCGCATTGAGGTATTGGATGACCTCCTCGCCGCTGCGGAACCAGACGAGGTTGACCTTGTAGGTGTCACGCACCGACTCGACATGGCTGATCAGCGGGTCGCTGTCCTCGGCGGCGCGGCGCGCGTAGGCGTCACGGTACACCAGCCAGGTCAGGATCGTGCCCGGCGGCTGGGTGCGGCGCAGTTCCTGCAGGCGGACGCGGGCGGTGCGGACGAAGTTGCCCCACCAGCGGTCGTGCTGCTGCTCGGAGCGGCGCAGGTCCTCCCACTGGCGCAGGGCCGGGCCACCGGAACAAACGATGTACTCGTTCTGGGCGGACGCGCTGAGGCTGCTGAACAGCAGCAACGTCAGGACGGCAGGCAGCAGGCGAAGCAGGGTCATGCGCCAAACGGGCCGGGGGTCACTTCAGGGGGGTGAGCTTGAAGTTGCGGAACTGCACCTTCATCGGCGGGCCCTGGTGGATCTGCAGGCCGAGCAGACCTTCCTTGGGCGCGTTGGCCGCGTCCTCGTCGGTAACGTCGATCGTCTGCAGGCCGTTGATGAAGTGCTGCACGTGGTTGCCCTTGGCGACGATTTTGTAGCTGTTCCAGTCTTCCTTCTTGATCGAGGCCTGGATGGCGGCGCTGTCGCCCACCGTGCCGGCCTTCTCGACGGTCGGCTTCTTCGGCTTGTCGCCCGGCTTGATGACCGTCTTCTCGCCGCGCAGGGCGAGAATGCCGCGGCCCTTTTCCTCGTAGAGGATGCCGCTGTACTTGTCGCCCGCCTCGAAGTCGGCCTGGTAGCCGCTGAGGATGGGGCCGAACTCGCCGGGAGCGAGTTCGACGCTGCGGTACTGGACGCCGGAATTGCCCTTCTCGATGCGGTATTCGAAGGTCAGCTCAAAGTCGGACACCTTGCCGGCCTTCCAGACCAGGAAGGTGTTGTGCTTGATGATGCCCTTTTCCGGGTTGGCCGGGTCCGGCGGGGTGATGCCGGTGATGGCACCGTCCTGAACGCTCCACAGGTCCTTGTTGCCCTCCCATCCGGTGAGGTCTTTGCCGTTGAAGACTTCAATGTCGGCGGCAGCCAGGGGCAGGACGGCGAGGCCGAGGAGGGCGGAAAGGGCGCGGATTTTCATGATGATGGCGGGTTTGTTTCTAACGCCGGGCCGGGCGTTTGTCCATCGGCTTTGCGGCGCCCCGGGCGGGCCGGGCTCAGTCGCCTGGCATCCAGCCTTCCAGGCCGGCAACCGCCTGCTTGGCCGTCGCACTCACCGGAATCCCCCAAAAATCGAAGAAGGGCCCGAGATTGCGCCCGACGACCTTCGAGTACCGCACCAGAAACTGGTCGCGGCGCCCGGCATCATCCGTCGGCGCCGGGCCGAAGGTCGGATCGGCAAAGCTGTGCAGGTAGCGGCGCCAGGACTCCCAGCCAAACGCCTGCACGAGCTGAATGTAGGTGGTCAGGGCCAGGAAGGGGTCGCTCTTCCAGACCACCCACTTGTCCTGGGCGGCGCGGATCTTCTGCAGGTGGGCGCGGCGCGCCTCGGGACTGATGTTGGGATGGCCGATCAGCCAGTCCTTGCCGAGCACCGCCTCGTAGCACCACATGCCGATGACGTTGTTGGTGACCTCACCGGTGCCCTCGAAGGTGAAGTGCGGCCGCTGGTGGTTGTGGCCGAGCTCGTGGTAAAAGCCCCAGCCCGGGAATTTCAGGCGCCCGTAGGTGACCATTTCCGCCGCGGCACTGACCGGGATCATGATCGGGTAGCCGCTGTGCATGTAACCGGCGCTGATTTGCACATCGGCGACGATGCGCTCCGGTCGCTGGCGCTCGGCGGCCTGATTCGTGATCTCGTCCTGGGCCTCCACCACCTTGCGCCAGAACGCCATCAGTTCGGTCGGGTTGTTGACCGCCCGCGCCACCTCGGTCGGGCAGCTCAGGATGATCCTGTCGCATTCGAACTCCGCCCAGGGTGCGGGATGATTCCGCAAAGTGTCGCGCCACTCGGCATCGCTGTGTGCGCCGAGCACAAAGCGGGGCGCCTCGACCCCGCCCTGAACACCAACCTCAAAGGCCGGACCCGCATCGCCGCCAGTCGGCACTTCCACGTAGATCAGGCCACCAAAGGCACTGGCGACCCGGGTTTCGACCGCGCGCAGCGGCACCGACTTGCTGATCTCCGGCGCGCGCAGCCAGCGGTCGAGGTGGTAAAGGCTGTCGGTGTGGCAACCGATGCGCAGCGCGAAGCCGCGGCTGACGCGGTCGGCCGGCAGGGTCACGCGGATGATTGCGCCGGCGGCGGCATAGAGACCGGTGCCGGTCCAGCCGGGAACGGCAGGGTCCACGCGCACCCTGCGCTCGAGCCGCGGCGCTCCGGCGCGGACCTTGCCGGGAAAAACTTCGTGGGCCGGATGCGCGGGCGTGGCCTCCGGGGCCGACCGACGCAGCACGCGGGTCTCGATGCCGAGGCGCAGGCGGTCCGCCGAGTGCCCGGCTTCGCTGAGCGGTCGTTCCGGGGTCGGCACCGCAGCAGCGGCAGCTCCCAGGGCTTTCAGAACCGCCTCCTGAAAGTCCCCTGCCCCCGGTGGTTGGGCCGTCAGGGCCAGTTGGAGGGAGGTGGCGGCCTGGCTCGCCTCCGTGGCCGGCAGCGCGGCTTTCCCCTGCAGGGCGACCACCGCCGCGCCCGCATTCAGGAGGTCAGGCAGGTGGCGACGCGCCTGGAAGGCCTCGACCCCGTTGAACCCGCTCTGATCGGTGAAGGCAAGCCCGGCGCTGGCAAGCGCCTGATTCAGGCCGTGATCGGCGACCAGATCCCCACCGCGGCTGGTTTGCGCAAACGCCCAGCCGGTCATGCCGGCGATCAATCCCCCCCCCGCCTCGATCCAGCGATGGATGGCAGCCGCCTGCTCGGCGGAAGTGGCGCCCTGGGCATTGAGGACGAGAACATCGACGCTGGAAAGTTGGGCCGCCGTCAGGGGGCTCTTCAGCACTTCTACCCGTGCCGCCAGGGGCTGGTAGAACGGCTCGGCATTGATCCCGTGCAGACCGACTCGCGGCCTGTCCTTTTTGGAGACCCAGCGGAGCGCATTGGCGAGCAAACGGGCGTGATCGCCGCCGGCCGCTCCCTCAAGGTAGGCATTGTGACCGAAGATCAGGAGGCGCCCCCTCCCCAGGCCGGCGACCGCAGCCACGGCGGCTTCGGTTCCGTTGCGATCCGCAGCGGCGAGCAAGGGAAAGGCCAGCCGGCCCCAGACCGCAACCGGCCCAGGCGTCCCGGCCTTGGGCAGCGTCCGCACCCCTTCCAGCAACCTGGCGCGCTCCGCCTCAACAACCTCGGTCGTCAGTTGGCCAAAGCCGAAACCGTTCAGGCAAACCAGGGTCAGGCCGATGCGCAGACTCAGGTGCATCACGGTCAGCGGGCTGGGATCACTCGCTGTCGCCGAAACCGGTGCGGATCAACTCCTCCAAATCGGCCATGGCCGCCTCGGCGTCGGAGCCGTCCGTGGTGAGCTTGATCGTCTCGCCGCGGCCGGCCGCCAGCATCATGAGGCCCATGATGCTCTTGCCGTTGACCGGTTCGTCGTCCTTCTCAACCCAGACATCGCACTTGTACTTGCTGGCGCGCTTGACGAACTGCGCGGCCGGACGGGCGTGCATGCCCATCTTGTTGCAAATGGTGAGTTCTTTGCTGACAGTCATGGTCTGGGGTGGTTCAACCTATCTGTTCGTCCGCCATCTTTTTCAACAACCTTTGATCGAACTCGACGGCGCTGTCATAGCCAAAGGTGCGCAGCTTGTAATTGAGGGCGGCCAGTTCGATCAGGCCGGCGACGTCGCGGCCTGGCGCCACCGGGATGTCGACCTTGGCCACCGGCATGCCCATGATCGTCTCGGTCTGGCTGGCCATGCCCACCCGCTCGATGTCGTCGGCCTCCTTCAGGTGAACCAGATCAACGATGAGATCGAGGCGCTTGGTCATGCGCACCGAGCCCACCCCGAACAGGGCGGCGACGTTGAGGATGCCAAGGCCGCGGATCTCGATCATGTTACGGGTCATTTCCGGGGCCGAGCCGATGACTTCCCGCTCCTCGATGAGGCGCAGGCGCACGGCGTCATCGGCCACCAGGCTGGCGCCGCGCTGAAGCAGGCCGATGACGCTTTCGCTCTTGCCCGAACCGCTCTTGCCGCGGATGAGCACGCCGATGCCCTGAACGTCGACCATGCAGCCGTGCACCATCATCGTCGGCGCAAAGGCCCACTCCAGCTTGATGGTGGCGACGTTGATGAACTTCATCGTCATCATGCTGGTCTGGAAGACCGAGATGCCCGCCTCGTTGGCGATCTCAATCAGGTCGTCCGGCAACCGGTGACCGCGCGCCGAGACCAGGCAGGGGATGTCCCAGGTGCAGAGCTGGCTGAAGCGCGCCAGCCGGACCTTCGGCTCCAACTGCGAGAGGAACGAATGCTCGGAATTGCCGACCACCTGGACACGCTTGTAGGCGAAGTAGGTGAAGAAACCCGACAGGGCCAGGCCCGGGCGGTTCACCGAGGGCTCGAGGATCTTGCGGGCAAAACCGACGTCGCTGCCGACGAGTTTCAGCTTCAGGGCCTTCTCGTTCATGCGAAAGCAGTCCTCCACCGTGATGGAGGCGGGGCGTTTGACCTTGACCGGTGTGGCGCTCATGCGCGCGCATCCTAGCAGGAGAATGCCACGGCCCAAGCACAAAAACCGGCTCAGCGACAGCGGATCGCCACGGAAGCGCCGTGGGCGTCGAGCCCCTCAACGGCGGCAAAGGCGCGCACGACCGGTTCCGAGCGGACGCAGCTGTTGCGATCCAGCCGGATCAGGCTGGTGCGACGCTGGAACATGTCGACCGTCAAGCCCGGGAAGGACTTGCCCGCCCCGCCGGTCGGAAGGGTGTGACTGGGCCCGGCGAGGAAGTCGCCCACGGCCACCGGCGAGTGGTTGCCCAGGAAGATCGCGCCGGCGGTGCGGATGAGTGGCAGGATCTCGGCCTCGCGCTCGGTGATCAGGCTGAGGTGCTCGGGCGCGTAGGCATTGACCAGGCGCGCGCCTTCGACAAGCGAGGGCACCAGCAGGCAGAACACCCCCTTTTCAAGCACCGGCCGCAGTTGCTCCTGGCGACTGAGGGTGGCGGCCTGGCGCTCGACCTCGGCGAGTACGGCCTCCAGCAGGGCTGCGTCGTCGGTGAGGAAGCCGGCCTGGCTGTCCTTGCCGTGCTCGGCCTGGGCGAGGATGTCGGCGGCGATGAAGGCGGGATCCCCCGTGTGGTCGGCCAGAATGAGCACCTCGCTCGGACCGGGCAGCAGGTCGATGGCGACCGCGCCGAAGACCTGGCGCTTGGCCTCCACGACGAAGCTGTTGCCGGGGCCAAAGATTTTGGCGACCGGCCGGATCGACTCGGTGCCGTGGGCCAGGGCGGCGATGGCCTGGGCGCCGCCGACCGTGTACACCTCGGTGGCCCCGGCAAGCTTCAGGGCCGCGAGCAGGCCGGGATTAACCTTGCCATCGCGACCGCAGGGGGTGCAGACCACGATCTCCGGCACGCCGGCCGCGGCAGCCAGGGTGACGGTCATGATCGCGGTGGAAACCAGCGGCGCCGAACCGCCCGGCACGTAGCAGCCGACGCGTTCAAAGGGGTGGTAGACCTCACCGACCTCGGCGCCCTGGGCATTGGTGCCCGACCAGTCCTGGCGCAGGCTGCGCCGGGCGAAATCGAAGACGTTGCGATGCGAGGCCTCAAGCGCCGCGCGCAGTTCGTCGCCGGCCCCGGCCCAGGCGGCCTCCAGCTCGGCGGCCGGCACCTGCAGTTCGGTCAGGCGGACGCCATCGAAACGCTCGGTGAACTCGCGCAGGGCGGCGTCGCCGCGCGTGCGCACCTCGCGGATGACCCCGGCCACGACCTCGCGGACATGGTCGCTGGCCTCGGCGCGGCGGTCGAGGGCGTCGGCGGCTTGTTTCCAGTCGGGATCGGTGTGGCGGAGGACTTTCATGGGACAGGGTTACGTGCCAAGCAATGCCGGGGCGTCAACCAGTGAGCGGACAAGCCTCACTGGGTGGCGAACTTGGTGAGCAGGCCGCGCTTGCGGGTCAGGCGCAGGATTTGGAAGAACAGCGCGCCGGCGGCCACCAGGTAGACCAGGTTGAGCAGGACCGCCTTGACCAGCAGGCCGGTGGCCATGGTGCCGGTCTGCATGACCTCGCGCATGCCTTCAAAAACGTAGGTGGCGGGGAAGCTCCAGGCCAGCGGCTGCGACCAGGCGGGCATGTCGGCCACCGGATAAAACACCGCGACCACCGGCTGGATGAAGAAGGGCACGGCCCAGGCCAGCGACTCGGCGGCCTGGCCCCAGCGCAGGATGAGGGCGGTGGAGATCATGCCAAGCGACCAGCCAAAGAGCATGAGATTCAGGAAGAACGGCACCAGCCACCACTCGAGGGTAAAGAGGTTGAACTGGTAGGCGAGCCAGGACACCAGACCGAGCACGACGCCGGTGACGCCGATGCGCAGCACGCCGACCATGAAGGTGGCGGCGAGGTACTCGGTCGTGCGCACCGGGGCGACGAAGACGTTGAGCAGGTTGCGCGTCCAGACGTCCTCCAAAAAGGAGATCGCCACGCCCTGCTGGGCGCGGAACAGGATGTCCCAGAGGATCATCGCGCCGAGCAGGAAGAGGATGAAACCGCCGAACTCCTCCGTGGTGTTGCGCTGCAGGAAAAGGGTCAGGTTGCCCCAAACGAGCAGGTCGACAAGCGGCCAGAAGACCATCTCGACCAGACGGATCGGGTTGCGCGTGTAGAGGAAGATGTAGCGGAGCACGAGGGCCCAGATGACGCGGAGATTCATGGCGGTGCGGTTAGCCCTCGATGTCGCCGCTGCGGGCGATCTTGATGAAGACGTCCTCGAGGGAGTTTTCGGCGAATTTTTGCACGATCTGGTCCGGCGTGCCCTCGGCGACGATGCGGCCCTTGTGCAGGAAGATGACGCGGTCGCAGACCTCCTCGATGTCGCGCATGTTGTGGCTGGTGTAGAGGATGCCAATGCCGCGCTCGGCCTGCACCCGGCGGACGACCTTGCGCACCTTGTCGGCGATGTCCGGATCCAGGCTGGCGGTGGGCTCGTCGAGCATGAGCAGCTCGGGATCGTTGAGGAAGGCCTTGCAGAGATTGACGCGGGTCGATTCGCCGGCGGAGAGCTGACCGGTCACACGGTCGGCCAGGTGGGCGATCTCGAGCAGTTCCAGCAGGCCGGCGATCTTGCGCTTGGCGTCGCGCACGCCGTAGATGCGGGCGAACACGACGAGGTTTTGCCAGACCTTGAGGTTGCCCGGCAGGCTGACGTAGGCCGAGGAAAAGTTGGCGCGCTGGAGGATCTCGATGCGATGCTTGTGCAGCGACTTGCCAAAGGCGAACAGCTCGCCCGAGGTCGGCAGGGTCAGGCCGAGCATGCAGTTCATCGCCGTCGTCTTGCCCGCTCCGTTCGCCCCGAGCAGACCGAGAATTTCGCCGCGGTGCAGGCGCAGCGACAACCGGTCGAGCGCCTTGACGCCGTCGAACTCGCGCGTCAGGTCGCGCGCTTCCAGGATGACTTCGCGGGGGTCGGGGTCGGACATGGGGGCGTGCAGATTCGCGCGGATCGACCGGATTGCAACCGCGCGCCGGTTTCCCGCCGTCCGGCGGTGGTGCCACCCGCGGCGACCTTCCGACCGGAGCGCGGGATTGACCCGCGGCGGCGGCGCTGCCCCACCGCAAAAAGGCCGGATTCGACCGTTGACAGCCGTCGCCCCTAGCCTTTGTTCCTGCCGTGGCGCGGCTGCGGCCGTGCAGTCGGTGAACTTTTTTCTGACTCATGGCAACGCAAGGCCAGCACCAGGAAGATTCCGTCCCTGCCTGCCAAGGCGGTGGTGGCCAGACCATCGTCGAGCTCTGCGGCGTTCGTGATGGAGGGTTGATCTTCTGGTCACGCCAACGCTTCGACATCGGCGCGGAACTGCAGGTGCGCATCCGCCGCGACGCCCTCGGCGCCGCCCCCGGCCATCTCTCGGAGTGGGTCACCGTCCGCGGCTTTGTCGTCGAATGCCCCGCCGTGCGTCGTCCCGACGGCTCGCATGCCTTCCGCATCTGCCTGCTCTTCGACAGCGCGCTGGTCGCCTGCCAGCCTGCAGCGCGTGACGCCTGCGGCTGCCCGCGGGTGGCCACCCGTTTCCCCGGCCTGACCGCCCCCGGCCTGAACTGAGATCAGTGCAGCCGCGCCGCCGCGTGCGCGGCCTCGATGAACTCGCCGCGCGTGGCTGCGCCGGCAAGTGTTTCAGCCGCAACGCCGAGGCCGCGTGCCAGTTGCTGCCAGCGGGCGCGCAGGGCCGGCTCCAGCGGTTTGTCCAGTCCGACCTCATGCCCGGGGTTCGCCTCGAAATACTGGCCATGCAGGTTGCGCCCGCGCTGGCCCGGCTTGGCCGGCATCGGCTCCAGGCCATGCAGTCCGCCGGCCGTGCCCCACCACTGCACCGCCGCAAACAGCCGATGCCCAGGCCGCACATCGCTGGTGTAAATCGTTGCCGAGCCGTCCGCATGCAGCCGCCGCTGCAGTTCGGCCACCGGCACGGCGGCCACCCCGCGGCCGTCACCGGCCGCCAGCACCGCCGCATGGCCGGCCGCCTGCCCCAGCGACATCCAAATCGGCTCCAAACGCAGCGCGCAAAAACCAATGTGGGAGGACGACACCGCCACGGGCACGAGCAGGTTGTCGACCTCATTCGGCACCAGAACACCGTAGGGCACCTGGTAGGGCGGCACCGGGTTGTACAGTTCGCCGCCATGCTGGCCGCCGATCAGCGGCCCCTCATGACTTGTGCCATGGCAGTTGTTGCCATAGTCGCCCATGGCAATCGCGTCCTTGAACAGCCGGGCGCGGGCATCGCCCGGCGCGTGCTCGCTGTCCTGCTGGACATAGACATGCCGACCGACCATGCGCCGGGCCTCGCGCACGTAGAGCTGCGGCGGCAGGTGCCCGGTGTCGGTGAACTCGTCGCGGCACCAGCCCCATTCCGCCGCCGGCTCGCGAAACTTCGCCGGCACGGCGGGATCGTTGGCGAGGAAATACAGCAGCCCGACATTGTAGCGCAGGTGCTCGCCGAAGATGGCCTGGCGGGTGGCGGCATCACCCTCCGGCCAGCCAAGATTGGCGCCGGGCATCGACAGGCGCACCAAGCCGCGGGACACATCATTGATGTCATACTTTCGGTTTGGCAAAGCCGGCAGATGCGCCTTGACGATGCAGCCGGAGGGATAGCCGTAAACACTGCGGATCTTGCCCGAGGCCAGGATCGGCAGGACGTCGAGGAAGTCCTCGCGACGATAGCCCTTGGGTGCCTGAATCGGCACGCGGTTGACCGGATCATCCGTGGCGCAGAAACGGAAGTTGTAGGCCTGCAGTTCGCGGTCCTCCCGCTCCGGCGCCAGGGATTCGCCATACGCCCCCCGGCCTTCGCGGCCGACATGGCACTTCACCCCGGCCGCCGCCATCAGGTCGCCCTCGTAGCTGCCATCGATGAAGACCAAGGCCTCCACCTCCATGGCCGTCTCCCCCCGGCCAAAGCGCGCCGAGGCAAGGCGTCGATCCTTCACCTGCACCGACAGCAAAGGCAGGTTCCGGCGCACGGAGACGCCGGGTTGTTCGGCCAGCATCTGCTCGAGCACCCGCCGGTTCACCTTGGGTTCGCCAAAGACCCCTTGGTGGCAGTCCTTCACCTGCGCGGAATCGGCGCCATAGGTGGCAACATAGTGCGCCTTCACCCGGCGACTGAATTCCAGAAAGCTGCCGGTGAGCGACTCCACCGTGTGGTAGTCGGTGTGCGACAAACCACTGGTCAGCAAACCGCCCAGGTGGGGCGTTGGTTCGATCAGCAGCACGGGCATGCCCGACTTCGCCGCAGCCAAGGCCGCCGCGATTCCGCCCGGTGTGGCGCCGTAGACGCAAACCGCCGGTTGCGGGTCGGCAGCGGACAGCGTGACGGCAGAGACGAGGGCGAGCAGGACGGAGCGCATGCCGGCATCAGAAAGCGCAGACGCGGCCTTGCAACGCCGAATTGCCCATGCCATCCCGACCCGCACAGGGGCCAACGCGCCTACGGACCTGGAGCCCAGGTCATCCGGCCTTCAGCATCCAGGCGATAGACCACCGGCACGGCCTGTTCCGGCCGCTCGAAGCCCTCCGGCAGCAGGCGTCCCTCGGCATCAAAGGCCGTTTGACGCCCCTCATGATGCCGCAGCCAGCCGAGGTGGCGACCCGACGCGTCGTAGCGATGCACATCGCGCCAGGGCTTGGCGCGCGACAGCCGGACATCCGCCCAGGCCGGTGCCGTCGAGCGCTCCAGCACCTCCGGGAACAGCACCTGGCTGAGCAGGGTCAGATTCAAGCCGCGCAGGCCATGGCGTTCGCCGGCGCTCAGGCGATCGGCAGGTGACACTGGCAAGACCGCGCCGGAGTTGGTCCGCCGCAACAGACCCAGGCCGAGCAGGCGCGACACCTCGGCGCGCACCTCCTCAACAGCGCCCGGCTTCGGTGAACGCACTGCGAGGGCATCGAGCTCGGCCTGGAACGAGGGGTAAAGATCGCTGAAATCGGCCAGGGCGGCAAAGACCTCTTCCACAACCTGCCGCACCTTTCGACCACCGGGCAGGCTTGCCTGCAGGGCGCGCGCCGTGTCTTCGGCCAACTGGCGCCGCGCCTGCTCGGCAAGTGACTGACGCGCCGGATCGGCTTCCAGGTCCTTTGCCTCCTGCTGGCGGGCGTCGAGGCGGCGCCAGTGTTCCTGCAGGGCAGTACGCTCCGCCTCAGCGAGCAGCGGCGCCAGCAGGCGCGAGCGCAGGCCGTCGCCGGCCACCGCGAGGGCAAGGAGCGCCGGCCGCCAGCGCGGATCGCTGGCGGCCGGCGGCAGGCCGAGATCGGGGTTGTGGGTTTGATGATGCACCTCGACCACGCGTCCCTCGGCATCCTCGAAGCGGTACTCATGGGGCGGCAGGTAGAAGCTGAGGAGGGCCGGCGCGCTGACACTGACACCGTTGCCGGCAAAGACCGCGACGTCGACGCGGTGGCTGCGCAGGCCGGCGGCGCTGGTCGGCGGCGGCTGCCAGCGCACCCGCAGACGCGCCGTGCCACTGCCGGGCGTCGTGTCGATGCGCACGCGCGACGGATCGCCCTGCAGCACCTGCCAGCGCAACTGCAGCGGCCGGCGCAGCAGATCACCCGATTTCGCCGCGCTCAGTTCCGTCACGTACTCGGGCTGGGCGGCATGCAGGACGCGCGCCAGCGCCACCGGCGTGTCCGCCAGCCGTCGAGGTGCGGCCTTGGCGTCCTCGAAAAAGTGCACCCCCGGGCGCGGCTCCGTCTCCTCGCGCACCTCCAGCTGCACCAGCGGTGGGATGCGTTCGGGGGTCGTTGCATGCGCCAGACGGACGAGGCGTTCAACGTCGAGTGTGGCGCTGTCGAAGACCGGCGGATGGGCGGCGGCGGTGAAGTAATCGGCCGGCGTTTGCACCCGCGACTGCCTCAGCAGGGCCTGCAGGGTCGGCATGAGCAGGCGCGCTTCGATGAGCCGTCGCTGAGTCTCCGGCGGCAGAGCCGCGGCCGCGGCGAGCAGGGCGTGCAGGAAGGGCTGGTCCGACAACGAGGATCCCTGCGAAATCAGCAGGCAGGGGGAATTGGCCGGCAGCAAATCGCCATAGCCACCCACGCCGTTGTCGCCGGGGTCGTGATCCTGATGCTCGGGATACAGGAACAGGTTGTTCGAAAGGTACTGTCCGGCCAAAAACCGCGCCCCCGCCGGATCGGAAAAGTAGTGGCGCGGCAGGCTGCCCCCCTGGTCGGCGGGCGCCGCCATCGAACAGTTGCCCAGGGTCGGCCGCGGCCGCACCTGCACGGCGGGTCCGGTCGGCGGCCCCGTGCCCGGCCCATGCTGAAACACCTGCAGCTGCGGGTAGGCCGCCGTGTCGAGCGGCGAATGACCGCCGTCGCGGTTCTCATAGGTCAGCGCCGCCAGACCGGCGGCGCTGCCCTCGGCAAACCAGGCGTTGAGCAGGCCGGCCACCGCGTCGCCGCGGGTCGAGACCTGCGCAGGCGCGGCGGGGGCGAGCAGCAGCGCCGGCAGCAGACGAAGGATCGGGCGGATCACAGGCGCCAGCATCCGGCGCCGGCGACGTCTGTCAACGCGCGGCTGTTCAGGCCTGGGGCGACTGACGGGTGCGCTCGAGCAGGGTGCCGAGGCTGGCCACCACGCCGCCGATGTCGCCGAGGTTCGACGGGATGATCATCGTGTTGGTGTGCTGGGCCAGGCGACCGAACTCGGTGACGTACTGCTCGGCGACCCGCAGGCTGACCGCGTCCTTGCCGCCGGGGGTGTTGATGGCCTGGGCGATGAGGGCGATACCCTGGGCCGTGGCCTGGGCGAGCAGTTCGATCTCGCGCGCCTTGCCCTCGGCCTCGTTGATCTGGCGGATCTTGATGGCTTCCGACTGCTTGATCGCCTCCTGCTTGTGACCTTCGGCGACGTTGATGCGCGCCTCGCGATCCCCCTCCGACATGGCCACCTGGGCGCGGCGCTCGCGTTCGGCGCGCATCTGCTTCTCGAGCGCGTCCTTGACTGACTGCGGCGGGTTGATGTTGCTGATTTCGTAGCGCATCACCTTCACGCCCCAGGGCTCGCAGGCCTTGTCGAGCGCGTCGACGATGTTGGCGTTGATGCTGTCGCGCTCCTCAAAGGTGCGGTCGAGGTCCATCTTGCCGATCTCCGAGCGCAGGGTCGTCTGGGCGAGCTGGGAGGCGGCCATGAAGTAGTTGGTCACGCCATAGGTCGCCTTGGCCGGATCCAGCACCTGCAGGAACAGCACGCCGTCGATCTCGATGGCGATGTTGTCGCGCGTGATGCACATCTGCGAGGGCACGTCGATCACCTGCTCCTTGAGCGAGTGCCGGGCGACAACGCTGTCCAGGAAGGGAATGAGGACGTGGAAACCCGCGTCGAGGGTGCGCGAGTACTTGCCGAGGCGCTCGACCACGTAGGCGTTGCGCTGGGGCACCACGCGGGCGCCCTTGAAGATGGCGATGACAACGAGGGCGGCAAAGCCGAGTCCGAGCAGGGTGCTGAATTCAACGATCATGGCGGTGGGATGGGTGGAGGGTGAGAGGGATCAGCGCGGACGCACCTGCAGTTGCAGGCCGTCGCGGCCGACAATGATCGCGGCGTCGCCGGCCTGCAGCGGCTCGGTGG
Source organism: uncultured bacterium (assembly GCA_966252325.1). Classification (GTDB taxonomy): domain Bacteria; phylum Verrucomicrobiota; class Verrucomicrobiia; order Verrucomicrobiales; family Verrucomicrobiaceae; genus Prosthecobacter. The sequence goes on along the minus strand of CBINON010000037.1, from coordinate 22,879 downwards.
CGCGGGCGTTCCAGGTGGCGCCCTTGAATTCCACCTTGCCCGGCTGTCCGGGCACGATGGCGGTGAGCACGCGCGCCTCCTTGTGGAGGAACTCTTCCTCGGTCGCCTGGGCATCGCCCGCCGAGGACAACCCGGCGAACCAGCCATGGCAGCTGCGGCGCAGGCCGAGCAGCAAAACAAGCGAGGCGCAGGCAAAAACGGCCAATTGGCCGGCCAGCATCGGCGTCCAGCCGAGCCAGGCGGTGAACGAGGCCACCCAGGCGCCGAGGCCGAAAAAGATCAGGACCAGACCCGGAGCCGCAAACTCGAGCAGCACCAGAACCAGTCCCGCCAAAAACCAAAGCACAAAGGGTTCGGCACTCATCATGCCGCGATTCTGCGGGAAGGCGGCCAGCTTGGCAATTCCAACCTAGGGGATTTTTTGGAACCCGCCCGTTGCAGCCAGCACAGCCGGAAGAAAAGAATATCGAATGTCCAACAAGGAAGGCCCAACTCCCAAGTGCGGAACCCGCGGCTCCTTCATGATTGGGACTTCCTTGTTCAATATTGGAGATTCCCTCTGGCCTGCCTCTACAGCGCCGCGCCCGCCCGCCGTACGGCGTCGAGGTAATACGCCATGGCCTGCACATGCTCGACAAAGTCGCGGGCGTCGAGGTCGCCGCCGTCGGACCAGTAACCTTCCGGGCGCAGGCTGGCGAGCGCGCGCTGCGCCTTGCCGGCGGCGCCCCGGGCCTTGCTGGCCCAGGATTTCGGGCTGCTGGGACCCTGGCGGTCGCGCAGCAGCTTTTCGCGCGGCGTCGCCAGCCGTTCGCGCAGACCGGCGATCGATTTCGCCTGATCCACCTTGAAGCCGTAGTGGGTTGGCAGGTTGCCGTCGTCGTAGGTCAGTTCGTAGCTGTCCTTGACGAAGTAGAGCGGTTTGTTGGTCTGCAGTTCGTAAAACCGCGCGTGGCGACCCTCCGGCAGGGCCGAGGCTTCGAGCCACTTCAGGGCCGCGGGCGCCGGCTGGACAAAACGTTCCTCCCCGGTGACCACCCAGAGATCGATCAGGGCGCGCAGCACCCCGACGGTTTCGCCACCGCTGACCGACGGCGGTTCAAACTTGCGCGCCCAGACCGGCTGCATGTCGAAGTTGTATTGCTGGGCCCAGCCGGGTTGGGGCTCGGGCATCTGCGCCAGCAGGAAAAACTCGCCGGCCTTTTTCGCCGAGGCCAGGTAGCAGGCCTCACCGGTCAGCTCATGGGCGCGCAGCATGAGTTCGACCAGTTTCTCCATGTTGCCGTCGTTGAGCGTGTAAAAGCCGTCGTACTTCACTGCGGGAAAGGTGCGCGGCCATTCAGCCGGATAACTCGCCTTCTTCACCGGCGTGGCCGGATCGGCCGGACCGCTGAACTGCTGCGGCCAGGCCCCGTTCGGGAACTGGGCGGCCAGCACGGCCTCGAGCCCGAAGCGCAGGGCCTCCTGCAGCTCGCGGTCCTCACGGCTCTCCGGCAGGTGCGCCAACTCCAGCAGGAACAGCAGGGCCGACTGGGTTTTGTTGTCGTCGAGCGTGCTGCGATTGCGCCGCTTGCCGGTCTCGGTGTCGCCCGCCAGCACCTGCCGTCGCAGGTGATATTTCTTGGCCAGCTCCGGCGCAAAATCGAAGTCGCTCTCCCAGCCGCCACTGGCCAACTGGCACTCGAGCAGGGCCCCGGCGGCCGCCCGGGCGGCTTGCAGAAACTGGACGTCGCCGGTGGCCCGAAAGGCCTTCACCAGCGCCAGCCCCATTGTCGTCGTGCCGGGCGGTTGGATGGAGATGACCGTGGGCGACTCCTTGTGCTCGGTGATGCCGGCGCTGAAATCCGCCTTCCAGCCGGAGGCATAACCGCCGTGCACGGCGAGCTTGTCCTGGTAAAAGGCGGTCGCTTTCTTCATGGCGGCGAGCACCGCCTGCGGGTCAGGCAGCGGATCGGCGGCGAGGGCGGGCAGGGCGAGGGCAAAAAACAGGCAGGTGGGCTTCATGACAACAGGCGGGAAACTCCGCAGCGGGCGGGAAGTTGCAGGGGATCAGGCGAGCGCCTCGGCAGCCTGGCGCAGGCGCTCGCGCAGGGGGGCGGCACGGGCGGCCAACCCCCGCTGCAACGACTCATACTCGGCCCGGCCTTCGGCGGTCTCGATGCACACCGGCACGTACCCCAGGTGACTCAGGTCGTAGGGGCTGGCGCGCATGTCGAGGTCGCGCGCCGCGGCGGCGAATGCAAAGCACTCGCCCACCAGGTCCGAACCGACCCAGGGCCAGAGCTTGGCCGACCACTTGTAGAGGTCCATGTTGGCGTGCAGGCAACCGCCCTGCTCGAGGTCGAGCCGGGTGTCCAGCACCGGCTGCAGGCTGTTGCGCGGCCGCGCCTCGGGCGTGAAGAAGCGGAAGGCGTCGTAGTGGGTACAGCAGAGGCTGCGCGACTCGACAAAGGCGGCCAGTTCCTCCGGTCCCAGGCGCAGTTCCCAGCCCTGGTGACGCACCTGTTCGCGCGACTGCCGGTACACCATCGCCCATTCATGCAAACCGTGACAGGCAAAGCGCGGCGGGCGCTCCGCCACACGCGCACAGAGATCCGCCACCCAGCGCGCCAGTCCACGCTGGCCCTCGGTCGGCTGCCCGCTCAGCCAAGCCCTGTCCTCCCGCACCGCCAAACGCGGCGCCATGAGCCCGGGCAGTTCCTCCAGGTCGGCCGGCTCGACCTCAAGCGCCACCCCCAGCGGCGGCAACCACTGGCGCAGCTTGGCGGGCGAGAAGGAGTAGTAGGTGAAGAGAAAGTCGTCGACCGGATGCCTGGCCGCGCGCGAGCGGCGCTCGACAAAGGCGGCGGCCCGCGCCTCCACCCGCTGCTGGTGCGCGGCCAGGCGCGCCCGCCATTCCTGGCGGGTCCAAACGCGGGTGGCACAGTCGGCAATCATGGGCGGCAAACCATGGCGCAACTCCGGCGATTTGCATCCACCGCCTTGTTCCGTTGACTTTCTAGGAACCCCACCCGAGTCTGCTCGGCAATTCCCAGGAGGCTCCCCATGCATTCCCTTAACCCTTCCCCTGCCCTCGGATTCACCACTCTTCTGCTGTCGCTCGCCGCCCCGCTCGAGGCGCGCACCTTCACCAGCGCGGATGGCCGCACGGTGGACGCGGACATCGTCGCCGCCACCGCGGAGAACGTCACCCTGAAACTCACCAGCGGCCAGACCGTGGTGTCGACGCTCGACCGCTTCAGCACCTCCGACCGCGCATTCATCGCCGCCTGGCTGAAGCAGAACCCGGCGAAGATCAACTACAGCTTCCAGGTGTCCTACACGAAGGACAAGAGGGGCAGCCGCAAGCAGAAGACCGGCTCAGTCAGTGTCACGATCGAAGACTGGCTGTGCCGGATCAAGCTGGCCAACCGTTCCGGCCAGGACTTGGAAAACGTGGACGTGAACTACAGCATCTTCAGCGAGCAGATGGACGAGGGCCGTCCCGTCCTGCGCAGCACACGCGGCAAGATCACCCTGCCGATGATTCGCGCCAACGAGGAACTGACCCTGCAGACCGACGAGGTGCAACTCGCCTCGACCCAGCTCGATGGCGGTTTTTACTACGTCGACGGAGCCCGCGCCCGCCAGAAGGACAGCCTGGCGGGCATGGCCGTCAGCGTTCGTCATGCCGGCAAGACGGTCTTCGAGTGGGCCTCCAAGGGCATGGAAGGCAAGGCCGGCACGGCGACCGGCTCGGCAGGCTCGCTGTCGAAGCCCTGAGTCAGGCGCCGCGCGTCAGGCGCATGTCGAGCCAGACCGCGCCCAGCAGGACCAGGCCGCGGACGACGAGTTTGTATTCGGGAGTCACCGACATCAGGGTCATGCCGTTGAGCAGGGCGGCCATGATGAGGGCGCCGAACAGCACCCCGAGCACGCTGCCGCGGCCGCCGCGCAGGCTGACACCGCCGATGACACAGGCGGCGACGGCATCCAGCTCCATCCACTCGCCAAGGTCGGGCGTCGAGTTGCCGGTGTAGGAGGTGAGCATGAAGCCGGTGACGGCGACGATGCCGCCGAGCAGGGCAAAGGCCCCCAGGAGGACCCGCCGCACCGGCACGCCGGAGACCAGCGCCGCCTCCGGGTTGCCACCGATGGCGTACAGATGTCGGCCGAAGGCGGTGTGCCGGGTGATGACCCAGACCGCGAAGGCGACCGTGCCGAAGAGCAGAGCCGGCAGCGGCACGCCGCGGAACTGGTTGGTGACGGCGACAAACAGCAGCACGGCCTGGCCGGCGATGAACAGCTTCAGGAAGCTCATCTCCGCGTCGTCGACCGCAAACCCGGCGGCACGGCGCCGGGCCCGACCGGCGAGACTGGCCGCAACCAGGGCGGCGATCACCAGCGCGGCGAGGGCGTAGCCGGCGACCGGCGGCAGGTAGTAGGTGCTGAGCAGGGAGTACAGGTTGTTGCGCCCGCCCGGCGCCACCGGTGTCGTCTGGTTGCGAATGACCAGCCAGAACAGGCCGCGGAACATGAGCAGTCCGGCCAGGGTGACGATGAAGGCCGGCACCCGCTCGCGCACGATCAGCAGGCCCATGCCCCACCAGATGAGCGGGCCGGCGGCGAGGGCCAGCCCGAGGGCCAGCGGCGCCGGCAGCCCCGCGCGGGTGGTGAGCACCGCCGCCGTGCCGCTGAGCAGGGCCAGACCACTGCCCACCGAAAGATCGATGTGGCCGGGCAGGATGACCAGCAGCATGCCCATGGCCAGGGTCGCGGTGATGGACAGCTCGGTGAGCAGCAGCGTCAGGTTGCGCGCATCCAGAAAGGCCGGTTCCGCCACGGCAAAAAACGCCACCACGGCCAGCAGCGCCAGGCCGATGGAGTAGTCGCGAAGGGAGAGCGTGCGGGTCATGGCGGCCAAGGCTTACCAGATGCGCCGCAGACTTGTCACCGGGAAAGTTCGCCGGCTCAGGCGAGGGCAAACTTGCCCGACTGCGCCATGAAGGCGGCCGGGTTGTCCCAGACGACACGCCGGACCATCTCCGGTGACCAGCCGCGCCGGCGCATCTCCTGCATCGTGCGCGGCACGGCGAGCGGATCGCTGATGCCCCAGTCGCAGGCACTGTTCATCCAGATCCGCTCCGCACTGCGCTGCTCGAGCATGTCGATGGCGCGCGGCGGGGTGCACTTGCTCTCCGGATAAAGGGTGATGCCGGCCCAGAAACCGCGGTCGAGCACCAGGTCGATCGTGTGCTCCTCGACATGGTCGATGATGACCCGCTCGGGGCGGAGGCCGGAGAAGTTCTTCAGGGCGTCGACGATCAGCTTCGTGCCCTTGAGCTTGTCCTCGAGGTGCGGGGTGTGGACGAGCACGAGCTGGTCGTGATCCTGGGCCACCTGCAGGTGCCGCTCGAAAATGCGCAGCTCGTTGCGGCTGTTCTTGTTGAGACCGATCTCACCGATGCCGAGCACACCCGGCCGGCCGAGGAACTCGGGGATCAGGCCGATGACCTCCTCGGCCAGTTGCATGTCCTCGGACTCCTTCGGGTTGATGCACAGCCAGCAGTAGTGGGCGATGCCAAAACGGGCAGCGCGCTTGGGTTCGTACTCGGTGATCTGGCGGAAGTAGTCGTAAAAACCCTGGGCGGAGGCGCGGTCGAATCCGGCCCAGAAGGCCGGCTCGCAGATCGCCTGGCAGCCGGCCAGGGCCATGCGCTCGTAATCGTCCGTGGTCCGGCTGACCATGTGGCCGTGGGGCTCGATGTAATTCATGGGGAACAGGAAAGGGGTTCAGGGCGGGCAGGCACCGATGGCGCCCTGCATGGCGGCCTTGGCCACCGGCTCGGTGCTGGAATCGCTGAAGCTGAGCAGGACCTCGCGGGCCCGGCTTGGCTGATCGAGCGACAGCAGGCCGATCGCGCGCTTCAGGGCCAGGACACGAAAGTCGCTCTCCTGCCCGGCGCGCTGGACGCGGTCCAGGAAGGCGGCCAGATCAATGAGCTTGCTGCGCGCGTCCATGAAGCCGAGATCGGCCAGGTTCACGCTTTGCGGCGGGGTCCAAGGGTTCATGGTGTCAATCTAGACGCCACCCCTCTCGATGCAAGCCGGCTCGGCGTGATGCGGTTCCAGATTTCAAATCTCCGATTTCAGAGGAGGCGAAGCGATGCCCACACTCCAAAGAATGCGACAGCTCCCGCGCCAGAGCTCGTTCACATGCCTGCAAAAAGTCGCCCCCTCCCCAAATTCAAACTTGCACACCCTCGCTTTCGGGTTAGCTAATTGGCCCGTCTGCGCGGGTAGCTCAGTGGTAGAGCAGTTGGCTTTTAACCAATTGGTCGAGGGTTCGACCCCCTCCCCGCGTACCACGTGCTAGACAGTCTGTTTGCCCAGGTAGCTCAATGGTAGAGCAGTTGACTCTTAATCAATTGGTTGTGGGTTCGAGCCCCTCCCTGGGTACCAGACTGCAGCAACGATGGCGCTGAACCAAGCGCCATGGATCGCCAGCGAGTCTGCCCAGTGGCCTCAATGAGGCGGCTCCTCAGAATCCAAGTCTGGAGCATTTGAAACGCCCACTCACTGCATCGCCAGCCGCACCGTGCCATCCTCCGCGGCACCGTCGACACGCCGGTAAAAGCAGGTGGCGCGCTTGGTGTGGCAACAACCGCCGCCACGCTGGTGAACACGCAGGACGAGCGCGTCCTGGTCGCAGTCGGTGAGGATCTCGACAATCTCCTGGAACTCGCCGCTGGTGGCGCCCTTGTGCCAGAGCTGCTGGCGGCTGCGGCTGTAGTACACGGCCTGGCCGAGCTGCAGGGTCTGGCGCAGGGACTCGGCATTCATGTAGGCGAGCATCAGCGGCGCACCGGTGTCGGCATCCACCGCCATGGCCGGGATGAGGCCGTGCTCGTCGAACTTCGGGGCGAAGGCCAAACCTTGCTCGACGCTCTCTTTCGAGTCGCGCCCGGCGAACAGGAGGGGGGGAGTGCTGGACATGACCTCCAGACGTAGCGCGCCGGGACCAAAACGAAACTGCTTTTGTTCGACATCCGGTCGGCTCGCGCTAAAACACAGGTCATCCCCGCCTCTTCACCCGTGACCGCCCAGGCCAGCCCCGGTTTCCTGCTCTCCTTCGAAGGCTCCGAAGGCTGCGGCAAGTCCACGCAGATCCGCCTGCTGCGCGAGCGCCTCGAGACGGCCGGCCGGCGCGTCGAGGTGCTGCGCGAACCCGGTGGCACTGAGGCCGGGGAACAGATCCGCCACCTGCTCCAGCACGCCCAGGAGGGCGCCGGCCTGTGCGCGGAGACCGAACTGCTGCTGTTCGCCGCCAGTCGCGCCCAGATCGTCCGTGAAAAGATCCGCCCCCTGCTGGCCGCCGGCGTCTTTGTGATCCTCGATCGCTTCCTCGATTCAACCACCGTCTACCAGGGCTTTGCCCGCGGCCTGCCGCTTGACAGCGTGCGCGCCATCAATGCCTTCGCCATCGGCGGCACCCTTCCCGACCTCACCCTGCTGCTCGACATGGACAACGCCACCGCCCGCGAGCGCATCGCGCGCAGTGGCCGCGCCCTCGACCGCATGGAAAGCCAGCCGGCCGAATTCTTCGACAAGGTGCGCGCCGGTTACCTGGAACTCGCCCGCGCCGAACCGCAGCGCATCCGCGTCCTGCAGGCCGGCCAATCCCCGGAGGCGGTTCACGCCGACATCTGGAGCCTCGTGCAACCCCATGCCCTTCAAGCCTGACCACGCCCTCGACCTGATCGCGCGCGCCCACGGCCTTGGCCGGCTGGGTCACGCCTACCTGATCACCGGTCCGCGCGCGACCGATCTCGAGGGCTTCGCCCTGCGCGTGCTGCGCCTCGTCAGCGGCCAGCCCAAGCACCGGATGGAGGACTTCCAGCGCGACGGCCTCTACGTGCTGCGCCCCGAGGGCAAGAGCCGGCGCATTGTCGTGGGCGACGACAACAACGATCCGAACTCGATGCGTCACTTCATGCATCACTTCCAGATGTGTTCGGACAACCGGCTCAAGGCCGGGATCGTCGCCGATGCCGAGCGCATGAACGACGCCGCCCAGAACGCCTTCCTGCGCACGCTTGAGGAGCCGCCGGCCGGCACGCTGTTTCTCCTGCTCACCCACAATCCCAAGGCCCTGCTGACCACGACCCGCTCGCGCGTCATCGAGATCCCGCTGCTGCCGCCCGAGGGCGTCCGCCAGTTCGGTCCGCATGAAAAAAAGCTGCTCGCCCTGCTGGAAAAACTCGCCTCGCGCGCCGGCGGCAGCATCGGCGCGGCGCTCGGCCTGAAAGCCGACTTCCAGGCCATCCTCGAAGCCCTGCACGAGAGCATCGAAAAGGAGCACGAAAACGCCTTCGAAAAGGAGCAGGACCACTACAAGCAGACCACCGACGGCTCCTGGCTGAAGCAACGCGAGGAACAGGTGGCGGCCAACATTCAGGCCGAGTATCTCGGCGAACGCGACGGCCTGCTCGACCTGCTGCTGGCCTGGATGGGCGACGTCGCCCGCCAGCAGGTCGGCGGTGAGCACCTCGACCTGCCGGAATTCCGCGAGGCCACCGCCAGGCTCGCCGAGCGCTGGACCCCCGAGGAGACCTCCCGGCGCCTGCGCGTGCTGCGCCAGCTCGAATCGCACCTGCACACCAACGTCAACGAGGGTCTCGCCCTCGAGGTCGCCTTTATCCAGGCCTTCGGCGTCTGAAAAAGGCGCGCACCGTGAAGCATCGTCCGCCGACGAACGTTGTCACGGTACGATGAAAGCGCTCCTCCTGCTCACCGCCCTGCTCTGCCCCGTCCTCGCCACCGCCGATGCCGCCCCGAAAAAGGCGAAGCGCGCGCCCAACCCGGCCCTGGCGCCGGTCACCGATGTCGCCGGCCTGCCGCGTGTGCTGCTCATCGGCGATTCGATTTCGATGGGTTACACCGTGCCGGTGCGGGAAAAGCTCGCCGGCAAGGCCAACGTCCATCGCATCCCCACCAATGGCGGCCCCAGCTCGCGCGGGGTCGAAAGCCTGGACGCCTGGCTGGGCGATTCGAAGTGGGATGTCATCCACTTCAACTTCGGCCTGCATGACCTGGTGTACATGGGACCCGACGGCGCCCGTTTGGTCGATCCCAAGCTGCCCGGCGCCCATCACCAGGTGCCGCTGCCAGACTATGAAAAGAACCTGACCGCCATCGCCGCCAAACTCAAGGCCACCGGCGCCAAGGTCATCTGGTGCAACACCACCCCCGTGCCCGAGGGCAGCGCCGGCCGCGTCGCCGACGAGGCGCTGCAGTTCAACGAGGTCGCCGCCCGCGTCATGGCCCAGGCCGGCATCCCCACCAACGACCTGCACGCCCACGCCAAGGCCAAGCTGCAGGACATCCAGCTTCCCGCCAACGTCCACTTCACCCCCGAGGGTTCGGCTTACCTGGCCGACAAGGTCGCCGCGGAAATCCTCGCCGCCCTGGCGAAGTGACGGATCTCAGCGACTGCCCTCGGCCGCCAGCACGGCGTCGAGCTTGGCGATGAGTTCGCGCAGCTTGTCGGGGTGCTCGGCGCTGACGTCCTTGCGCTCGGCCGGATCGCTCGGCAGGTGGTACAGCGCGTGCAGCGGCGCCTTCTCGGGCCGCGGCTCAAGGCTCACCACCGCCTGGGTACGACCGGCCTTCTTCTGACGCACCAGCTTCCACTCGCCGGCGCGCAGGCCGAAGTTGCCGCTGACGCCGTTGTCCTGCTGAACCAGATGGTCGCGGCCCTTGGCACCGGGTTCGCCGAGCAGGGCCGGCAGGAGGTTGAAGCTGTCGCGGCAGCCGCCTTCAGGCAGCGTCACCCCGGCAAGGGCGGCAAGGCTGGCCGGCAGGTCGATCGTGCAGACGACCTCGTCAGACACCCCCGGTTTCACCCGCCCCGGCCACCGCACCAGGAACGGTGTGCGGGTGCCGCCCTCAAGCACGCTGTACTTGCCGCCGCTGAACGGGCCGGACGGACGATGCTCGCCAAGCTTCTCCACCGCGCCATCCTTGTAGCCGTCGTCGAGCACGGGACCGTTGTCGGAACAGAAGACGATCATCGTGTTCTCGCTCAACCCGAGACGGTCGAGGGTCTTCATCAACTCGCCGACGCACCAGTCGAGCTGAACCACGCTGTCGCCGCGAAAGCCATGCGGCGTGGCACCCTGGAAACGCTCATGCGGAATGCGCGGCACATGCACGTCATGACTGGCGAAGAACAGGAAAAAGGGCTTCTTCGAATCGGCCTCGATCCAGGTGTTCGAGCGTTTGACCCATTCATCGGCAAGGTCCTCATCGCGGAAGCGCGCCGCCTTGCCGCCGGTGTAGAAGCCGATGCGACTGATGCCATTGTGAATCGTCTGATTGTGGCCGTGGCTCCAATCCATCTTCAGGGTCGAGCGATGGCTGACCCCGGTCGGGTGATCGGGACCGGGCGACTGGTTGCCCACCCAAAGCGGATCCTTGGCGTCCAAATTCAGCACGCGGTGGTCCTCGACATACACCTGCGGCACACGGTCGTTCGTGGTCGGCAGCAGGAAGCAGTGATCGAAACCGATCTCCAGCGGCCCGGGTTTCAGCACGCCGTTCCAGTCCGGCTCAGGGTCGCCCAGACCGAGGTGCCATTTGCCGATGACGGCGGTGCGATAGCCGGCCTGCTTGAGCAGCGAGGCGACCGTGGCCGTGCCGGGCTGGATGATGGCCGGCGCGCTCGGCGGCGCAATGCCCGTGCGCTCCTGACGAAAGGCGTAGGTTCCTGTCAGCAGCGAAAACCGCGTCGGCGTGCAGGTCGAGGCCGAGCAGTAGCCGCTGGTGAAGCGCAGGCCCTCGGCGGCGAGGCGATCGAGGTTCGGCGTCGGGATCGTCTTCGCGCCGTAGCAGCCGAGGTCGCCGTAGCCAAGGTCGTCGGCCATGATGACGATCACATTGGGCGGCGGCGCAGCCGCAGCGGCGACACAGGCGACGAGAGGCAGAAAACGGAGCAGGCTTCGGAGCATGCGCGGATTTAAGGGGAGCCGCGTCCGCCAGGCAATGCGGAAATTTCCCTGCCCGCCCACCCCATTCGCGCGCAACACCAAGACTTCTCCCACGTTTTCCTGCGCTTGATGCGCCCCCTCCTCCTTGTCTGTCTGCTCGCCTGCCCCCTGCCCGCCGCCGAGGATCCGGCGGCGCTGCAGACACACTTCGACAAGGAAATCCGCCCCCTGCTGAGCCGGTTCTGCCTCGACTGCCACGACGCCGAGGTGCAAAAGGGCGACGTCGATCTCTCCGCCTTCACCTCCCTGCAGGCCGTGCAGGCCGACCACCGCCTCTGGCAGACCGTGCTCCAGCAGGTCGAGGAGGCGGAGATGCCGCCGAAGAAACCCCTGCCCGCGGCCTCCGAACGCGCCGCCCTCGCCGGCTGGGTGCGCGCGGCGCTCGACAGCATCGACTGGTCGAAACAGACCGGCATCGCCCGGCTCACCCTGCCGCGCCTCAACAAGCAGGAGTACAACCACAGCCTGCGCGACCTGCTCGGCGTCGATTTCCGGCCCGGTGATCTGCTGCTCGACGACGGCCCCGGCCTGTCGGGCTTCACCAACGATCGCGACGCCCTCTTCATCTCGCCCGCTCATGCCGAGCAGTTCTTCGACGCCGCCGAGTCTGCTCTCGGTGCCGTGCTCGGCCTTGCGGGCGAAAAGCTCGACCGGTCGTACGAGGCCGAGGCCATGCTGATGACCGAGCGCAGCGCCAGGCCCGAGGAACTGCCGGGCGGTGGCCTCGGTTACGTGCTGACCGGCGGTCAGCGCACCCTCTTCGACGAAATCGTCGTGCCGGCCGACGGCTGGTACCGTGTCAGCCTGCGCGTCGTCGGCCGCGGTGGCGACAGCGGCCTGCGCCTGCGTGTCGACAACGAGGTGCGCGCGGATTTTGCCTGTGTCGAAGACCAACCGCGCGAGCTGCAGGCGGAACTGCTGCTGCGCACCGGCAGCCACCAGATGACCTGGAACATCGAACTGCCGCGCGCGCTGGAAAAACTGCGCGAGGAAAACGCCGCACGCACGCGCGCGGCGACACGCCGTCCGGGCGCCGGCAAGGCCCCGCCCCTGCCGGCCAACGCCAGCGAACTGACCGCCGCCGCCACCGCGAAAAACGCCCCGGTCCTGCCCATGCCGGACCACGCCTCCGGCGAGGTGCAGACTCTTGTCCGCCGCTACAACCAGGCTCTGTCCGGCATGCAGCGCCGGCTGGAATGGCTGCGCCTGGTGACTCCGCAAGGCAGCCCGAACGACCTGCGCACCTACTACAACCTGCTGCCCGAACGCACGGCGGTGATGGCCGGCATCAAACAGCAACTGGCCGCCGCCCTCGGCCTGCCGGCCGCGGAGATCGACCGCCGACTGCTGGAGGCCAACCGCGAGCGCCTGGCCGACAACCAGAAGGTGCTCGCCGACTCCCTTGCCGTTCTCGGCCTCGAGTACGATCCGCAATTTTTGTTCGGCAACGCCCCGCCCGAGGCGCGCCGGCGCCCCGGCTTTGCGGGGATCGACTGGATCCGCATCGAGGGCCCCATCCTGCCGGCGGATGCCCAGCCAGAGCGGGTTGCTTCGCTGTTCCGCGACGACGCCCGCGCCGCTTTGGGCGATTTCCTGCCGCGCGCCTTTCGTCGCCCCCTGCGCGCAGGCGAGCTCGATCGACACCTCGCGCTTTATCAACAGGCGCAGGCACGCGGCGAAAGCCATGCGGCGGCGTTGAAGCTTGCCTTCACGGCCGCCCTGACCTCGCCGCATTTCCTCTTCCGCGAGGAACTCGGCGACGGCACCACCGCCTTCGAACTCAATGACCACCAGCTCGCCAGCCGGCTCAGCTACTTCCTTTGGATGAGCCTGCCGGATGACGAACTGCGCAGCCTCGCCGACGCCGGCCGGCTGGACGAACCAAGCGTGCTGCGCGCCCAGGTGCGGCGCCTGCTGGCCGATCCGCGGGCGCGCGCCTTCACCTCCACCTTCCTCGGCCAGTGGCTCGGCTTTGCCGGCCTCGGGCGCGAGCACGTGCCCGACGCGCGCAAGTTCAGGGACTTCACACCGTCGCTCGCCGAGGCCATGCGGCTCGAACCCGTGCTCGTCTTCGAACGCCTGCTGCGCGAGAACCGCCCGCTCGGTGAGCTGCTGGAGGGGCGCGACAGCTTTCTCAATGCCGAGCTCGCCACCCTCTATGGCGTGCCAGGCATCAAGGGGGAGGCGATGCGGCCCGTGGCGCTGACCGACCCGGCGCGCGGTGGCCTGCTTGGCATGGGCGCCATCCTCACCGCCTCGGCCACGCCGAACCGCACCAGCCCGGTGCTGCGCGGCAAATGGGTGCTGGAAAACCTGCTCGGCCGCCACCTCGCCGAACCGCCGGCCGACGCCGGCCAGCTCGATGACAAGGCCGGCGAACGCGGCAAAACCCTGCGCGAGGAACTCGCCGAACACCGCCGCCACGAAAGCTGCGCCGGTTGCCATGACAAGATCGACCCCATCGGCTTCGGCCTGGAAAACTTCGATGCCATCGGCCGCTTCCGCGCCGAGGAAGCCGGCAAACCGGTCGATGCCAGCGGTCAGTTGCCGGGCAGCCCGCCTTTCCACGGCCCCGCCGAACTGCGCGCCCTGCTTGTCGAACGCCACCGCGACGAATTCCTCACCACCCTCACCCGCCGCCTTGCCGCCTTCGCCCTTGGCCGCGCCCTGCGCCCGCAGGACGAGGGCCTGGTGAAACGCCTGCTCGCGGACACCGCCACCGGCGGCCATCGCGCCCGCGCACTCATCGAAGCCCTTGTACTCAGCCAAGCTTTTCGCACACAGGGCGCGATCCCCGACTGATCCGCGGTGATATAATCACCTTCTATCCTAAGTCGATGGCAAGGATAAAATGACTTAATACTAGAAAGTATTAAATTGTAATCGGTTCACTGACTTTGGAAAGTTCATGTCATGCAAGCCTGCACTGACCTCACTTACCACATCGTGTTCGGCACCAAGGGAGCCATCCCCGCCTTGTGCAAGGCGCGTCGCGAGGATTTGTACCGCTATCTCTGGGGTGTCATCCAGACGCGCGGCTCGCAGCTCTACCGCGTCGGCGGGGTTGACGACCACATCCACCTGCTCGTCGGGCTGAATCCCTCGGTGGCACTCGCCGACCTGGTCCTGGAAATGAAGGCGACCTCCTCGCAGTGGATCCGTCGCTGCCGCATCTTCCCCGACTTTGCCGACTGGCAGAACGGCTACGGCGCTTTCAGTGTCGCCGCCGAGGCGCGACCCGCCTTGATCCAGCAAATCGAACACCAGGAGCATCATCACAGCAGCACCGACTTCGTCAGCGAGCTGCGCAAACTCGTCGAGGCAGCCCGCCTGCGCTGGCACGACGGATTCCTGCCCTGATGACGGGCTGCAAGCTCGGCACGGCAGCCAGCGTTACCCAGCGATGCCCAGCCCCCGCCTTGACCGCCGCCACTTCCTCCGTGGCACCGGTGCCGCCCTTGCCCTGCCCTGGCTTGAAATCATGACCCCGCGCAGCCTGCGCGCTGCCGCCCGCGCTGTGCCGCCGCGGCGCTTCGTCACCTTCTTCCAGCCCAACGGCGTTTATCCCGGCGACTGGAATGTCACCGGCCGGGGCCGCGACTTTGTCCTCTCGCCCATCCTTGAACCGCTCGCCGCCTTCACGAAGGACATGCTCGTGCTCAGCGGCCTCGACAGCACCGGCCGCGGCCACGTCAAGCTGACAGGCGCCTTCCTGACCGGCACGGCGATCGAAAACGGCGTCAACGGCATCTCCGTCGACCAGGTCATCGCCCGCCAAATCGGGCGCGGCACCCGCTTCGCCAGTCTCGAACTGGGCACCGAACCGCCACGCCAGGGCATGGCCGGCGACGACCCCATCGCGCTCGCCAACACCGTCTCCTGGAGCAGCCCCAGCCAGCGGCTGTCGCCGGAAATCAGCCCGCGCGCCGCCTTCGACCGCCTGTTCCGCGACCCCGCCTCGCCCGAGGCCCGGCGCGCCGCCACCCATCGCCGCAGCGTCGTCGATCTCGTGCTCGAGGACGCCAAGGCCGTGCAACGGGTCGCCAGCGGCCGCGACCGCCAGAAGATCGAGGAGTACCTTGAGGGCGTGCGCGGCGTCGAACAGCAGATCGAGCGCACGCTGAATCCACCCGAACCGGCCTGGACACCGCTGCAGAAACCCGACCTGGTGCGACCTCCGGCCGGCATCCCGCTCGCCAAGGACGAGCACATGCGTCTGATGCTCGACCTGCTGGTGCTGGCCCTGCAGACCGACACGACCCGCGTCGCCACCTTCATGAGCGCGCACGGCTTCAGCCGCCAGAACTTCACCTTCCTCGACGGTGTCAAAAACGACCACCACGGCATGAGCCACCACAAGAACCAGGCGGCGCTGGTCAGGGAGTACACAACGGTCAGCCGCTGGTATGCGGAGCAGGTGCGCTACCTGCTGGAACGGCTGCGTGCGGTCGACGAGGGCGTAGGCAGCCTGCTCGATCACAGTCTGGTGCTCTACGGCAGCGAGATGAAGGACGGCAACGGCCACATCAAGGAGGATCTGCCGCTCGTCCTGTTCGGCCGCGCCGGCGGCCGACTGGCGACCGGACAGCATCTCGCCTGCCCCAAGGGCACGCCGGTGGCGAACCTGCACCTCAGCCTGGCACGCGAATTCGGCGCCGAGCTCGAGCACTTCAACCAGGCCAGCACCGGCACGCTCGACGGCTTGTTCGTCTGAGCCGGCAAAAACCGCAGGCGCGGACTTGCCAGGCGCGCGCTCTCCGCTAATGCCAAGGACATGGTGCGTCTCACGGTCCTCGGCAGCGGCAGCTCGGGCAATTGCGCGGTCGTCTCGACCGGTCGCACCACCCTGCTCATCGACGCCGGCCTGAGCGCCAAGCAGATCTGCCTGCGCCTGGAGGCGGCCGGCATTGCGCCCGCCTCACTCGACGGCATCCTGCTCACCCACGAGCACCAGGATCACACCGCCGGCCTGGAAGTGCTCAGCGGCAGGCTGAGCGTGCCGCTCTACTGCACCGCCCTCACCCAGGAACACCTGCTGGGCAGCCTGAAGTTCCGCGGCGCGCCCCAGTGGCGGCTCATGCAGACCGGCAGCAGCTTTGAAATCCAGGACCTCGTCATCGAATCCTTCCCCGTGCCGCATGACGCCGTCGATCCGGTGGGCTTCGTCATCGCCGACCCCGATTCACGCCTGGGCGTGCTCAGCGACGTCGGCTTCGTCACCAACCTGATCAAGGATCGCCTGCGCGGTTCCGACAGCCTGTTTGTCGAGGCCAACTACGATGCCCAACTGCTCGAGGCCGACACCAAGCGGCCCTGGGCGACCAAGCAGCGCATCATGTCGCGCCACGGCCACCTCTCCAACGACCAGGCCGCCGAACTGGTCGAAAGCCTGGCCCATCCCGGCCTGCACCATGTCGTGCTCGGCCACCTGAGCGATGACTGCAACGATCCGGCGCGCGCCGCCGGCCGGATCCGCGAATCACTCGTCCGTGCCGGGGTCGCCGACGCCCGCGTGCTCTGTGCCGAGCGCCGCACCTGCACCGCCACCATCGAGGTCGCCCGCCCGCGCGCCAGCTACGCCGCTCCGGCCCCGGTCAGCGAGGGCCGGCAGTTGGGCTTGCTCTGAAGGGCGGAAGCAGGTGCAGAGCTTGGAGTCAGGAGCTGGGGCGAGACCCAAGCCTCTGCCCCCCTTCGCTCCGTGCACGTCGCCTCACGACCTCGGGTCGGCTCGAGGCCGGTCAGCGAAAACGGGCACCCGCCACGCGGCTCGAGAGGTCGAGAATGCCGGCCGTGATCTTTTTGCGCAGCTCCGCCTCCTGCTCAAACCGCGGCCGGTGGTAGCGGATGTAGTCGGCGCTGCTGGCGCTGGCCACGTCCGATTTCGCCGCCTGAAAGAGGGCCCCGAAAAAGCGGGCATAGATCGGCTTGGCAGCGGCTTCGGAAAGGGTGGCCGTGGCCCCCAGGCGCAGGTCCCGGTTCAGCGTCGCAATGGCGCCACTGACCGCCCCGCCCACGCTCGTCCCGCTGCCGGCCTTGAGCACATCGCGAATGCTGTAATCCCCCTGGCGCGAGTCCGGCGCCGTCACGCCGTCGCGGAAATAGCTCAACAGAATCACGCAGGCCAGCACCCGCGTGTCGTCGCGGATTCGATCCAGCCGCGCACTCTGCTGGCGGAGGTTGTACAAACTCATGGTCGTCCACTTGGCGATCTTTGTCGGTCGCGCGGCGAAGCGGCGCACGCCGCCGAAGGTGGTGCCATTCACCCAGACATCATCGCTGTGCAGGGAGGCGCGGGTGACGAGGCCAACGACCTTGCCACTGTCCTTGAGCAGCACCGGCCCGCCGCTGTTGCCCGGCACGACATCGCAGCGGAGTTCGATCTCACCCACCCCGACCCCGCCGATTTTGCCATCCACCCGGGCCACCACCTTCTCGGCCAGGCTGTTGCCCAGGGCGGTGATGTCGTCTCCAATCTTCACCTCACCGGCCCACTCCAGGGCCGTTGCCAGGTTGGCAGGCAGGGCGACCCGGCAAACATCCGCGCAGGCGTCATCATCGGAAATCTCCACCACGCTGGCGTCACCGATTGGCAGCACCACTCCGGATGGCGTGACAAACTTGGCCTTGGCAATGCCGGCCATGACATGGACCGCAGTGTAGAAGTACACCCGGCCCGCCTCGCGAACGAGAAAGCCCGAGCCGCCGCCATCGGCGCCGTTGACCAGCACGACGCTCTCCGAGATCGGATCGCCGCCCGCCGGCAACGCGGCCGGTGCAGGCCCCGGTGTCAGGGCTGCGGCTGCGGGCACCGCCGGCGCCGTCAGCGCGTACTTCTTCTGCAGGGCCTCGGGAAAAACCGTGGGCGGCAGCACCACCAGTCCGCCGGAGTGCGCCACCTTGATCCCCTTGTCGGTGACGCCCAGGATGGTGACATCGGTGTAGACCTTGGTCTCATAGGCGCCGGGAACCTCGACCCGCTCGAGCTTGTCCGCCCCCAGCAAGCCACCGGCAAGGCAGGCAAAGGCCGTCAGAAAATGCATCTTCATGGTTAAGACAAAGGTCTTAACCCGACCCGGAATCTTGCTGCAAGAGAAAACTCCCCTTCATCCGGCAAATGCTCCGCTCACGCCACCAGCGCCTTCACCACCTTGGCGGGTTCAACCCCAGTCAGGCGCTGGTCGAGACCCTGGTACTTGTAAGTGAAGCGCTCGTGCTCGTAACCCAGCAGGTGCAGAACCGTGGCGTGGAAGTCGCTGATGGGCAGCGGGTCCTTGACGATGTTGTAGCTGAAGTCGTCGGTCTCGCCGTAGATCGCACCGCCCTTGGCGCCGCCGCCGGCCATCCACATGGTGAAGCAGCGCGGATGGTGGTCGCGACCGTAGTTCTCCTTGGTGAGACCGCCCTGGCTGTAGATCGTGCGGCCGAACTCGCCGCCCCAGATGATGAGGGTGTCCTCGAACATGCCGCGCTGCTTGAGGTCCTGGATGAGCGCCGCGCAGGGCTGATCGATGTCACGGCACTGGCTGGGCATGCGGCCGGCGACGTTCGAGTGGTGGTCCCAGTTGTTGTGGTAGATCTGGGTGAAGCGGACGCCGCGCTCGGCCAGGCGGCGCGCCATGAGCACGCTGTTGGCAAAACTGCCGGGCTTCCTCGCCTCCTCGCCATAGAGCTTGAAGGTGTGCTCCGGCTCGCCCGCCAGGTCGGTCAGTTCCGGCACGCTGGCCTGCATGCGAAAGGCCATTTCATACTGCTGAATGCGCGTGTGCGTCTCGGGATCGCCCACCTCGCGGTAGTTGATTTCGTTGAGCGCCTGCACGCCGTCGAGCATGCGCCGGCGCACGCGGTCGTCGACGCCGGGCGGGTTGTTGATGAAGAGGATGGGATCGCCCTTGCTGCGGAACGACACCCCGGCGTGCTCGCCCGGCAGGTAACCGCTCGACCACAGGCGCGGGGAGATGGCCTGCTCCTGCTCGCGATTGCTCGGCGTGGCGATGAGCACGACAAACCCCGGCAGGTTCTGGTTCACCGAGCCAAGTCCATACGACGCCCAGGAACCCAGGCAGGGCCGGCCGGTCACCTGGTTGCCGGTCTGCATGGCACAGATCGCCGGCTCATGGTTGATCGCCTGGGTGTTCAACGAGCGCATCCAGCAGATGTCATCGGCCACCTTGCCGAGGTGCGGCAGCAGGTCGGCGTTCATCCACATGCCGCACTGGCCGCGCTGCTCGAAGCGGAACTTCGACGGCGCGATGGGAAACCGCGCCTGGCCGCTGGTCATCGTCGTCAGGCGCTGCCCCTGGCGGATGCTGTCGGGCAGGTCCTTGTCATACCACTTCTGCATCCCCGGCTTGTAGTCGAACAGGTCCATCTGCGAGGGACCGCCGACCATGTGCAGGTAGATGACTCGCTTGGCCTTGGCCGGAAAGTGGGTGGTCACCTGGCCGCTGCCGGCCTGCGCGCGCCCCAGCAGAGTCTCGCCGAGCAGCGAGCTCAGCGCCGCATACCCGACCACGTTGCGACCCCGCGCAAAAAAACGGCGTCGGGTTTCCAAGGTTTGCCACTCGTTGAAAAGGCTCATGGGTTTCAAGTTTCAGGTTTCAAGTTTCAGGTGCGGGAAGTGCCCGGCGATTGGGACGTAACGATGAGTTCTGGAATTTTCGACCCTTCAGTTCGGTCTGCTGGAGGTATTTGGCAAAGCCATCGAGAAGACGGCTGATTTCAAGGCAGCGATCGTGCAAGTCCTGCCACTGCGACTGACTCAGGTAGGCCTCATCCAAGGCGACATACAGTTGGGAGCGGACTTCTCCGCAGGAGCCCTTGGAGTGGGAAAGAAACTGGATGAACTCTTTGCTTCCATCCCTCTCAAAACCTTCGGCGATGTTGGAGGTGATTGAGATCGCCGCCCGCCGCATCTGCTCCCGCAGCGCAAAGTCCCTGGCAAACTCTCCCTGCCGCGTCGCACGATACACGTGCTGAGTCAGTTCCCTGCCCTTCTGCCAGGCGAGAATGTCCTCGAACTTTTCGATCTTGGCCATGAGGGTTCTTGGGAACTTGAAACCTGAAACCTGAAACTTGGAACTCAGCCTTACTTGTTCAGCACCTCATCCAGATTCATGACCTGATTGCAGACCATCGTCCATGCGGCGAGTTCGGGGGCGGGAAGCTTGGCATCCGGCTTGGTTTCGCCAACGGCGATCAGGGCCGCGGCATCATCGGGTTGGGCGGCATAGTGCTTTTTCAGGTCGGCGAGGCCGGTGGTCAGCACGCTGCGCTCGACCGGCTTGAGCGGGCGGCAGAGCAGGCGCAGGGCGAGTTCGTCGAGGCGGGCGTCATCGCGATCGGCGGCGGCCAGCACGCGCTGGGCTAGGTTGCGCGAGGCTTCGACAAACTGGACGTCATTCATCACCACCAGCGCCTGCAGCGGCGTGTTGGTGCGGTCGCGGCGCACACAGCTCATCTCACGGCTGGGGGCATTGAAGACGTCCATGTTCGCCGGCGGCGCCATGCGCTTCCAGAAGTTGTACACCGTGCGGCGGTACAGGTTTTCCCCCTTGTCCTGGGCATACTTCTCGGTGCCCATGCCCACCACCTCCCAGATGTTCTCAGGCTGGTAGGGATAGGTGCCCGGGCCGCCCATGCGCGGCGACAGCGTGCTGCTGGCGGCGAGGGCGTAGTCGCGGATCATTTCCGCGTCCATGCGGAAGCGCGGGCCGCGGCTGAGCAGGCCATTGTCGCGATCCTTGGCCAGCTTCGCCGGTGTCACGGTCGCGGCCTGACGGTAAGTGCTGGAGCTGACCATCAGCTTGATGAGGCGCTTCACATCCCAGCCGCTCTCGCGGAATTCGACCGCCAGCCAGTCGAGCAGCTCCGGATGGGTGGGTGGCATGCCCATGATGCCGAAGTCCTCGCTGGTCTTGACCAGGCCCTGGCCGAACAGTTCCTGCCAGAAGCGGTTGACCGTGACACGGGCGGTGAGCGGGTTGCCCTCGCTGACCAGCCACTGCGCCAGCCCCAGGCGGTTGCGCGGCGCGCCCTCGGGCAGCTTGCCGAGCGCGGCGGGCACCGCCGCAGGCACTTCCTCGCCGACCTGGTCGTACTGGCCGCGCATGAGGAGGTTCGCCATCGGCGCCTGATCCCTGCGCTCCTCCTGGATGTGGGTCAGCGGGCTGCGCGCCTGGATGGCCGCGCGTTCACCCTCCAGCGCCTGATGGGCCTTGTCGGCCGTCATCCAGCCGTCGTGGCGGGTGGCAAGAAAGTGACCGAACAAGGCCTCGACCTGCTTCGGCCCGCGCTTGGCGGAGGCGAGCATTTCGCGCAGCGGACCGACCCTGGCCAGGGTCTGGATTTCCACGGGCCGCAGCAGGCGGTCGAAGAGGCGCACGTCCTGGACGCTGCCCTCGTGGAAGACCTGGACGTGGCTGCGCTGGCCGATGCGCGTCGGCGTGGTCGTGCGAATGCTGTTCTTCAGGGCATTCACCTCGGTCTTCAGCGGTTGCGCCACGCCATCCAGGTAAATCTTGACACCCTCGGCCTTGCCGCTGCCGTCGTAGGTGACAAAGACATGCTGCCAGACGCCCGGCCGCACGCTCGGTTTGGCGGTGCTGACCTTGAGCGCGTCATCGGGCCAGCGGTGGACGATGTGGACGGAGTAAAAACGGTCGTTCTGCCAGAGATCCCAGCCGCGGTACCCTCCCTTTTCGTCCATGCGCGCCAGGATGCCGCCGCTGACCCCGAGTTTGCCGGCACGCACCCAGGCGCCATAGCTGAACGGTTTGTCCTTCTCGAAATCGCCCACCTCGCCGAGGTCAAAGGTGCCGCCCGGCTTCATCACCGGTGCCGGACCGATCTTGCCATCGGCCTTCCAGCTCACCTGGCCGGTGGCGCGGAAGGTCTTCGGGGCACCGCAGACCCCGGTCACCTCGCTGCCCGTGCCCTCGTTGAGCGGCACGTGGGCGATCTGCCCCTGCGCGGGCAGGTCGCGATCCAGATCCTCCGGCTTGGCCGAGGCCAGCCAGGTGTTGAACTCCGGCCGAGCCAGCTTGCGGTTCTCCTCCAGCTTCGCCTTCGCCGCCGCGATCTCCGCCGGCAGGGCCTGCCAGCGCGGGCGATCCTGCGCCGAAGGCAAGACCAGCACCGGCCCGAGGCCGTCCTTGACGTTGCCGTCCTTGGGTTTCTGCGTCGTGTTGCGGAAGAAGGCGGCCAGCGAGTAGTAATCGCGCATCGAGATCGGATCGAACTTGTGGTCGTGGCACTGCGAGCAGTTGGTCGTCAGACCGAAGTACACCCAGCCCAGCGTCTGCACGCGGTCAGCCGCATAGTTGGCGAGGTTTTCCTCGTCGATCGTGCCGCCCTCGTTCGTCGTGATGTTGCAGCGCTGGAAACCGGTGGCGATGAGCTGGCTCTCGCTCGGCTGGGGCAGCAGGTCGCCGGCAATCTGCTCGATGGTGAACTGATCAAAGGGCTGGTTGCGATTGAAGGCACCGATCACCCAGTCGCGGTAGGGCCAGATCTCGCGGTACTTGTCGAAATGAAGGCCGTGGGTGTCGGCATAGCGGGCGGCATCCAGCCAGTAGCGCGCGCGGTGCTCGCCGTAGGCCGGACTCTTCAGCAGTTCATCGACCAGCGTGCTGTACTGGGCGTCGCTGAGCGTCTTCTGCCCGGGCTGGACGTGGCGACGGATCAGGTCCGGGCTCGGCGGCAGGCCGGTGAGGTCCAGCGACAGCCGGCGCACCAGCGTGTGGGCATCGGCCTCGGGGGCGGGCTTCAGACCCACCTCCTGCAGGCGGGCCTGGACGAAGGCATCGATGGGATTGCGGACTGCGGATGGCGGAGGGCGGAGGGAAGCTGGCGCGTCG
>CBINON010000036.1:0-45039 GCA_966252325.1 uncultured bacterium | reverse complement strand
CTGCGGCAGTCCGGCGCCGCGGGGATCTTCCTGCTGCCGGAGTTCCGCGGCAACCTCGATGCGATGGTCTGGCTGTGGAAGGATCACACGGCCCATGCCGAGGCCGCCGAGATCACCGCGCTGGCCCGGGAGCTGCGGCCGACGATGATCGCCAAGTGCGGGGGCATTTACTCGAGCGAGTGGTTCTGGAGCAAGATCCTGCGCCTGCGCCGCTGCAACCCGCAGGTCTTTGCCGCCGCCCACAGCTTTGTCGAGCACTGCGACTGGCTGCCGGCGGTGCTGGCCGGCGACACGAATCCGCGCACGCTCAAGCGCAGCATCTGCGCGGCCGGGCACAAGGCGCTGTTTGGCCGCGAGTGGGGCGGTTTGCCCGACAAGGAGTTCCTGGCCCGCCTCGATCCGGCCCTGGCCGACCTGCGCGACCGACTCTACGACGAGGCCCACACGGCTGACACCCGCGCCGGCAGTCTTTGCGCCGAATGGGCGGCAAAGCTGGGCCTGCCGGAAGGCATTGCGATTGCCGTCGGTGCCTTTGATGCCCACATGGGCGCCGTTGGCGCCGGCATCCGCGAGGGCACGCTGGTGAAAATCCTCGGCACCAGCACCTGCGACCTCATGATCGCGCGCAACGACGCACCGCTCGCCGACATCCCCGGTGTCTGCGGCATTGTCGATGGCAGCGTGCTGCCGGGTTCCTTCGGCATCGAGGCCGGCCAGAGCGCGGTGGGCGATCTCTTCCTGTGGCTGGTCAACCATCTGGTGCCCGACAGCTACGGCGCCACGGTCGGGGACAAATTTGTCGCCATGGAAAAGGCCATGAGCGCGCAGAAACCCGGGGCCAGCGGCCTGCTGGCGCTCGACTGGAACAATGGCAACCGCACGGTGCTTGTCGATGCTCGTCTCACCGGCCTGCTGCTCGGCCAGACCCTGCACACCGAGGCGCACGAGATCTACCGCGCCTACATCGAGGCCACCGCCTTTGGCGCCCTGACCATCATCCGCCGGGTCGAGGACTACGGCGTGAAGATCGATGAGGTGATCAACACCGGCGGTCTGTCGATCAAGAACCCGACGCTGATGCAGATCTATGCCGATGTCATTGGCAAGCCGATGAAGGTCAGCCAGAGCGAGCAGACCTGTGCGCTCGGGGCCGCCGTCTTTGGCGCGGTCGCCGCCGGCGCCGGTGAGTTGGGCGAACTGCAGGCCCGCGTCACCGCCGTGCGCGAGCGGGTGTTTTACCCGATCCCGGAAAACCAGGCGGTCTATGCCGAGCTGTACGCACTCTACCGCGACGTCCACGACGCCTTCGGCACCCGCGAATGGAGCGGCAACCTGCAGCACGTCATGAAACGCCTGCTCGACATCCGCGCGCGGCAGGGGTGAGGCTGGCCTTGGCCGCGCTCACGGCGCAAGACGGAAGCCGGCGAGGCCGCTGCCGGTCGGGCCGAGGAAGAAGCCGGTGGCGCGGCCGGACTTCTGCAGGAGCACACCCTGGAAGGAGGTCTTTTTGCCGTTGGCGGGATGCAGGAAGCTGCCCGACCAGCGGCCGGAGGCGGCCTGGACCGTGGTTTTGCACTGGTGAGCGTCCGGCGTGGTGACGGGCAGCAGTTGCAGGCGCGGGCTGAGGTTCAGGGCCTTCGGCGGCAGGGCATCGAAGAGGGCGAGCAGGTTGCCATCGGCATCCGCGGATGTCAGGCCGGGGAGGTAGGGCGAGGCTTTGGCCACCAGGCGACTGGCTTCGAAATCCACCTCGATGCCGCCGGGCCAGCCGTTGGGGTAGAGGGTCGCCGGGCGCGGCTTGGGCAGTGCCGGGCGAAACCACAGGAAGGCCGTGCCATTGGCATCGCTGCTGGCGAGGTTTTGATAGCGGGCGCGACCGGAGATGGAGCCCTTGCCGCCCTGGAGCAACGCGTGGAAGGCGACCCGGTTGCCCTCGGTCAGGAAACTGCTCGCGGTGATCTTGCTGCCGTCGGCGAGTTGGCCGGCGAGGCTGGCCTTGCCATCGAGTCCGATGGTCAGGCCGCCCCAGCCGTCGCCCTGCGGATAGGCGTCGGCGGCCAGGCCGCGGTTCGGGGCCGTGAGCGCGGGGAAGGCGACGGTGAAACGTCCCTGGTTGCCCTGGCCGTCGACGATCCAGGCGAGCATGGGATTTGTCCGGGCGTGGAAGATGGCGCGCCCGGCCTCGACCTGCGCAAAGGCCTGCCCGGCCTCAAGCACCGTGCCGGTGATCCGGTCGCTGCCGGCGACGGCCTCGAAGCGCAGGCTGAGCTGCAGAAGCGACTGGCCCTTGCGTGGCAGGGGCAGTTGGCTGCCGGCGCGACCGAAGCTGGCCGTGCCGGAGTTGTCAAACGTGCCGCGCAGGCCATGGCTGATGCCGCCCAGGAGGAGCTTGCCGCTGAAGGAACCGGGGCGTGTCACCGTGACATTGAGGAACCCCTGGCGGGCATGGCTGGCGGTCGTCTGCGGTGCCGCCTCGGCCAGGCCGATGTAAGTGCCCGGGGTGCGCGTGACATTGCCGATGCGCACGGTGAGTCCGCTCACCGGGCTGCGATCGACGCCGCCGTTTGCCGTGCCGCCGTTGTCCTGCAACTGCACGGTGAGTGTGACCACGCCACTGGCGCTGGCGAGCGGAGTGAGGCTGAGTTCACCGGTCGCCGACAGGCTGGGGGGCGTGCTGAACAGGTCGGGGCGGTTGCTGGTGACGCTGAAGCTCAGCGTTTGCCCGGCCTCGTCCGCTGCGCCGGGGGAGAGGTTGCTGGCCCAGGCCACGGTGGTGGTGACACCGGCGGGTGCCTCCACCTCCGGGCCCGGCGTGAAGCGCGGGGCATTGTTGGCGGGCAGGCTGGTGAGGGTGAAGGTCTGCGGCGGGCTGGTGTCGGCGCCGCCGTTGGCCGTGCCGCCGTCGTCGCGCAGCCGCAGCTGAAGCGTGCTGCTGCCGCTGGTCTCGGGGTTCGGCGTGAAGCTGAGCATGCCGGCGGCATTCAGCGTTGGCGGGGTCAGGAAGATCCCCGGGTTGCTGTTGCCCGTGATCTCGAAGGTCAGGGCCTGGCCATCCTCATCGGCGGGACCGGCCCGGAGATCGGTGGCCCACGGTGCCACGACCTGCGGACCGCTGCCGCGCACCACGCTGAGGTCGGGGCCGGCGGTGAAGGCGGGCGCGTCATTGACCGGCGTCACCGTCACGACAAACGCGGCGGTGGCGGTCGCCTGTCCGTCGTCGACGCTGAGGGTGAGCGTTGCACTGCCGCTGGCATCCGGCAGCGGGGTGTAGGCGAGCGTGCCGGCAAAGGCGAGCGGGGTCAGGACGATGTTCTCGGGCGGGATCAGCTCCGGCCGGCTTGAGGTCACCGTCATCACCGGATTCGCCACATCCGAGCCGAGCAGGCGGAAGGCCTGCACCTGGGTGGCGGCGTCTTCCGCGAGCGTCTGGTTCACCAAGCCGAAGATCTCCGGCGGGGCATTGGCTTCGATCTGAATCTTGAAGTTCTGGACCGGCGAGGTGTCGACGCCGCCCGCCAGCGTGCCGCCGTTGTCCCGGGCGCGCACGAACAGCGCGGCGGTTTGGCCGCCGGCGCTGAGCAACGGCTGCAGGCTGAGCACGCCCGCGGCATCGATGGCCGGTGGACTGGCAAACAGCTCCGGTTGGTCGGTCTCCGCCAGGAAGCTGACGGTTTGGCCGTCTTCATCGGCGGCGCCCTTGGAGGTCACGGTTGCCCAGGGCAGGGTGATCGGCTGGCCGGCGGTGACCCGGACATTGCCCGCGGTGGTGAAACTCGGCGGCGTGTTGGTCGTCAGCGTCGTGAGGGTGAAGGTCTGCACCGCGCTGCGATCCTGGCCCCCACGCTCCGTGCCGCCATCATCGATCAGACGCAGGTCGAGCGTGGCCGTGCCGGCCACCTTCGGGTTGGGGGCGAAGCTCAAAGCGCCATCGGTCTCGACGGCCGGCAGTTCCGCAAACAGGCCGGGGTTGCTGTTGCTGACGATCTCGAAAGCCAAAGCCTGGGTGTTTTCGTTGGCCGGTCCGGCGCGGATGGCGCTGGCCCAGCCGCTGAGTTTCTGCGCGCCAGCCGTGCGCGCGGCGATCACATTCGGTCCCTTGAGGAAGGAGGGTGCGTCGTTCACCGGCAGCACGGTCAGCTTGAAACGGCTGGTGCCGACCGCGGTGCCGTCGTCGATGGCGATGTCGACCGTGGCGCTGCCGTTTTGGTCCTGCAGCGGGCTGATCTTCAGGGTGCGCTGGTTGGCGGTGCCATTCAGAAGGACGTTGTCAGCCGGCAGCAGTTGCGGCTGGCTGGAAGTGACGGTCAGGGCCGGCCCCTGCAAAAAATCCTCCTCAGACATGAGCAGGTTCGAGAGCAGGAGAGGCAACTCGGGGGGCAGGTCATCCTCGTCGATCACCAGGTCGCGCAATCCGAAGGCGACGGGAGTTTGGTTGGCCACGGTCGCCGTGATGTCGTTGCCGTCGCCGCCGAAGTAGGAGAGGCGCATTTCGGCACCCTGCATGTTGAGGATGCCGCCTTCTGGCAGGCCGGCGAAGGTGCCGGTGCGACCGCCTGCGGTGCCGGCCACCTCCACCAGCAGGTATTCCTGGCCTGGCACCAGGGCGAAGTCCGGCTCCGGCCGCAGCACCAGTTCGACGCCCTCGGCAATGCTGAGGGTTGTCACCCGGATCTGGTCGTAAGTCCTGCCGGCCACCATGGTTGAACCCAGGTCCATCTCAAGGACGGCGCGCGCATCCGTGGAAGAATCGTGCCGGAGGTGGAGTTCATCAAAGGTGAGTTGGGTCGTCGAATCCGCCAGGGCTTCCTCGCGTCCCGGTTGGATGCGCCCACCGGCAAAGACCCGGTTCATCTGGCCGTCCGCGCCACGCAGTGTGGACTTGCGCGAAAAAACGACATCCCCGTTCAGCCTGCCGTTGACTTCCAGAACATGCCGGCTGCCACTCTCCATGAGGATCGATCCGACTGTCAGATTGCCGTTGAGGACCGTCGTGCCGCCGCCGGCAATGCGGATGTCCTGGCCGTCGCCCCCGGCCTCCCGAAAAAGCGAATCTCGCTCAAGGATGAGCTTGGCCCCTTCCTCAAACATGAAAAAGTGGTTCTTGTTGACCGGTGGTGCGATGCCGACGGGATCGCCAAACTGAAAGTACACGAAGATGGCCGCAAAAGCATTGAAGAAGGCATCGGCAATGGAGCCGGTGGAGGAGGGGGAGATGGGCTCGAAAAAGGCCGGATCGGAATCGAGTCCCTGGCGGAAATGCAGCGAGGCATCCCGGTGCAATGCCAGCACCAGGGTCTTGGCTTGGATGGCATGGATCACCTTCAGATTCAGGTCGACATGATTGCCGGCCTCGACCTCAATGTTGCCGGCCACGACGAGGCTGTCGTTGGCCTGAGCGATCGTGTAGTCGTCGCCCTGGAAAAGCAGATTGACGGCAAAAGCCCCGCCCAGCGGATTGATCGTCCGCTTGAAACTGGGCAGGCCACCCGGAAAGGAAACACTGTTGAGCGGTGAATTGGGATCCGGGAAGTTGCCGCTGCCGGGCACGTGATTGCTGCTCCAGTTGGCCGGATCGTCCCAGCGGTCGCCCGTGTTGCCGGTCCAAGCCGTGGTGTTCAGCACGACGGGCGGTATCGGTGGAAAGGCCACCTGCAGCTCAATCTGTTGCGGAGTGCTGGCATTGACGCCTCCCAGAGCGGTGCCGCCGTCATCCACCGCACGCACCGTCAGCAGGGCCGTTCCCTCCACGTCAAGCGGGGTGCAGGTGAGACGGCCGTCCGCGGCAAGGCTGGGCTGGACCCGGAAGAGATCGGGGTTGGAATTGGCCAGAATTTCGAACTGCTGTTTTTGCCCTTGGGTAGCCTCGCCGGGCCCAACCGAGATGGCTTGCGCAGCCGTCAGCGTGACGGATGCCAGATTGGGCACGATGCTGAGTGGACTAACGACGCTGAAGGAGGGGGCGTCATTCACCGGCGTGACCAGTACGTTGAAGGTCTGGGCGGAGGTCAGGACGCCATCCGTGACACTCACCGTCACCGGCAGGTTGGTGGAGAAAAAATGGGCCTCCGGCTGAATCCGCAACCGGCGCGAACTGCCGGTGCCCAGAACCGTCACTGTGGCATTCGGCGAACTCGCGGTCACCGCCAGCCGCGAAATGGCGGTGTTGGGATCCGCAACGGTAAAGGGCACCTCCAGCACGCTGTCCTCCAGCATGGTCTGGTTCTCGATCTTGCTCATCGTCGGCACCAGATCGACCACGGTGGCGGTCACATCATTGCCGTCGCCGCCCGTGTGCGAAAGTCGCAGAGCCGCCGTCGTTGCCTTCAGCACGGCGCCCTCGGGCAGGCGCAGGCGACCACTGAGGTTGCCGGCACTGGTCTTGTCGATCAGCACGAAGGTTTGACCGAGAGCGGGAACGAAACCGCGTCCCGTTTCCAGCACGATTTCAGCGTTGTCCTGCAGCAGCAGCGAGCCGGCGATGCGGATCTGGTCGTGCGTTGTCCCGGGCGAGGCGGGCGTGCCCAGACGGAAAAGCAGCCGGCTGTCCTTGCCCAGGGTGGTCTGACGCTCGAAGGTCAGGCGGCCAAAGCTGTCACCGTTGCGACTTGCACTGACCTCGGTGGCCAGGGCTAGAAAGTCCGCCGCCACGACACCGGTGCCGGTGAAGCGGGACAGGAAGAAGAGGCTGTTGACCAAGACTTCCCGCGCCTCGAGTTCACCGGCCAGATGCAAATCCCCCAGGCTCACCGTCACCACGCCATCGGGCAGGCTGATGCGGCTGCCGGCGGCGACGGTCTTGCCAAAGCCACGGAAATGCAGCTCGGCGGGCAACGTTGCTGCCGCGGTCACGTCGCCGGCCAGGGTCACGGCACCGCCGGCGAGGGTCAGCGGAAAGGTGCTGAGCTGAATGTCGCCATTGAGGATCAGGTGCGGGTCCTTGACGATGGCCTCACCGCCGACAAAGAAGGTCTGGGTGCCGACGATCTGCAAGTTGACATTCACCGTCGCCGCGCCGGCAAAGCTGGTGGAGTCGACCAGCTCAATGCCGCCGGCGCCCAGGCGGATCGCGGCGCCGGACAGGCTGTAGCCATCGTCCTTGAAGACCAGCTTTTGAATGGGCGCATTGGCGATGTCCTGGGTCATCGCCTTGCGGCTGATGCCTTCGGGGAACACGAGGGTTTCCGTGAGCGACGGTAACCGGTTGAGGTTCCAGTTTTTCACGTCGCGCCAACTGCCGCTGGCGGAGCCATCCCAGAGGATGTCGGCCCGCAGGGGGCCGAGGCAGAGGAGACCGAGCAGGATGGCGCGGAGGCAGTGGCTCATTTCCGCACAGGATGTCAGGCGAGGACAGCGGTTGCAACACTGAGAGTCGTGCCGGTGGCAGGCCTAGGTGGGCGGCCTCACCGCCCCGCCTCGACGGTCAGCGCGCGCAGGCGTTCGCTGCGTTCGGGGGTGAGCTGGTCCCAGGTGAAGCGCCAGCTCCAGAAGTGTTCGCCCATCTGGCCGGGGGTGTTCATGCGCGACTCGCTGCCGAGGTCGAGCACGTCCTGCAGCGGGGCGATGGCGAGCCGGGCCTGCGAGCGCCAGACGGCGCCGAGGAAGTCCCAGTTGAGCTGCGAACCATCGGTGCCGGTGTAGGCGAGGATGGTACGTCGCTCGGCCTCGACTTGTTCGGCGGTGCGGGTGGTGGCCTCGCCCTCGCCGCTGCGGAACAGGCCGAGCACGGTGTCGTTGTCGTGGGTGCCGGTGTAGGCGACGCAGTCCTCGGGGTAGTTCTCCGGGATGTACTCCTGGGCCAGGGTGTCGGCCCCGAAGGCGAACTGCATGACCTTCATGCCCGGGAAGCCGTGGCGCTCGCGCAGGGCGGTGACGTCGGGCGTGATGATGCCGAGGTCCTCGGCGATGACCGGCAGTTCGCCGCTCAGGCCGCGCTTGAGGGCCTCGAACAGGGCATCGCCCGGAGCCTCGACCCAGCGACCGTTGACCGCGGTGGGTTCGTCGGCGGGAATCTCCCAGTAGGCCGCAAAGCCGCGGAAGTGGTCGATCCGGACGAGGTCGACCAGCTCCAGGGTCTTGCGCAGGCGCGCCTGCCACCAGGCGAAGTCTTCCGCCGCGTGCGCGGGCCAGCGGTACAGCGGGTTGCCCCAGCGCTGGCCGGTGGCACTGAAGTAGTCGGGCGGCACGCCGGCGACGACGGTGGGGCGACCGTCGGCATCGAGTTCGAACAAGTCGGGCCGCGCCCAGACGTCGGCGCTGTCGTGGGCGGTGAAGATGGGGATGTCGCCGATCAGGGCGATGCCGAGTTCGCGAGCATGGGCGTGCAGTTTCTGCCACTGGCGGTCAAAGAAGAACTGCAGCGCCTTGATTTCGTCGGTCTCGCGGCGCAGGCCCTCGCGGGCGCCGGCCAGGGCGTCGGGCTCGCGCTGGCGCAGTTCCTCGGGCCACTCGTGCCAGGGCCGACCCCCGTGCAGGCGCTTGAGGGCCATGAACAGGGCGAAGTCGTCCAGCCAGCCGGCCTCGCGTTCGGCGAAGGCCTCGAAGGCGCGCGCCACCAGGGCGCTGCGTTCGCACTGGGCGAGGAAGCGGCCGGCGGCGAGGCGCAGCATCTCCTCGCGCCAGGCTTCGACGCGGGTGAACTCGACGCGGCCGTCGAGGAAGCGCGGGGCGCGCGCCAGTTCCTCGAGCGTGAGCACGCCGTCGAGGGCCAGGGATTCGAACGAGATCAGCAGCGGGTTGCCGGCGAAGGACGACAGGCTCTGGTAGGGCGAGGCGCCGTAGCCGGTGGGACCGAGCGGCAGCATCTGCCAGAGTTTTTGGCCCATGCGCGCGAGTTCCTCGAGCCAGGCATGCGCCTCCGGCCCGATTTCGCCGATGCCATAGCGGCCGGGCAGGGAGGTGGGATGCAGGAGCAGGCCGCTGGAACGGGGGATGGCAAACATGGGCAGGGCAGCAGTAACGGAAAGTCGGGTCTTGCAAAGCAGGATTCGTGCGCGCCGGCTCAAAATCCCGACTCAAGACCCGCCCGTCGACGATAAGCAAAAGCCCGGTTGCAAGGTGCCGGCCCTCCGCCAATCTAGCGCGCCCAACCCGCCGACCGCCTCCGGTCTCTCATGACACCCCCCGACCCCCTCGCGAACCCGCTCGCCGCCTTTGCCGGCATCACCCTCAACCAGGTGCTCGTTTTCCTGGTGCCCTTTGTGCTGGCGGTGTGGATCGACCTGCGTTCGCACAAGAAGGACAAGCCGATCACGATCGGCGATGCCGCGATGTGGTCGGCGGTCTGGGTGGTTTGCGCCCTGCTCTTCGGAGCTTACCTCGGCATGGAGCGCGACTGGGAGCAGGCCAGCCTGTACTTCACCGGCTACGTGCTCGAAAAGGCCCTGGCGGTTGACAACCTCTTCGCCTTCTACCTGATCTTCAAGTCGTTTGGCCTGACGCTCGAGTCCAACCAGCCGCTGCAGCACCGCATTCTGTACTGGGGCATCCTCGGCGCCATCGGCCTGCGCTTCGTCTTCCTCGGTGCCGGCGCCATCATCGTCAACCTCAGCCCCTACGTGCTCATCGCCTTCGCCGCCGTCGTGCTGTGGACGGTGTGGAAGATGTGGACGGCCGGCGATGACGATGAGGAGATCGATTACTCCAACCACTGGTCGGTCAACGTGGTCAGGCGCTTCGCGCGGGTGAATCCCTCGATCGAATCGCACCGCTTCTTCGACAAGGGGGCGACGCCGCTCTTCCTCTGCCTGGTCTGCATTGAGGTCTGCGATATGATCTTCGCCTTCGACTCCATGCCGGTCATCATTGCCGTGGTGCGCGATCCCTACCTCATGATCACCTCCAGCCTGTGGGCCGCGGCCGGCCTGCGCAGCCTGTACTTCCTGCTGGTGGCCGCTCAAAACAAGTTCTGGGCCCTCGACAAGGCGGTCATGATCCTGCTCGTCTTCGTCTCCCTGAAGCTGATTGGCGCGGCCTTCCACTACCACCTGCCGAACTCGGTCAGCCTGTCGATTGTGATGCTGATCCTCGGCGCCGGCATTGGCTGGTCGCTGCTGCGTCCGCCGCCGCCCGACCGGGCCGCCTGAGGCGCGTTCAGATCGCGGCGCCGGTTTCCACGAAGGTCGTGTTAAAGGGGTCGAGCAGGGCGGCCCGCACCCTGTCCTCGTCCTCGGCGCGCGCCAGCACGGTGACCTGGTCCCAGCCGAGCAGACGGGTGTTGCCCTTGGGGATGAGCACCTCGCTGTTGCGGATGATGAGGGTGATGACCGCGCCAGGCGGCAGGCGCAGGTCGCGGATGCGCGGCCCGGGGCAGCCCTGCGGATCGGGCAGGTCGACGACGACCAGGTCGAGGTCACTCTTGGCCATGGTGACGAGTTCCAGCGCATGGCGCGGCATCGGCCGCGAGGGAGTGCTGAGACCCAGGGCGCGGGCCACGGCACCGAGCGTGCCGCCCTGCAGGGCGACCGACAGCAGCACGGCAAAGAAGACCAGGTTGAAGACGTCCTCGCCTGCGGGCAGGCCCTCGGCGAGCGGGAAGGTGGCCAGGGCGATGGGCACCGCGCCGCGCAGGCCGGCCCAGCTGACGAAGAGTTTTTCGCGTGCGCTGAAGCCCATGCCGAGGGTGCCGAGCCAGACGGCGGCCGGTCGCGCGATGAAGGTCAGCACGGCAAAGAGCAGCAGGCCGTCGGTCCACAGGCCGGCCCAGCGGTGCGGAAAGACGAGCAGGCCCATGAGCACGAAGGCGCCGATGTTGGCGATGGTCGAGAGCGCGGCCGAGAAATTGCGCGCGCCCTGCTTGTAGATGAAGTGGCGGTTGCCCATGACGAAGCCCGCGGTGAAGGCGGCGAGCATGCCGCTGCCGTGGGCGAGTTCGGTGAGGCCGTGGCTGAGCAGGATGACGCCGACCAGCAGCACGTAGTAGTAGCCGCGTTCCTGCGGGTTGAGACGGTTGAAGAGGAAGACCGCTCCGCGCGCGATCAGCCAACCCACAGCCGGACCGGCGGTGAACTTCCACAGAAACAGACCGGCCGTTTCCCAGCCGTTCATCTGCCCCGACCTGAGCATCTCCACCGCCGCGGCGGTGAGCAGGATGGCCATGGGGTCGTTGGCCGCGCTCTCGACTTCGAGGGTCGCTGACAGCCGCGGCGGCAGGGCCTGCCGGCGCAGGATCGAGAAGATGGCGGCGGCATCGGTCGAGGACAGGATCACCGCCAGCAGCAGGGCGACTTCCAGCGGCCAGCCGAGCCCGTGACGCAGGCAGACGTAGCTGACGAGCGAGGTGAGGATGACGCCCCAGGTGGCGAGACCGCCCGCCGCCAGGGCCACCTGACGCACGGCGACCTGCTTGGTGGAAAAGCCGCCCTGAAACAGAATGAAGACCAGGGCCAGGTTGGCGATCTGGTTCGTCAGCGCCGCATCCTCAAAGTACCAAACGTTGAGCACATCGCTGCCGAACAGAATGCCGGTGCCGAGAGCCACCAGGATCACCGGCACGCTGAAGCGGTCCAGCCAGACCGCGGCAATGACCACCAGGATCAGCAGCGAGGGCGCGATGAGGTAGGTGTAGGAGAGATCCATGGCTGTGCACGCGGTGGCAGGCCACCCTGCCGCGAATCCTCGATTCGCCAGAGATTGCGGACGACTCTTGCCGTCGAAATCCCCGAAGGGAGTGGTGCTCGGGAAGGGACTCGAACCCTTAAGCCTTTCGGCACAAGATCCTTAGTCTTGCGCGTATACCAATTCCGCCACCCGAGCGAAGGATGAAAACGGGCCGCAACAATAGCACGGCCCATCGAGATGCAAGGGATGTTTTAACTTTTTCGCGCGGGCAGATGCCAGGCCTTGAGGTAGTCGATCCGCTCGCGCCGGAAACCGAGCGCCAGCAGCCGCGTTTCAAGGTCGGGCAGGTGGGCGGCGCCATAGAAAATCGCCAGCTTGCGGCGGCCGTTCTGGACCTCGCGCGCCAGCACCTCCAGGGCATGGCGGTTGCGTTCGCCGACCAGGGTCGTGCCGCCGCCGGCCTCG
Organism: uncultured bacterium; assembly: GCA_966252325.1. GTDB lineage: Bacteria > Verrucomicrobiota > Verrucomicrobiia > Verrucomicrobiales > Verrucomicrobiaceae > Prosthecobacter. The sequence goes on along the minus strand of CBINON010000036.1, from coordinate 33,018 downwards.
ACACCGGCCAGCACCGGCTCCAGGCTGTCGAACTCGCGGCCGATGAGCCGTTTCATCTCGGTGGCACTGTCGCCGCTGAGGAGGATGCGCAGCAGCGCCGCCAGGCCCGGCTGGGGGCGGTCGCCGGCGGCGGCTTTCTGGGCCTGCAGCGCCTTGAACCAGAGCCCGAGGAAACTCTCCTGGCGCTTTTCCTGCGAGGCGAAGAAGGCCTCGGTGGTGAGGTCGGCATGGACGAAGTTGGCCGCGCCATAATCGATGCAGGCGAGCTGGCCCTCGAGCTCCAGGCTGCGGCGCACGGTTTCCTGCAGTTGCCCCAGCCAGGCGAGCCGCCCATCGGCGGCGGCGACGCGCAGCTCCTGCTTGCCGGGGTGGGGGCCGCCAATCAGCTCGTAGAGCACGGCTTCATAAGTGGTGAAGCGACGGTTGAGCTCGTCGAAGTAGGCTCGGTCGGCCACATGCACCGCGCCCACCAGATCGACCTGCACGCCCGCGTCGTTGCGGTAGCGCGCGAGGGCGGTCTGCAGGGAATCGCCCGACTCGGCTTCGACGAAGCGGATGAAGTCGGTGGGCTCCGCCGCGGGCGGGCTGTCGGCCGCCAACGCTCCGGCCAGCAGCAGGACGAGGGCGAGCCGGTGCATGGCGTCAGCGACGGAAGATCTGGGTGAAAAAGGCCTTCAGTTCCTCCCACGAGGCCTTGTCGGCGGCTTCGTGGTAGGCGGCGCCCTTCGAGGGATCGTTGCCGGCGGCCTTCTGGGTGAAGGCGTGCACGGCGCCGGGGTATTGGACCAGCTTGTAATCGACGCCGGCATCCTTCATCTCCTTTTCGAAGGCGGCGAGGTCGGCGGGCGCGACGAAGGGATCATCGGCGCCGTGCAGGGCGAGCACGCGGCAGCGGATGTTGCGGCCGTCCTGCGGCTTGGGAGAATCGAGGCTGCCGTGGAAGCTGACCGCGCCCTTGAGCGGGGCGCCGGCGCGGGCGAGTTCGACTGCCGCCAGACCGCCGAAGCAGTAGCCGATGCAGGCGACCCGGGCGTCATCGGTGCGGTTGTCGGCCAGCAGCACCTTCAGGCCGGCCTGCAGCCGGGCGCGCAGCAGGTCGCGATCCTTCTTGTACTTGCCCGCTTCCTGACCGGCGGCCGGCGGCTGCGGGCGAATGCCCTTGCCGTAGACATCGGCCACCAGGACGTTGTAGCCGAGGGCGGCGAGTTCGCGGGCGCGCTCTTTTTCATGGTCGCTGATGCCGGTCCACTGATGGACGATGAGCACGGCGGGGCGCGGGCTGTCACTGGCGTCGTCAAAGGCCTGCCAGCCCTCGCAGAGCACGTCACCGGCCGGGTACTCGACCGGGCGTTCGACGATGCCGGCCGCGGCAGACAGGGCAAACAGGCAGGGCAGGAGGAGGCGGATCATGGGCAAGTAAACTAGCCCGGGATCGCCGACACGCAAGGCAGGGCTGCCGCCGCTGGAGGCTCAGAAGGGTGCCAGGCTGCCCATGTCGATGAGCGTGAACTGCTTCTTGTTCTGCAGTTCGTCCTCGACCACGCTCATGGCGTTGGCGAGCGAGCCGCCGAGGGCGTTGGCACGATCGCTGAGCTTGACGTCGAAGCGGAAGGTGCTCTTCGAGCTGGTGTGCTCGGCGAAGCGGCCGCCCAGGTAGTCCATGTCCAGAGGCGCAAACTCGCTCGAATAACGCATGTGCAGGTGCAGGCCCTTGAGACTGGGCGCCGCGTCGATCTTGAAGCCCGCCTCGCGCAGCGGGATTTGCGAGCGGTTGCCGGTGAGCATGCCAGTTTTCGAGTTGAAGACGTCCTTGTCGTCGCCGAGATCGGCAAGGTCCTCGGACCATTTGGCATTGAACATCCGATGCAGTTCCAGCGCCTTGCCGCGGCCGGCAATGTTGGGATAAAGCACGGGGCCGCCCTTGGCAAAGTCGCCGCTGTAGCGATAAAACTGCTTGTTGCGCTGGTCGAGGATGTACAGCGCGTAGCCCGGGCCGCCCAGCGTCGAGATGATGGCGATCATCAGCTGCGTCTGCGTCCACTTGCGCAGCAGGGTCTCGCCACTGCCGCTGTAGTAGTAAAAACTGTCGGTCTTGTGGACTGTGCTGCCGCGGTAGACAACGTGCTCGGCACGAAGGAGGCCGGTGCAGGCGAGCCACATGCCGGTGGCGACGGAGACACTGCGAAGAAACAGGCTTTTCATGGTGTTTGCCGGTTGCGGCACCCAAGGCCCAATGGGCCCGTGGGCACCAATTTCGAGGAATAACCTCTTTTACTCGAAAGAGGGGATCAAAACCAGCAAAATGCGCCGCGGGCTCAGGGATTTTTCAGGACCAAATCCGCATCGTAGCGATGCCGGTTGGCCGCCCACCAGGCCGCGGCCTCGGCGGCACTGGTGAACTCCTGATCGAACAGGAAGTCCAGCGCCAGGCGGGTTTCGCCGCGCACCTCCGGCAGCGGGGCGTCGAGGCCGGTGAACAGCGACGGCAAGGAGGTGGGCGAGGCTTCGACCAGCAACTCGCCAACGGCGCGCAGTGCGACATCGGCATGGCGCCCCTGCAGTGCAGCGGCACGCAGGCGCGCCTGCACAGCATCGGACTGTTCGGTCACCGCCTCCAGCACTGTCAGGCGTACACCGGCGCTGCTGTCGCCCAGCGCCGGCAGGGCGAAGTCGGTGAAACCCGAACCGACCCGGGCCGCCGCCAGCAGCGCCGCGGCGCGCAGGTGTTCCTCCGGCGCTCGTCGCGCCAGTTCCAGGGCGGACAGAATCGCGGGATCGAGGTTGCCGGCGAGCAGGTCGACCGCCCGCAGGCGTGCCGCCTCGCCCCAGCCCGGGGTCGACAGGGCGGTGCGCACCAGTTCGATCAATGCCACCGAATAACACTCCGCCTCAAGTTGGTCGAGCAGGGGCAGTCGTGCGGCGTCATCACTCGCCCGCCAGAGCTGGTCGCTGAGACTTTGTCGGAGCGACTCCGCCGCAGGCTCGAGTCGGCGAAACTCACGACTCTGATCCGGCAGGGCGGGGAAGGGAACCGGGAAATCAGGCGCGCTCGGCTGGCTCTCCTCCTGGAGCAGCGTCTGCCGCGGCGGAGTGGGTTTGGCCTCGCTGTCGCCGCCGCGCGGACCTGACAGCCAGGCGATGGCCAGTCCACCGATGAGGGCGCCGCCGGCACTCGCCAGGAAAAGGCGGAGAGTCGCGCGCATGCAGGGATTGTCCCGGATTGGCCCGCTCAGGGCAAGACCAAACCGCCAGTTGCATCCACCCGCGTCTGTCAGATGCTGCGGCCCATGCCGCCGCCCGAACCTGCCGAGTGTCGCCGCCGCAACCGCCTGCAGCTGATGCTCTGGGGGCTGCCGGCGCTGGTCGTGGCGGTCCTGGCGCTCGGCGGTCAGCCGCAGCTCGCGGCCGCTTGCTTTGTCGCCGTCGGTTGTTTCTTCACGCTCGGCACCCTGCGACCTGCCTCACGCCTGTTCGGTCCGCACCGGTGTGAACTCTCCGCCGCCCAGGCGGCGCGGGGTGAGGTCTGGATCACCTTTGACGATGGTCCGGATCCGCTGACGACGCCGCTCCTGCTCGATTGCCTCGCGCGCCACGGGGTGCGCGCCGGTTTTTTTCTCATCGGCGACAAGGCCTGTCGCCACCCTGAACTGGTGCGTGCCATTGCCGCCGCCGGCCATCTCATCGGCAACCACAGCCAGACCCATCCGGCGGGGCGCTTCTGGAGTCTGCTGCCCGCCGCGATGTGGCTCGAAATCGCCGGTTGCCAGCAAAGCCTGACAGAGATCCTCGGCACCGCGCCCAGGCTGTTCCGCCCACCGGTCGGCCACCACAACCCCTTCGTGTGGCCACCGCTGCAGACCCTCGGTCTGACGATGCTGCTTTGGAACTGCCGCGGCTTCGACGCTGTTCTGCGTGATCCGGTCGCGGTGCGCCGATGCCTGGAAGCCCGTGTGAAGCCTGGAGCGATTGTGCTCATGCACGAGGGACGGGCCGACGCGGGTGAGCTTCTCGAGCAGGTGCTGCAGATGCTTGCCGATCGTGGTTTGCGGCCGGCCTTGCCGGAATTCCCCATGTCCTGAAAATGGGGCAATCATTAAAATTATAAGTCAATCACTCGGGATGTGGAAGAAATCCACGCAACCTGTTCAGATTCATGGTCCACAAACCCTTTTGTTAGTTTTGTGTGAAATTTAGGGAAGTTCCCAAAGCCGGGGTTGCCATCCCCGAGTCGGCGTCTAGCGTGCCGCACTCATGCTGGCGAAACCCTTCTCCCACGTCGCTTCCGCCCTCCTGCTGCTAACTTCGGTCGTCAGCGCCGCACCCGGCGACTTGGACACGAGCTTCCTCACCAATGTCGGGGCCGGCATCACGGGTGAAAACCACCCGAGCCACAATCCGCCCGGCGCACAGAATGCCGTGGCTTTGCAGCCCGATGGCAAGATCCTCGTCGCTGGCTCGCGCTCCCGTTTCAACAACACCGGCGAACTGACCGCGCTCAAGCGCCTCAATGCCGACGGCACGCTCGATGCCAGCTTTGCGCCCAGCAACAGCTACCTTGCCGGGCCGCATGATTCGAATCCCGAGTTCTCCTCCGAGATCAACGTCCTGCTTGTCAATCCCGATGGCTCCTTTTACATCGGCGGTGTTTTCAACAGCTACGGTGCGCCGGCGGCGGCGCGCAGTTGTGTGGCCAAAATCAACGCGGATGGCAGCCTGGATACCAGCTTCACCCCGCCGAGCCTCGGCGGAGGTGTGCGCTATGTCATGAGTCTCGCGCTCGATGGCCGCGGCGGTCTGCTGGTGGGCGGCAGCTTTTTCATTTCCGGCAAATTCAACCTGATCCGGCTGGATGCCGCCACCGGCGCGCTCGATGACTCGTTTGCGGTCGAAGACGTGAACAGCCAGTTCACGGTGGTCGACAGCATTAGCCCGGCCGCGGATGGCCGTCTCCTTGTCTCCGGCTCCCTCAACACGCTTCGCCCCTTCGTTTACCGGCTCTTTGCCGATGGCACCCGCGATGGTTCCTTTCAGGCCGCCTTCACCAACGAGGCCGGCCGTGTCAACAAGGTGCTGGCCCGTCCCGATGGCCGCGTCCTGATCGGTGGCGGCTTCACCCTCAGCGGACGGCCGGACGGGGATTTCCTCGCCGGTCTGACGGCGTCCGGCGCCCTCGACAGCGCCTTTCAAGCCAACCTCGGCACCGGCAGCACCGGCTGGGCGGGTGGCGTGCTGCAAGCCATGCCGGATGGGCGCATTCTCGTCGGTGGCATCTTCAACAGCTTCAACGGTGCTTCCGCCGCCTCGCTGGTCAGGCTCAACCCGGATGGCACGCGGGATCTGTCCTTCGCTCCTCCGGCCTACACCACCGAAGTCGGTTACCTGACCCACCTCTATGGCGCCGCCGTGCAGGCTGATGGCAAAATTCTCGCCTGCGGCTGGTTCGACCGCATCAGCGATCCCGATCTGGAATTGCGCAACCTCGTCCGCTTCGAGGGCGACAGCGCCACTCCCGGCGCGGGCACGCTCGCCTTCAGCGCGACGACCGTCACCACGGCGGAAAACGCCGGTTCAGTCACCTTGCAAGTGGCCCGCCTGCCCGGCATCACCGGCGCGGTCAGCGTCAACTACGCCACCGGTGGCGGCACCGCCGTGGCCGGCACACACTACACCGACACCAGCGGCACGCTGAACTGGGCGGATGGCGAGGGTGGGCTGAAAACGATTCAGGTGCCGATCCTCGACAACGACACTGCGGCTGCCGACAAGACTTTTCTGGTCAGCCTATCCAGTCCCAACGGGGGCGCCGCTCTCGGCGCCAACCCCGCCACGGTGACGATCCTTGACGATGAGGCCGTGCCCGTCATCACCACGCCACCGGCGGACATCACGCTCAACCAGGGCAACGGCTTCACCCTCTCGGTCGCGTTCAGCAGTGTCACACCGGTCAGCTTCCAATGGCAGTTCGACGCCGGCAGCGGCTTCGGCAGCCTGGAAGGCGCCATCGGCTCGACCTACTCGGTTGCCAGCGCCACTCCGGGGATCCACGCCGGCCAATACCGCGTCATTCTCACCAACGACAGCGGTTCGGTCATCTCCGAAGCCGCCACCGTCACCGTGCTGACCCCCGACGGCTCGCTCATTCCAACCTTCAGCACCACCGGCCTGCCGGCCCAGGTGCGCCACGCCGCGCCGGCGGCCAATGGCAAGACGATCGTCGTCACCTCCACCAACCACCTGCGTCGCCTCAACGCCGATGGCAGTCTCGACACCAGCTTCACGGCCTCCGCCCTCAACAGCGCTGTCCATGACCTGCTTGTCCTGCCTGACCAGCGCATTCTGGTCACCGGCTTTTTCACCACCGTCACCAACCTAAACACCGGCACCCCGGTGGCGCGCCTGATCCTGGCCCGCTTCAATGCCGATGGCAGCTTCGATGCCGGTTACAACCCGAGCCTGCCCGCCAACGCCGGTCTCACCAACGGCGTCTACGGCAGCCAACTTGCCCTGGGCGCTGGCGGCAAGTTTTACGTCGGTTTCTACGGCAGCGGTGGCCTGCGCCGCTACAATGCCGACGGCAGCCTCGATGGCAGCTTCACCGCAGACGCCAACATCGCCACCGGCTTTCAGGGCGAGGTCAAGGCCCTGCGCGAACTGACCGACGGCAAGCTGCTCGTCTCGTTTCTGTCCGGCAGCAATGGGTTCAGCTTCACCCGCCACTTCTGGCGCCTCAACGCCGACGGCAGTCGCGACCTGGGCTTCACCGATCCCGGCGCGGAGACCAACACGATCAACACCCTCGACCTGCTGCCCGATGGCCGCATCGCGGTCGCCGGCAACTTCACCGGCTTCAGCAGCATCTCGCCGGTGCCGATGCGCAACGTTGCCCTGCTGTTGCCCAACGGCCAGGTCGATCTCACTTTCCGCAGCCCGGTGCCGAATGCGACGATCGAGCAGATCCTGCATCACAACGGACGGCTCCTTGTCTCCGGCTACTTTGAGAGCTTCAGCAACCCGGTCACCACCGCCGGTCGCGTCGCCCGTCTCAACCTCGACGGCAGCATTGACGCCAGCTTCATCACCGGCAGCGGGGCCAACAACCGGGTCAGCGCCCTCTTCATCGACGCCGAGGGCGACCTCTTCCTCGGTGGCGATTTCTCCTCCTTCAACGGCATCGGTCGCAGCTTCACCGCCAAGCTGTTGCTGAACGACGAGCTGGGCAGCCTCGGTTTCGATCCGGCGCGCGTCACCGTGACCGAGGAAGCCCGGGAACTGCAGCTCACCGTACACCGCTACGGTCCGTCCGATGCCGCGGTGTCGATCGATTGGTCCACGGCGGAAATCACCGCCGGTGGTGCCGATGCGCCTGCCACGACCGGCGACGACTTTGCCGAGGCCTTCGGCACCCTGAGCTGGGAGGAGGGCGACAGCAGCCCGCGGACGATCGCGGTGGAACTGCTTGATGACGGCGAGTTGGAATCCACCGAGGCCTTCCAAGTCGTGCTCAGCAATCCCGCCGGTCCGGTGACCGCCGCGGCCAATGCAACGATTCGACTGCTCGACAGCGACACACCGCCGACCTTCACCCAGCATCCGTCCGGCACCACTCTCACCGCCGGCGGCACGCTCAACCTGAACGGCGCGGCGACCAGCCCGACCCCGCTCCAGTTCCAGTGGCTGCGCAACGGCCAACCGGTGGCCGGCGCCACCAGTGCCAGCTTCAGCAAGATCGGGATCACCTTGGACGATGCCGGCGTGTACGTGCTGCGGGCGACCAATGCCGCCGGCGACTTCTTCTCGAACGCCGCCCTGGTGATCGTCCAAAGCCCCGCCTCCAGCGTGGCTCCCGGCTGGCCGATGAACCTGGCGATCAATGTCAACGGCAACGCGGCCAACGGTGATGTGAAAGCCATCGTGCCGACCCCTGACGGTGGCGCCTACGTCGGTGGCTACTTTACCCATTTCAACGGCCAGACGGGCTACAGCTACCTCGTCAAGATCTCGGCCACCGGTGTTGTCGACACCAGCTTCAATCCGACACCGAACAGTTACATCGAGCGGCTGGCCCTGCATGACGGCAAGCTCTTTGTCCTCGGCACCTTCACCCAGATCGGCGGCGGTGCGGCGCTCAACAATGGCGGCGGCAAAACCTTCGCCGCCATTGATGCCGGCACCGGAGCCCGTCTCGACACTTACATGACGAATCTCGGCACCGGTGCCCAGAGCTCCCGGGAGATCCGTTGCATGACCGTACTCAGCGATGGCGACCTGCTGCTCGGTGGCGATTTCACCTTCTTCAACGGCAGTGGCAACCACAAGTACTTCGCGCGTCTGAATCCGGATGGCACCCTGGATGCCGGTTTCAACAGCAGTGCCGCTTCGGGTACCGTTGCACTGGTGGTTTACGCGCTCGGCGCTTCGGCTGACGGCGGTTTTTATGCCGGCGGTGGCACGATCAACATCACCGACGGCATGAATTACCGTCAACGTTTCATCAAGTTCAACGCCGACGGCAGCTATGACCCGAGCTTCAACCCAAGCGGCACCGGCAGCCAGACTTATTTCACCCGCATCCGGGTGCTGGCCGATGGCCGGATCATGGGCACGGGAACAAGCCTGCCGCCGAGCAACCGTCGCATCACCCGTGTCTCGTCCACCGGTGAATGGAGCAACAGCGAGTTCTCGGGTGTCACCAGTGGCACTTACGAGGACTTTGTTTATCTGCCCGATGGCCGTGCGCTCGGTGTCGGCACCAGCTTCACGTATGGCAGCACCTCGAATGTCGCGGTGTTCACGACCACCGGCAACGTTGACACTTCGTGGCCTTCCGGGTCGGGTTTGAATGGTCTGGGCCGTGTCGCCGAGTTGGCCGCCAACGGCGAGATCTGGATCGGTGGCCAGTTCACCGCCTACAATGGCGTGCCCGTGCAGCGCCTGGTGCGCCTGGCAGGCAACCCACCCGACCCGGCCATCGCCAACCCGCCGGTCGCCCAAGCTGTCAACCCCGATGGCACAGCCTTCCTCAGTGTCGGCGCGGTCGGCACCAACCTCAGCTACCAGTGGTTCAAGGACGGTGCGCCGCTGGAGGATGGCGGCAACATCAGCGGCGCCACGGCGGCGATCCTGACAATCACCGACGCCACCCTGGCGGACGATGCTGATTACCACGTCGAAGTGACGGGCGGCAGCCCGGAAACCACCGTCGCCAGCACCGCCGTGCGCCTGCGCGTGCTGGGCGCGCCGGAGATCGCCACGCCGCTGGCCGACCAGGCGCCCGCGCTCGGCGGCACCGTGGTGCTCGAACCCGAGATTTACGCCGCCACGCCCGCCACCTACGTGTGGACGCGCAACGGCGTGGTCATCCAGAACGGCGGCCGTTATTCCGGGGCCGGCACCGCGCGCCTTGTCATTCAGGGCGCCAACGGCGCCGACAGCGGCGTCTACCTGCTGACGATCACGAACGACTATGGCAGTGAGACGACCTCGGCGACGGTGACGTTCGACCAGATCGCGCACGCTCGCGACACCTCCACCTCCGCGCTCGCCATCGCGGGCGGGAGCAGCACGAATGTCGTCAACGACATCCTGCACCTGCCGGACGGGCGCACCTTGTTGGCAGTCAACGGCACTTTCAATGGCGCCGCCTCCACCAACACCAGTGCCAACGTCGTGGTGGTGCAAACCAATGGCACGGTCGCGGCGCCCGCCGCCGGCAATTTCAACGGCTCCGTCAGCCGACTCGTCCGACAGCCGGACGGCAAGATTCTCGCGATCGGCAATTTCACCCAGGTTGGCGCCGTCACGCGCCAGCGCATTGCCCGCCTGAACGCGGACCTGAGCCTGGACACCGGTTTTGCCCCCGTGGGGGTCAGCGGCGGCTCGCTGCCATTCTCGGGGGTGGCGGTGGATGGCCTCGGCAACATCTACCTTGCCGGGAACTTCACGAATTATGACGGCCGCACCGGCTACAACTACCTCGTGCGTCTGCTGGGCACGGACGGCTCGCTGGACACCGGCTTCAACCTCCAGATCAATTCCACCGTCAACCACCTCCTGCCGACGCCGGCGGGTGACTTCATTGTCGCCGGCAACTTCAATGCCTACGGCCCGCCCGGCTCACCCACCGCCACACTCGGCAGCGTGGACGGCTTCCTCAAGCTGCGTGCCAATGGCACGGCGGATCCGGCCTTCAACGCCGCCTATGAGGTGCCCGGCGCGTCCTTCACCAACTTCAGCCATGTCAGTGTCGATGGCGAAGGCCGCATCCTGATCACGGGCAGCGCCTTCCTCAATCCGAGCACGGTCTACTTCATCACGCGTCTGGAAGCGGATGGCGACAAGGACACGTCCTTCAACCTCGGCGTGACGTTCACCACCACCCCCGAGCGCGTGCGGGCCCTGCCGAGCGGCAAGCTGCTGGTGTCCGGCTCCTTCACCACCCCCACCACCCGCCTGTTGCGCCTCAACGCCGACGGCTCGCACGACACCAGCTTCGACCCCGGCGCCAGCCTGAACGGCGGCTCGGTGAACGCCATCGCCGTGGATGCCCTCGGCCGCTACTGGATCGGCGGTGCCAACTTCTCGCAATATCAGGGTGTCTCGGCCAACCGCCTCGTCATTCTCCAGGGCGAGGGCACACCCGGCCTGTTCTTCACTCAGGTGCCTGTCGCCGTCGTGCGTGACGTTGGTGGCACGGCAGTCTTCAGCGCGGCCGTGTCCGGCGCCAACGGCTTCAGCCTCGAGTGGCGCAAGAATGGCGTGCCTCTCACCGACGGCGGCCGTGTCAGCGGCGCCACCACCGGTACCCTCACACTGACAGGCCTGCTGGATGCCGATGAGGGCAACTACTCCCTCGTGGCGACCAGCCCGAACGGGCCCGCAACCGTTGCCACCCTGACCAGTCCGAATGCCAGCCTGACCGTGCTCACCTTGCCGGAAATCACCCGCGACCCGACCAATCTCACGGTCGACATCGGCGCCGGTGCCAGCTTCACCGGCGGTGCCCGCGGCGCCGGCACGCTGAGTTACCAGTGGTTTCACTTTGACACGCCGCTGGTCAATGGCCCCGGGGTGAGCGGCGCGACGACGCCGACCCTGACCCTCAGCAACGTCGGCTTTGACCGCGCCGGCGACTACCGCCTGCGCGTCACCAACCACCTCGGCACCGAATTCACCGAGTTTGCGCGGTTGACCGTGGAGAGGCGTCCGGGGGCTGTGGCCCCGGGCCCGGTTCCCTCCTTCAACAGTCCGGTCAGGGCCATCCATGTCTTTGCCGACGGCTCCTATCTTGTGGGCGGCAACTTCAGCAATGTCACGATCAATGGTGTCACCACCTCGCGCGGACGTCTCGCGCGCTTTCTGCCCGATGGCACGCTCGACCCCGCCTTCGACCCGAGTTTCAACAGCTCGGTCAACTGCATTGCGGTGGACTCGGCGGGACGCATCTTCGTTGGCGGCACCTTCACCAGCCTGACGCTCAACGGAACCACCACGAACGTCACCCGCGTGGCCAGGCTGACCTCCGCCTTTGCCCTCGACACGGCTTTTGACACGGCAACCGGCGGAGGGGTCGTCCGCGGTCCCAACAACGAAGTGCTGACCCTTGCCCCTGCGGGCGATGGTTCGGTGTACATCGGCGGCAAATTCACGGGTATCGGCACCGGCGAGGCCGTGGATACCGCGGCCAAGTACAACCGCATGGCCAAGCTCAAGGCCGATGGCAGCGTCGACAATGGGTTCACCTCCGGGGCCATCAACGACGTCAACACGATCCTCCGGCTTGCCAACGGCACCCTCTATGCGGGCGGGATCAGCAATGGCTGGCCCTCGGGCAACTTGGCCCGGCTGGTTAAACTGAGTGCCAACGGCACGCGCGACAACGGCTTTGTCTCACCCGACATCTTCACCATCATCAATCAGCTCATCCAGCTTTCGGACGGCTCCCTCTTTGTTGGTGGCAACGCTTTTGGCCAGCCCTACCTGAAGCGCCTCAACGCCAACACCGGTGCCGACCTTGGCTATTCGATCACCGGTCATGTCAGCCAGGTCAACACGGTCGCCGCGGCGCCCGACGGGCAACTGCTGTCGGGCGCCCTGGGCAGCTTCATCCGCATGGACCCGGAGTTCGTGCGCGACGAAAGCCTGACGGTCAATTTCGGCGGCCAGCAGATCCACGCGATCACCGTTGCCGCCGACGGCCGCATCTTTGTCGGCGGCAATTTCAGCACGGTGGATGGTGTCAACCGGGGGCAGTTCGTCATCCTCAACGGCGGCAGCTACGAATCGCGCGACGGCCAGTTGGCCTCGCAGACCCTGACCTTTGCACCGATCGCCGACCGTGTCTTCAACCCGTCGGCGAACAGCTTCACCGTGAACCCGAGCAGTTCCTCGGGCCTGCCGGTGACGGTGAGCGTGACGAGCGGACCGGCGACGGTTGCCGGCAACACGGTGACGATCACCGGGGCGGGGGAGGTGACCCTGACGGCCAGCCAGGCCGGCGACGACACCTACGCGCCGGCCACGCTGGCGCGCAGCTTCACGGTCGCCAGGGGTCAGCAGACGATCAGCTTCAACGCGCCGGCGGACCGTGCCGCGGCGAGTGCGCCCTTCAACCTCAACGCCTCGGCCACCTCGGGCCTGCCGGTCAGCTTTGAGCTGGTCTCCGGTCCCGCCACTCTCGACGGCAACACCCTGACGCTCACCGGTGATCTCGGCACGGTCGTTCTTACGGCCAGCCAGGACGGGGATGACAACTGGGAGCCGGCCGAACCGGTGGAACGCAGCTTTGAGGCCCTCGACGTGCCGGCGGTGACTTTGCCGCAGGTGCTCAGCTTCCCGAAACTGCCGGCCAAGCGCTTCCTCTCGGAAAGCCCGGTGACCCTTTTCGCCAGCGCCAGCTCAGGCTTGGATGTGCAGTTTGAAGTGCTCAGCGGTCCGGCGACCGTGGTCGGCAACGCGCTGACTTTCACGGGCACCGGCAAGGTCAGCGTACGCGCCAGCCAGCCGGGGGGGCCCGGCTTCCACCCGGCTGCTTCCATCACGCAGAGCTTCAGCATTGTCGCCGATCCGACCAAGCTGACCTTCACCAACCTGGTGCAGGTCTATGACGGCACGCCACGCGAGGTGGGAGTCGTTGGCAACGGCGAGGATCCGGTGATCACCTACGTCATCGATGGCATCGAAGGACCGGAGGCTCCGGTCAACGCCGGCACCTACACGGTGAAGGCGGTGGCTGACGGCAAGACGATCACCGGCAAGCTGGTGGTCGGCAAGGCACCGCTGACCGTCACGCCCGACAGCCAGCGCCGCTTCATTGGCGAGGAAAACCCGGTCTTCACCCTCGGCTACACCGGCTTCCAGGGCGATGACAGCCGCGAGTCGGTCTTCGCCGAGCCGGGTGCCCGCGAGCCGACGGCCAGCACCGCGGCCAAGGCCACCAGTCCTGGCGGGGAGTATCCCATCAAGCCCGTCGGCGGCCAATTGGCGAACTACGCCTTCGTCTATGTCAACGGCAGCCTGACCGTCGAATCCTTCGCCGGTCGCTACGAAGCCCTGCTCACCGATGCCGGTCGCAACGTCGCCAAGCTGGAACTGACTGTCAGCGCCAGCAGCACGGTCTTCACCGGCAAGCTTTGCCTGGCGGGCGAGGCCGCGCCGCTCTCGATCAAGGGCACGCTGGAGGTCGATGCCGAGGCGGAAACGGCCACCGGGGCCATCACGCCAGTCACCAGCAAGAGCGGGGTTCTCTACGAGCTCACCCTGGACTTCTTCTTGGGCGATGGTTTCAACGCCGAACTCACCGCCGATTCAGCTCCGCTGGCCGCGACGGACGATGGCCGACGACTGTACGTGCCGGCCAAGGGCGATGTCATCACCTTTGCCGGTGCGCACACCCTCATCCTCGAGCCCGCCGCCGGTGGCACGCCGGGCGGCTCGGGTTACGGCCTGGCCGCGATCGACAGCAAGGCGGTGATGAAACTCGCCGGCCGCCTCGGCGACGGCACGCCGTACACCGCCACCCTGATGCCTGATGAGCAGTCCGGCTACCGGCTCTTCCTTCAGCCCTACAAGCGTGCGAACAGCTACCTGGCGGGTCCGCTCGATCTCGAGGAGCATCCCAACCTCGAGGGCCGGCGCTACCTCAGCACCGAGGCCACCGCCCTGCTTGACTGGGAAAAGGTCGGCGTCGCCAAGGACAAGTCCTACCGCGACGGCTTCGGGCCGGACAGCGTCCAGGTCACGCTGGATCCCTGGCTGAAGCCTGACAAGACGACCTCGCTGGCCAGCCTGCTCGACCTCGAGGCAGGGGGAGATTTCCAGGTCCTCCACGGCGCCATCAACAGTGAATCCGATCTCGACCTGCCGACCGATCTGCAGCTGGATGCCAAGAACAAGATCCTCATCACCGCACCGGTCACGGATCCGGTCAACGTCACCAAGTGGAAGGCTGCGCTCAACGCCGGCACCGGCCTGATCCTGGGCAGCTTCCAGGTGACCGATGAGATCGATGCCCCGACGGCCAAGGATCCGAACGCCACCAAGCGCATTGTCCGCAAGGTCAGCTTCATCGGTGTCCTGCGCCAACCGCACGGCACCAGCGGCCCCATGGGCCGCGGTCAGGTGCTGGTGCCGGCCCTGCCGACCGATCCGACCAACGAGATCCGTGCCGAGAACCTGGAGTTTGAGTGGTGAGGGGGATCTGGCGAGTCCGACAAGTCTGACCGGTCCGACGAGTCCGACGGATCGGTCGGACTCTTTTCCTCAGTGCGCCTCCAGCCAGTTGTGGCCGGTGCCGGCCTCGACCTCGACGGGGACGTCACCGAGCGGCAGGGCGTTGCGCATCTGCTCGAGGATGATCGCGCGGGCGGTTTCAACTTCGGACTCGGGCAGTTCGAAGAGCAGTTCGTCGTGCACCTGCAGCAGCATGCGCGTCTGCAGGCCGGCGGCGCGCAGGGCGGCCTCGACGCGGATCATGGCCAGCTTGATCATGTCGGCGGCGGTGCCCTGAATCGGCGTGTTCATGGCGACGCGCTCGGCGCCGCCGCGGACGGTGGCGTTGGCGCTGTCGAGATCGCGGATGAGCCGGCGGCGACCCGTGAGGGTTTCGACGTAACCGTGGCGGCGGGCGTCCTCGACGATCTGGCGGGTGTAGCGCAGCACGCCGGGGAACTGCTCAAAGTAGCTGTCGATGATGCGGGCGGCCTCGCCGCGCGGAATGCCGAGGCGCTGGGCCAGGCCGAAGGCGCTGATGCCGTAGATGATGCCGAAGTTGACCATCTTCGCCGTGCGCCGCATCTCCGGCAGCACGCCGTCGAGTTCGACGCCATAGACGCGGGCGGCGGTGGCCTGGTGAATGTCCTGGCCGTTGCGGAAGGCCTCGATCATCGCCGGGTCCTCGCTGAGGGCGGCCATGACGCGCAGTTCGACCTGTGAGTAGTCGGCGCTGAGCAGGACCCAGCCGGGTTCGCCGGGCACGAAGGCCTTGCGGATCTCGCGGCCGTGGTCGCTGCGGATGGGGATGTTCTGCAGGTTGGGATGGCTCGACGCCATGCGACCGGTGGCGGCCATGAGCTGGTGGAAGGTCGTGTGGATGCGGCCGGTGGCCGGGTTGACCTCGCGCGGCAGGGTGTCAACGTAGGTATTCTTGAGCTTCGTCACCTCGCGGTAGTCGAGGATGTCCTGAACGATCGGATGCGCCCCGGCGAGCGACTGCAGCACCTGCTCATTGGTTTGGTACTGGCCGGTGGCGGTCTTCTTCGGCTTGTCGAGCAGGCAAAGACGCTCGAAGAGGATCTCACCGAGCTGCTTCGGGCTGTTGAGGTTGAAGGGCGTGCCTGCAGCGGCCTGGATGCGGTCGTGCAGTTCGCTGGCGCGTTTCTCCAGCGTCTGGCCGATCTCGCCGAGCACGGCGACGTCGACCCTGACCCCGGCATGCTCCATGCGCGTCAGCACGGGCAGCAGCGGCGACTCAATCTCGTAAAACACCTGCTCGGCGCCCATGCCGGGCAGCTGCGGGCGCAGTTTCTCGGCCAGTTGCCAGGTGATGTCAGCGTCCTCGGCGGCGTAATCGAGCACCTTCTGCGGCTCGGCCTCGGCGACATCGGCCATCGTCGCCTGGCTGAAGAGGTCGTCCTTCTCCAGACCGATGAGTGCGCTCAATGGCACCGGCGTGTAGCCCAGGCAGCTCTCGGCGAGGAAATCCATGCCATGGCGCTGCTCGGGCTCGAGCAGGGAATGGGCAAGCAGGGTGTCGAAGAAGGGACCGGTCACTTCAATGCCCTTGGCGAGCAGGACGGCGAGGTCGAACTTCAGGTTGTGGCCGACCTTTTCGATGCCGCTGCGTGTGAAGACCTCGCGGAACTCTTCGAGCACCGCCGCCGCGGCACCCGGGTCGCGCGGGAAAAACACGAACCAGCCCTCCTGCGCCTGCCAGGAGAAGGCGATGCCGACAATGGCCGTGCGGTGCGGATCGAGCGAGGTCGTCTCCAAGTCGAAGCAGAAGGAGGATTGGGTGGCGAGTTGGTCGATCAAGGCCCGGCGTTCGTCGGCGCTGCGCACGCTGTGGTAGGTGTGCGGGGTGTCGGCCAAGCTGCGGGTTGCCGGGGCGCTCTGGCGGGCCACTTCGGCAGCATTGAAGAGGTCGCCACCCTCAGCCGCCGCCTCGCGGGCCAGCTGGCGACCGCGACCGGCCTTGAAGTCATCTCCGTAAAGGCGCTTGCCGAGGCTGTTGAACTCGAACTCGGTGAACAGCGCCTTCAGGGCCTCGTCGTCGTGTCCGCGCACGGCGAGGTCGTCGAGCCCGACCTCGAGCGGCGCGTCGTGCAGGATGGTGGCGAGCTGCTTGGAGAGTCGGGCCTTGTCGGCGTGCTGCTCGACCTTCTCACGCTGCTTGCCCTTGAGCTGGGCGGCGTTGGCAATGAGGTTTTCGACACTGCCATACTGGCGGATGAGGGCGGTGGCGGTCTTTTCGCCGAAGCCGGGAATGCCCGGGATGTTGTCGACGGCGTCGCCCATGAGCGCCAGTACGTCGACGACCTGGTCGGGGCGCTCGATGCCCCAGCGCTCACAGACTTCGGCGACACCGAGGATTTCGACGTCCGAGCCCTGGCGGCCGGGCTTGTAGATCTTCACGTGCTCGGAGACAAGCTGGCCGAAGTCCTTGTCCGGCGTCACCATGAAGGTCTCAAAACCCTCGCCCTCGGAGCGCTTGGCGAGGATGCCGATGATGTCGTCGGCCTCGTAGCCGTCGCGGGTGATGAGCGGCAGCTGCATGGCCGCGCACAGGCGATGGATCTGCGGGATGGCCGAGGCGATGTCCTCGGGCATCTCCTCGCGCTGGGCCTTGTACTCGGGGTAAAGCTCGTGGCGCGGCGTCGGCGCCGAGGTGTCGAGCACCACGGCGAGGTGGGTGGGCTGCTGGTTGCGCAGGATGTCCAGCAGGGTGTTGGCAAAGCCATAGAGGGCCGAGGTGTTGACGCCGTCGCTCGTGCGGATGGGATTCTTGATGAAGGCGAAGTGCGCGCGGTACAGCAGCGCCATGCCGTCGAGGAGGAAGAGGCGTTTGGACATTCGGGGCAGGGTAGTGCGGCCGGCCCCCGGCGCAAGGAGCAGAGAGCTGAGTGCAGGGAGTCTCTGAGCCATGTTCTCTCTGCCCCATGCTCCATGCTTCAACCCCGGTGATTTTGCTTGGCGGGTGCACGGGTTTCCGCTACATCGGAACGCACCCCAACCCTGAACTTCCCATGCCCCACGTCACCACCAACGGAATCCAGATGTATTATGAAGAGCGCGGCAGCGGCGAACCGCTGGTCTGCATCATGGGCGTCACCGCCCCCGGCGGCGTCTGGGAGGCGCACGCGGCCGAGTGGTCGAAGCATTTCCGCTGCATCCTCGGCGACAACCGCGGCGTCGGCCTGACCGACAAGCCCGAGGGCCCGTACACGACGGCGATGATGGCCGACGACTACGCCGGCCTGATGGACGCGCTCGGCATCCAGCAGGCGCGCGTCGTCGGCTGCTCGCTCGGCTCGGTCATCGCCCAGCAGTTGGCCCTGCGCCACCCGCAGAAGGTGAAGAGCATGATCCTCATGTGCACCTGGGCGCGCCAGGATCGCTTCGGGCTCTACACCTGGCAGCACCTGATGAAGTGCAAGGCGACGATGCGCCCCGAGGACTTCATGCACTACGTGCAGATGCTCATCTTCACCAAGCCCTGGTTCGACAACGACGACTGCTGGAACAACCTGCAGCAGGGGCTCAAGGATGCCGCCACCAACCCGGCGCCGCAGCCGGTGCACGCCATGGAGGCGCAGAGCGCCGCCGCCATCACGCACAACACGATCTCCGAGCTGAAAAACGTCCAGTGCCCGACCCTGGTCATCGGCGGCAAGAACGACACCTTCACGCCGCGCTGGATGAGCGAGGAGGTGGCGGCCGCCATTCCGGGCGCCGACCTGCACCTCTACGACAACGCCGGCCACGCCTTCCACTGGGAATGCCTGGCGGATTTCAACCCGCGCACGACCGACTGGCTGCTCAAGCACTGAAAAGGGAGGAGCGTGGACACCCATGTCCACCTCCTCATCTTCGCGGCTTCGCCGCCCGTTGGATGAAGCGGAGAGGAGTCTCCGCGCTCCCTTCGTGGAAAGCGGGCAAGCGTGCCAGCGCTCCCTTCGGTGGGCCGCGCTCAATGGTTGAAGACAAACTCCGCCGAGTTGATCAGCGCCCAGGCCAGGTCCTCGGCCGCCGTCTGGCGGGTCGCCCCCGGCGTGGCGAAGAAGCGCAGGGCCTCCTGCAATTCCATCGCCTCGGGCAGGCGGTTGTAGGCGGCCAGATAGATCTCGCTGACCAGCTTCGGCTCGGGCAGGTCCGACTTCACCAGCGCCGCGATGCGGCCCTTGTCGCTCGACAGTTTCTTCTGCAGCGAGTCGGAATTCATCAGGTGCAGGGCCTGGACGACGCTCGACTTGCGCTCGCGTTCGCAGGGGCATTCCTGGCTGGCGTTCGGCCGGCCAAAGGCGTCGAGGAACTCGCTGGGCAGCTTGTGGTTCCAGGTCTGCACCGCCCGTGATTCCGGCGGCAGGCCCTGGAAGCTGTCGCGCACGCCCGTCAGGTCGGCGACCGCGTCGAGCAGCACCTCGGCGCTCAGCCGGCGCTTGTGGCCGCGGGCGAAGTTGCGGGTGTCGGTCAGATTGTGCTCATTCGGCTCGACGCTGAGCTGGTAGGTGCGCGAGGCGGTGATCGTGCGCATCAGGTGCTTGAGGTCGTAGCCGTGGGCGACAAAATCCGCCGCCAGCCAGTCGAGCAATTCCGGATTCGTCGGCGGGTTGGAGATGCGGAAGTCGTCGATCGGTTCGACGATGCCACGGCCGAGGAAGTCCGACCAGATCCGGTTGACCAGGGCCTTGGCGAAGAAGGGGTTGTCGCTGCCGCTCATCCAGTCGGCCAGACCGACGCGCGGATCCTGACCGGCCACGTAGGGCATCTCCGGGCCGTCCGGCGGTTTCGGCGTCATCACCGCCTCGGTCACCGGGTGGGTGACGCTGCCGCTGCCGCCATGCCACCAGTATTCCACCTCGCCGGAGATCGGCGCCGAGATGGCCTGGCCACGGCGCTTCATCTGGCCGAAGAAGGCGGCGAGCTGGTAATAATCCTCCTGGGTCCACTTCTCGCTCGGATGATGGTGGCACTTGGCGCAGTCGAGGCGCACGCCGAGGAAGATCTGGCTGACGAAGGCCCCCATGTCGGCCGGGTCGCGCTTGTCGCGGAACACCGCCACCGGCCCGTGTTGATGGCTGCTGCCCTGGGCGGTCAGCAACTCGGCCACCATGCGGTCGTAGGGCTTGTTCTGGCGGAAGCTGTCGCGCAGCCAGCTGTCGAGCAGGTACACGGGTTTGACGCCGACCCGCGACGGGTTCGGCCGGATGAGGTCGCCCCACTTGACCGCCCAGTGGTCGGCGTAGTTCGGATCCTCAAGCAACTCGTCGACCAGGCGCGCGCGCTTGTCGGGGCGGGTGTCGGCCAGGAAACGCTTGGCCTGCTCCGACGTCGGCAGCTTGCCGATGAGGTCAAGCGAGGTGCGGCGCAGGAATTCAGCGTCGCTGCAGGTGCGGGAGGGCAGGATGCCGAGCTTCGCATGGCGCTCATGCACGAGTCGGTCGATCTCGTTGTTCACCGGCAGTTGCGCGTAGCGTTCGGCCGGCAGTTTCTTTTCGGAGGGCAGGGTGATGCGGGCGACGTCGACCAGGCCCATGTAACGGGCGACGATGACGCCCTCGCCGCTGATGCTGCCGGTCTTGACCAGACCGTGCTCGTCGACCTCGGCGAGTTCCTGATCCTGCGACAGGTAGTCGGTCAGGCGGGTGACATCGCGGCTGCTGCCGTCGGAGTAGCGGGCGAGAACCTTCAACTGCTGTTGGGCCCCGCGGGTGTAGCTGCCCTCGCGCGGGGTCACCTCGACACCGGTGAGTTGGGCCTCACCCTCCTGGCTGAAGGGCATGCCCTGGCGGATCCAGGCCATCAGGATCTTCCAGGCCTCGCTGTCGCGGGTGATGCGGGCTCCCCCCTCATGCGGCACGGATCCGGTCGCCTTCTTCAGCAGCAGGCTCTCCTCGGGCGCCGCCGGGAACAGTCGGCGGCCGCGGACGTCGCGGACGATTTCATGGTAGTCGTGCGCGGGGTCATAACCGAAGACCGACAGTTTGAAATTGTTCTGCCCCTCGGGCTTGGCATGGCAGTTGCCGCCGGCGCAGCCCGCCTTCATGAGCTGGGGCATGACGTCGTTGACAAAACTGACCGGTGTCTCGGCGGCTGCAAGCAGTCCGCCCAAACACCAAGTCAGCAGGGAAAGCACGGACTGCAGGCGCGGCATGGGCAAAATACGCCCCGCCCCGGGCATTCTTGCGACGGCCGCTTCTGTCCTGTCCCGCCTCCTCACCGGTAAAACACTGGCACAGTGCAGGCGGCCTGGACCGTCGGTCACAGCGCCCAGTCGGGCAGGCGGTCGGTGAAGCTCAGGCGTTCGCCACTCAGCGGATGGGTGAAGGCGAGCTGCCAGGCGTGCAGGCAGAGCGGGGGCGCGGCGGGATCGAGGGTCTGCACCTCGCCGAGACGGCCATCAGCCAGGTAGGCGGGATCGCCGCAGACCGGCAGACCGGCCTGCCAGAGGTGGATGCGGATCTGGTTGGTGCGACCCGTCACCGGGCGCGCCTCAAGCAGGGTCGTGCCATCCGGGTCGCGACGGACAACCCGGAACTCAGTGCGTGCCGGCAGACCGGCCTCAGCATCGACCTCGCGACAGCCCAGCGCGGTGGGCGCCTCGCCGATCGGCGCCTCGCAGACCCAGGTGTCGGTCGCGGGATGGCCCAGGACGCGGACCCGGTACAGCTTGTCCACCTCGCCGCGGGCAAAGCCGGTCTGCAGCAGGCCGGCGAACCGGCGGGTGCGCGCCAGCACCATGAGCCCGCTGGTGTTGGCGTCGAGCCGGTGCGCCGGGCGCAGTTTCTGCGGGGCGTAAACGGTCTGCAGCAGGTGCAGCAGGGTGTTGCGGTTGAAGCGCCCCCCGGGATGCACGGGCAGGGGGGCGGGCTTGTGCAGCACGACAATGGCCTCGTCCTCGTGCAGCAGGCGGATGGCTGCATTCACCGGCGGTTCAACATGGCCCGGCAGCAGGCGCAGGTAGCGCTCGCCCGCCCGAACCCGACGCGCCGGGGCGGCCACCCGCCCCTCGGGATCCAGCAGGCGCCCCTGTTCGATGAGGCGCAGCCACTCCAGCCGGTCCGTGCCCGGCAGCAGGTCAAGCAGGGTGTCCAGCAGCGGCTGGCCGTCGCAGCGCTCCGGGATCGACAGCGGTCGCTGGTTGTCATAGGGCAGGGAACCCGGCAACGGATCGACCGCCGCCAGCAGGGCCACCTGCCGCTGCTCGCGGCGCTGGCGATGGCGTTCGGCATCGCTCTGGTGGCAATAGGGACAGGACTGGCCCTCCATGTAACGCGGATCGTCCTGCTCCTCGGCCGTCAGCGGCGCCTGGCAGGCATAGCACTGCGCCGTCTCAGTCTCGCGCAAGGCCGGGTCCACCCCGACCCGCTGGTCGAAGACAAAGCACTCGCCCTCGTAGTGATCGCCGCCGACCTCCTCGAAATACTTGAGAATGCCACCCTCCAATTGCCAAACTTGCCCAAAGCCTTCGCGTTCAAGGAAGGGGGCGGCTTTTTCACACCGAATGCCGCCTGTGCAGAAGGTCACGATGGGCTGGTTTTTCAGGTTTTCCGGCAGCCGACGCACCGCCGTTGGGAAGTCGCGGAAGTGGTCGATCCCTGGCACCAGGGCGCCTTTGAAGGTGCCGAGCTTGATCTCGTAATCGTTGCGGGTGTCGAGCAGGGTGACCGGTCGGCCCTCGTCGAGCCACTGCTTCAGTTCGCGGGCGGTGAGGCGTGGCGAGCTCTGCCGGGCGGGATCGATACCCTCGACGCCGAAGGCGATGATCTCCTTCTTGATGCGGACCAGCAGGCGCCGGAAGGGTTGCTCGGCGCTGGCGCTGTACTTCGGGGCGAGGTTGGCGAGACCGGGCAAGCGGCGCAATTCGGCGACCAGGCTTTCGATGGCCTCGGGGCGACCGGCGAGGAAGAGATTGATGCCTTCCGTGCTGAGCAGGATGGTGCCCTTCAGTCCCAGCTCGCGCCCGGTCTCCAGCAGGCGGCTGCGCAGGGCCTTGAGATCGGTCAGCGGCGCGAAGCGGTAAGCGGAGATGTTGGTGACGGGCAGGGTCATGCGCGGCAGGCAGCATGCCGCGCGCCGGGACGGCGACAACCGGCTTTTGCCGGCGATCGCGGCAACTTTTCGCTCCATGGCGGCGTTACCAGCGGCCATGTCACGCCTTCTCGGCCTCGCCTTCCTGTTTTGCCTCGCCAGCGCGGCCCCGGCCTGCACGATCCCGGTCTTCCGTTTTGCGCTCGACCGCTGGCAGGCCGACCCTTTCACCCTCCTGCTGCCGGCCGACAGCGCGACGGCCAGTGCCGATCTGCTGCGGCCGCTGCGCGCCAATGGCCGCGCCAATCTGACGATCAAGACCGCGCCGGCCCAGGCCGGCCCGGCACGCCCGGAACTGCGTTTCCCCAACTCCGACACCGTGGCCTGGTCGGGCGATCTCGGCCCGGCCGCACTCGACGGGCTGCTGGATTCGAACGGCCGGCGCCAGATCGTTCGCCAGATCCTCGCCGGCGACTCGGTCGTCTGGGTGGTCTGCGGCGGCGATCCCGCCGAAGCCGAGCGAATCGGTCAGCGCCTGAAGTTTCTGGAACAAGTCGCCTCCCTGCCGATCCAGGATCCAAACGATCCCGACAGCCGGCTCGGGCCCGGGCCGGCGCTGAAGCTGAAGTTCAGCCTGCTGCGCCTCGACGCCGCCGACCCCCAGGAGGCCCTGCTGCGCCGCCTGCTGGCAGGCCCCGAGGGCGAGGCCGACCGTCCCTTTGCTGCGGCGGTGTTCGGGCGCGGCCGTGTGCTCGGGGCCTGGCCGCTCGAGCAGCTCGATGATCGCGCCCTTGAGGAAGCCTGCCTGTTTCTGGTCGGTCGCTGCTCCTGCCGGGTGAAAAATGAAAATCCCGGCTGGGATCTGCTGCTGAATGTCGACTGGGATCAGGCGCTGACGGTCGCTGGCAAAAACGCCGCTGCCGAACCAGCGGCGGCAACCGCTGCAGCACCGGAAGTGGTTCAGACAGTGACCGCCCCGCAGACCGTCACCACGCAGCCAGTGGTCAAACCAGTGGCGGCCTCCAAGAAGGGCTGGGCCATCGCAGCCGCCCTGCTGCTCGCCCTTGCCGCTTGGCGACTGCTGCGCCGCAGTCCGAAAGATTGACCCAGCCCACCACCGATTTCTCCCCATGTCCCGCCCCCTTGTTGGTCTCGCCCTGCTGCTCGCCGCCGGCGCGCTCGCCTATTACGCCCTGCGCCCCGCCCCTCAGGCCGGACCGTCGCGGCTGACTGTCTTCTGCGCCGCCGGCCTGAAGAAGCCGGTCGAGGCCGCCGCCGCCCGCTACCAGGAGGAGACCGGCGTGGAGGTGGCGCTGCAGTTCGGCGGCACCGGCACGTTGCTGACCCAGTTGCGCGTGGCGAAGCAGGGCGATGTCTTCATCGCCGCCGACGACGCCTCGCTCGCCGACGCCCGCAAAATGGAGGTCGTGCGCGAGGTGCTGCCGCTGGCGAAGCAGAAGCTCGTCGCCGCGGTCGCTGCCGGCAATCCGAAGCAGATCCGCGGCTTCGACGACCTGCTCAAGGACGGGGTCCGGGTGGCCCTGCCGAATCCCGAGGCGGCCAGTGCCGGCAAGGTCGCCAAACACCTGCTCGGCGAACGCTGGCCGTCGCTGGCGGCCAAGGCGGCGGTGATGAAACCGACGGTGACTGAGATCGCCGCCGACGTGAAGCTCGGGGCTGCCGATGCCGCGCTGATCTGGGACAGCACCGTGCCGCAGTTCGAGGGCCTGGAGAAGGTGGAACTGCCTGAGCTGGCCAAGCACCTGGAAAACGCCAGCGCCGCCGTGCTGACCTCCGCGGTTTCGGCGCCCGACGCCCTGCGCTTCGCCCGCTACCTGGCGGCGCCGGAGCGCGGCGGCGAGGTCTTTCAGAAGCACGGCTTTACCCCGGCCGGCGGCGACGCCTGGGCGGTGAAGCCCGAGCTGATCCTGTTCAGCGGCGGCGTCAACCGGCCCGCCATCGAACAGCTCGTCCAGGACTTCGCCACCCGCGAGGGCATCAGCGTCACCACCGTCTTCAACGGCTGCGGCATCCTCTGTGCCGCCATGAAGACCATGGGCGACAGCAGCAATCCGAAGTTCCCCGACGTCTATTATGCCTGCGACGTCTGCTTTGTGCCGCCGGTGGCCGAGCACTTTCCCGAGGCCGTGCTGCTCACCGAGGCGGAGATCATCATCGCCGTGCCCAAGGGCAATCCCAAGGGCATCCGGACGTTGGCCGACCTCGCCCGGCCCGGCCTGCGCGTCGGTCTCTGCAATGCCGAACAATCGACCCTCGGCTTCATGACCATGGGCATTCTCAGCTCGATGAACCTCTGGGAAAGCGTCAGCAAAAACGCCTCCAGTCAGGTGCCCACCGGCGATTTCCTGGTCAACCAACTGCGCGCCGGCTCGCTCGACGCGGCCGTGGTCTACCGCATCAACATCCAGCAGCAGGCCGAGCACTTTGACGCCCTGCCGCTGCCGGCCGACAAGGCCAAGGCGATCCAGCCCTTCGCGGTGCGCAAGGATTCCGCCAACCGTGAGCTGGGGCGCCGCCTGCTCGATCACCTGCGCGCGAACCGCGGCAGTTTTGAAAAGGCCGGCTTCGTCTGGACCGGCGACAAGGCCCCGGTGAAGAGCGCCGACATCGAACTGCCGCCCTGGCTGAAAAACTGATCACTCGAGCGGCTGCAGGCAAGCCGGCTCACTGACCTGGATCTGCAGGCGCTCGCGGTACTTGCCCATCTCGCCCTGGACGCGCACGCGCCTTCCTGTGAGGGCGTCGAGTGGCCAGTCGGGGTGCTTCTCCACATCGCTGCGCCGGATGAAGACGCTGAACACCTCGCCCTCAAACTCCAGCAGGCGGTGGCCGCTGGCCCCCAGGGTCGCCACCCGCCGGACGGTGCCGGTGACTGTGGCGTTCTGCCCGAAGCGCGCTTCCAGCGCGCCGGCATCGCTGGCATCCAGGCTGTCCGCGGGGGCAGGGGACGACGTCGGGGCTGACGGCTTCGAAGGCAGCGCGGGGACCCGGTCTGCGCCCGGCAGCAGGCCCAGCACCTCGGCCAGGCGTCGCCGGCTGCGTTCGGCAAGCTGGGTCGGCGCCAGAGTCTGCTCGCCGCCGGCACGCAATTCAAAGGTGGCGGCCCCGGGTGTGACCTGGCGCACGCGCGCCTCAAACATCGTGCCATCGCTGCGCACCCAGGTTTCCCAGTCGGGAGCGGCGAAAGCGGTGCCAAAGAAGAGCAGGGCGACAAACCAGTTTGGCTTCATAAAGTTAGGATATTTTCTTGAATGAAAAGATGCAATGAAAAAGCGCGGGGTGACTGCGGGATTTTCAAAGGATGCCCGGCCTCGGGCGTTCCTTTCGCACCCCCATGAAAATCCGCCCGTTTTTTGCTGTTCTCAGCGCCCCGTTTGTCGCCGTCGCCGCCGATTTCGAGAAGGAGGTCCAGCCCATCTTGGAAAAGCACTGCTATGAGTGCCACAGCGAGAAGACCGGCAAAAAGAAAGCGGGTTACGTTTTCGACGATCTGGAGACCCTCAAGCTCGACATCAATCCCAAGGGCGCGATCGTGCCGGGCAAACCGGCGGAGAGCCATGTCTTCATCGTCGTCTCGGATCCCAACCACGAGGCGCACATGCCGCCCAAGGGCAACCTGTCGGACCGCGAGATCGACAAGCTGCGCAGTTGGATCAACGCGGGCGCGCCGCTGCCCGGCCAGGCCGCGACCGTGGCGGAAGCGCCCGCCAAGCCGGTGATCCTGAACTGGACGAATTTTGAAGGCAAAACCATTCAAGCCGGTTTTGTCCGGCTCGACGGCGCCAACGTCGTGCTGAAGATGGCCAACGGCCAGGAGATTCCGTACCCTCTGGCCAAGCTCGACAAGGCCAGCCAGGAACAGGCGGAAACCTCCGCCAGCAGCGGCGCGCCCTGATCCCAGCGACACCGCTGCGCGGACTCCGGCTTGCAAGCCGGGGCTTCCCGCCTATGAACCCGGCCCGCCCATGCATCATTTCCACTACTCCAACGGCCAGCTCTGCGTCGAAGACGTGCCCCTGCAGTCGCTCGCCGACCAGCACGGCACGCCGCTGTATGTCTATTCCAAGGCGACCATCACCAGCCACTACACCCGCCTCGACGCCGCGCTGTCGGGCCTCGACCACCTGATCTGCTACGCGGTCAAAGCCAACTCCAACCTCGCCGTGCTCGCCACCATCGCGCGCCTCGGCGGCGGCTTCGACATCGTCTCCGGCGGCGAACTCTACCGCGTCATCCAGGCCGGTGGCGACCCCGGCAAGTGCACCTTTGCCGGCGTCGGCAAGACCCGCGAGGAGATCGCCTACGCCCTCGAGCAGGGCATCTACTGCCTGAACGCCGAGTCCGAGGCCGAGCTGCGCCACATCAACCAGATCGCCGGCGAACTCGGCCGCAAGGCGCCGGTTGCCGTACGCGTCAATCCGAACGTCGACGCCAAGACCCACGCCAAGATCACCACCGGCAAGAGCGAGAACAAGTTCGGCGTCGATTTCGAGAACATCTCTGACGTCTACGCCCGCATCGCCAGCGACTGCCCGAACCTCGAGCTGCGCGGCCTGCAGATGCACATCGGCTCGCAGTTGACCAGCGTCGAGCCCTTTGTCGAGGCGGTGCGCAAGGTCGTGCCGCTGGTCCGCGAGATCCAGGCGCGCCACGGCATCCAGTTCTTCAGCATCGGCGGCGGCATCGGCATCAACTACCGCCAGAGCCTCGATTCCGGCCCGGAAAGCTGGTGGCAGGAAAACGAAACCGTGCACCCGCTGACCATCCAGGCCTATGCCGACGCCGTGGTGCCGCTGCTGCAGCCGCTCGGCCTGCGCATCCTCTGCGAGCCCGGCCGCTTCATGGTCGGCAACGCCGGCGCGCTGCTCACCCGCGTGCTCTACGAAAAGCGCGGCGCCGCCAAGACCTTCAAGATCGTCGACGCCGGCATGAACGACCTCATCCGCCCGACCCTCTACGAAGGCTGGCACCAGATCGTCCCCCTCCAACAGCCGGCCAACGGCGACACCGAGATCGTTGATGTCGTCGGCCCGATCTGCGAGACCGGCGACTTCCTCGCCCAGAACCGCGAGCTGCCGCCGGTGCACGAGGGCGACGTGCTCGCCGTGCTCAGCGCCGGCGCCTACGGCTTCACCATGGCGTCGAACTACAACACCCGCCCGATGCCCGCCGAAATCCTCGTTGACGGCGCCAAGGCGACCGTGGTGCGCGAGCGCCAGACGCTCGCCGATGTGCTCAAGGGCGAGCACGTGGGGTGAGCTGAGAGCAAAGAGCAAAGAGTGCCCGCCTTCCGTAAGGGAGTGCGGGCACTTTGCTGGAGATCGGGGAGGGGAACTGCCTCGTGACTCAGGACGCCGGCCAGGAAGTCTGTCGTCTTGACATTGGATCATTTGGTTCCAAAATGGAACCATGAATCTGACTCTGAAAGACATTCCAGAGGCATTGCATCATCGCCTTCGTGAGGAGGCGGATTTGAGTGGTCGCAGCCTGAACAAGCTCATTCTGTTCACGCTGGAGCAAACCTTCTGTGCCCAACCCACCGATCGCAGGACACTGCTGGAAAGAATCCGTCGCCGCCGCGAGACGCAAACGCTCTGGCTCAACGATGCCAGCCTTGAACGCGCCATCGAGGAAGGCCGGCAATGATTGTTGTCGATGCCAACGTGATTGGCTACCTGTTGCTTCGGGGCGAGAAGTCCGAGGCGTCGGATCATTTGCTTGCGTCACATCCCGAATGGGTGGCTCCGCATCTTTGGAGGGATGAATTTCTCAACATCCTCTGCACTTATGAACGTCATGGGATGCTGACCGCCCGTGAAGCCTCGGACTTGTTGTTGGACGCCATGACCCTCATGGAGGGCAAGTCCTACGATCTGCCGCCGCACCTCGTGCTTGCCGTTGCACGGCGGACCGGCTGCACTGGTTATGACAGCCAATACATCGCCCTGGCGGAAGAACTCGGGGTGTCGCTGTACACCCACGACCGCAAGATTCTGCTGGCGTGTCCGGGCTTGGCAGTGCAACCCAGCTGAGCAACAAGCCCTCCGGCCAGCCCTTGCCGGCCGGAGGTGAACCACGATCACTCGCCGAGCAGTTCCTGGATCTTCGGCTCGATGGCTTCGGCCCACAGGTCGTAGCCCTTTTCCGAGAGGTGCAGCAGGTCGGGCATGATCTCCTTGGTCAGGGTGCCGTCGGGCTGCAGGAAGGTCTTGCCGATGTCGAGGTGGTGCACGGTCTTGCCGTCGGCGAACTTGGCGATGAGGGCGTTGGTCGCCTCATTCTGCTGGCGCATCGGGTCGGCCGGGGTTTCGCCGCGCGGGAAGATGCTCAGCAGCAGGATCTTCGCCTGCGGCGCCTTCTTCTTGAGCGTGCGCAGGATGAGTTCGACGCCGTCGGCGGTCTGTTCGGCGCTGCAGCTGTAGATCTGGTTGTTGATCTCGGGCATCGGGCGGTTCTGATGGCCGGTGTTGTTGGTGCCGATCATGAGCACGATCAGCTTCGGCGTCAGACCGTCGAAATTGCCGTTCTGCAGGCGCCAGAGCACGTGCTCGGTGCGGTCGCCACCGATGCCGAAGTTGGCGGCCGAACGCTTCGCGTAAAACTTCTCCCACGTGGCCTTGCCTTTGCCTTCCCAGCCTTGGGTGATGCTGTCGCCGAGGAAGACCAGCTTGGCCTCGCCCGCCTTGGAGATCTCATTGAAGCTCTCATGGCGCTTCATCTTGCCCTCATTCGGCTCGGCCACCGCTGTGGTGGCGACATGAACCGGGATGGCGCGTTCCTGCGGGGCGCAGGCGGCGAGGAGGAGGGCGAGCAGGGCGGTGGTGGGGAGCTTCATGGTGGAAAGGCAAGCAAAGCTTCAGGCGGCAAAAAGGGAAGTCTTTTTCGCGGAACCTTCAAGGTTCGACCGGGGCCAGGCTGACGGTCGTGGGGGTGGCAAGGTAAAACGGAGGCTGTCCGGGCCGCACCTGCCGCACAGGCCGGAAACTGAAACCCAGGGCATGGCCGGTGCGACTGGCCGGATCGCGCACAATCAGCCCGCGAAGAGGGTAGGGATGGTTGAGCCACGTGGTCTCGAAGAGATCGAGCTCAGGCACATAGGTTTCCTCGGCCGTGGTGAAAACAACCCTGCCCTCGACCAACCCGGAAGCGGCGTTGAAGCCGAGGGCGGTCAAGGACGGCACCGAGGCTGCGGGCAGCGCCACACGCTGGTTTTCCAACAGCGTCAGGCGCGGAAAGCCCTCGACGCCAAACAGACTGACTTCCAGATTCTCAGGGCCTGACGGCGAATTCATGACCCGCGGACCGCTGACCTCGCCGATCTTGGGCGGCAGGTATTTGCCGCCAAGCAGACCCGGGAGGCGAACCGAAAATGCCCGCGGCAAAATCTTGGGTGACGCCACTTCCGGCAGTCGTTTGATCCATTGCAGGTCTCCGGACAGCCCGCTCTCCAGATACAGCGGCCCATCCTCGCCGGCAAAGCATTGAAAGCCGCCGGTGAGCGCCCCCCGACCCCGATACAGCGGGGCATAGGGCAGACAGCCGAGTTGCTCGTGCACCGGCGCCGACAGGGTGAAGGTGGAGTCATCCGTGAGTCGGCCAGCGAGGGTCAGATCACCGCCGGCCGTCAGCCGGGCCTGTGCGAAGGCGTGTCCCTCAGGCGAACTGCCGGCCGGGATCTCCCACGCGAGGTTGTAGCGGCCAGGCAGGGCGGCGGGTAGGGGATTTCTCGATTTCCAGGGACAGGCAAAGCCCGCAAAGAAGTAGGCTGTTGGGCTGGCCACCGACGAGACCCGAATCTCGGCATCCCTCAGCTGCAGTTGCAGCAACCTCAGGCCGGCAGGCAGGTCGGCGGGGGCCTTGGCCAAGGCAATCTGACCGGCATGTTCCAGCGCCTGCCTTTCCGGGTCGCGCTGCAAGGCGCCCTTGAATGAGAGCGTGAGCAACGCCCCCTGAAGGTTGCAGTAGCGCAGACGGCCCGTGTAGGTGCCCGTCGAGGCCACCGTCAGATCCAGGGACGCAGCGGCCTCCTGCGGCGAGGCGTTCAGCAGGGCATGGAAGCGGCCGGCATGCCTGCTGGGCAAGGGGGCCACCACCAGGGTTCGCCGCGTAGGCACAGACTCTCCGGCGGGATTCAGCGCCGTCAGCGTGATCGTGAAACGCCCCGCCCTGTGCGGTATGCCGACGATCCGCGCCTCCTGAAAAGAATAGGCCAAGCCCGGAGGCAGGCCCTGAATCTGCAAATCGGCCACATCCGCCGACAGCGGCACAGAAGCCTGATAAAGCGTGCCCACCTCGGCCGGCGGCAGGTCCGGCGCGATGAATTCCGGCGGCCTGGTGACAACGACCAGCGACTGCAATTCGGTCGTCACCTGCGCGGACCCCTGCTCAATGACACAAAAATACTCCCCCGCGTCCCGCTGACTCACACTGGTAAAGGTCAGCGCCGGTGAATCCGTGCCCTTCAGGCCGTTGCCGTCCTGAAGGGGCTGATCTTCGCGATACCATTGATAGCGGGCTCCATAATCCTGCACAGACACGCGCAGGCTGCAGCGTCTGCCCAGCCACCCCCAGTGAGTGCGGGCGGCGACATCCACCACACTGATGCGCATCGGCGCACTGGTCGCTCTTCCCCGGCTGTTGCGCAGGCGAAGCGTGTATTGGCCGGCGTCGGCCATGCGGGCGGACTCCAGCTGGAACGAACTTTCCACCGCACCGGGGATCGCCCGGCCGTTTTTGTGCCACTGCAGTTGGAAGTCGGAACTGCTGTTCACACTCGGCGCCAGTTCGAGCGCCCCGCCGACAGCGACCACCTGATCCGCGGTCAGGCTGATCGATGGATCGGTGTGCACCTCGACCCGAATCAAGGGGCTGACCAGCGTTCCATCGGCATTGCTGGCAACGAGGTGATAATCCCCCGCATCCGACAAGGTTGCCGCCGGCAGCAACAAGTCGACCCGATCGCCTGTCACCGTGGCAGGACCACTGGCAAGCGTTTGACTGCGGATCTCGACGTCATCCTTGAACCAGCGCACGGTCAGGGGCTTTCTCCCCAGCAGGACGCGGGTGATCTGCAACGGCATGCCTTCAAAGGTCCAGGCATTCTCGCTCAAGCCCTGCAGGAGTGGCGCCTGATGCACGGTCACCGTCGCCACACGACTGCTCGTGACATGGCGCCCCTGACGGATCTCCACCCGATACTCGCCCTCATCAATGCCGGCGGCATGCAGCACGCGATACTCCGGTTGGACGCCGCTCGCCACGAGCATGCCATTGCGGAACCAGCTGTAATAGTGCGCGCCAGTCCCGGCCATCTGCACGCTCAAAGTCAGAGGTTCGAGCAGAGACAGGGTCTGATCTTTCGGTTGCCGCAAAATCTCCAGCGCCGGGGTGGGTCGCGGCTCGCCCCCGTGCAACCGAGCCAGCCAGCCTCCCTCCGGAGCGCTTCCCGACGGGGTGTTTCCGGCCAGCCACAAGCGATCCGCCGTTGCTAAGACTCCCTGTGGTTCGGACACAGCCCCGGGCAGGTCGACCACCACAAGTCCGTCCTCTCCGAAACTGGCGTCGACTTCGCCCGACCACTCAAAGCGGCGCAGCAGGCAGGGGCGCTGGGCGTCCCCCTCCTGTCCCCCCTGTGCCAGCACCAACACCCGATCATCCGGCAGGGACAAGACCTGCAGCGGCCTGGAAGCCTCGGTGCCCAGGCGTGTGCGCACCACGCCACTGCCCCCCCAGCTGGCGTCGAGACGGCCTGCCGGGGTCAGGCGCAGGATGGCCACCTCCTCTTCATCGCCCGGCAAGTGACACAGCAGGAGCAGGTGACCACTGGCATCCCGGCTCAGGTGGCAGACGCTTTCTTCGGAGGTCGACGAGAGATCCAGAGGCGTGTACCCCCCGCGCGTGCCAAACCGACCGTCCCGCAAGCCATCGGCGAAAAGTCGGTACAGGGAGATGGAGGAACGTCCGGCCTGCGTCAGGGCAAGGACCGAGCTGTCGTCCGGCAGCACCACCATGCCGCCCATCTCATCGTTCTGTCCGACGCCAATCTCGGCACGCTGGTTGCCGGACCCGAAACTGCCATCGACCTTGCCGTCGTCGAGCAGGCGATAGACCGTCAAGACGCTGGTTCCCAAGGTCAGGGGCATTTTGAAGGCCAGCAGAGGGCGACCGTCCGACTGCAAATCGAGGGTGCCAAACCGAACGTTGAACTAAGCCGCTTCGCGGAGGCGGCAGGGGTGGTGACGGGGCTGGTAAGAT
>CBINON010000035.1:0-46435 GCA_966252325.1 uncultured bacterium | reverse complement strand
GCGTCGGAAACGAGGGCGACACTGCCGCCGGCCTCGATGTGCGCCAGCAGCTCGGGGATGCGCCGCGCCTCATTGTGCTCATTGAGGCTGAGCAGGCGCGCGCGCACGCCATGGTGGGCGAGCAGGCGGCCGGTGTGACGGGTGTCCTCGCAGGCGACGATGCCGGCGCACTTCAGCACGTGCAGGGCGCGCAGGGTGATGTCGGCCAGGTTGCCGATCGGGGTGGCGACGAGGTAGAGGGCGGCGACCAGCGAGCCCGGCGCGCAGGCTTCCGGAACGCCGTCCTCCGGCGTTGCAGCGGCCGCGGGCGCGTCCTCCATCACCAGCCCTCGCTCAGGTCGGAGGCCAGATTCGCCGCGAGGCGCTGGGCGGCGTCCTCCAGGGCCTGGGCCTCGGAGTTCTGGACGTTGTCGTCAAGCACCGTGTAGGAGTCGGCCGAGACAACACCGCGGTGAATGATGGTGCCGCCCGGCTTGTCGCGGACGGTGTACTCGGTGCTGAGGGTGAGCAGCAGCTGCGAGGTGCGCAGGACGTTGTCGCGGTCGGAACGGAACTGCGAGCGGCGGATGCGGGTGATCTTGCCGACCAGCACCGCCTCGGCATTGGCCTCGGAAACGATCTGGTAGGCGCCGCCGAGCTGGATCTGCTTGATGACCGCATTGGTCAGCAACGGACCGAGGCGCGGTTCGAGCGAGAGGTTTTCAAAGGTCGGCACCGCCAGCTTGGAGATGCGAACCAGGTGAGCCGGTTTTTGTCCGCCGAGGCGGTAGCCCGCGCAGCCGGTGAGGCCGAGCACGCTGAGGAGCAGGAGGGCGAAAGTGCGGGTGTTCATCCGGGGACGGGGGTCAGGGAGCCGGCGGCTTGGGCGGAACCGGCAGGTTGTCCGGCTTCTGCAGCGGAATGCCCGGGCTGGCGGGTACGGCCGGCTTTTCAGGCACTGGCAGAGGCTCGGGCACGGGCGGCAGCGGACTGCCAGCGGCAGGGGGCAGCAGACTGCCCGCCGCCGGCGGCGTCACGCCCGGACTGAGCGGCAGCACCGGCTCCTGCAGGGGGATGGGCAGGAAACTGTCGTCGCCGGCGCGCATCTTCGGACGGGCGCTCTCAGGCGCCAGCGGACCCACATACTCCTGGCTGCGCTTGAGGTTCTTGGCGCCGGGCACGGTGTAATCCTGATCGGGCTGCCCTTTCTGGGCGGCCGCCACCGCCTCGGGATCCTTGGCGGCAAGGTCGGCCAGGTGGGTGCGCGCCTCCTTGGAGGCTTCGGGCGAACCGTACTTGAGCGCCTCGTTGTAGTAGATCGCCGCCGCCTTGGTCTTGCCCATGCGCTCGTAAAACTTGCCGATCTCGAGCGACTGGGTCGCCTCGGCGGCATTGACCTGGTTGAGGATGAGCTCGGCCTCGTCGGCGCGCTCGCCGCTGGGGTTGGCGGTCATGTAGCTGGTGAGGGCGTCGCGGGTGGCGATGAGGTTCGACTTGTCCTCGCTGCGGCTGGCGGCGACGCTGCTGATCGAGCCAATGCGGAACTGGGCCTCGCGGGCCTGCTGGGTGCTCGGATAGTTGTCGACCACGGTCTGAAAGGCCGCCACGGACTTCTCCTTCTCGCCCAGGTCCTGATAGACCTCACCGATGGTGAACTGGGCCACCGGGGCCAGCTTGCCGAAGGGCGCGTTCTTGATGATTTTTTGGTACAGACCGACCAAATCTTCACCGCCCATGCGCACCGGGATGACCAGCAGGGCACGGTGACGCCGGCCGCTGCGGGCTTCTTCAGCCAGCTCAAACTGCTGCTGGATGGCGTCGTTGAACCGCGGACTGGCGCGGTGGTCGTCAATGAATTTCTGGAAGGCGTCGAAGGCGGTCGAAACATCGCTCGTCGAACGGGCGATGACCGCCGCGGCGTAGGCGGCCTCGGCGGCAGCATTGGTGAAGGGATACTCGCGCTGGATCCGGCTGTAGGCGTCGCGGGCCTTGCCGGTCTTGCCGTCACGCTGGGCCTGCTGGCCCTCGGCCAACAGCGCCGAGGCGGCCGCTTCCTGGGCCTGGCGTTCGTCCGCCGCGGGTGCGCCCTTGTCCTTCTTGCCGAACAAACCGAGGAAGGCATGGGACGGAGCGGGCGCAACACACAAGGCGCCTGCCGCAAGCAGGAGGGCGGACAGGCTGGGGAAGGCGGAAAGTCTCATCGTGAAATTCCATCCTAGGCCGGGATGGAAAAAACGTCAAGCCGGGGGCCATTCCACAAAGTTGCCACAGGCGGGTCGCCAGATCGTACTCGCCGCCTGGCCCTCTCCGTTGAAAGCCCGGCCTGCAACGGGCGTTCCCCTGCTCTGTCCCTTGCCATGAAGCTCCCCGTCCTGCTGCTCGCCGCCCTCGGCCTCACCCTGCCCCTCACCGCCGCGCCGGCCGCGCGACCGAACATCCTGTTCATCGCCATCGACGACCAAAACGACTGGATCGGCCACCTGGGCGGGCATCCCCTGGCGAAGACGCCGCATCTGGATCGCCTGGCGGCGCGCGGCACCAGCTTCCTCAATGCCCACTGCAACGCGCCGCTGTGCAATCCCTCGCGCACCAGCCTGCTGATCGGCCTGCGACCGACCACGACCGGCATCTATGGCCTGTCGCCCTGGTTCCGCACCCTGCCGGAGTGGAAGGATCGGGTTGCCCTGCCCCAGCACTTCGCCAACCACGGCTACCGCACCGCCGCCACCGGCAAGATTTACCACGGCGGCACCGGCGGTGGAGGCGGAGCCGGTGGCAAAGGCAAGAAAAAGGCCGCCGCACCGGCGGTGAAGGAATTCCAGGTCACCGCCCCCTACGGCGGCGTCGGCAGCAAGCCGCCGAAAAAACTCATCCCGCCGACGCCGATGGGTGACCACCCGCTGATGGACTGGGGCGTCTGGCCGCCCGACAACGACGACAGCCAGAAGGGCGACTACCAGGTCGCCTCCTGGACGGTCGAGCAGATCAAAAACGCGCCCAAGGACCAGCCCTTCTTCCTCGCCGCCGGCTTCTTCCTCCCCCACGTTCCCTGTTATGCCACCCAGAAATGGTTCGACCTCTACCCCGACGACGACAGCGTGCTGCCGAAGGTCCTCGCCGAGGACCGGGCCGACACGCCGCGCTTCTCCTGGTACCTGCACTGGAACCTGCCCGAGCCGCGCCTGAAATGGGTGCAGGAAAACCACCAGTGGCGCAATCTGGTGCGCAGCTACCTGGCCTGCACCAGCTTTGTCGACGCCCAGATCGGCCGCCTGCTCGACGCGCTCGAACAGTCCGGCCAGGCCGACAACACCATCGTCGTCGTCTGGGGCGACCACGGCTGGCATCTCGGGGAAAAGGCGATCACCGGCAAGAACACCCTCTGGGACCGCGGCACCAAGGTGCCACTGATCTTCGCCGGCCCCGGCATCACCGCCGGCCAGCGCTGCACGCAACCGGCCGAGTTGCTCGACATCTATCCCACCCTGGTCGAGCTGGCCGGCCTGCCCTCGCGCACGGACCTCGAGGGGCTCAGCCTTGCCCCCCAACTGAAGAGCGCCGCGACGAAGCGCGAGCGCCCCGCCATCACCAGCCACAACCAGGGCAACCACGGCATCCGCAGCGAGCGCTGGCGCTACATCCGCTACGCCGACGGCAGCGAGGAACTCTACGACATGCAGGCCGACCCCCAGGAATGGCACAACCTCGCTGGCAAACCGGAACACGCGGCGGTCATCGCCGAACACCGCCGCTGGCTGCCGGCCATCGACCGGCCACCGGCGCCGAACAGCGCCAGCCGCGTGCTGACCTATGACAAGGCCAGCGACACCGCCGTCTGGGAGGGTGCAACCGTGCGCCGCGGCGACCCGATCCCGGACTGAGCCCTCAGGCCTTGTCGGCCGGCCTGATCCGGCCGCTGCCCGGCAGGGCGGTGAGCAGGAAAAAGCGCGGCGCGCGCAGCAGGTCGCCCACCTCGCGGGTGGCCACCCGCGACAGCAGGCCGTTCAAGGCGTCAAGCGCGTCCGGGTGACGGTCGAGATGGCCTTCCAAAAACCGGCGCAAACGGGCATTGGCGTTGAACTCAACCGCCAGGGTGCCGAGGTTGAGCAGCAGGAACAGCAGGCAGAGCCCCAGGCCGCCAAAGAGCGCCAGGCGCGCGTTGAACTTCATCAGCATCAACCCCACCGCGGCAATGGCGACAAAGCCCGGGCCATAGCGGGTCAGCCGGATCACCGTCTGCCGCCATTTCAGGTCGCCGAGGGCCTCGCCGGTCTGCGTGGCATGCGCCGCCTCGTGCAGGGCCACCGCCCAGGCGCCGAGGGTGGTCGATTCCGCCACGCGCCGGCTCAGAAACAGGCGCCGTCGGCGCGGATCGAAGCTGTCCGAGGTCAGGCCCTCGTGCGGCACGATCTCGACGTCGGCAACACCCTCGGCGGCGAGAAACAGTCGCGCGATCTCGGCACCGGTGTGCGCGGTCGGCGCTCGGCGACCGCCGGCCGCGCCGAGCACCTGCGCATAGCGCGCCTGGGCGTGGCGACAGACCGCGAGGGCGAGGACCAGGACAATGCCGATGAGGCCGAAGAACATGCCCGCACTGTCCCGCGCTTGGGCGATCGGGCAAACGGGAAAGCAACGCCGCCCGCCCTTGCCTTTGCGCCAACCCGCTTCATACGTCCTCCCCATGAAAATTCTCGTCACTGGCAAAGGCGGTCGCGAACACGCCCTCATCACCGCGCTCAGCGAATCCCCCGGCAAGCCCGAGCTCTTTGCCTGGCCGGGCAGCGACGCCATCGCCGCCCTCGCCACCCGCGTCGACGCCGCCGGCCTGCCCGGCCTGATCGACTGGATGCAGCGCGAGAAGATCGACCTCTGTGTCGCCGGCGAGGAAGCCTGGCTGGTGCGCGACGAGGGGCTGGCCAACCTCTGCGAAAAGGCCGGCATCCCCTGCTGGGGCCCCTTCAAACAGTCCGCCCAGCTTGAGGCCTCGAAGATCTTCGCCAAGCGCTTCCTGCAGCGCCATGGCATTCCCACCGCCGATTTTCAGGTCGCCGTCACCGCCGACGAGGCGCGCGCGGCGCTCGACCGCTTTCCCATCGTGCTCAAGTTCGACGGCCTCGCCGCCGGCAAGGGCGTCGCCGTCTGCCCCGACCGCGCCGAGGCCGAGGCCTTCATCGCCGAGGTTTTGGAACAGCGCGTCTTCGGCGCCGGCGACCTGCTCATCGAGCAGTGCCTGAGCGGCCCCGAGATCAGCATCTTCGCCTCCGTCTGCGACGACCAGTACCAAATCCTCATGCCGGCGCGCGACTACAAGCGCATCCGCGACAACGACGAGGGGCCGAACACCGGCGGCATGGGCGCGGTGGCCAGCCGCGCGCTGGCCGACACCGGGCTGATGGAGCGCATCGAGCGCGAGATCGTCCGCCCCACCGTCGCCGGCCTGCGCAAGGACGGGCTGCGCTACCGCGGCTTCCTGTACTTCGGCCTCATGCTGACCCCGGACGGACCGCAGGTGCTCGAATACAACTGCCGCTTCGGCGACCCCGAGGCCGAGGCCGTGCTGCCGATGGTGCGCGGCGACTTCGCCGGTTACGTCTTCGACGCCGCCCGCGGCGAGTTGCACCCGGAGAAGATCCAGTTCGCCGAGGGCTGGAGCATCTGCCTGATCTCCGCCTCCGCCGGCTATCCGGCCAGCTCACGAAGCGGCGACCGCATCTCCGGCCTCGAGCAGGTCGAGGGCGCGCGCGTCTACCACTGCGGCACACGCCGCAACGCCGGGGGCGAATTCGAAACGAATGGCGGCCGCGTGCTGGCCATCGTCGCCCAGGGCGCCACCCGCGAGGACGCGCGCACCAAGGCCTATGCCGAGAGCGCCAAGGTCCGCTTCGACGGCCTGCAGCGTCGCGGCGACATCGGGCGGATGCACTTCGAGTGATCCGCTTCCGACGCCGTCATTCCACTGCCCCTTGAAAAGCCCGGCCGGCCGGGCTTTTCCGCAGGCCGTCAAAGCAGCTCCTGCGGAACCGGCGTTGCTTCGGGTGTCGCCAGCAACTCGCCGAGCTGCTGCTTCTGCCAGTCCATGAGCAGACTGTCCTCGCCGCTGATGACGAGGCTCTCGAGCGTGCCGCGCGACCCGAGCAGGCTGCTCTCGATGTCGAGTTCCGCCGCGACGCGATCGCGCTGGGCGCAGAGCTGGTCGATGCGGTCGCGCTGCGCCTCGCTCAGGCGCGCCTTCGGCTTTTTCACCCGCTGCGGCCAGTTCGCCTGGCCGGCGCGGAAGACGGCGGCAACAATGTCGTGAAACTCCTTCTTCCAGCGCGGGCGCCAGCCGTTGGGCGGATTCATGACGCCGCCGGCCTCAAACAGTTCGGCGTAGGCGACCATCTGCTTGTTCGACATGACGCGGTAGCAGGGAATGTCACGCTCGCGGGCAATGCCCTCGCGCCACTCCCACATCGCCTTGAGCACGGCGAGCCCCTTCGGATGCAGGCGCCCGCTGCCC
This sequence comes from uncultured bacterium, assembly GCA_966252325.1. Taxonomy (GTDB): domain Bacteria; phylum Verrucomicrobiota; class Verrucomicrobiia; order Verrucomicrobiales; family Verrucomicrobiaceae; genus Prosthecobacter. Next base: position 39,957 of record CBINON010000035.1, on the reverse strand, counting down.
TGCACACGCCAGGGATCCTCCTTCGGTTCCAGCGCGCGCGCGGCCACGTCCTTCTGCAGTTCCCGGCAGCTCTGCTCGAACCACTCGACACGGTTCTTCTCGCGCAGCAGCTTCATCAGGTGCTCGGCGAGCGGAATCAGGTAGCGCACGTCATCCACCGCGTAGTCGAGCATGTGCACGGGCAGCGGCCGCCGGCTCCAGTCGGCCTTCTGCGAGGCCTTGGACAGCTCAATGCCGAAAACCGCATGCACGAGGGCGGCGAGCCCGAAGTGGCGGAAACCGGCGAGGCGCGCGGCGATCTGGGTGTCGCGCACGACGCGCGGCTCCCAGCCGTAGGTGCGGCGCAGCATGGTCAGGTCGTAGTCGGAGCCGTGAAACCACAGCTCATGGCGGTCGAGCAGGGCGAGCAGGCCGGAAACATCCTCGATGGCGAGCGGGTCGACCAGCGCGTAGCGGCCGGCGCAGGCGACCTGCAGCAGGCAGAGCTTCTCGTGGTAGTGATGCAGCGAGTCGGCCTCAGTGTCGAGGCAGACGCGGTTCTCACCGGTGCGCTGCATGTGCCGCTCGCTCTCGGCAAGCCAGTCGGCGAGCTCGGCGGGCTGATCGATGAAAACGTAGTCGCCGGGCGAGGAGGGCGGCGGCAGGAGGGGCGGTTCCGCGCTCATTTCAGGCCCGTGAGCAAAATTTCAGCATTGTTGCTGGTGCGGTTGATGTTGCGGATCAGCAGCTCCAGGGCCTCGACGGCGGGCACCTGGGCCAGCTGCTTGCGGATGGCGGTGACGCGGCGGAACTCGTCGGGATGGTAGAGCAGGTCATCGCGGCGCGTGCCCGACTTGAGCACGTGCAGGGCCGGGAAGATGCGGCGCTCGGAGATTTCGCGGTCCAGCGTTGCCTCCATGTTGCCGGTGCCCTTGAACTCCTCGAAGATGAGCTCGTCCATGCGGCTCTCCGTCTCGACCAGGGCGGAGGCGATGATGGTCAGGCTGCCGCCCTCCTCGACGTTGCGCGCGGCGCCGAAAAACTTCTTCGGCTTGATCAGCGCCTTGGAATCCATGCCGCCGGACATCGTCCGCCCCTTGCCGCCGGCGTTGCTGTTGTAGCCGCGCGCCAGTCGGGTGAGCGAGTCGAGCAGGATGACCACGTCCTTCTTTTGCTCGACAAGCCGGCAGGCGCGCTCGCGCACGATCTCGGCGAGCTGGGCATGGCGCTTCGGGCTCTCATCGAAGGTGGAACTGTAGATCTCGCAGCCCTGCACCGACTCCTCGAAGTCGGTCACCTCCTCGGGCCGCTCATCGAGCAGCAGGATGATGAGGGTGATCTCCTTGTGGTTCTTGACGATGGACTTGGCGATGTCCTTGAGCAGCATCGTCTTGCCCGAGCGCGGCGAGGCGTTGATGAGGCCGCGCTGGCCCTTGCCGAGCGGCGCCACGAGGTCGAGGATGCGCGCCGAAACCGGACAGGGCTTCGCCGTCTCCAGGATGATGCGCTCATTCGGAAACATCGCCGTCAGCTTGTCGAAATGCACCGGTGGCTCCCACTGGTCGATGGCAATGTCGTCGATCTCGAGGATGCGGTCGATGGCCAGGTATTTGTCGCGATCCTTCGGGGCGCGCGCGTAGCCGCTGATCTTGTTGCCGGGCCGCAACTGGAATTTGCGCACCAGAAAAAGCGGGATGAAAACGTCCTCGGGCAGCGGTGCGAAGCTGTATTTGGGGTAGCGGATCAGGCCGTAGTTGTCGGCGCCGATCTCGAGCACGCCCTCGACCCTGACGCGGGTACGGTGGTCGGCCATCCAGGCCAGCAGGTCATAGACAAGCTGGTGCTTGGTGCGGCTGGCGTTGATGCGGTAACCGACCGAGGCGGCGAGGTCCTGCAGTTCCGCGAGGGACTTTTCCTGCATCTCGTTGAGGGAGACCTCGACGGGAAAGGGCGGCTCGGCGGCGGGCGGCAGCTTGTCCTGCGGCGGACTGGGGCGGGCCTCCTGGGCCTCGGCACCCGTGGACGGAGCTTCCTGGGAAGCGGTTGCAATCGCCGCGGAAGGGTCCGCGATGGCTGGAGATTCGGTGGGATTCATTCTTGCCTGAGCTGTCTTGCCAGCGTCAGCGCCTGGGCTTCAAGAGCGGCCCGGCAGCCATCATTCCAGATGACCACATCCGCTCTGTCCACTTTGGCTTCGATGGGCCACTGAGCCCTCAACATCTTTTCGATGATCGGTTCGTCGAGACCTCGACTTTCCATCAAACGCCTCACCTGGACCGCGCGGCTGGAAGCCACAACGAGGACCAGGTCCGCTGAAACTGTGGCGCCAATCTCATAGTGCAACGGCACCTCCGCAAGGAAAAGATTGCAGCCGGCGGTCGCGGCCCGCTCGCGGGCCACCTCCAGTGCCGCCAGCACCGCGGGATGCAGCAGGGCCTCCAGCCGCACCCGCTCCCCTTCCCCGGCAAACACACGTGCGCGCAGCCAGGCGCGGTCGGCGCGACGTCCATCCGGCCCCTCCGCAATCGCTGCGGGCCCGAACTCGCGCTCCAGCGCCGCCAGCACCGGCGGCGTGTCGAGCAGGCACCGCACCTCGTCATCGCAGGAGAAGACGACCGCGCCGGCCTGTCGCTGCAAGAGGTGGAGCACGGCACTCTTGCCGCAGCCGACGCCGCCGGTGACAATCCAGGTTTTCATGCCGGGGAGAAAAAAAGCAACAGGCAGGTGACCGGGGCCACCTGCCTGCTGAAGTTCATGCCGTCGCGATTACTGGCCGGAAACCGGGGGCAGCAGTTCGTTCGGACCGCCCGTGGCGGGAGCCGGAGCACCACCGGCGCCAGGGCCGGAGAGGGCCGGATTGATGGGCTGGCCGGCCGGGTCGATGAGCTTGGCCGTGACGAAGATCATCAGGTTGCGCTTGAAGTGGTCCTCGGCGGTGCTCTTGAACATGCGACCGACGAAGGGCAGATCGCCGAGCAGCGGGATCTTGTCCTCGACGTCCTGAACGTCCTCGCGGATGAGGCCGCCGAGCACGACGGTCTGGCCGTCCCACACCGTCACCGCGGTGGTGACCTTGCGGGTCGAGAACACCGGCTGGTTGATGATGTTTTCGGTCAGCACCTGGCCGTTGCTGAGAATCGGGCTGCCGTAGTTGATGAAGCCGTCGAACTCGGTGACTTCCGGCAGCAGGTTGAGGTCGATCGTGTAGCCGTCGGCACCGACGGTCGGATCCACTTCCATGCGCACGCCGACCGGACGCATTTCGAAGGCCGTCGGGGTGGTCGGGGTGACCGGAATGCTGGTCACGCCGCCGCCGCCGATGCCGCCGCCGATGCCGCCGCCACCGACGTTGGTCGGAACCTGGGGCGGGTCAAATTCGGTCGGGTAGATGAATTCGCGAATCACCTCGATGGTGGCGCGCTGGCCGCCCTTGGTGGTGACGCTCGGAGCGCTCATCAGGTCGACACCCTTGCGCTGGGCAAGCGCGCGGATGACCACGCCGAACTGCGGGTCGGTGAGCACGCCGGCGACGCTGAACACGCCGGGAGCCTCGGGGGCGCCCTGTTGGCCGCCGATGCCGTTGGCGATGGTGGCGTCGATGGCGTTGCCGGTGATGGCCTTGGCGCCGGTGCGCAGTCCGCGGGAGACCGGCGACAGGCTGCCGGCGGCAATCATGCTGCTGATGCTGCCCGGATAGGCAACATCATCGAGGCCGACACCGGTGGTGAGGCCCGAGTTGCCGTCGGTACCGCCGCCACCCTGAACTTCACCGCCGAACGCGCCGAGCAGCCAGTCAAATCCCAGCTCGTCGGTGTTCTTCTGGGAAACCTCGACGAATTTCGAGGTGATGTAGATCTGCTTCGGACCCTGGCCGCGGATCGAGTCGACGAAGGCTTCGACGAGGTCGAGGTTCGGCTGGGTGTTCTTGACGATCAACTGCGAGGTGACCTGGTTGAAGACCGCCGAGGCGCCCTCCGGGAAGGGAATGCCCTGGGCCTTGAGGATGTCGAGCGCGGACTTGCGCTGGATCAGACCGGAGGCGGCGGCGGCACCGCCGGCGTTGGCGGCGAACGGGTCGGCGCTGGCCGGGGCCGGCGCGGCGGCGTCGGAACCGCCCATGCTGAGGAAGTCCGGCGGCACCTTGTAGATGCGGGTGTACTGCTGGTCGCTGATGTCGGAGACCGGCACGATGAGCACCGCGAAGGGTTCCACCTTGTACTTCATGCCGGCGAGCTCGGTGACATAGCGCAGGGCCTCCACCATCGGCACGTCCTTGAGGTCGAGGCTGATCGAGGCGGTCACCGGCGTGTCGCCAGCCTTCAGGATGATGTTGACGCCCTTCTTGGCGGGATCGGTCTCGGTGACGTCGATGTCGCGGCTCTTGACCCGCAGGAACTCGACGGCCTCCTCAATGCTGGCACCGCTGAACTGCACCTGCGGGAAGATCAGTTCCTGCATCTTGCGGGTCAGGTAGACAGTCGGCTCGGTGCCACCGGTCATGACCGGGTCGAGGGCCAGACCGCGAACCGGCGGCTTGGCTTCCCATGCCTCGTTCACCATGTTGAGCATGCGCGAGCGCTGATGGTCGCGGGCCGTCTCGAAGTACTGGGCGCGCTTCTGTTCGACCTGCTCCATGCCGCGGCGGGCGGCGTTGTTGTAGGGGTCGATGCGCAGGACGTCCTCATACTCGGTGAGGGCGTTGTCGTAGTTGCCGAGCTCCATGGAGCTGTTGGCCTGGAGCAGACCCTTCTCGACCTTGGCGACGTTTTCGACGTGCTGAGGCGTCAGCGACGGCGGCCAGCGATCCGGATCGTCGAGGTTGCGGCCGAAGGCGATGGCACCCTTGTGGCCGGGAACCGCCAGCTGGGCTTCCTCGAGCAGCTTGCGCGCCGAGGCGTAGTCGCCAATCTTGGCCTTTTCACGTGCGACGACGACCGCGCAGTCGGCAAATTTCAGGTTGGCGAGGTCACGCCAGTCCTGAATGAAGGGGGCGTTGGGCAACTGATCGAGGGTGTCCTTGGCGGCGCGATACTGGGCCAGGGCAGCCTCGTACTCGCCCTTGGCGAAAAGTTCGTCACCCTTTTCCATGGCCTGACGGGCGTCCTCAATGCGCGCCGCGCGACGGGCAATCTCGCGCTCGGCAATTCCGGGGACCCCGCCCGAGTTGGCACCGAGGCCACCCTCACCGGCGGTGCCGGCCACGGGGGCGAAGGAAGCTGCCAATGCGGCCATCAGGGCGATGTGTTTTTTCTTCATTCGGGAGGGATGCATCATAGAGAGTCGAATTTAGCGGAATTAGCGTTGAGCGGGGTGTGTTTAGCAGGAATTGCGGCTTTTTGGCTAGCTGTTTTTTGCGGGGTGCCGAAAAATCATCAAGCCTTGCCAATCGTGATGGGCTGGCTGCCTTCCTCGACATTTTGGATGACGGCCTTGTCCTCCTCGACCTCGAGCAGACGGAAAGTCTGGCCGATGCCGGGAATCTGGAAGGTCTCGCCCTTCTTGACGACGCGGGTGACGCGTTCACCAAGCAGGAACTCGAACTCTGCCTCGTACTCGGCCAGGTTGGTGTCCGTGCCGCGGGCGACGACGAACTCCTTCTCGGTCGACTTGTCGAACAGGGTGATTTCGGAGACGTCCTTCTCACCCACCTTCGGATCCGGCACCTTCTTGGCCTCGAACTTGACGACGCGGAAGCGCTCGGAGCCGCGTTCGAAACCGAAGCTTTCGCCCTCGGAAACGAACTTGCTGACCGGGCGGTCCGGAGCCGGCAGGATCTTTTGCACCTGGTAGGGCGGCGTGCTGCCGTTGAGACGGATGATGTAGTCGTGGGTGATGCGCTTGGCGAGGAAGAGCTTGTCGGTCACCGGCGGGTGCGACTTCGGATCCTGCGGGTTGGTCTTGCCGTTGAACTCCTCAAGGTTGGAAAAGCCGTCCTCATCGGCATCCAGCTCGCCAAAGTTGGAGAAGAGGATGTTCGGCAGGTTGTTCTTGACCAGGAACTCGTTGGTCATCGGCGGCCGCAGCGCCACCTCCTCGACTTGCAGGTCGATGAGTTGGTCGCCCTTGAGCACCAGTCGCACCGACTTGTTCAGCGGCACCGGCTTGCCCTTGATGACCGGCGAGACCCAGGTGATTTTTTCCGTCAGGCGCTGAATGGTGGCTTTGACGACCTCGGTGGGCGGCTGCCCGGGGTCATTCTTGGAGGTGGCCTGGAGACGCACCAGCTGGTCGCCCAACTGGCTGTTTTGCCAGAAGAACAACCCGGCCAGGGCGATGGCCAGGACGGCGGAGACCGCCAGAAGCACTTTTTCGTAATTCCCGTTCCGTTTCTGCATAAAAGCTCGATGTGAAGTTGGCTGATGTGGCGCCGGCCTCAGCGGGCAGCGGCGGTGGCGGCCTTGAAGCTGACGAGATCGATTTCAAGGTAGGCGCGCAGTTTCTCCTCGCCGAGGACGTTGACGGCGTCCTGACCGGCGGGCTTGACGGCGGCGAGCGACTTTTTCTCCTGCCCTTCGGCGGCGGCACCCTCGGCGGGCGCCACCACCGGAGGCGGCGCAGCGGCATCGCCCTCAGGGGGCGCGAGGGTGTGCAGGCCGACCTCGGCGCGCAGCGGCCCTTCCTGGCGCTCGTTTTCGATGCGCACCAGGCGCACGACGGTGAAGTGCGGCATCTCCGACGGGCTGGCCAGCTTGCTGAGCAGCATCTGCAGGGCGCTCTGGTCGGCGGTGATCATGGCGCGCACCTGGCGGCGCTCAACCAGCTCGGGCGCGGCGGCGGCCGGTTGTCCCGGGCGACGTCCCTTGGGCGCGGGAGCAACCCCCTTCTCGGAGGGCAGGTCGGAGCGCTCAATCATGTCGAGCTGGGCGACCCCCGAGGCGACCATGGCCTTGACGATCTCCTCGACGGCATCGAGGTAGCCGGACAGCTCGGTGGCCACCTCGTTGGAGGGTGGCAGCTCGGAATTGTAGCGGTCAAAGCCGAGGTTGAACTCAGCCGGCAGGGCCATGGCATTGCCGGCGAGCTTGCGGGTCTCGGCGATCCGGGTCTTGAGCTTGGCCTGGAAGCCGGTGTCAGAGATCGGCTCGACCTTGACGTCCGACTGCAGGGTGGCGAGCACGGTCTGCAGGCGGCCCGCCTCGGTGGTGAACTCACCGACGAGCGCCTGCTTCCTGGCCAGGTTTTCCGGCGTGGGCGCCAGCACCGCGCTGTTGAGGCCGGCGATGCTGCTGTTGAGCATGTTGAACTCCTCCAGCTTGGCGCCGAACCCGGACCAGGATTGGAACAGCATGAAACCGAGTCCGGCGGCGCCCGCGACGGACGCGCCGATGATGGCCGCGGGGGCCTTGTTTTGTTGAATCCAGCTCATCAGTTTTGGAATTGCATGGGCTGCTGGAGGGGCAGCTTGATGTTGAACTTGTAGGCGTAGCGGTCCTCCTCGACCCCGCTCTCGGCGCTGACATACTCGGCGCGCCTTTCCTCAAACTTGTCGGCCACAAACCAGCCGGACTTGGCCAGCTTGTCGGCGAAACGGTAGACGATCTGCTCGCCCTCGTCGTTCTTGCGATACAGGCCCTGCAGGCGCAGCTCGTACACCGGCTTGGCGTTGGCAGCGGCGGCGCCCCGACCGGCGGCGGGCGAGGAAGACTGCTCCTGACCGAAGAGGGCCGGCGTGGTCGGCTTGCCGTCCTTGAGCAGTTCAACCACGGTGAGCCAGATCAGGTCGTTGTCGAACTTGCTGTTGAGGTCGGTCAGCAGGCGCACCCAGTAGGAGCGGTCACCGACGGCCTGAATCAGCGGCTGGGTCAGGGCGATCGACTGGCCAAGCTGACCGTCCAGCGCCTTGATCTGATTGGCGATGCCGTTGAGGCGGGCCGCCTCCTGCTGCATGCCGGCAACCTGCTCCTCGACGACCTCGGTGGCATGGTTGTAGTACATGACGCCGGCACCGAGGGCGGCCCACAGGCAGACCCCGGCCATGACCAGTGCGGGCGCACGGCGGGCGGCGTCGCGCGCGTTGGCGACCACATCGGGCACGAGCTCGACTTCGCAGGGGCAGGAGCCGCTGGAGCGCAGGGCCAGGCCAACCAGCTCGCCGAGGAAGGGCGCATCCACCTGGGCGGCCTCGGCGTTGACGCCGCGGTCGAGTTGGACACCGCGCAGCGGGTTGAAAATCTCGACCGGCAGCTTGAGCTTCTCTTCGAGGAAGAGGGCCATGTTGCCGAGCAAGGCACCGCCGCCACAGAGGAAGACGCGCTGGGGCGCCGCACCGCCCTGCTGGCTGCGGTAGAAGTTGATCGTGCGCATCACCTCGCTGTGCAGACGGGTGGCGGCGTTGCGGATGACCTTGGAGAGCGCGGCCACCTCGGGATCCTCGTGCTCCATGACAACCCCGCCCTGGGCGACAAAGCCGCGGGCGATCTTCTCGTGCTCGGCATCGCCGAAGCCGGCGCCAAACTCCTTGGCGATGGCGGCGGTGATCGAAGCGCCGCCAACCAGGACATTGCGGGTGAAGAATTTGCCGTCCTCAACGAACACCATGTTGGTGGAGCGCGCCCCGAGGTCGATGATGACCGCGGGTTCTTCGACGTCGGGGTAGCTGTAGCGGAAGGCGTTGTACAGCGCGAGTGGCGCCAGATCAACAAGGGCCGACTTCATGCCGGCGGCCGCGACCTGGTCGTTGATCTCATTGAGGGTGTCGGACTTCATCGCCACGAGCACCACCTCGGTCTCGCCGCCGCCTTCGCCGACGACCTCATAATCCCAGGTGACCTCGTTGATCGGGAATGGCACATTCTGCTTGGCCTCGAACTCGACAATCTGCGCGATGCGATCCTGCTGGACCGGCGGCAGCTTGACGAAGCGCGAGAAGACCGTGTGACCGGCGACCGCATAGGCCACCGAGGCCCCCTTGAGCTTGAGCCGTGAGGCAAGCTCGTGGACGCCGATCTTGATCTGCGGAATGCGCGAGGCGTCCACCGTCGGATCGCCCGTCATGTCGACGAATTCGTATTTCTTGAGAACAAGGTCGCCGCCGACCCTGCCGAACACCGCTCCAGACAATCTCTGCGAGCCAATGTTGAGAACTGCGATGCTTTTGCTGTCTGCCATGTGAAAAGGGGGTGAACTTGCCTGCGCTGCGCCCGTCGTGGACCACCGCTTACTTCTTCTTGGCGGAGACGTCGTAGTCGCCCCAAAGAATGCTGAACGGCGTCTCCTGCTTCATGAGCACGGCACCATCCGAGATGTTGAGGGCGTCCGTCTTCTCCCACCAGGGACCGCCGCCGAGGCTGGAGTCGCCGGCGACGCGCTCGCCGCCGACCAGGATCTCGTAGCCCCAGCCCTGAACGTCCGAGGCCGCCGTGAAGCCGTCGCGCTGGAGAATGTTGCGCAGCGTCGCGGGCGACACGAAGGCAAGAGCGTGGTTGGTTTCGGCCGCCGGGATGTCGACGTAGTTGAAGCTGCCCTTGAGCACCTCGCGCTTGCCCTCCTTGCTGGTGGCGTTGAAGGCGATGTAATAATTCACCGTCATCGAGTCGAGGCTGCCGGTGCGCCCGCCCTCGGCCTGCGGCAGGCGGATGTCGAACTCCAGGTCCAGCTCCAGCCACTTTTTGGGCCGCCAGCGCTTTTCACCGACGTTGGAGGCTTGAAATTGCGGCGTTTCAACTTCCGACACCTTGAGTTTCTTGGCGTTGATCTTGACCGCGGGACCCTGCTGACCCTGGGCCGCGAGGGCCAGCAGGGACAGGCTCGCGAGAGCCAGACAAAATGCTTTCATGGGGATGGGGATGGGGTGGTTTGTCCGGCTTCAAACGGGGGGGTGCTTTAAACCGGAATAAATGACGTTTTATCCGCAAAGACCGCCGCCCATCAAGACACGATTTGAGAAAAATGAGAAAAGAACTCCTGCAAACAATCGGCGCCTCCGCCCCGCCGGCAGCGAATCGGCGGACGACCTTGTGAAATTTTTCACAAATCCCGGTTGCCGCCTCGGGTCGTAGTCGGATACTGCACCCCATGGCCCTCCAGTACCAGCCCGGCAAGACGCCTCACACCCGCGAAAAGCGCCTCATCTTCAAAAATGTGGACCGCGTCGGCTACGACCCGTCGATCGACTGCTACCTGCAGGACGGCGGCTACGAGCAGCTCAAGGCCGCCCTGAAGATGGAGAAGACCGCCATCATCAACGAAGTCAAGGCCAGCGGCCTGCGCGGCCGCGGCGGCGCCGGTTTCCCCACCGGGGTGAAGTGGGGCTTCATCCCCCCGACCAACACCAAGCCAGTCTACCTGATCTGCAACGCCGACGAGTCCGAGCCCGGCACCTTCAAGGATCGCTACATCATCCATCAGGATCCGCACCAGCTCATCGAGGGCATGGCCATCGCCTGCTACGCGGTTGGCGCCAAGCTCGCCTACATCTACATCCGCGAAGAGTTCCCCGAGGGCGCCAAGATTCTCGAGAAAGCCATCGCCGAGGCCCGTGCCAAGGGCTTCCTCGGCAAGGACATCCTCGGCTCCGGCTTCGATTGCGACATCTTCGTGCACCGCGGCGCCGGCGCCTACATCTGCGGCGAGGAGACCGGCCTGATCGAGTCGCTCGAGGGCAAGCGCCCCTACCCGCGCATCAAACCGCCCTACTTCCCGGCCGCGCTCGGCCTGTACATGTGCCCGACGATCGTCAACAACGTCGAGTCGCTCTGCCACGTGAAGCACATCCTGCAGATGGGCGGCGCCGAGTACGCCAAACTGGGCACGCCGAACAACACCGGCACCCGCATCCTCTGCGTCAGCGGCGACGTCCAAAAGCCCGGCTACTACGAGGTTGAGGTCGGCAAGGTGACGATGGGCGAAGTCATCGACGTCCTCTGCGGCGGTCTCAAGCCTGGCCGCAAGCTCAAGGCCATCATCCCCGGCGGTTCCTCCGCCAAGGTGCTGCGCGCCGACGAGCGCTTCAAGCTCAAGGACGGCCGCGAACTCGGCATCCTCGACATCCCGATGGATTTCGACACCATGGCGGCCTGCGGCTCGATGGCCGGCTCCGGCGGCGTCATCATCATGGATGACAGCCGCTCGATGTCCTGGGTCATCAACAACCTCAACAACTTCTACGCCCACGAATCCTGCGGCCAGTGCACGCCCTGCCGCGAGGGCAGCCTGTGGATGAAGAAGATCAGTGACCGCATCGTCGCCGGCAAGGCCAGCCCCGATGACGTCGACACCCTGGAATCGGTCGCCAACCAGATCGAGGGCAAGACCATCTGCGCCTTCGGCGAGGCCTGCTCCTGGCCGACCCAGAGCTTCATCAGGAAGTTCCGCGACGAGCTCAAGGCTGACTGCAAGCCGGAGCTCGCCGGCAAGCCGGTCGCCGAGGAGGCCCTGGTGGCCTCCGCCGGGCTGCGCTGAACCGCCTGCTTTGCATGAAGCCGCACCCTACCCGGCGGGCGCTGCTGCGGGCGATGACCGGGGCTGGCCTGGCCCTCGGCAGCCAGGCCGCCACCCGCTCGACTCCCCGCCTGGTTGCACCGGCCGCCTGGCAAAAGCGGGGCGAACTGTTCCGCCATGCCGGCGACCCGGTGGGCGCCTGGGTGCAAAACTTCACCAGCACCGCCGTCCCCTTGGGTGAGGATCGTTGGCGCCTCTGGACCAGCTTGTCCGGTCCGAAGGGCGTGGCGAAAAGCATCGGCTTTCACGAGGGCCGCATCGGCGGCACTTGGCATCACACGCCGGCGATCTGTACGGCGGGCGCTCCTGACCGCAGCGCCGCGCTCGCCATCGGCGGTCTGCCCGACGGCTGGCAGCCGGTGCAGGGGGTGACCCTGCGCCTCCGGGACGGCCGCAGCCGCTTGTATTTCTGGGCCCACGGGCCTGGCATCGTCCGCTATCTCGCCGCCGACAGCACGGACGGGCGCCGGTTTGCCGTTGTCAACGCGCTGGCGCCCTGCCTGTACCATCCGGGCGACCGCGCGGTGGGCGGCGAGGCCGCCGTGGCGGCCGGACTCGCGCGCTGGGCGAAGAAGCAGGCGGCAACCGTGCCGGGCGAACCTTCCGCCCCTCCTGCCCTGATCAGCAACGACGCAACCAACGTCTATCAACTGCCCGACGGCAGTTTTGAACTCTACACGGTGGCACTGGTTAGCGTCGCCAGGGATGACCCCCGTTACGCCGCCAACGACAACATCCCCGGCCTGATTCGCGTCATCGATCGCTTCACCAGCGCCGACGGCCTGAACTGGGGCAATCGTCAGCGCGTGATCTTCCCGGATGCCCAGGATCCGGTGGACCTGCAATTCTACTACCTGTCGGTGACGCACACGGAACGCGGCCGGGTCGGCCTGCTCGGGCACTATCGCCTGGGTGCCCAAACCCTCGACATTGAACCCTGCTTCTCGAGCGACGGCCTCACCTGGCAGCGGCCATTGCGCCAGGCTTGGATTCCCCGCGATGCCCCCGGGACGACGGCGGCCAGCTACCTGCTGCACGCGCCGCATGCCCTGGTGCGGCACGACGGCCTGTGGCACCTCTTTTACACCGGCGGCAATTTCGCCCACAACCACCGCCACACGCACGGCGACGCCGAAACGCGCGCCGTGCTGCTGGCGACCTGCTCCGATCTGTGGGTCTGACTTGCGCCGGCGCAGCCTAGAGCGCCGCCAGAAGGCCGTTCAACGTCGCGCTTGGGCGCAGGGCGGCGTCAGCCTTGGCAGGATCGGGGCGGTAGTAGCCACCGATGTCGACCGGCTTGCCTTGCACGGCGAGCAGTTCGGCGACAATCGTCGCCTCGTTGGCGGCCAGCGCCTCGGCCACCGGCTTGAAGGCGGCCGCGAGGTCGGCATCACCGCCCTGCGCGGCGAGTTCCTGCGCCCAGTACAGCGCGAGGTAGAAGTGCGAGCCGCGGTTGTCGAGCGTGCCGAGCTTGCGGCCGGGCGAGCGGTCGTTCTCGAGGAACTTGCCGTTGGCAGCGTCGAGTGTCTCGGCCAGCACCCGCGCCTTGGCGCTCTTGAAGGTGTCGGCCAGATGCTCAAAGCTGGCGGCCAGGGCAAAGAACTCACCCAGGCTGTCCCAGCGCAGGTAGTTTTCCGCGACGAACTGCTGGACGTGCTTGGGCGCGGAACCGCCGGCACCCGTTTCAAACAGGCCGCCGCCGTTCATCAGCGGCACGATGGACAGCATCTTGGCGCTGGTGCCCACCTCCAGGATCGGGAACAGGTCGGTCAGGTAGTCGCGCAGGACGTTGCCGGTGACCGAGATGGTGTCGAGGCCCTGGGCGATGCGCTGCAGCGAGAAGGTGCAGGCTTCGGCGGGCGCCAGGATGCGCAGGTCGAGGCCGGTGAGGTCATGATCCTTCAGGTAGCGCTCGACCTTGGCGATGAGCTGGGCGTCGTGGGCGCGGTTCTTGTCGAGCCAGAACACCGCCGGCGTGTTGGAGGCGCGCGCGCGCTTGACCGCCAGCTTCACCCAGTCCTGCACGGGGGCGTCCTTGGTCTGGCAGGCGCGCCAGAGGTCGCCCTGCTCGACGGCGTGCTCAAAGAGGACGCTGCCGGCGCTGTCGATGACGCGGATGACGCCGTCGCCCGGGGCTTCAAAGGTCTTGTTGTGGCTACCGTATTCCTCGGCGGCCTGGGCCATGAGGCCGACGTTGGGCACGCTGCCCATCGTCTTCGGATCGAGCGCGCCATGCGCCTTGCAGAAGTCGATGACGGACTGGTAGACGCCGGCGTAGCTGCTGTCGGGGATCACCGCCAGGGTGTCCTCTTCCCTGCCCTCGGCATTCCACATCTTGCCACCGCCGCGGATCATCGCGGGCATGGAGGCATCGACGATGACGTCGCTGGGCACGTGCAGGTTGGTGATGCCCTTGTCGCTGTTGACCATGGCCAGGGCCGGGCCGCTGGCATAAGCGGCGCGGATGTCGGCCTCGATCTCGGCCTTCTTCTCCGCGGGCAACTTGTCGAGCTTGGCGACGAGGTCGCCGAAGCCGTTGTTGAAGTTGACGCCGATCTCCGCGAAGGCGGCGGCGTGCTTGGAGATGAGGTCCTTGAAGAAGGTCTTCACCGCATGGCCGAAGATGATGGGGTCGCTGACCTTCATCATCGTGGCCTTCAGGTGCAGGGAAAACAGCACACCGTCGGCCTTGGCCTCGGCGATCTGCTGCTCAAAGAAGGCGACCAGCGCCTTCCGGCTGAGCTTGGTGGCATCAAGGATCTCGCCGGCCTTGAGGGCGAGCTTGGGCAGGAGCACCTGGCTGCCGCCGTCGCTGCCGGTGAACTCGATCTTCACCTCGGTGGCCGCGTCGACGCAGGTCGACTGCTCATTCGAGAAAAAGTCGTCGCGGCCCATCGTGCCGACGCGGGTCTTCGACGCGGCCGACCACGCGCCCATCGAGTGCGGGTGCTTCCTGGCGTAATCCTTCACCGCCTTCGGCGCGCGCCGGTCGCTGTTGCCCTCGCGCAGCACCGGATTGACGGCGCTGCCCATGACTTTGGCATACTTGGCGCGGATCTCCTTTTCGGCGTCGGTCTGCGGATTTTCCGGATAATCGGGGATCGGGCAGCCCTGGGCCTGGAGTTCGGCGATGGCGGCCTTGAGCTGCGGCACGGAGGCGGAGATGTTCGGCAGCTTGATGATGTTCGTGGTCGGCTCCAGGCAGAGCTTGCCGAGGTGGCCCAGATCGTCGTTTTGCTGGCCAAACTGGGCCAGGATGCGGCCCGCAAGCGAGATGTCGCGCGTTTCCACCTCAATGCCGGCCGCCTTGGTGTAGGCCTGGACGATGGGCAGCAGCGAGTGGGTGGCAAGAAGCGGGGCTTCGTCGGTCAGGGTGTAGAGGATCTTGGGGGCGGACATGGCGGTGAGAAGGGCAGGAAGGCGACTCTAGCCGGCCCACCGCCCTGTGCAACGGCCAAGCTGTCAGGCGGTTCCGGCACGCGGTTTTTTGAACCTTCCCCGCGGCCGCGGGGTCCAACCCGTAACAACAAGGCCGCTGATGCGATGCGGCACGACGCACGCGTCGGCAGCGGCCCGCCCAACCGCCGCCGCCATGAAAACTTCCACCGCACCCGCGCCGGAAACCCCGCTGATCGACACCTCCCGGATGTCCGCCGGCCAAAAGGCCGCCCTGGAGATGGCCGAAGCCGCCCGCGATGACCGCGACAACGCCGGCCTCGCCGCCGGCCTGTTCTTCGGTCGCCCCGATTTCCGCCAGATCCTGCCCTTCCCGCGCCAGTCCGACGAGGACCGCGATCAGGGCGACGCTTTTCTGGCGCGCCTGCGCAGCGTGCTCGACGCCCACGCCGACCCGGATGCCATCGACCGCACCGGCGAAATCCCCGACCGGCTCCTCGAGGAACTGGCGAACATCGGCGCCTTCGGCATCAAGATCCCCGTCCGCCTCGGCGGCCTGGGCCTGTCACAGACGAACTACTCACGCGCCGCCATGCTGCTCGGCGGCGAATGCGGCAACCTCGCCGCCCTGCTCTCCGCCCACCAGTCGATCGGCGCGCCGCAGCCGCTCCTGCTTTTCGGCACCGAGGAACAGAAGGCAAAATACCTGCCGCGCTGCGCCGCCGGTGAGATCAGCGCCTTCGCCCTCACCGAGAAGGAGGTCGGCAGCGACCCCGCACGGATGAGCACGACCGCCGTGCCGGACGGCGAGGACTTCATCCTCAACGGCGAAAAACTCTGGTGCACGAACAGCCTCAAGGCCGGGCTCATCGTCGTCATGGCCAGCACGCCGACGCCCGGGCGTCCGCACGCGACCACCGCCTTCATCGTCGAAACCGCCTGGCCCGGGGTCGAGATCGTCCAGCGCTGCCGCTTCATGGGCCTGCGCGCCCTCTACAACGGCGTCGTCCGCTTCACCAACGTGCGCGTGCCGCGCGCCAACATCCTCGGCGGCGAGGGCCGCGGCCTCAAGGTCGCCCTGACCACCCTCAACACCGGCCGCATCACCCTGCCCGCCGCCTGCGCCGGCCTGGCGCGGCGCTGCATCGACATCAGCACGACCTGGGCGGCCGAACGCATCCAGTGGGGCCAACCGGTCGGCCGGCACTCGGCTGTCGCCGAAAAACTGGCGCGCATGGCCGCCGACAGCTTCGCCCTCGAGTCGGTCGTGGCCTACGTCTCGGCGCTGGTCGACCGCGAGAAGCATGCCGACGTCCGGCTGGAGGCCGCCCTCGCCAAGCTCTGGGGCAGCGAACGCGCCTGGCAGATCGTCGACGACACGATGCAGATCCGCGGCGGCCGCGGCTACGAGACCGCCGACTCCCTGCGCGCCCGCGGCGAGCGCCCCGACCCGGTGGAGCGACTCTTCCGCGACTGCCGGATCAACACGATCTTCGAGGGCAGCAGCGAGATCATGCGCCTGTTCATCGCCCGCGAGGCGCTCGACCCGCACCTGAAACTCGGGGCCGCCGCGGTCAACACCACCCTGCCTTGGCGCACCCGCGCCGGGGCCGCCCTCAAGGCCGGCCTGTTTTACGCACGCTGGTATCCGCGCCTCTGGCTGCCCGGCGGCGCCGACGCGGCGGCCGACGACCTGCACCCGGTCCTGCGTGCCGATGTGCTGGAGATCCGCCGCCAGAGCCGCCGGCTCGCGCGCACGCTCTTCCACGCCATGATCACCGAAGGCCCGGCGCTTGAACGCCGCCAGATGCGGCTCGGTCGCCTGGTCGACATCGGCGCCGAGCTCTTCGTCTGGTCGGCCACCGTCGCCCGCGCCGAAAGCCGGGTCACCGACGCCTCGCTCAACAGCGAGGAGGTCGAGCGACTGCTGCGCAAGGTCCGCTACTTCGGCAAGCTGACCCGCCAGCGCCTGCGCCAGCACTACAGCGAACTGGGCAGCGGCCTCGAACAGGACGCGGTCAGGCTCAGCCGCGAACTGGTGAATCCCGCCTGAGTCGCCGTCAAACCGCCGCGGCCAACCCCGCGCGCATGACCTCCAGCGGCGCTGTGACGCCGGGGAACCAGTGCTCGAAGGAGATCGCCCCCTGATGCAGCAGCAGGCTCATGCCGTCGGCATGGCGGGCACCGGCGGCACGTGCGGCGGCGACTAGGGCGGTTTCGCCACCGGCTCGATACACCATGTCGTAGACGCAGTGCCGCGCCGTCAACACGCCCGCCGGCAGCAGCGGCGCATCCCCGGCCTTCATGCCGACCGAGGTGGCATTGACGATCAGATCCACGTTGGCCAGCACCCCGGCCACCGACTGCGGATCGAGGGCGCAGGTCTGCAGGTTCAGGCCGGACGCCAGGCCGTTCAGCTCCCCGAGCAGCGGCTGCAGCTTGTCGGCACTGCGGTTCGCCAGCACCAGGTGCCGGCAGCCGGCCAGCACGCTCTGCACGGCCACCGCCCGGCCGGCGCCGCCGGCGGCGCCGAGGATGAGCACGCGCAGGTCCGCCACCTCGACCGCGAAAGCCTCGCGCACACTGCGCAGAAAGCCGGGGCCGTCGGTGTTGTAACCCGACAGCTTGCCGTCGCGGATGACCAGGGTGTTCACCGCCCCGAGGCGGCGCGCCAGCGGGTCGACCTCGTCGACCGCGTCCAGCGCCTCGAACTTGTGCGGGATGGTGATGTTGACGCCAAGAAACCCCTGGCGGGCGAACAGACCGAAGGCCTCGCGCACCCGGCCGGGCGGCACCTGCACACGGATGTAGCTGGCGTCGATGCCGCAGGCACGCAGCGCCGGGTTGTGCATCTGCGGCGACTTCGAATGGGCGACAGGATCGCCGATGACCGCAAGACGCGCTGGCGGCACGACGGCACTACCGCTACGATCCCAGTCCTGCAGCTGTTCGAAGGTGAAAAATTCGGCCATGCTGCCAGTCAGCACGCGTTCGCCTGCCGGTCAAGCCGCGGCTGTCGCCCCGTGGATTGCGTTGTAGCCGCGGGGTTCCTGCGCCACTGGAGCCAGCCACTCAGTCGTTGCCGGGGGCGTCGCCAAAGCAGATGCCGATGCTGCGGCCGGCGCGAATGATCTCGCTGCCCGGCTCAACCAGACGCAGCTGGTTGACCGCCTCCTCAATGCTGACATCGCCGACGCTGTACTGCTGGTAGCTGACCATGCGGCCAAATTTGCCCTGCTCGATGAGGTGCACCGCCTTGGCGCCAAAACGTACGCCAAGGATGCGGTCGATCGCGGTCGGCGCACCGCCGCGCTGCAGGTGGCCGAGCGTGCAGGCGCGCGTCTCCTTGCTGGTGAGGGCCTCGATGCGTTTGGCGACGTACTCGCCGATGCCGCCGAGGCGGTCCTCGCCCTTGCCGCCGACGTCCTCCTTCTTGAGCAGTTCCCCGGACTCCAGGCGGGCACCCTCGGCGACGACGACGAGGGTGCTGTGCAGGCCACGGGCGTCGCGCCTGCGGATGGATTCCGCGACGTGCTCCATGCGGAAGGGGATCTCGGGCAGCAGGATGACTTCGGCACCGCCGGCCATGCCGCCATAGAGGGCGATCCAGCCGGCATGCCGGCCCATGACCTCAAGCACAATGACGCGCTTGTGGCTTTCCGCCGTCGTGTGCAGACGATCAAGGGCGTCGACCACCGCGTGGCAGGCGGAGTCGAAGCCGAAGGTCATCGCCGTGGCCTGGATGTCGTTGTCGATCGTTTTCGGCACACCGATGACCGGGATGCCCATCTTGTAGAGCTGCAGGCCGGTGGTCAGCGAGCCGTCGCCCCCCACCACGATGAGCGCGCCGATCTCGAGGTGGCGAAGGGTGCTCTTGGCCTTCTCCACGATCTCCCTGGGCACCTCGGCGACGTTGCCCTCGCCGACCTTGGCAACGAAGTGGCCCTTGTTGGTCGTGCCCAGGATGGTGCCGCCCAGCTTCATGATGCCGACGGTGCGGCCCGGGTCGAGCATCATGTAGTCGCCCGGTGGCAGCAGGCCCTCAAAGCCGTCGCGAAAACCGACCACCTCCCAGCCGAGGTTGTGGGCGGCGCCGACGACGCCGTGGATGACTGCATTGAGTCCGGGGCAATCCCCGCCGCTGTTCAAGATGCCGATGCGCATGTGTCTGGGTGCTGTGTCTTCGTGGTTTAAAAGAGTCTGGCGCAGAAAGGGTGCCAATCAGAAGTGATTCAGCATCTGCCGCTCGTCGCTGATCGGCCGGCCGGCGGCGATCCAGCGGTCATAGGCATTCCAGCTCTGCTGAAGGGCGGCGTGCGCCTCGGCCGCAGGATCGGCGGAGCCGAGCACGACGACGACCATGCGGTGGCGGTAGATCAGGCTGCTGCCGTCCGGCTGCTTGATGACCGAGGCCGGGCGCTCGGCGGAGACGACGAGGCAGCCGCCGGCGCGCGTGGTGGCGGCATACTTGACCCCGTCGATGCCCGACACCGACAGCAGCGGATTGTTGTTGGTCAGCGGCACCTGCACCTGGGCGCCGCCGCGGTACACGGTGATCGTGCGATGGCGTTGATTCGTGTAAAAACGCAGGGCCGGGCGCGACACCGCGTAGAGGGCGAGGCGGGCGATGTCCGCGGCCGTCGAAAACGCGGCCGTTCGCGTGTTTTCATAGCCGTGCGGATTGGTGAAACGGGTGTGGGTGGCTCCCTCGCGAGCCGCCAGCTGGTTCATCTGGCGGGCAAACTCATCGAGTGCGACCCCCTGCCGGCCCAACCGATAGAGGTGATCGCGACCGACGAACTCACCGAGGGTGATCGGGGCCAGATCATCGCCGGTCATCATGGTCGCGCAGATCAGGTCGCGCAACGTCACCTTGTCGCCAGGCTGCAGCCCCAGCGTGTTGGTGCCGGCAACGCGCGGAGCGTACTCCGGCACCGTGGCGAGGATGTTGACGCCCATCTTCGAGGCCTCGGCCCAGTCCAGGGTGACCATGGCGGTGGCGATCTTGGCGAGGCCGCCGACCGGTCGCCGGGCATTGCCCTGGGCGGCGACATGGACCTTGCGGTTGAAGGTGTCCGCGGAAAGCACGGCGGACTGGGCCGCGGCACGATCCGCGCCGGCCAGAACGAGGGGCAACGCGGCGAAGGCGAGCCAGGAGCGCGGAGAACGGAGGGAAAGCCGGAGCGGGGGGTGCATGGACAGCCGTCCATTAGCACCGCTTTGCCGGCGAGCAACCCGGGAAAACCGGCCGCAGGGCGCCAGCCCGAGCGTCCTCAGGAAGTCCCCCCTGCCATGTGTAGGACCCGATCTTCCTCGCCCCCATGGCGGCCCTGGCGACGAACAGCAGCCACCACCGACCACCGCACGCGTGGGCCAGGCAAATGCCCTGCCCGGAAAGCTGCAGGATGCAGGTTGGCTGCGCCCGTCAGCCCCTTGGACCGGTTCAAGAGGCCGCCTCACCCGGGAATGATCTTGATTTGCAGGCTGCTGCAGCTAGGAAAGCGGAGTTCCGCCCCAGCACGGGTCCGCGGACAGCCGAATGTCCAATCCCAAAAACTCCAGCACCGGGTCGCTTGCCCTCGCGGCCCTGGGCGTGGTTTTTGGCGACATCGGCACCAGTCCGCTCTACGCCCTGCGCGAGTGCCTGGCCCATGCCGGCTACGATCCGGCCCACGGCCACGAGATGGTCTACGGGCCGATCTCGCTGATGTTCTGGTCGCTCACCGTCATGGTGGCCCTGAAGTACCTCAGTCTGGTCAGCCTGGCGACCGCCCAGGGCGAGGGCGGCATCTTCGCCCTGCTCTCGCTCCTGCGCTCCAGGCGTGAGGCCCTGTCGCCGCGCACGCTCGCCGTGACGGTGCTCATCGTGCTGTTCGGCGCCGCACTGCTCTACGGCGACGGCATGATCACGCCGGCCATCTCGGTGCTGTCGGCGGTCGAGGGTCTCAGCCAGCTGAATCCCGGCTTCTCCGGCTGGGTGGTGCCGATTGCCGTGGTCATCCTGCTCGGTCTCTTTCTCGTCCAACGCCACGGCACCGCCCGCATCGGCGTCTTTTTCGGTCCGGTGATGGTCATCTGGTTCCTCGCCCTCGGCGGCCTCGGCCTGTACCGCTTTCTGGAGCATCCCGAGGTGATCACTGCCCTGTCCCCGCACTGGGGCTTCGCCTACCTGCTGCACCATGGCGCCCATGGCATCGTCATCATGGGCATGGTGCTGCTGGCGGTGACCGGCTGCGAGGCGCTCTATGCCGACATCGGTCATTTTGGCCGCCAGCCCCTGCGCCGGGCCTGGTTCAGCCTGGTCTGGCCGGCCCTGACCTTGAATTACCTGGGCCAGGGCGCGCTGGTGGTCAGCGATCCGACGGCCGTTCAGCACCCCTTCTACCGCCTGGTGCCCGAGGCCCTGCTGGTGCCCATGATCCTGCTCGCCACGCTCGCCACCATCATCGCCTCGCAGGCCATGATCACTGGCGTTTTCTCGCTCACCCAGCAGGCGGTCCAACTCGGCCATCTTCCGCGCCTGCGCATCGTGCACACCAACCCGGACGTGCGCGGCCAGATCTACATGCCGCAGGTCAACTTCCTGCTCATGGCCGCCTGCATCGCCCTGGTCATCCACTTCGAAAGCTCCAGCGCCCTGGCTTCGGCCTACGGCCTGTCAGTCTCGCTCGACATGCTGCTGACCAGCCTGCTGTTCGGTCTGGTCGCCCGGCGGGTCTGGAACTGGCCGTTCTGGAAGGCCCTGCTGCCGGCGGCGCTGTTCGCGGTCATCGAGCTCGGCTTCGTCTCCGGCAGCCTGCTGAAATTCTTCCACGGAGCCTGGTTCCCGCTGGCCGTGGCGGCGGTCATGTGGGTGGTGATGAAAACCTGGACCGACGGCCGTGCCATCCTCTTCCAGGCCATGCAGCGCGGTCGCCTGCCGGTGCAGCATCTGGTCGAGGAAATCCAGAAGGGGCGCGTCATCCGCGTGCCCGGCACCGCCGTGTTCATGTCGGCCAGCGCCGACGGCCTGCCACTGGCCCTGCTTCACCACCTCAAGCACAACAAGGCCCTGCACGAGCAGGTCGTGCTGCTGACGGTGAAGTTCGAGCCCGTGGCGCACGCTCCCGAGGGCGGCCGCTTCGAGATCGAGGAGTACCACGACCGCTTCTGGCGTGTCGTGCTCCACTACGGCTTTGCCGAGTCGCCCAACGTCTTTGACGACCTTTGTGCCGCCCTCGAATCGCGCGTCCGCCTGAAACGCGGCGGCCTCACTTTCTACCAGAGCCGCGAGGTCCTGCTCACCAGCGGTGCCGGGCGCATGGCGCGCTGGCGCAAAAGGCTCTTTGTCATGCTCTCGCGCCTGTCGCGCCCGGCCACCGGCTACTTCGAACTGCCGCCCCGGCAGGTCTGCGAGCTGGGCATCCAGCTCGAACTGTGAAACTCACAGCGCCGGCCGCAGAACGATGATCTCGCCGAGCATCTGCTCCTGCTCCACCTGCAGGTGGTTGAGCTTCATCAGCTCGAGCATGGCCAGGAAGGTGACAATGACCTCGACCCGGCTGGCGGCATCGCTGAACAACGACTCGAAACGCACGCGGGCTCCGACCGGGATGGCCTCCAGCAGGTGCTCAATCTTGTCGGCCACCGTGTAACGGTCGCTGACGATCTCGCGGATGTCGGTCGTGTTCTCGAAGCGCTTGAGCACGCGCTGGAAGGCGCGGATGAGGTCGAAGATGCCGACCTGGCCGATGCTCGGCGCCACCGGCGCCTCGAGGTCGGGCAACTCGGGATTGGTCGCGAAGAATTCGTCGGCCTTGGCTTCCTGGGTGCCGAGGAACTGCGCGGCGTCCTTGAACTTTTTGTACTCGACCAGCTGGCGGATGAGTTCCCAGCGCGGATCCTCCTCGTCGGCATCCTCCTCGGGCGGCTGCTGGGCCTGCGGCAGCAGTTCGCGGCTCTTGATGTACATCAGGTTGGCCGCCATGACGATGAACTCGCTGGCCAGCTCGACGTTGAGCATCTTGAAGGTGTCGATGTACTCGAGGTACTGCTTGGTGATGCGCTCGAGCGACACATCATAGATGTCGATCTCATCCTTCTTGATGAGGTACAGCAGCAGGTCGAGGGGGCCCTCGAAAATTTCCAGTTTGACCTTGTAATCCTTGTCTTCCACCCGCCGAGATAAGCGCGGCCGCGCGCGCGTGCCAGAAGAAAAAGCGGCGGCGTCGATCAGCCGATCCAGCGGCACCAGAGCACGGCCAGCGGCGGCCCGATCAGCAGCATGAGCAGGCCGGGCAGCAGGTAATCGGTGCCGCGCAGGCGGCCGCTGGCATAGACCAGCGCGTTGGGCGGTGTTGAGATCGGCAAAGCCATGGCGGTCGAGCAGGCCAGCGCCACCGGCACCAGGAAGGCCGCCTCGGCGCCGGGGCCACCCCCCATGGCGCGGGCGATGACGAGGGTGACCGGCAGCAGGATGTTGGCCGCCGCCGTGTTGCTCATCAGGTTGGAGACGAGCGCGGCCAGACCGGCCAGCGCCAGCGCCGCCTGCCAGTCCAGCAGTCCGGCATCGCCGACGCGACCCGCCAGCCATTCGGCCAACCCCGACTGTTCAATGCCGACCCCCAGCGAAAGTCCGCCGGCGAGCAGGATGAGCACGTCCCAATCGATCGCCCGGATGTCCTGGCGGCGGATGATGCCCATCACCGACAGGGCGACGATCGGCACAAAGGAAACCACACCGGTCGGCACCCCGTGCCAGGCACCCGACATCCACAGGGCGACGGTGAGCAGGAAGACCGCCAGCGTGGCCAAGCGCTGCCAGCGGCGGACCCGCTCACCCTCCGTCGGCGCTTCCACCGCCGGTGGCAGGACAAAGGGCGTGCGGTTTTCCAACCGCAGGGGGCGCGCCAACACGACCCACAACACGCCAAACAGCAGCAGGGCCGGAGGTGCCGCCAGCAGGCTCCAGCGCAGAAAGTCCACCTTCGCCGAATCCTGCAGGAGAGCCGCTGCGATGGTGTTGGGCGGCGTGCCGATGATCGTCGCCATGCCGCCGAGGTTGGCGGCGCAGGCCAGGCCGAGCAGCAGGGCGCGCGCGGTGCGCGAACCCTCGGGCAGGGTCGCCAGGGCCGGGCGCAGCATGACCAGCATCATCGCCGCCGTGGCGGTGTTCGACATGAACATGCTGAAACCAAAGGCCAGCGCCATCACCGCCGGCAGCAGGCGCGAGGGCCGGCCGCCGCTCCAGGCGATGACCCGCGAGGCCACCTCGCGATCCAAACCGGTGCGCTCGGCCGCGCGCGCCAGGACAAGACCTCCAAAAAACAGCCACATCGGCGGGCTCGCCCACGGTCGCACGTACGCCTCCCAGGCATGGCTGTCGCCGACCGCCACCAGCACGCCGCCCTCGCGGCCGAGCACGACAATCTGCAGGCCAATGACGAGCAGGGCGACCGCGAAGGCCGGGATCGCCTCGGTGATCCACAGGCCGGCGCCCAGCAGGACGATGGCCAGCGCGCAGCGCCCCGCCTCGGTCAGGCCGGCATGTTCCGGCAGCCAGGCCGCCAGCAGCGCCGCCACGGCGCAGGCGAGAAACTTCAGCACGGCGCGGCCCGAGTCGAACTCAAGCCCACGCAGCAGGCGGGCCATTTCACGGCGGGTTTCGTCCAGCATGCCCTTCCTTGTCAGCTTCCCCTTCCGCGCTCAAGCAGGGATTGCGTCAGAATCCGGCCTTGGCCCGCCGCCGCTCCCGCGCTATGAAAGCTGGCCCATGCCGCCGCCGCGCCGATTCAATCCCCATCCCTTCGCCTACCACCAGGAACTGGAACTCCAGATCGACACCCTCAGCAACGAGGGCCGCGGCGTCGCCCGCGTCGATGGCTGGGTGGTGTTCGTCTCGTTTGCCCTGCCCGGCGAGAAAGTCCGCGCGCGCGTCTACCGCAACCACAAAAACTTCAGCGAGGCCGACGTCGTCGAGGTGCTGGAAGCCTCGCCCGACCGGGTGACGCCGGTCTGCGGCGTCTTCGGCCAGTGCGGCGGCTGCCAGTACCAGCACCTCGCCTACGAGCGCCAGCTCGAGTGGAAACGCCGCCAGGTCGAGGAGCTGCTCTGGCACATGGCCCGGATCAAGCACCCCGTGCTGCCGGTGGTCGCCTCCCCACGCCAGTACGGCTACCGCTCGAAGATCACGCCGCATTTCCAAAAACCGAAGGATGGCGAGATCGGCGCCATCGGCTTCCTGCGTGCCGGCACCCGCAACGCCATGGTCGATGTCACCGCATGTCCGATCGCCATGCCGGAACTGAACACCGCCCTGGCCGCCGCCCGCGACCAGGCGCGGGCCGTGCCCGGCACCTACAAGAACGGCGCCACCCTGCTGCTGCGCGCGGCCGCCAACGGCGTGCTCACCCGCTCCGACGCCATCGCCATCGAACAGGTCAACGGGGTCCGTTTCGAGTTCCAGGCCGGCGATTTCTTCCAGAACAACCCCTTCATCCTGCCGGAATTCGTCGCCCACGCGGTGCGCGAGGCGCGCGCCCAGACCGACGCCCACTGCCTGCTCGACGCCTACTGCGGCAGCGGCCTCTTCGGCCTCAGCGCCGCACGCGAGTTCGAGGAAATCCTCGGCGTCGAAATCTCCGAGAGCGCGGTGCGCAAGGCGGCGCACAACGCTGAACTCAACGGCTTCGCCAACTGCCGCTTCCTGGCCGCCGACGCCGGCGCCATCTTCGAATCGGTACCGAGATCGGGTTCGGAAACGGTGGTGCTGGTCGATCCGCCGCGCGCCGGCTGCAGCGAGGCCTTCCTCGACCAGCTCTTCGCCTTCGCCCCGAAACGGGTCGTGTACATCTCCTGCAATCCGGCCACCCAGATGCGCGATCTCGTGCGCTTCACTGGCGCGGGCTTCACCCTGCTCAAGGTGCAGCCCTTCGACCTCTTCCCGCAGACCAAGCATCTGGAGTGCGTGATGACCCTGCAGGGGCCGGAGGCCTGATTCCGCTCACTTTTTCTTGCGCTTCGCCTTCGCCGGCGCGGCCGGCTTCGCCTCGGGCACGATGTTGGCCACCAGACGCGGCACGTAGCTGTTGTAACGGCCATCCGGCGAGGGACCGTCGACCGCCATCGCGGCAATCGTCGAGTGCAGGGATTGCGCGCGCCCGCCGAGCGCCTCGATCGCGGCCAGCGCCGGCATGGCGGTGAGCACACCGTTGTCCCGAGGGGCAACCAGCGCGGCCAGGCTGTCGAGCGCGGCCTTCAGATGAGCTTCCCCGCCGTGCAAACCGAGGCTCTGGGCGGCGGTGATCCGCACATCGGCCGAGGCATCGCCCAGCGCGGCGCGCAGGGCGTCGGCCTGGTCGCGCACCGCCGATTCCCCGCGCATGAGCAGACCGAGCGCGCCCCAGTGGCGCACGGCGCTGTCCGGATCCTCGCGCAGCAGGCGGGCCAGTTTGGCGGTCGCCGTGGAATCCAGGCCGGAGGCAAGCTCGGCGGCGGCGAGGATCTTCGCCAGCGGATACTTTGCCTCATCGCGCGCCATGGCGTGCGGGGTCGAACCTTCGGCGCGGGCATGGATCTCGCGCTCGGGCAGGAAGCAGACATCGCGCACCTCCAGCAGGTGGGCGCGCTGGGCGGCGCGCAGCTTTTCCAGCACGGCGCGGTGTTCGGGCGACTGCGCCAGGTTGCGCACCTCGTCGGGATCACTCTCCAGGTCGTAGAGTTCCTCGACGTCCTTGGGCTCGCGCCAGAAGCGCGACTGCGCCTCGTTGGTGAGGCCCTGAACAAAACGCTCGTGCCAGACGCGCGTCGTCGGTGTTTCGAACTGGTAGGCGACCCGCTGGGCCTGGGAGACGTGCGGATAATAATTGCGCAGGTAAACGTAGCGGCCGTCGGTGACGCTGCGCACGAGGTCCATGCGCTCATCCATGCGGCCGCGCTCGCCAAAGATGAACTTCGGCGCTTCAACCTGATGCACGCCGGCAAAGGCGCGCCCCTGCAGCCAGTCCGGAGGCTGGATGCCAGCGAGGCTGAGCACGGTCGGTGCGAGGTCGACAAAGCTGATCAGGCGATCCGAGACACCGCCGGTCTGGTATTCCTTCGGCGCCAGGTGCCGCCATTTTTCCGGGAAAAACACCACGAAGGGCACCTGCAGTCCGCTGTTCGAGGGCCAGCGCTTGCTGCGCGGCATGCCGCTGCCATGGTCGGCGTAGTAGAAGACGATGGTGTCATCGGCAAGTCCCGCCTCCTCCAGCTCCTTCAGGCGCCGGCCGGCGTCGGCATCGGCCTCGCTGACCTTGTCGTAGTACTGCGCCCAGTCCTGGCGCACCTCGGGCGTGTCGGGATGGTAGGCGGGCACGCGCACGTCTTCGGGCCGGGTGATCTGGACGTGCGGGCGGGTGCGGATCTGGCTCTCGTGGCTCTTCGTCGAGTTGAAGATGGCGAAAAACGGCTGGCCGTCGGCACGCTTGCGCCAGTGCGCCTGGCCGGACGATTCGTCCCAGACCTTGCCGGGCTCGCGCAGGTTGTAATCGGTCTTGCTGTTGTTCGTGCAGTAGTAGCCGGCGTCGCGCAGGAACTGCGGGTACATCTTGAAGCCCTCCGGCAGCGACACCATCGAGCGCATGTGCAGGCCGCCGCTGCTCGAGGGATACAAGCCGGAGATGATCGCCGTGCGCGCCGGCGCGCAGACCGGCGCCACCGACCAGGCGCGGCGGAAGCGCAGGCCCCGGGCGGCCAGGGCATCGACGTTGGGCGTGCGCGCCACCGTGTCGCCATAGCAGCCCATGTGCGGGCTGTGATCCTCGCTGGTCAGCCAGAGGATGTTGGGCTTGTCGGTGGCGGCGGCCGGCAGCGCCAGGGCGAGCAGGCAGAGCGGAAGAAGGAGCTTCATGGCGCAGTCACAACGCGGCCACGGGCGGCGGATTTCAACAAAGTCCGCGTTCAACCGCGGGCAATGCGCTGCTGCAGCAGCACCTCGAAGAACAGCAGGGCGAGCAGGGCCAGCAGCAGCGGCTGCCAGAACTCGCTGCCAAAGCGGCGCGTGCGATCGAGCTGACGCCAGGCGTCGAGCGAGTCGACAAAGGCCGCCTGATGGCGCTCGGCGATGCGGCGGACGCCCTCGGCGGGCAGGGCGGCGAGGTCGGACTCGGCAGTGTCGAGGTTGAGGGCAAAGAGGCGGGTGCGGCCGGCGGCACGGAGCTGGTAGACACCGGGAGCGCGCAGCGGCGGGGTCTCCAGCAGGGCGGTGCCGGCCTCAACGCGCGGCTTCAGGGCCTGCACCAAGCCGGTCGGATCGCGCAGTTCATGGACAGTGCCGGCCAGTTCGGCCGGCAGCACCAGCCGCAGTGGCGCGCCGGTGAGCGACCAGGCCACACCGGCATTCTGGGTGGCGAGGTGGGCCGCCAGCCGCTGCATGAGCGGCACATAAAAGGGCTGCAGCGGCAGGTTCGCCCACTCGGCGTCGGCCGTGGCGGCGAAGGCGAGCACGCGGCCGCGGCCAACGGCTTTTTCCAGCAGCAGCGGTGCGCCTCGATCGAGCTGCAGCACTGGCTGCACACCCTCGGCGGCACCGAACTCGAACCAGGACTGAAACTCGGCATCCTGCAGGCGGCCGCCGCGCGCATCGTTGAAGTAAAGCACAGCCGGATGCGTCAGGCGCTGCTGCAAAATGCGCGCCGCGGCCCCCTGGGCCCGCTGCAGGCCGGCGACAGGCGCCGGATACAGACCGTCGCCCTTGCGATGGAACTCGCGGTTGTACCACTCGAGGTCGCAGTGCGGTCCGGCAAAAACGATGAGGCCACCACCGGCGCGCACGAACTTGTCGAGGTCCGCCAGGCGATTGCCCTGCAGTCGCTCAACATCGGCCAACACCACCACCTCCTTGCCGCGCAGATCCTCCTCACGGAAGCGGCGCGCCTCGACCTTGGTGGTGCGCACCAGGTCCTTCAGGCTGGCGCTGGCCGACTGGTACGGCGCCAGCGCCAGCTCCAGGAAATCGGCGGCACCCCCCAGCGGAGTCGTGCTGGGGTCGCCATCGACCAGCAGGACATTGAGCTGGTCGCGCACCTGCACGACGGCATAAAAGGCGTTGTCCTCGGCAAAGCTGTCGCCTTCCAGACGCACGGCCAGGGAGTGGTCGCCGGTGCTGTCGAAGGCATGGGTGAAATGCACGATCGATTCACCGTTGGCCGGCAGCGAAACACGCGTGCTGCGCAAACGGGCGCCGTCGGCCTCGAGATGCACCACCACGTCCTGCCAGGGTTTGGCCCCATGATTGCGCAGACGCGCGCGCAGGCCGACGGGCTGGCCCTGGGCGAGCACGAGGGCGGAGAGATCGGCACCGTCGAGACTGAGGTTTTCCGCGCTGTCGGCGGCCAGCCGGTAAAAGGTGAGCTGGGGCGGCGGCTCCTGCTTGAGCAGGGCCTCGAGGGCGGGCAAGGCGGCGCCGTCGGCAGCCGCCTGCCAGTCGCCGGCCTGGAAGTCGGAAACCACCGCCACCTCGCGCGCACCATTCTGGCTGCGTCCCAGCGCGGCAACGGCCGCCTGCAGGGCGTCGTTGACGCGCACCGGCCCGGCCAGGCCATTCACTCCGGCCAGTCGGCCGCTGATCTCCTCGGCGACGATGGTGGGCTCGTCGAGCAGGGTCGACGGCGCGCCCCCGGCCAGAATCACCTGGGCATCGGAACCGCCGGGCAACTCGCCGAGGATCTGGGTGAGATCCTGACGGGCGCGCTCGGCCGGCGAACCGCCGGCGGCGGGCGCGCGCATCGAGAAGGAATCGTCGAACAACACCACCAGCGAGGTCTTACCCAGGCCGAGCGAGCGCAGGGCCGTGAGCACGGGCCGGGCCAGGCAAAGTGCCAGCACGATGGGGATGGCGATGCGCACCGCCAACAGCAACCACTGCTCGACCTTCATGCGCCGCTTGCGCTGGCGGATCACCTCGTGAAGCAGGTGCATGGCCCCCCAGCGCACGGTGACCACCCGCCGCCGGTTGAAAAGATGGATCAGCAGCGGGATCAGGAAGGCCGAGGCGCCCGCGAGCAGGATGGCGTTCAGGAAAGTCATCGCATTCGCAGCGCCAGATAGCTGCGCAACGCGGCAGCATGCGATTGGTCGGTCGGCAACGACAGGTAGTCGACCTGATGTTTGCGGAAGCCCTCCTTGAGCTGCTCCTGGAAATGGCGCTGCACCTCCAGGTAGCGCAGGCGCACGGCGGCGGGATCGAGCAGCAGCGCATCCTCGTCGTTCTCCAGATTCTCAAAGCGCGACCACTGGCCAAAGGGAAAGTCGATCTCATCGCGATCCCAAAGCTGCATGGCAATGATCTCATGCCCCTGCCGGCGCAGCACGCCGATCGCCTTCAGGATGGCCGCGGGATCGTCGAAGAAATCGCTGATGAGGATGACCAGCCCGCGGCGCTTGAGGCGCTGGGCCAGCGATTCAAGAACCGGCGCCAGCGCGGTGTCGCGGCCGGGCTCGGTGCGGATCATCGTGTCGAGCAGGTGATGCAGGTGGGTGATGCGCGTGCGGTTGGGGATGAATTCACGCACACGGGTGTCAAAGGTGATCAGTCCCACCGCGTCCTGCTGGCTCATCAGCAGGTAGGCCATGGCGGCGGCCAGCTTGCGGGCGTAGTCGAACTTGAGCACACCGCCACGGCCGCGATAACCCATGCTGCCACTGGCATCGAGCACGAGGGTGGCACGCAGGTTCGTCTCCTCATCGTACTCGCGGATGTAAAAGCGGTCGGCCCGGCCAAAAATCTTCCAGTCGAGCCGGCGGATGTCATCGCCCTGCACATAGGGCCGGTGCTGGCGGAATTCGACGCTGAAGCCCTTGTGTGGCGAGGCATGCTGGCCGGTGGTGAAACCCTCGACCACCGTGCGCGCAAACAGCTGCAGGTTCTGCAGGCTGGTGATGTCTTCGGCGTGAAGAATGTCGGAGAGGGAGGCCAAGGGGGAAAGTGTTTAGTGTTTAGTGTTTAGTGGGTCGGAATTGGGGAGGAAAAACTCGGGGGTGGGTTCGCGGAGCTGGGGGGTGGGTGAGTCGACGCAGAATTCGTCCGCGCGGTGGATCATGGCCTGAATCATGCGCCCAATCTCCAGGGACATTTCAAACAGCAATCGAGACTTGTCAGGGGAGAGGCAACCATTGTCCGCGGCACAGATGATCCAGTGCTGGGTTGCGTTGTTTTCGCCCAGGGCATCGGTCAGCTTGCTCTCAAAATGCCGGATGTAGTGACGTTTGCCCCATGCCTCGGCGATTTGAGCCCCAACGGAACGCGACGCACGCCGCAGTTGATCCGTGAGAGAGTATTTTTCATCCGCCGGAAAGTCTTTCGAGAGCTCGAAAAGCTGCTGCTGAAGTTCACGAGCCCGTTCATAGACACGAAGCTCCCAGAAAGCCTTGGCAAACGGCAGCTTGTCTTCCTCCTTCATTCAGAACTTTTTCTCGCGTCTCCACCAAACACTAAAAACCAAACACTCAACACTCCTACGCCCCCTCACAGCACCTTCGCCTCGCTCTTCTTCACCCGGCGGATGAGTTCGGCGACGATGTGATCCACGGTAACCCCCTCGGCCTCGGCGTGGAAGGTGGGCACAAGGCGGTGGCGCAGGGCGGGCAGGGCGAGCGCTTCAATGTCGTCGAGGGTGACATGGGTGCGTCCCTGCAGCAGGGCGCGCACCTTGCCGGCGAGCACGAGCATCTGGCTGGCACGCGGTCCGGCGCCCCAGCTGAGCATCTCCTTCACGTAGGGCAGCGCGTCGGGCTCGTTCGGCCGGGTGGCGC
Organism: uncultured bacterium; assembly: GCA_966252325.1. Taxonomy (GTDB): domain Bacteria; phylum Verrucomicrobiota; class Verrucomicrobiia; order Verrucomicrobiales; family Verrucomicrobiaceae; genus Prosthecobacter. The sequence continues at coordinate 8,373 of CBINON010000035.1, read as the reverse complement.
GCACGAGGTCGAGCACAAAATCAGTGACATGGTCGGGCACCGGCACCTTGCGGGCGAGCGCCTGGGCGGCCTGCAATTCCTCGGCGGTGATGACCGGCTGAATTTCCTCCTGCACGCCGCCGGTGGTGCGGGCGACCACCTCGCGCTCCTCCTCACGACTGGGGTAGTCCACCTTGATGAGGAAGAGGAAGCGGTCCTTCTGCGCCTCGGGCAGCGGGTAGGTGCCCTCCTGCTCGATGGGGTTCTGGGTGGCAAGCACAAAGAACGGCTTCGGCAGCGGAAAGGTCTCCTGGCCGACCGTGACGCATTTTTCCTGCATCGCCTCCAGCAGGGCCGCCTGGGTCTTCGGCGGCGTGCGGTTGATTTCATCGGCGAGCAGGATCTGCGAAAAGATCGGCCCGGGCTGGAACACCAGCTTGCGGCGACCGGTCTCGGCATCCTCCTGAATGATCTCGGTGCCGGTGATGTCGGCCGGCATCAGGTCGGGCGTGAACTGGATGCGCCTGAAGCCGAGGTGCATGGCATCGGCGAGCGACTTGACCAGCAGGGTCTTGGCCAGGCCGGGCACACCCTCGAGCAGGCTGTGCCCGCCGGCGGCAATGGCGATGAAGACCTGCTCGATGACGGCCTCCTGTCCGACGATGCGCTTGCTGAGGGCGGCCTTGAGCTTGTGGTAACCTTCGACGAGGGCGGCGGCGGATGCGGTGTCGGACATGGGGGGGACGGGGTCTAGTGGAGACGAAGCCCTGACGCAGTTTCTTTCCCGGCGCCGGGCTGCCGGACCATGGCGGGCGTGCCGGACCTGTCATTTGAAAAAATGCGGAACACCCGCCAGGACTGGAGGGCGATTTGCCGGCAACGCCTCTGCCATGAAACTTCCCGCCCTTCATCCCAGCTTCAGTCGGTCGGCGCCAGTCTGGGGCATTCCGACCGTTTTCAAAAAAACGGCATCGCCACCCCCTGACTTCTCGCATAAACTCACACGCAATTCCGTCCTACTCCTCATGAAACGCTTTTTGCTGACGACGTTGTGCGGCCTGGTTGCCGGCGTTTGCCAAGCCCAGGTGACCTCGCCCATCGTCGGCTTCCTCACCCTGCATCTGCAACCGGGCACGAACTTCATCGGCTTCGCCCTGCTGCCGGGTCTGGAACTGCAGACAAGCTTCACCATCGCCGCCGGCAACCGCCAACAGATCTTCCTGCAGGGCGATCACCTGGCGCTGACGGATGACCAGTTCAGTGCCGGCCCAAGGCCGACGCATGCGGTGGAAATTGTTTCTGCCGGCACCGGCGAGGGTTTCACCAGTGTCATCACGGCGACCCTGGCGACGGGTCGCCAGCTCAACCTGGCCGAACCGGTGCCGGCCGGCGTTGCCGATGGTGCCACCCTCAAAATCTGGCGTCTGTGGACCTTGGGCGAGGTGTTTGGCATGGAGAATCAGGCCGGCCTGACCGGGGCGGAAGACGCCGGCGGGGCCGACCTGGTGCTGCTGCCCAACGGCGACGCCTTCGACCGCTATTTCTACTGCACCGGCGGTGCCCTCGGCCAGGGCTGGCGACGCGAGGGTGCCGGCACTGCGGATCAGGCGGATGTGCCGGTGCTGCTGGGGAGCGGGGCAAGCCTGTTCGCCCGCTCGGCCAAGTCCGTGATCCTCACCGGCCAGGTCAAGCCCGGCCGCACCCTCGTGCAATTGCGCACGGGTCACAACTACGTGGCCAACCTTTGCCCGGTGAATGCCGATGGCGAGAACGCCTCCACCGAAGGCCGGACGCTCGCCAACTCCGGGCTCGCCACCGGCCTGCAGGGCGCCCCCGTCTCGGAGCAGGCCGACCTCGTTCTGCTCTGGAACGGCAGCGGCTACGACGCCTACTTTCATTCGACGGGCGGCCCGCTCGACAGCGGCTGGCGCAAGGTCGGGGCCGGCACCACCGACCAATCCGGAGTGGCCCTGCCCGATGGCGCCTTCGTCATCCTGCGCCGCGGCGACCCGCTGACCCTGGCCATCGACCAAGGCAACTTCTGAATCGGACTGCGATGAAACACCTGCCCCTTTTCTGCCTCGCCTTCGGGTTCACGCTCGCCAGTCCGGCCGCCACCCTGACCGTGTCCAACGCCAGCTCCGCAGGCAATGGCTTCCACGGGGTTGCCACCGAGGCCGGCGCCCTGCTGGCCCCCGGTCAGGCGCGCGGCGCGCTCGGCCGCCTGACGCTGAGCGACAGCGAAATCGCCGAACTCGTCGAAGCCGGTGACGTGACCGCCCTCAACGCCGCCTTCCAGCCCTTCGGCAGCGACTTCGCTTTGGAATTGAGCGACAGCGGCCCGGACGGCGCCTTCGAAACAAGCGTCAGCGCCGACAGCCGCTCCTCCGCCAACGACTTTGGCGGCAGCCCGGTGCATGTCTGGATCCATCTCGGCGCCGATCGAGGCACGGCCCCCCAGTACCTGCTGGCGAAACTGAACGCCACCTTCCCCACCGATGCCGAGGAGGCCCCCCCCGCCTTCGCCAGCCTGGCCCTGCGCCCGGACGGAATCGCCCAACTCCACGCCGGCAGCCTGACCGGCAGCCACGACTACGGCCTGGGCGGCGGCGCGGTGTCCACTCTGCGCCTGCAGCCGACCGACGGCGCCCCCAACAGCCTGCCGGTCGTTGAGAACCTTGCCGTGCAGGTGCTGGCCGGTGTCGCCTTTGCCGGCCAGGTGACCGCGGCCGATGCCGACCTCGACCCCCTGGAGTTCATCAAGGTCAGCGACCCCGCCAAGGGCGTGCTCTTCCTCAACGACGACGGCAGCTTCACCTACACCGCCGATGCCGAAGCGAGCGGCCAGGACAGCTTCACCTTCAAGGCCAACGATGGCAAAACCGATTCCGCGATCGCGACGGTGACGATCCAGATTCAAAACGGCGGCAAGCTCGCCCAGACGCTGGCCTTCACGCCTCCCACGCAGGTCAAAAGCGACACCGGGACGATCCTACTCGCCGCCACCGCCTCGTCCAACCTGACCGTCAGCTTTGAGTTGCTCAGCGGTCCCGCCAGCCTCGACGGCGCAATGCTCACGCTGACCGGCGAAGCCGGCACGCTGGTCGTGCGAGCCAGGCAGTTGGGCAATGCCAGCTACGCCGCCGTCAGTGCCGACCGCCTCATCCATGTGGTTCCGGCCGATGCCGTCTTCGCCATCGGCAGTCTCAACCAGATGTATCGGGGCATCCCCCTGCATGTCAGCATCACCGGTGCTCCCCTCGAGGAGGTGACGCTCACCTACAACGGCGACCCCAACCCACCCGTCAACGCCGGCACGTACGCCGTCGTCGCTGTGCGCGGTGAAACCCGCAAGACCGCCAAGCTCGTCATCGCCAAGGCACCGCTCACCGTCACCGCCGACAACCCAACCCGTCTGCTGGGCGAGCCCAACCCCGAATTGGGCTTCACTTACGCGGGCTTTGTCGGCAGCGACAGTGCCGAAACGGTCTTCCCCGAGCCGGCGACAAAAACCGCCGCCCCTCCCCTGGCCAGCACCACCGCCAAGCAGACCAGCCCGGCCGGCCTTTACCCCATCCGCCTCAGCGGCGGTGCGGCGGCCAATTACCATTTTGTCTTCGTGCCCGGCATCCTGACCGTTGAGGGCTTCGACGGCCGTTACGAAGTCCTGCTGACCGATGCCGAATTCGACCACGTCACCGCCAAGGTGGAACTGACTCCGGGCAAGGTCGTCAAGAATGGCCTGCTGCCCTTCACCGGCAAACTGTCGGTGCCAACCGAAATTGCGCCCCTGCCCCTCAAGGGCGGTTTCACCCTCGATGCCGAAACGGAACGGGCGAGCGTGTCGCTGCCCCTCACTCGCGGCGAGAATGCCTACGTGCTCGACCTTGGTCTCGATCTGGAGGGGAACCTGAGTGCCGAACTTCGTCTCAACGGCGCAGCGCACAGTGCCGGACTCGACGGCCGCAAACTGCACACGTTCGGCAAGAACGAAACACCGCCCTCGCTCGGCAGCCACACCCTGGTCCTTGCCCCCGGTGAACGCGTGGCTGACGGCGACAACGACCTGCCCGCCGGTGCCGGCCACGCCACCGGCCTGATCAGTTCGAACGGCCAGCTCAAGCTCGTCGGCCGACTGGCCGACGGCATGGCGCTAATGGCAACGCTGTTGCCCGATGCCGAAGGACGCTACCGTCTCTATGCCAACCCCTACAAACGCCTGAACAGCTTTGTGGCCGGCGCCCTGCCGTTGACCCCGCATCCGGATCTGGAAGGACGCGGCCACATCGCCGAAAGCGCGGGCCAGTCGCTTTTCTGGACCAAGGCGGGTTCCGACAAGGACAAATCCTATCGCGCCGGCATCGACCTGCTCGACTGCGGCCTCCGTCTCGACCCCTGGCGCAAGCCGGCCAAGGCCGGCAAAAACGGTCCGGAAATCACCCTGCTGGGCGAACTCGGCCTGGCGGAAGCCAACGCGATCGGCGTCGCCCACAGCGACCTGCCCGGCATCGCCGTTGCGAACCTGCCCGGAAGCGTGCGAATCGGCACCACCGGCAAATTCAGCGTGCTGGAGCCGGTCGACAACCCGGCGGGCTGGCAGATCAGCCTCACCACCTCCAACGGCAGCTTCAAGGGCAAGTTCACCTTGCGCGATGGCAAAACGCGCACCGTGAATTTCACCGGAGTTCTGACACGGGTGCTGAGCACGGACCCCTCGGCCCTGCTCGGCCGCGGCCACTTCCTGCTGCCCCCCGCGCCCGGCGCCGACTCAACGGAACTGCAGTCGGGCGAAATCCAGTTCTACCTCGACTGACCGGGCGGCGCCCGCAGGCGCCACCCGCGTCGCGGCGGCTCACTTGGAGCCGAGCAGGAAGAACTCGATGCTGTCGACCAAGGCCTGCCAGCTGGCGTCGATGATGTTGGTCGACACCCCCACCGTGCCCCAGGTGCGCACGCCATCGGTGCTCACCACGAGCACGCGGGTCTTCGCCGCCGTGCCGGTGCCGCTGTCGATGATGCGCACCTTGTAATCCTCCAGTCGCATCGAGGCGATCTGCGGGAAGTGCGGCAGCAGGGCCTTGCGCAGGGCGTTGTCGAGGGCGTTCACCGGGCCGTCGCCCTCGTCGACCGTGTACTCCGGCCGGCCGTCGACGAGCAGTTTCACGGTGGCCTCGTTGGTCTCGGCCGCCGAGCCGCTGCGGAAGCGGTGGGTGGTGTGGAATTCGAGCAGCTCAAAGCAGCGCGTCTCCTGGCCGAGCAGGCGGCGGATCAGCAGCTCGAAGCTGGCCTCGGCCGCCTCGAACTCAAAGCCCTCGCTCTCCAGGCGCTTGACCTCGGCGAGCACCTTCTGTACCTCGGGCGAGCCCTTGGCGAGCGGCAGGCCCATGGCCTCGGCCTTGATCAGCACGTTCGACTGGCCGGACATGTCGGAGATGGTGATGACGCGCTCGTTGCCGACCAGGGCCGGATCGACGTGTTCGTAGGTGCGCGCCAGTTTCTGCACGGCATGCACGTGCAGCCCACCCTTGTGGGTGAAGGCGGCCAGGCCGACATACGGCGCGCGGATGTCGTGCGGCACGTTGGCGAGTTCGTCGACAAAGAAGGCCAGCTCGCGCAGGCGGGTGAGGTCGAGCCCGAGCGGGATGCCCATCTTCAACTGCAGGTTGGGCATGACCGTGGTCAGGTTGCAGTTGCCGACGCGTTCGCCGTAACCGTTGATCGTACCCTGCACCTGGTTGGCGCCCGCGCGCACCGCGGCCAGGGCGTTGGCGACGCCGACGCCGCCGTCGTTGTGGGTGTGGATGCCGACCGGCCGACCGAGATGGGCGATGACCTTGCGGGTGACCTCCTCGACGAACTCCGGCAGGGCACCGCCATTGGTCTCGCAGAGCACCACCAGGTCGGCGCCGGCGTCCTGCGCGGCCTTGACCGTGCGCAGGGAATACTCCGGATCCTCACGGAAGCTGTCGAAGAAGTGCTCGGCATCGTACAGCACCTCGCGGCCGTGCTTTTTCAGGTAGGCCACGGTGTCGGCGATCATCGCCAGGTTTTCCTCCAGGCTGACCTGGAAGACTTCGGTCACGTGCAGCGGCCAGGTCTTGCCGACGACGGTGACCGCGGGCGTCTGCGCGTCGAGCAGCATCTGCACCTGCGGGTCGTCCTCGACCTTCATCTTGCCGCGGCGGGTCATGCCGAAGGCGGTGATCTTGGCGTTTTTCCAGGAGCGCTTGGCCGCCTCCTGGAAGAAGGCGGCGTCCTTGGGATTGGAACCCGGCCAGCCGCCCTCGATGTAGTGCACGCCGAAGTCGTCGAGTTTTTCGGCGACGCGAAGCTTGTCGAGGGTGCTGAAGGAGATGCCGGTCCCCTGCGTGCCGTCGCGCAGGGTGGTGTCATAGATGGTCACGGACATGGGAAGTAGAGAAAGAGGGGGGAACGTTGAAAGGGGTTGGAAACGGCCGGAACAAGGTCCGGCGGACGCACCAGCGCCATGCTCAGGCGCCTCAGCGGCGCCAACAGGGGCCATCACGGACTCCAGCGCCTGCGTCAGGCGCCCTGGAGCCCGCAGCTAATTCGGATGGCCGGAACGGGAGGCATGGGAACCTTAAAATAACCGCTCCCGCGCCCTCCGCAAGGGGAGATTGCCCGGCCCGACCCGGGCCGATTTCCGTTGCAGCCGCCAGCGTGCGTGGCAGAGACGTGGCGTGCTGCAAAATCCCGTCGCCTTCCTGCGCCTCATTGTCCTGATCGAGGCGGTCTCGACCCTGATCCTGTTCGGCATCGCCATGCCCCTGAAGTATGTCTGGGACATGCCAATCGCCGTGCGCATCGCCGGCTCCATCCACGGCGGCCTCTTCCTCGTGTTCTGTTACGCCCTGCTGCGCGTTCTGCAGCAGACCGACTGGCCGCTGCGCCGTGCGGCGGCCGTCTTCCTCGCCAGCCTGGTGCCGGTCGTGCCCTTCCTGATGGACGGTCGGATGAAAGCCTGGGCCGCCGAAGTCCGGCGCCCCTGAGCTCAGCGGCCGACCGCCCGCTTCAGCTCGTGCTGGGCCTGGTTGAAGGCGGCGACCGCCCGCACCCGGCTCTGGCGGGCGCGGGTCAACTCCTCGCGGGCGAGCAGGTATTCGAGCACGACCCCGAGCTGGCTGGCCTGGCGCTCCTTGGCGAGCTTGACCATCTCCTCGGCGGCACCCACCGCCTCGTCATTGATGCCGATCTGGTCGTGCGCGCTCTGCGCCCGGGCGGCCGCCTCGACGACCTCGCGCCCGATGGCGGCCTTGACCTGCGCCGACTGCAACTGCGCCGCCTCCTCGCGGGCGCCGGCAATGACCTTGCGCTGCGTGTCAAAGAGGCCACCGGGGCCGATCTTCCAGCCGAGACCGACAAAGACATTCTGCGAATCGTCGAAGTTGCCGAGGTCGCCGTTGAAACCGCCGCCGAGGCCGCCAAAGCCGTAGCCGGCCTGCACACTCGGGATCAGCGGCGCCACCCGCGCACGCTCGCGCTCCCAGGCGGCGGCCGTGCTGACCGCGGTCGCGGCCTTCACCTCGGGGCGATGCTGGTTGGCCTGGGAAATGAGCGAGGCGACGCCGGTCTTGCGGTCGAGCAGTCGCACCGGCACCAGGTCCGCCTTCGCGGGCCGCAGTTCGGTCTCGGCCGGCAGCCGCAGAATCTCCGCCAGGGCGGCGGCGGCGAGATCGCGCTTTTCCTCATGCTGACGAATCGCCAGTTTCTCCCGGCTCACCTGGGTCTTGACGCGCAGCAGGTCGGCGCGGAACGCGGTACCGGCCTCGACCGCACCGCCGATCTGCTTTTCATAATCCTGGGTCAAGCGCAGGTCGTCCTCGAGGATCGCCAGTTCGGCCTCGGCCGCCAACAGGCCGTAGTAGCAGCCCGTGGCCTGGGTGACGATGTCGCGGCGCGCCTTTTCGGCGAGCTGCTCGGCCGCCAGCGCCTGCTGTTTGGCCGCCAGGGCGGCGTAATAGAGGTCGCCCGGCGACCAGTCGATCATCAGGTTCGGACCGACGGTGTACTGCTGCTTGCTGACGTCAAACACCGCCCCGGCGATGTCCTGGACATTGCCATCGGCACGACGGTACCCCGCGCCCAGGGTCAGGGCCGGCCAGAAGCGCTGCCAGGCCAGCTTCGACTCGGCAATCGTCTCGGTGTGGCGGGTGCGCGCGAGTTCGATCTCGTCGTTGTTGGCGCCGGCCAGCTTCATCACCGTCGGCAGGTTCACATGCATCGGCGCCGCCAGCGCCGGCAGCGCCAGCAGCAGGGGAAAAAGGGTCCGCAGAGCAAACAGGGCGGCAAGATTGAGGCGCGTTTTCATTCGTCACTGGTCATTCGTCACTGGTCATTCGTCACTGGTCATTCGTCACTGGTCATTCGTCACTG
>CBINON010000034.1:0-51268 GCA_966252325.1 uncultured bacterium | reverse complement strand
CCGAAGACAAAGTCGCGGTTCACCACCCTGGAGACGCAGTGGTAGTAGGCCATGTTCGAGAACGCCCCGTCCGGAGCCTTGAGCCGCCGCTGTCGCATGCCCGCAAGCAACCCCAGCCATCCGCCACGTCAACCATTTTCTGACAAAGGGACAGACACTTTTTAAGAGGAAAAACTGCCTGCACAGCGGGGATTTGCGGGCAGAATGAGGCGTATGCGACGCCTGCCTGTCCTGGCTGTGCTGCTGCTGACCCTGGCGGCGGTGCTGTGGTGGCGGCGCAAACCCGCCAACGCCGAAACCATGCAGCCGCCCTACCCCGCCCCGCCCGTCGCCGAGATCTGGCGTGCGTGGACGCCGGAGCAGCGACTGGCGGACCTGCGGGCGCGTGTGCAGCCGCTTTTGACGGAAACGCTGGCGGCGCGGGGCACGTCCCTGGGGTCACCGGTCCTGCTGCGCGCCTTCAAGGAGAGCGGCGAACTCGAGCTCTGGCTGGCGGCAATCGACGGCTGGCGACTCTTCCGAACTTACACCGTGGCGGCCTGGTCTGGCGATCTCGGTCCCAAGCAGCGCGAGGGGGATCGCCAGGTGCCCGAAGGCGCCTACGGGGTCACCTTGGCGGCGCTCAACCCGGCGAGCAGCTACCACCTGTCCTTCAACATCGGCTATCCGAATGCCGAGGACCGTCGACTCGGCCGCACGGGCAGTTTCATCATGATCCACGGCGGCGCGGCCAGCATCGGCTGCCTGGCGATGACCGATGCCTGGATCGAGGAAATCTATCTGATCGTCGAAGCCGCCCTGCGCGACGGTCAGGCCGAGGTGCCGGCGCACCTCTTTCCCTTCCGACTGAGCAAGGAACGCCTGAGCCAGGCGGAGGACTCGCCGTGGATCGACTTCTGGCGGAGCCTGCGGCCCCTGCACGACGATCTGCCGCCTCACCAGTGGCCGTCGACCTCAACGTCGAGCCGGTAGCGATCCTTGGCCTTCCCCAGCTTGACGCGGGCACCGTAGATCTGGCCGAGGTTGGCCGAGGTCAGCACCTTGTCGCGGTCGCCGCAGGCGTGCACCCGGCCCTGATGGAGCAGGAGCAGGCGGTTGAAGCAGGGCAGGATTTCCTCGACGTGATGGGTGACCAGCACCAGTGAGGGCGCCTCCGGCCAGGTGGCGATGCCGGCCATCCAGTCGAGGAACTGCTCGCGCGCCACCGGATCAAGACCGGCGCAGGGTTCGTCGAGGATGAGCACTTCGAAGCGGGCCATGAGCGCGCGGCAGATCAGGGCCTTCTGCTTTTCACCCTGTGACAGCGTGCCCCACAGGCTGCGTCGCAGGTGGGCGCCGCCGAGCGCCTCGAGCAGGCCGGCGGCCTGCTTCTTGAGCGCGGCGGAGGGCGGCTGCCAGAGGTTGAGTTTGGCGTCGCGGCCGCTGGCGATGACATGCAGCATCGGCTCGCCGGGCTCGATGTAGGTGGCGAGGGTGTTGGTGACCAGGCCGACGCGTTTGCGCACCTCGCGCCAGTCGCTGTTGCCGAACTGGTCGTCGCCGATGCGGATCTCGCCGTCGGTGGCGGGTTCATAGCCGGTGATCAGGTTGATCAGCGAGGTCTTGCCGCAGCCGTTGGGGCCGAGGATGCACCAGTGCTCGCCGCGCTGCACCTGCCAGTCGATGTCCTGCAGGATGCGGCGGCCGCCGCGCACGAAGCTGGCTTGGTGGACTTGAAGCAGGGGGCTCATGGGGCGGCATTCATGGACGCGCTTTTGCCGGCTGGCAAGGCGGCGGCCGTTGACCGCGGCGCTTTCCGGCTGTTTATTAATCTTCCCCATGGAAACCCGACGCACCGCCCAGCAGCACCGCAAGACCGCGGAGACCGACATCCAGATTGAGCTGGTCGTCGACGGCTCCGGCCAGTCGCAGATCGACACCGGCGTGCCGTTCTTCGACCACATGCTGACGCTGTTTGCCAAGCACGGCCTGTTTGACCTGAAGGTCAAGGTCAAGGGCGACATCGAGGTCGACTACCACCACACGGTGGAGGACACCGGCATCGTGCTCGGCCAGTGCTTTCGTGAAGCGCTCGGCAGCAAGGCCGGCATCACCCGCTACGGCTTCTTCCTGCTGCCCATGGATGAAACCCTGGCCGAGGTGGCACTTGACCTGAGCGGCCGCGCCTTCCTGAGCTACCACGCGCCCGAGGGCGTCGAGGCGATCGGCGGCATCAACCGCTTCAGCTACCAGCTCGTCGAGGAGTTCCTGCGCGCCTTCGCCTCGTCGCTGCTCTGCACCCTGCACGTCGAGATCCGCCGCGGCCGCGACGCCCACCACATGGCCGAAGCCATCTTCAAGGGGCTCGCCCGCGCGCTCGATGCCGCCACCCGGATCGACCCGCGCGTCACCGGCATCCCCAGCACCAAGGACGTTCTATGAAGCTCGGCGTGCTGGATTACGGCGCCGGCAACCTGCGCAGCGTGCTCAACGCCTTCGCCGCCATCGGCGCGCCGGCGAAGCTCGTCGCGCAGCCCGGCGATTTCGACGACCTCGACCTGCTGGTCTTCCCCGGGCAGGGCGCCTTTGGCGACAGCGTGCGCATCCTCAAGGCGCACGGCCTCTGGCAGCCGCTCAAGGACTGGCTGGCCGCCGAGCGTCCCTACCTCGGTTTCTGCCTCGGCTACCAGCTGCTGTTTGAAGGCAGCGAGGAATCGCCCGAGGTCGAGGGTCTGGGCGCCGCGCCCGGCCGCGTGCGCAAGTTCCCCACCCTGCCCGGCCTGAAGATCCCGCACATGGGCTGGAACCAGGTGCGCTGGCAGGCGCGCGCCGAACCCTGGCGCCAGGGCCTGGCCGATCCCTGCCATTTCTATTTTGTCCACAGCTACTACCCGGAAGTGGCCGACCCGTCGCTGGCACTCTGCCACACCGACTACGGCGTGCCCTTCGTGTCCGGCATCACCCGCAAAAACCTGATGGCGGTGCAGTTCCACCCGGAAAAGAGCCAGGACGCCGGCCTGACCCTGCTGCGCAATGCCGTGCAGGTGCTGACCCCCGCCTGATTCGTCAGGATTCCACCCAGAAACTCACTCGCCCGCAAGTCGCCGCGCCTGTTCCTGCGAGGCGGGCGCCAGCTTGATCAGCGGGTAGCGGACCGTCTGGCCACTGGCGAGCCGCAGCAGGACATGCTCGCGCTCCAGCCCTTGAAACACGGCCTGCAGGCTGAGTCCTTCGTTGTTTGTCCAAGTCAGGGCGACCGCCGGCTGCGCAGGTGCCGGCGGTGGGGCGGGCGCTGCACCCGAGGGCGACGGCGCCCCGGTGCGCCGGGCGAACTGGGCCGCATGCAGATCGGGAGGCTCGACCTTGCCGGGAGCGATGGACTCCACCCAGAGTCCCTCGGGATCCTGCTTGCCGCGGCCGCGCAGCTTGACGCCGATGAAGTTCTGGCGCGCCGGTCCGAAGCCCTCGGGCAACTGCACCTCGCTGCGCGAGCGCAGGTTCCAGTAGGTGTTGCCGGCGCCGGCGTGACGACCGATGCCGTCATGCCCTCCCGAGAGAAACACCCGGCTGCCCTTGCCGAGATCCAGGTTGGAGAACAGGTTCTCGTAAGGCGCGCGCTTGTGGTGATCGAGCGACAGGTCGGGGCCGGAACCGTTGCTGAACACGCAGCCGACCGAACCATTGGTGAGGGTGAGGTCATGGATGAACTTGGTGCGATACTCAAAGTTGGTGCAGAGGCAGTCGAGGCTGGCCAGGATCACCCCGTGGTGGCCGGAGGCGTCGTGCGGGTTGGAGGCACGCCGGCCGGATTCGATGACAATGCCGCTCAGCGTGCAAAACAGGCAGCCGTTGAGAAAAATGCCGGAATCGGCATTGCGGATCACGACATCTCGCACCCAGCTGTTGACGACGCCAATGAACTGAATGGCATTGAACCCCTGCTCGGTGAAGTGGCCGAGGTAGGGCTTGTCGGGGAATTCGAAGGCCAGGTGCTCGATTCCAACCTCCTGCAGGCGCGGCTGAAACCGGCGCACCTCCGGTTTCCATTCGGCCCGCAATTCCGTCCTCAAAGGACGTTCCAGGGTCAGCTTGCCGCCCTGCACCGCCGTGACACGGCTGACATGGCGAAAACTGAAGCCATCCCCGGCACGGGAAATGTCGTCGGCATCGTTCCGGTACAGGTACTGCAGCAGCGTCTGGCCCGAGGTGTCGGTGGCCAGCACCACCACCTCATCCCCTGCCTCGAAACCATGGCCTTCCGCAAGCGACAGTTCCGTGGCCCCGCGAGCAGCCGGCTCGGTCACGGCCTTGCCCGCATTGTCATAGTAGCCTGTGGAACCCGTGACGCGGAGGAAGGCACCGGAATAGGCGTAGGCCGTGCCACCCGTCTCCGGATAGCTGACCGGCAGCGGCTCGATCTCCTGCAGTGGGACCGAAATGACGAAGACCGTTTGGTCCGGGCCAGCCCCCTGCAGCACCGTGCCATTGGCGCCGTTGCCCAGCGTGAGCGGGCGGCTGAGCACGTAGCGACCGGCCGGCAGGTGAATCACTTTCCCCGGGTTGGCATCGAGGACCCGTTGCAGCGCCGCGGTGTCATCCGCCTTGCCATCGCCAACAACGCCATGGTCCTTGACCGACACCTCCGGCTGGCGCTCCGGCGGGGCCTTTTCACCGCGCTGGTACCCGGCATAGGAAAAATCGGGCAGCGGTCCCCCCGCCGCCTGCCAGGCCTCGCCAGCCACCCCGTAAATCTTCGCCGGCTCGGCCCACAGGCCAGGGGTAACCGACACCAGCGCCAGCAGCGCGACCGAACAACGAAAAACCCGCGGGGATAGAGCCATCACCGGCTGCAACGGCCGGCACGGCCTTTGCTGAGGAAAAAAACCGGGGACAAGCCGCATTCGGCCAGGGGAGCACTCACTGCCGGCAGCGGGATGAGGCGGGGCGACGGGGCAATGCCAGCCCAAATCCGCGGTTGACTTCCCCTCTTGCGAGTTCAACATATCAACGCATCTCAATGCGTTAATTTGTTCTAATCCCACCCACCCCATGCCTGATTACAAAGTCAAAGACATCGCCCTCGCCGACTTCGGCCGGAAGGAAATCGAAATCGCCGAGCACGAAATGCCCGGCCTGATGGCCACGCGCGAGAAGTACGGCCCGAAGAAGCCGCTCGCCGGCGTCCGCGTCACCGGCTCGCTGCACATGACCATCCAGACGGCCGTGCTGATCGAGACCCTCAAGGATCTCGGCGCCGACGTGCGCTGGGCCTCCTGCAACATCTTCTCGACCCAGGACCACGCCGCCGCCGCCATCGCCGCGACCGGCACGCCGGTCTTCGCCTGGAAGGGCGAAACGCTCGAGGAGTACTGGTGGTGCACCTGGCAGGCGATCATCTTCCCGGGCAACAAGGGCCCGCAGCTCATCGTCGACGACGGCGGCGACGTCACCCTGCTCATCCACAAGGGTTATGAAATGGAAAACGGCGACGACTGGGTCAACACCCCGTCGGACAACCACGAGGTCAAGGTCATCAAGGACCTGCTCAAGGACATCGCCCAGAAGCAGCCGGGCATCTTCCACGAGATCGTCAAGGACCTGAAGGGCGTCTCCGAGGAGACCACCACCGGCGTGCATCGCCTCTACGAAATGGCCAAGGCCGGCAAGCTGCTCTTCCCCGCCATCAACGTCAACGACAGCGTCACCAAGTCGAAGTTCGACAACCTCTACGGCTGCCGCCACTCGCTTACCGACGGCATCTTCCGCGCCATGGACGTCATGCTCTCGGGCAAGGTCGCCGTGGTCTGCGGCTACGGCGACGTCGGCAAGGGCTGCGCCCAGGCGCTCAAGGGCCAAGGCGCCCAGGTCATTGTCACCGAGATCGACCCGATCTGCGCCCTGCAGGCCGCCATGGAAGGCTTCCGCGTGCTGCCGATCGAGGACACCCTCGGCCTGGCCGACGTCTATGTCACCACCACCGGCAACAAGGACATCATCCGCCTTGAGCACATGGAGGCGATGAAGGACCAGGCCATCGTCTGCAACATCGGCCACTTCGACAACGAGATCCAGGTCGACAAGCTCAACGCCCGCGAGGACGTCAAGCGCACCAACATCAAGCCGCAGGTCGACCGCTACACCTTCCCGAAGGGCAACAGCATCTACATGCTGGCTGAAGGCCGCCTGGTGAACCTCGGCTGCGCCACCGGCCACCCGAGCTTCGTGATGAGCAACAGCTTCACCAACCAGTGCCTGGCGCAGATCGAACTGTGGGCCACCAAGGACAGCCGCCCGGTCGGCGTCACCGTCCTGCCGAAGCAGCTCGACGAGGAGGTCGCCCGACTGCACCTCGACAAGATCGGCGTCAAGCTCACCAAGCTGACCAAGGACCAGGCCGACTACATCGGCGTGCCGGTCGACGGCCCCTACAAGGCCGAGCACTACCGCTACTGACCCGGCGCGGGCCCGCCCCGCCTTTGTCAACCCCTCGCGCGGACGGCCCCCAAGGCCGTCCGCGTTTGTTTTGTTCTCGGTTCGCGGTTCTCCGTTCGCGATTGAAGCCACGGCCCCAACGCAGCGGGGCTACCGTTCTCGGTCTGGTCCTTGGGCGTTCATCATTCCTTGTTCGATATTGGATATTCCCTCTGCCTGGTTCTGATCCACTCCCCACGCCCACTCCGCCCGCCTTTTTGCATTCCCCGCAAACAATCGCTTGCACGAACGAGGTGGCCGTCTACTTTTCTGGCCCTGTTTCCCGAAACGGAACAGATTCCTGAGTAGCTCAGCGGTAGAGCGGGTGGCTGTTAACCACTAGGTCGTAGGTTCGAACCCTACCTCAGGAGCCACCTTCCGGCAGAGTAGCTCAGCGGTAGAGCAGAGGACTCATAAGCCTTTGGTCGGGAGTTCAAATCTCCCCTCTGCCACCAAGGAAGGGGCGGCTCGAGAGTCAGCGTCGAACTCCTCCAGCAGCGCGGCTCACCGACCCGCAAAAAAGCACGGGGTCGTCGCGCCCGTCGACAAATCGTCGTTCAGGCCACCCTCGCCCCGGCTTCCTCCAGCGAGATGCGATGCCAAACCTGAGCACCGTCGTGCGCAAATCGGCTGTCGCACAGGAGATCGCCCCGCGAGAGGCCCCGGTCCCCGCCGGGTCAACACAGTGGCAGCGCACTCCTCAATCGCGCCGGCATTCGTACAGCGACGCGATGCCCAAGCTGAGTACGGTCGTGCGCACGCTGGCAAAACCGGCGGAGCGGATCAGCGCCTCCATGGCCGGGCCGGAGGGAAAGCGTTCCACCGAGCTGCACAGGTACTCGTAGGCCTCGCGCCGGCCGGTGATCCAGCCGGCGATGCGCGGCATGACGCGCTTCAGGTAGAACAGGTAGGCCTGGCGCAGGCCGGGCAGGCGCGGCAGGGAGAAATCGAGCACGAACAGGCGTCCGCCTGGCCGCAGCACGCGGCGCATCTCGGCCAATGCACCCGGCCAGCTCGCCATGTTGCGCAGACCGAAGGCGACAGTGACGACATCAAAGGCGCCGTCCTGGAACGGCAGGTTGGTGCCGTCGGCGGCGACGAGCCGCTCGAAGCGCCGCGCCTGCGCCTCGCGCATCATCGGCAGGGAGAAATCGGCCCCGAGCACGAGGGCCTGCGGACAGCGCCGCTGCAGTTCCACGGCGAGGTCGCCGCTGCCGGTGGCAAGGTCGAGGATGCGTGCGGGGGCGGTCGCCGCCACCCGGCCGGCGGTGCGGCGTCGCCAGAGCACGTCAATGCCGAGGCTGAGCACATGGTTGGCAAGCACATAGCGCCGGGCGATCCCGGCGAAGGCGTTGCGAACATAACCGGCGTCTTGCATACATGAACCACCCCCTTTGGGATGGTGCGCGCGAGAGGACTCGAACCTCCACGATGTTACTCACTAGAACCTGAATCTAGCGCGTCTACCAATTCCGCCACGCGCGCAATTGCCAATGGTCGGGGCACGGATGATGGACGCTTCTGCGGGAATCTCAACTGAAAAAACAAGATTGTTTTGTCCCCCGCCCCGCCGGCCGTTTCAGTCGTGACCGGCGAGCCGTTCATCGACCGCCCGGGCCGAGGCCTGGCGCGACTCCGGCGTGCGGAACAGCAGGGCGATGGCGAGCGTGACAAAGGTGCCGAGGGTGATGCGCCAGGGGAAGGACAGCACGAAGGGCGTGTCGATGCCGAGGGCGGTCTGCACGCCGAGCACGTTGCTGAGGAAGAGCACGGCCGCAAAGCCGCCGAGCATGGCGGTGACGTTGCCGGCGTCGCTGCCGCGCGTGCGGGTGAAGACGGCCAGCAGGAAGACACCGAGCAGCGAGCCGAAGGTGAAGCCGAGAATGCCGAGCACCAGCGGCAGGATCTCGACCTTCGGATTGTGCGCCATGAACCAGGCGGTCCAGACACCGACGACGATGATCAGCACGGCAAACAGCAGCGTGCTGCCGCGCAGCACGGCGACGCGGCGCGAATCCGGCGCGTCGGCCGGCAGGCGCGGCAGGATGAAGTCGCGCGACAAACTGGTGGCGAGGGCGTTGAGGGCGGTGCTCAGCGAGCCCATGGCGGTGGCCAGGATGCCGGCGGTGACCAGGCCGCGCATGCCGGGCGGCATTTCGTTCATGATGAAGAACGGGAAGACCTCGCGGCTCTCGACCGGCAGCGCCGGGTTGGGATGGGCCTGGTAGTAGGCCTTGAGCAGCACGCCGACGAGGATGAAGGCCGAGACGATGGGCAGGTCGACGAGGCCCGAGAGGATGGTGGCGAAGGCGCTCTGGCGACGGTTCTTCGCCGTCAGCATGCGCTGCACGGTGTCCTGGTCGATGCCGTGCGTGCTCATGGTCACGAAGGTGCTGCCGATGATCGCCGCCCAGATCGTGTACTCGCTGGTGAAGACGTTTTTGATCCAGGCCCAGGCCCCGGACTCCGCCGGCTTGGCGAAGTCGAAAAACACCGGCTCGCGGATGACCGCGGTGACCGAGTCCCAGCCGCCGGGGATCTTGCCCAGCAGGTAGGGGATGGTGAAGCCGAGCGAGGCGACCAGCACGCCGACCTGGATGAAGTCGGTCCAGATCACCGCGCGAATGCCGCCGACCGAGGTGTACAGCGCCGTCAGCAGGGTCACTCCGACCACCGCGCCGGCGTAGAGCCAGAACTTCGTGTTGGCATCGACCGCCCCGCCCTGCCACATTGCCACCGCCAGCACGAGGATGATGGCGGACACATAGAGGCGGGTGCCCATGGCCAGCACACGCGTGACCATGAAGGTGATCGAGGCGAATTTGCGTGTCACCGGGCCGAAGCGCGTTTCCAGGAACTCGTAGAGCGAGATGACGCCGTGGCGGTAGAAGACCGGAATGAAGAGAAAGCTGACGATGATACGGGCCAGCACCGTGCCGATGGCGAACTGGGCGTAGCTCCAATTCTGCCGGCTGTAGCCCGACTCCGGCGCACCGAGGAAGGTGGCGGCGCTGATCTCCGCCGCCAGGATCGAGGCGAGCACGGCCCACCAGGCAATCTGGCGGTCGCCGAGCGTGAAACCCTCGACGCTGCCGCTCTTGCTGCGCTGCGACAGGCCGATGCCCAGGATCAGCGCGAAGTAACCAAGGATCACCAGAGCATCGAGGAGGTAGTGCATGCGCAAAACCGACTCTCACCCGCAAACGGCCCGCACGTCAAGCTGCAAGAGTCCCGGCGTCGCCCACTGGGGCGGGCGACGCCGGCAACCACCTCAGGGTGCCTCCTGCAGTTCGACGGCCCCGGACAGCACCGGACTGGTCTTCACCGTCTGCCCCGCACCGGGAAGCTGAGGCAGCAGGAAGGCGCCCGCGACACGGTTGGTCCCGGTCGCACGGCGCACGATCTGGCCGAAAAAGCCGACCTTGGCACGGCTCAGGACCGGGCTCGCCTCCAGCAGGGTGAAGCTGCCGCTGATGGCACCCGTTTTCGGGTTGAGCTTCACCGTCACCTTGCCGGGGTTTCCCGCCGCGGCGGGCAGGACCACCTTGTACCCATCGCTCAGCGTGAAGACCAGCGTGGGATCGGTGTCCGAATCCGCCACCCCGGCACCGCTGAAGCTCAGTCGCACGGCTCCCGGAGCCGGCAGACCGAGAACCGGCAGCTTGGTACCGGCCCCGAGTCGGCCGCCATCGACCGTCAACACCCGTGCGTCAAAACCGTCCGGGTAAAGCCGGCCTGCCAGCGCCGGGCGCAGCCAGGTGGCAGCGCCTTCCAGGCGATTGCCCTCCGCCGGAGTCGCCGCCACGAACTGCAGGGTCGCAGCCAGGCTGCCCAACTTTTTGACCACCGGCGCGTGCAGCCAGGCCTCACCGCCTGCCCCGAGCAGGCAGGCGCCGGCAAGCGCCTCGCCATCGGCGGCGCGACCCGCAAACTTGACGGAGCCCGTCGGGCTCACCATCGCCGTCAGATAGCCCGACCCCTGCGGCAGGGTCGAATCCGCCGCGTCCTCCGGACTCGCCCACCCCAGTGCGGCGCTGTAATAACCCGCGTGGGCCGAAGCCGGATTCTGGGCGCTCCAGGCGGCACGCCAGCCGGTGCAGGCCGCCTCTCCCAGGCTGCCCGTGACCTCGCCCGTGTCACCATTCAGGGTGAGCGTCAGAGGCACCCCGCCGAGGGTGGTCTCAATCTGCGGCGCCGTCGCCGCAAGAAAGCCCTTGGCACTGCGCGCCGAGGTCGCCGACCCCTTCGCCCCGAAGGCCCCAACCTGCTTGAGCGTGTAGGCGCCGGTGGAAGCCACACTCAGGCTGAACCAGCCGCCCAACTGCCGGTTGCCGGCGTCGCGCGCCACCAGGCCGCCAAAACTGCCGATCCGCTTCGGTGCCAGGGCATCCACGACCAGTGGCAGCACCACTTCGGGGCCGAAGCCAAATTGATTCGACGCCTTCAGGCGCACCTGCGCACTGCCGACGGCTGTGGGACGCCCGCTGATGCGGCCGGTGACGGGATCCGCCTTCAGGCCCTTGGGCAGGCCGGTGATGACATAACCCGTCGGTTGATTGACGGCCGCCAACACATGGTCATACGCCGCGCCAATCATCGCCGGCGGCAACTCGCTGTCGGTGATCTCCGGTGTGGCAGCCGCCTGCACCGTCACCGTGGCGACATCGGAATCAACACCCGCGGGAGTCAGTGCATTGCTGACGCGCACCCAAAAACTTTGGGTGGTGTTCAGCACGGGCGTGGTCAGGCTTGGACTGTTGCCACCGACCGGCGTGCTGGTATCGCCGGCACTGCCCTGATACCACTGATAGGTGATGGGCGTCCCCCCCGTGGCCACCACGGTCAGCGTCGCCGTCTGACCGCTGAAAATCGTCGTCGGCTGCGGCTGCTGGGTCAGGCTGACCGGCGTCGCCGCCGTCACCCGGATCGTGAAGGCGCCGGAGGCGGAGCGACCGTTGAACGAGCCTCCCTCCCAGGCACGGATGGTGACGTTGAAATCCCCGGTCTGGTTCGTGGTGCCCGTCATCGTTGTGGTCTTGCCCTTCTGTGAGGTCAGGGTCAGGCCGCTGGGCAGCGTGCCGGTCGACACCGACCAGGACTGTGGCGTGTGACCGCCGCCGCCGACGATTTTGAAGACACCGCCAAAATTGCCACCGACCGTGACCGGCACCACGCGCGAATCGGCGTCGGGTGCGACCTGGGCGACGGTGGTGGCGCCGGCCACGCTGTCGAAGGCGCCGAGGCCGACGACCGTGGCGATGGCGAGCTTGGCGGTTTCCAAGCCGGCGGACGAGGTGAGGAACTGGACTTCCGGCAGGAGCACCTGCGCGGCAGGGCTGCGCTGGAAGAGCAGCAGGAAGGAGCCGTAGCGCTTGCAGGCCCGGCGGAATTTCAGGAGGAGGGAGGCGGATTTCATGGTACTGGATGGAGTGAGCCCTGGCGGGCGGGATTCTGGGGTCAGTTGCAGCCACAGCCGCCGCCGCCCACACCGCCGCCGCCGAAGCTGGCCTCGCGTGAGAAGTAGGCATGCTGCGTCATGCTGAGGAGCAGGGGGTCGCGGTCGGGGCGCATGAGTGGATGGGCCAGACGGCCGCGCTCATAGGGTTTGACGCGCACAAGGTGCTGGGAGCAGCTGCACAGCGCGAGGCTGGCGGCACAGATGAACAGGAAAGACTTCATGGCGGGAACAGGCGGCGGTTACTCGGCCAGCAGAGCCTCGATCTCGCGGACATACTCGGCCTCGGTCTCGCCACTCTGGAAGCCGCGATGGATGTGGCGGATGCGTCCCTTGCGGTCGACCAGATAACTGGTTGGCATGGTCGCCGGATTGAAGTGGGCCACGGCCTTCTGACTGGCATCATGAACGAGGGCGAAGCCGACGCGCTGGCGCTTGGCGAAGGCCTGGTAGGCGGCGGCCTCCTCATCGACGCCGATGCCGACCACGACGAGACCGCGCGAAGCATACTTTTGGTGCAGGCGCTGCAGGGCCGGGAAGGAGGCGCGGCAGGGTTCGCACCAGGAGGCCCAGAAATCGACAAGCACCACCTTGCCGGCGGTGTCCGGCAGCTTGGCGCCGGGAAGCAGGGACGGCAGTTCGGGCAGCGGACTGCCCGGCTTGGGATCCGCGGCTCCGAGCTGGGCGAAGGTCAGCAGGGCGGCGGCAACGACGAGGTGTTGGAGGCGGTGTTTCATGGGGTGGTGGATTGGGTTTGCGGCACCGCCTCCTGGACGAGGTGACGGTGAAAGTGGCGGGTCAGCAGCAGGCCGTGATCGTCCTGCAGGCAGGCCTCGACGCCGGGGGCGGCCTCAATGAAATCGCGCCCCTCGCGCAGGCCGAGGATGAAGCCGCAGGTCGAGTAGATGCCGGCCACCAGACAACTCTCCGCCACCACCGTGACGGCGCGCAGTCCGTGCCGGACGGGCCAGCCGGTGCGCGGGTCGAGGATGTGGCCGTAGCGCACGCCGTCGTGTTCGAAGCGGCGCGCGTAATCGCCCGAGGCACAGACGGCACGACCGGACACGGCAAGACCGCCGAGGCAGCGGTCGGGATGCACGCCGTCCTGGATGCCAACGTGCCAGAAAGGATGCCGGCCGTTGCCGCCCAGGGCGAAGATGTCGCGCCCGAGATCGACCAGCAGATCCTCGAGCCCATGCCGACGGCCGATGGCGACGACTTGATCCACGGCGTACTCCTTGCCGAAGCCACCCAAGTCGAGGCCCATGCCGGGCTCGCTCAGAAACACGCGCCCGGGCTCGCGGCGCACAAGAGACCAGTCGCACAGCCGGCGCGCCGCCTCCACGTCCGCCGCGGCCGGCAGGCGTTCGCGCGCCTGGCGCCAGTCCCAGACCCGCAGCAGCGGCAGCATGGTGGCATCCATCAGGCCGCCGGTCAGCCGGTGCACGGAGTCGGCCAGGTCGAGCATCCGCTCCATCTCGGCATCGACCGCCACCCAGTCGCGACCGGCGGCGGCGTTGATGCGCGAGACCCGCGAATCGGGGCGGAAACGGGAAAAGGTTGCCTCGAAGCGGCCAAGCCAGGCGAGCGCTTCATCGACAAAGCGCAGCGCGCGCTGTGTTTCGTCGCAGCGGAACTGCAGGGCGCAGGCCGTGCCGAGCGCGCGGAAGGCCAGGCTGCGCACGCCGCGGGCATCGGCTTCGAGGGAGACAGGAGGACTGGCCATGGCGATTCAGAATTGGAAGCTGACACCGACGGTGACGAGCCGAGCCCGCGGGTAGGCTTCGGCGGGCGCCTGGCGCGAGCCGCGGCCCTGCATGCGGTAGTCCTCGCAGGCGGCGGACAGGCTGCAGTGCTCGCCCAGACGCAGCCTCAGCTTGAGACCGAGACTGGCGGTCTGCAGCGACGAGAGGCGGTAGTCGGCCGAGTAGTGCGGGCCGCGCCCCATCGGAAAATCCTCGGCGCGCGCCCCGCTCACTTCGTCGAGGCTGTTGTGAAAAAAGTCGGCGGCCGACTGCAGGTAGTAGCGGCCAAACGGGATCAGTTCCAGGCGCCCGCCCCAGAGCGACTGACGCCACTCGAGCTGCCAGGTCTGGGACAAGACGCCGAAGTCATCGTTGGAAATGCGCCAGAGCGCGTCGAGGGCCGCCTGCGGTCCATCGAAGAAGTGCGTGCCCTGCAACTGCAGCACGGTGCGCAGGCGCTCGGCCGGCCGGTTCTCGCGGTAGAGATTGACGACGTCAATCGTGCCGCCCAGGCCATCCGGCACGCTGTCGGTGCGCTGGATCGCCTTGTAGGGGTCGTTCAGATATCCCTCGTTGTAGCCGACGGTGACGTTGGCGGAGAGGATCGTGTTTTTGTCGAGGATCTGGCTGAGGCCGAGGAAGAGGTCGTAGCTGTATTTCTTCTGGTAGGGAATGCCGATGACGCGCACGCTGTCATCGAGGTAGTTGAGCCCCGCCGACAGCGTCGTGTTTTTCTGGTTCAGCTCCCAGTGATCGCTGATCGAGAGACCGTTCGACAGGTAATCGCTCTCGCGGCTGCGCGACAGTTCCAGTTCCAGCCGGTGGTCGCCGACCTGGCGGCTGAGCGCGGCGAGAACGCCGTGGCGGACGTCCTCGATCTCCGCCAGGAAGGGCTGGCCTCCGCCCGGCAGGGCCCCGGTCGGGGTCGCGCCGCTGACAGCGTCGCGCAGCAACTGGAAGCGCACCAGCGTCTGCTCGTCGAGGTGCATCTCGGTCCGGTAATACCAGGACTCGATGAGCATGCGGTCGGACGCCTCCTTGTACTGCTGGTAGCTGGCGTCATAACGAAACTTTTCCTGCGCGGCGAGAGGCAGCGCGGGCAGCAGGAGGGTGGCGAGGGGCAGCCGGGAATCGGCGGCAGACCGCGGGAAGGTGCGACGAGAAAAACGGGACATGGCAAAGCAGGCAGGCAGTGGGAGGAACGGCAGAGCCGGAGGGGCTCAGGAAACACCGTCCCGGTGCGGGAGCGGCGAAACCGCCGCGACGGATGGCGTGACGATCGTGCGTCACCCGCGCCTCAAACCTGCATCTGCACGTTGGCCAGTGGCCAACACGGCAGGGGTTGCAGAAGCGGCTCGGCCCCGTGTGCACCCCTGCGTTCCAGCTGGCAAAACCGTTCCTGACGAACCGCCCAAGGCAGGGGCTGAACGGCGACAAACACCGTCCGCAGCGACGTCACCTCACCGATCTTCTCCTCGCGATCGGAACCGGTGGCCGCCTCGAGGATGGCCATTCGGCAACTGTGATCGCCGTGGCCGTTGAGCGCACTCAAGCTCGCCAGCAGGCGGCCGAGTTCATGGCGATGCTGGCAGGGTGCAGGTGTCGGCGAATCCTCATCGTGGGCGAGGATAAGCTCAACGCCCGCCGCCGTGTGCGCCACGACCAGCTCATGCTCCACATCGAACTCCGCCAACGCCGTCATGGCCGCAGGCAGCACCTGCGTGCCGGCCACCAGATAGGCAAGCCAGACCAGGGCGGCAACCGCGCGGAGGGTGAAGGGAGTCGGACGCATGAGCAGCGTTGTCGAGAACAACAACGACAAAGACAGGCAACTTCCGACTTAGTTCAAAAGAAAATCAAAATGGAACTGATTGAGAATGAGATGCATTCGTGGCGCGTGTGCGCAGGCCGGAGCGCGTCCGCGCCTCGAGCCGCCCCCTCGTCTGACCTTGCACCGCTGCACAGGCCGGCCTGCTCCGCGGTTGTGCAAGATGCCTTTGGCATCCCCTGCTCTTCTCGCCTGCTTTGCCACCAGAATTGCTACACGGATTGCTACACAAAAAGCCCCTGAAACCCCGCAGATCCGCGGTTTGGCGGTTCACCGGAGAAGACCCGGGCGGAACGTCCGCCAAACTCCTCTGACACTGGCAGAAAGCCCTGCTCTCCCTTTTCTTCATCTCCTCGTTGAGGAGGTGGCTCGGGACGGAATCGAACCGCCGACACGGGGATTTTCAATCCATTCATCAACCGCGCCGGAGCCCTGTAAAATCAAGGGATGCAGCGCAAAAGTCCGGTTTGCTATAAGAATTGCTACATATTCCGTCACCGGTAAAAACGGCCTGTGTGAGCGTGCCGGGAAAGCTCGCCCTCTGAATTATCAGGCCGTGGTAACAAATTTTTTCTTGACGTTTCAGCTGCAATACACAATCTTAGATGCGATTTCACATTACACGGTTCATTTTCGCAAATGAACCAAAGGCGGCCCCGAGTGGGGCCGCCTTTTTTATATTCCATACTCTCGGCAGAAGGTATAGGAGTTGCCGCAGATGACCGTCCTCAAGTCATCCGGGGTGTAGCCGAGATCAGTTCTGTACATGTCGACGAGGCTACGCACAAGCGTTGGCTTCTCGGTTGGAGTGGTGTCGTCATGCGGCTCCACATTCCGCCAGCCAGCTTGGCCAATCTTCATGCTCAGGAACTTGTAATAGTGATCCTTCATGCGCCCGAGCGTCTTGGCCCACCGAAGGATTGCTTGCATGGACATCCCCCATTTCAGTTTGAGGCGCACCAATTGATCGAGGTTCAGCGGGAAGAGTGAAGGCCCAATCTCGGATTCTGGGGCGAGGAATTCGCAGGCCATCTCGAATGCCTCATCTTCCATATTCGGAGTTGGAATGGTGTGCATGACAGCATGGGCCAGTTCATGGGCCAGAGTCAGGCGCATTCGGCCATAAGGGGCCTGCGGATTCAGAAAGATCAATGGGACACCATGGTTCGTATACGTGCTCACCCCATCAATTTTAGGAGTTCCAAAATCGAAGTGAACGACCACGCAACCAGCGGCTTCAACAATCGCGGTGAGGTTTTGAATCGGTCCTCTGTGGATTCCCCAAGCGTATCGTAGCTGTCGAGCAAGCTCTCTTGGTCCGCCAGGGAACTCATCAGGGGCCCAGCGCGGAAGTTTGAGTGCTGGCTCCATGTCCGCCTTCAAGAGCAACTTCTCGATCTCTTGGCGTTTGATGTTGATCAATGCTTCAGCGCGTCTTTGCGTCTTGGTGGTGATGGTAGACCGACGGCGAAAGAACGCCTCTGGCAATGGCTTTTGACCGCCTTCCTGTTTGAAAAACTCTACAGGGTAGCCGGTGATTTCCGAGCACTTGGCGAGCAGGTGTTCAGGCATTCCATCAGTCAGCCAGTCTTCGATTTTGGAAAGACGTGACTGATGGATGCCCAGAAGTTCTGCAAACTCGCTCTGGGTGTAACCAGCAGCGGTCCGCGCCATGACGAGCATAGCCGGATTAACCAACGCCGCCGGCTTGGCGTCCAGAGGCGTCTCCAAAGATGTCGCGACGTTCTGCGTCGGGTTTTGGGCGGATTCTGGTGGCGGCAATAGGCGAAGATGGGTCATATGGTAGGATGGGAACAATGTTCGGCTCGGTCAGCTCCTCAGCTTCTCGATCAAGGCGCGCAACCCACTGGGTGGCCCCTCTTTGTATATAAGTCATATAAACACCGAGGATGTCGGTGAAGTAAGCGTTTGGGACGTACCCTGCTGTCAGAATCGGAAGACTGGGAGCGATTCCTGGGAGAGCGTCAGAAGTGCCCTCATCAAAAAGCTTGAGGGCAGTCTGAGTCGGAAAGTTTGAAGGGCGAAAGTTGGGTGACAACTTCTTGAGGTGAATGAGAAATTCGTCACCGAAAGCGAACAAGTTCCGCTGGCCGACCCTCAGGTGCTTGAATCCGATCTGGGGAAGTAGCCTTTTGCCATTCTCGACCAAGTGATCGTTCGTGGCGCTGCTACGAGTCCTTGATGAATGGAGGTAAGACGTTGAGGTGTAGGAAACGAGGTACTGCTGCACCGAGTCAAGGATAACGCGACAGAGAGTCTGCAGACCCTCCTCGCCCAGCATTTGGAGAACTTTGGATTTACACATTACAACCCAAATTTAAACCACATCCAGAAGCCGCACAAGTGGGAAAACAACTTTTTTAGCAAAATTATGACTCGGATTATTCCGGCGCCAGTTCCCGCCCTTCTGTTCTGAGGCCAAAGCAGGCCCAGATCGGAGAGCGCAGGGGTTCATGCACTCGCGCCCCCTGGACTTCGGCAGTTCCAAAGACGGGCTGGAGATCGCTGGCGGGTGGCGGTCGCGGTTGGCGTGCCAGGCCGAAACTCGGAGCCTGAGGAGTGATCGGACAGAGCGGAGGCTGCCTGAGGCGAAGCTGTCGTCTTCCATGGCCCTGCAAGGCGGTGGCCATTGATAGATCACCAAGTCCTCAAAAATTCAGCGCCTCACTGAACTCTGAATCCCCTGAACAGGGGATCACGAATCCCCTGCTCTTCTCGGCATTTTGCTATACGGCCTGCTATACGGCTTGCTATACAAAGGGTCTCGAAAACTCCATCGAGCTAGGCTTGGCCGTCGCGCCTGAGGGGAACGAACACGCAGGGTCAGAATCTTGGCGCGACACTGGGAGAATGCACCCGCTTACCCCCTTTCTTCACCCCCTCGTTGAGGAGGTGGCTCGGGACGGAATCGAACCGCCGACACGGGGATTTTCAATCCCCTGCTCTACCGACTGAGCTACCGAGCCAAATCCGCCTTGTTTGGGCGGGCGCGACAGTGGCAAAGGCCGGGCGCTTGCGCAACGGATTTTTGCATTTTTGTCGCACCGCGCCCACCTGGCCTCAGCCCACCGGCGAGACCTCCTGCGGCGGCGACTCGGCGGCGAACTTGAGCCGCTTGGTCTCGTCGTCGAAGGTGACGTTGACAGTGTCGCCCTCGCGGACCTCGCCGCGCAGCAGGTGCTCGGCGAGCGGGTCCTCGATGTGCTTCTCGACGGCGCGGCGCATGGGCCGGGCGCCGTACTGCGGGTCGTAGCCCTCCTTCATGAGGAATTCGACCGCGCTTTCGTCGAGCACGAGGTGGATGTTCTTGCTCTTGATGCGGCTGACGACCTTGGAGATCTCGAGATCGACGATCTGGCGCAGCTCGGTCTTTTCGAGCATGCGGAAGACGATGAGGTCATCGAGGCGGTTGAGGAACTCCGGCTTGAAGAATTTCTTGGCGGACTCGCCCAGCTTGGCCTTGATGCCGGCGTTGTCGGCGGCGCCCTCGGCCATGGCGGCGAAGCCGAGGCTGGTCTGGCGCTTGATCTGCTCGGCACCGACGTTTGAGGTCAGAATGACGATGGTGTTGCGGAAGTCGATCTTGCGCCCGAAGTTGTCGGTCACCTGGCCTTCCTCGAGGATCTGCAGGAGCAGGTGCATGACGTCCGGGTGCGCCTTCTCGATCTCGTCGAAGAGCACGACGCTGTAGGGCCGGCGGCGCACGGCCTCGGAGAGCTGGCCGCCCTCCTCGTAGCCGACGTAGCCGGGAGGCGCGCCGATGAGGCGGCTGGCGGTGTGCTTCTCCATGTACTCGGACATGTCGAGCTGGATGAGCGCCTCGGCGCTGCCGAACATGAACTCGGCGAGGTTCTTGGCGAGGAAGGTCTTGCCGACGCCGGTGGGACCGAGGAAGAGGAAGCTGCCGATCGGCCGGCGCGGATCCTTGAGGTCGGCGCGCGAGCGGCGCAGGGCCTTGCTGATGGCGATGACCGCCTCGTCCTGGCCGATGACGCGGCCCTTGAGTTCCTGCTCCATCTTGAGCAGCTTGGCGGCCTCGGCCTGCTCCATGCGCTGCAGCGGCACGCCGGTCCACTTGGAAACGACGGCCATGATGTCGTCCTCGGTGACATCGACCACCCGCTCGGTGTTGTTTTTGCGCCAGGTCTCGAGCATCTCGTCGTGGCGGTTCTTGGCGTTCTTCTCGCTGTCGCGCAGGCGCGCGGCCTTCTCGAAGTCCTGGTCCTTGATGGCGCCCTCCTTCTCGAGGCGGATCTGCTCGATCTCGGCCTCGATGTCCTTGAGCTGCGGCGGCCGGGTCATGGCGGCGATGCGCGCCTTGGCGCCGGCCTCGTCCATGATGTCGATCGCCTTGTCGGGCAGGAAGCGGGCGGTCAGGTAGCGGGCGCTGAGGCTCACCGCCTGGCGGATGGCCTCGTCGCTGTAGCGCGCCTTGTGGTGCATCTCGTACTTGCCCTTGAGGCCGAACAGGATCTTCACCGCGTCCTCGACCGAGGGTTCCTCGACCTTGACCTGCTGGAAGCGGCGCTCGAGGGCGGCGTCCTTCTCGATGTACTTGCGGTACTCGTTGAGCGTGGTGGCGCCGATGACCTGCAGCTCGCCGCGGCTGAGCGCGGGCTTGATGATGTTGCTGGCGTCCATCGTGCCCTCGGCCGAGCCGGCGCCGACGATGGTGTGCATCTCGTCGATGAAGAGGATGACGTTCTTGCTGCGGCGGATCTCGTCCATCACCGCCTTGATGCGCTCCTCGAACTGGCCGCGGTACTTGGTGCCGGCGACCATGAGGGCGAGGTCGAGGGTGACGACGCGCTTGTCGCGCAGGATCTCCGGCACGTTGCCGGCGGCGATCTCCTGGGCCAGGCCCTCGACGATGGCGGTCTTGCCGACACCGGCCTCGCCGATGAGCACGGGGTTGTTCTTGGTGCGGCGGCAGAGGATCTGGATGACGCGGGCGATCTCGTCGGCGCGGCCGATGACCGGGTCCATCTCGCCCTTCTGGGCGATCTCGGTGAGGTCGCGGCCGAAGGCGCGCAGGGCCGGGGTCTTGTCGCCCTTCTTCTTTTTCTTGTCCTCCTCGGGACCGGCGCCGGGCGCGGCGGCCTCGCCGTCCTCGTCCTCCTCCTCCTCGGCGGCGGAGCCGGAGAAGTTGGGGTCGAGTTCCTTGAGGATCTCGTTGCGGGCGCGGTCGAGGTTGATGTCGAGGTTGCGCAGGACCTGGGCGGCGACGCCCTCGCCCTCGCGCAGCAGACCGAGCAGGATGTGCTCGGTGCCGACGTAGCTGTGGTTGAGCGCCTTCGCCTCCTTGCTGGCGAGGGCGAGCACTTTCTTCACGCGCGGCGTGTAGGGGATGTTGCCGGCCATCTTGGTCTCGGGGCCGGAGCCGACCTGCTGCTCGACCTGCAGGCGCACGGTCTCGAGGTCGAGGCCGAGCTTGGTGAGCACGTTGACGGCCACGCCCTGGCCGAGCTTGATGAGGCCGAGCAGCAGGTGCTCGGTGCCGACGTAGTTGTGGTTGAAGCGGTCGGCCTCCTTGCGGGCGAGGGCCAGAACCTGTTGGGCGCGCGGCGTGAAATTATTCATCATGGGAATCGGAGGTAGGCGCCTCCGGCGGGTTTTTTGTTGAAGAAATGTTAGCGGGACCGTCGAGGGATTGCAACCGCCCGCGGGTGATTTCGGCCCGCAGGGCGTCGCGCTCCTCGGGGCTGAGATCGCGACCGGCGCCGAACTGCAGGTGCGCGGGCTGGATCTCCAGGAGGAGGAGGTCGAGCAGGCCGCGGTCGCAGTTGGGCACGAGGTCGAGATCGGCGCCGAGGCGCAGCAGGGAGAGCAGGTTGAGCGCCTCCTTGGAGGTGAGCACATGGGCGTAGCGCAGGATGGCGTAGGCCCGGCCCACCTGGTCGTGCAGCATGGTGGCGTTGTCCTCGAGCAGTTTCTGGCGGGCGTTCACCTCGGAGGTGACCACCCGCTCGATGACCTTCTCGATCTGGGCGATGATCTCGCCCTCCTTCTCGCCGAGGGTGTGCTGGTTGGAGATCTGGAACAGGTTGCCGAGCGCCTCGGTGCCCTCGCCGTAGAGGCCGCGCACGGCCAGGCCGATCTTGCCGACCGCCTTGAGCACGGGATTGATCTGGTCGGACAGCACCAGTCCGGGCAGGTGCAGCATGACCGAGGCGCGCATGCCGGTGCCGAGGTTGGTCGGGCAGGCGGTCAGGTAGCCGAGCTTGTCGTCAAAGGCATAGGGCAGCACCGCCTCGAGGGCGGAATCGGCCTCGTCGACGAGCTGCCAGGCACTGCGCAGGTTGAGGCCTGGGCGGATGCCCTGGATGCGGAAGTGATCCTCCTCGTTGATCATCACCGACAGGCTCTGGGCGCGGTCGACAACGACCGCGCAGCCGGCCGAGCGGGCGGCGTGCTCGCGGCTGATCAGGTGGCGCTCGACGAGCACCTGCTTGCGCACCTTGCTGAGGCCGGCGTACTCCTCGGCGTAGCCGTCCTTCATGTGGGGCAGCGCCGCCACCTTCGGCCGCGCCAGCGCCAGCAGCTCGACGCGCTGGTGCTCCGGCGAGTAGCCGGGAAAGCTGAAGCCGCGCAGATTGCGAGCCAGGCGCACGCGCGAAGTCATGACGATCTCGGAGTGCGGGCCGCTGCCCTTCATCCAGTCGGCGGGGTGCTTGAGGAGGGTTTGAAAACGCATGAATGTCGTACCGTGTTGGAAAGCCTGGCGCGGCGGATGTTCGATCAGGCGGCGGGAGGTTCGGTCGGCGTGGGCGCCGCGGCGGCCTTGGCGGCGACCTCGGCCGTCTGGATCTCGCCCTTCAGGCGCGCGGCATCCTCATAACGCTCCTCGCGCACCGCCTGGTCGAGTTCCTGGCGCAACTGGGCGATGCCGGCGCTGGCGACCGCGCGGGCGACGAGGTGCTGGGGCGCCTTGCCGACGTGGCGGGTGCCCTTGTGCATCGACTTGAGCAGGCCCTCGATGCTGTGGCGGAAGGTGGTGTAGCATTCCGGGCAGCCCATGCGGCCGATCTTCTTGAGCTGGGCCGAGGTGAAGCCGCAGGCCGGGCAGACGAGTTCGGATTCGGCGCTGCCGGGGGCCGCACTCAAAAAGGCCTCGGCCAGGCCGAAACCGGTCTCATCGGTCACCCCCTTGGCCTTCGAACAGGCGTCGCACAGGTTCACCGTGGTCATCTGCCCGTTGATGATCTGGGTCAGGAACACCGTGGCCTCGTTGTCGCAGATGTCGCACTTCATGATTCGTGGGGAAAGGATGCCGCCGGATAGGATACGCCCGCGACCCGCGACCGGCACTGATTATGGCAGCCTCACGGGCGCGTCAACCACCGGGGGTGCGCGCAGGCGGCGAAAAAGCCCGCCTCCCCTGCCCCTGGTGCCGCCTCCGGGCACAAAAAAGCCTCCCGCCGGTCGCCCGGCGGGAGGCAGCGGGAATGCCACGGCTCAGGCGAGGGCCTGGGCGACGGCCTCGGCGGTGATGCCGAGTTCCTTGAACACGGTGTTGCCGGGGGCGCTCATGCCGAAACGGTCGATGCCGATGACCTGGCCCTGGCTGCCGACGTACTTCCACCACAGGCCGGTGACACCGGCCTCAATGGCGACGCGCTTGGCGCAGGCCGGCGGCAGCACCTCGTCGCGGTAGGCCTGCGGCTGGCGGTCGAAGAGCTCCATGCAGGGCATCGAGACGACGCGCACGCCCGGGCGGCCCTTGGCGGCCTCGACGGCCCACTGGACTTCCGAGCCGGTGGCGATGACGATGGCCTCGAGCGCGGCGGTTTCCTGGACCAGCACGTAGGCGCCCTTGAGGGTGCCCTGGCGGCGCACGGCGGCACTGACATGGCCCTGGTGCGGCAGATCCTGGCGGCTGAGGGCGAGCAGGGTCGGGCCGTCGGCGCGACTGAACGCCTGGGCGAAGGCGGCGGCGGCCTCCTCGGAGTCGGCCGGGCGGATGACGTCGAGGTTGGGGATGACGCGCAGGCCGCTGACCGTTTCCACCGGCTGGTGGGTCGGGCCGTCCTCGCCGACGCCGACGCTGTCGTGGGTGAAGATGTAGGTGACCGGCAGCTTGGCGAGCGCGGCCAGGCGGATGCTCGGGCGGCAGTAGTCGGCAAACACCAGGAAGGTGGCGCCGCTGGCCAGGAAGAGGCCGTCGTAGGCGATGCCGTTGCAGATGGCGCCCATGGCGTGCTCGCGGATGCCGAACCAGATGTTGCGGCCGGTCGGGTTGGCGGCGGAGAAGTCACCGCCGTCCTTGAGGTAGTTCTTGGTCGAGCCGAACAGGTCGGCGCTGCCGGTGATCAGGTGCGGCACCGCCTTGGCGATGTGGTTGAGGATCTCGCCGCCGCTGTTGCGGGTGGCGGCCTTGCCCTCGGCCGGCGATTCCGGCACCAGCTTGAGCAGGTCCTCGGCCTTCAGCCCGCCCTCGCGGGCGGCCTTCAGCTCGGCGGCCTTCTCCGGATTGGCGGCGGCCCAGGCGGCGAAGGTCTGGTTCCACTCGGCATGGGCGGCGGCGCGCTGCGCCTTCAGCCCGGCGAAGTACTCCTTCACCGCGTCGCTGACATAGAAATGCGTGCCCGCCGGCAGGCCGAGGCCCTGCTTGGCGGCGTCGATGAACTTGGCGCCGCCCTCGCCGTGGCCCTTGGCGGTGCCGGCGACTTCCGGGATGCCCTTGGCGATGACGGTCTTGGCGATGATCAGCTTCGGCTTGCCGTTGTCGTCGGCCTTGGCCTTGTCGATCGCGGCGCCGAGCGCGCTGAGATCGTGGCCGTCGACGGTGACGGCGTCCCAGCCGAGGGCGGTGAACAGGGCCTGGGTGTCCTCGCTCTGGGTCACCTTGGCCATGGCGTCGAGGGTGACGTCGTTCGAGTCAAAAATAAGGATGAGGTTGTCGAGTCCGTTGTGGGCGGCGAAGGCGACCGCCTCGCGGGCGACGCCCTCCTGCAGACAGCCGTCGCCGGCGAGGGCGATGACGTGGTGGTTGAGGATGGTGTGCTCGGCGGTGTTGTACCTGGCGGCGGCCATCTTGCCGGAGAGCGCGTAACCGACGGCGTTGCCGATGCCCTGGCCGAGCGGGCCGGTGGTGCACTCGACGCCGGGCGTCTCGTGGAACTCGGGGTGACCGGGGGTGGTCGAATGCAGGACGCGGAAGTTCTTCACCTGCTCGAGCGGCAGGTCGTAGCCGCTCAGGTGCAGCCAGCCGTAGAGGAACATCGAGCCGTGGCCGGCGGAGAGGATGAAGCGGTCGCGGTTGAGCCACTGCGGGTCGGCGGGATCGCAGACCAGCTTGTCGCCAAACAGGACGGCGCCGATGTCGGCGGCGCCGAGCGGCAGGCCGAGGTGGCCGGAGGAGCACTTGTGGACGGCGTCCATGGCGAGGCCACGGGCTTCGTTGGCGGCT
The DNA here is from genome assembly GCA_966252325.1 of uncultured bacterium. Lineage (GTDB taxonomy): Bacteria > Verrucomicrobiota > Verrucomicrobiia > Verrucomicrobiales > Verrucomicrobiaceae > Prosthecobacter. The sequence goes on along the minus strand of CBINON010000034.1, from coordinate 26,360 downwards.
TGGGCAAGAAGGGAGGTGTTCATGTCGGAGGGAGGCGCCGGAGGCGCGATGGATTGGGGTTGCTGAAAGTTGCGCCAGAGGCGGCCGGGCGCGCGGAGGGGCGTTCTTTAGCGCCCGACCGGCCGGTTTCAAGCGGGAATGGCGGCCGCCTCACCAGCCCAGAACACGGCCGATCTGGAAGACGGCGAAGGCGAGCAGCCAGGCGGTGCCACTCAAATACGCCAACTGGAAGCCGGCCCATTTCCACGAGCCGGTCTCGCGCTTGACGATGGCCAGGGTGCTGACGCACTGCATGGCGAAGACGTAAAACACCAGCAGGCTGACGCAGACCAGCGGCCGGTACACCGGCGTGCCGTCGGCCCGCCGCTCGCCCTGGATGCGCTCGCGCAGCGGCGTCATGTCCTCGCCGTCGCCGGCGCCGACCGCATACACCACGGCCATGGTGTTCACGAACAGCTCGCGCGCGGCGAAGCTGCCGATCAGGCCGATGCCGATCTTCCAGTCGTAGCCGAGCGGGGCGATAAGCGGCTCGATCAGGTGGCCGGCGCGACCGGCGAAACTCTGCGCCAGCTGGCGCGATTTCAGGCCGGCCAACTCCTCGTTGGCGGCGGCGAGCGCCGCGGCATCTCCGGCGGCGGCGAGCGACTCCAGTCGCTGCTCCACCTGCTCCGCCTCGGCCAGCAGGGCTCGGTCCTTGGGATAGGTCGAGGCCGCCCAGATGAGGATGGACATGCCGAAGATGATGGTGCCGGCGCGCACCAGGAAGGCCTTGGCGCGCTGCCAGACCTGGAACAGGATCGCCTTCAGCGAGGGTCGCTTGTAGTTCGGCATCTCCAGAATCATCGGCGCGTTGGCGCCGCGCAGGATGCGGCGGTTGAACAGCCAGGCGAAGCCGAAGGCGGCAAAGGTGCCGAGCGCGTACAGGCCGACCATGGCGCCGGCGCGCGCCCAGGCGGAGACGCTCTCGGGCATGAGCGCGGCGATGAGCAGCAGGTACACCGGCAGGCGCGCCGAACAGCTCGCCAGCGGCGCGATCAGGATGGTGATGAGCCGGTCCTTCGGACTGTCGATGGTGCGCGTCGCCATCACCCCCGGCACCGCGCAGGCGTAGCTGCTGAGGAAGGGCAAAAACGCCTTGCCGTTGAGGCCGACGACACTCATGAGCCGGTCCATGATGAAGGCCAGCCGCGCCATGTAGCCGGTGTCCTCCATGATGCCGATGAAGAAGAACAGAATGAGGATCTGCGGCAGGAACACGACCACGCCGGCAACGCCGTTGACGGCGCCGTCGACCAGCAGGTCGCGCAGGTCACCCGGCGGCATCGCCGCGGTGATGGCGTTGCCGAGGGCGGCGAAGGCCTGCTCAATCCAGCCCATTGGCCCCTCGGCGACCCGGAAGATGAGGTAGAACAGGAAGGCCAGGATGCCGAGCAGGACGGCGCCGCCGAAGACGGGATGCAGCAGGAAACGGTCGAGCCGGTGGGTGAAGGTCCGCACCTCCTGCTCCGGCCGCACCAGCACGCCGGCGGTGAGTTTTTCAATGGCGGCGTAGCGGTCGGCCACGAGCTGGTCCTCCCAGCCGGGGTGGGCGCGCTCGAGCGCCTCGCGCGCGGTGCGGATCTGCGCCAGATGGCCGTCCTCAAAACCGTCGTGCAGCGGGTTGTGGTCGGCCATCAAATAGATGGGCTCGAGCAGCGTGGCGCGGTCGTGGATGGCGCCGTCGGCGGCCAGCTGGTCGCGACTCCGCTCCAGCGCGGCGCGCAGGTCGACCGGCAGCGGCGCCGAATGCCAGTGCGGCTTCGGCAGGTCCTCGCGGCTGATGGCGACCCGCAGTTCCAGAAAGCCGCGGCCACTGACCGCCTCCATGGGCACGACCGGCACGCCGAGTTCCTCGGACAGGCGCGGGATGTCGATCCGCCACTGCTTGTGGGCGGCGACGTCCATCATGTTGAGCACCAGCACGGTGGGCAGGCCGAGTTCGAGCACCTGGCTGAGCAGGTAGAGGTTGCGCTCCAGGTTGGAGGCATCGGCGACGAACAGGATGCGGTCCGGGCGCGGGGTGTCGCTGCGGCGGCCGAGCAGGACATCGCGCAGCACGGCCTCATCGGGGCTGCGCGCATTCAGGCTGTAAGCGCCGGGCAAATCGATGACGCGCAGCTTCCTGCCGTGCTGGGTGCGGCACTCACCGATTTTCTTTTCAACCGTGACGCCGGGATAGTTCGCCACCTTCTGACGCAGTCCGGTCAGCAGGTTGAACAGCGTCGTCTTGCCCGAGTTCGGGTTGCCGACCACGGCCAGCAGCGGCGGGGTGGCGTCACTCATGCCAGGGAGACCGCGATGTCGGCCGCTTCATGGTTGCGCATCGCCAGGTGCGAGCCGCGCACGGTGATCTCGATGGGTTCACCCAGCGGCGCCCGCCGCACCAGCCGCACCAGGGCGCCCGGCGTCAGCCCCAGTTCGCGCAGGCGGGTCAGGCCGGCACGCCCCGTGGGCAGGGATTGGATCACGGCCTGCTGGCCGACGGCAAGTTGGGCGAGAGTGAGGGGCATGTTCGCTATTGAGACGCTATCGCAGGCCAAATCCTAGCGCGGGGTGACACCTTTGCAACCGCGGCTTGCCGGCTTCAGCGCGACACCGGCCGCAAGGCCTGCCAGAAGCCGGCGACGTGCTCCCAGCGACGAATGGCCGTGTCGATCAGGAAGAGCAGCAGCAGGGCCAGCAGCAGGTCCGGCCAGAGCTCGCGGTGTTCGACGGCGCGCGCGGCATCCAGGGGCGGCACTTCGCCGGGCTGCAGCACGCGGCCGCCGGTGAGGCGGGTGGCCTCGGCGAGCAGGGCCTCGTTGACATTGCCCAGGCCGGCCTCGGAACCGGGGTTGTGGACGAGGCCGGCCGACACCAGATCGGCGCCGCTTTGGGCGCGCACCAGATAGACCCCCGGCTGATCGGGGCGGAAGCTGCCCTCGTACAAGCCGGGACCGGTCTGTTCGAGGCGCAGTTTCTGGCGACTCTGCAGCGGCGCGCCGAGGGCGTCGGCGGCGACGAAAAAGACCTCGGCATCGACGCGGGCATCGTTGGCGCGGGTGCCGGCATCGACCAGGCGGTCGGCGCGCAGGTGGGCGACATCGCCATCGAGCTGCAGGGCCAGATCGAGCTGCCGACCCTGCGGCGGCCGGGCGGTTTCGCGCAGCACCTGGGCCCAGAAGCGGCTGAAGTCCGGCCAGCGGGCGATCCAGAGCGAGGCCCAGCGGCTCTTGGCATCGCTGGTGAAGGCAGTCACCTTGCCGAGACCGTAGCGCCAGTGCGCCAGCAGGGGGTCGCCCAGATCGGTGAGCAGCGGCGCCTGGGCGGTGGTCTTGCGCAGGGTCTTGACGTGACCGAGCAGCGGCGGCGCGCCCCAGTCCTCGAGTCCGGCCAGCATGGGGTGCTTTTCCGCGACCTGCGCCTCAAAGGGTTCCTCGCGCAGCATGCGGCCGGCGTGCAGCAGGGTGTCCTGGGTGAAGATGCGGGTGATGGCGGCGGGATCGAGGGTGGAGTAGGCCTGACCGCCCCCGCCGGCGGCAATCGCCTGCAGCAGGGCGACATGCGAGCCCTCGCCGATGGCAACGGTGGAAATGGTGATGCCCTCGCCGCGGCACTGGGCGGCAAGGTTTTCATAGCCGCCGCCGGCCGTCTGGCCGTCGGTCAGGATGATCATGTGACGGACACGCGCCCGGGCGCGCAGCAGCGCCTCGCGCGCCTGGCGGAAGGCGGGTTCGAGGTTGGTGCCGCCCCCGGAAGCGAGTGCCGAGATCTGGCCGGCGACGGTGGCCGGCGAGGCGAGGCGGGTCATCGGCACCACGAGGTGCGCCTCGCTGTCGAAGGCGTGCACGCTGAGCAGGTCGTTGCGGCCGAGCACCTCGGCGGTGGCGATGGCCGCGCTCTTGGCCATCTCCAGGCGTTCACCCGCCATCGAACCGGAGCGGTCGATGACCAGGGCGATCGCCGCGCTCTGCTTCTCCTCCTCATCGGGCGCCTTCAAGCGCACCGGCAGCAGGTCGCCGACCGGTGTCTGGTGGTAGCCGCCCAGGCCGAAACTCTCCGGTCCGCCGAGCATGACCAGGCCGCCGCCGAGTTTGTCGACGTAGTCGCGCAGGGCATTCATGAGCGGCTCGCCGAGGCGGTGGGCCGGCACGTCGGAGAGCAGCACGCCATCGTAACCGGCCAACTGTTCGAGCCCGACGGGAAACTGGCCGGGGGCGCGCAACTCGATCTCGATGCCCTCCTTGGCCATGGCCCGCACCAGATAACCGCCTTCGGTGGCATCGCCCTCGAGCGCGAGCAGCCGCAGCCGGCCGCGCACATCCACCAGCGCCAAGGCGGTGTTGTTGGCCGGGATGGCGTCGCCCGGCACCTCCTCCAGCACGGCGCGGTAGCGGTGGATGCTGCCGCCGGCGGGCGTGCGCGTGAAGGTTTCCGTGCGCGCCGCCCCGGGCTGCAGGTCGACCACGCGGCTGTCGACCTCGACACCGTCCTCATACAGGCGCAGGCGACCGCGCGCGGCCAGCGTGCTCTCCAGGCGCGCCGCCAGCTGCAGGGTGGCGCCCTCCTGCAGGCGCGGACGCGAGGGTGTCAGATCCAGCACACGCGCATCCGGCTGCAGCGGGCCGGCCAGCGGCAGGGCGTGCAAACGAACCCCGGCCAGCGCGGCCTCGCGGGCGGCGGCAAGCAGACTGCCGCGCGTCTCATGACCATCGCCAATCACCAGCAGGGTGCGACTGGCCCCGGGCGGAAACAGAGTGCGGGCAAACTCCACCGCCGCCGCGTAATGGCTGTCGCCGCCGTGGCGCGCCCGCCAGTCGGCCGCCGCCTCGGGCGTCTCCGGCCGGGCGGCGCGCAGCAATTCCGGCCGGGCGGCAAAGCGCACCACAAAGCTGTCGCCGCCGGCCTGGGCGCGCACGCGTTCGGCCTCGGCGAGCGCGCGCGCGGCGCCCTCGGCACCGAGGCTCTGGCTGGCATCGACCAGGATGCCGAGCGAGGCACGACCGCTTTCCGCCACCCGCGCCGGTCCAGCCAGGGCGGCGAGCGCGAACAGGACGCCGAGGGCGCGCACCACCAGCAGCAGGCGCCGGCGCGCCGCGCTCATGGGATGCGCGGAACCGCCCTCGATCCACAGCAGCAGCAGCAGGGCGGGCAGGACAAGCAGGAGCAGTTTCGGCGATTCCCAGTCCATCGGCGCGCCCATGCTACGGCGGAAGCGCCGCCTGCCTAGCGCGAATTGCCCCCGTTTTGCGTCTTGAAGGCCCCGGCATCCCGGCCTAACGCATCGCATGAAGCTCTCCAAAAAGGCCGAGTACGCCCTGCGCGCCCTGCTCGCCATGGCGCGTGCACCGGCCGGCACGAACTTCTCCATCCACGACCTCGCCACCAGCGAGCGCATCCCGCTGAAATTCCTCGAACAGATCCTGCTCGCCCTGCGCAACGGCGGCCTGCTGCGCAGCAAACGCGGTGTCGGCGGCGGTTACCAACTGCAAAAACCGGCCGCCCAGATCAGCCTGCGCGAGGTCGTCCAGCTCATCGACGGCCCCTTCGAGCCGGTCGCCTGCTCGGCCGCCGCCGACAAACCCGGCCAGAGCTGTGCCTGCGGCGTCGCCGGCGCCTGCGGCCTCGGCCACGCCTTCGCCCGCCTGCGCGACGAGGTCGACGCCTGGCTCACCGCCACCACCCTCGAAAGCGTGCTCGCCCTCGAGAAAAAACCCGAAACCCTGTCCTTCGACATCTGACCGGGAAGTTCTCGGTTCTCGGTTCTCGGTTCTCCTTTTCCCTTTTCCCTTCCCCATGCCCACCCTGCTCTGCTTCGGCGATTCCAACACCTGGGGGTTTCACCCGGCCAGCATCACGGCTCCGCATCCGGAGCGGCATCCGCCGGAGGTGCGCTGGACCGGGGTCGCCGCGCGTGAACTCGGCGCCGACTGGCGCGTCATCGAGGAGGGTCAGAACGGACGGATGACCGTGCACGACGATCCCTTCAACGCGGCGCGCAACGGCCGCACCTACCTGCCCGCCTGCCTGGAGAGCCACAAGCCCGTCGACGTCGTGGTGCTGATGCTGGGCACGAATGACCTCAAGGCCTGGCTGCACCTGCCGCCCAACGAGATCGCCGCCGGTGCCGGCCTGCTGGCGCGCCTGATCCTCGCCAGCGATGCCGGTCCGGGCCATCGGCCACCGAAACTGCTGCTGGTCTGCCCGCCGCCGATCGGCGACCTCAGTCACCTGCCCGACCTCGCCGCCCGTCTGCCGGACGGTGCCGTGCGCAGCCGCGCCCTGCCCCGCTCCTACGAGGCCCTGGCGCGCACGCTCGGCTGCGCCTACCTGAACAGCCAGGAACTTGTCAACCCGAGCCCGCTCGACGGCATTCACCTCGATGCCGAGGCGCATGCCGTGCTCGGCCGCGCCATCGCCGCGGCAGTGCGCCCCCTGGCCTGAATCAGAAAAAGTCTTCCAGGCGCATGTCCTTGCGCGCGCCGACCAGCACGTACTGGCACTTGCGGCAGCCCCAGGCGGCAACCGGATGACCGGACACCTGCTGCACCGGCCCGGGTTCGCGACTCGGTTCGGCGGCGTCGGGCGCGAGGGCCTCGCGCTCCAGGACAAACAGATGAGCGGCGGCATCGCCCTTGCGGAAGCAGATCATCGTCACCTTGCGTCCGCGCCATTCCAGGACGCGACAGCCGGTCGGCCGCGCCTCGCGCAGGCCCGCCTGCATCAGGTAGGGCAGCGGCGCACCGGCGTCGGCCAGCCAGGTGTTCACCTCGGCCAGTTGATCGGTGACATGATCGAGCGACATGCCCTCGGTGCGCATGCGGTCGAACATTTCGACGAGTTCAACCTCGGCCTGCGCCAGTGAGGCGGGGGCATTGGCCGGCGGCAGCCAGAGCACCACACCGGCGGCGGTGAGCAGGGCGGCGGCGGCCACCCAGGGCAGCCAGAAGCGGCGCGACCGGCCGGCATGACAGAGTTTTTCCGCCGCCAGGATCTCGGCGCGCAGGCCGGGCGGAATCGGCGCCTGTTCGAGGTGACGGCAGACGGCGCGGTCGAAGTCGGCCTGCTGGCGGTGCCACTCCGCGAGTCCGGGGTGGCGCGGCAGGGCCTCGAGGGCCTCGCGCATCCACGGATCGTCGGCGTCCTGCCCGTGCGGGCGGCAGGCGCTCAGGCGCAGTTGCAGTTCGGCGTCATCCATGACGTTGCTGGGGGACAAAGGGAATCACGTTGGGGTTGGCCGCCGTTGCGGGGCGGCTGACAAGTTGCTGGCGGAGCTGGGCCTTGCCGCGCGACAGGCGCGACATCACCGTGCCGATGGGCAGACCAAGGATGCCGGCAATCTCCTGGTAGCTGTGCTGCTGAAGGTAGAACAGGGTCAGCGGGGCGCGGAATCCCTCGTCGAGCCGGCCGAGCGCCTCAAGCACCGCGCCGCCGTCGAGGGCCTCGACCGCGCGCGGATCGACCGTCGGCAGCTCGCTTTCGGCATCGCCCAGCTCCAGGTGCGGGAAACGCTGGCCGCGCCGGCGGCTCGAGAGGAACTCGCGGTACAGCGTGGTGAAGAGCCAGGTCTTGGCCTTGCCGCGCTCGCGCAGCTGGAAGCCGCGGGTGGCCCAGCGCAGAAAGGTCTGCTGGGTCAGGTCGGCCGCGTCCGCCTCGCTCTGGGCCAGGCTGAACGCAAAACGGTACAGCGCCTGGTAATGCTCGTTGACCAGCTGTTCGAAGTCCACGACGGCAGGGCTGGGCGCGCCCGCCGAAGCGGGCGCGCAGTCACATCAGTGTTTCTTGCTGCTGTCGCAGGTCGCGCAGGCGGCCTTCGGCTTGGCGCAGCACTCGGTCTTCGACTTGTCGCAGCAGGTCTTGCAGGCGGTTTTGCAGGCGGCACAGCTGGCCAGGGTCAGCGAACCGGCGGCGAGGGCGAGGAGAAGCAGGCTTTTCATGGGGATGGGATGGTTGGGTTGCGGAAATCCTGATCGCAGGATGTTTCCTTACGAGTCCAAATACGGCGCTTTATTCCCTCGCTTTTGGAAAAAGTGTCCACCGCCCATGGATTGACGCCGCCCCGCCATCCGCGTCCCCTGCCAAAACCAGGGCTGATCGCGGAGGGTGGATCGCGGATGGCACTCTGAGCCGCCGTCTCATCCCTGCGTTTGCACCCCGGCCCGCCCTGGGCGAAGCTGCGGTCGTGCCCGAAGCGCTGATCGACCGTTTCATCCTCCACCTCGCGGCGGAGCGCGGCCTGTCCGTGAACTACCAGCTGCTCGTGCGCCGCGTGCTCGAATCGCTCGCCGGCTGGCTGCGCGAGGCCCAGGGCGTCGAAGCCCTCGCCGGCGTGCAGACCGGCCACCTCGCCGCCTGGCTGGCGCGCCGCAAGCAGGACGGCATCGCCGCCTCCAGCGCGCGCGTGGAGCTGGTTGCCGTGAAGATCTTTTTCCGCTGGCTCGCCGCCCGCGGCCACGTGCCGGCCGATCCGGCCGAGCCGATTCAGCCACCGCGGCTCGACAAGCATCTGCCCGGCACCCTCAACGAGGAGGACGCCCGTCGCCTGGTCGAATCCGTCACCGGCAACAGCCCGCTCGACCGCCGCGACCGCGCCCTGCTCGAGCTGTTTTACGCCAGCGGCCTGCGCCTGTCCGAACTGCTCGGGGCGCGCCTGGAAAACCTCAGCCTCGAGGAGGGCTGGATCCGCATCACCGGCAAGGGTGGCAAAACCCGCCTGGCCCCGGTTGGCGGCGCCGCCCGCGAGGCCCTCGCCGCCTGGCTCGAGCACGGCCGGCCGCAGCTCGTCAAACCGCGCACCCAGAGCCATGTCTTCCTCGCCCGGCACGGCCAGCCGCTGACCCGCGCGCGCGTCTGGCAGATCGTCCGCGAGCGCGCCGCCCTCGCCGGCCTCGGCACGCGCGTGCATCCGCACCTGCTGCGCCACTCCTTCGCCACCCACCTGCTCAACAACGGCGCCGACCTGCGCGTCATCCAGGAGATGCTCGGCCATGCCGACATCGCGACGACGCAGATCTACACCCACGTCGACCAGAAGCGGCTCAAGCAGGTGCACCAGCGCTTCCACCCGCGCGGCTGAAGCCTCGGCCGCTGGAAGGGACAAACCGCGCGATCCGCGGCATCATGCCAAGGCCTTCCACAGCGCCATCTCAGGCCGCGAACGGCACGACGATCTTTTGCGCGTGCTCGTCGTGCGCCGGATTGAGCGCGCGCAGCTCGAACTCCATGCGGTCGGCAAACGCGCGCGCCGCCACCCAACCGTTCGGCCGGGCGGCATTGAAGACGTAGGCCGTCGGCGGCAGGTTCAGCAAATGCAGGCCGCCCTCAGCAGGACGGTGCGACCAGTGGTGGGTGTGTCCATAGAGGAAGGCGCGCACCTTGGCATGCCGGCCCAGCACCGCCAGCAGGGCGTCGCTGTCGGTGAGCCCGCTCGCCTTGTGGCCGTCGGCCACCGGCCCCTGCGGATTGTGGTGGGCCAGCACAAAGGTCGGCCGCTCCGGCAGCTTGGCGAGGGTGCGATCCAGCCAGCCCAACTGCGCCTCGCCGAGCACGCCGGGCGTGCTGTTGACGCGGTCGAGCGAGTCGAGCAGCACCCAGTTGACGCGCGCGCTGCGGATCACCGACACGTGCTTGCCCAGCACCGGCCGAGGCTCGTCCGGGCTGGTGAAGGCGGCCAGGAAGGAGTCGCGGTCATCGTGGTTGCCAAGCGCGCAATGCACGGCCACCCCGGCCTCGCGCAGCGGCGCGACGCAGGCGGCAAAGGCCTCGTAATCCCCGGCCTGACCGTCAAGGTAGGCGACGTCGCCGTTGACCAGCACGCCGTAGGGCTTCTGCCGGCTCTTCAGCGCCTGGTTGACGCAGCGCGTCAGATTCTCCGCCATGTTGGCGCCGCGCGCCACGAGGGCGGTGTCGGCGCTGATGTGGGTGTCGGAAAACAGGATCCAGGTCTCGGCATCCTCCTCCTGGCCATGGGCGTGCGGGGCAAGCAGGGCGGCGAGACCGCCTTGGAGCCAGCGGCGACGGTTGAGGGCGGGCAAAGTGACGGGCATGACGCCGCACCTTCCGGAGACCGGGCGGCGAACGCAAGGCCAAATGCACCGCTCAGGACGCCTTGGCCAGATGCGCGCTGAGCACCTGCCAGGCGCGCTCGTACTCGCCGAGGCGGGCATGCGCCTGGGCCAGTTCCAGAGGCAGGAAGGGCGGCGCATTGGGCAGCCGCGCCACCTTCTCCAGCACGCGCAGGGCCTGCTTGGCGTCGCCAGCCGCACACAGGGCATGATACAGCTCCACCGCCGGGCGCGGATCGTTCGGGTTCATCAGCACGACCCGCTCCAGCCGCGGCACGTCGGAGGCGAGCAGACTGGTGGCGCGCGGGGGCGGCGGCACCTGCGTGCCGGCCAGCTCGAAGGCCTCGCGGAAACGACCCGCGCGCGCGTGCTCCTCGGCCAGATGGCGCCAGCCGTAGGGCAGCCATTCGGGATGTTCGCCGAGCAGTTGCACCAGCCGGGCGCGATCTCCGCGCGCACCCCAGGCGTCGAAGAGGGTCTTCAGCAGCGCCTTGTCAGCCAGCTCCAGCCGCGGGTTTTGCGCCAGCACCTGCTCGAGCCGCTCCTGCCAGAGTTCGCCTCCTGGCGCCGCGTTGAGGTAGAGCACCTGCAGCTCGAGCCGGTCGGCCAGCTGCCAGAGCGGATCGACAAGTTCCGGATGCCGCCCCATCTGGTTGAGCATCATCTGGTAGTGACCATGCTGACCCGCCGAGGCCTGCGGATCGCGGCGCAGGCACTCGCGCCAGGGAATGATCGCAAACAGCGGCCGGAAGCCGAGCCAGTACATGCCCTCCTGCAGGCAGATGTCGGCATGCCCCGGCTCCAGCGTGCGCGCCCGGCCAAAGTCCATCAGGGCCTCATCGGGCGACAGGCGCAGCTGCAGGGCGAGCTGGGCGCGCAGGTAGTACATGCGGAAGTTCAGCGGCGAGGTCGCCACCGCGCGATCGGCCAGTTCGTAGGCCTCGTTGTGGCGGCGCGCGGCCGAGGCGGCCACCGCGCGACGGTGCAGCAGCTCGGCCGTGCTTTCGAATTCAGGCAGCCACCAGCCGCGCACCTGACCGGCATGGACGACGGCGAGCGCCAGCAACCCGAGGCCGGCAAGGCGGAAGCCGCCGCGCGTCCACGCACCGGCCGCTCCGGGCAGCCAGGCCGGGTTCACCGCCGCCGCGGCCAGCACAGCGACGACAAGCCCGTAGGCCAGGCGATGATTTGGCACATCGACCAGTCCGTGCAGCAGGGCCAGCAGCAGACCGATGGCCGCCGCCCGACGCAAGCGCAGACCGGAGCGGTGGCCGCGGCCCTTGTCGGCAGTCGCGTGCCAGGGACCGGCGGCGAGCAGCCACAGCGCCAGCAGCACAAGCGGCAGCAGCATGAGCACGCCACCCTCGACCAGCAGCCAGACCACATCGCTCTCCGGATGCAGCACATGGTAGACCGGATGATGCAGCGTCGTCACCATCGGGTAGATGGCGCTGAAATTGCCCAGTCCCAGCCCAAACAGGGGGGCCTCCGAAACGATGCGCGCGCCCTCGCGCGCCAGCTCCAGGCGCAGGCCGGGTGTTGCGGCGTCGAGTTCGGTGAAGGAGCGCAGGCGCGTGCCGGCCCCGCCGCGCGCGGCGAGCACGACCGCCACCGCCACCAGCAGCACGGCGCCGGTCACCGCCAGCTTGCGGAACAGGCCTTGGCGCAGGGCCGCGGTGGCGACCCACAGCACCAGGCCGATCAGGGCCAGCAGAACACCCGCGCGTGAAGTGTTGACGAAGATCGCCGCCAGCGCGGTGATCAGGCCGATGGCATACCACGGCCAATCGCGGCGGCGCTGGCGAAAACTGTCGTAGGCAACCGCCGCCGCCAGCACGGCACCGATGGCGAAGAGGCTGGAGGAGTGGTTGCGATTGGTGAACGGCCCAAACCCCTCGCCCCAACGCTGGGGATGTCGCGGCCACCAGGACGGGCACCAGCCGGTGTAGGGCTCGGCGAGCGACAAGGCCGCCAGCACCAGGATGCCCGCGGCCAGCACCCGCAGGACCAGGCGTCGCTCACCCCCGGAAAACTGCTGTCCCAGGCAGGCCGCCAGCCACGCCAGACCCGCCATCAGGGTCAACCAGCCCTCCAGGGTGGCCGCCGGCTGCGCCGACAGGGTCGTCGGCAGCGCCACCGACCAAGCCTCGACCAGGAGCGTGCGCCACTCCGGCCGCGGCCCAAACCAGGCCGCCGGCAGCAGACCGGACAGCGGCACCACGGCCAGCAGGAGCAGCAGCAGGGCCGGCAGGCGTGCCAGACGCGCCCGCGGCGGCGCCAGCACCAGGACCAGCCCCATGAGACCGAACATCACGCCCCAGGTCCACGGCTCGGCACCGACCCCGCAGGCGATGACCAGCGGACCGGTCAACGCATAGAGCCAGGCTCGCCAGGGCGAGTCCGTCGCGGCGGCCAGCGGTTCCTCGTCGACGTCCATGGACGCCGCACGCCGCACGCCGGTACGGCGTCGGCGACGGGAGCTGGCTGCGGAAACGTCCTCGGACATGGGCTGACCGGCCAAGAAAACGCCGGAAGGCGGGTCGATTGCAACTCAATCCTGCACGACCGGCGGATTTGCAGGCAGGACCTCCAGACCCGACGGCAGCGCGCCCCAGCGGTCCTGGCAACGCTCCAGCACCGGCAAAAAGCAATCGGCCCGCCGCGCCCAGTGCGATGGATCATCGCCATCGGCCGGATGATGCAGACGCACGATCGTGCCGCCCGTCAGGCGCAGTTCGACCGGCCGCGTGCCCGGCACGGCCTGCAGGCGCAGGCCGGTCCAGGCCAGACGGTCGCAGAACAACCGGTCGAAAGCCTGCAACGACCCGCACTGTTCGGCATCGAATTCCAGCACGCGGGCATGGACCTCGACATGCTCGTACTTGCGCCGCCGCTCCAGCGCCTGGCGCACCTGCTCGCGCAGGCGCGTCCAGCTGCGCACGTAACCGAGGTAGCGGGCGGCGCCGACGGCGAGCAGGAAAAGCACCGCACCGGCGACCGGCAGGGCCACGCCCTTGGTGAGCAGGATGCTGATGCCGACCAGACTGAGCACCAGGCAGACGGCGTACATGACCGCCAGCGCCCGCGTTTTGCTGTAGCCGAGCAGGATCAGCCGGTGATGGATGTGCTCGGCATCGGCGCTGAACACCGGCACGCCGCGAACCGTGCGCCGGATGATGGCAAAGAAGGTGTCGAGGATGGGCACCCCCAGGGCAATGATGATGACCAGCAGGGCGGCGATGACCGAACCCTTGTTCGAGCTCTTCAGCGACACCGAGGCGATGAAGAAACCGATCAGGTAGGCGCCGCCGTCGCCGAGGAAAATCTTCGCCGGCGGCAGGTTGAAGAACAGGAATCCGGCGAGCGCCGCGGCCATCAGGCAGGAGGCGATCATGACATCGGTCTGCTGGGAGACGTAGCCGATGAAGGCGAGGGTCAGCGACAGGAACAGCCCGAAGCCGGCAGCCAGGCCGTCCATGCCGTCGATCAGGTTGATGATGTTCGGGATGGCGACCAGCCAGAGCAGGGTCAGCGGCAGGCTCCACCAGCCAAGCTCGATGCCGCCCTCGCCGAAGGGATTGCTCAGCACGTCGATCGACACGCCAAAGGCATAGAGGATGAGCGCCGCGCCGAGCTGGCCGGCCAGCTTGACGCGCGCGCCGAGCGGTCGCAGGTCGTCGGCCAGCCCGACGCTGAAGATGAGGGTGTTGCAGATCAGGAAGGGCGCCCAGGCCTTGAATCCATGGTCGCCCCCCCAGATGACCACCGTCAGCCCAACCACCATCGACAGGTAGATCGGCAGCCCGCCCAGGCGCGACACCGGCGCCTCATGCAGCTTGCGCCGGCCGTCGGGCTGATCGATGCCGAACCGGCCGCGCCGGCGCACGATCCACCAGGTGCCCAGGGTCGAGAGCGCCAGGACCAGCAGGGCGTGCAGCGTCAGCTCGGGCCAGGACAGGCTGAGCTGAGGCAGCGGTTCGGCGGCGGGCGGATTCATGAATGCGGGGCGGTGGCCGCCTCCTGCAAAAGCGCGACGAGGCGACCACAGAGGATGCCACGGGAAAATTCGGCCGCCAGCGCAACCGCCTCGGGTTGAGGCCCGCGGAAGCCGAGCGCCCGCGCCTCCCGCAGGGCGCTCAGCAGGGCCTCCGCCTCACCCTGGCGCACCTGCCAGGCCGCCCCCCGCCCCTTCAGCCGGCCGGCCAGGTCGTTGAGATGGCTCTCCGGCGGTCCCACCGCCAGAAACGGCAGGCCGAGGGCGAGGATGTTGTAGATCTTGCAGGGATGGACAATGCCGGCGAAGGCGTCGCCCAAAACGACGACATGCAGGTCGGCGCTCGACAGCGAGGCGGCCAGTCGCTGCATCGGCTGATAGGGCAGCGTCACGATCGAGTCGAGACCGTGGCGGTCGCGAAAGGCCTTCACCTTCGCCATCTCGCTGCCGCCGCCGACAAAGAGAAAACGGAAGCCGTCGTCGGCACGCAAACGCAGGGCCGCCTCGAGCAGCGTGTCGAGCGGGTGGCAGGGGCTGTGGTTGCCCGAGTACATGACGACAAACTTGCCCTCGAGACCGTGCTCGGCGCGGAAGGCCGCGCGCCCGGCCGGATCGAAGCGCACCTCGTCGTCATGCGACCAGGGCGGGTCGGTGTGGATGCGCTCCGCCGCCACGCCCTTGGCCCGCAGCCGTGCCGCCATGAAGCGGTCGAGGGCGACGATGCGCGCGGCGCGCCGGAAGCTCCAGCCCTGCAGGGCGCTGAGCAGGCGCTCGGCGGGTCCGCCCGCGCGCAGCCAGCCGGCGGCCACCGCCTCGTCGGGGTTGAGGTCCATGACCCAGGGCACGACCGCGCCGCCCTTGAGGGCCGCCACCGCGGTGCCGAGCGTGGAGATCAGCGGCGGCGAGGTCAGGCAGACCGTCAGGTCGAAACGCGGCAGGGTCAGCAGCAGGCGCGTGGCGTTGAGCCAGAAGACGGCGAAATCGACGAAGCGCCGCCACTTGGCCGTCTTGCCCAGGCCCGGCGTCCAGATGCGGCGAATACGAATGCCGCGCCAGTCCTCGCGCACCGGAAAGCGCCGCGACGGATCATCGTAGCCGCGCGAGGCCGCCACCACGGTCACCTCATGCCCGGCCGCCCGCAGGGCGAGGGCGAGGTCGGTGAGGTGCTGCGCCGTGGACACATGGTCCGGGTGGAAGCACTGGTTGAGCAGAAGCACCCTCATGCGCGGAGGCCCCGGTTCTCAGAGCGAGGCACGGCCCTGGACGATCTCGTCGTAGATCCAGGCGTACGTCTTCTCCATGCCGTCGCGCAGGCGCGTGGCCGGCTCCCAGCCGAAGACCTCCCGGATCCGCGTGTTGTCGCTGCTGCGGCCGTTGACGCCCTTGGGCGCGTCGAGCTGGTAATGCCGCTGCAGCTTCACCCCCGCAATCTCCTCGACCAGGCTGACCAGCTGGTTGATGCTGACCATCTCGGCGCTGCCGAGGTTGAGCGGCTCCAGGCAGTCGCTGTTCGTGAACAACTGCGTGCCATGGACGCAGTCGGTGATGTACATGAAGCTGCGCGTCTGCTCGCCCGTGCCCCAGATGTCGATCTCGTGACGGCCCGACAGCTTGGCCTGGGCGACCTTGCGGCAGACCGCCGCCGGCGCCTTCTCGCGGCCGCCGTCCCAGGTGCCGTGCGGGCCGTACACGTTGTGGTAGCGCGCCACCCGCGTCTGCAGGCCGAAGTCCTCGCGGAAGTGCCGGCACATGCGCTCGCTGAACAGTTTCTCCCAGCCGTAGCCGTCCTCCGGCATCGCCGGATAGGCATCCGCCTCCTTGAGCGCGGGCACGTCGTAGCTCTTCTGCTTGTCGGCGTTGTACACGCAGGCCGAGGAGGCGTAAAAGTAGCGCTGCACCCCGGCGTCGCGCGCGGCCAGGCAGAGGTGGGTGTTGATCAGCACGCTGAGCATGCACAGCGCCTTGTTGTTCTCGATGAATCCCATGCCGCCCATGTCGGCCGCCAGGTTGTACACCGTGTGCGCGCCGCGCACGGCCGTTTCGCAGGCCGCCTTTTCGGCGAGATCGAGCCGCAGGTTTTCGACGTCGTCAAAACGCTGGTACCAATGCTCAAACGGTTTCTGGTCGACCGCGCGCAAACGCGTGAAACCCTGAGCGCGCAGATCCGCCACGAGGGCGCCGCCGATGAAGCCGCCCGCGCCGCAGACGGTGATGAGTGAGTCGTGATCCATGGAATTCCTTGGGGGATGCCGCATTCAATGAAAAAACCCGCCGGCTTGCAAGCGGGTCTCTGCGCTTATTTCCAACCCTGCCGCCGCCGTTCGCGGATGCGCCAGACATCCTTGGCCATGCGCCAGGAGTCGCGCAGCAACCTCACCTTGCCGCCCGCCACCTCATGCCAGTCGATCGGCACCTCGCGCACCGCGCAACCGCTGTCGACCAGCGCCGCCAGCAGCTCGACATCGAAGGCGAAGCCGTGCACGCGCAGGCGCGCCGCCACCGCCTCGTAAGCCGCGCGCGGCACCAGCTTCAACCCGCACTGGGAATCGTACACCGGGATGGCGAGCAGCTCGGACACCAGGGTCGCAAAGACGCGCCCGAGCAGGTGGCGCTTGAGCAGGCGCTCGACCCGCCGGCCAAGCAGCTTGACCCGCGAGGCAAACAGGGCCGGCCGCGGCGCGCTCTCGGCCGCCGCCAGACCGGCCAGGCGCGCCACCTCGGCGGCGCTGCAGGAGCCGTCGGCATCGACGAACCCCAGCCAGGCCTCCCCCTCGTGCGCCGCCCAGCCGGCATAAACCGCGCCGCCCTTGCCGACATTTCCAGGCAATTCCAGCAGCGGCCGCAGGCAGGCATGCCGCGGTCGCAGGCCTTCGACCAGGGACCGCGCCGCCGCCGCTTCCCCCGGTCCGGAACCGTCATCGACCACGAGCACGCGCGCGCCCTCGACACGGTCGAGCGCCGCACACAGCTCCGGCAAAAACACCGGCAGGCGCGCGCTCTCGCGGTAGCAGGGCACGACGAGGTGGAGAAAACTCATGCGTCGCCCTCCCGATTCAGCCGGCGCTCCAGCAGCCGCAGGGCCAGCAGGATTTCCGCGAGCAGTCGCTGCAGGGCGTAATAGCCCCCGCGCCAGCCATCGAGCAGCACGCCCTTCACCAGCAAGGTGTGCACCAGCACCGCCGGCAGCGCCGCCCAACCCGTGCGGCGCAGGCGGTCGGGCAGGCCGAGCGTCGCCGGATCCGCAGCCATCAATTTGTCGGCCTCCAGCACGGCATACTTGTCCTGCGCCGCCAGCCAGCGCGAGAGCGGCTTGCGATCGTCGTGATCGACCCGGGTCTGCAGCCGGCCAAGGGCGCCGCTCGCCTGCAATCGCTGGGTGTGGCCGTCCTGCACGTAACGGCAGCGGTCGCGACGAAACAGCAGGGCGCGCGGCGGATACAGCGAGCCGCGCAGGGGCCGGCCAAAGACGCAGTAGCGAAAGGCCGCCTCGTAAGCATCCACCGCCTCCTCGCGCGCTCCCACCTCGGTCTCAAAGCCCTCGCCCAGCACGTAGTCGGCATCGAGCGCCAGCACCCAGGGGGTCGTCACGGCATCAAGCCCGAAGTTCCACTGGCTCGTGTGATCGTCAAAGGCGCGCTCCAGCACCCGCGCCCCCGGATGCCGTGCCGCGATGGCCCGCGTCCCGTCCGTGCTGCCGCTGTCGACAATGACCACCTCGCGCGCCCAGGCCAGTCGCGACAAGGTGCGCCCGAGGTTGGGCGCCTCGTTCCAGGTCAGGATCAGCGGGGTGATGTCGTCAAGCCGCGGCATGCGTCACCTCCTCATACCACGCCTTCAGTTCCCTGCCCATCGCCAAGAGCGTGTACCTGCGCCGGGCCAACTCGCGCGCCGCGGCACCGAGGCGGGTGCGTTCGGCGGGATCCTCGAGCAGGCGGTTGAGGGCGCCTGCCAGCGCCGCGGGTTCGGCCGCCACCACGCGCACGCTGCCTTCCGCCTCGGCCGCCAGCGCCACGCCCGGCGTGCTGACACAGGGCCGTCCGGCCGCCATCGCCTCCAGCAGGGCGATGCCAAAATTCTCCGAGTGCGAGGGCAGGACAAACAGGGTTGCCGCCGCCAGCGCCGCACGCTTCAGCTCGCCCTCCAAACGCCCCGTCCACAGCACGCGCCCGCCCAGCCCCAGCTGCGCCGCGCGCTCGCGCAGCCCGGCCGTGTACGCGGGGTCGCCTTCACCGGCTAGCACGAGTCGCGCCGGCCCCGCCACCTGTGCCCAGGCCTCGAGCAGGCCCTCGAGATTCTTCTTCGGATCGAGGCGCGACAGATACAGCACCAGCGGCCGGTCGGCGGTATTGGCAAAGGCTTCGTGAAACGCCGTGGCCGGCGGCAGGGCCTCGAACTCCGCCAGATCAAACCCCAGCGGCAGCACCCGCGCCGGTGCCCGCAGGCCGAGTCCGGCGGCTTCGTCACGCTCCTGGACACTGGTGAAATGCAGGCCGGCCGCGCGGTCGAGCAGGGGCTTGTCGAGCAGGCGCAAGGACAGGGCCTTGAGCCAGGGCCGCCGCTGCTCCATGCCCCAGCGGTTGAGCACGCCGAGCGGGCGCACCAGGTAGGGCACCCCCGCACGCCGGGCCGCGCGCGCGGCGGCGGCCGTGGCAAAGGAAAACACCGCGTGGATGTGCACCAGATCGTAGTCGCGCACGTGCCGGTTCAGCCAGCGCGCCAGCGGCAGAGAGACCTTGTAGAACTCGGTCTGCTTCGGGAACGACCAGACACGAAATCCCTCGCGCTCCACCGACCCGGTCCCAAGGCTCAGGTGGCGGCCGGGGCCGTCATCGTCCGTGGTCGCCACGTCCACCTCGACCCCTTCCGCCTGCAGCGCCCGCGCCATCGCCGGCAGCGCAAAGCTCGGTCCGCCCTGCGAGGGCGAGAGCGACGGAATCACATGAAGAACGCGCACGGGAGAAGGGAGAAGGAAAAAGGGAGAAGGGAAAAGGAAAAAGGAAGAAGGCTGGCGATCTGAAATCTGAAATTTGAGATTTGAGATCACCCCAGCAGCCATTGGCGCAGCATGAAGACGCACCAGAGCTGGTACCAGGGGGCGCGGGGATCGGCGAGCTCGGCGCGCGCCGCGGCAAAGGCGCCGCCCCAGTCGGCGGCCAACCACTCCTGGTAGGGGAAGAGGAATCCGCGCTTGGGCGCACCGGCCACCCATTGGGGAATCTCCGGCACGGCCTCCAGCAGCAGGCGCTTGCCGGGCCGCAGGCGCAGGTCGGCGGGGATGACGGCGATGCGCTCAAACAGCACGCGGTCCACCAGCGGCACGCGCAGTTCCAACCCGTGCGCCATGCTCATGACATCGCTGTCCTTGAGCAGTTGATGGCGCATGTACCCGGTCGCCTCCAGCAGACTGACCTGGTCGCGCACATCCTCGGCCATCGCCGCCGTCGCCGGTTCGGCGGGCGGCAGGGCCGATTCGGCGCAGCCGGCGAAGCGCGCCGCCAATCGCCGCGCCTCGGCGCGCGGGAAGATGCCACGAAACACCCGCCAAGCCTCCGCCAGGCCCGGCCCGCGCTGCAACAGGTCGCCGATCCGCCGCAGGCGCGGCGACAGCGGCGCGGTTTCGACGCGGCGCCCCAGGACATGCGCCCCGGGCAGATGCCGCGCCAGATCGGCAAGCCGGGCCAGGCGCGGCACCCGCTGAAAACTCGGGTAGCCCCCAAACAGCTCGTCGCCGCCCAACCCGGACAGCACGACCTTCATGCCCTGCGCGCGGGCGAAACCGGCCACCACAAAACTGTTGAAGCCATCGACGCTGGGCTGGTCCATGTGCGCGAGAAACTCCGGAAAGCGCGCGGCCATGCCGGCGGCATCGAGTCGCAGAAGATGGTGGCGCAGCCCAAAGTGCGCCGCCGTGCGCGCGGCCACATCGGACTCATCGAGGCGCGCCGCATCGACACCGATGGAGAAACTCTCCAGCCCGCCATGGCCCTGCGCCCGGGCCAACGCGGCCAGCAGGGTCGAATCGATGCCGCCGCTCAGGAAGAGTCCGACCGGCACGTCGCTGACAAAGTGACTCTGCACGGAGTCGACCAGGGCCGCACGCGTGCGTTCCGCCGCCTCCTGCGCCGTCATCGCCTGCGGCGCAAAACCCGGTCGCCACCAGGCCTGCTCGCGGACCCGCCCCGCCTGCCAGACCAGGTGATGACCGGCGGGCAGGCAGCGCACGTCACGCAGCAGCGTCGCCGGCTCGGGCACGCTGCCGCTCTCCAGGTAGCGCTGGATCGCCGCCGCATCGGGGGTGTCGCTGGCCAGCCCCGCCTGGCGCAGGGCGCGCACCTCCGAGGCAAAGGCGAGGCGACCGCCGTGCAGGCTGTAGTAGAGCGGCTTGATGCCGAAGGCGTCGCGCGCCAGGAAGGCCGACTGCTCCCGCTCGTCCCAGATCGCCAGCGCAAACATGCCGCGCAGGCGACCGAGCATGGCCGGCCCCTCGCGCTGGTACAGCCGCAGCAGCACCTCCGTGTCGCTGCGCGTGTGAAACTCCAGGCCGGTCGCCTCCAGTTCGGCGCGCAGGGCGCGGAAGTTGTAGATCTCGCCGTTGAAAACGATGACGTGACCGTCGGCCACCATCGGCTGGTGCCCGCCCGGCGACAGGTCGAGCACGGCCAACCGCGTGTGCGCGAGGCCGGCGCGACCGGTGGGCGACAGCCACAGGCCGGCGTCATCCGGACCGCGGTGGCGCAGCGCCGCCTGCAACTTCTCCAGGGCCCGCGCACAGGGCGCGGGCTCATGATTCAGAATGCCGGCAATGCCACACATGTTCAGAGTTCCTCCACCAGGGCCTGCCAGCGCTCGCGAAAGACCGCGGCGCCGAAGGCGGCCACCACCGCGTCGTGCAGGCGCTGCGGTTCAAACTGCAGTCGGTTCGGATGCGTGCGCGCCAGCACCTGGCGCAGTGCCCCAACCAGGGCCGCGCGGTCGCCCGGATCCACCAGCACACCGAGCCGGCCGCTGTCGAGCGCGTCCACCGAGCCGTCGGCGTTGCCGGCAATCACCGGTCGCCCGCAGGCCATGGCCTCCAAAAAGACAATGCCAAAGCCCTCGCCGCGACTCGGCATGACCAGGGAGTCGGCCAGCCGGTAGTGATCCGCGAGTTCGGACGTCGGCACGAAACCGGCAAAGATCACCCGGTCCGCCACGCCGAGCGACTGCGCCAGCCGGCGAAGCTCGTCGGCATAGCCCCCCTGCCCGGCAATCAGGTAGCGCAGCCCGGGGAAGTCGCGCTGCAGCTCCGGCAGCGCCGCCAGCACCTCGGCATGGCCCTTGTAGCGCTCGGCCGGATCCAGGCGCGCCACCGTCAGCAGCACCGGCTGGTCGGGCTGCAGGCCGTAACGCGCCAGCAGCGCCGGCGGCTTGGGCCCGGGCGTGAAGGCGGCCTCGTCAAAACTGTTGGGCAGCACGCGCAGGCGCGACGGATCGATCCCCGGCAGCGCCGCCACGCGATCGCGGGTGAACCGGCTCACCGCGACGATGCGCTCCACCCGGGCCAGCGCGCGCCGGCGCGGGCCCTCGGGCAGGTCCCAGGCATCGATGCCATGCACCACCGCCACCGTGCGTGAGGCAGGCAGGCGGGCCGCGGCGATGGCCGGCAAAAAATTCACCAGCGTGGCAATCACCAGATCCGGCCGGTCTCGGCGCAGGCGCCGCAGGCCCGTCAGGGCGTAGTGCGCCGTGCGCAGGCGGGCCGGCCAGCTCCCCGAACCGGAAAAGCCAATCCCCACCGGCAGGCCCTCGACCGTGGCGTCGTTTTTGACGTGCAGATGCAGGCGCGCCCGCGGAAAGGCGGTGTGCAGGGCGAGGGCGAGGTCGCGACTGAACGACTGGATGCCGCCACTGCCCGACCGCAGGCCGGGCGCCCAGAGATGAATGCAGCCCGGTGTCATGACGGGACCTCCGCGACCGACGACGGCGCTTCGGTTCGGAAGCCGTGCGCCAGCGCCCGAGCATCGCCGAGGTCCTGCGGACGGCGGCGCAACTTCAGCCACGACAGCAGGCGCCGCACCGGCACGCGCTGCACCCGCGCGGCCTGCTCGCGCAGCGCGTCCGGCGCCAGGCGCAGGCCGGGCAGCACGGCATCGCCCTGGCCATGGGCAAGCATCCAGCGGATCTTGGAAAGCCCCTGCAGCAGGCCCACCGGCCAGAGGGCGACGGGATACCGCAGCCAGGGCAGCAGCAGCGTGTTCACCAAACCGAGCGCCGCCACCCGCGGGCCGGGTCGCGGGCGGTCGGGCGCCGGCTCATGGTTCACCCGCAGCAGCGGATCATGGATGAGGCGCCCGCCAAGGGCGTGCAGTTGCAGGCTGAGATCGACCTCCTCCATGCCGTAGGCGATCGCCAGCGGCACAAAACCGCGGGTACGCAGGAACCAGGGCTTGTGGAAAACGCAGCCGCAGCCGGAGAACACCGCGATGCGCCGCAACTGCAGGCTCTGCCACTCGGGCGCATGACTCGCCGCGCTCAGCACCGCCGCCTCCGGAAAGGCGCGCACCAACTCGGCCGCGCGCGCAAACCAGTCACGCTGGGCCGGATACGAATCGTCGTCAAAGCTCGCCACCCAGTCGTGCGTGGCGGCCGCGAGCAGCCGGTTGCGCGAACCGCCCGGACCCAGCCGTGTCTCGGAGAACAGGCAGCGCACCTGCGGGTAACGCGCCGTCACCGAATCACGCAGGGCGGTGTTGCCGGCATCGACATGGACCAGGATCTCCGCCGGGGACGGCGCGCAGGCAAGCAGGCGGTCGAGCGTGCGCGCCAACAGATCGAACCGCGCATGCGTCGGCACGATGGCACTGAAGCGGGGACTGACGCTGGACTCGCTCATGACGGAAGCCGATGATCATCCTGCGGCCGGCAGCGCCGCCCGCGCCGGCGGCCGGCGCGCATGCCGCTGCACCAGCGGCTGCAGCCGCGGCAGCATGGCCAGGCCGTAGAGGGCGAAGAGCAGGATGTTGGCCGTGTGATTGACCACCAACTGCATGGTCATGTAGGGAACGGAAAGCAATACTGCCGAAAGGGCCAGGGACTTCTGCAGGGGTCGCTGGGCCTCGACATAACAGCGCCAGCAGAGCCAGATCAGGAACAGCCGCAGCGCATACCAGGCGGTGAAGCCGAACAGACCGACCTCCATCCAGACCTGCCCGGACTCCGACTCCACCGCCACGGCCTCCTCCTTGGGGCCCTCGATCTGCAGGAAGTTTTTCAAGGCGCCCGTGGCCGGGTGGGTCAAACCCAAACCATACCCGAAGAACCCGGCCTTTTCCACCGCATACGCCATGGCCCTGTAGGGATGCTCAATGGCGCGCTCGTAGAAGGTGTCGCCAGCTGTCATGGCGCGCGCCGACATGTGAAAGTAGGCATCGTAAAACAGATAGCTGATCATCAAAGCTCCGGCCGCAATCGCCCCCATCAGAATCGTCTTGAAGTAGGTGCCGACACCGATCCTTCCAGCAAAAGCTGGCAGGGCCATGCCCGCAATGACAAAGCCGGCAACCACGATCGCTGCACGGGAACCGCCCATCAGGGCATTCACCCCGAGCAGAGGCAGCACGACGCCCGCGAACAGCCACTTCCAGCGTGTTTCACGCACGGTCAGCAACACCAGGCTGAGCGTGATGAAAAAGACCACAAAGGTCGTGTGACCTGTGATGTAGGAGAAAGTGCCGGTAATTCGCGCACGCTCCATGCCAAAACCAAAGCCTGAAGCCCCCAATTCCGACCCCTCGCGTTGGGCATAGACGTTGAGGATGCTGGTGGGGCCTGCCTGCCATTGCACCAACCCCAGCAGGCAGATGGGCAAAGCCATCAGGGCGAACCAGGTCAGTTGCCGGGTCATCTCCTGCTCGGTGCGGAACAGGTAGGGCATCATGAAGACGAGCGGCAGGTAGTAGAAATAGACCTTCAGGCCGAACGCACTCAGAAACACCGAATCGATGTTCGGATTGAGCGCCCCAAGCCCAACGACGACACAGAGCAGGACGATGACAAAGGCCGGGATGTGCAATCGGTAGGCCCGCACATCGAGATCGGGCGCCAGGAAGAACTTCACGTAGGCGCCAAACAGGAAGACGTCCTTGAGGAAGTACACCAACTCCTGCCCCTGCGGGAAGGCCCACTTGCGGATGGCTCCCTCCAGCAGCGCCGTGATCAGGGCCACCTTCACCGCCGCCCGCCAGTGGCTGAAACTCCACAGGACAATGACGACCGAGGCCGCCGCCCCGATCATCAACAGGGTTTTCTTGGGCAAGATCGCCGCCAGCAAAAGTGTCTCGGTCATGTCAGGAAAGGGTATTCAAAGATCAGCAAACGGCTTCCACGCGATTGCGTCCATGCCAAATTCTTCAACCTGGTAGCCGTTTTCACGCAGTTTCTCCGCCACCGCCTCATGCAAATCCCCCAGATGGGCAATTTCAAAAGCAATCAACCAAGCCCCGGCCCTCCGATAGTCCATGCCGAGGAGAATCTGCGCCTCGGCACCTTCCACATCAAGGAACAGGCAATCCACCGACCTCAGACCGTGTTTTTCCAACAAAGCCTCGACCGTGGTAGCCGGCACCTCAAGCTCTCGCATGCCCGCCACACCATGCCGAGAAAGATGCTCCCGATCCAGACTGGCCACAGCGCTGCGCTCCTCCGACTCTGGCACATGCAGGATGAGGTTTTGTCCATCATAGGCCACAGCCAGTGTCTCAAAGAACAGGTTCTTCCGGTGCCGATAATTTTTCCGCAACTGCGCCGCCAGCCAGGGCAGAGGCTCGACGAGCACACCGACTCCCCGTGATTCCAGGATGAACTCCCGGTAGGGATCGAGTGAGATCCCATCATTGGCGCCCAGCTGTAGGAAGCTGAAATCCTCGCGCCTCCCCAGAAGTTCCTTCAAGCGTGCTCCGAATGGAGTTGTGATGCCCAGCTTACGCTTGGCCTTCTTGAGAACGTCGTAAAGCTTGACGGGAAGATGTCGGCTCCAGTTCATGGGAATAAAATCTTTGGATTGTCACACCATCCGTGAGCGTTGCGTCCACACTACTCCACGCGATGGACCAGAAGTCGCAGCACCGCTTCATACGCCGCCACCACCGCTCCGGCCCGATGCCGCGCCAGATGCGCCGCCACCGCCGCCGGATCCGGCGCGGTCACGGTCTCGATCGCCTGGGCCAGGGACTCGGCATCACCCGAGGCAAAGACGCCACCACAGGGCCCCACCGCCTCCGGCAGGCCACCGCCGTCGGAGGCAACCACCGTGCAGCCGCTGGCCGCGCCCTCCAGAGCGACAATGCCAAAGGGCTCGGCCCAGCGCGAGGGCACCACCAGCACGCGGTGGGCGTTCATCAGCCGCGCCAGTTCCTCGCCGCGCTTCGGCCCGGTGAAGGTGACGCGGTCCGCCACCTTCCATTCCTCCGCCCGCCACACCAGGGCCGCCGCTTCCGGACCGTCGCCGACGATCGTCAGTCGCCGCCCGGGCAGTCGCGCCAGCGCCTGCAGCAGCAAATCCGCCCCCTTGTCGGACACCAGGCGCCCCACAAACAGCAGGTCGCGATCGCGTGAAACTTCCGGGCGCAAGCGGAACAACGCGTCATCGTACGGATTCGGGATCACGTCATGGGCCAGGCCCAGGTCGCGGCCGATGGCGGCGCTGCAGGTGACGTTGCGGGCAAAGCGACAGGCCAGCCGCTTCAACCGGGTCGGCCAGGTCATCGGCGCGTCGCCGGCCTCGCGCAGCCAGGTCTGATGGCTGACCAGCAGTGGCTTGCGCGTCAGGCCCCAGGGCAGCAGACCCTTGAGGCTGATCTGCGCCTGCACCACGGCGTCGGCCCTGCCCAGCCAGTAGGCCTTGGCCAAAAACGAGGCGCCGCGCACCACCCGGAAGGAAAAAGGCTCGGCCACCCCGGGCGCGAGTTCCGACTCGCACAGCACCACGACCTCATGCCCGCGCGCCTGCAGGCCACCGGCCAGCATCGCCGCAAAAGCCTCCAACCCGCCGATCATCGGGTAAAAGGCCGGGGAATAAACCACGATTTTCATCAAACCAAGTAGTCCTCACCAAAGTAGCCCTCACTCTCCGAGTGAGGTTTTTCCAATCCCGCCACTCGGAGAGTGACGGCCACTTTCTTCATCCAATCCCGCCACTCGGAGAGTGACGGCTACTTTCTTCATCCAATCCGCCACTCGGAGAGTGACGGCCACTTTCTTCATCCAATCCGCCACTC
Source organism: uncultured bacterium (assembly GCA_966252325.1). GTDB lineage: Bacteria > Verrucomicrobiota > Verrucomicrobiia > Verrucomicrobiales > Verrucomicrobiaceae > Prosthecobacter. The sequence continues at coordinate 30 of CBINON010000034.1, read as the reverse complement.
GGAGAGTGACGGCTACTTTCTTCATCCAAT
>CBINON010000033.1:0-53067 GCA_966252325.1 uncultured bacterium | reverse complement strand
GAGCGACACCCTGCCGACCATCGCCAAAACCCGCATCATCGCCCGCCAGCAGCACGTCGTGCGTGTCGACCGCGAGACGGTGGAGAAACTCAGTGACGCCGAACTCGCCGAGGTCGCCCGCCGCGTTGAAGCCATGCTGCCGGAGCTCGACGCCCTCATCCTCGAGGACTACGGCAAGGGTTTTGTCACCCAGGCCCTGGTCGACACCGTGCTCGGTCTTGCCCGCAGCGCCGGCAAGCGGGTCACCGTCGATCCCTCGCCGCGTAACCCGCTGAACTGGCACGGCGCCTCGCTGGTCAAACCCAACCGCCTGGAGGCCTTCGCCGCCGCCGGTGTCCAGGACGTGCGCACACCCGGCCCGCCGCTCGAAGACCGCCGCCTGCTCGAGGTCGGCGCGCAGCTGCTCGACCAGTGGTCGGTCGACAAGGTGCTCATCACCCTCGGCGAACAGGGCATGCTGCTCTGCCAGCGCGACGCCGCGCCGCACCACATCCCGACCCGCGCCCGCGAGGTCTATGACGTCTCCGGCGCCGGCGACACCGCCATCGCCTTCCTCACCCTCGCGCTTGCCGCCGGCCTCGGTGCCGAGGACGCCGCCGACCTCGCCAACCACGCCAGCGGCATCGTCGTCGGCAAGCTCGGCACCGCGCGCGTGACCCGCGAGGAACTGCTGCAGGCCTTCGAAGACTGACCCCGCCATGTCCGACTTTTCCACCCTGTTCCGCGGCCATCTCGACGGCCACCTCGCCACCCTGCAGCGCCTCGACGCCTGCCGCGACACCCTCGCCGCCATCGCCCAGGCCTGGGTCGATGCCCTGCGCGCCGGCAGGAAAGTACTGTTCTTCGGCAACGGCGGCAGCGCCGCCGACGCCCAGCACCTCGCCGCCGAACTCTGCGTGCGCTACCGCGCCAACCGCCGCGCCCTCGCCGGCCTGGCCCTGACCACCGACACCTCGGTGCTCACCGCCCACAGCAACGACTTCGGCTTCGAAACCGTCTTCGCCCGCCAGGTCGAGGCCCTCGCCCAGCCCGGCGACGTCGTCGTCGGCATCTCCACCTCCGGCACCAGCAAAAACGTCATCGCCGGCCTGCGCGCCGCCCGCGAGCGCGGCTGCGTGGTCGTCAGCTTCACCGGCGCAAACGGCGGCGACTGCGCCGCGCTCGCCCACCACGCCTACTGCGTGCCGACCCCGGTCACCGCCTACGCCCAGGAATGCCACCTCATGGCCGGCCACGTGCTCTGCGAGTTCGTCGAGGCGGCCTTTGCCGACTGAGCCGCCCCGCGGACGGCGTTTTCCTGCCATGTCCCCCGTCCTCGCCACCCTGGCGGACCTCGTCCGCATCAACAGCGTCAACCCCGCCTACGGCGGACCCGGCGAGGGCGAAATCGCCGCCTACATCCGCGCCTTCTTCGAGCAGCGCGGCCTCGAGGTGAGCGAGCAGGAGGTGTTTCCCGGTCGCCCCAACGTGCTGGTCCGCCTGCCCGGCCGCAACCCCAGCCGGCGCATCATCCTGGAGGCCCACACCGACACGGTGTCGGTCCAGGGCATGACGATCCCGCCCTTTGAGCCGGTGATCCGCGAGGGCCGGATGTATGGCCGCGGCAGCTGCGACACCAAGGCCGGCCTGGCCACCATGATGCACGCCCTCGCCTCGCTGCACGAGCAGGGCATCACCCCGCCCTGCGAGGTCCTGCTCGCCGCCGCCGTCGACGAGGAGTTTTCCTACCGCGGCGTCGTCCGCCTGTGCGAGGGCCTGCAGGCCGATGCCGCGATCGTCGCCGAACCCACCGAGCTGCGCGTCGTCACCGCCACCAAGGGCGTCCTGCGCTGCCGCATCGTGCTGCACGGCAAGGCCGCCCACAGCTCCAAGCCGCACCTCGGCGCCAATGCCATCGGCGCCATGGCCCAGGTCATCGCCGCCCTCGAGGCCGATGCCGAAGCGATGACCGCGCACGCCCACCCGCTCACCGGTCCGGCCACCTGCAGCGTCGGCGTCATCCAAGGCGGCGTGCAGGTCAACTTCGTGCCCGACCGCTGCGCCATCGAGATCGACCGTCGCCTGCTGCCCGGCGAAAAGGCCGAGACCGCCCTCGCCCACTACCGACAGCTCGTCGACGCGGTCTGCGCCCGGCGCCCCGGCATCCGCGGCGAGATCGAGGAACCCGTGCTGCTGGTCGACGAGGCCCTCGACACCCCGACCGACTCGATCGTCACCCGCACCGCCGCCGCCGTGCTCGCCGAACTCGGCCTCGATCCCACGCCCTGCGGCGTGCCCTTCGGCTGCGACGCCAGCAAGCTCGCCCGCGCCGGCATCCCCAGCCTCGTCTTCGGCCCCGGCAGCATCGACCGCGCCCACACGGTCGATGAGTACATCGAGATCGACCAGGTCGAAACCGCGCTCGACTTCCAGCGCCGCTTCCTGCTGGCATTCGAGTGAGTCCGCAGATTTCGCAGATGAACGCAGATTTTTAAAGCCGGGGAAAAGCCGGGGCGCCCCCTGCCCTGCTGAATCAGCGTCCTGTCAGCGCTGGAAAAGCTCCGTCACGGCCGAAGCAGAATATCCAAGATCGAACTAGGAGTGTCCAAGTTCCCAAGGGGGAGTTGCTCGCCACTCCATGCGCCCATGCGGAACACTTCACGCGACGGCCCAACCCTCTGATAATCTGCGCAATCTGCGGATCACTTGCTTTGCGCTGATGAACCCTGACGCCGTGCCCGGCGCAGCCAAAGCAGGGCGAGGATCAGGCCGAGCAGGGCGCCGAGGTAGCTGCCGTTGTGGATCCAGCCGACGCGTACGAAGGCGGCGGGGTCGGTGACGCCGCGCAGGTCGAGGAAGGCCTGCCAGACCTGCAGACGATCCGCGTCCTGCGGCGCAAACACACCGCCGGCAAGGCCCGCGGCCAGGGCGAGACCGAGCATGACGACCACGGCGCGCAGGGCCAGCCGTGCCGCGGTCGCCAGGGGCAGGTGCGACAGGGTGACGCGGCCCATGAACCAGCCGGCGAAAAAGCCCACCCACCAGGTCGCCAAAAACCCAATCTGCGCCACCCGCACCCGCGGCGGCAGGCTGCCGTCCAGGTAATCGAACTGGTCGAACTTGAAGCGGGTGAAATACTCGCGCGACAGGCTGAAGGTGACTTGATCGTGCAGCACCCCGTAGAGGCCCGCGATCCCGGCACCCACGAGCCCGAAGGCCAGCATGCCCAGGCCCTGTCGCCAGGTGAAGCGGGGATACAGCCAGTGGGACCAGGCGCGCATGGCGGCAGTTTACTCCGACGCGTGGAGCACGGCGAGATGGAATCTTCAAGGTGGCTGCGGTTTCAAGGGCAGCTCAGCGAGTCATGCCCGGAACTTCGTGTCCACGGTGTTGTCCGTGCGAACCTTGGTCGGGGTGCATCTCCGCCCTTGAGGTGTCCGGGAACACTCCCATTCCGGAATCGCGCACCAGCGTCCTGGAGTGCTCCAGCCCTCTGGAGCTCTGGTGAAAGCGCGTGGCTGGATGCCCGCGTTTGGAATAGAGATGGGGTGGGGCCGCACGGGTTTTCCGAAGCGGCGCAGAGGCGCCGCACTAGGGCGCTGCGCGCGGTCGACCGTTCATCCTTCTGGATCAGCGTCCTGTCAGCGTCTCATCCGCGGTTCCAAAGCTTCGTCACGGTCGAGGCAGAAGATCCAATATCGAACAAGGAATAACCAATTTCGAAGGGGAGCCGCCCCGCGTCTGGCGCAGATCTCAACCAAACGTGAGGTGGAGAAAGGCGAGGTCGGGGAAGCTGTGGAAATCGGCGTCGAAGGAGACGAGACGGCTGCCGGTGGTCTTCGCCAAGGCGGCCAGCCAAGCATCTGTCCAGCGGTGCGGCGTGAAGGCGGGCCGATCGGTCCAAGCCCGGAACTGCGCCTCCAGTCGCGGATGTTCCGCCAGGAAAGTCACTTCCGGCAGGGCGCGCAAGGCCTCATAGGCTTGCCAGGCTTCCGCCGGGGTGAAGGGGGCGCCGCGCATGACCTTGGCATGGCTGAGCAGGCGCAGCAGACCCAGCATGGACACGCGGCAAAAGGCCAGTTGCTCCGCCGCCTCGGTTTCCCAGTACTGCCGAGCCCGGACATGATGCTGATGATCGGGGTCGGCCAGGGCCAGCCAAACGTTCAGATCGGGCAGGTCACGCGCCGGCATGGTGATCCTCGACGGTGAGAAGGTTCTCCAACTCGGCATTGCTCAAGGCCGGATGCGGCCTGCCCGTGGGCGGTCGCAGCACCGGCAAGGGACTGCGCGGACGCGAGGGCGAAGCATTCTGACTGACCAGGCCTCGCTCAATGAACTCCGTGACCAGATCCTTGAGCTTGCGCCCCCGCAGTACCGCCTCTGCCTTGAGCTGACGAAACAGCTCATCGGGAAGATCCACCGTGGTTCTCATGAGACATAAAAACATAAAAATGCTTTTACGCAAATGGAAGCGATTGCAACCGCAGGGGTTGGCTGAAGCAGCACGGCACCCCAAGCCGGTCACATTTCTTTCAGGATCAGCGTCCTATCAGCGTCTCATCAGCGGTTCAAACCTCCGTCGCGCCCGAGGCGGAATAGCCAATATTGAACAAGGAATGTCCAAGTCCGAGGGGGCGCTCCGCGCCGTTGATCCGCCCTCTAAAAATCTGCGCAATCTGTGGACCCTTCCTCTCCATCAAGCCCTCCTTCTGAATCAACGTCCTATCAGCGTCCCATCAGCGGTTCAAAACCTCCGTCGTGCCCGATCTGGAAGATCCAATAGCCAACAAGGAATGCCCAAGTTCGAAGGGGCCGCCCGCACCGTTGATCCGCCCTCTGAAAATCTGCGCAATCTGTGGACCCTTTCATTTCGGGCTCTGCGATGAAAACACACGGCCAGACCGGTTCACCGAATCACGCGGGCCAGCGGCGGGATGGGGGCGCCGAGGGCGGCGGCGGTGGCGCGCAGCAGTTCGACTTCCTCGTCGTTGAAGTGCCCGTCGTGCAGGGCGATGCGCGCGCCGAGGCGCAGCAGGGCGCTCTTTACCAGGGGCGTGCTCGCCTCAAGCTCCTCCAGCGCCGCCACGATCTGCGCCAGGGGCAGCAGTTCTGCCGGCGCGGGCGGCAAGGGCTGGCCGGTGTGCTGCTGAAACTCCGCGGCCGCCGCACTCAGGGCCTCGGGGTGACCCGACACCTGGGCAAAGGCCTGCAGCAGGGTGGCCGCCGGGGCGCTGACCTGGCGCAGGGAGACATGGCGCACCGGCACCGGCGTGCGCAGGCCCGCTCCAACCGCGACCTGTCGCTCAATGACCTTTTGCAGCATGAACTCGAAGGCATCGAGCTGGCCGTCGGCCGCGATGAAGGCGCGGGTCAGCTCGATGCATTCGCGTGCCTGCTCGCGCCCCAGATGTCGCAACCAGGGCAGGGCCAGGTCGAGCAGAGCGAGTTTTTCGAGCGAGCGCCGCCCGCGCAAGCGCCGGCTCCAGTCGAGCGCCTGCTCCGCCATCGCAGCGCCGCCATGATCGGCGAGCCGGCTCAGAACGCCCTGGCTGGGGGTCTCGTCGCTGCCGATGAGCAGGCCAAAAAGCAGGGCCTGCGCCTCCGCCCGGGAGGCGATGCGCTTTTGTTCGGTCTGCAGCCACTCGCGCACGACGGCGCCCACGGCCGGATCGATGCGCTCGGTGAAGCCCAGGCTTTGCACCAGGGACGGGAGCGCCGGCGCGGATGGCCGCGGCGGCCGGGCGACCTCGACCGCGGCCGCCTCCCGGAGTGGCTGGATCATGACGCCGTTCCACGACGGATCCAGTCGCCGGATGCGCTCCGGCAGGGGCGGATGCGTGGCCAGACCGAGGCGCAGGAAATCGCTCGACGCAAAAAACAGGTGCCGCGCCTCGCCGGCCTGGGCGTTCTGCAACACCCCGTGCGCGGTGTGGCCGCCGATTTTTTTCAGCGCGTCGGCAATGCCCGAGGGATCGCGGGTGAACTGCACCGCGGCGGCATCCGCCAGAAACTCGCGCTGGCGCGACACCGCCGCCTGCAGCAGGCGGGCGAAGAGGGTGCCAAGCGAGCCGATCAACCAGAGCGCCAGACCGGTCACCAGCAGGACCAGCACCAACCCGCCCGCGCCGCGCGAATCGCGCGACGACCGGACGCGCACGTGGCGGAGCGATTCCAGAATCAGCCGACCCGCCGTGGCCACCATGATCAGGCCGAACACCCAGCCGATGAGCCGCTGGTTGAGGCGCATGTCGCCGTTGAGGATGTGCGAGAACTCATGGGCCACCACCCCCTGCAGCTCGGCGCGGGTGAGCCGCTCCAGGCAGCCGCGGGTGACGCCGATCACCGCGTTGGCCGGGTCGGTGCCGGCGGCGAAGGCATTGATGCCAGGCTCGTCCTCGAGCAGCCAGACCTCCGGCACTGGCACCCCGGAGGCGATGGCCATCTCCTCGACGACGTTGAGCAGGCGTCGCTCCAGTGGATCCGTCGTGCTCGGCGAGACCGGCCGACCGCCGAGGTCGCGGGCGACGACGCTACCGCCGCCGGCGAGACGCACCTGCTTGTAGGCGCTGCCGAGGGTGATGGTGCCACCGACGGTGGCGGCGACCCAACCCAGGAGTTGCGGATCCCACCAGGGCACCGCCGCGCCGCGAAGGGCCACCGACGTGGCGTCGGAGTCCAAGAGGACCGGCTTGAGCAGCACCGCCACGGCGAAGGCACTGGCGATGACGCCGAGCACGCAGAGCGCGAAGCCGGCCACCAGCCAGCGGCTGCGCGTCAGGGCCTGTTGCTGCGCGGCAAAAAAGTCCATCGCACTCGAAGCGTCGGGAATCGGTTCGGCCTGCCGCTCAGAACTGGACTTTGACGCCCTCGCGCTCCTGCTCGCGGGTCACCTCGAACAGGCTGGCGGCCGCGAACTGGAAGAGGCCGGCGACCAGGTTGGCCGGGAAGATCTCGCGGGTGTTGTTGTAGCTCATGACCGAATCGTTGTAGGCCTGACGGGCGAAGGCGACGCGGTTCTCCGTGCTGGTCAGTTCCTCGGTGAGCTGCATCATCGTCGAGTTGGCCTTCAGCTCCGGATAGGCTTCGGAAACCGCGAACAGTCGGCCGAGCACGCCGCCGAGGCCGCTCTCCGCCTGGGCCAGCGCCGACATGGCTTCGGGGGAACCGGGATTCGCCGCGGCCGCCGCGCAGGCACCGGCGGCCTGGTTACGCGCCGCGATGACCGCCTCCAGCGTTTCGCGCTCATGCTTGAGATAGGCCTTGGCCGTCTCAACCAGGTTGGGGATCAAATCGTAGCGCCGCTTGAGCTGGACATCGATCTGCGCAAAGGCGTTGCGGAAGGCATTGCGCCCGCGCACCAGGCCGTTGTACTGGCCGATCACCCAGAACACGAGCAGGACGGCGACGCCGGCCACCGACAGCAGAACAATCATCGAGGTTGCCATAGTGCTGCAGTCTAGGGGTCGCCACGACCGGCCGCCATTCCAAAAGTGAGGGGCGTTTGCAACCGCGGGCAGGTTCGAAAGGCCACAGTCGGAGGACCCATTCAAAGATCCAATGTCCAACAAGGAAGTCAGAAAGCCCAAGGCTCCGTCCTCTCCTCCTGCTGACTTCGACATTCCTGGTTGGACATTGGATAGTCCCTCCCCCCGCCCCCGGCCGCGGACTTCCCGCAAAGAATCCCCGCCGGCCCGGCGTAACCCCTGCCTGCCATGACCACGCGCCGCCGCTTCCTCCACTTGTCCGCCGCCACCGCCGTCGGCGGTCTCAGCCAGTGCAGCACCCTGTCGCGCCGCGGCGCCATTGATGCCCATGTCCATGTCTGGACGCCGGACACCGCCCGCTACCCGCTGGCCGATGGCTTTCAAAAGGCCGACATGCAGCCGGCAAGCTTCACCCCGGCGGAGCTGTTCGCCCAGTGCCGGCCCGAGGGGGTGTCGCGCATCGTACTCATCCAGATGAGCTACTACCGATTCGACAACCGCTACATGCTCGACAGCATCGCCGCCCATCCCGGGGTGTTTTCCGGCGTGGCCATCGTCGACGAGCACGCCGCCGGCCTGCGTGCGCGCATGCGCGATCTCGCCCGCCAGGGCGTGCGCGGCTTCCGCATCTACACCAGCGGCACGAATGTCGACGCCTGGCTCGGCTCGGCCGGCATGGCCGAACTCTGGAAGGTGGCGGCCGATGAAAACCTCAACGTCTGCCTGCTCATCAATCCCGAGGCCCTCGCCGCCGTGAACCGGATGTGCGACCGCTTCCCGCGCACGCCGGTGGTGATCGACCACTTCGCCCGCCTGGGCATGGCCGGCGCCGTCGAGCGCGGCCCGCTCGACCGCCTGCTGCACCTGTCGAAACACTCGCAGGTACACCTTAAGACCTCGGCCTTTTACGCACTCGGCAAAAAGCAGCCGCCCTACACCGACCTCGGGCCGATGATCCGCGAATGCCGCGACTCCTTCGGTGCCGAGCGCCTGATGTGGGCCAGCGACTGCCCCTTCCAGGTCGGGCCCGGCCACAACTACCGCGACAGCATTGCGCTGGTGCGCGACCGCCTGGATTTCCTCAGCGCCGATGACCGCGACTGGATGCTGCGCGGCACCGCCGAGAAGGTGTTCTTCCACGCCTGATCCCTGCAGCGGAGGTGAGTCCCTCCACGCCCCCTGCAACGAGGGGGTCCCTTGCCAAACCCGCTTGCAGAGCGGGCGCGCGGCCCTATGCTGTACGCCCCCTTTTTTCAATGGAAGCCCCCCTCCCCGGACAGCGCTGGGTCAGCGACAGTGAGCCTGAGCTCGGCCTCGGCGTGGTCATGAAGGCCGAATTCGGCCGCGTCGAAATCTTTTTCCCTGCCGCCAACGAGCACCGGCAGTTCGCCATGAAGTCGGCACCGCTGCGGCGCGTGCGTTACCAGCCTGGCGACAGCGTCAAGCTGCACGACGGCAGCAGCCTGGAAATCACCGCTGTCGAGGACCGCCGCGGCATCCTGCACTACCTCGGCAAGGGCCGCACGGCCAGCGAGGCGGAACTGTCCGACACGATCAGCTTCAGCAAGCCCGAGGACCGCCTGCTGGCGGGCCAGATCGACGAGGCGCGCGCCTTCGACCTGCGCGTCGAGGCCCTGCAGCGGCGCGCCGGTTTCCGCCAGTCGCCGGTGCGCGGGTTCTGCGGCGGCCGGGTCGACCTGCTCTCGCACCAGATGTTCATCGCCGCCGAGGTCGCCGGCCGGCTGCTGCCGCGCGTGCTGCTGGCCGACGAGGTTGGCCTGGGCAAGACGATCGAAGCCTGCCTGATCCTGCACCGCCTGCACCTGACCGGCCGCGCCGAGCGCGTGCTGATCCTGGTGCCCGAGCCGCTGATCCACCAGTGGTTCGTCGAGCTGTTCCGCCGCTTCCACCTGCTCTTCGCCCTGTTCGACGAGGCGCGCTGCGACTCGATCGAGACCAACGAGGAGAACGGCAATCCCTTCCTCGACAGCCAGCTGGTGATCTGCGGCACCGGCTTCCTCGCCGGCTCACCCGAGCGCGCCCGCCAGGCCGCCGAGGCGGGCTGGGACCTGCTCATCGTCGACGAGGCCCACCACCTGGAATGGAGTCCGCAGTCGGCCAGCCCGGCCTACGCCCTCGTCGAGGATCTGGCCGCGCGCGTGCCCGGCCTGCTGCTGCTGACCGCCACGCCGCAGCAGCTCGGTCCCGAGGGCCACTTCGCCCGCCTGCGCCTGCTCGATCCGAACCGCTATGCCGACCTCGCAGCCTTCCTCGCCGAGGCGGAGCACTACGAGGAACTGGCGCGCGCGCTCGACCGCCTGCTCGCCGGCAAAAAGCCCAGCGCGGCCGATGAGAAGCTGTTCATGCGCAAGTCCCCGCACCTGTGCGAACGGCTGGCGGAAGTGAAGGCCGGCGCTGAGGTCGCGCGCGACCGCCTGGCGGCGGCCCTGCTCGACGAATTCGGCACCGGCCGGGTGATGTTTCGCAACACCCGCGCCGCACTCGGCGGCTTCCCCGAGCGCCGCGCCCGCCTTGCGCCCCTGGCACCGGACGGGGAGGAAATCGAGGTCAAGGTCAAGTGGCTGGCCGGCCTGCTGGCGGAACTGGGCGAGGCCAAGGTGCTGCTCATCTGCTCGAGCCGCGCCCGCGCGGAAGCCGTGCAGGAATGCCTGCTGCACGAGACCGCGCTCAACGCCGCGCTCTTCCACGAGGGCCTGACCCTGCTGCAGCGCGACCGCCAGGCGGCCTGGTTTGCCGAGGAGGAGGGCGCGCGCGTGCTGATCAGCTCCGAGATCGGCAGCGAGGGCCGCAACTTCCAGTTTGCCCACCACCTGGTGCTGTTCGACCTGCCACAGGATCCCGAACTGCTCGAGCAGCGCATCGGCCGCCTCGACCGCATCGGCCAGACCTCGACCATCCAGATCCATGCGCCTTACCTGCAGGACAGCGCCGAGGCAGTGCTGGCACGCTGGTACCACGAGGGCCTCGGCGCCTTCGAGGCCAACCTGCACGGCGCCACCGAGATCGCCGAGGCCCTGCGGCCGCGGCTGGAGTCGCTGCTCGCGCAACCCGGCGCCGGTGACCTGACTGACTTCCTGCGTGACTCGCGGGACCTGCGCGGACGCGTCGTGAAAAAGCTCGAGCGCGGCCACGACCGCCTGCTTGAGCTCAACTCGCACCGGCCGGAGGCGGCCGACGCGGTCATCGAGGCCGTGCGCGCCCAGGATGCCGACACCGACTTCGAGGAGTTCTTCATCCGCCTGGTCGATCACTTCGGCATGCACGTCGAGGAACTCGGCCACCGGTCCTACTTCCTGCTGCCGGGCAACCTGACCACCGACGCCTTCCCGTCCCTGCCCGACGAAGGCCTGACCGTCACCTTCGACCGGACGCGGGCATTGGCGCGCGAAAACGTCGGTTTCCTGACCCCGGACCATCCCATGGTGCGCGCGGCGCTCGACCTGCTGCTGGGCAGCGAGGCCGGCAACAGCAGCTTCGGCCTCTGGCGCGGCGCCGGCAGCGAGGGCCTGCTGCTGGAGGCGCACTTCGTCGTCGAATGCGTGGCTCCGGCGATCCTGCATGCCGACCGCTTTTTGCCGGCCGTGCCGGTGCGGGTGGTGGTCGATCACACCAAGAAGGACCGGCGCGAGGACGCCGCCTACCGGCATGCCCGCATCGAAAAGGGCAGTCCGTCGCGCCTGCTCGAGAATGCCGGCATCAAGCACAAGCTCTTCCCCGCCATGCTCAGCCGGGCGCGCCAGCTGGCCGAAGCGGAACTGGCCGTGCTGGCCGAAACGGCGGTGACGGCCGCGCGCGGGCAACTGGGTGATGAGATCGCCCGTCTGGAAGATCTGGCACGCTTGAACGACCACGTGCGCCCCGAGGAAATCACCGCCCTGCGCGCCCAGCAGTCGGCGCTGGAGCAGGCCCTAACCGACGCCCGTCTGCGCCTGGATGCCGTACGACTGGTGCTGCAGGCGGCCTGAGGCGACTCAGGCCAACGCCAGCCCGGCCGCCTGCCGGCGCAGCACCTTGCCGCCCGGTTCATCGCTCTCGACGACACCGTCGCGCAGGCGGATGATGCGGGTGCAGCGCTCGACCATGCGTTCGTCGTGAGTGACGAAGACCAGGGTCTTGCCCTCGGCGTTGAGCTCGTCGAAGAGGGCGAGGATTTCCTGGCCGGACTTCGAATCGAGGTTGCCGGTCGCCTCGTCGGCGAGAATCATGAGCGGATTGTTGGAGAGCGCGCGGGCAATGGCCACGCGCTGCTGCTGGCCGCCGGAGAGCTCGTTCGGCTTGTGGTGCATGCGGTGCGACAGGCCAACTCGGCCGGCGAGTTTTTCCGCCACCTCCATCATGCGGGCATCGTCGGCACCGCCGTAGTACATCGGCACGGCAATGTTCTCGAGCACGGTGAGCTGCTGGATGAGGTTGTAGCTCTGGAAGATGAACCCGAGGTTGCGGTTGCGTGCCGCCGAGAGGTCGTCGTCGTTGAGGTGGGCGACGTTTTCGCCCCCGAGAAAGTAGTCGCCACTGGTCGGCTGGTCGAGGCAGCCGAGGACGTTGAGCAGGGTCGACTTGCCGCAGCCGGAGGGGCCCATGATGCAGACGTACTCGCCGGGGTGGATGTCAAAGGACACCCCCTGCAGCACCTGGCTGAGGACATCGCCCATCTGGTAGGACTTGCGGATGTCGACCAGCCGGATGATCGGCTCGGAGGCGGGCGCAGGCATGGCGATGCGGTCAGCTGCGCACGGCGGCGACGTTCTTGTCCTTGCTCTTGGCCTTGGGCGCCGGCTTGTCGTCGCCGGATTCGGTGGGCATGCTGCCGGTGGCCGCGGGTTTGATTTCCGGGGTCAGACTCTTGGGCAAGGCGAGGGCGACGAGTTCGCCGGACTGCAGGCCTTCGCGGACCTCGATGAACTCGTCGTTGAAGAGGCCGGTGACAACACTGCGGCGGGCGAGGCCGGAGCCGTCGTTGACGTAGCAGAAGTGCTGGTCGTCCTGGACCTCGATCGACTGAACCGGCACGTAGACGACGTCGGCGAGCTGATCGACGATGATCTCGACCTTGGCGTTCATGCCCGGCTTCATCCAGGGGTGGGTGCCGATGATATGGACGGTGGCCGGGTAGACCTTGAGGTTGGGGGTGTAGCGGCTGCTGCTCGAATCGGGCAGCATGGCGAGCTCGGCGACGCGGCCCTCCAGCACCTTGCCGGGCTCGGCGTCGACACGGATCAGGGCGGGCTGGCCGATGCGCACCTTCTTGACCTGCGACTCGTGGATGTTCACGTGCACGCCCATCTGCGACATGTCGGGGATGGTGAGCAGTGTCTGGCGGAAGCGCACGGTGGCCCCCTCCTCAATCGGCTCGCTGTAGCGGGTGGAGCTGCTGGCGTTGAGGTTGCCGTAGGCGACCAGGCCCGGCTGGGTGGCGCGGATCAGGCAGGCCTTGAGCTGGCGGTCGAGATCGTCCTTTTTGGCGAGCTCCATCTCGTAGCGGCGCTTGGCGGTCTGGAAGCGGGTCTCGGCCTGGGCCATCTTCGAGCGGTTGGCACGCACGGTACGCTGCAGTTTGGTCAGGCTCTCACGGTAGTTGGAAAGCAACTGGGCGCACATCTTCGAGAACTCGTAGGTCTTGAACAGGCTGAGCTGGGTCTCAGCCGTTTTCACCGAGAGCGAGACCTTCTCGAAGTTGACCTGGTCGTTCTCCAGCTGCGTGCGCGGGATGAATTCGCGGGCGGCCAGGCGCTCGGAGGCCTCGACTTTCTGCTTGGAAACCGCCAGCTCCGACTTGCGCAGCAGCAGCTCATCCTCGAGCTGGCGCAGCTTCTGCTGGGCTTCGCCGTCGCCACTGCCCTTCTTCTCGAGGAAGGGGGTGAAATCGATGCGGTCGGCCGGGGCGGGCTCCTCGGCGGCGGCGACCGTTTCCGGCTTGGGTTCCGCGGGTTTGTCCTCGCCGCTGGCTTCGCCGTTGGCGCGCAGGGCGGCCCCGGCTTCCAGCTGGGCATTGGCCTGGCTTTCGAGCTGATCGGCGAACTTGTCGAAATCCTGGACATCCTTGGGCAGACCGGCGGCGGTCAGCACATCGGAGGCAAGTTCGCGGCCGAGGTACTTCTCAAAGTCCATGAGGGCGAAGACCGAGGTCTGCTTGACGTCACGCACGAGGCTCTGGTTCTCGCTGCGCTGGATCTCGCGACCCTCGTCGGCGTCGATGTAGGAGGAGACCGTGGTCTGGAACTGGATCTCGTGATCCTGGATGCGCGACTTGAGGTCGGTGTTGTCGAGCTCGATGAGCACCTTGCCCTCCTTGACGTCCTCCTCGGTGACATGGTAGCCCTCGGGGATGACACTGATGATCTTGGTCGGTGTCTCGATCTCGGACTTGTGCTCAAAGTTGCGCAAGGCCCGGATCTCACCGCCCTGAAGGACGTTGATCTGCAGCGGGCCCTTCTGCACGGCAAAAGTCGGCACATCCTCGGTCGCGGCCGGGCCGCGCGTGAGCCAGTAGCCGGCCGCCACGACGGCCACCACAGTCACACCCGACATCATCCACGTTTTGCGAGTCATTCTCATTCCTTTGCCTGTCCCTTGGGTTTTTCTTTGTTCAATACGTCCCGCCAGCGCCCGTCTTTCTCCAAGAAGAGGATTCCCATGTCGCTCCAGAGCTGGAGTCGGGCTAGGACATGGTCGATGCGGGTGGAGATGACCAGGTCGCGCGCGGTGATGAGGCGGTCCTGGGATTCAACGATGTCACGCGCGGTGCCCTGCCCCTCGGCCATGAGCGCCTCCTCAATCTCCAGTCGCTTCTGGGCGAGGGCGAGGCCGTCCTGGGCGAGCAGGTACTGCTTGTGGGCCACGTGCAAATTGCGCCAGTCGCTGCGAATGGCGTTGCGCAGCTGCTCCTCGGCCAGTTCCAGTTCACGCTCGGCGCGCTGCTCGGCGATCTGGCTGGCGCGCAGGACGTTGCGCTCGGGCTTGGTGTTGAGGTTGAGGTCGACGTCGAGGCCGGCGCTGACGCGGCGCAGGCTGGTGTCGATCTGCAAACCGTCGGTGTTGGGCGGCGACGTGGCCTGGTAGCTGACCAGAGCGTTGACACCGGGCAGGGTCTGCTGGTGGGCGATCTTGACCTTGCGGGCGGCGTCCTGCAGGCGGTCGCGCTCGTTGAAAAGGTCGAGGCGGGTGACCAGGGCGGTGTCCATGGCCCGATCCAGATCGCCCTCGGGGTCATGAATCTCGAGCTTCTCCAGCTCGCTGCTGTCCAGCACGATGCGTTCGTTCACCGGCAGGCCGAGGGCGATCTTGAGGTCGTCGAGCTGGTCCTCGTAGGCGCGGATGGCAGTCAGGCGGGTGCGCTCGTAGTTGAGCAGGCCCTGCTCGATCTGCTTGAGGCTGGACTGCGAACGCAGGTTGGCGGCGGCGAGGGCGCGCTCGCGCTCCAGCGAGAGGATGGCGGCGCGGTAGGCGCTGTCACGGTTGCGGGCGGCCTCGCGCGCCTGCAGCACGCGCAGGTACTGGCGGGTGATGTCGACCGCGAACTCCTTGCGATACTGGGTGAAGTCGCGAATGCCGTAGAGAACGTCGCGCTCGTCCTGACGCAGGGGTTCGGAGGCGGCGAGCACGCCGGCGCCGCGCAGCAGCGGCTGCGACAGGGTGGCGGCGGCGCGCGACTCGCTGAGCCGGCGGTTGTCGCCCGTGAAGAAGCGCGTGAAGTCGGTGCTCAGGTCCATCGCCAGGCGGGCGCCGGTGCGCATCAGGTAGTCGAGGCCGACCGACCCGTCCGTGGTGAGGGTCGAGGTGTTGACGAGCTGGTTCGTGCGATTCTGGACCTGCTGCTCGGTGTAAAAGGCGCTGCCGCCGCCGTCGGCGACGGGGGCAAACTGCTGTCGCGTCAGGGTCAGGCCGAGCGCGCTGAGGTAGACGAGTTCCTTGCGGGCGAGGTAGGCCCGGTTGCGGTGGACGGCAAAATCGAGGGCGTCGGCGAGCGAAAGCACGCGCGCCTCCTTTTCAATGAAGGCGCGTTCGCCGAGGAAATCGCTGCCGTTGCGATTCTTCAGCAGGCTGTCGAGCTTGACCGGCGGCGGCGGGGTGATGCTGAGCAGGGTGTCATCCGCGCCCGGAACGCCAGCGGACTTCTTGTCGAGGATGCCGAAAACCTCGCGGTCGGCCGAGCGCTTGTAGAAGCCTTGCGAACAGCCCGCGAGGGCGCAGAGGCACAGCGCAGGCAGGGCGTTCAGGAGGTGGGCAAGAGGATTTCTGGGCATGCAAATGGTACAAGCACCCGCGGAACGCCTGCTTGGGGTGGGTTTTCAAGGCAGTTCCGGCGGGACAAATCAACGCCCCCGGCAGCCGGCTTCTATCGGCGGAAGCCAAATTAGGGCTTGGCCCCCCGCCCGGCCAGCGATAGATTCCGCCCCGCATGGAGGATCCTCTCCCGAAAGACATCACCGAAGAGCTGGTCAAGGAGGCGTCGGGCACCCTGCCGACGCGCAAGACCCTCATTGAGCGGCTCGACAACTGGTCCGACTGGTCCAGCTGGGACGAGTTTTACCGGACCTACTCGGGCTTTGTCTTCCATGTCGCCCGCAAATCCGGCCTCAGCGACGACGAAGCCAACGACGTCGTTCAGGAGACCTTCATCGGCGTCGCCAAGAACCTCCAGAAGAAGAAGTTCGACACCAGCCTCGGCTCCTTCAAGTCCTTCCTGCTCAACCAGGCGCGCTGGCGCATCCTCGACCAGTTCCGCCGCCGCAAGAAGCAGCAGAGCCGCGAGGCCAACCTCTACGCCGACGAGACCGACGAGCGCCGCACCGCGCCGATCGACCGCTGCGCCGATCCCAATGGCATGGTCCTGGAAAAACTCTGGGACCAGGAATGGCAGGAAAAGGTCATGGACCTCGCCCTGCGCCGGGTGAAAGCCATCGTCTCGCCGCGCCAGTACCAGATTTTCTCCTGCTACGTGCTCAAGGGCTGGAGCCCGGAGCGTGTCAAAAAGGAGCTCGGCGTCAACGCCGCCCAGGTCTACCTCGCCAAGCACCGCGTCGGCCGCATCCTCAAGCGCGAGGCCGCCAAGCTGGCCGCCGAGGATCAGTAACCCCACCCATCCTGCCCCGCCATGAAAACCCTGCTCTGCTGCGCCCTGCTCACCGCCCCCGCCCTGCTGCATGCCAACCCCGAGGTGCTGGCCGCCGTCGGCCGCCAGTTCGGGGCCTCGGTCCAGGCCAACGTCCTGCTCCTGAAGGGCAGCGGCAGCGTCGCCGAACCGACCGAATGGACCGCCTATTCGCGCGACACCTTCCGCCCCCAGGACCTGCTGCGCATCCGCGTCCACCGCGTCGATGGCGCCTGGCAAGCCGAAGCGGCCGGCTCCGGCAGCCGCGTGCTCGACCGCGCCCCGCAGCGCCCCTTTGATGCCGCCCTGCTCAAGCTGCGCAGCGAGGCCGCCCGCCAGGAGGCCGGCAAGGCCGCGGTCACCGCCAAGGCGGTCTTTGCCTCTGTTGACTACCAACTCGCCGCCAACCCGCAGACCGGCGCGCCGGAGTGGGGTCTGGCCCTCAGGGACGAAACCGGTTACGAGATCGGCTTTGTCGTCGTCGCCGCCGACACCGGCGCCGTCACCTTCCAGGATTGGACCCCGCGTGTCACCACGGCCCAGCGCCGTGCCGAGGAAAGTGAGGGCGAGCGCGCCGCGCGCGCCGTCAAACGCACCGCCCGCCGCGCCTGGAACTGGACCGACCACGCGCGCAAGGAAACCGGCAACTTCTTCCGCGAACTCTTCCGCTGAAGCCGGTGCCCGTGACCCCGCGTTTTTCCGGGCCGGCCACCTGGCTGGAGCAGGCCGCCGCACGCTGGCCCGACGCCCCCTTCCTCGACGACGGCACGACCAGGCTCAGCTACGCCGCGGCGGCGCGGCGTAGCGCCGAGCTGGCAGGCTGGCTGCAGGAACTCGGCCTGCGCAAAGGCGACCGCCTGCTGATCGTCGCGCCCAACCGGCTTGAATTGCCGCTGCTCGCCTTCGCCGCCCTGCGCCTCGGCGTGATTTTCTCGCTGCTGCCCGCCCAGCTGCAGCCGGCCGGTCTGGTCAAAATCCTTGGCCCGTGCACCCCCGCCCTGCTGCTGCTCGACGCCAGCACCGAGGCCCTGGCGACGGCCGCCGAGGGGCGCTGCCCGGTCGCGCGCATCGAAGGCGCCGGCGCGGGAGCTGCCCCGGCACCCGCCGCCCCCGGCGCGGAGGATCCGGCCTTCCTCGTTTTCACCTCCGGCAGCACCGGCACGCCGCGCGGCGTCATCCTCACCCATGGCAACGTCGCCTTCGTCACGCCGGCCATCCAGGCCCGGCTGCAGTACCAGGAACATGACCGCATTGCCGTCCTGCTGCCGCTCGCCTTCGACTACGCGCTCTACCAGCTCTTCCTCGCATGCCTGAGCGGCGCCTGCGTCGTGCTCGGCCGCCCGGAGCAGGTCGGCCCCGGCCTGCCGCAATGGCTGGAGCAGCAGCGAATCCGCGTGCTGCCCGGCGTGCCCACCCTGTTTGCCGCCCTGCTGCGCCTGCTCGAGCACCGCCCGCGCGCCCTGCCCGAACTGCGCCTGCTCAGCAACACCGGCGACCGGCTGCCACCCGCGCAGATCGACCGCCTCCGCGAACGGCTGCCGCAGGCGCGTCTCTTCCCGATGTACGGACTGACCGAATGCAAGCGCGTCAGCATCCTGCTGCCCGAGGAGCAGGCGGCGCACCAGGACAGCGTCGGCCGCGCGCTCGATGGCACGCGCGTGTTGGCAGTCGATGCCGACGGCCGGCTGCTGCCGCCGGGCGAGAGCGGCGAGATCGCCGTGCAGGGTCCCCATCTCAGCCCGGGCTACTGGAACGCACCTGAGGAGACCGCGGCGCGCTTTCGCCTGATCGACGGCGTGCGCACGCTGTTCACTGGCGACCGAGGCCGCGTCGACGAGGAGGGCTTCCTGAGCTTCGAGACGCGCGCCGACTTTCTCATCAAGCACCGCGGCACACGCCTCAATCCCGCCGAGGTCGAGGAGGCGGCGGTCGCCCTGCCCGGCGTGGCCGCCGCCGGCTGCGCCAAGGATGAGGCGCGCGACCTGCTGCACCTGTTCCTGACCGCGGGCGACAGCGCGCCCGAACCCGCCGCCGTGCTCGCCGGCCTGGCCGCGGTGCTGGAGCGCGCCAAGCTGCCCGACCGCGTGCATGTCCTGCCGGAACTGCCGCGCACCGCCAACCAAAAGCTCGACCGCAAGGCGCTGCGCGCGCTGGCGGCGACGCTTTAAGCCGCTCAGGCGAGCAGATCGCGGACGACGTGGCCGTGGATGTCGGTGAGCCGGTAGTCGCGCCCCTGGAAGCGCGCGGTGAGGCGCTCGTGATCGAAGCCGAGCAGGTGCAGCACGGTCGCCTGGAAGTCGTGCACATGGACCTTGTTCTCGGTCACGGAGAAACCGAGCTCGTCGGTGGCGCCATACTCGAAGCCGGCCTTGACGCCGCCGCCGGCCATGAACAGCGAAAAGCAGTCGGGATAGTGGTCGCGCCCCAGCACCTGGCTGGCGGCGGTGCGTCCCTCGCGGAAGGGCGTGCGCCCGAACTCGCCGCCCCAGATGACCAGGGTGTCGTCGAGCAGGCCGCGCTGCTTCAAATCGGTGATGAGCGCCGCCACGGGGCGGTCGGTCGCCGCCATCTTTTCGGTCAGGCCATCGGTCAGGCCGGTGGCCGCGCTGGTGCCGTGGAAGTCCCAGCCCCAGTCGAACAACTGGACGAAGCGCACGCCCTGCTCGACGAGGCGGCGCGCCAGCAGGCAGTTGTTGGCGAAGCTGGATTCCCCCGTCTTGGCGCCGTAGGCCTCGAGCACCTTGGCCGGCTCGCGGCCAATGTCCATGACCTCGGGCACGCTGGCCTGCATGCGGTAGGCGAGCTCGTATTGGGCGATGCGGGTGGCGGTCTCCGGATGGCCGAGCTCGGCGGCCTGCAGGGCGTTCAACTCGTTGAGCGCGTCGAGGCTGCGCCGGCGCAGGCTGCGGTCCATGCCGGGCGGGTCATTGACGAAGAGCACGGGATCCCCCTTCGACCGGCACTGCACGCCCTGGTAGACCGAGGGAATGAAGCCGCTGCCCCAGCAGCCCTGGCCGCCGGAGGGCTGGGTGCCGCTGGAGATGAGCACGACAAAGCCCGGCAGGTTCTGGTTTTCCGAACCCAGTCCGTAGCTGGCCCAGGAGCCCATCGACGGCCGGCCCTGGCGACTGTGCCCGGTGAACAGCAGCAGCTCGGCCGGCGCGTGGTTGAACTGGTCGGTGTGCATCGAGCGCACCAGCGTGATCTCGTCGGCAAGGCGGTGGAAGTTCGGGCAGGCATCGCTCATCCACAGGCCGGCGCGGCCGTGGCGCTGAAACTGGCGCGGGGTGCCGAGCAGCTTGGGCACGCCGCTGGTGAAGGCAAAGGTGCGGCCCTTCAAAAAGCTGTCCGGGCAGTTCTGCCCGCCGCGCTTCACCAGCTCCGGCTTGTAATCGAAGAGGTCCAGGTGCGGCGGTGCCCCGGACATGTGCAGGTAGATCACCCGCTTCGCCTTCGCGGCATGGTGCGGCGCGCGGGCATCGAGCGGGCCGGGCGCGGCTTTTCCCGCCAGTGCCTGCAGGGCGACCGCGCCCAGGCTGAACTGGCCGGCGGCGCCGAGAAACTGGCGGCGGGTGCGCAGGTGCAGGTGTTCAAGACGAGGCGACATCCCCTCCCATACGTTGCGGCGACCGCGTTTATTCCCGGCGTTTCCGGCGCAGCAGCCAGAACAGCAGGCCGAGACCGATGAAGGCCGTCCGCCCGGGCTCGGGCACGAAGGAGATGGCGAGCGTGCCCTGATCGAAGAGGGCCGAGGTGTCCCAGAAGAGCCCCTCGGGCAGCACCGGCAGTTCAAAGGTCGTGAACGTCCCCTCGGCCGTGCCGGACAGCGTTGTCCAGTCAAACAGCCGCCACGTGTCGCCGACCATCCAGGCATCCATGCGGTTCGGATTGCCCACCCGCAGGACGGCGTTGCCGCCGAGCACGAGCGAACCTCCGACCATCAGCCGGTCGGCCGCCCCGGTCTCCGCACTCTGGTCGCCCAGGCCCGCGCCGGAGATCAGGTCGAGCTCCAGCACCGAGCCCGCCAGCAGGCGGGTCGCGCCGCTGCCGGAGGTGTGCAGGGTCAGCGCCGCCGCCGCGGCCGCCTCACCCTGGAGATCGAGCCCGACCTGCAGCGTCGCTTGGCTCAGCGAGATGTCGACATCCGCCGCCGGAGCGATCCGGCCCGTGCCGCCGAGCGTGGCGCCGGCCGCCACCGTCACCGGCCCGAGACCGGTGGCCGAGCCGGTGCTGTTGGTCACCAGCAGGCGCCCCTCCTGCACCTGCGTGCCGCCGCTGAACAGGCTCGCGCCGGTGACCGCCCAGGTGCCCGTGCCTGTCTTGACCAGCGAGGTGGCGTTCGCCGCGCTGATCTGACCGATGCCCACCACTTCATTGAGTCCGGCATTGCTGCCGCCCAGTTGCAGCACGCGTCCCACCGGGTTGCTGCCGCCCACGGTGAAGGGCACCGTGAATTTGACCGTGCCCGCGCCGGTGCTTTCCAGCACCGCGGTCACCGAGGTGATCTCGGCGGCGACATCGCTGTTGGTGAGGTTCAGCGGACGATCGGTCACCGAGTCCTCGGCTCCGGTGTGACGCAGCACGGCTGTCGCGAACGAGCCGACGGCACTGGTGGTGGCATCGCCCATCTGGATCACCGGATTGAGCGAGCCCGTGCCGAGGGAACTCGGCTGTCCGGCGTCGGCCAGGCGCGCCACCTCGATCGTGCCGCGCGACAGGATGGTGGCGCCGTCATAGGTGTTGTCCGGCCCCAGGATGACCAGTCCGGTCGCACTGGCCAGGCGGAACTCGAGTTGGTCCTCGTTGGGCCCCGGCCCGCCAAGGTAACCGGCGGCGAAGTTGCTCGGCGTGGTGACCGAACCGGTGAGGGTGAGTCGCGACAAGCCGCTGGCCCCGCCGACGATGCGGTTGTCCGTACCGATGCCGACGGTGGCGATGTAGTCGATCAGCAGCGAGGCCGTGCCGGCGGCCGACCCCAGGGTGACCCGGCCGCTGCGCGCGCCGGAGCCGATCAGGAACTCCATGGCACTGCCGACGACGGATCCCGCCGCGAATTGCACGTCGCCCTCATACACGCGCAGGTTGCCGCTGAAGGTGCTGGTGCCGCCGATCACCACCCGCCCCGGCCCCGCCTTGGCCACCGAAACCGTCGTGCGTCCCGTCTCCGTGCGGTTGAGGATGCCGTTCTGGAAGAGGAGCGATCCCTGCGTGTTGTTCTGGACAATGACCAACTCGGGATTGCTGATCGTCGAGGCCGTGGGCCGCACCTGAGGAACGATGACGCTGTCGTGCGCCCCCACCGTGCTGCTGACGAGGATGCCTCCGGTGTTGAGGATCGAGTTGTCCGCCCGGTCAAGGGTGGTGGCCTGGGCGACCCCAAAACGCAGGCTGTTCAGCGTGACGTCGGCCGCCAGGGTGGTGGTCGTTACGCCGGCGGAGATGTCAGCATGGCCCGCCAGGCTGTCGAGGGTCGAGGGCGTCTGAATGCCGAGCGCCGACAGTTTGACGATCTCGCGCACGCCACCGGTCGCCACCGTCGTGCCCGCCCAGTCGTCGCCGAGCACGGAATCGCGCAGCACCGCGTAAACCCGGCCATCGCTGCTGAGGGCCTGGTTGTCGCCAACGCCATTGCTGCCGCTCGTGCGCAGCGACCCGGCGGCGTGCGGACCCACCGAGAGAATGCCGCTCCAGCTGCGTGCCAGATCGCCAAACGTCAGAGCCAGGCTGGTGGCACCGTTCGTTTCGAAGTCGATCTCGGAGTAGCTGCCGCCCACCGTCAAGGTGCCAGTGGTCTGACTGTTGGCCGTGCCGGAACGGCCGCTGAGCCGCAGTTGACCGCCGCCAAGGCTGAGCGTGGCGGTGCTGCCGAGGATCTGGCTGGCGGGACTGGCGGCACCGGCGAAATCGAGTTTCACCAGACCGGCATTGATGACCGTCGCGCTGTTGGCGACCACCGCGGCCAGGGTGAGCGTGCCTCCGCCCTCCTTGGTGACCGTGAAGGCGCCGCTGCCGGTGCGCGCCAGTGGCCGGACCGCGAGAATGTCGCCGGCACCGCCGAAGATGAGATTGCGGGAACTGCTGCTGGTGTGCAGCGTGGCGTTGCCCGTTCCGCCCAGTGTCAAGAGCCCGGCATCGGCGTGGATGCGCGTGGTGGTGGCGTTCAGGGTGATCACCCCGGTGGTCGTGTTGTCACCGCTGATGTTGCGGATGCCGCCCGCGTTGTTGACGCCGGCGCTGGCCAGGGTGACCGGCTCCGCAGCCAGAGTGATGCCACCGGCGAGTTCGAGGGCACCGCCCGCCGACACGGTGGTAGAGCTGAAGCTGCTGCCGGAAACGCCCAGCGCATTCGCATGCTGCGCCCGCAGCGCGCCCTGGCTGATGGTGACCGTGCCGGTGAAATTGTTGTCGCCCGCCAGCACGAGCAGGCCGTTGCCGGTCTTGACGATGCCGGAGGAACTGATCGAAATGCGGCTGTTCACCTCCACCGTGCCCGCCCCGCCGAAGGTGGCGGTGTAACCGCCCGCCAGCACGATGTCGGTCGCCGCCGCGCGCTCCAGGCGCAGCACCGCGCCGGCATCCGCGCTTAGCAGGGTCGGCGCCGCCTGCGTGACCTGGGCCGCCAGCACATTCAAATCCGCCAGACTGCGCAGGCCGCCGAGGCCGCCATCGCCGAAGCCGCCCACCGCGGTGAGCGTGCGCGACACGGTCAGCCCGCCGGACAAGGCCAGCGTGGCGCCATCAACAACGGTGACGGTTCCCGAAGTACCCAGCGCTCCGGCATTGCGAATCTCGAGCAGGCCCGAGGCGATGAGCGTGCCGCCGGTGTGCGTGTTGGTGGCGGTCAGCACGGTGCGCGACCCGGTCGCGCCATTGACCAGCAGCGTCACCACGCCCGTGCCATTGTTGGTGATGCGCGAGTGCACGGTCAGCACGGAGCTGTCGGAGTGGTTGCTGAGGAAGAGCTGGCCGGGCGTGTTCGTCGTCGCGCCACCGGCAGTGAGCAGACTGACGGCGTCGGTCATGCCCAGCGTCAGACTGCGTGCACCGGCGACGATCTGCACGCCGCCCGTGGCACCAAAGCGGAGGACACGATCCAGCCCGATCGGCACCTGGCGGTCGAGGCGTTCGTCATTCATCGACAGGGTTTGCACAAACGCCGTGGACACCCCCTGTGACACCTCACCGACCGAAGCCGACGTCAGGCCCACGTGGGCGCCGGCATACGGATCTGCACCGAGCAGCCCGCCAGTGGCGTGCACCACCTCGCCGGCAAAACCGGCCCCGAGCACACCGCCCTGCACCCTCGCCCAGCTGCGCGCGCCGGCCGCCGTCTGGTAGCTCAGCCAGGGACCAAGGAAGCCGTCGGCCTGGGTGGTGGTGAACGCGCCAGCCACAGGACCGCCAATCGTCAGGGTGGCGTTGCCCGAGCGTGAGATCGCGCCCGCGCTCAGATGCATTTCACCTCCGGAACCAGCCAACAGTTCGATCCCGCTGTGCGTGCCAC
This sequence comes from uncultured bacterium, assembly GCA_966252325.1. GTDB lineage: Bacteria > Verrucomicrobiota > Verrucomicrobiia > Verrucomicrobiales > Verrucomicrobiaceae > Prosthecobacter. The sequence continues at coordinate 28,988 of CBINON010000033.1, read as the reverse complement.
TCACCGCCAGGTCGCCAAGCCGCTGGTGGTGCACCTGACCATCGCGGCCGGCCAAACGCAGCACGGTCGCCGAGTTGCCGCCAATCATCTGCAGATCCCCGGGGCTCGCCAATCCCTGGTAGAGAATGTCATCCTGCGGCGCGCTGGCGGCGGTGAAGTCGAGAATCGTGATGCCCCCCGAATACCCGGTCTGCGCACGGCCCAGCACGGTGGCACCGCCGTAGGTGTTGGCCCCGGCCAGAGCAAGCGTGCCGTTGCCTCGGCCGAGCGCGTAGCGGTGGAAGGCATGGCCGGCACCGCCGTCGGCTATGGCACCGCTGATGACCATGCCGCTGAGGCCGTTGGCGCCGCTCGCATTCGTGTGCACGCCGGCATCGGCCGTCAGGGTCACCGGTCCGGAAATCCGCGTGTTGGCGGTGGTGAAACGGATCGCGCCGTAGGCAGTGCCGGTGAAACCCAGGCTGTTGCCAAAACCCGCCAGATGAAACGGCTGGCTGTAGTCGGCATTCGTCCCACCGAGCGCGGCCGAGCCACCGGCTTCCACCACGATGCGATCCACCGCCTGCAGGGTGTTCGGATTGTTGACGGTCGCATAGATGCTGCCCGCAATCGTGAAGGCTCCGGTCAGTTGCGGGTTGGCCGCCATGCCGAGGGTGAGGAACTGAAAGGCCGTGCCCGAGCCGAACTTCTGCAGGCGCAAATCCGAGCCCTTGAGGCTGAGGTTCGCGCCGAGCGAAACAAACTGCGAACCACCCGAGGAGAGGTCCGCCATCTGAATCAGGCCGTTGGCACCGAAATCGAGGATGCGTCCGGCGGCATTGCCGTTGAGGGAGAACTGTTGCCCCGATGCGATGCTTGCCGCCGTGACGCTCAGAAAGCGCAGTTCCTTGAGCTGAATGTCCTGTTCGATGCTGACTGCATTCGCGCTGACCGGGGTTGGCGTGCCGAACTGGGCGATGGCCTCCGTGCCGTTCACCCAGGAAACATTGCTGCTGCCATCCCACCAGTTGCTGTTGCTCAGGTTCCAGGTGCCGGAGCCGTTTTGCACCCCGTCCGAACCGGTGCTGGCATCCCAGGTGAGGGTTTGCGCCTGGATCAGGCAGGGGGCCAGCAGCGCAAGGGCCGGCCAAAGGGGCAGCTTCAGGGGAATCATGGGAAGGGGGCTTGCATCCGCCAGTTGCACCTCTCGGTGCCGCCGGCGGCAACTCGCCACAGCAGCGCGAATGCCACACCGGCCGAAATGTCGCGCCCCCCGCCGCAACCAGCCTAACCAATGGCGTGTTGACGTTGACTGTCAGTCCCTAACCGGTTTGCCGACTGGAAAAATATTTTTTCGGCCGCGCGACCGATTCACTCCAGCAGCAGCCGCACGGTCGCCGCCGCCGGACACATCCAGAGGATTTGCGAGCGCTCGAGCGTCAGCGCGGGATACACCGGATTCAGGCTCGACAGCGTGACGCGGCCGCCAGGCCCGGCGGCGCCAAGCACGCGGAACAGCACCTCGCCACCCACGTCGTCATGCACGCGCACCAGCACGCGGTCCCCGCTGCGCGGCGTCGCCCCCGGATACACCACCACAATCTCCCCGTCGCCATGCTGCGGTTGCATGGCATCGCCGCGCACGCGCACGGCGAAGGCCGCCTCGTCGCGCACGCCGAACGGCAACTGTTCGCGTGCATGGCGGGCCGCCTGTCCGGGATGGGCCAGCAGCAGGGCATCGCGCTGGGTCAGCAGCGGCAGCAGCACCATCCGCGGCGGCGCCACCCCGCCATCGGCCGACCAGACCCGCGCCGGCACCGGCGGTTCCCCGACAGGATGCTCGACCGGCTTCGGACCGCGCAGTTCGGCCTCCATCTTCTCGACCAGCTTGATGAACGGCAGCGAGGCGCGCCGGCCGTTCTCGACCTTGCCGACATACTGACGGCAGACCCCGAGCATGGCGGCGAGCTTCGGACGCGTGACACCGAGCCGCTCGCGCAGGGCGCGCACCCGCGCCGCCAGATCGGCGGGGGGGCCGGCCACGGTAGGCGGCAGGGCACGGGCCGCGGGTTTGGCCCGGTCCAAAACCGCCTGCACCTCCGGCGGCAGCGGCAGACCGGATGGCACGACAGGAGCGGGGGCGGGCGCGGACAACAAGGGACGGGACATGGCGGCTTCGTTTTCCAGTTGCTCCAAGACACGCACCAGACGCGCAGCCGGCAGACGGCGACCACCCTCCAGGGCGGCGAGTTGGCCGGCGCTGACACCCAGCCAGCGCGCCAGCACGTGCCGACTCAGGCCGAGACGGCGACGCAGTTCGGCAGACCGGCGGGCAAAACCCGCGGGCCGCACGGCAACGGCGGAGGAAGAGAGCATGACAGGGGGGATTTAACCCCGTGCACGCACGCGTCGGCGCCATCTCACGGGATCAACCGCCCGGACACGAAGTCTGGAGCGGTCGCCCGCTGGCAGAGCATGACGAATGCCACGCCGCACGAAAAGCGGCCCCACCGCGTCGGAGGCACGCTCACTCGCGCGCGGCGGCGTCGCGATTCTGCAGGAAGGTGCTGCGCACCGACAGATAGGGATCGATGGCGTCCTTGCGCGAGTTGTCGTAGGTCCGCAGCTGCTCGGGCAGAGCCCGCAGGGTGTTGGTCGACGGCGGGATGTACTGCAGCGAATCGCGATGCTGGAACATGCCCCAGTTGACCGGATTCATCACGTAGTCGCCGGCGTAGCCGAAGGCCTCACGCACGCTGCTCGGGCCGAGCACGGGCAGCACCAGGTAGGGCCCCTGCGGGATACCCCAGACGGCGAGGGTCTGACCGCTGTCCTCGGCGGGCAGGTCGGCGAGCCGCGGCACGCGGTCCGACTGGCGGATCAGGCCGCCGAAGCCAGCCAGGCTGTTGACCAGGAACTTCTCGGTCTCGAGTCCGGCCCGGTCGAACTTGCCCTGCAGCAGGCTGTTGGTCACGCGCACCGGGTACTTGACGTTGTCGAAGCCGTTGTCGAGCGCCGTGCGCAGGGGCTTCGGCGTCACCCACTCGTAGCCCTTGGCGATGGGGCGCAGCACAAAGTCATAGACGACGTCGTTGAAGCGGAAGATGGCGCGGTTGACCGGCTCCAGCGGGTCGGCGACCGCGTCCGAGGCGGCGTAGTCGTCGAGGGCATCCTCACCGGAGGCGGCAGCACCGGAATCGGCGGGAGTGGTGGCGCAGCTCGCCAGGGCGAGGACCGCGGCAGGGAGCAGCAGGCGGGTCAGAAGGGCGGCTTTCATGGGCGTCGGGAGATGGACTGTTCGAGCGACTGCAGAACGGCGGCGGCGCCGCCTTTTTTGAAGGTGGCGTCGAGCTGGGAGCGGTAGTTGGCGACGAGGCTGACGCCCTCGATGATCACGTCGGCAATGCGCCAACCACCGACGTCTTCCATGCGGTAGGTGACATGGTAATTGCTGCCGGCGTAGACCATGCGCGTCGGCACATCGACGCGGCCGCTGGCGGGCGACACCGGCGGCTGCCAGGTGATGGCGGGGCGCTCGCCCGGGGTGAACTTGTCGGTGTAACTGCGGATGACCACCGTGGTGAACAGCCGCACGGCCTCGCGCTGCTGCTCGCCGCTGAACTGGCGCCAGCCGAAGCCGACCGCCCGCCGCGTCATCGTTTCAAAACTGACGTGGCGCTCGAGCACCGGCCGCACCCGCGAACTCAGGGCGGCACCGTCGGGCGCGCGATCGGCGACACCGAGCACCTCATCGACCGCCGTGCGCAGGCGTTTTTCCGCTTCGGCGGGCGAGGCACCGGCGGGTGCAGTCAGGCCGAGCGTGGCGGCCAGAAGAAGGAGGGAGCGACGGGAGGTCATGGAGCGGGTTCTTTGTCGAGACTGCCAAAGGCCATTTTCCCGATGAGCGACTCAAGATCAACCGACGATTCGGTCAGGGTGATGCGGGCGCCGGGCTCCAGAAAGGTCTCTTCAGCCCCCGGGGAAAGTGCCACAAACTTGTCGCCGATCAGACCCGAGGTCTTGATCGAGGCCATCGAGTCGGAGGGCAGGCGCAGGCCGTCCAGCACACGCAGGGTGGCGATGGCGCTGAAGTCGGTCTCATCGACGCGGATCGCCTCGACGCGGCCGACCGGCACACCGGCGACCACGACGTTGGCACCGGCATTCAGGCCGCCGGCGTTGTCGAAGCGGGCCTCGATGGCGTAGGTGTCGCCCCCGACAAAATTGCGTCCGCCGAGCTTGACCGTCAGCCAGCCAACGGCGGCGAGGCCGGCGAACACGAAGGCACCGACAAGAAGTTCCAGTTGAGGCAGTTTCATGGGTCGTCGGAAGATGCAGTCTCGCCCCGGCGCAGGGCCGAGACGGTGTCGCCGAGCGCGGCGGCGCTGTCGCGGAAGCCCCGCACGACCGGGTCGGCGGAGGCGGAAAATTCACCGGGGGTTCCCTCAAACCGCATGCGCCCATTGTCAAGCAGGGCCACGCGGTCGCTCACCACCAGGGCCTCGGCGACGTCATGGGTGACGATCACCGCGGTGAAGCCGAACTGGCGCTGGTACTTGGCGATCATGGTAAAGACGTCGTTGCGGCGCAGGGGATCAAGACCGGCGGTCGGCTCGTCAAAGAGCACGAGTTCCGGGCGACTGACAATCGCGCGGGCCAGGGCGAGCCGCTTCTGCATGCCGCCCGACAGCTCGCCGGGGTGGCGGTCGCGGTGCGTCTCGAGCCCGAGCTGGCGCAGGGCCTCCAGGGCGCGCTCGCGCACCTCGCGGTCCGGCAGGTCGGTGGTCTGCTCGAGCGGCAGGGCGACGTTTTCCAGAGCGGTCAGCGAGTCGAACAGGGCGTTGTTCTGGAACAGGTAGCCGCAGCGGCGGCGGAAGGCGGCGCGGGTCGCCGCATCGAGGGTCTGGCCGTCGAAGCAGACGTTGCCGGCCTCCGGGGCGAGCACGCCGGCCAGGCACTTGAGGAAGACCGACTTGCCGGTGCCGCTGCGCCCGAGCACGGTGACGACGCTGCCGCGCGGCACCTCGAGATCGGCGCCGGCGAGCACCACGAGATCGCCAAAGCGCTTGTGGACGCCTTCGGCGCGCAGCAGGAGGTCGGGCATGGTCAGACGAAGAAGGAGGTGATGACGTAGTCGGCGCAGAGCACGAGGATGCTCGACTGCACGACGGCGCGGGTGGTGGCGGTGCTGACCGCACGGGCGCCGGTGACCCCGCGCAGGCGGTGGGTGTGGAAGCCATGGTAGGCGCACAAAGAAATCGTCAGCAGGCCGAACACACCCGCCTTGGTGAAGCACTCGGCCATGTCGCGCGGGTCGAGCGCACGCTCGACGGCCGACCAGTACACCCCGGGTGCCAGGCCGAGCAGCAGGGAGCCGGAGAGGGCGCCGCCGAGCAGGCCGACGCAGACAAACAGCGCCGTCTGCATTGGGTAGGCGAACAGCGCGGCGAGCAGGCGCGGCGAAACGAGGTAGGCGTGGCTGTTGACGCCCATCGTGTCGAGCGCGGCGATCTGCTCGCTGTTGCGCTGGATGCCGAGTTCCGCGGCCAACGCCGAGCCGGCCTGGCCGACCAGCATGAGCGCCGCCAGCACCGGACCGAGTTCGCGCACCAGCGTCAGCGACACCAGCGTGCCGAGCAGGCCCTCGGAGCCAAAGCGGTTGAGCACGTGGTAGCCCTGCAGACCGAGCACCAGGCCGGTGAAGAGGCCGACAATGAGGATGACCGGCAGGCAGCGCACGCCCTGCTCGTGGCCGGCGCGCACGAAACGGTGGAACAGCTTGCGCGATCCCGGCACGGCGGCAAAGGCGCGCGCCACGAAGGTGGCAAAACCACCCAGGCCGTGGACAAAGGAAAGCGCGTGTCTGCCGAGGAATCGCAGCATGAGAATTTTGACTATCGGCCAGCGCCGCAGCCAATGCAATGACGCAGCGACAACGGCCGCAAAAATCCGCCACCGGCACGGCGCCTGCTGATTCTCCCATTGGCGCTTGAATCCCGCCCCACCTTCCCCACCATGCCCGCGATGCGCAAAACCAAGATCCTCTGCACCCTCGGACCCGCCACCGAATCCGCCGAAGCCATCGCCGAACTCATCGCCAAGGGCGCCGACATCTTCCGGCTCAACATGAGCCACGCCTCGCACGACTGGGTGCGCACCGTCCACGGCCGCATCCGCGAGGCCGCCGCCGCCGGCTCGAAGGAAATCGCCATCCTCATGGACCTCACCGGCCCCAGCATCCGCACCGGCGATCTCGAGCAGCCCTGGCAACTGCAGCCCGGCGACGCCGTCGAGTTCCGCTGCCAGCCCGAGGTGCCCGCCAGCCTGCCGCTGTCCGTCACCGTCAACTACCCCGACCTCGGCAAGGACCTGCATGCCGGCGACATCATCATGGTCGATGGCGGCATGATCCAGATCCGCGTCACCGAGACCGGCGCCAAGCGCGTGCTCGGCAGCGTCCTCACCCAGGGCGAAATGAAGTCGCGCCGCCACATCAACCTGCCCGGCGTCCCCGTGCGCCTGCCGCCGCTCACCCAGAAGGACTACGCCGACCTCGACCTCGGCGTCGAACTCGGCGCCGACTACTTCGCCCTCAGCTTCGCCCGCGAGCCCGGCCACCTCCAGCACCTGCAGCTCCTGCTCGACCAAAAAGGCAGCAAGGCCCGCGTCATCGCCAAGATCGAAAACCAGCAGGCCCTGGAAAACATCGACACCCTCGTCGAGGCCAGCGCCGGCATCATGGTCGCCCGCGGCGACCTCGGCAGCGAGTGCCCCATCGAGGAACTGCCCATCATCCAGCGCCACATCGTCGAGCGCTGCTCCTACCACGGCCGCAAGGTCATCGTCGCCACCCAGATGCTCGAAAGCATGATCGAGAACCCCGTGCCCACCCGAGCCGAGGTCACCGACATCTTCAATGCCGTCATCGAGCAGGTCGACTGCGTCATGCTCAGCGGCGAGACCAGCGTCGGCCGCTACCCCGCCAAATGCGTCGAGGTGCTCGACACCGTCATCCGCCGCATCGAGAAAAAATACCCCTCCGGCCGCTTCGCCTCCGACGCCCCCCTCAAGACCAACAAGCACAAGACCGTCAAGGCCGCCATCCTGCTCGCCAACAGCATCCCCGGCAGCCGCCTGCTCGTCTTCACCCTGCGCGGCGTCATGGCCCACCTGCTCGCCCACCAGCGCCCCGAGTCCGCCCCCATCTTCGCCTTCACCCCCCACCGCCACGTCAGCCGCGCCCTCGTCAGCGCCCGCGGCGTCCAGCCCTTCGTCCTCGGCTTCACCGAGGGCGACCCCGAAGGCTCCATCCGCGACGCCGTCGCCCTGCTCCTGCGCGAAGGCCACGTCAAGCCCGGCGAACCCCTCGTCATCCTCAGCGACGCCCTCTACGAAGGCGTCAACGTCGACGCCATCCTGCTGCGCGACGCCTGATCCGCACTTCCGCCTTGCCAGCGCGCCGGGCGACTCTATAACCGCGGCATGAACGTCCTCATCACCGGCGGCGGCGGCTTCCTCGGCTCCCGCCTCTGCCAGCGCCTGCTCGAACTCGGCCAGCTCACCGGCCCCTCCGGCAGCCCCGAGCCCATCGAACGCCTCACCCTGCTCGACGCCGGCTTCCACCGCCACTTCGACGACCCCCGCGTGGTGGAGATCCGGGGCGACATCGCCGACCGCGACACCGTCTTCGCCGCCGTGGGCGACCGCGCCGACACCGCCATCTTCCACCTCGCCTCCATGGTCAGCGGCGAGTGCGAGGAACGCTTCGACGACGCCCTGCGAGTCAACCTCGACGGCGGCCGCCACGTCTTCGAGGCCGCCCGCGCCGCCGCCGGCCGCCCGCGCCTCGTCTTCGCCAGCAGCATCGCCTGCTTCGGCGGCGAAGGCATGCAGCCCGTCAATGACGACCGCACCAAGCACACCCCGCAGACCACCTACGGCATGACCAAGGCCATCTGCGAACTGCTCGTCAACGACCACAGCCGCAAGGGCCACTTCGACGGCCGCAGCGTCCGCCTGCCCACCGTCATCATCCGCCCCGGCAAGCCCAACGCCGCCGCCTCCTCCTGGGCCAGCGGCATGTTCCGCGAACCCCTGCGCGGCGAAGCCTGCCTCCTGCCCATCCGCCGCGACCAGCGCCACCCCATGACCGGCTACCGCACCGTGGTGGAATCCTTCATCGCCCTGCACGAACTGCCCGCCGAACGCCTCGGCAGCGACCGCGCCTTCGTCCTGCCCGCCCACACCGTCACCCCCGCCCTCGCCGAGACCGTCCTCCGCGAAGTCGCCGCCGAACGCCGCCTCACCCTCGGCCCCCTCACCGACGCCTTCGATCCCCGCATCCAGGGCATCGTCGACAACTGGCCCCAAGCCGTCGACGGCACCCGCGCCGCCGCCCTCGGCCTCCCCTCCCCGCCTCCATTGGCCGACATCGTCCGGGAGTACCTGGAAGACTACAGCTGAGCCCCCCTCTGTAGTGCGGGGCAGTGACCCGCTCTTCAGCCCGTAGGCGCGTTTGCCAAAACGCAGGATTGGGGAAGCGCCAGCCCCAGAACTGCACCGCAGAGATCGATTGGGACGCAGAGAGGAAGCCTTTCACTCTGCGGTCGCCCCCTCTGCGGTGTTCCGTTCAGAAGCAGACAAAGTCACTCCGCAGTGGAGGAACCGAAGGCCGTGGAACTCAGCTTCCGAAAGCTCGCGGCGCTGGTTCCTGCTTTGAGGGCAAATGTTGAATTGGTCCCACGCCTTTATTGTTGTGCATCTTGGATTCCGTGTGCGGCCCGCTTCGGGTTACGCCTTGTAGCGGGCGGACGGCTCTAGCAAACAAAGCTGCTCTTCGCGCTGGGACTCCACTTCTTCGTATTGGGGATCAAAATTGGTGACCAGTGCCTCAAGCATCGGGTTGCGGTTATCTTCCTTTGCGCCAACGTGGTAAAAGTGCTCGCGGGTCAGAATGTGGTATGGATGCCAGACCGAATCAATGAACTGGTTGGCCCTGTATTCGTTACTGTGCCAGGTCGACAGAATGAATCGAGCCGAAGTCGCCTTAAGGTAATCGGCCAATTCTCGCTCGTGGCTCTCGTCCCAGCCGTTGAAGTAGTCAGCATGGCGGTCGATGTAGGGCGGATCGCAATACACAAAATCACCTTCGTCTGCGGTGGTAATCGTCTCGCCGTAGCCTTGATGGCGGAACTCGTAATTCCCGATGGCGATGGCATCTGCGACGGCCTTGATCTGATTGCAAATCTTCGTGATGTAGGCTTGAGCGAACCTGTTCGGCTTGCGGCAAAACGGGACGTTGAATCCGCCCTTGCGGTTGAATCGAATCATTCCGTTGAAGCAGGCCCGATTAAGGAATAGGAAATCAATCGGATCGCCGTGCTGGTTGAATCGCTCGCGAACGTCGTAGAAATGCTTCCCCTCACTGCGGAGCAACTCGGCCCCCTCGTCCTCAAGAAACTGCCTCGCCCGACTGGGGGTGATCGTGCCGTCGGCGATCGCCTTGTAGAATCGGATCAAATGGGGGTTTGAGTCGGCGAGAAGCGCCCGCTTCGGGCGCAAATTGAAGGCCACGACTCCCGATCCCATGAACGGCTCGACCCACCTGCCGTCAAAATCATCGGGGACAATAGCCCTGATCCAAGGAACAAGCTTGGTCTTAATGCCTTGGCACTTAATGGGTGGGACGATTATTCGAAAACTACTCATTCTACGTTGCTGCGAGGAACAATAAGGGACGTGTCTCCACCACGGTACCGAACGAAGTCCTCAAGGGAAGTGATTTTTCTGGTTTGGCCGTCGGCGGTTTTGGCCGTGATCAGGCCGTAGTTCATCCAATAGTCGTCAAACCAATCTTCTCCAAGATTCGAAAACATACCTTTCCCAGAAAGGATACACTCAATTCTTTGGATACTTCCGATATTTGCGGTATTGCCCGAACCGCCCCTGTCGCCCGCAATACGCCACTTCTCCGCGACGAAGAACTGGATGTTGGAGATCACGGATGTAATCGAATGAAGTTCCTCAAGCGGATACGGGCGGGTTTCGTCAATGGTCGCGCCTTCGGCGCGATCATAGATGATACCCAAGCAAAAATGACCTGCGTAGGAGCCATAGGGAAACTGGATGTTCTTCGTGCTCGTCCTGTCTTGGAAATACTTGCCGTGTGATCCAAGAGTAAAACCGTTGCAAAGCCACGGCTTATCTGGCCTGCGGTAAGTGGTCTTGAAATCAATCGCGAACTTCACTGATTTGTCCGCCTTCAGAACGAAGGATATGTCGGGGTAGTAGTTTTGGTGCTCGGCGAGCACCACGGCGTAGCCGTGCTCCTCGGCAAACGCTAGGATCTTGGGAAACAGGTGAATCTCCAGAATCTTGGAAACGATCTTGGTGTCGGATGAGATCGTGTAAACGTTGTGGAAGGTGTCGATGAAGCCCTTGACGGTCCACTGACCGTCGTCGGTGCTTACGTGCCTTGTAAGGGTCTCTGCGAAGGCCTTAAGTGCGGCTTCAAATTCAGCTTTCGTTGACATGGGCGTTTGTTCGGTGGGTGAGAAATCTTGGGGTCGCGAAATTCTAGTTTAAAAAGACGCTCGATTCACCAGAATAGACTGTGATCGTGGATTTCTTGGACTAACAGTATCATTCAGTCTCCCGTTGCAAGAACCCGTTCTGGACGACGAGCGATTCACGGACGAAAGCCGCACGGGCAGGCGGACGGGATTCCGGAAAGACAGGCATGGGACGAGGCTCCTCGCAACAGGCCAACCCGTCAAGGCAAAGACGGCGCCCGTCGCCGGCGACCCGACAGCGCGGGGACGGAGCGTGGATTCAGACTGGCCATGAACTTCAGAGCCCCATCAACCATCCTCCATCAACATCCCCTCCCTCCCCAAACCCAAACCGGCCAAGGCACGGATGCCTGGGCCGGTGGGGGTTGGGCTGTCTGCCGGGCCTGCTTCCAGACTCACGGCGACATCTTGACGGCTTCGTCGCTCCAGGGGCCTTTGCCCTCGCCGAGACCGTCCTCCGGGAAGTCGCCGCCGAACGCCGCCTCACCCTCGGCCCCCTCACCGACGCCTTCGATCCCCGCATCCAGGGCATCGTCGACAACTGGCCCCAAGCCGTCGACGGCGCCCGCGCCGCCGCCCTCGGCCTCCCCTCCCCGCCCCCCTTGGCCGAAATCGTCCGGGAGTACCTGGAAGACTACGGCTGAGCGTTGGCAGAGTACCCCCGGGCTACAGCCCGTAGGCGCGTTTGCCAAAACGCGGGATTGGGGAAGGCCCATCCTCAGAACAGCACCGCAGAGAGGGGATGGGACGCAGAGAGGCAGCCTTTTTGCTCTGCGGTGGCCTCCTCTGCGGTGTTCCGTTCAGAAGCACACCGCCTGTTGGGCTTCTGTTCTTTGGGTAGGGTCGCCGATACGCCAACTCCACTGATCAGCCTCAGATTTCATCATCGTACTGCCATGCTCCAAATTGGCAATCGAGACGGCTTCGATTCCCGGCGCAGAGATCTTAAAGCTCGGAATGAGTTGCTTGAGCTTCAAGATTAGCTCTTCTCCGCGGGGGTCTTCGTTCACGATCCATTTGCATGCCAACATGACCACCATACCGTTCAGGTGAGAGGCTATGTTGGTGTACTCTGGGTTGAAGGAATCCGATGTGCGGTTTCTTACAGTTGGAAGAACAACAAACTCGTAGTCGTCGATTCGGAATGTTGACTTTTCTTCCACCTCTCCGAAAACACGAATCCTCTTCGCCTCGTAATCGTCGCGAAACGATGCTAGCGCGATCGAATAATTACCCGATGCCATTCCGTTGTAGCCATCCAGGAGTCGCTTACTGAAGAACATTCCACCGCCGAGGAATGAGGCAATGCCAACCAATATTACTCCAAAGATCGTGAGAATTATGCGCTTCATAGAGGATAACGTCGCATCAGGTTATCGCCGGACGTCGAAGTCCTCTCTCACCCAGCCGGGGGCGAGGCTTCGACTGTGGGTTAAAGGTTGAGTGTTCATGACGGCTTGAACTCGCGGCGGGTCAGGTGTTGAGAGCGTCGCCTTGCGCTTCTTGATTTAGTAGGGAACGGCTTCCCCTTCAAGGAGATCTCCCGTCTCAAAATCGAGCTCAAATGGCGTGTCGGGATTAACGCTAGAAGAGAGCATCCAAGCTCTCCCCCGCAAACGGTCGTTCGTCAGCGAGTCGAACTCGATCCCATCCCATGAAATTCTAGGTGTCCGCCAGATCATCCCAACCCCTTCAAAGCGCGCGACATGCAGACTGTCCGTCAATGCATACGCTCCGCTCTCTCCGACGATCCATGAAACTGGCGCGCCCATACTCTGTGGCAAGTTGTCCTCAACTGCTCGCAGTAATGCATCTTTGTCAATTCGAAGCACTGGATACTCGGTCAAGACAATCTCAAGCAACTTCCGGGCATCATCTCCATCGATTACATCTCGAGAAACGGCGAGATCATAGCCATCAAACCATCGGCCCTCATTGAGTTCGTGGTCAACCAGTCGCTGGATCTTCTGCGGAAACTTCGATCCGAAGAACGATTCTAGCTGAACGTCAATGATGTCGCGTTTCGTCATTCTTTGGCACAACGTCCAAGCGATTTCACTGCCTGCCGGCAGCGCGCTCCAACTTTAAGGCTGAGTTTTGAACGTTCATTCGACTTTCGACTCGACGCGGGCAGGCAGTTGATCATCCGCGCCTTGTTCGATGCTTCGTTTCAAGGTGTGCGTTGCGGTGCTGAGTTCCGCAATAATCACATCACGGAGCTGGCTCTCGGAGATTTGAGAGACCGGAACGGAATCGTCAGTCACTTTCTTCCAGTGGGATTTCTTGCCGCGATAAAATCGTTCTGCAGTGGTTCGGATCGTAACGTCGTCTCCGAGAAGTAACCCAACGGGTTCCTGATACGAAATCGAAGTTTTGACACATTGAATCTCCATGCCGTCGGTCTCCCGCCGTTCAAAGTCGCAGCACCAACTCCGAAATCCGTCGTAGTTCCCAGAACGGTTCGACCAGTCCTTGATCTCGATCTCTCGCGACGCTAGAAACGGAGTGATCTGCTCGATGATCGTGTCCAATTGGCCAGCGACTCTGTCGAAGTGCTTCTGTGTTTCGTTCGCCATTATTTCTTCACCGAACTGTATAATTCAGCCTCCCGTTGCCGGAACAAGCCCGGACACACCGAGGCTTGGCACGGACAAAAGCCGCCCGGGCGGGCCGACTTCGTTGCTGAAAACGTGCATGGCCGCAGGCTCCTCGACACGGGCCAACCCGTCAAGACAAAGACGGCACCCGCCTCCGGCGACCCGACAGCGCGGGGACGGAGCGTGGATTCAGAATGCCCATCATCTTCAGAGCCCCATCAACCATCATCAATCATCCATCAACATCCCCTCCCTCCCCCAAAACCAAACCGGCCAAGGCACGGATGCCTTGGCCGGTGGGGGTTGGGTTGTCTGCCGGGTCTGCTTCCAGACTCACGGCGACATCTTGACCGCTTCGTCGCTCCAGGGGCCTTCGCCGAGGGGGCCGATGGCGCGGACGCGGAAGGCGTAGGTCTTGCCGGGCGTGTGGCCGGTGCTGGTGTAGCGCACCTGCTTGAGAATTTTGACCTGCTGCCAAGGCTCCGGGGTGTCGTGCTCCTTGCAGTCGACGATGTAGCTGCTGGCACCGTGCACCGAGTCCCACACCAGCAGGATCTGGCCTTCCATGTCGGACATCGTTGCCCGCAGATTGGCCGGCGCCGGCAGGGGGCCGATGGGAGCCGTGCCGCTGCGCAGGGGCAGACCGACCGTGGACAGGGCGGCGAGATTGTTCGGAGTCACCGCCTCGCAGTTGTTCGCCCGGGCCTTGATCATCGTATCCCAAGCCTCCTCCTTCGCCTCGCGGGTGGCGAGGGCGGCCTTCCAGGCGTTTTCCGCCGCCGTCGCGGCATCCGAGGCCTGCTGCAGGTCATCCTGCGCAAGCTGGAACTGCGCATCGGTCGGCACGCGGCTCGCCTCGGGGTAGTTGGCGTTGCCGTCCATGGCGGTGATGTGCGCCGCGCCCATCGCCAGCTTTTGCAGGACGCTCTTCATTTTAAGGTCGAGTTTGAATGCAGTCATGGTGTGGAAATCCGACGGCATCACCAGCGGTCCACGTCGGGTGTCCCTGCCCCAGTCCGCCGTCGAATGCCAAAAACCTAGCTAAATTCTTATGCTTGCATCAATGTAAAAATTCCTGTCTACCCTGCATTCTGTTTATTTTTGATTCAGATTTATGCGGGTGTGTCGGCAAATCCGCACTGATGGAGCACCCATAAAGACAGCTATGCCCACATACCCATCTGGGATCACCCTCGTACCCATCAAGGTATGCCCGTGTACCCGGTCTGGTACGTCCTCGTGCCCACTCGGGTACGCCCGTGTACCAAGTTGGGTACAACCTCGTACCCACACGGGTACGCCCGTGTACCAGTTTGGGTACGCCCTCGTTCCCACACGGGTACGCCCGTGTACCAAGTCGGGTACGACCTCGTACCCAAATGGGTTTGCCAGCGCACCGAGCCGGGTACGCCCTCGTACCCGCATGGGTATGCCCATGTACCGAGTCGGGTACGCCCTCGTACCCGCATGGGTATGCCCATGTACCGAGTCGGGTACGCCCTCGTACCCAGATGGGTATCCGCACGAATCCACCCGATTTCCGGGCCCACCAAGACGACTCCAAGCCCAAAACCGCCGGTTTTGCCGGCACCTCAAGCTTGTTCCAGGCCCAAAACTGCCCGTTTTTCGGATAAATCGAGCCTTTTGAGCTCCTTTCCGTGGGTTTATACCCCGATGGAGCCTTTTCGACGAGGCAGGACTAGCGTGTAACCATGGGGGAACCGGCTCGACTACCCCGGCAACAACCCCCTCTCTATTCCGCTGTTCTGGGATAGGCCGTCCCCGCCAAGCTGAAATCAGGCCTTCCTCAGTCCAATGCGCCGAGCGCTGAATCCAAGCCTCCTTTCCTCAGGGATCGGCCTGCTCAAGAGAAGCCAAAAAACTTGTGTGCTCGGCAACAATCGTCTGCCAATTCGGACGCTCGTTGGTGCGGATGAAATCCAGCGTCCGTTGCAGGCGAGAACGAAATTCGCTGAACGACACTCTCTCACTGCACTCACCCGCCTGCCCGGAACGCGGGGTGAAGTCCAACGGGATGAGGATCCATGCCTTCTCCCCGAAGATTGTCGGCGGAGTCCCGTGCCAATTCCAGCGGGTCGGACGGTTGAAATACATCAGCACCAAATCAGGCGGATCGTCTTCGCGCAGGCCGGGAACGTAATTGTAGTCGCTCTTCCAAACCCAGTCACCCCCCATGCTCTCGCCAACGGTGGCAAGGGAATCTTGTCCCAGACCCCTCACATTTGGAAACTCCGCCTTGGCCTGCGTTCGGCCTTCATCAGGCGGATGCATCACACCAAGAAAGCCAAACATAATTTGCTTGTGACAAAACGGACGCCCCTGCCAATCCAGCACAAAAAAGTAGAAGCCAAGCGCCAAGCCCAGCAGGACAACCATGGCCTTGCCCATCCATAAAATGAAACGCTTCGCTCTCATCACGACTCAGATGATCCCAGAGGGTTATGTCGACTCAGGGCGTGCAGCCGGTAGCCGACCACCATCTTCGCTTTCTTTTCTCTCTGTGCCAAGCCACAGAATATTGCCGTCGATATCCTTGATCTTCATGTGGTAAGCGAAGGATTCATTCCTGGGCTCCTGCTCAATCTCCAGGCCTTTCTCGATCGCCAGCCTCATGAGGGCGTCTGTCTCGAGCCCCATCCACGCCAAGGCTGGACGCCCCACGCCGTCATTCACACACAGCATGAGGCAATGTCCATCGCGCGAAACTGAGCAGACCGTGCCAGAATCCCAGTCGAGAGTGAAGCCCAGACCGTCTCGATAAAAGGTCTTGGCGGCTTCAAGATCCCTGACCGGAAAGACCGGAATGATGTTCTCGACTTCGTGCATCTGCTTCAGCGAACGTTTGAACGTGTGGCATGGCGGGATTCAGACATCCATAGCGCAGCGAACTGGAGGCGTTGTCCGCCGCTGCCACCACTGACTTGTTCTGCTTCTTGTTTTGGGGATAGTCATGTCATCGGATCATTGGCCAGGGCATCCGTATGCCTCGAATGTAGGCGGCGAAGATCAGAGCGGCAATCGTGTAGCTGGCGACATTTCCCCAAAATGTTGC
Organism: uncultured bacterium; assembly: GCA_966252325.1. Taxonomy (GTDB): domain Bacteria; phylum Verrucomicrobiota; class Verrucomicrobiia; order Verrucomicrobiales; family Verrucomicrobiaceae; genus Prosthecobacter. The sequence goes on along the minus strand of CBINON010000033.1, from coordinate 12,768 downwards.
CCGAATGACCTGTCCGGCGGGCACCCTACGCAACCACCGACGAAGCAATAAACCCTCAACCGCCCAACTGATCACAAAAGCGCCAAGCCACACAGCCGCCATTCTCTGTGAGTCGTGCATGGGCACAGAGTAGCCAACAAGTGCAAAAGTGCCGACAAAGAAGCTGGCAACGTTCGCAAGAAGCACCCGGGAAAAGAGCCAGCCAAATCTCTCGCGCTTTTGGATGAAAAGCCAGATGACGAAAGCCTCCAGTGGAAGCTCGGCGATTACATGCAATCCTATGAACTGAAATCCATACGGCACAGAACCAACCCAGATGCTGTTAGCTAAGATGGCTGGAAGATGCATGTCGGGTCAGGTCGCGGCACTGTGCTCTTAGCCGAACAGCATCATTCACCCTTCCGTTGCCAGAGCCCGTTCTGGACACAGAGTCGGTTCACGGATGAAAGCCGCCCGGGCAGGCGGACGGGATACCGGAAAGGCTGGCATGAGACGAGGCTCTTCGAAACGGGCCTGCCCGTCAAGACAAAGACAGGGCCCTGAGGGATCTCAGATCTCAAATTGCAGATTTCAGATTCCGCCGGGCCGGGCCCCTGCTCCGTCTGAGGATCAACGTCCCATCCGCGTCAAATCAGCGGTTCACCTCTGGCGGGTTTGGGGAAAGCCTATCCCCAGAATGGCAACGCAGAGATGGTGTGGGACGCAGAGGGGGAGGCGGAGTGCTTCGGGGCTTCAGCCCGGCAGGCCCGATCAAAGTCGAAATCCACGCATCCACTACCGTGAGCGTTCCTCCGATTCGAGCTTTTTGGCCTCGGCGGTGATCTTCGTGGCGAGCTCCACGCATTCAGAAACGAGCTTCGGACGGGCTTCGTCGCCGGCCTTCGCCACGTCTGCCAGGCGATGACCAAGCTCCGTGAGCATGTTCGGAAGGCCCGCACGAGGAGACCACACCTCACCAAAGAAATCGTAGCGGCAATAGAACATGAAGGTTGTGCCATCAAGCCCCCTGTACTCTCCATTGGTATAGCGCGTTCTCCGAAGAACGGACTTCCAAGCGGAAATCATCTTCGAAGCGAACTCCTGGGTCACTTCGGAGCGTTCTCGGATCACATCCTTCATGACCTGGATGTCCAATCCCAGCCTCCCGCCTCCAAGATCCTTCCAACGCCAAATCTGCTTTTTGGCTTCAACTCGCTCAACAACCCACTTCTCTGAAGCAATCGTGCGTTCTACTGGTTTCTCAGCGTTGGCATACGTCACCTCGTGGCGGAGAATCACTGCATACTCCGGCGCGAAGCTCGGCTTGCCGATCATCCAAAGTTCTCCAGGGTCCTCGCCGATAAGCGATCGAAAAACAGCGTGATCATATCCATCCGGGTCATACGCTGGAACCGGCTCCAGGTGATTTGGATTCGAGGGAGAATCGGGCTGCTTAGCATCAACCGCAAAAGGATCGCGATCCGGCGCCTCCGATTGCGCGGCAGCAGACAGCACTGCTGCCACGAAGATGAGGAGCCATGGAGCCAGGTTCATATTCTCTTGCCGAACCGTCTTGATTCAGCCTGCCGTTGCCGGAACAAGTCCGAACACATCGAGACTAGGTACGAACCAAGCCCGCCCGGCCGAGCCGACTTCGTTGCTGAAAACGTACATGACCTCAGGCTCTTCGACACGGGTCAACCCGTCAAGAAAAAGACTGCGCCCTGAGCCCCATCAACCATCAACGATCATCCATCAACAGCCCCTCCCCTTCGTGCGATTCGTGGTTCCAAAGTCTGGACCCTCCGAAGAGGCGGACAAGAGTGTCCACGCTCCCCTCGGCCCCCTGCTGAGCATCTGCGAAATCTGCGAAATCTGCGAAATCTGCGGACCTTCCGGGTTCGGGAACCCCGAAAGACTTTGGGCCGCCAAAGAACGCAAGGAGCGCAAAGCTCGGAGTCTGGCCTTTGGGATCCTTGGGTTCCTTTGCGGCTGAAACCGGTTCCAACCCGAGGCATATCCAATATCCAACAAGGAAGTCCCAATGATGAAGGGTCCCGGGTTCGGGACTTGGGTGGGTGACCGGACGCGGGGGCAGAGCGGCGCAGAGACGCTGCGCGCGGTCGGGGGTGGGCCGACTTGAAACTTGGAACCTGAAACCTGTAACTCTCGCCTTACCCGCCGGCCGCGGCGGGGGCGAGGGGGAGGACGACGGCGAGCAGGCTGGTGAAGGCCAGGCCGAAGAGGCTCAACAGCACGAGCATGAAGGACCAGGTCTTGAGCACTTCGATCTCGGTGAGACCGCTCATGCGGGCGATGATCCAGAAGCCGCTGTCGTTCATCCAGACGACGCAGAGGCCGCCGAAGCCGACGGCAAGCGCCACATAGACCGGATGGAAGGCGAGGACCTGGCCGTCGAGCATGCTGGCCATCATGCCGGCGCTGGTGATCATGGCGACGGTGGTGGAGCCCTGGGCGGTCTTGAGCAGGGCGGCGATGATCCAGGCGACGACGAGCAGGATCAGCCCGGCGGACCCGCCGCCGCCAAACAGGTTCTGGATGGCGGGACCGACCCCGGCTTCCTTGAGCATGGCGCCGAAGGCTCCGCCGGCGGCGGTGATGAGGATGATGGTGCCGGCGCTCATCATGGATTCCTCGATGTCGGCGGAGAGTTGGTCGCGACTCGGGCGGCGCTGGCGGACATAGACGAGCACGGAGGCGAGGGTGGCCACCATGAGGGCGAAGTTCGGGTCGCCGAGCACCTTCATGTACTCGGCCGCGCCATGCACCCAGGTGCCGGCGACGGCGGTCTTGGCCTGCATGGCCAGGACGGTGCCCGTGGCCATGAGCAGTACCGGCAGGGCGATGGGCAGGACGGAAACCCAGAAGCCGGGCAGCTCGCTGTCGGCGGGCGCGGGGCGGTCGGCGTCCTCGCCCGGCAGCGCGCGCATGGGGATTTCATAGCGCGCCTGCAGCCAGTGGGCGAGGCCGAGCGCGACGACGGCGCTGGGCAGGGCGACGGCGATGCCCATGAGGATCATCATGCCGACGTCGACCTTGAGCAGTTCCGCCACGGCCAGCGGTCCCGGCGTGGGGGGCACGAGGGTGTGGGTGGCGACGGCGCCGCCGGCCATGGCCAGGATGTAGAGCAGGTAGTTTTTCTTGGTGCTGCGGTGCAGCGAGCGCGCCAGCGGCACAAGCAGGTAGAAAACGGTGTCGAAGAAGACCGGCATGCCGAGGACGAAGCCGGAGGACATGAGGGCGGCCGGGGCGCGTCGCTCGCCGAGCAGGCGCAGGAAGGTGCGGACAATGCGGTCGGCGGCGCCGCTGTCGGTCATGCATTTGCCGATGAGGGCCGCACAGGTGATGATGACCGCCAGCTTGCCCGCGGCGGTGCCGAGCGCGGCCACCACGCGCGGCAGTTTGTCGCCAAACGCCCCGGGGGCGAGGAAGCTGACCAGGAAGGCGGCGAGCATCAGGCCGAAGAAGGCGCCGATGCGCAGGCGCACGATGCACAGGATGACCACGAGGGTGCCGAGCAGGAGAATCAGGAGCGGTGGCATGACTGGGGCGCGAGGCTAGGCGAGGCGGGAAATCTTGGCGATAAGAAAAATCCAGGCGCTCCAAAAAGCCGGTCGCCCGCGGCCTTTGCCAACGCGCTTGCAAGGCCGGGCGGCTGTGCTCGCTTTGAGGACCATGCACTTTGAACCGCAGGACGAGCACGAACTCGAGGAATGGCTGAGCCGCCCGCTGCCCGGTGTGGCGGAAGCGCTGGCCGGACTCGACGGCGACCTCCTGGTGCTCGGTGCCGGCGGCAAGATGGGCCCAACCCTGGCGCGCATGGCCCGGCGCGCCCTGCCGGCGGACCGGCGGGTGCTGGCGGTGTCGCGCTTCAGTTCCGCGGCCGCCGCCCGCCAACTGGAGGCGCAAGGCGTGCAGACGCTTGCCTGCGACCTGCTCGACCGCGCCGCGCTGGCGCGACTGCCGGACGCGCCGAATGTGGTCTTCATGGCCGGCCACAAGTTTGGCAGCAGCGAGGCCCCCGGCCTGACCTGGCGGATGAATGCCGTGCTGCCGGCACTGGTGGCCGAACGCTTCGCCGGGGCGCGCACCGTGGTGTTTTCGACCGGCTGCGTCTATCCCTTCCTGCCGGTCGACAGCGGCGGCGCCCGCGAGGACACGCCGCTCGATCCGCCCGGCGAGTACGCCTACTCCTGCATCGCCCGCGAGCGCCTCTTTGCCGAGGCCTCGCACCGCCTCGGCATGCCCTGCCTGATGTTCCGCCTCAACTACGCCATCGACCTGCGCTACGGGGTGCTGCACGACATCGCCCGCAAGGTCTGGACCGGCGAGCCGGTGGACGTCACCAGCGGTCACGTCAATGTCATCTGGCAGGGCGACGCCTGTGCGCGCGCCCTGCAATGCCTGGCGCGCACCTCGACGCCGCCGGCGATCCTCAACGTCACCGGCCGGGAAACCCTCGCCGTGCGCGCCCTGGCCGAGAGGTTGGGCGAGTTGCTCGGCCGGGCGCCGCAGTTCACCGGCAAGGAGGCGCCGACCGCCTGGCTGGCCGATGCCGGCAAATCGATCGACTGGTTCGGCGAACCGACGGTCGGTGTCGACCGCATGCTCGAAGCCACCGCCGCCTGGATCCGCCGCGGCGGGGCCTCGCTCGGCAAACCCACGCACTTTGAATCCCGTGACGGCCGCTTTTGATCTCCGCACCGCCCTGCACAACGGCCTGGCCATCCCGGCGCACCCGCTGGCCCTGACCGCGGCGCGCCGGCTCGATGAACGCCGCCAGCGCGCCCTGACTCGCTACTACCTGGCGGCCGGTGCCGGCGGCCTGGCGGTGGGCGTGCACACGACCCAGTTCGCCATCCGCGACCCGCGCCACGGCCTGTTCGAGCCGGTGCTGGCGCTCGCCGCCGAGGAAATGGACCACGCCGGGCGGCCGGTTGTGCGCATCGGCGGCCTTTGCGGCGACACGGCCCAGGCGGTGCGCGAGGCGACCCTGCTGCGCGATCTCGGCTACCACGCCGGTTTGCTCAGCCTGGCCGCCCTGGGCGAAGCCGACATCGACACGCTCATCGACCACGCCCGCGCCGTAGGCGAGATCCTGCCGCTGGTCGGTTTTTACCTGCAGCCTGCCGTCGGCGGCCGCCTGCTGCCGGTGGAGTTCTGGCGGCGTTTCCTGGAGATCGAGGCGGTCGTGGCCATCAAGGTCGCGCCGTTCAACCGCTACCAGACCCTCGACGTCGTCCATGCCCTCGCCGACAGCGGCCGCACGGACGTGGCCCTCTACACCGGCAACGACGACAGCATAGTCGCCGACCTGGTGACGCCCTTCCGGGTCGGCGGCCGCGAACTGCGCTTCCGCGGCGGTCTGCTCGGCCATTGGGCGGTGTGGACCCGGCCGGCGGTCGCCCTGCTGCGCCGCTGCCTGGACGAGCCGGCCTCGCCCGAGCTGCTGCGCCTCGGCGCCGAGGTGACCGACGCCAATGCCGCCTTCTTCGATGCCGCCCACGGCTTCCGCGGCTGCATTGCCGGCCTGCACGAGGTGCTGCGCCGCCAGGGCCTGCTGGAGGGGCTCTGGTGCCTGGACCCGGACGAGGGCCTGAGCCCGGGCCAGGCGGAGGCGATCGACCGGGTGCAGCGCGCCTACCCGCACCTGAGCGACGACGCCTTCGTGGCCGAGCATCGCGACGCCTGGCTGCGCTGAATCCCGCCGTTTCCCGCAAATTTTTCTCGCCAGTCGCCCGGCGGCTTGGTGTAATGGCCTTGTTCCCGGGAAAATTCCTTTTCCGGGGCACATGCCATCATAAAACCAAACCTACCCACCTAAAATCATGAAACGAGCACTCCAACGAGGTTTCACCCTCATTGAACTCCTGGTGGTGATCACCATCATCGCGATTCTCGCGAGCCTGGCGGTCCCCACTTTCAACGTCATTCAGGACATGGCGAACCAGACGAGCACGTCCAACAACTGCCGTCAGATCATCATGGCCATGAAGGTCTTCGCGCAGGACAACAACTCGATCTACCCGGATTCCTACCAGAATCCGCTGACCGGCGGTGTCGCCATCACCTCCAACGACGCCTTCCGCGTCCTCTTCACCGAGGACGTCATCCAGGACGAACGCGTCTTCGGTGCCAAGGCCAGCCGCTTCATGCCCGATGGCAACATCGGCCAGGCGCCGTCCTTCGACCAGGCGCTCATGGCGGGTGAAAACCACTGGGCCATGACCCGCGGTCAGACGACCTCGAGCACCGGCATCATGCCGCTCGTCTATGAAAACCCGGCCGCAGCCGGCTGGCCGCCGCAGTGGAACTGCGACGCCGCGGGCCAGCTCGTCCCGGGCCGCACCTGGCGCGGTGGCAAGATCATCATCGGTCGCAACGACAACTCCGTGAACGTTGAGCAGCTCGCCGCCAAGCGCGGTGCCTCGGTCGGTCCGAAGATGATGTCGGGCGGCATGGACATGTTCACCATGGCCAGCCAGAACCAGCCGCAGCAGGTGCTCAACATCGTCGCCACCGGCATGGGCTCCTCGACCGGCACGGTCGACGGCGGCGGTCTGCCGCAGATGCCCGCCGCTGGTGGCCTGCCCCAGCTGCCCGCCCCCGGCGCTCCGGCCGGCGGCCTGCCCCAGCTGCCCGGCGCCCCCGCCGGCGGTGGCCTGCCCCCGCTGCCGGGTGCTCCGGCCCCGCAGCAGTAAGCCTCTCCTGATCCACAGACGCCGCCGGGCAACCGGCGGCGTTTTTTTGTGCCCCTGCCTGCCACTCCCCACCCTGGCCTCAGGGCGAACCTGGAGTCGACGCCCCGCCGGACGCGTTCCCACACACCGCAGTGGACGCGGAGGCGACCTGCAGGCTAGAGTGGCCCCATGTCCGTCTTCCCCGTCCTGGCCACCGGCTGGGAACTGATCGCGTTCGCAGGCACCGCGCTCGCCCTCAGCCTCGCCGCACTCCTGCACGTGCTGGTCCGCCACCGCGACCACCGTTCGGCCGGCTTCTGGGTTGCCCTCATCCTGTTTTCACCCGTCCTCGGCGCCTGCCTCTACGCCCTGCTCGGCATCAACCGGATGCGCCGCAAGGGCCTGCACTACCGCGGCGGTCCGGTCTCCTGGCGCGAACCCGCGCCGGCCTGCCCGCTGTTCGCCCGGGCCGCCGGCCGCGCCAGCGAAAGCGACTGCGCCCTGGCCGCCACCCTCGACCGCATCTCGCGCTTCCACTTCGCCGAGGGCAACCGCATCGAGCCGCTGCAGAATGGCGACGAGGCCATGCCGGCCATGCTCGATGCCGTGCGCAGGGCGCGCACCAGCATCAGCCTGAGCAGCTACATCTTTGAAGCCCGCGGCATCGGCGCGGACTTCGTCACCGAACTGGCCGCCGCCCGCAACCGCGGCGTCGAAGTGCGGGTCATCGTCGATGACGCCGGCACCCGCTACGCCTGGCCACCGGTCACCCGCGAACTGCGCCGCCTCGGCGTGCCGGTGCGCCGCTTCATGCCCAACCGCCTGGTGCTGCGCCTGCTCACCCTCAACCTGCGCAACCACAAGAAGATCCTCGTGGTTGATGGACACACCGCCTTCACCGGCGGCATGAACATCCGCGAGGGCAACATGCTCGCCCGTCGCCCCCCGCATCCGGTGCGCGACCTGCATTTCCGGGTCACCGGTCCGGTGGTCGCCCAACTGCAGCGCGCCTTCGCCGAGGACTGGCAGTTCTGCGCCGGCGAAGACCTGGAGGGCGAGGCCTGGTTTCCACCGCTCGCCCCGGCGGGCGAAACCGATGCGCTCGGCATCGTCGACGGTCCGGACGAGGACATGGAAGTCATGCCCGCCACCCTCTTCGCCGCGCTCAGCGCCGCGCGACGGCGCGTGCTCGTGATGACGCCCTACTTCCTGCCCACCGGCAACCTGCTCGCCGCCCTGAAACTCTGCGCCCTGCGCGGCCTGGAAGTGACCATCCTGACCCCGGCGCGCAACAACATCCCGCCGGTCGGCTGGGCGGCCAAAACCCTCTATCCGGAACTGCTGCAGGCGGGTTGCCGAATCTTTGAGTCGCCACCGCCCTTCGATCACTCGAAGCTCTTCCTGGTCGACGAGGCCTGGGCCTGCATCGGCTCCACCAACTGGGACCCGCGCAGCCTGCGGCTCAACTTTGAGTTCAACCTCTTCTGCCACGACATCCGCCTCACCGGTGAACTGGCGACGCTTTTCGAACAACGCCGCGCCGAAGCCACGGAAGTCACCCTCGCCGACCTCGATGAACTGAGCACTGCCGAACGCCTGCGCAACGGCTTCGCCAGCCTGTTCATTCCGTTGCTCTGAGCCCCCTTGGGTGCCGACGTCCCGCGACTCCGCCGGAAGGTTGCCGAGCCGGCACGCGTTTGCCTCGTCATGCCACCGCTTTCCGTCCTGTTCACCGCCATGTCCCTGCTCGCCGCCACCACCCTGTCTGCCGCCACCCCGCTGCCTCGGGGCTGGCCGGAAGGCGTGACCGAACTGCGCATCCGCAGCACGGCCGACGGCAGCGAGCAACCCGCCCTGAGCTGGTCGCCCGCGGGCGAGGAGGCGCGCCCGCTGCTGGTCGGCCTTCACACCTGGGGTGGCGATTACCGGCAGGCTTCGAATGGCGCGGTCTTTGCCCGCTGGTGCATGGCCCAAGGCTGGCATTTTGTCTTCCCCCACTTCCGCGGCCCCAACCGCACCCCCGAGGCCCTGGGCAGTGACCTCGCCGTCCAGGACATCGTCGACGCCGTCGCCCACCTGCGCCAGACCCGGCCGGTCGACGCCGACCGCATCTACCTGATCGGCGCCAGCGGCGGCGGTCACATGGCCATGCTCATGGCCGGTCGCCATCCCGACCTCTGGGCCGGTGTCTCGGCCTGGGTCGGCATCAGCGATGTCGCCGCCTGGCACGCGGAACACCTCAAGGACGGCCAGGCCGACAACTACGCCAAGAACATCGAGGCCGCCCTCGGCGGACCTCCCGACACACCCAAACGCCTCGCCGATGCCCGCCGGCGCAGTCCGCTGTCCTGGCTGCAGGGCGCGCGCGGGGTCAACCTCGACCTCCACCACGGCCTGCACGACGGTCGCACCGGCAGCGTGCCCTTCCGCCACAGCCTGCTCGCCTTCAACGCGGTCGCCGCCGAGGCCGACCGCCTCGACCCGGCGCAGATCGAGGCCTTTTACGCCAGCCAACAGCGGCCCGCCGGCTGGCCGGCGGCGGCACCCGATCCGCTCTACGGCGACATCCCCCTGCATTTTCGACGTCAATCCGGCCAGGCCCGGGTGACAATCTTTGAAGGCGGCCACGAGATCTTTTACACACCCGGTCTGAACTGGCTGGCGGCCCAGCGCCGGGGGCGGCCTGCGGTCTGGAAGATCGATGCGGTCATTCCGGTGACCGGCAACACGGCCTCGGGCCGCTGATCACTTGCGCCGCCGCCCGGCCCGTGGCAGCGAAGCGCATGCTCAAAGCCCTGCTCTTCGATCTCGACGGCACTCTGCTCGACTCGCTGGCCGACATCGCCGCGGCGATGAACCGCATGCTCACCGAGCGCGGCCTGCCGGCCTGCGACACCGACGAGATCCGGCGCATGGTCGGCGATGGCATGCGCCAGCTGGTCGTGCGCGCCCTGCCCGCGGACCGGCACGATGACGCCACGGTCGACGCCTGCCTGGCCGCCTACCGTGCCCATTACGACACGCTTTGGCAAACGGCGACCCGCCCCTACGACGGCATTCCGGAGTTGCTCGACGACCTGCGCCGGCAGGGCTTCAAGCTCGGTGTCATTTCCAACAAGGCGCACCGCTTCACCGTGCCCATGACCGAGCACTTCTTCGGCAGCGACGGCTTTGAAGTGGTGCTCGGCCAGCGCGACGAGGTGCCGCGCAAGCCGGATCCGGCGGCGGCCCTGGAGGCGGCGGCCCGCCTGGGCGTGACACCGGCCGAGTGCGCCTACGTCGGCGACTCCGGCATCGACATGGAGTTCGCCGCCAACAGCGGCATGGTGGGCATCGGCGTCACCTGGGGCCTGCGCGACGCCGCGGAACTGCGGGCTGCGGGCGCCACGCACCTGGTCGACTCCCCGGCACAGGTTTTGGCGCTCTGCGCCACTCCGTCTTGATGCGAAAGCCGTTTCGGGGTAGGATCTCTGGAATGACTTTCCCCCTGCCCAGCCTGGTCCGGGCCGGACTCACCGGCTGCCTGCTCACCTTGGCCGCCTGCAAAACGGCGCCGCCGCCACCTCCTCCGCCCCCGCCGACACCGGGCAAGCCCACCGCGCTCTACGAGTGGAACGGCGACGGCAAGGCGATCAGTGGCATTGTCATCAACGTCGACGAGCAGAAAGCCCGGCTCTACCACGGCAAGGAGGAGATCGGCTGGACCTATGTCGCCACCGGCATCCCGAGTTTCCCAACGCCCACCGGCGAGTTCAAGGTGCTCGAAAAGGTCGCCGACAAGGTCTCCAATCTCTATGGCAAGGGCTACGACGCCGACGGCAAGCTAATCAACTCCGACTTCAAACAGGGGCGCGACCTGCTGCCGCCGGGCGGCCGCTTTGAACCGGCCAAGATGACCTACTTCCTGCGCCTCACCACCGATGGCGTCGGCATGCACATCGGCCCGATCCCGCGCCCCGGCAAACGCGCCTCCCACGGCTGCATCCGCATGCCCTCGGGCATCGCCGGCAAGATCTACCGCCAGATCGGCGTCGGCACACCGGTGACCATCACCGGCAGCGGACCGGACTATGCCACCTACATGAAGCAGGCCAACGAGAAGGCCAAGGCCAACGCCGCCAAACTCGCCGCCGCCAAAAAGAAGGCCGAGGAGGAAGCTGCCAAACTCGCCGCCGAAACCGGGCCACCCGCTCCCGGGACTTCGGTCGTTCCCGGTGCGCCAGCCAACACGGCCACCACGGTCGCGCCGGCCAACGGTGCCACTCCAGGCACGCCACCGACCCCGTCCTTCATCGAGGAACCGCGCACCCCGGCGCCCCTGCCCGGCCAGTGATCAGGGGGCCGGCGGCAGCGGCGGCGCATTCTGATACTCGGTCGGATCCGCCAGGCCAGCCTGCAGGAAGGCTTCGCGCCGTTCCACGCAGGTGCCGCAGGTGCCGCAGTGGCGCTCGCCACCCTTGTAGCAGCTCCAGGTGCGGGCAAAGTCCACCCCCAACTCATGGCCGAGCCGGGCGATGGCGGCTTTGTCGAGGTGGATGAAGGGCCGCATCAACTCGATGCGCACGTAAGTGCCCTCGCGCATCGCCGCCCCCATGGCCTGCATGAAGGGCTCGCGGCAATCCGGGTAAATCGCATGATCCCCCGAGTGCGCGGCGATCACCACCGCCTCGGCCTCACGGCTTTCGGCCAGCCCGCAGGCGATGGCGAGCAGGATGCCGTTGCGAAACGGCACGACCGTGCGCCGCATCGTTTCATCCGCATAATGCCCGTCCGGAATCTCACCGCCAGTGCGCAGCAGGTCGGAGGCAAACAGCTCGTTGATGAAGGGCAGCGACACCGTCTCGTGCGCCACCCCCAGGGCCGCGCACTGCCAGGCGGCGCAGGCCAGTTCCCGGGCATTGTGCTTCGAGCCGTAATCAAAACTGAGCGCGCCGACCACCTCCTGCTCGCGCCGCGCCCAGTGGAGCGCGGCAACCGAGTCCATGCCGCCGCTGAGGAGAACAAGAGTCCGTGCCATGCCGCAGGACTAGCATCCGAATGCCGGCCTGCGAAAGCCGAAATTCCGCTCAGGCAGCCTTCTTCTTGGCCTTGCCCTTCGCCTTGGGCAGGGCGGGCGCCACTTTTTCACCAGGCTTGGGCAGGCCGGCCTGGACCTTTTCCCAAGCGGGGTTCAGGGTCGCCTCACGAATGACCAGGTTGCGGAAGTCGACCGACTCGCCGCCAACCGTGAAACCGGGCGCGGTCTTGGGCGTGGCAAAGAGGTCGCTTTCGCCCCAGGCGGTGAGTTCGCCGACACGACCCAGCATGACCTTGCCGACCATTTCCAGGCGCACCTTGTGCCAGACGCCGGACTGGATCTCGGCCGGGAAGCGGGCGAAGACGACCGCCTTGTCGGGTCCTTCATGATCGTTGTCATCGCGCTGGATCGTCACGGTTTTCGGCGTGATCAGAATGCGCGCCATGTGATCCTTGAGGGCGTTGATCGACAGACTGGTGGTGCGGGCCCCCTCGAGTTTGAATTCATACTCGAGTACAAAATCGCTGAGCTGGTTGGGCAGACGCGCCACGGCGCCATGCTTGTCGGCCGCCAGTTCCGCGCCGCGCAACACGCCGTCCACCAGTTCCCAGCGGCCCTTGGCGAAACGCCACGGGGCGCCCGGCGTGCCATCGAGCTTGTTTTCATAGATGACCTTGCCGGGGATGGCCAGCAGGGCCGTGTCATCAGCCGCTTGGACCGAGCCAGCGAGCGCAAGCAGGAAAAGGAGAGATGTCTTCATGGGCGCACAGAAACGGCCTGGCGCACCCAATGTTGCAACCGCAATGGTTCACCTCCATCCCCGTGATGACCGTCGCAACCGTCGCAGCGCATACCAGCCGTCAAGTTCTGTGACCGGTCGCGCCCCCTGCTTCCGCCCGGGACTGTAGCGACCGCGGTTCGCCTCATACACCGCCTCCACAAACGCCTTCCCACCCAGCACCAGGCTCTCGCTGAAATACCTCACCCGCAGCCGCACCCGTTCCGTGGTCGACAGTTTGCCCTTCTCCTTCAGCACGGATCGCGCTTCCTCGGCGGTCACCCCGCGCTGCA
>CBINON010000032.1:0-56119 GCA_966252325.1 uncultured bacterium | reverse complement strand
TGGAGCAATCTTGAGGTGCCCGAGAAACTGGCGGTTTTGCGCGTGGAGCAATCTTAAGGTGCCCGGGAAACTGGCGGTTTTGTGCGCGGTGCAATCTTGAGGTGGCCGGGAAACTGGCGGTTTCGTGCATGGAGCAATCTTGAGGTGCCCGGGAAACTGGCGGTTTTGTGCGTGGAGCCATCTTGAGGTGGCCGGGAAACTGGCGGTTTCGTGCATGGAGCCATCTTGAGGTGGCCGGGAAACTGGCGGTTTCGTGCATGGAGCAATCTTGAGGTGCCCGAGAAACTGGCAGATTCGGGCAGGTACCCATCTTGGTGTGCCGGTGATTCTGGCAGATTTGCCGGGGGAACAAGCTTGGTGGGCGGGCACAGGGACCTCGGATTGGGGCTTGGAAGGCCCTTTTTGAGACGAATGAGGCTGTTTTTGAGAAAAAAGGCGGCGGTTTTGCGAATCAGGGCGGTTGGGGGCGGCGGCGGCGGAATGTCAGGAACCGCTGATGAGACGCTGATCCTGAAGGGATGGAGCGCAGAGCAGAGGGCGGAGAGAACTCGGACAAGCCCGACGGGCTTGCGGCCTGCAGCCCAGGGATGCCGAGCGCCGCGAGCGCTTCCCTTGGACGTGGAGCGTCCCCGGTGTCGGTGGGCCGCGAACCCTGGCGGGGGGCCGTCGGGTGGCGGGGCAGGGACGGGTCGCCGGAGCGGACGGGACCCCGGTGGGGTCCGGGGCGGGAAACGGGTGGGACGGCGGGGTTCCCAGGCGAGGCCGCGGCGTGTCCACGCCTGGGCTGCAAGCCGGAACCGCGTCGCGGTTCGGGTTTCCGTCGGGAACGGGGTCGCCGCGTTTGAGTAGCGGAAGTCGTGAGACTTCCCGGCTTGGGGCGAGACAGCGCGACAGGCCCCAGCCGGTCTCGCACGGAGGACACGGAGCCCACGAAGGCAGAAGGGTAGGGCGCCGCTGCGTCGGCGCCGACTGCCGCCGCAGGCGCGGGAACGGTTTCCCGCAGAGACGCAGAGGCGCGGAGAAGACGAGGAATGTCCAACCTCTGCGCCTCGGCGTCTCCGCGGGAGGGTTCCGACGTCCCTGGCTTGGAGGAATCTGAAATCTGCGATCCCTCTCGGTCCAGTCATTGTCTTGACGGCCATCGCCGTTTCAAAGAGCCTCTGTTCATGCCAGCCTTTCCGGAAGCCCGTCTGCCCGCCCGGGAGGCTTTTGTGCGTTTAAAATCTCGGTGTATAGGAATTGTGCTGGTAGCGGGAAACTAAATTATGCTGTTAGTTTAGCGAAATGGCCACGCATCGTGCAGTCGCAGTAAAGCTCCCTGAATGCCAGCGTCTAATCGACCTGAGTAGCATCAAGCGGGACTTTGAGCGCTGTAGGGATATGTGCGAGAGACTTGTTCCCAGCTCGTCCCAGAATGGTTTGGACAGGACCGTCATTGATGCTCTCGCTACAGCGATTCCTGTTGTTTATGCGCGGCCATTCATCACTGGCGTGCGAATCAAAGTTGATAAGCTTCTTGACGGTTTCAATGATCATGACCGTGCTTTTCACGGTCAGATTTTGAAGATGCGCTCGATGTTCTCTGCTCACTCTGTGAACGGTATGGAGCAAGAAATCGTGAGGGTTTGGCTGAACCCGGAAGAACGAGGTGGTCGAAAAATCGGCGAGGTCAATGCGGCGTCAAGTGTGCTTCTAGCACTTTCAGGCAACGAATACGTGCACCTGATCGATCTCTGCTCAAAAGCGCTTACTTGGGTGACCAATGAACTTGAGGCCGAAGCTTCAAGGTTGCCAGAAGTGATTCTACAGCACTACTCTCTAGACGATCTTTACGGGATGCAGGATCAGTGGACGCATTCTTCAGGTATGGATGCAGTCCACAAAGGACGACCGAAACTGACCAAGGGCTAACAAGGGTTGTGGCCAACGCGCCTACGGGGAGCCGGCTCAGGTCTCAAAATACGTGTAGCCGCGCAGGCCGGCGTCGTAGGCGCCCATGATTTCGCGGCGTTCGGCGGCGGTGATGCGTTTGGAGACGACGGCGCTTTCGGCGAGGTTGCGGAAGCGGGTGGCGAGGTCCTTGGGGTCGTACTCGACGTAGCTGAGGACTTCGGAGACGCTGTCGCCCTCCTGCTCGCGGCGGTACTTGAGCTTGCCGCCTTCGAGGCTGACGCTGACGACGTTGGTGTCGCCAAGCAGGTTGTGGAGGTCGCCAAGGGTTTCCTGGTAGGCGCCGACGAGGAAGATGCCGAGCATGTAGTCGTCGCCCTTGTCGAACTTCGGGTCGTGCAGGGGCAGGCTGCCGCAGATCTCGCCGCTGTGGGCGAAGCGGGCGATCTTGCCGTCGCTGTCGCAGGTGATGTCGGAGAGCACGGCGTTGCGGGTGGGCTTTTCCTTGAGCCGGTGAATGGGCATGACCGGGAAGATCTGGTCGATGGCCCAGAGGTCGGGCAGGCTCTGGAAGACGCTGAAGTTGCCGTAGTAGTAGTCGGTCATGACCGTGCTCATGCGGTCCATCTGGCTGCCGTCGTGGCCGACGGCTTCGAGCTTGCCGGAGATCCAGGTCATGATGTCCCAGTACATTTCCTCGCCCTGGGAGCGCTCGCGCAGGCTGACCTTGCCGTAGTTGAACTCGCTGCGCAGCTTGTCGCGGTAGTAGACGGCGTCGTTGTAGATTTCCTGGACGCGGTCGCGGGTGAGTTTGTCGGGATCCTTGGCGCGTTCCTCGTGGAGTTCGGCGAGGTTGTGCAGGAGCTGGGGGGAGTCCTTGCTGAGCTCGAAACCGCCGCGGGCGGGCTCGAAGCGGTTGACGTCGAGGATGTTGATGACCAGGACGGAGTAGTAGGCGACGATGGCGCGGCCGGACTCGGTGATGAGGTCGGGGTGGGGCACGCCGGCTTCGGCGGTGACTTCGGTGATGGCCTCGATGACGTCGGCGCAGTATTCCTTGGTGCCGTAGTTGCTGGAGGCGGAGGTGGCGCCCTTGAAGCCGTCGTAGGAGATGGCGAGGCCGCCGCCGAGGTCGAGGATGCCCATGCGGGCGCCTTCGTGGACGAGGCCGCAGTAGACGCGGGTGGCCTCGGTGACCGCCTGGCGGATGGCGCGGATGTTGGGGATCTGCGAGCCCTGGTGGTAGTGGAGCATGCGCAGGCAGTCGAGCATGCCCTGCTCGCGCAGCTCGTCGACGACGCCCATGAGCTGGCTGATGTTGAGGCCGAAGACGCTGGCGTCGCCACCGGAACCGGACCAGTGGCCGGCGCTCTCGGCGCTGAGGCGGAAGCGCACGCCGAGGGTGGGGCGGACGCCCATCTTCTTGGAGCGCTCGAGGATGAGGGCGAGCTCGCTGGGCATCTCGAGGACGAGGATGACCTGCAGGCCCATCTTCTGGGCGTTGAGGGCGAGGTCGATGAATTCCTCGTCCTTGTAGCCGTTGCAGACGATGTAGGCCTCCGGGTCGTGCATGTAGGCGAGGGCGGCGATGAGCTCGGGCTTGCTGCCGGCCTCGAGGCCGTAGTGGTACTTGCGGCCGTAGCGGGTGATCTCCTCGATGACTTCCTGCTGCTGGTTGACCTTGATCGGGTAGACGCCGCGGTAGACGCCCTGGTACTTGCCCTCGCGGATGGCGGTGGCGAAGCCCTCGTTGAGTTCGTCGATGCGCCAGCGCAGCAGGTCGCCGAAGCGGATGAGCACGGGCAGCTGGGTGCCGCGCTCGCGCAGGCCCTTGACGATCTCGGCGATGGAGACGGGCTTGGTCTTCTTGCCGTCCTTGAGGTTGACGGCGACCTCGCCCTTGGCGGAGACATCGAAGTAACCGTGGCCCCATTCACGGATGCCGTACAGGTCGGCGCTGTCGTGGATGGACCAGGCGGGAGTCTTGGAGGCGGGGCGGCGTTGCATGGCGGTCACTGCGGGGGGACGAGTATGGGCGCATTCTCCCCGATGAAAAGCGAAAGTGTGGCCCCGGCGAAGCGCCGGGCCGCCGGTTTGGCATCGCCTTCCCGTGCGGCTTTCCCTGGAAGGCGCGAGCGAGTTCGACGCGCATGCCGGCTCAGCCGAGGCGCAGGTCGAGGGTGAAGGGGAACTCGGCAACGCCCGGCAGTTCCACCGGCTCGATCCGGCCGGGGCTGTGGCCGTTGGGGAAGAAGCGCGCCAGGCGGCGGCTTTCGGCCTCGTAGCCATTGACCGGGAAGGTCTCGTAGTTGCGCCCGCCGGGGTGGGCGACGTGGAAGGTGCAGCCGCCGAGGCTGCGCCGGTTCCAGGTGTCGGCGAGGTCAAAGACGAGCGGGCTGTGCACACCGATGGTGGGGTGCAGGCACTCGGGCGGCTGCCAGGCGCGGTAGCGGACGCCGGCGACGTATTCGCCGACGGTGCCGGTGGGATGCAGGGGCACGATGCGCTGGTTGCAGGTGACGAGGTGGCGGCCGCGGATCAGGCCGCAGACGCGGACCTGCAGGCGCTCGAGGCTGCTGTCGACCCGGCGGACGGTGCCGCCCGCGGCGCCCTCCTCGCCGAGCACGTTCCAGGGTTCGAGGGCGGTGCGCAGCTCCAGGTGGACGTCCTGGCGGGTGATGCTGCCGACGGCGGGGAACTTGAACTCGAAGTGCGGGGCGAACCATTCCGGCTCGAAGGCAAAGCCGGCGGCGGTCATGTCCTCGAGCACGTCGCAGAAGTCGCGCCAGACAAAGTGTGGCAGCAGGAAGCGGTCGTGCAGTTCCGTGCCCCAGCGCACGAGGCGCTGCTCGTAGGGCTGCTGCCAGAAGCGGGCGATGGCGGCGCGCAGGAGGAGCTGCTGGGCGAGGCTCATCTGCGCGTGCGGCGGCATTTCGAAGGAACGCAGTTCGACGAGGCCCAGCCGACCGGTGGCCGAGCCGGGATCGAAGAGCTTGTCGATGCAGAACTCAGTGCGGTGGGTGTTGCCGCTGGCGTCGGTGAGCAGGTGGCGGAAGAGGCGGTCGACGAGCCAGGGCGGCGGGCTGCCGCGCTCGCGGCGGTGGCGGTCGAGTTCGCGGAAGGCGACCTCGAGCTCGAAGAGGGCATCGTGGCGGGCTTCATCGATGCGCGGGTGCTGGCTGGTGGGGCCGATGAAGAGGCCGCTGAACAGGTAGCTCAGGCTCGGGTGATTGTGCCAGTAGCCGAGCAGCGACTTGAGCAGGTCGGGTCGGCGCAGGAAGGGCGAGTGGCGCGGGGTTTCGCCGCCGACGACGATGTGGTTGCCGCCACCGGTGCCGGTGTGGCGGCCGTCGAGCATGAATTTCTCGGTGCCGAGCCGGGTGAGGCGGGCCTCCTCGTAGAGGGCGGTGGTGTGGTCGGCGAGTTCGCCCCAGGTTTTCACCGGGTGCATGTTGACCTCGATGACGCCGGGATCGGGGGTGACCTTGATGACGTTGAGGCGCGGGTCGTAGGGCGGCGGGGTGCCCTCGAGCAGGAGGGGCATCTTCAGCGCCGCGGCGACCTGCTCGATGGCGGCGACGAGGTCGAGGAAGTCCTCGGTGGCGGCGACCGGCGGCAGGAAGATGTGGAGCCGGCCGCGGCGCGGTTCGACGCAGAGGGCGGTGCGCAGCAGCCAGGCGGCGGATTCCTGGAAGTCCGGCGGGCGTGTCGCGTCGTCGTCGGCTGGCAGGCTGCGCCGCTCGGGGCGACCCTGGCCGGCGAAGCGGGCGGCGCCGGGATTTGTGGGCGTGTCGGCGGGTTCGCCGCTGACGCTGTCGGGGACGCGTGAGCGTGCCTGCGACGGCGGTGGCAGGTCGGGCCAGTCATCGAGCGGATCCTGCGGGTAAATCCACGGGTAATCGGCCTCGCTGACCCAGGGCAGGCTGTCGAGCGGCAGGCGCAGGCCCATGGGGGAATCGCCCGGGATCAGGTGCAGGGTGTCATCGCGGACGAACCAGGGGCCGCTGCGCCAGCAGAGGCGGTCGCCACGCCAGCCGCGCTCGAGCGGCAGGACGAAACCGACGACGTGATCGAGTCCCTGCTCGAAGATTTTGGCCAGGCGGGCGCGTTCCTCGGCATCGCGCAGGTTCGACTGGAAGGGATCGACATTGACCGGCAGTCGCTTCTCCCGCCACAGGTGGTAGTAGACGTCCTCATAGGCGGGCTTGAGCCAGCGTCCCTCGACGCCAAGCACCTCGGCCAGCGCCAGCCCGAAGCGGCGCGCCTCGGCCTCGCCATGGCCGAGATCGACCGCTTCATCGGCGATGAGGCCGACGTCGTTCCAGATCGGCACGCCATCCTTGCGCCAGTAGCAGGCGAGTGACCAGCGCGGCAGGGATTCGCCGGGATACCACTTGCCCTGGCCGTGATGAAGCAGTCCGCCGGGGGCGAAGCGCGCGTGCAGGCGCTTCAGCAACGTGCCGGAGAGCAGGCGTTTGGCCGGGCCGACGGCGGCGGTGTTCCACTCGGCGCCGTCCATGTCATCCATGCTGACGAAGGTCGGCTCGCCGCCCATGGTGAGGCGCACGTCCTGGGCGGCCAGCCGGGCATCGACCTCATGGCCGAGGGCGTCGATCCGCGCCCACTGTTCCGCTGTGTAGGGCAGGGTGACGCGCGGGGTTTCGAGCACGCGCTCGACGTGCATCTCGTGGTGAAACTCCACCTCGCAGGGATCGACCAAACCGCTGACCGGTGCGGCGCTGACCGGATCCGGTGTGGCAGCCAGGGGCAGGTGGCCCTCGCCGGCCAGTAGGCCCGAGGTGGGATCGAGACCGATCCAGCCGGCCCCGGGCAGGTAGACCTCGACCCAGGCATGCAGGTCGGTGAAGTCGTGTTCCGCGCCGGCCGGGCCGTCGAGCGACTTCACATCGGGCTTGAGCTGGATGAGGTAGCCGCTGACGAAGCGTGCGGCGAGACCGAGATGGCGAAGGAGTTGGACGAGCAGCCAGGAGGTGTCGCGGCAGGAGCCACTGGCCAGGTCGAGGGTCTGCTCCGGGGTTTGCACCCCGGGCTCGAGGCGGATCGTGTAGCGGATTTTCTCCCAGAGGACCTGGTTGAGCCGGACGAGGAAATCCATCGTGCGCGGCCGGCCGTCGTCTTCCAGAAGCAGGGCCTGGCCGGGCGCTTCCGGCAGCAGGCCGTGCGCATGCGGATCGACGCTTTCCGAGTGCGGCACCGGCACGTGGGGGAGTCGGCCGCCGAGCAGGTCGTGGCGCACTTCCTTCAGCAGCGCGGCGAAGCGCGGGCTGGCGGGCAGGCGACGGTGAAAGGGTTCCAGTTCGTGGGCCAGGGCCGGGTCGTAGCGGAACGGGAAATGCTCGGCCTGCGGCTCCAGAAAGAAGTCGAAGGGATTGTACACCGCCATCTCGGCGATGAGATCGACCTCGACGCGCAGTTCGCGGGTGGGTTCGGGAAAGACCAGGCGGGCGAGGTGGTTCGACTGCGGGTCCTGCTGCCAGTTGAGGAAGTGGTTTTCCGGCGTGACCTTCAGCGAGTAGCTGAGCACCGGCGTCCGGCAGTGCGGGGCGGGGCGCAGGCGCACAACGTGCGGGGAGAGGCTCACTGGCCGGTCGAAAACGTAGCGTGTGAGGTGGCGGAGAGCGACGTGGATGGCCATGCGGCGTGGCATGGACCTGAGCACGGCCCGTGCCAGAGCTTCGCCGCAAAGCGCGCGATTCAGCGCTGCAGCCGCCGAAACACCCGCGAGTACAAGCCGGCGCCGACCAGGCCGCCGGCGAGCGGCGCAAGCAGGTACACGGTTAGCCAGCCGAGGCCGTTGACGGTGAAGGGCCGCGTGCCCCAGCCGGCGAGCGACGAGAACAGGCGAGGGCCGAGGTCGCGCGCCGGATTGAAGCAGGCCATGGTCAGCGGCCCGATCAGGCAGATGAGCAGGGTGACGGTCAGGCCGATGGCAGCCGCGGCCTGCGGCGGGCGGGCCGGGTTGCGGGCATCGGTCAGGCCGCAGATGACGAAGAGCAGAATTGCGGTGCCGGTGAACTCGGCGAGGAAGGCGCGGCCGTGCGACATCAGGGCCCTGGCTCCGACGCCGAGCATTTTGCCGTCGGGGTTGGGGAAGAACTCGCCGAAGACCATGGCCGTGGCCTCGCTGCCCACGGCGCCGCGGACAAGGCCGTGGTGGCTTTCGTAGGCGGCGAGGGCGTCACCGTAAATGGCGAAGAGCAGGCCGGCGGCGAGGAAGGCGCCGAGCAATTGCGCGGCAACGTAGCCGGGCAGGCGGCGTTTCGGGAAACCCTGCCAGACGCAGAGCGCCAGGCTGACGGCCGGATTGAGGTGGGCACCGCTGAGCGCCGCGGTCAGGTGGATGGCGAGGGCGATACCGAGGCCCCAGACGATGGCGACCTGGAAGACGCCGGCCGTGCTGCCGGTGAGCACGGCGGAGGCGACGCTGCCGCAGCCGAAGAAGACCAGCAGGAAGGTGCCGGCGAGTTCACCCCAGCACCAGGCCGGCAGGCCGAGGGCGCGACGGGACTCAGTTGGGTCGGGCGGCATCGCGCAGGCCGGCGGCGTAGGCTTCGAAGACGCGGCGGATCTCATCGCGCACGCGCCGGAACTCGGCGAGGATTTCCGCCTCGCTGCCGGTGGCATGGGCGGGATCGTCGAAGCCCCAGTGATGGCGGCTGACCTGACCCGGGTACATCGGGCAGGCCTGGTCGGCATTGCCGCAGACGGTGATGACGGTGGCGATGTCGCGGTCGAGGAAGTCGTTCATCGACTTCGAGCTGTGGCCGGAGAGGTCGATGCCGATTTCGGCGAGCACGGCGATCGCCATGGGATGGACATAGCCGGCGGGCTTGGAACCGGCGCTGTGAACCTCAACGAGGTCGCCGGCGGCGGCACGCAGGATGCCTTCGGCCATGTGGCTGCGGCAGGAGTTGCCGGTGCAGAGAATGAGGACGCGGGGTTTCATGTCGGGAGAATGAAAACGTTCAGCAGCAGCCACCGCCGGGCGTGCAGCAGTCGCCCAGCAGATTGACCTTGGGGGCGGGACCGCAGACTCCGGGCAGGCAGAATTCCTTGGCGAGGCAGTCGGTGTGCTTGAGGCCGAGGTGGAAGAGCAGGCTGCCGTCAACGACTTCGGCACCGGTCACCGGGAACTGGCTGACGGAGAAGTCCTCGTACTCGATTTCCACCGGCAGGTCGGTGCCGGGCAGGACATCGCCGGCGCGGGCGAAGATGCCGGCCAGCTTGCCGGCGGTGAGGCGGTGGTCGATGTCATCCGCCACCCAGGTCTGCAGCAGGCAGCTCTCGGTGCTGCGCCGCGTGCCGCCACAGTCGATGAAGCGCTTGGTCAAGTGGCCGACCTCGGTGATGTGGCAGTGGGCGGGGATGAGGCCGCCGTCGGGCAGACGGAAGAGCAGGGGCAGGTCGGCGTGATCGCGCAGCTGGTGGAGGAAGTCGGTGAGGTTCATGGGGTGAAAGGGGGAGGTTCAGTCGCAGCAGCCCTCGCCGCAGGCGTCCGGGGCGAGTTCGTCGAGGCAGCGCAGGAAGTCGGGCAGGCAGGCGCAGGTGAGCCGGTAGTAGATGTTCAGGCCGCGGCGCTCACAGCTCAGCACACCGGCGGCGCGCATGAGCGAGAGATGCTTGGAGACGGTCGACATGTCCGCCCCGACCAGAGCCTGCAGGTCGCAAACGCAGCGTTCACCGCCCATCAGGGTCTCGGCGATGAGCAGGCGCGAGGGATGGGCGAGCGCCTTGAGCGCGGCGATGCGCGCGTCGGCAGCGGGACGGAAGGAGGAGGTGCGCATGCTTATTTGGTAAAAATACCAAATAGTGGGCCGAGGGCAAGCGGTTTGCGGTGGAATCGGCGCTGCGGCTCGGGTGGGACAGCCTTTGCTTGGCCAAGACTGGCACAGGTTTGCTTTCTTGGGCGCAACGGAAAATCGCGCGTCTGACTCGGCGTTGTGGCAGACTGAACGCATGCTGACTCCGATCCTTGCCCTGGTGGTCATCGCCCTGGTTTCCCTGCTGGCGGTGCGCGTGGGTGCGACGGCGCTGATGATGACCGGCCTGAGTTGGGACGCCGCCAGCTTTCAGGCCTACTCGGCCTTTTTCGGGGTCGGCTTCACGACCCGCGAGGCGGAGATGGTGGTGAATCATCCAGTGCGCCGGCGCATCATTCGCGACCTCATCCTGGCGGGCAACATCGGCCTGACCTCGGCGCTGGCGGCGCTGGTGGTGTCCTTTCTGCAGACGAGCCACACCAGCGAGATCCTGCTGCTGGTGGCCGGTTTGAGCCTGAGTCTGGTGCTGCTGCTGACCCTGTCGCGCATCGGCTGGCTGCAGCGTTTCCTCGATCACGTCATCCAGGGCATGCTGGAGCGTTCGGGCGTGGTGCGCGCGCTCGACTACGAGCTGCTGCTGCGCATCCGCCATGGGTATGTGGTTTCCGAGGTCGAGGTGCAGGCCGAGACCCTGCTGGCCGGTCGCACCCTGCGTGAGGCGCGGCCCTGGGACCGCGGGGTCATCATTCTGGCCGTGCGGCGGGGCGATGAGTTTCTGCCCGGCCTGCCGGGGCCGTCCACCCGCATCGAAGCCGGCGACGTGTTGACGGCCTACGGCCAGGAAAACGCCCTGCAGGCCCTCATCGAGCCGGTCGGCTGAGCGACCGCGTGGCCGGCCTTGAATAGCGACGGGCGGTCAACGGGCGATGTCAGTTTTCGACGGTGGCGACCGCCAGGGCGGCGATGCCTTCCTCGCGGCCGACAAAGCCCATGCGTTCGTTGGTGGTGGCCTTGATGCCGATGCGATCGGGCGTCAGGCCGAGGGCGGCGGCGATCTTTTCCTTCATGGCCGGCGCATGTTTCATCACCTTCGGCGCCTCGGCGATGAGGGTGCTGTCGATGTTGTTGAGGGTGTAGCCGTGTTCGCGGGCGAGTTCGGCGCACTTCTCCAGGATGCGCAGGCTGGAGATGCCCTCGATGCTCATGTCGGTGGGTGGAAAGTAGAAGCCGATGTCGGGCAGGCCCATGGCGCCGAGCACGGCGTCGGCGATGGCGTGGCTGAGCACATCGGCGTCGGAATGGCCGTTGAGCCCGCGGCTGTGGGGGATGTCAACGCCGCCGAGGATGAGGGGGCGGCCTTCTGCAAAACTGTGGACGTCGTAGCCAATGCCGGTGCGGATCATGAGGGGAAGGGGGTCAGGCGGGGCGGCCGCCGAAGGTGCGCATTTGGGCGCGGTACTCGCGCGGGGTGCGGCCGACGACCTCGCGGAAGCGGCGGTTGAAGTTGGCGAGGTTGCGGTAGCCGCAGTCGAGGGCGATGTCGGTGATGTTGTGCTGGTCCTCGGCGATGAGGCGGCAGGCGCGGCCGATGCGCACCTCGTTGATGTACTCGGGCACGGTCTTGCCGGTGCGCGAGCGGAAGAAGCGGCTGAAGGCGCCCTCGCTGAGGTGGGCGAGCTTGGCGAGCTGGGCGCGGTCGATGTCCTCGGTGAGGTGTTCGTGGATGAAATCGCAAACCCGCTCCATGCGGCCCTGGTCGGTGGCGTGCAGGGTCGGTTCGTAACCGGCGCTGGCGAGCGCGCGCAGATCCTTGGCGCGGGCGAGCAGGTCGAGGATGGCGAGCAGGTCGACGACGCGGGTCAGGCCGCTGGCACCGGCCAGGTGGCGCAGGCGCTGGGCGACCTCGCGGCGCGTCTGGCCGCGCACTTCCAGGCCGCGGGCGGCGCGGCGAAGCAGGCGGCGCACGCCCTCCATCTCGGGTCGGTCGAGGAATTCGCGGCCGAGGAAGTTTTCCTCAAAGCGCACAACGATGGCGTCGACACCGCCCTTGTCTTCATCCTGGTGCCAGACATGCGGCAGGTTGCTGCCGAGCAGGACCATGTCGCCGTCGGTGAGCGGCGCAATGTTGTCGCCCACCACCCGGTGGCCGCTGCTGCGCACGGCAAGGGTCAGTTGGAACTCCGGATGGAAGTGCCAGCGCGTGCCGTAATCGGAACCCTGGATGAGCTCGCAGTGGAACGACTCCCAGTCCCGGCGCGGCACTTTCTCAAAGACGGGCTTCATGGCGACAGAGTAAAGACGGGTTCCGCGAAAATGCCACCTCAGGCTCGCGCGGCCGGCCAGTTCAGAACAAACTCGGCGAGCACGCGGGCATCGGCGACACCGGGCGCCTGGGTGCTGGTGCACTCGGCGGGGCTGAAGTCGCCGCGCGCGGCGATGCGGCCGGCCTTCCAGACGCGGGCGGCGGGCGCGTGCGGGCCGACCTGGCGGGGGTCGCTCCAGGTGTGGATGCCAAGCGTGCGCGGGTTGACGGCGGCGGCGATGTGCATCGGGCCGCTGTCGACACTGATCACTGCGCGCGCCCGGCGCAGGCACCAGACCAGTTCGGGCAGGCTCGTGCGGCCGCTGAGATCGATGAGATGGTCGCCACTCGGCAGGGGTTCGCCGCCGGGCAGGCCGACGAGGGCGACCGGGGCCGGTGCCAGGGCGTCGCAGAGCGCCTGCAGCACCGCGGGGGTGAGCGACTTGCCGCGGCCGCGCGACCAGGGATGGACGACGAGGATGTCGTCGCGCTCGGGCCAGCCGGCCGGGCGTGTGCCTTCGGGCAGTGGGGTGGTGACGGTGGCGGCCTCGATGCCGAGGGCGCGCACCAGGGCAAGGTTCCGGTCGAGCGCATGGGCGCCGGGATCGACCTCGACGATGTGGTCGTGCAGCAGGCGGGCGCCCTCGCGCGAGTCGGACATTCCAACGACCGGGCAGGCGCCGCTGAGGCGGGCGAGCACGGCGCTTCGCAGCAGGCCCTGGAAGTCGAGGGCGATCTCCGGCTGCGGGCGCGGCCGGCGTCGCCAGTCGCGGGCCCAGGCGGCGAAGGCGGCCAGGCCGGTGATGCCGCGGAAGGTCTTGCGGGGAAAGGGGATGACCTCGTCGACGGCGGGGTTGTCGATCAGCAGGGGCGTCCACTCGGTGTTGGCGAGCCAGCGGACGCGCAGCTGCGGATGGGCGTCGCGCAGGGCCTGGACGGCGGGCAGGGTGTGCAGGATGTCGCCGAGCGAGCTGGGCTTGACGATGAGGGCGGAGCGGAAGCCCGCGAGCCCGGGCAGGGGGGCGGCGCTCATCGCTTACTTGCCGAGGGCGAGGCGTTCCGCGAGCAGGATGGGCAGGCCGGCGGCGCGGATCTTGTCCTGGGCGGTCTGGATGTCGTACTCGACGCGGCGGATGCGGATGCTCTGCTCGTCGGAGTCGTAGATCGCGTAGGCGGCACGCCAGTCGCCATCGCGCGGCTGGCCGACGCTGCCGACGTTGACAAAGTACTTCACGCCGCGCTGCAGCAGCACCTCGCTGCCGCGGGCCGCGCGCACGGCATCGTCCTTCTCAAAGATGCGCGGCACATGGGTGTGACCGTAGAAGCAGATCTGGGTGAACTGGTAGCTGAAGCTGGCCATCGCGTCGAAGCGATTGGTGACGTAGCCCCAGCTGCCGGGCGAGTCGAGGGTGGCGTGAACGATGGTGAAATCGCGCACCTGGCGGACGAATTTCAGCTCGCGCAGCCATTGGCGCTGCTCCTCGCTGAGCTGTTCGCGGGTCCAGAGCAGGGCGGCCTGGGCCAGCGGGTTGAGTTCCTCCAGGTTGCTGGTGCCGGCGGCGCCGTCGTCGTGGTTGCCGCGCACGGCGGGGCAGTTCAGCTCGCGGACGATCTCCAGGCATTCCGAGGGATTGGCCGCGTAACCGACGATGTCGCCGAGGCAGACATGGCTCTCACAGCCCTGCTCGTGCGCGTCCCAGAGCACGCTCTGGAGCGCTTCGAGATTGGCGTGGATGTCTCCAAAAATGGCGAATTTCATCGGGTTGGGCGACGGAAC
This sequence comes from uncultured bacterium, assembly GCA_966252325.1. Lineage (GTDB taxonomy): Bacteria > Verrucomicrobiota > Verrucomicrobiia > Verrucomicrobiales > Verrucomicrobiaceae > Prosthecobacter. The sequence continues at coordinate 42,369 of CBINON010000032.1, read as the reverse complement.
AAACCCCATACCATCGGAAACACGGGGGGAAAATCAAGCAATTCGGCTCGCATTCGCTCCCGTGGCGTCACGCAGGCGCTGTGCGCCGGCATAAACGTTCATGGTATTGCCGCGCAGGAAACCGATCAGGGTCTGGTTGGCGGCGCGGGCAAAATCGACCGCCAGACTGCTCGGCGCCGAGATGGCGGCGAGCAGGCCGATGCCGCCGGCCAGCGCCTTTTGGACGATCTCAAAGGAGACGCGGCCGCTGACCAGCAGCAGGTGGCGGTCGAGCGGCAGCAGGCCGTGGAGCAGGGCGTGGCCGAGCACCTTGTCGAGGGCGTTGTGGCGGCCGACATCCTCGCGCAGGACGAGCAGGTTGCCGTCGAGGTCGAACAGGGCGCTGGCATGCAGGCCGCCGGTCAGTTCAAAGGCCGCCTGGGCGGCGCGCAGGCGGTCGGGCAGGGCGGCGATCACCTCGGCGCCGACCTGGAAATCGGCAGTGGCCGGCGGAAAGCGCTGGAACACGGAGTCGATGCTGGTCTTGCCGCACAGGCCGCAACTGGAGGCGCTGAAGACGTGGCGGGTGAGCGATTCCCAGTCGACCTGCGTGCCGCCGAGCAGGACGTCGACGACGTTGCCGTGGTGGTTGCCGGTGCTCGGGCACTGGGAGATTTCCAGGAGGTCGCGCGGCCGCGAGATGACGCCCTCGGTGACGAGGAAACCGGCAGCGAGTTCCTCGTCGTGGCCGGGCGTGCGCATGACGACGGCGACGCTGCGGCCCTCGACGCGGATTTCCAGCGGCTCCTCGCGGGCGACGACGTCGGCGCGGGTCTCGGTGGCGCCGCCGAGGTGGACGCGTTGGAGTTCGACCGCCTGGGTCGGCGACGTGTCGGCCTCGGTCATGATGCGGCCTCCACGAGGTCGGCGCTGACCACGCCCTGGGTGACGTGGCGCGGTTCGGCGATCAGGCCGATGAGGCGGTCGAAGCTGTCGCGGCCGCGGGTGATCTCGATCTCGACGCGCAGGAAGTAGATGGGGATGTCGCCGGGCGGCAGCTTGGGAAAGCGCACGAAGTCCTTCTCGGTGGTCAGGATGGCGTGGGCGCCGGCCTTCTCGCAGCGCTCGATGAACTGGGTGATCTCCTTTTCCTGGAAGCGGTGGTGGTCGGTGAAGCGGCGGGTCCACTGCACGCGCGCGCCAAGCTTGCGCAGGCCGTTCTCGAAGCTTTCCGGCACGGCGATGCCCGACAGGGCGCCGACGTACTTGCCGCCCATGGCGTCGAGCGGCAGGCGCTCGCCGGTGTGGATGTTTTCAAAATGCACCGGCCGGTGCCGGCACTCGATGATCTCGGCGACGCGGTTGTGCCGGCGGATCTGCTCGATGATCTCGGCGCTGTCGCCGTCGGACTTGGTGAGGAAGATGTAGCTGGCCCGGCGCAGGCTGGCCGGCGGCTCGCGCAGCGTCCCTCGCGGCAGCATGTAGCCGGTGCCAAAGGGGGCGGTCTTGTCGACGAGGACGATGTCGTGGCGGTGCTTGAGCTTGAGGTACTGCAGGCCGTCGTCGAGCAGCAGGACGTCGGCGCCGAACTTGCGGATCGCGTGCGCGCCGGCCTTGACGCGGTTGCGGTCGACCACCACCGGCACGCCGGGGCAGTTCTGGGCGAGCATGTAGGGTTCGTCGCCGGCGACGTAGGAATCGAGCAGCACGCGCTCGCCGTCGGAGACGACGCGCGGCAGCGGCTCGCGCGGCTTGCGTGCCAGGCCGAGCTTGGCGGCGAGGCGCCAGCCGAGCGGCAGCTTGCGCTGGCGCTTGCTTTTGTAGCCGCGGCTGAGGATGGCGACCCGGCGGCCGCGGGCGAGCAGGGCCTTGGCGAAGAGTTCGACCACCGGCGTCTTGCCGGTGCCGCCGACGGTGATGTTGCCGATGCTGATGACCGGCACGCCGAGGTGATGATCGTGCAGGTAGCGCTCGCGGTAGAGAAAGAGCCGCAGGCGCACCGCGCCCGAATACACGCCCGAGAGCAGGCGGAAGGCCGCGCGCAGCAGGGTCGGTCGCAGGCCACGCTTGTGGTGGATGATCACCTCGATGAGGTAGGCTTCGAGATCTTCCAGGGTGTCTTTCATCCGGGGCCGGGGGCGATTCATAACCCGGCTGCGCCGCCGGCTCAACCCTTTGCTTGCCGCCTTTCCGCCAACCCGGCGTTGCCTCGAGCCACCGCTGGGGCTAAGCTGCCGCTTTCCCGCCGTGAAGCCCTACTACCTGACCACCGCCATCGATTACACAAACGCGCCGCCGCACATCGGCCATGCCTATGAGAAGGTGCTGGCCGACGTCATGGCGCGCTTCCAGCGGCTGAGCGGGCGCGAGGTGTTCTTCCTCACCGGCGTCGATCAGCACGGCCAGAAGGTGCAGAAAAGCGCCGACCAGGCCGGGCAGAGCCCGCAGGCCTTTGTCGACGGCGTCACCGCCAAGTTCACCGCCCTCTGGGACAAGCTGAACGTCCGCTACGACGGCTGGGCCGCCACCACCGATCCGCGCCACAAACGCGTCGTCCAGGCCCTGCTGCAAAAGCTGCACGATGCCGGCCAGCTGTACAAAAAGGCCCACCGGGGCTTTTACTCCGTGCGCCAAGAGCAGTTCCTGACCGACAAGGAGCGCGGCCCGGACGGCCAGTTCGGCGAGGAATGGGGCGAGGTCGTCGAGCTCGAGGAGGAGAACTGGTACTTCCGCCTCAGCGATCACGTCGAGTGGCTGAAGAACCACATCAAGACCCACCCGGATTTCATCCTGCCCGCGCACCGCGCCGCCGCCGTGCTCAACGCCCTCGAGGGCGCGCCGCAGGACCTCTGCATCAGCCGCCCGGTCGAGCGCCTGAGCTGGGGCATCCCGCTGCCGTTCGACGAGCGCTTCGTCAACTACGTCTGGTTCGATGCCCTCACCAACTACATCAGCTTCGCCGGTTACCTGTCGGACGAGTGCGGCAACGAGGGCCTGCCCGGCTTTGAGACGATCTGGCCGGCCGACGCCCATGTCATCGGCAAGGACATCCTGGTGCCGGCGCACGCGGTCTACTGGCCGATCATGCTGCACGCGCTGGGCTTCCCCGACGAACAGATCCCCAAGCTCGTCGTGCACGGCTGGTGGAACATGAAGGGCGCCAAGATCAGCAAGAGCCTCGGCAACGTCATCGATCCCGATGAACTCGCCGGCGTCTTCACCGCCGACGGCCTGCGCTATTACCTGATGCGCGACATCGCCACCGGCTACGACAGCGACTTCAGCGACGAGCGCCTGGTCATGTCCTACCGCAAGGAACTGGCCGGCGGCCTCGGCAACCTGCTCAACCGCAGCCTCAACATGGCGCACAAGTACCGCGGCGGCCTTCTGCAGCCCGGCGACTACGACGACGAGGAAAACCGCACGCTGCGCCAGACCGTCGAGGAGGCGGGGCCGGTGTATGCCGAGAAGATGAACGCCTGGGCCATCCACGACGGCATTGCCGCGGCCTGGAAGATCGTCACCCAGGCGAACCACTTTGTCGACAGCACCAAGCCCTTCAGCCTGGCCAAGGATCCCGCGCAGGCAGCGCGCCTTGACAGCGTGCTCTACCACCTCGCCGAAGCCCTGGTCCATGTCACGGTCCTGCTCGAGCCGATTCTGCCCGAGGCCATGGCCCAGGCGCGCGCCCAGATCGGCTGGCAGCGGCCGGAGGGCTTCGTGCTCGGCGACCTGCGCTGGGGCCTGCTCTCGGTCGGCCATCAACTCGGCACGCCGGTGCCGCTGTTTCCGCAGTTGGATGGCCTGGCCATCGGCGAACGCTGGATGGAATTCCTCAAGGCCAAACCCGGCGCCTGAGCCGCTCTTTTCGCACGACCCCACCGACCGCCATGGCCAAAACGCGTGCCCAGCGACCCCGGCGCAAGCCGCCCGCCAAGGCGCGCCGTCGGCGGCCTGCCACACGTCGCCGCGGGCAGACCGATGGTGTCGCCCGGCGCCTGTTCGGTCTGCTGATTGCCGGTCTGGTGCTGGTGGCCGTTTATCAGGCGGCGGCCGGTTGGTTCAGCCTGCGCCGCGCCGAGGCGGTCACCTTTGATGCGCGACGCGGCACGCTTTTCCTGCCGCTGGCCGAGGCTGCCCATGCCCTGCGCTGGGAACTGCAGGAGCAGGGCGCGGCCGTGCGCTTGAACGGCCGCGAGGTTGCCGCCGCGCAGTTGATGCGTCTGCCCGATGGCGCCGCGCTGGTCAGCCTCGAGGGTTTGGCCGAGGCTGGTGCCGAGGTCGAGCGCGAGACGGCCGCCGACGCGGCGCTGGTCACGGCTGAGGGCCGTCGCCTGCGCCTCGAAAAGGCGCCGCAGCGGGTCGAGGTCAGCCTGGCCGACCAGCGGCTGCTGGCCTGGCAGGGCAGTCGGCTCATCCTCGCCACCAAGGTCAGCACGGGCCGGCGCGGCAGCACGCCGCCCGGCGAGTTCAAGGCCGGTCCCTACAAGGCGCGCCAGCATTTCTCCAAGCTCTACAACAACGCGCCCATGCCCTGGAGCGTGCAGGTCAACGGCCACATCTTCATCCACGGCTTCACCCAGGTGCCGGACTATCCGGCCTCGCACGGCTGCATCCGCATGCCGCTGACGGGTGCCAATCCGGCGCGCTTTTTTTACGAGTGGGTCGAGCGCGGCACGCCGGTGCGCATCCTGCGCGAGTCCCTGCCGGTCAGCCCGGTTCCAGCCGTCCGTCTTTGAGGCGCAGCAGGCGGTCGCCCCGCTTCGCCAGGTTGAGGTCGTGGGTGACGACGACCAGCGTCTTGCCGGCCTCGCCAACCACGCCCATGAGCATGTCCATGACCCCGCTGCCGGTGGTGGCGTCGAGGTTGCCGGTGGGTTCGTCGGCAAACAGGATGCCGGGGTCGTTGATCAGGGCGCGGGCGATGGCGACACGCTGCTGCTCGCCGCCGCTGAGTTCGGTTGGCAGGTGGTCCATGCGCGCGGCCAGGCCGACGCGGTCGAGCAGTTCCCTGGCGCGGGCCTCGGCCTTGCGACCGCCGATCATGGCCGGCAGCAGGACGTTTTCGAGGGCGGTCAGTTCGGGCAGCAGGAAGTAGTGCTGGAAGACGAAGCCCATCGTCTCGTTGCGCTGGCGCGCCCGCGCCGCGGTCGGGCCGTGGTAGAGCGAGCGACCCTGCACCAGGACGTCGCCGCGCGTCGGTTTTTCCAGGCCGCCGAGCACGTAGAGCAGGGTGGTCTTGCCGGCGCCCGACTGGCCGCAGAGGAAGACTTTTTCGCCGGCCGCCACCTCGAGATCGATCCCGCGCAGCACCGGCAGGTCATGACCTCCCAGATGGTAGGTGCGGTGGACGTCCTGGGCGATGAGCGGGGCGGCGGGCATGGGGGAGGGGTTCGCGGTTCTCGGTTCGCGGTTGTCAGGGGGCATTGTCCACGCCCCGTTGCGCGAGGGCGAGCGAGCCGAGCAGGCCGGAGCGGCTGCCGAGGTCCGGGGCGACGATGAAGCGGTCGAGGTCGGGGCCGAGTTCGGGCACAGCGAGGTAGCCGTGGAGCAGGCGCTGCAGTTCGGCGCGGATCATCGGCAGCAGGTGCGGTTGGCTCATGACGCCGCCGCCGAGAATGATTCGGCGCGGGCAGAGGCTGAGGGTCAGGTTCATCAGGGCCTGGCCCATGATGAGGGCGGTCTCGGCCCAGGCCGGATGCTCGGGCGGCAGGGTGTCGGCCGGCGCCCCCCAGCGTTTGGCCAGAGCGGGACCGCTGATGTAGCCCTCGACACAGTGCTGGTGAAACGGGCACTGACCCGCGGGATTCGGCGCCGGGCTGGCGACCGGGGGCGGCACGAGCAGGTGACCGGCCTCGGGATGCAGCAGGCCGTGAAGGAGTCGGCCATGAATGAGGATGCCGACGCCGACACCGGTGCCGACGGTGATGTAGACGAGCGGGTCCAGCCCCTGGCCGGCGCCCCAGAGATGTTCGCCGAGGACGGCCGCATTGACATCGGTGTCGAGCGCCACGGGCACCTGCAGGCGCTCGCGGAAAAAGCCGAGCAGGTCGGTCTGCTGCCAGCCGGGCTTCGGCGTCGTCGTGATGCGGCCAAAGCTGGCGCTGGCGGGGTTGAGATCGAGAGGCCCAAAACTGCCAATGCCGAGCGCGGCGAAGTCGCCATGCTGCGCGCGCTGCGCCTCCAACCAGTCGGCACAGGCGGCCAGCGTCTCCGCGGGTTTCGTCGTCGGGAAGCGGGCGGTGGCCAGCACCTCGTCGGGGCCGCGACCGAGGCCGCAGACAAACTTGGTGCCACCGGCTTCGATGGCGGCGAAGAGCGGAGCTTTTTGAGTCATGCGCGGCGGACGGCGGCGGAATCGCGGATGCCGAGGCTGGCGTAGATCTCGCGCGTCGCCTGCGATTTGTTGAGGGTGTAGAAATGGATGCCGTCGACGCCGTTTTCCAGCAGGTCACGGCACTGCTCGGTGGCGTAGTGCACGCCGACCCGGCGCACGGCCTCCTCGTCACCGCCGCAGCGCTGGATGGCGCGCAGCAGCTTGGCCGGGTAGCGCGCGCCGGCGGCCAGTTCGGCCATGCGCCGCATGCCGGAGGCGCTGGTGATCGGCATGATGCCGGCGATGATCGGGATGTCGATGCCGGCCAGGCGGCAGCGGTCGCGGAAGTCGAAGAAGTCGTGGTTGTCGAAGAACAGCTGCGTGCAGATGTAGTCGGCGCCGGCGTCGCACTTCGCCTTCAGGTGTTCCATCTCCAGCACGCGGTTCGGGGTCGCGGGGTGGCCTTCCGGGAAGCCGGCGACGCCGATGCCGAAGCCGCGCTGGTCGGGATGGCCGCCGCGCTCGTTGAATTTCCGGATGAAGCGCACCAGGTCGGCCGCATGCTGAAAGGCATCCTTGTGGCGGTCGTAGCCGGCGAGGTCGCGTGGCGGGTCGCCGCCGAGGGCGAGGATGTTGCTGACGCCGGCCTCGGCGTAGCGTTCGAGGATGGCCTGGATGTCGGCCTCGCCGTGGCAGACGCAGGTGAGGTGCGGGATCGGATCGAGCGAGGTCGTGGTCTTCAGGCGCACGACGAGGTCATGGGTCAGCTCGCGGGTCGAGCCACCGGCGCCGTAGGTGACGCTGACGAAGGAGGGCTTGTAGGCCTCCAGCTCGCCGATGGTTTGATAGAGCGCCTCGGAAGCCTCCGCGGTCTTGGGCGGGAAGAACTCAAAGGACAGCGTCGGCCGCTGCTGGGTAAGGATGTCGGCGATGTGCATTCGGCGTGGGCCGGAATAGAGACCGGGCACGCCCCGCGGGCAAGCGCAGACATCCGTCAGGAACCGGCCAGCAGCAGGCCGGCCCAGTGCGGCGCCTGCCAGTGCACCAGCAGGGCCAGCAGACCGGCGAGAGCCAGGCCGAGTGCGCCGGTGAGCAGGACTTCCAGCGCCTTGACCCGGGCCAGCGCGCTGCGCGCCACGCCGAGATCCTCGAGCGTCTGGAACTCGCGCCGGCGCAGGCGGAACGACAGGGCAAACACCAGGATCGCCACCGCCAGGGCCGCACTCGCCGCCACCGCCAGCACGGCGAGCACGAGGCGTTCGACGCGGAACAGGGTGGCCATGAGGGCGCGGAATTCGTCGCCGGGCCGGATCAACTGCGCCGGCCGCTTCGGATCGAGATGGCGGCCGGCCAGGATTGCCTCGGCCTTGGCATCGCGCGGCAGCACGAGCACGGCACTGACCGGGAAACGCCCGGCATCCCCGTGGAAGTGAAAGCTGTTCAGGTTCGCCTCGGTCACCTCGTTGAACAGGCGCACGCTGGCGTTGGCGACCGTGCCCTTTTCCTCTTGCTTGAGCACGGCGTCGCCACTCACCTCGTCGTGGCCGTGGGCGAGACCGGCGATCAGCCAGGCGGTTTTCAGATCGACCAGCACCGCCGCGTCATCGGCCGTGCCGGTGGGGGCGAGCACGCCGGTGACACGCATCTTCAGCGGATAGGCACCGGCCAGGTCGAAGACCTGCTCCTGAGAGGAGAACACGGCGTCGCCGGGCTTGAGCCCGCGTTCGCGCGCCACGGCCGCGCCGAGCACGCAGTCGCCCAGCCGCGCAAACGGCCGGCCGGCGGCGAGGCGCAGGCCGCGGAAGTCGAGATAATCGAGCTCGGTGCCGACAATCGGCGCGCCCTGGGCGTGGAAGCGCAGGTGCAGCGGGATAGCCTGGGCCAGGCCGTCGGCACGCAGCGCCTCGACGGCGGCCAGGTCGAGCGGCGGCAGGGCCTGGGGCTTGAAGTACAAGGCGGCCAGCATCAGGTCGAGGGCGCTGCCGCGGGCGCCGAGCACGAGCGGAGTCTGCTCGGCGCGGGCGCGCAGCTGGGTCTCGGCGGCGCGCAGGAACAGGCGCAGCGACAGCGGCACGGCGAGCATCAGGCCGAGCGCGCCGGCGAGCAGCCAGGTCTGCAGGCGGTGGCGCGCAACGTAGCGCAGGGCGAGGTGCAGGCTCGGCGTGTTCATGACCGCAGTTCCTCCATGCGCAGCCGGCGCGGACAGGCGTCGGCCACCTCGGGATCATGGGTGACCACCACCAGGCAGGCGCCGGCGGCCCGGCTGGTTTCCAGCAGCAGGTCCATCACCCGGCCGCGCCGCGCGGGATCGAGCGAGGCGGTGGGCTCATCGGCAAACACGAACTCCGGCGCGTGCACCAGGGCGCGGGCGACGGCGACCCGCTGGCGCTCGCCCTGCGACAGGCGGCCGGCGGTTTGCTGCCAGTGCGCGTCGATCTCCAGTCGCTCCGCCAGCTGGCGCGCGCGTTCGCGGGCGGGCTCCGCCTCCAGGCCGAGAAAGCGACCCGGCAGCAGCAGGTTTTCCGTCACCGTCAGGTAATCGAGCAGGGCAAAGTCCTGGAATACCAGCCCCATGCGGCGCAGGCGGAGCGTCCGGCGCGCCTCCGTGCTGAGGCTGCCGAGCGGTTCGCCGCCATCGAGACGCACCTGGCCGGTCTCCGGCAGCAGCAGGCCGGAGAGCAGGCGCAGCAGCGTGGTCTTGCCGCCGCCGCTGGCACCGAGCACCGCCAGCGGCTCGCCGGCACGCAGCTCGAGGCGGTCGAAGGCAAGCCCAAAGCCGCCGCCGGGGTAGCGGAAGCGCAGGTGTTCGGCGAGCAGGGTGGCCATGGCGGTCGCGGGAGGCTTCCCGGCGCGCCGGGCTCAGGCGAGCGGCGCGCCCAGGCGGCGCAGCATGGCATCGAGCATGCGGCCGTACTTCAGGTAGCTGTCGTACTGCAGCTTGGCCTTCGCCTCGGGCGAAAGTTCATCGGCGGCACCGGCCCCGTGGAAGACCACGGCGACGTGCGGCTCGATGCTGATGTGGCCGGCGTAACCGGTCTCGACGAGGTCCTTGAGGATGCGCTCGGTCTGGCCGTCGCCCTCGCCGGGGAAGGTGTATTCAGCGTCGCCCTTCGACTGGATCCAGCGGCCGTCCTTGACGTGCACATGGACCATGTTCGGCTTGATCGCCTGGTACATCTCCCACGAGTCCTGCTTGTGGCCCGGGCGGTCGCGGTCGTCGATGAAGACCGGGTTGCCGGTGTCAAAGACCCACTTCATCTCCGGCACGGCCTCGGTCATGCGGCGCACGTAGGTCGGGCTCATGCCGCCCCAGTTCATGCAGTTTTCGTGCACGACGGTCAGGCCGGCGTCGGCAAAGCGCTTGTTGATCTCGCGCATGCGGCGGATGCGCTCGTCGACGTGCTGCTCGGCGGCATCGCTGCCGTCCTCGTTCTTGCAGACCGCATAGCTCATCACGCGGATCAGCTTCGTGCCCAGGCGCTGCATGCGCGGGATGGCGCGGGCGATCTCCGCCTCGGTGATGCTGAAGTCATCGGTGATCTTTTTCGCCCAGTTGCCGATCAGCGAGCCAAAGCCGCTGACGCCCATGCCGGCGGCGGCCAGCGTCTCGCAGACCTTGTCAAAGGTCGCCTCGGGGATCTCGTGCAGGTTGCCCTTCACGCCGTCGAGCTCGACGACGCGCATCTCGATGCTCTTCCAGCCGAGTTCCTGGTGGGCGCGGATTTGCACATCGAGGGATGCGCCTGCTTCGTCTGCAATGCCGGTGAGGTGGATCATGGGTCGGAGTGGGTTGGGGTTCCGTGTCTCCTTAGGCCGGAACGCCGCGGTGGCAAGAACGAAGGCGCCGGCTTGCCAAGGCCGCGGGCGGGCGCTTAGCATGGTGCATGCTCCTCCGCCTCCTGCTCCTCGTCCTGCTGGCCGCGCCCAGCCTCGATGCCCGCACGGTCCGCCTGCTCACCATCGGCAACAGCTTTTCCCAGAACGCCACCCGCCACCTCGGCGAACTCGCCAAGGCCGGCGGTCACGAACTCATCCACCGGCCCATCGTCGTCGGCGGCGCCTCCCTGGAGCTGCACGCCGTCAAGGCCCGCCGCCACGCCGAGGATTCGGCCGACAAGGAAGGTCGCTACAGCGATGGCGCCAGCCTGGCCGAGTTGCTGGTCGCCGGCCCCTGGGATGCCGTGACGATCCAGCAGGCCAGCATCAAGAGCCACGACGCGGCCACCTACACGCCCTTTGCCGACGAACTCGCCGCCCTCATCCGCCGGCTCGCCCCGCAGGCGCGGTTGCACGTCCACCAGACCTGGGCCTACCGGGCCGATGACCCCCGCTTCACCCGGCCCTCGGGCAAGCCCGGCGAACCCGCCACCCGCGCCGAGATGCACGCCGGCCTCACCGCCGCCTACGAGGCCACCGCCAAGCGTCTCAACGCCGTGCTGCTGCCCGTGGGCGATGCCTTCGACCTCGCCGAGCGCGACCCCCAGCGCGGCTTCCGGCCCGACACCACCTTCGACCTCGCCACCGCCCGGTCGCCGGCCCTGCCCGACCAGACCCACTCCCTGCATGTCGGCTGGCGCTGGGCGAAGGGCAGGGGGGCGGATCGCGAGATCAAGCTGAGGATGGACGGTCACCACGCCAACCTCGCCGGCGAATACCTCGGCGCCTGCGTCTGGTATGAGGTGCTGTTTGGCGACAGCCCGGTTGGGTTGAACTTCATCCCCACCGGCCTGGACCCCGGCTACGCCCGCTTCCTCCAGGAGACCGCCCATCGCGCCGTGCAGGCCCGCAAGGTGCAGTGAGAGACCTCCGTCGAGGTGCCATTGGGCCGCAGATGGCGGGGAAGTTGATGGCGGATGGCTGATGGTTGATAGGGCTCGGAAGGGAGCGCGGACACTCTTGTCCGCCTCTGGGGAAACGCGTGTCGCGCCATGAACGGCAGCAGCCCGCCGCCGCTCCGCCACCCAAGCCCCCAAGGGTCCACCGATTTCGCAGATTTCGCAGAACGGGAACCGGTTTCAGCCGCAAAAGAACGCAAGGATCGCAAAGGCAGCCCCAGGGTTTGTGTTCTCTGCGCTCTTTTGCGGCCAAAACCTCACCAGGCCTGCCAGCATCCCCTTGTGTCATGTGGGGTTTGCAAAGCCGCTTTGGAACCACGAAGGTCACGAAGGGAGAAGGGAAGTCGGACGCGACGCAGCGCGTCCCTACCCGCTAGGGCGCTGCTGCGCCAGCGCCGTGGTTCCCTCTGTAGGCGGGGGCAGTGACCCCGCGGTTCCCGTCCGACCGCCGCTCCGCCAGCCGGTGGTGCACCGCGGCTCAGCCGCGAATCCTGAGAGGCCGGCGGATCCCGGCTTGGATGAATCTGAAATCTGAAATTGGCGATCTGAGATCCTTCCAGGCCCCGTCTTTTCCTTGACGGCCATCCCCGTTTCGAAGAGCCTCGCCTCATGCCCGTCGTTCCGATAGCTTGTCTGCCTGCTTGGGATGCCTTTGACCCCAAAAAGCTGCGCGCTGCCTCAATAAGTTAAGACTGCGCGTTGTGTAACAATACTGTTCGCCAGAATGATCTTCGTGACGATTGCCCATCCATCATGTCCGAAGTGTACCTCCGCGAAGGTCGCTGAGGTCCTTTTCGGCCTTCCCAACGACTTCGAATCCATCCGAAGCAAGTTGGACAGCGGCGAGCTGATCCTTGGAGGCTGCGACGTTTCGGCGGATTCGCCCAAGTGGCACTGTCATGACTGCCACCACGAGTGGGGAGAGTCCGAATGGAAGGCCATCATCGAAGATTCCGAGCGGGAACGAGCCGAGAAGTATGCTGCCGCTGAGGTCGATGCGAATGCGCGAGGGGTTCTCACCGCCATTGCGAACGAGGGAGGATACGTCAAGTGCCCACACTGCGGTCGGATGTTTTCCATACGCTATCCGATGTCATGGGACGGTAAGATGCACAAGAGCTGCCACACCCGCTTACAGATAACCAACGAACAAGACGCTCCATCCAACGGCGGGTAACGCTCCTCTTTGAATTCAGCCTTCCATCCCCGCCGTGGATGAGCTAGACGTTCTACGGCGGTTGACCACCGTGGCCCAAGCTAGAGCCGGGCGGTCACGCGCTGCAGCCTCTGAAGTAGCGGGCGACATCGAGGCCAGAGAGGGAGAGTTTCAGCCTCGATGAAGGAAGAAGCGACCTTCTTGAAGCGGGACGCGGCTGGACTTGCCCGTGAGTCTGGCCGACTCGGGCGGGTACCCATCCGGGTGCACGGGCGGACCCATGCGGGTGCATGGCCATACCCATCTGGGTACACGAGCAAACCCATCTGGGTACGCTGGCAGACCCATACGGGTGCATGGCCATACCCATCTGGGTACACGGCCATACCCGTGTGGGTACACAGGCAAACCCATCTGGGTACGCGGGCAAACCCATGCGGGTGCATGGCCATACCCATCTGGGCACACGGGCAGACCCATGTGGGTACACGGCCATACCCGTGTGGGTACAAGGGCAGACCTATGTGGGTACATGGGCGCGGTGACCGCTCCTTTTGAGAATAGCGGACTGTTTTTGAGACAGACGAGGTCGTTTTTGAGAAAAATGAGTCTGTTCTTGAGAATGAGGGCGGCGGGTGGCGGGAAGGTCGGTGTCCCTCTCTGCCTTGGCGTCTTGGCGCCTTGGCGTGAGTCTCCACGGCCGCCCGGCCACCCCTCGAACCGAGAACCGAGAGAACCGTACTCGCGCCGGCATCGTTTCTGCTTATACCTCCGCCCCATTCATGACTGCGACCAACCCGTTGCGGGAGCACGGCTTCCAACTTCTCGAGACTGAACTGCACTTCCTCATGCAGGCCTTTGCGGCCGTGCTGCGCCGCCTGGGCGAGCCGGAACTGGCGGCGCAGTTGCCCTGGGTGGGGGAGGGATCGGCAGCGACGCCGGATCGTTCGCTCGGCCAGGCCTGGTCGGTCGCCTTCCAGATGCTCAACATCGTCGAGGAACGCGCCGCCGCCCAGGTGCGTCGACTGCTGGAGAAGGAGCGCGGGCCGGAGGCGGAGAAGGGGCTGTGGCCGGACAACCTCGCACAGATGCGCAAGGGTGGGTTTGGCCAGGCGGACATCCTCGACATCCTGCGCCAGGTCTGCGTGGAGCCCGTGCTCACCGCCCACCCGACCGAGTCGAAGCGCGACACCGCCCGCGAGTTGCACCGCGAGATCTATGCGCTGATGAACCGCCAGGACAATGCGGCCTACACGCCGCGCGAACAGGAGCGCATGCAGCGCCTGCTGGAGATTCATTTGGATAACCTCTGGCGCACGGGCGAGATCCACGTCACCCGGCCGACCATTGAAGCGGAGCTCGACAATGCGTTGTACTACCTGCGCGAGGTCTTTCCCGAGGCGCTGGCCCGTGCCCACGTGCACCTCAGCGAGGCCTGGGCGGCGGCCGGCTTCGAGGCGGGCGCGCTCGACGATCTGCCGCCGCTCATCCGCTTTGGCACCTGGATCGGCGGCGACCGCGACGGCCATCCCTTTGTCACGGCCGAGGTCACCGCGCGTTCGCTGCGCGCGCTGCGCCAGAACGCCCTGCGCATCCACCGGCGTTCGCTGGAAAAACTCGCCCATCACTCGCCGCTCAGCTCGCTCTTCCAGGCCACGCCCGCCGTCCTGCAGACCCTGAACGACCGCCTCGCCGCCGAGCTCGAGGGGCGGGCCGATGTCGCCTACATCCTCGGTCGCAACCGCGAGGAGCCCTGGCGCGCCGCCGCCTACCTGATGCGGGCCAAGATTCTGCTCGCCGTCGAACAGCCGGACAGTCCGGCCGCCTACACGGCGCCGGATCAGCTCGCCGCCGATCTCGGCGTGTATGCCGCCGCCCTCACCGAGGTGGGGGCCGACGCTTTGGTGCGCGAATTCCTCGTGCCCTTCCAGCGCCAGCTCCTGGCCTTTGGTTTCCACTCCGCCGTGCTCGATGTGCGCCAGAATTCGGCCTTCCACGAAAAGGCCCTGGAGCAATTGCTCGACGCCGCCGGCCTGCTCGGCGGTCGCCCGCTCGCCGAATGGAGCCGCGCGGAGAAGCGCGAGCTGCTCGAACGCGAACTGCGCTCGCCGCGACCCTTCCTCGCCCCCGGTCTCTCCGCCGGGCCGGAGGCCGACACCGTGCTGGCCTGTCACCGCGTGCTCGCCAGTCACGTCGCCCGCCACGGCACGGCCGGCCTCGGCGCCCTCATTGTTTCGATGACCCGCAATGCGGAAGACCTGCTGACGGTGTACCTGCTGGCACGCGAGGCCGGTCTCGCCGAGTGGCGCGACGGCGGTCTGCGCTGTCCGCTGCCGGTGACGCCGCTGTTTGAGACGATGGCCGACCTCGAGGCCGCGCCGGGCATCGTCGAGGACTTCCTCGCCCACCCGGTCACGCGTCGCAGCCTGGTGCCCGGCGAGGCGACCTTCCAGATGATGGTCGGTTACTCGGATTCGAACAAGGACTGCGGCATTCTCGCCAGCCAGTGGGCGCTGCACCGCGCCCAGAGCGACTTGGCCGCGACCTGTGCCCGCCACGGCGCCCGCGCGGTGTTTTTCCATGGCCGCGGCGGTACGGTGGGACGCGGTGCCGGCCCGACCCACTGGTTCATGGAGGCCCTGCCTCAGGGCTCGCTCGGCGGTCGGCTGCGCATGACCGAGCAGGGCGAGACCATCGCGCAGAAGTACGCCCACCCGAACTCGGCGGTGTACAATACCGAGTTGCTCATGGCCTCGGCCGCCGCCGCCACCGCCCGCCACGCCCGTGGCGAGGGGGCGGACCAGGCGGAGATCCGGCCGCTCATGGATCGCCTGGCAGCCTGGAGTCGCGACGCCTACCGCGGCCTGCTGCACGCGCCCGACTTCATGCATTTCTACCGGCATGCGACGCCGATCGATGCGCTCGAGCACTCGCGCATCGGCTCGCGTCCGTCGCGACGCACCGGCCAGGCCACCCTGGAAGACCTGCGCGCCATCCCTTGGGTCTTCTCCTGGACGCAGTCGCGCTTTTATCTGCCCGGCTGGTTCGGCGCCGGCTCGGCCCTCGACCAGTTGCGCCGCGAGCAGCCCGAGGCCTTTGACGGCCTGCGCGACAGCCTGCGCCGCTCGCCCTTCCTGCGCTACGTGCTGACCAACATCGAGAGTTCCCTGGTCAGCTCCAACACCCGGCTCATGGCCGACTACGCCGCGCTGGTGCCGGATGCCGCCGTGCGCGCGCGTTTCCTCGAGCTGATCCTCGTCGAACACCAGCGCACGCGCACCCTGCTCGAAGAGATCTTCCAGGGCAGCTTCGAGTCGCGCCGGCCGCGCCTCGCCTACACCCTCGCCATCCGCGAGGCCCCGCTCGGCGTGCTGCATGCCCAGCAGATCGACCTGCTGCGTCGCTGGCGCGGCCTGCAGGCGGAGGGCCGTGCGGATGCCGCCGAAGCCCTGCTGCCCGACCTGCTCGTCTCCGTCAACGCCCTCGCCTCCGGCCTGCGCACGACTGGATGAATGACCCATGATGGCGTCGGTAGGGCCCCGCTGCGTCGGGGCCGTGGCTTTCACAGGGGGCAGGGCAGCCACGCTGACGAACGGCGAACCGAGAACCGGAACCGAGAACTGGCAGACTTCCCCCTTGCCTCGTGCGTCGCTTTCGGCTGGGATGGGCGTACCCCCATCATGAAAATCACCTTTTGCGGCGCGGCTGGCACGACGACGGGATCGAAGCACCTGATTGAAGTCAATGGCGCGCGCCTGCTGCTCGACTGCGGGCTCTACCAGGGCCGGCGCGCGGAGGCGCTGGAGCGCAACCGGGAGTTTCCCTTTGATCCGGAGAAGATCGACGCCGTCCTGCTGTCGCACGCCCACATCGACCACTGCGGCAACCTGCCGCACCTGTGTCGGCGCGGTTTCACGGGCAACATCTACGCGACCCCGGCGACGCGCGACCTGTGCAGCATCATGCTGCCGGACGCGGCGAAGATTCACGAGAACGACATCGGCTGGCTGAATCGCCACCGCAAGCGCGACGACCTGCCGCTGCTCGATCCCAGCTACACGGTGCGCGATGCCGAGGAATGCATGCGCCAGTTCGTCTCGGTCAGCTACAACCGGCCGATGCCGGTGGCCGACGGCGTGCGAATGACCTTCATCGATGCCGGGCACGTGCTCGGCTCGGCGCAGATCCTGCTCGACATCGATGACCGCGAGACCGGTCGCAAGACCCGCCTGCTGTTCAGCGGCGACGTCGGTCGGCCGGAGAACGACCTGCTCGACCGCGCCGCGCCCAGCGAGGGCGTTGATGTCGTCATCATGGAGAGCACCTATGGCGGCCGGAAGCACGAGGTCGGGGCGGAGTCCACCGACCACATCTGCCGCCTCATCCGCGAGATCCAGCAGCGCCGCTCGCGCCTGATCATCCCGGCCTTCGCCCTGGAACGCACCCAGCAGCTGCTGTTCACCCTCGACAAGCTGCGCGCGGAAAAGTGCTTTGCGCCGGTGCCGACCTTTGTCGACAGCCCGCTGGCGGTGCGCGCCACCGAGATCTTCCGTTTGCACCTCGAAGACCTGAAACCGGAGGTGCGCGACGCGGTGTTCATGCGCCAGGATCCCTTTGGCTTCGAGGGCCTGCACCTCGTGCGCAGCATTGAGGAGTCGAAATCGCTCAACAAGGTCAAGGGGCCGTCGATCATCATCTCCGCCTCCGGCATGGCCGAGAGCGGCCGCATCCTGCACCACCTGCGCAACCACGTCGGCAACCCCGACAACATCCTGCTGTTTGTCGGTTACTGCGCGGAAAACACGCTCGGCTGGAAGCTGCGCAGCGGCCACAAGCGGGTGAACATCCTCGGCGACGAGTTTGAAGTGCGCGCCGAGATCGAAACGCTGGATGCCTTCTCGGGTCACGCCGACCACGACGAACTGCTCGCCTACTTCGACCGCATCAGCGGCCCGAAACGGCGGGTCTTCCTGGTGCACGGAGAAAAGGAGCGCTCGGAAGCCCTGCGCACCGCCCTCGCCGAACGCCACCCCAAGGGTCAGGTCGAGGTCGCGCAACTGCTCGGCACGGCCGAACTGTAGCCGCGGGTGCAGGGCAGGGGGCTTAGAGCGGAGAGCGGAGAGCGGAGAGCTTGGAGATCTGAGATCGCCGCCGCCTGCGCTTTTTCGACGCTTTGGCTTGACGCTGCGGCTGCGTGCCTATCCTTCCCACCTTTTCCCCCCTTGCCATGAACGCCGCCGAAAAAGCCTCCGTCCTGCTCGAAGCCCTGCCGTACATGCAGGGCTTCCGCGGCCACACCTTCCTGATCAAGGTGGGCGGCAGCGCCATGGAGGATCCGGCCCAGGTTGACCTCTTCCTGCGCGATGTCGTTTTCCTGGAGGCGGTCGGCATCAACCCGGTCATCGTCCACGGCGGCGGCAAGGCGATCTCGAAGGCCATGCAGGAGAGCGGCCTGCAGGCGCGCTTCATCAACGGCATGCGCGTCACCGACGATGAGACCATCCAAATCGTCGAGCAGACCCTGGCGCGGGTGATCAACCCGGAAATCGTCGCCAAGATCAATGCCTTCGGCGGCAAGGCGGTGGGCCTGCCCGGCACGGAGGTTTTCATTGGCGACAAGATGAAGGGCGATCTCGGCTGGGTCGGCGAGGTGACCGACTGTCGCACCGGCCTGATCCAGGCGGCGGTGGCCGGTGAATTCGTGCCGGTGGTGTCGCCCGTGGCCCGGGAAACCGCCAGCGGCCGGACGCTCAACGTCAATGCCGACCTCGCCGCCTGCGCGCTGGCCACCCAGCTCAAGGCGACCAAGCTGATCTTCCTGAGCGACGTGCGCGGCGTGCTGCGCGATCCCAAGGACGAGTCGACCCTGATCCCGACCCTCGATCCGGACGCCATTGCCCGGCTCAAGGCCGAGGGCGTCATCGGCGGTGGCATGATCCCGAAGGTGGATTCCTCGCTCGCCTCCCTGCGCGGCGGCGTCGGCAAGGTCCACCTCATCGATGGCCGCATCCCCCATGCATTGATTTTGGAAATCTTCACCGATGGCGGCATCGGCACCGAGATTCATTTGTGAGACCGGGCCGCCCCGGCGAACGAACCCCTTTTCCGAGGAACCCAAGGATGGCAGACCTGAACGAATTCGACCCCGCCTGGCTGGACAAGTACGTGGTGCCCAACTACGGGCGTTTTCCCATCTGGCCCGAGCGCGGCGAGGGCCCCTACCTCTGGGATCGCGACGGCAAAAAGTACCTCGACTTCGCCGGCGGTGTCGCCGTCTGCCCGCTCGGCCACGCCCATCCCGAGGTCGCCGACGCCCTGGCCACCCAGGCGCGCACCCTGGTGCACGTGTCGAACTGGTACTGCATTCGCCAGCAGGCCCAGCTCGCCCGGCTCATCGTCGAGGAATTCGTCAAGATCCCTGGCCGCTGCTTCTTCTGCAACAGCGGCGCCGAGGCGAATGAGGGCATGATCAAGCTGGCGCGCAAGTATGGCGTCGCCCGGCCCCTGGCCGACGGCAGCCCGCGCCACGAGATCATCACCTTCACCGGCAGTTTCCACGGCCGCACCTTCGGCGCCATGAGCGCCACGGCCCAGGAGAAGATCCACGGTGGCTTCGGCCCGATCGTGCCGGGGTTTGTCTACGTGCCCTTCAATGACGTCGACGCCCTGCGCGCGGCCATCACCGAGCGCACGGTCGCCATCCTGCTGGAACCCGTGCAGGGCGAGAGCGGCGTGCATCCGGCGAGCGCCGACTTCCTGCGCGCGGCGCGCGCGCTTTGCGACGAGCGCGACCTGCTGCTGCTGTTCGACGAGGTGCAGTGCGGTTTCGGCCGCACCGGCGACACCTGCGGCTGGCGCAGCATCGTGCCCGGCGACGAGGTCCTGCCGGATGCCATCAGTTGGGCGAAGTCGATCGGCAGCGGTTACCCGCTGGGAGCCTTCTGGATTCGCGAGCGCGAGATCGACACCGCATCGGCGCGCCGCCTGCCGGAACTGCTCGGCCCGGGCACGCATGGCACGACCTACGGCGGCAGCCCGCTCGCCTGCACGGTCGGCCTTGCCACGCTCGGCATCATCCTGCGCGACGGCCTGCCGGCGCACGCCGCCCAGCTCGGCCGGCGCATCGCCGGCGAGGTGGCGTCCTGGCGCCAGCCGCTGATCACCGACATCCGCGCCTTCGGCATGATGATCGGTTTTGAGCTCGACGACGCCCGCCTGGCCGCCCTGCCGGCGGTGCAGGCCTCGGGCAAGCTGCCTTCAATCTTCCTCGCCTGGGAACTGCTGCAGGCCGGCCTGCTTGTCGTGCCCGCCGGCCCCAAGGTCGTGCGCTGGCTGCCGCCGATGAATCTCACCGAAGCCCAGGCCGACGAGGGCCTGCGCCTCTTCAAGGCCGTGCTCGACCGCCTCGCCGCCGCCTGAGTGCCAACCCCCACGTTTCGACCCGCGATGCAACATCTCCTTTCCCTGGAACAGCTCGGCGCCGCCGAGATCGAAGGCCTGCTCGACCTCGCCGCCCACCTCAAGCGCGACCGCCGTGCCTCGCCGCAGGTGCTTGCCGGCCAGCAGTGGGCGCTCATCTTCAGCAAGTCCTCGACCCGCACCCGCGTCAGTTTTGAGGTCGGCATCCGCGAGCTGGGCGGCCAGCCGATGTTCCTGTCCTCGGCCGACATCCAGCTGGGTCGCGGCGAGCCGATCAAGGACACCGCCCGCGTGCTCGGCCGCATGGTCGACGGCGCCATCATCCGCACCTACGCCCAGCAGGATGTGGTCGATTTCGCCGCCTACAGCGGCCTGCCCACAGTCAACGCCCTGACCGACGACGAGCATCCCTGCCAGATCCTCGCCGACCTGCAGACGATCAACGAACGCTTCGGTTCTTGGAAGGGCCGGCGGGTCTGCTTCCTCGGCGATGGCGACTGCAACGTCGCCCGCTCCTGGATCTGGGCCAGCGCCCGGCTGGGGTTTGAGCTGGTCATCGGGGCGCCCAAGGAGTTCCAGCCCGCCGCCGAGTTCATGGCGCGGGTGCCGGGCGGCACCGTCACGGTCAGCGACGACCCGGCAGCGGCGGTCGCCGGCGCCGACGTCCTGTACACCGACGTCTGGGTGAGCATGGGCAAGGAGGAGGAGGCGGCCGGGCGCATCGAGACCCTGCGGCCCTGGCAGGTCAATGCCGGCCTGCTGGCCCGTGCCAAGCCGGGGGCGGTGGTCATGCACTGCCTGCCCGCCTACCGCGGCAAGGAGATCACCGAGGAGGTGCTCGAGGCCCAGGCGGGCGTCATCTTCGACCAGGCGGAAAACCGCCTGCACGCCCAGAAGGCGGTGCTCGTCGAGCTGGCGCGCAGCCGCGCTTGAAATCCGGGGCGGTGCCCCCGCCGCCAGGGGGCGGCCGGGGTGCCTGCAAACGTTCAAATTCCCCTCACAAAAAACGATTTCGTTCTTGCATTGTCACGGGCCGTTTCTAATCTTGGGGCCTTGTGAAATTTTTCACAAGCTCAGGCCGGGCGGGCCCGGTCATTTCAACCCATGAAATATTTCTTTCTCAGCTACCTGTTTGTCGCCGCGATCGTGGTGGCCGCCTTCGGCACGCGCGGCAGCAAGTCTGAACTGCCTCCGCTGGAAATCTTCCAGGACATGGACCACCAGGCCAAGGTCAAGTACCAGGCGAAGAGCGACTTCTTTGCCGACGGCCTGGGCGCACGTCGCCCGGTGAAGGGCACGGTGCCAATGGGCTTTGAGGTTCCCGCCGCCGCGGCCTCCTCGGGCAAGTACCAGCCGCCGGCCTTCGGCTTCAGCCACGGCGTCGGCTACTACGGCACGGGCAAGATCGGCGACTACTACGGCGACGGCCTGCCCAAGGAAATCGAGCTGTCCAAGAGCCTGCTTGAGCGCGGCGAGCGCCAGTACAACATCTACTGCGCCGTCTGCCATGCCGAATCCGGCAACGGCAAGGGGGTCACCTCCAAGTACGGCATCCTGACCGCCTTCAACTTCCTCCAGCCCGGGGCCCTCGATCCGGCGAACGCCGCGGCCTATCGCGCCGACGGCGCGATCTTCGACGTCATCTCCAACGGCAAGGGCCTGATGGGTCCCTACGGTGGCTCCATCTCCGTCCAGGACCGCTGGGCCATCGTGGCCTACATCCGCACCCTCCAGCTCGCGGCCAAGGAGAACAACGTCCAGTAATTCGAGGCATTTTCCGGCATGAGTCACCACGTTACCTTCAACGATCTGCCCAAGGGCGGCGAAAAGTTCGACCGGGCCAAGGGCGCCAAGCTGATCAACGCTTTCGGCGCCGCCGCCGCGCTCGGCCTGGCCGGTTCGCTGTACTTCTTCTTTGCGAAGACCGACACCTTTGCCTACAGCTGGCTGTTCGCCTTCTTCTTCGCCTTCACCTTCGTCGCCGGCGGCTGCTTCTGGATCCTCCTGCACAGCGCCTCGAACTCGGGCTGGGGCGTCGCCCTGCGCCGTCTCTGGGAACAGCTGGCCAACCTGGTGCTGCCGCTCGCCATTCTCGGCCTGCCGCTGCTGCTTGTGCCCAAGGTCCAGGACTCCCTCTACGAATGGATGGGCCACCACCGCGAGGCCGCCCATCACGCCCATGAGACGGGTGAAACGGTCAAGGAGGCCCTCCACCACATGGCCGAGGACAACAGCCACCTGCACATCCTCGTCGACAAGTTCGGCTACCTGAACCTCAACGCCTGGAACTTCCGTTTCGTCTTCTACTTCCTCGTGCTCTGGCACATCGCCCGCACGCTGCGCCGCAAGTCGGTCCTGCAGGACCAGGACGGCGACATCAAGCACACGATCAAGTCGCGCACCTTCTCCTGCCGCTGGCTGCTGTTCTACGCCCTGACCGTCACCTTTGCCGCGGTCGACTGGCTGATGACCCTCGATTACGCCTGGTTCTCGACGATGTGGGGTGTCTACATCTTCGCCGGCTGCGCCTGGGCCTCGATGGCCGCGACGATCCTGCTGGTGACCTGGCTGAAGAGCCTGGGTTACCTCAACAAGGTCGTCACCGAGGAGCACTACCATCTCATGGGCAAGCTGCTCTTCGCCTTCACGGTCTTCTGGGCCTACATCGCCTTCAGCCAGTACTTCCTGATCTGGTACGCCAACATCACCGAGGAAACCCGCTTCTACCTGACCCGTAACACCGAGGGCTGGCGCTGGGTGTCGATCTTCATCGTCGTCGGCCACTTCATCGCTCCGTTCGTCCTGCTGCTCTCGCAGCCGCGCAAGAAGAAACCGGCGGTCATCGGCTTGGTCTGCCTGTGGATCCTGTTCATGCACCTGGTCGACATTTACTGGAACGTCATCCCCGAGCGCGGTCCGTCGCTGGGCATCGGCGTCTGGGCGCCCGGCGCCTGGGTCGGTGATGTCTTCGCCCTGCTCGCCGTCGTCGGCACGCTCGGTTTCCTCTTCCTGCGCGGCCTCGCCAACCAGAGTCTCTATCCCTGCCGCGACCCGCGCCTGCTCGAGTCCGCCAACGTTGTCAACTGATCCCCATGTCCTCGACCGACTCCCCCTCGAAAGCCGGCGCCACCTTCACCTGGGTGCTGGGTGCCTTCGCCAGCTTCGCCGTCCTGTTCTGGCTGATCCAGACCGTCTTCGTCAAGCCGGGTGACCGCGATCCGCGCGCTCCCGAACGCGTGGCCAACCGCGCCGAGATCGACGGCCTGCAGACTGAACTGGTCGGCAAGCTGGGTCTCGACGACCCCGCCCGCAAGGCCGCCCTCTTCGACAAGTCCCTGGCCGCCCTCAAGGCCCGCCCGCAGGGCGCCAGCCAGCAGGTGGTGCCCGGCTCGCCGACCCAGCTCAAGCAGGCCGCCGCCCCGGCTCCTGCCGCACCCACCGCGGCTCCCGCGCCGGCTCCCAAGAATTGAATTTGATCCCGGAACCTATGCAGACCTCCCCAGCGACCCCGGACACCCAGGCCGATGACCTCCGGCGTGCGGCCATCGACAAGTCCGTCAAGGGCCCCGTGCTTTTCCTCTTCCTCAACGGTGCCTTCTGGCTGATGGCCTCGACCATCCTCGGTGTGCTCGCCGCCATCAAGCAGTTCGCCCCCGACTTCCTCGGTCCCTGCAGCGTGCTGCAGTACGGCCGCCTGCAGCCGACCCACGTCAACGCCCTTGTCTACGGCTGGGGCGTTCAGGCCGGTCTGGGCGCCATGCTCTGGATCATGGCCCGCCGCACCGGTCAGGAGCTGAAGTCCGGCAAGTCCGTGCTCATGGTCGCCGCGGTGTTCTGGAACATCGCCCTCACCCTCGGCCTGCTCGGCATTCTCTTCGGTCGCAGCACCTCGATGGAGTGGCTGGAAATGCCGGCCTTTGTCTGGCCGGTGATGCTCGCCAGCTTCCTCGCCTTTGCCTGGCCGATGGCGCGCATGTTCAGCCGAGCCTTCCGCCCCGAGGGCTTCATGGTCAGCACCTGGTACGTGCTGGGCGCCTGCTTCTGGTTCCCCTGGGTCTTCATCAGCGCCAACGTCGCCCTGCATTGCCTGCCCGGCCTCGGTGCCCTCGGCGCCGGCATCAACGCCTGGTACGTGCACGCGCTCATCCTGCTCTTCTTCGCGCCGGTCGCCATCGGCGCCGCCTACTACTTCATCCCGAAGGTCACCGGCCAGCCGATCGCCAGTGCCCAGCTCGCCAAGCTCGGTTTCTGGATGCTCGCCGTGCTCGGCGGCTGGACCGGCATGCAGCACTTCATGGGCGGCCCGCTGCCCGCCTGGATGCCCGCCGTCGGCGCCGCCGCCGCCGTGCTCCTGCTCATCCCGGTGGGCGTGGTTGGTCTCAACCACCACCTGACCACCCTCGGCAAGCACAGCCTGGTCGCCACCAGCCCGACCCTGCGCTTCGTCTTCTTCGGATCGCTCTTCTACCCGGTGAGCGGCGCCCTGCTGGCGCTCATCTCGAACTTCAACACCGGTGCCACTTTGCAGTTCACCCAGGCCTGGTACGGCTTCCAGATCGTCGCCGTCTACGGCTTCTTCAGCATGACCCTGTTCGGCGCCATCTACTACATCGTGCCGCGCCTCTCGGGCTGCGAATGGCTGTCGGTGCGCCTCATCCGCAACCACTTCTGGTTCTCGGTCTACGGCATCGCCGCCATCGTCGTCACCAGCCTGGTCGCCGGCATCCAGCAGGGCGCCGACCTCAACCATCCGGAGATGTGGGATCAGAACTTCAGCCAACTCGCGCTGAACCTGCGCCCCTACCTGATCGCCCGCGCCATCGCCTGGGCCCTCATCACCTGGTCCAACTTCTGGTTCCTTGTCCATCTCATGCTCATGGTGGCCGGCCTCGGCCGCCGCAGCTCGGCCCCGACCCTGCTGGCGCATGACCACGAAGACGAAGCCCTTCCCAACGCCGCCCACGCATGACCCAGTTCCGCACGTTCATTCTCGCCCTGATCGCCAGCTTCGGCCTGCCTTGGCTCTGCCTGGTCGTCGTGCCCGCCCTCAAGTACCAGGCGCTGACCCCGCTTGCCTATGACAAGGAGGCCGACGGCATGGATGGCTTCTATCCGCCGGCGCCGATCAACCGCCAGGGACAGCTCGTCTACGCCCGCGAAGGCTGCGTCCAGTGCCACACCCAGATGATCCGTCCGACGCAGCTCGCCCTCGACGGCTGGCGCAAGGGCTGGGGCCAGGATCAGGAAGCCCGCCCGGCCGCCCCGGTGCGCGCCAATGAACTGCGCGACTATCTCGGCGAACCCTACGCCTTCCTCGGCGTCCAGCGCAGCGGTCCGGACCTCGCCAACTACGGCTGGCGCGCCCCCGAGCGCGCTGCCATTCACCAGATGCTGTATGCGCCGAAGTCGGTGCACGACTGGTCGAACATGCCGGCTTTCCAGCACCTCTATGTCGAGCGTCTCGCCCAGGGCCAGCCCTCCGCCAAGGCCCTCAAGCTGACCGGCAAGTTCGCCCCCGAGGCCGGTTATGAAGTTGTGCCGACCGCCGAGGCCGAAGCCCTGGTCGACTACCTGCTGTCCCTCAAGAAAGACTACCCGGTCCCCGGCAAGACCGCGGTTGCGGCCACGCCCGCTGCCCGCTGATTCCGCCATTTCCCGCGATCCGCCAACGCCCATGAGCGCCCCCCATTCCCCGATGAACCCCGACAGCACCGACCTCGACCGCCTGCACGCCGCCGTGCGCCGTGAGAAGGCCGACCTCGAGCCGGGCCGCGAGCCCGCGCCGCTGTGGGTCATGTTCCTGTTCATGATCATCGCCATCATCGCCGGTGGCCAGCTCGGCCCAATGACCGGCGGCTGGAGCTTCTCCGTCAGCAACCCGTTCTCGCTCGCCCAGCATGGCGATCCGCGTCCGGGCGGCGGTGCCGGCGCGGGCGCGATGGATCCCTTCCAGATGGCCATGAAGAAGGGCGCCAGCGGCTATGCCGTCTGCGGCGGCTGCCACCAGGGCAACGGCCTGGGCATTCCCGGCCAGTACCCGCCGCTCGCCGGCTCCGAGTGGGTCAAGGGAGGCACTGAACGCCTGATCCGCGTCGTCCAGCACGGCCTCGTCGGCCAGGTCACCGTGGCCGGCCAAAACTACAACTTCCCGGGTGGCATGCAGGGCTTCGGCGCCGCCATGTCCGCGGGCGACCTCGCCAACGTGCTCACCTACATTCGCAACAACTGGGGCAACGAGGGCACGATGATCACCAAGGAGATGGTCGAAAAAGTCCGCAAGGACGAGTCTGCGCGCAACAAGCAGTGGACGCAGGCCGAGCTCGAATCCTTCGCCGCCGCCAACGTCCCCGGTGAGATCCCCGCGGGACCCGGCGCCACCGCAGCCGCCGCCACACCGGCCAAGTAATTCCCTCCCAACCCCCTTCACATGAGCGCCGCCACCACCCACGATTCCAAGCACGGAGCCGACCACGGGCACGACCACCACGAGCCGGGCTTCATCGGCAAGTACGTCTTCTCGACCGACCACAAGATCATTGGCGTGCAGTACGCCGTCACCGGCCTGCTGTTCCTGCTGCTCGGCTTCTTCCTGATGCTGCTCATGCGCTGGAGCATCGCCTTCCCGGGCCAGCCGGTTCCAGGCATGGCCTTCGTCGAAAAACTGCCGGTGCTCGGCAACCTGTTCCACGAGATGATCGGCCGCTGGGCCCCCGGCGGCGTCGTCAACGGCGAGCTCTACAACATGCTCGGCGCCATGCACGGCACCATCATGGTCTTCCTCGGCATCGTGCCGCTCGGCTTCGCCGGCTTCGTCAACTTTGTCATGCCGCTGCAGATCGGCACGATCGACATGGCCTTCCCGAAGCTCAACATGTGGAGCTACTGGCTGTTCCTGGTCAGCGGCATCATGATGCTCGCCAGCTTCTTTGTCGGCACCGGCTCGGTGCAGACCGGCTGGACGATGTACTCGCCGCTCGCCTCGACGACCAGCATGGCTGTCACCAACGTCTGGATGCACGGCCACACTTGGTGGCTGCTGGCGATGGTGTTCAACATCTCCGCCTCGCTGCTCGGCTCGGTCAACGTCATCACCACTGTCATCAACCTGCGCGCCAAGGGCATGTCCTGGATGCGCATGCCCTTCTTCTGCTGGGCGATGTTCGTCACCAGCTTCCTGCTCCTGCTGGCCTTCCCGCCGCTGGAAGTCGCCGCGCTGCTCCAGCTCGTCGACCGTGTCTTCGGCGCCAGCTTCTTCCTGCCGACCGGCCTCATGGAAGGCGGTCAGCACCTCGACATCGCCGGTGGCGGCAGCCCGCTGCTCTACCAGCACCTGTTCTGGTTCCTGGCCCACCCCGAGGTGTACGTGCTCATCCTGCCGGCCTTCGCCATCCTGGCGGAAGTCATTCCGGCCAACACCCGCCGCCCGCTCTGGGGCTACAAGTCGATGGTCTACGCCGCGCTCACCCTCGGCTTCCTCAGTTTCCTGGTCTGGGCCCACCACATGTACCTCACCGGCATGGGCACGATGATGTCGACCTACTTCCAGATCACCACGGTGCTCATCTCGGTGCCCTCGGTCATCCTGCTCACCGGCCTGCTGATCTCGCTCTGGGGCGGCTCGATCCGCTTCACGCCGCAGATGCTCTTCGCGTCGGCCTTCCTGCCCATGTTCGGCATCGGCGGTCTCACCGGCCTGCCGCTCGCCTTCACCTTCATCGACCTGGCCCTGCACGACACCTACTACGTCATCGGCCACTTCCACTACGTCGTCGCCCCGGGCACCATCTTCGCCCTCTTCGCCGGCATCTACCATTGGTACCCGAAGATCACTGGCCGCTACATGAGCGACATGCTCGGCAAGCTGCACTTCTGGCCGTCGCTGGTCGGCATGAACCTGCTGTTCGCGCCGATGTTCATCCAGGGCATGGGCGGTTTCCACCGCCGCTGGTACGACGGCGGCAAGTACTTCGAGCAGACCTCGGGCGTGTCCAACTTCTGGACCGAGCTCAACAGCTCCGTGTTCGGTCTCTTCGGCATGGAGGTGCCGAACAACCTGCTCGGCCTCAACGTCCTGATGTCGGTCGGCGCCTTCATCCTCGCCCTTGGCCAGGTGCCCTTCATCCTCAACGTCTTCCTCAGCATCAAGGGCGGTCGCAAGACGAACAGCGACAACCCGTGGCACTGCACCACCCTTGACTGGGCGACGCCGACCCCGCCACCGCACGGCAACTTCGACTTCGAACCCGTCGTCGTCCGCGGTCCCTACGAGTACAGCGTCCCGGGCATCAACCAGGATTACTTCCCGCAGTGGGAGATCGAACCGGGCAAGGCGGCCCCCGTGCCGGCCGGCGCCAAGGCGTCCGCACCCGCCCACCATTGACGCCCACCGAGAACCGAGCCCCTCCGCCTCCCTTCACTCATGGACATTCCTTACACCGTCTCCGCCCGTCCCGACACGGGCCTGTACAACGCCAAGATCGGCATCTGGCTCTTCCTCGCCTCGGAAGTGATGCTGTTCGGCGGTCTGTTCTCCTCCTACATCTTCCTGCGCGTCGGTGCCGACTACCACTGGCCGGTGCATGAGCTGAACGTCACGCTCGGCTTCATCAACACCCTGGTGCTGATCGCCTCGTCGGTCACCGTCGTGATGGCTTGGGCCTCGCTCAAGCTGCGCCGGATCGGCCAGTTCAAGCTGTACATGCTCATCACCGTGCTTTGCGCGGGCGTGTTCATGGTCAACAAGACCTTCGAGTACAAGGCCAAGTTTGAGCACTACGCGGTCAAGCTGACCGACGGCACCTACCTCACCGGCCACCTGCCCGAGGGCTATGAGATCAAGTTTGGTGAGGTCAGCGACCTGACCCTCACCGTTCAGGCCAAGACCAGCGCGGTTGACGCCGATCCGGTCGGTTACGTGCTGCCCTTCCTCGCCGGCGGCGAGGCCCGCTTCAAGACCGCCGACGGTGCGGAGATCGAGCTCAACGAAACGACCTTCGCCAGCCTGCGTGAGCAGGCCCTCGCCAAGGCCGCCTCGGAAGGCAAGAACAACGCCGCCATCAAGCTGGTGCCGGTCGCTCCGCTCGCCTTCAAGGCCAAGCCCGGCAAGCTGCTCGGTTACAACGCCACGACGATGACCTTCCGCGACGGCAGCGTCGCCACCGGCAAGCTGACCGACGACAGCATGGTGCTGGAAGTCGACGGCGTCGACACCCGCTCGGTGCCGGATGCCGAGAAGTCGCTGGCTTGGAACAGCGCCTACCTTGGCGAGGCCTGGAAGAAGGCCTTCATCGAGAACCGCGACCACCATCTCAAGGCCTTCGAGGAGAAGTACGGCGACCGCCGCGATCCCAAGAAGAGCGCCACCCTGCAGAAGGAGGCTTTCTTCCTGCACCTGCACTCCGCCACGCCCGAGGCCGCCCACGGCGATGACCATGGCGCCAAGAAGGCCGCCGCCGGCGCCCCGGCCGAGCACGGCGACAGCCACGGTCACCACCCGGTCGTTAAGATCGACAAGAAGGACATCACCTTCTACTCGAACTTCACGCCCAAGCTGAACACCTACTACGCGATCTACTTCACCCTGACCGGCCTGCACGGTCTGCACGTGGTGGCCGGTGCCCTCGTCCTTGCCTACTTCCTGTTCATGGACAGCCGCATGCTGCGCGAGAACCCCGAGCAGCTTGCCAACCGCGTTGAGGTCGGCGGCCTGTTCTGGCACTTCGTCGACTTGGTGTGGATCTTCCTGTTCCCGCTGCTGTATCTCCTCTAATCCCGATTTTCGAACGCCATGGCTGACTCGCCCGAAGAACTCCAGAAGTCGATCCGCAAGTACCTGTGGATCGGCGCCCTCCTCATTGTCTTCACCGTCATCACGGTGGCGCTCTCCTATGTGGAGCTGCCCACCCACGGCCTGAACATCCTGGTCGGCATGATCGTCGCCACCTTCAAGGCGGCGCTGGTGGCCCTCATCTTCATGCACTTGAATCATGAGCGTCTGCTCATCTACAAGGTGCTGGCCTTCACGGTCGTTCTCGCCCTGGCGATCTTCGTCCTGACTTACTTCGCGACCCACGATCCTCTCGTCTACGACAACTTCTGACCCGGAGTTCAGCCCATGTCCCTCAAGCACTTCCACATTGTTTTCCTGTTCTTCGCCATCCTGTGCGATCTCGGGTTCTTCCTGTGGACGCGCCTGCTGCCGGAAAAGGCCGAGGCCATGGGCGTGGCAGGTCTCGGCCTGTTCGCCGGCTGGCTGAGCCTGGTGCTCACCGGCTACGGCATCTGGTACGTCGTCAAGAAAAGCCGTCGCATCATCATCTGATCCCCCTTCCTCCGCACGTCATGAACCTGCTCGCCTGCGCCACCTGCCGACCCGATCCTGGAAGCCTCATGGCCCAGGCCCAGGACCTGGCTGTGCTGGTCATGCTCGGTTTCCTCATGCTCGGCATGGGCGCCGTCGGCCTCATCGTCATGAACTTTGCCCGCAAGCAGCGCCAGTCCGCCCCGACCGCGGACGTCTGAACCCTTCGCCCCTGAATTTTCCCCCACCCCCCATGAGCGTCTCCGACATCAATCACTGGTTTGGCATCACCCAGAACGCCTCCGAGCACGGCGGTCTGGTGGACCACATGCTCGGCTTCGTGCACTGGTTCATGCTCTTCCTGTTCATTGGCTGGTCGATCTTCCTGATCATCGCCTTCACGAAGTTCCGCCAGTCGAAGAACCCGAAGGCCGACTACCATGGCGTGCGCGGCCATGCTTCGACCCACATCGAAATCGGCGTCGTCATCGTCGAGGCCATCCTGCTGCTCGGCTTTGCCTTCCCGCTCTGGTCGCGCCAGGCCGACGACTTCCCAACCTCGCCCGACACGATCAAGATGCGCGCGCTCGGCGAGAAGTTCCTCTGGAACTTCCAGTATCCCGGCAGTGACCTCATGCTGTCGACCTGGAACCCGCGCCTGATCTCGCCCGCCAACCAGGTGGGCCGCGACCTGCAGGATCCGAATGGCAAGGATGACTTCGTCAACCCCGGCACGATGAAGCTGCCGGTCAACCGCCCGGTCATCGTCGATGTCGCCAGCAAGGACGTCATCCACAACCTCGCCATCGTGCCGATGCGCGCCGCCCAGGACGCCTGCCCGGGGGTCAAGTCGCACATGTGGTTCAAACCCGTGCGCACCGGCACCTGGGACATCATCTGCGGCCAGCTTTGCGGCCCGGGTCACGCCCAGATGAAGGCCGTGCTCGAGGTCGTTGAAGGCCCCGAGTTCGATGAGTGGGCCAAGGAGATGTCCACCGCCGCCGCCGCCAAGATGGCCGAGGCCGCCAAGTGATTCGACCGGTCAGTTTTCTTTCGGAATGTCCCGCTTCCGCCCGGAGGCGGGACGTTTTGTTCCTGTGATGAACCGTTTTCAACGAATCGCCCTGACCGCCTTTCTCGCGGTCGAGCTGCTCATCTTCGTCGGCGCCATTGTGCGCGCCACCGGCTCGGGACTCGGCTGTCCGGACTGGCCGTTCTGCTACGGCTGCCTGGTGCCGCCCACCCGCGCCGAGGACATCGACTTCAGCAAGCTCGACCTCGACAAGTTCCGCGCCAAGGCCGAGCGCCACGGCCGCGACCCGGCGACCATCACGCCGGAAACCCTGCGCGCGGAGTTCGATCCGGTGGCGACCTGGGTCGAGTACCTGAATCGTCTCACCAGCCTGCCGGTCGGTCTGTCGGTGGTGATCCTGCTCGGGGCCGCCCTCGGCGAAATCCGCCGCGGCCGCGCCCGCGTCTTTGGGGCCGCCCTCGCCGCCTTCCTGCTCGTCGGCATCAACGCCTGGCTCGGCGCCCGCGTGGTCTTCAGCGGCCTGCAGCCCGGCATCATCACCCTGCACATGGCCCTGGCCATCCTGCTGCAGTGCGTGCTCGTCTACACCGTCTGGCGCGGCTGCGACCAGCCCTGGCGACTCGCCTGGCGCGACGGCACCCCCACTCCCGGCCTGCGCCGGCTCGCCTGGGCGCTGTTCCTGCTCGTCGTGGTCGAGGGCGTCATGGGTTCGCAGGTGCGCGAGCTGACCGATGAACTCGCGCGCAGCCATGCCGGCGAGCCGCGCGCGCAGTGGGTGGTCGAACTGGAGGCCAGCACCGTCTACCTTGTGCACCGCAGCTTCTCCTGGCTGCTGGTCGGTGCCGGGCTTGCCTTCTGGCTCGGCGCGCGCCGTCGCCTGCGGCGCGCCGGCTGGCTCGAGGCCTCCGTGGTCCTGATCCTTTTCGCGCAAATGGCGCTCGGCATCGTGCTCGCCCACGTCGGCATCCTGCCGGTCGCCCAGGTCCTGCACATCGGCCTGTCCTCGCTCCTGGTCAGCGCCCTCTTCCTCTGGCTGCTCGGTGCAAACGCCCCTGGCGAAAGCGCGGCGCGCGCGTAAGCTCACCTCCGATGGCCGACCGACCCGATTCCGAGACCCGCAGCTCGACCCTGAACGACCTGCTTGTGCTGACCAAGTTCCGGCTCAGCGCCCTGGTCATCGTCACCACTTTTGTCGGTTTCTGGCTGCGTCGCGGCCCGGACTGGAGCGGCTGGCTGCTCTTCCACACCCTGCTCGGCAGCAGCTTCGCCGCCTTCGGCGCCGCGGTCTTCAACCAGCTCATGGAGATCGAGCCCGACTCGCGCATGACGCGCACGGCCGACCGCCCGCTGCCCTCGGGGCGCGTCAGCCCCGGCTCGGCCTTCGCCATCGGCTGGCTGCTGAGCTCCTTCGCCCTCATCCACCTCGGCTCCAAGGTCAATGTCGAGGCCGCCGCCCTCACCGCCCTGACGCTGGCGGTCTATCTCTTCCTGTACACGCCGCTGAAAAAGCAGTCGCCCGTCAACACGCTGGTCGGCGCGGTCTCCGGCGCCCTGCCGCCGCTCATCGGCTGGGCCGGGGCTGCCGGACCGACTCCGGCCGGGGAAAAGTACTTCCGCTGGGAACTGCTCATCGAGCCCGGCGCGCTCTACCTGTTCGCGCTGCTCTTCCTCTGGCAGTTGCCGCACTTCCTGGCGATCAACTGGATGTACCGCGACGAGTACCGCCGCGGCGGCTTCGTCATGCTCGCCAACGAGGATGAACTCGGCGTGCGCACCTCCCGCCACGCGCTCGCCTACTCGGTCGCCACCCTGCTGCTCATGTTCTACCCGGTCTACGCCGGCCTCGTCCATCCGTCCTGGTTCCTGCCGCCGGCCCTGCTGCTTGCCGCCTGGCTCTGCCGCCTCGCGCTCGCCTTTCAAAAGCAGCCGGAGCGTGCCACCGCCCGCAAGCTGTTCTTCAGCACGCTGGCCTACCTGCCGGGCGCCCTGATCTTCACCTGCCTGGCCTGGAAACGCTGAGCCTTGGCCGCGAGACGGCAGGGCTTGTTGACGTTGTACCCCGGATGTCCCCCGAAGAACGACAAACCCTGGCCCGGCGCGACTTTCTCGCCACCGGCGCCTGTGGGCTCGGCACGCTCGCCCTTGCCTCCCTGCTCGGGCGCGACGGCCTGCTCGCGGCCGAGTCGGGACCGCTGGCCGCCCGCCTCTCGCAGTTCGCGCCGCGCGCGGAACGCTGCATCTTCCTCTTCCTTGAGGGCGGTCCCAGCCAGATGGACCTGTTTGATCCCAAACCGCTGCTCAACACCTACGACGGCAAGCCGCTGCCCGACTCGCTGGTGGGCGACCAGAAGTTCGCCTTCCTGCAAAAGGAGACGGCGACGGTGCTGGGCACGAAGCGCGTGTTTGCCAAGCACGGCCGCTCCGGCATGGATTTCTCCGACCTGCTGCCGCATCTCGCCGGCTGCGCCGATGACATTTGCATGATCCGCTCGATGCACACGACGCAGTTCAACCACCTGCCGGGCCAGCTCATGCTCAACTGCGGCGCGCCCCTGCTCGGCCGGCCCAGCGTCGGTTCCTGGCTCACCTACGGCCTCGGCAGTCCCTCGCAGGATCTGCCGGCCTACGTGGTCATGGTCAGCAAGGGCCGCGGCCTGCCCGGCGGCAGCTCGACCTGGTCGAGCGGCTTTCTGCCGTCGTCCTACGGCGGCGTCATGTTCCGCAATGGCGCCTCGCCGGTGCTCAACCTCGCCAACCCCGAGGGCATCAGCCAAGACATGCAGCAGGCCAGCCTGGGCGCGCTCAACGATCTCAACCGCCTGCGCCACCGCCACATTGGCGATCCGGAGATCGCCAGCCGCATCAACAGCTACGAGCTCGCCTTCCGCATGCAGAGCGCTGCGCCGGAGCTGACCGACCTCTCGGGCGAGTCGCAGGCCACCCTCGATGCCTACGGCATTGACCGCGACGAACCGCCCATCAAGAGCAACCTCGGCGGCATCGGCAACTACCGCATCTTCTCGCGCCACTGCCTGCAGGCCCGGCGCATGGTCGAGCGCGGCGTGCGCTTCGTGAACATCATCCACGCCTCCTGGGATCACCACAGCAACCTCGATCCCCAGCTCGCCCACAACTGCCGCATGGTCGATCAGCCGGTCGCCGCCCTGCTCAAGGATCTCAAGCAGCGCGGCCTGCTCGACACCACCCTCGTCGTCTGGGGCAGCGAATTCGGCCGCACCGCCCTCGGCGAAAACCGCCCCGGCTTCAAGACGGTGACGGGACGCGACCATCACCCCGGCGCCTTCACCCTGTGGATGGCCGGCGGCGGCGTCAAGGCCGGCCACATCCATGGCGAGACCGACGACTTTGCCTGGCATGTCGCCCGCGACCCGGTGTCGATGCATGACTTCCATGCGACGATCCTGCACCTGTTCGGACTCGATCACACCCGCCTGACCTACCGGTTCCAGGGGCGCGACTTCCGCCTCACCGATGTGCATGGCGAGGTCGTGCGCGGCCTGCTCGCCTGAGCCGGCTTGACTTGACGGCAGCGGCAATCCCTTGCATGCTCCTTGCGTGGTTCTCACGCTCGCCATCCTCGTGCTGCTCGGGATCCTGCTCATGATTCTGGAGACCTTCGTGCCGGGCATGATCGTCGGCGCCATTGGTGTTCTGTGCACGCTGGCCGCCGTCGCCCTGCTGCTGTTTGCCGAGGAATTCGCCCCCTGGAATGGCACGGCCCGCGCGGCCGCCGCCGCCGGTGTCATCCTCTTCACCGCCGCCGTCCAGCTCGTCTGGCTGCGCTGTTTTGCCGTGAAATTCTGGCGCCGCGGCTTCACCCTTGAGGCCGCCAGTCCGGCCGGCCCGCCCACCACCGACACCCTCGCGCCCGGTGCGGTTGGTGTCGCCCTCACCGACCTGCGCCCGCTCGGTCGCGCCGACTTCGGCGGCCAGCGTCGCGAGGTGCGCTGCGAGGATGGCTTTGCTCCCGCCGGCGCCAGCGTCCGCATCACCGGGCGCGACCCCGGCAATCTCATCGTCCGTCTCACCCCCAACCCCACCTGACCATGCCCATCAACTTCCAGTTCCTCCTCGTCGGCGGCGCGCTCATCGTCGCCCTCGTCCTCTTCCTGGTCATCGCCAAGTTCTTCAACCTCTGGCTGCGCGCGCGCATCTCCAACGCGCCGGTGAGCATCATCAACCTGCTGGCCATGTACCTGCGCGGCATCCCCAACGCCATGGTCGTCGACTCGCGCATCACCGCGGTGAAGGCCGGCCTGACACTGGAAAGCGATCCGCTCGAAGCCCACTACCTCGCCGGTGGCGACGTCCAGCACGTCGTGCTCGCCCTCGTCGCCGCCGACAAGGCCGGCATCCCGCTCACCTTTGACCGCGCCTGCGCCATCGACCTCGCCTGCAAGGGCACCAGCAAGACCGTGCTCGACGCCGTGCGCACCAGCATCAATCCCAAGGTCATCGACTGCCCGAACCAGGAGATGGGCCGCGGCGGCAAGATCGACGCCGTCGCCAAGGACGGCATCTCCCTGCGCGTGCGCGCCCGCGTCACCGTGCGCACCAACCTCGACCGCTTCGTCGGCGGCGCCACCGAGGAGACCGTCATCGCCCGCGTCGGCGAGGGCATCGTCTCGTCGATCGGCTCGGCCAACTCCTACAAGGAGGTCATGGAGAACCCCGACAGCATCTCCAAGCTCGTGCTCGCCAAGGGCGTCGACGCCGGCACCGCCTTCGAGATTCTGTCGATCGACATCGCCGACATCGACGTCGGCGAGAACGTCGGCGCCAAGCTGCAGACCGAGCAGGCCGAGGCCGACAAGAAGATTGCCCAGGCCAACGCCGAAATGCGCCGCGCCGCCGCCGTTGCCCTCGAGCAGGAAATGTCCGCCCGCACCCAGGAAATGCGCGCCCGTGTCGTCGAGGCCGAGGCCCAGGTCCCCCTGGCGATGGCCGAAGCCTTCCGCAGCGGCAACCTCGGCATCATGGACTACGCCCGCTTCCGCAACCTCAGCGCCGACACCGAGATGCGCAGCAAAATCGCCGGCGGTGGCAATGCGCAGGCGGAGTGAGGGCAGGGGAGTGAAGGCGTGAGGGCGGGACCGCCCTCACGTCAGGCAAGATGAGGGATCGTTGTTGCACCATGATTGAAATCCCCCAGTTCAGTGCCGACGAACTGAAGGACATCATCCCCTTGTTCGGCCAGAATGGGGTGGCCCTGGATTTCACGGCGGTGACGACACAAGTCAGCGGTCATCGCGGCGTCACGGAGTATCGGCTGCTCGTCGAGGAAGAGGATCTGCTGCAGAGTCTGACCCTGCTGATGGACCATTTTGGCATCGCTCCGGAACTGACCGAGCCCTTCGAGGGAAGCTGTCCCGCCTGCGAGTCCGTGGTCGCTGGCTCGGTCGAGTGTCCGGAGTGCGGTCTCTCCCTGTCCGTGGGCACGCCCGAGACAAGCAAGCGGCATCCCTTCTATGCCTTCCTGGAAAGCAAGGGGCTGTTGCCGGGGGTGACTTCAGAAGGCTAAAGAACCGTCTCGAAGACGGATCCATGCCTGAGTCAAAACCCGTGAACGCGGCGCATCCTGAACCGTTGGCTTTGTCCTCTGGGTCGCGTGTGTGCGGGTCGTTTGAAGTCCATAGCCTCCGACCCGGCATCAAAGGGTTGAGTTCGCAGCTCGCAAGGGACCTGCCAGCGAGGGTTCTGCGCCCGACTAAAGCAAAGGCACCGCGCCCGTCACGAATCAAGAATCATCCATCGCCCCAACTCTCCCTTGACGGCCAGCCTCTGAACGCGTTGCGGTACAACCGATGAACGACCTGCGCCGCCTCTGCCTGCACACGATCACGACCAAGCCCTGGGACACGGAGACTTGCATCGCCAAGTACGCGGCGGCGGGCCTTGGCGGCATCACGTTCTGGCGCTACAACTTGGAGGGGCGCGACCCGGCGACCGTCGGCCGACAGGCCCGCGACGCGGGCTTGGCCATTGTCAGCCTCTGCCGCGGTGGCTTTTTTCCCTCGGCCACGGCCGCCGGCCGGCAGGCGGCGATCGATGACAACCGGCGCTGCATCGCCGAGGCGCAGGCGCTGGGTGCGCCGCTCATCGTGCTGGTCTGTGGAGCGGTGCCGGGCCAGTCGCTGGTGGAGTCGCGCAAGCAGATTGCCGACGGCATTGCCGCGGTGCTGCCCGAGGCCGAGGCGGCGGGCGTCAGGCTGGCCATCGAGCCGCTGCACCCCATGTATGCCGACGACCGCAGCGCGGTGAACACAATGCGCCAGGCCAACGAGATCTGCGACGTCCTCGGCTCGCCGCGCCTGCTCGGCATCGCCGCCGATGTCTACCACATCTGGTGGGATCCGGAACTCGAGGCGCAGATCGCCCTGTCGGCCGAGAAGGACCGGCTGTTTGCCTACCACCTGTGCGACTGGAAAACGCCGACGACCGACCTTCTCAACGACCGCGGACTGATGGGCGAGGGCTGCATCCCGATTCGGCAGATCAGCGGCTGGGTCGAGGCGACTGGCTTCACGGGCCTGCACGAGGTCGAGATTTTTTCGACCCGCTATTGGGCGATGGACCAGGACGCATGGCTGGCGCGCATCGTGCAGGCGTATCGGGAACTCGGCGACATTCCTGCTGGCGCATGAGGCGGGGTTCGCCATGGTAAAGTCCCCATGACCCCGCGCAAAGAAGCCGTCTTCCCGCTACTGCCCTGCCTTGTGCTGGTGGTGCTGGCGCTGGCGCTGGGTGCTTTCTACCGGTTGCCGGGTCTCGACCGGCGCCTGATGCACACCGACGAGGCGGTGCTGGGCGTCAAACTGGCCGACTACGTCAACACCGGTCACTTCGAGTACGACCGCAAGGATTACCACGGTCCCGGCCTGCACCAGGTCGCCCGGGTCTGGGGTGCGCTGGCCGGCTGGGGCGATTCGAACAGCTGGACTGACGCTCAATTGCGCCGGGTGACGGTGGTCTGCGGTCTGCTCGTTCTGGTTCTGACCCTCGGATTTGCCGATGTGCTCGGGCGCATGGGCACGGCGCTGGCCCTGCTGCTGGCAGCGGTTTCGCCCATGATGGTCTACTACAGTCGCTACTTCATCATGGAGATGCTGCTGGTGCTGCTGGTCAGCCTCACGCTGCTGGCCTTCTGGCGCTACTCGCAGGGCGGTTCCCGCTTCTGGCTGCTGCTCGGCGGTGCCTCGCTCGGCTTCCAACATGCGACCAAGGAGACCTTCATTCTCAATGTCGGCGCCCTGTTCTGCGGCTGGCTGGCCGTGCGACTCCTCTTTGGCGGCTTCACCCCGCGCAAGGGCACGGGCCTGAGCCTGGCCGGCATGCGTCCCAAGGACCGGCCGAAACGCCCCTGGCTGTGGGCCCTGGCGCCAGCGGTGCTTGTGTCGGTGGCTTCCTACTCGGGCGGCTTCAGCGATTGGGCCACGGTCTGGGACAGCCTGATGACCTACGTCGACTACTTTGAGCGTGGGCAGGGCAGCGGCCATGAAAAACCCTGGCACTACTACCTGACCCTGATCTTCTGGCGGCGCGACACCCTGGTGTGGAGCGAGGCCATGATCGGCGTGCTCGCCCTGCTCGGCATGGGCCACGCCTTCTTCGGCCAGCACCGGCGGCCGGAGCGGCAGGTTTTCCTGGTCTTCCTGACGGTTTATGCGGTGGCGCTGTTCGGCGTTTATTCGCTGATCCGCTACAAGACGCCCTGGTCGATCCTCAGCGCCCAACATGCGCTCATCCTGCTGGCCGGTGCCGGTGGCGCGGCGTTGTGGTCCTGGATGCCGGGTTTGCTGACGCGTGGGCTGTTCCATCTTCTGATTGCCCTCGGTGCCTACCATTTGTGCAGCCAGACGATGCGTCTGACCGGTACGCATGCGAACCCGCAGTTCGAGTACTCGGCCGACCCGCGCAATCCCTACGTCTACTCGCACACCTCGAAGAGCCTGCGCCGCCTGCTCGATGAAGTGGGCACCTATGTCGGCGACAAGGCCGAGACGACGCGGATCCAGGTGGTGCAGGCCGATTCCGGCTGGCCGCTCCCCTGGTACTGGCGCGCCTGGCCGAAGGTGGGGTACCCCACCGCGGTGCCGGACACCCTCGAGGCCGACATCATCGTCACCGATGGCGAGTTCTATCCGGCTGTGGCCGACAAGCTGCGCCTGGAGGAGTACGAGGTGCGCTCGCCCTACGGCCTGCGACCCGGTGTCATGCTGTCGGTTTTCTACCGACGCCAGGCCCCTGTCAGCGCGGCGCCGACTCCGGTGCCCCAGTTGCCGGTGCCGGTTCAGCCGGGTGGCACCTTGACCGTGCCTCCGGCGTTTTCGCCGAGCCTGCCGCCCTTGCCCGGCGTGCCACCGCCATGACGATCCACCGCTTCGAGCAGCACGCGATGGCCACCGCCTTCGAGGTGATTCTCGCCGGCGACGATGCTCTCTACGCCGCGCAGGCGGCTGAGGCGCTGTTCAGCGAGATTCACCGGCTCGAGGATGAACTGAGTCGCTTTCGGCCGACCAGCGACATCTGGCGACTCGCCCAGTTGCGCGCGGGGGAGAGCCTGAAGGTCTCGCTCGCGGTTTGGGACTGTCTCAGTCTGGCCAAGGCCGTGCATGCAGAGACCGCAGGCGCCTTCGACATCACGGTGGGTCCCCTGATGCACCTGTGGCGGACCGAGGACGGCAGCCTGCGCGAGCCGGATCCCGAGCTATTGGAAAAGGCGCGCAGGGCGGTCGGCTCGCATCTGTTTGATCTCGATGAGGACGGCTTCCGGGTGACCGTTCACGCCGATCACATGGTCTTTGACCTCGGCGGCCTGGGCAAGGGCTACGCGCTCGATCAGGCGGCCGTGCTGCTCGGCGATTGGGGCTTTGCCGATGCCCTGCTGAATGCCGGCGACAGCACCCTGCTGGCGCTCGGCAACGCCCCGGGCGAGCAGGGCTGGACGATCACCCTGGCCGAGGGGGCGCGGACCCTGACCCTGCACGATGCCGCCGTCAGTGGCAGCGGCTTTCAGGTCAAGGGCGCACACCTGATGGATCCACGCAGCCTGCGACCGCTGGCGGTGCGAGCCCAGCGCAGCTTTGCCCAGGCGCCTGCCGCGGCCCTTTCGGATGCCCTGTCGACCGCCTTTGCGGTGCTGGAACCGGAGGCGATTCAAGACTTGTGCGCCCGCCATCCTGGCGTGGTCTGGCTGGAGGTCTGACGGCGCGATCGGCGCACACGGGCACGCCGTTTGAGACTGGGTGAAGACCCGCGTCAGCCGACGATCAGTCCCTTGCTGCGACGCTCCTTCTCGCGTTCGAGCAGCGGCACTTTTTCCTCGGTCTCGACCACGGGCACGCCAAGCGCGCCGATGCCGTCGAAGGTCAGGCCCTTCAGGCAGGCAATCTCGCTCGCGAGGCGGGCGAAGACTTCGGCGGCGCTGTCCGGGCCCTTGCCACCGCCGCAGGCGGCAACGAGGTCGCGCAGGATGACGAGGGTGTCGTGGGCGTTGCCGGGGCTGTTGACGGCCTTGTTGAGGCGCTGCAGGCGACCCGTGACGTTGATCATGCTGCCGTCCTTCTCCGCGTAGGAGTTGCCGGGCAGGACCGCGTGCGCGTAGTCGGCGGCGGCGTGGGCGAGGATGTGCAGCGAGGCGAAGAAGCCGGCCTTTTCCAGTTCGCGCGCCTCGAAGCCGGCCTTGAGCAGGTCTTCGCCGAGGGCAATGACCAGCTTGAGACGGCCGCGGCCAAGCAGTTCACGGATGCCTTCAAGCATCGCTCCAGGTTTCTCAAGGCCAAGGATGTGACGGACGCCGAGGCTGTTCGGGTTGAGGTCGTCGGCGCGCAGGTAACCGTCGGCGCCGCCGCTGCGCGGCACGACGTCCAGGTTGTCGGTGCCAAGGGTGTCAGCCAGCTTGCGCACGTAGTGCAACTCCTCGTTGGTGAAGCGGGCGCTGGCAACGATGGCGATCTCCTCGCCCTTGAGGCCGCGGGCGGCGTCGGCGATGGCCTGCAGGGTGTCGGACCACTTGGCGGTCTCGTGACGGCCGGCCTTCTTGAGCAGCGGATCGGTGAGGCGGAACTCGCTGTTGACGAAGTGGAAGTCGAGGCGGCCCTGGTCGCACATCCAGTTGGAGTTGACCTCGTTGTTCTCCCGCGGGGTCTGGCGGTACAGCGTGTCGCCACGGGCGCCGATGACCGTGTTGCAGCCGCGCCCGCACTTGGTGCACAGGCTGTCGGTCTCGGTCAGGAACCAGACGCGCTGCTGGAAGCGGAAGTCGGTGCTGGTGAGCGCGCCCACCGGGCAGATGTCGACGGTGTTGAGCGAGTAGTTGTTCTCCAGGCGCTTGCCGGGGTGCACGGCCAGCGTCGTGTGGCTGCCGCGTTCGGTGAAGCCGAGCACCGGGTCATCGGCGATCTCGGCGGTGAAGCGGATGCAGCGGCTGCACATGATGCAGCGCTCGTCGTCGAGGCGGACGCGCGGGCCGATGTCGACGTTCTTCGGCTTCTTGACCTTGTTCTCGCGGAAGCGGCTTTCGCCCTTGCCGTGCTCGACGCTGAACTCCTGCAGGCGGCACTCGCCGGCCTGGTCGCAGATTGGGCAGTCGAGCGGGTGATTGATGAGCAGGAACTCCATCACGCCCTTGCGGCATTCCTGGGTGAGGATCGAATCCGTGCGAATGCCCATGCCCTCGGCGACCGTGTTGGCGCAGGCGATGACCGGGCGCGGCATCCAGCCGATCTTCGGCATGCCGTGCTCGTCCTTTTCCGGCTCCTGGCCCGGCTGCGGGCGCGGCGGCATGCCCATTTCGACGAGGCACATGCGGCAGTTGCCCGGGCTCGTCAGCTTCGGGTGGTAGCAGTAATGCGGCACCTCCTTCTTCGCCTGCTTGCAGGCCTCAATCATGCGCGTGCCCTTGGGAAACTTGTGCCAGACGCCATCGATCTGCACGTTCACCAGGTCGACAGGCGGGGGTGCGGCGGGGGCGGGGGTGGACATGGGTCGGAAAAAGAGGGTTCGCCGATTATCGGAGCCGTGGCAGGTGCGGCAACCCGAATTTGTGAAAAATTTCACAAGCGCGGCCTGCGGGCCGGCGGCGCGTAGGGCCAGAGCGGAAGGCTTTCCCTCCGACGGGCAGATCATGAACAGCCTGATCGCTGCGCGTGGGGCTACCTGCGGGGCCGATGACGGGTCGGCAGGCCGAACTTTATAAAGTGTCTGTCCCTTTGTTTGAAAATAAGTTGACGGCGGCGTGGGCTGTGCTTGGGTGGGGCATGCGACAGCGGCGGCTCAAGGCT
Source organism: uncultured bacterium (assembly GCA_966252325.1). Classification (GTDB taxonomy): domain Bacteria; phylum Verrucomicrobiota; class Verrucomicrobiia; order Verrucomicrobiales; family Verrucomicrobiaceae; genus Prosthecobacter. The sequence goes on along the minus strand of CBINON010000032.1, from coordinate 28 downwards.
CCGGATGGGGCGTTCTCGGACACGGCCT
>CBINON010000031.1:0-57251 GCA_966252325.1 uncultured bacterium | reverse complement strand
GTTGTGCGCCTTCAGTGAACCCGGCGGTCGATCATGCCACCTGCATTGCTGGAACACAACCAGACCTGCCGGATGGACAGGTGTACACAGGAGTGCTGCCGTGCTCGGCCACAGCTTTAATTGGAATTGTACCTGATGTAGATATGGCCGGAGTGGTTGGTGATGTGGTGCAGTCTGTCAATGCAGACAGCAAGGTCAAGCACTTCGTTACACCCAAAAAATCCGCCGAATTGAGCCAAGATTTCGTTGAACTTAGAGCAGTTGGTGTCGATGCCGCAACTTTCGAGCAGATGTTTGAATGGGAAGGTGGAGAAAGCGGAAGCTCAGCCAACAAGCGAAAAGTGAAACGCGATGAGACGGGTAAGTATGAGCTGAGGATAAAATATAGAAGTGGCGTGGTTGTAGATGAAATGTATGTATGGGTGGTGTGGTGCTATGCTTTAGAGCCGGTGAACGCAGGGGTAGCTCCCAGTATTGAATACCCACACCTAGGCGTTAGTTGGATTAGACCTCAATCTACATACCGGTACTTCGAGTTCACAATTAAACCTGTTGAAATAGTGACGGGAAACGAAATACCAAAGTTAAACGGCCACGCATCAACCTCACCGCCCGGATCTAACGTGCAATTTTTATCTTCACATAAAAAGTGGGATGTTAGCAGGCGTGTCCGTGTTAAGCATGAGAATACGGCTCCAAAAACCATTTTATCAAATCAATACCATGCGTCACCATCGCACACGCAATGGCTAGAGCAATTTGCTGACTTCTTTCCAGTAGGTAGCATAGAAATACAACCTTTTCCAGCGCCTCCTACGGGTAATGATGATCCAGGAACAACGGATGAGGACAATGACCCATATTCTGAAACGCAGGAGCTATATCCTGAAATCGGGCCTACGGCAAAGGGTAAACTCTCATCTCGAGATAGAGTTACTTCTCCAAGTATACTTAAAACTGCTGGAAGCGTCGGTGAGGAGGTGTTGATAAAGTTTAATTTTGGTGAATTCATTAGATTGGAAATTGGCGACGGCGATCAGGCCAAATGGTATCTTGTTTCAGAATATGCCGACTGGAAAGTCGAGCAAAGATTCTATCGCGGATCCGGAGGTATGTTTGACAGCGGAAGTGCGGTTTCAGATGATAATTCAGGATACTGATGATTATGAATGCAAAATACATGCTTTTAAATATCGTAATAAATTCTTGCTTTTTAGTATGTTTAGCCTTGTCATATTCCGGGGATGGAATCGAGGGGGGGCATAAAGTATAATGCCAATGTCACCGAAGCCTTGAAAACATTGAGAAAGAGTAAAGTTCTGAGTCGGGAAGAAATATTGAGTTCAATAAATATTATTCGTTATTCGGGGGATGAAAATGCCTTGATCGAAGTTATGCATAGATATCCAACATACTTGGCGGTTTACTTGGATTCATTATCTATGAAAATGGATGATGCGCCATTTTTGACTAAGTTGCTGATTCAATTAAAATGGGATGATAATGCGCCAAGCTTGAGTGAATTGTCTGAGCAGGAGGGGTTGATATCAAAGGTGGCTGGAATTCTTAAATCAGTAATTTATCATGACCAACAAGCACCGAGGTCCGTTTTGTGGCAGGGGTATGGTGCAAGTCAGCGGATCAAATGGGTTGGTGATTTGGTTCGATATAGAAAGGATAGTTATCGTATAAGCGATGAAGAATTAGAGGTAATAAATAATATATTATATATTATTGATGATAAGTTTTTTTCTGAAAATAAGATGCCACATGAAGATAATTTAAGCAATGCCAATGGGGCTGGCTCGGATTATCCACGGATCAGGTCGCCGCGTGGAAAAAATAGTTTGGAAGAGGGTGGTGAATTGCCGGCATCTGTTAATTCATGGTTTATTGTATCATTCATTTCGGCTGCATTGTTTTTTTTGTGGTTGCTACTCCGGAGGAGGGCCTGAGAGTATATGTAAAATTATTCGTTAGTTAATATTTTATATATTATAGATACCTTCCAAGGTTGCAAAAGTCTTTAACTTAAGTGACTCAACTGCTTTCGACCTATTTATTCCAGTTTCCTCCAATGTCGCCGCTCCGCTTCATCTCCCTCGCCCTGCTTTTTGTCTGTGCCATTCATCCCCTGGCAGGATTCCTTCAGCGTGAGGTGATGCTCGGCTTGCTGATCCTGCTGGGCTTGTGCGAGGCAGGGCAGGGTATGGAGCGGTCAGAGGCAGCGCGACCGCAGGCCTTTGTGGCCTGGGTGTTGTCGCTTGCAGTCTGGCCGTTTTACGCGGCGGTGCTGGCCTTGGCTCTTCTGGCGCTGCGACCCCACGAGGCTGTGGCAGTTCCCAAGCTGGTCTCCCGCTGCGCCACCTGCGAGGGCAGCAAGAGTTCCGGCTGCGGTGGCGGGGCCGGCGGTTGCAGCTCGGCAGGTTCTTCAAGCTGCGGTTGCAGTGCCAAGGCGAAAGCCCCCGCCGCGGCCGGGCCGGTGAGGCCCGTCGCCGCGCCGTCGACCCGGCCGGTGCCACCCCGACCGCCGGTGCAGGTGTCGCCGGGTCGCCCGGCTCCTGCTGCCGTTGCGGGTGGAACCGGAGCGGCGGTTGTGCTTCCGCCGCCAGCAACGCCATTGCGACCGGCGGTGGCGTCGCCAGGCCCAACGGCATCACGACCGACTGCCACAGGGGCATCGGGGGGCAGTGCCGCAAAACCGGTCCAAGAGCCCCCAAACTGACCCCCACGACTCCGTGGACCCGAGAGTGCAAACTGGTTCATCTTCTTGACCAGTAAACCCGGCTCTGTCGCCGCGTTGATGACGGATGACCGATGCCGAACTTCACCAGCTCAAGCGCTGGAACACCCCCACCATCTACAACGGCTGGGAGCAGATCACCCGCCGCGACGCCTGCGCCGAGGCCTTCAACCTCGAGGAGACCCGCGATTTCATGCCGCAGATGGGGCCGATGGCGGGGTGTGCGGTGACCGTCGTCATCGAGCCCTCGAACGCCGCGCACCGGCAGGCAAATCCTCAGGCCTGGAGCGAGTACCGGCGCTACATCGCCTCCGTGCCCGGACCCAAGATTGTGGTGGTCCAGGACCTCGACAAGCCCCGCGTCATCGGCTCGTTCTGGGGCGAGGTGAACAGCAACATTCACCGCGCGCTCGGCTGTGTCGGCACGATCGTCGACGGCGCCATCCGCGACCTCGACGAGATGACCGATGCTGGGTTCAAGGCCCTGGCGCGCCGGCTCTGCGTCGGTCATGCCGCGGTGCATCCGCTGCGCTGGGGTTGCGAGGTCGAGGTGTTCGGCCGGCGGGTGGCGCCCGGCGATTTGATCCATGCCGACAAGCACGGCTTCCTGGTCGTGCCGGCGGCGGAACAGGAGGGCTTGCTGGAGGCGGCTCGCTTCATGGATGCCAATGAGTGCGAGACGGTCATCCCCGCCGCGCGCGGCACCGTGGGCCTGAACGCGGAGGCGATCCTGGCGCGCATCGATGCCGCGGGCGCGGAGTTCGGCCGGCGCGCGAAGGAAAAGTTCGGCGGGGCGGGGGAGTGGTAGGGAAAAGCCGGGTTGACTCGGCGGGGCTGCCGGCGAGTCTTGACCGCCATGCGCTTTGCCATCTGCAACGAAACCTATCCCGGCCGCCCCTTCGAACAGGTCTGCGAGGACGCCGCCGCCGCCGGCTACCAGGCCCTTGAACTCGCCCCCTTCACCCTCAAGGAGGACCCGCGCGAACTGACCGAGGCCGACGCCCTGCGGCTCAGCCGCATCGCCTCCTCGTTCGGCCTGGAGATCCTTGGCCTGCACTGGCTGCTGACCAAGCCGTCCTGGTTCCACATCACCACGCCCGACGCCCTGCTGCGCGCCGAGACCGCCAAGTTCGGCCGTCACCTCGCCCGCTTCTGCGCCATGACCGGTGGCCGCATCATGGTCTGGGGCAGCCCGAAGGCGCGCAACACCGTGCCGGAATGGAAGTACGAGGAGGCGTTTGAACGCGCGGCCGACACCGTGCGCCTGGTCGCCGAGGAGGCGGGCAAGTATGGCGTCGTCATCGCCATGGAGCCGCTGGGCCGCAAGGAGACCAACTTCCTCAACACCGCCGAGGAGACGATCCGCTTCTGCAAGCTCGTCGATCATCCCTCCTGCAAGCTGCACCTCGACGTCAAGGCGATGAGCGACGAGCCGACGCCGATTGCCGACATCATCCGCGCCAGCAAGGATTGGTTTGTGCACTTCCATGCCAACGACCCGAACCTGCTCGGGCCGGGCATGGGCGAGGTGAAGTACGAGCCGATCATCGCCGCCCTGCGCGAGGTGAAGTACGACGGTTACCTGTCGGTCGAGGTCTTCGATTACAGCCCGGGGCCCGAGTTCATCGCCCGCGAGAGCATCCGCTACCTGCGCGAGCAGTTGGCGTGAGCAGAAGCCTCCGGTTTCCAGTTTTGGCGCGCCCCTCGGGGCGCGCCTTTTTTGTGCCGTATCGCTGGTTAGGTCGTGCTTTGACAGCACGAAAAAAATTCCTTGGGCGAATCTGGCACGCCCCCTGCTTGAGAGGGTCTTGAACGGTTCCCGTAGCCGCCAAACACCAACTCAAACAACATCACTATGCTGACAACCAGACACCATTGGACTGCATGCCTGCTCGCCGCCGGAGTCGCGGTGGCGACTTGGGGGCTGACGCTCGAACCCTCCGCCCTCGCCCAGGAAGTGGCGCCGGCGGCCGCTGAAGCTGCGGCGGCTCCCGCCGCGGCGGAACCTGCTCCGGCCGCCGATGGGCCGTCCGTCGAACTCTTCACCACGAACAACCTGTGGATGATGATCTCGGCGGCCTTGGTCTTCATCATGCACCTCGGCTTCGCCACGGTGGAGTCCGGTCTGACCCAGTCGAAGAACACCGTCAACATCCTGTTCAAGAACACGCTGATTCCCTGCATCGGTCTGCTGACCTACGCGCTCTGCGGCTTCAACCTGATGTATCCGGGTTTCGCTGACGGCGACTCGCAATTCTGGTTCAAGTTTGCAGGCTTTGGCATCGGCACGGATGAAGCCGGCGTCACCTCGGCCTACAACGTCGGCTACACCTACTGGACCGACTTCCTCTTCCAGGCCATGTTCGCCGCCACCGCCGCGACCATTGTCTCGGGCGCGGTTGCCGAGCGTGTGAAGCTGGGTTCCTTCCTGGTGTTTTCGACGATTTTCGTCGCGGTTTGCTACCCGATCGCGGGCAGCTGGAAGTGGGGCAACGGCTGGCTGAACCGCCTGGAAACGCCCTTCTATGACTTTGCCGGCTCGACCCTCGTTCACTCCGTGGGCGGCTGGGGCGCCCTCGCCGGTGTCATCCTGCTTGGGCCGCGTCTCGGCAAATACACCGCCGACGGCAAGGTCAAGCCCATCCTCGGTCACAGCATGCCCCTCGCCACGATCGGTGTCTTCCTGCTCTGGCTCGGCTGGTTTGGCTTCAACGGCGGCTCGGTGCTTTCGGCCGACCCGGCCCTGGTCTCGCTGACCCTGACGACCACCTCCCTGGCCGCTGCGGCCGGTGGTGTTGGTGCCGCCATGGTGTCGATCCTCTTCCTCAAGAAGCCCGACCTCTCGATGGCGCTCAACGGCATCCTCGCCGGCCTCGTCGGCATCACCGCGGGTGCCGACCAGATGGGGCCTGCCAGCTCGATCATCATCGGCCTCATTGCCGGGGTGCTCGTGGTGATGTCGGTGCTGTTCTTCGACAAGATCAAGATCGACGACCCGGTGGGTGCGATCTCGGTGCACCTGGTCTGCGGCATCTGGGGCACGCTGGCAGTCGGCCTGTTCGGTGCCAAGGCCGGTGGCGCCCAGCTGACCAGCCAGTTGATCGGTGTGGTTGCCTACGGGGTGTTCGCCTTCGCCTTCGCCTTCGTGCTCTTCCTGGTTCTCAAGATGGTCATGGGCCTGCGGGTCAGCCGCGAGGAGGAATCGGAAGGTCTCGACATCGGCGAGCACGGCAACGTCGCTTATCCGAACTTCCAGAACATCCACTGATCCCGGCGGACGGATACGAGATCCGCTGCTCCCGAGCCCCGGCACCCAGGTGCCGGGGCTTTTTATTCATCTTGGCACGGCTTTTGCTTCTGCGCTCAACGACCCGGATGCCAACCCATCCCGGGCCCCAACCCTCGCCATGATTCGCATCCCGACCTGCTGGCGCACGCTTGCGTGCGGTCTCCTCGCCTCGGCCGCCCTCTGGGGCGGCTCTGTCACCGCCCAGGAGGCGGCTGCCGCGCCCGCTGCCGCCGTTGAGGCGGCCGCAACGCCCACCCTGGAAGAACTGGCCGCCGACCTCGCGGACATCCAGGCCTACCTGAACAACGGCGCCCGTGTCACCGAGGCCGGCAAGTCGAAAATCCCCGGTCCCGGCCCGGGCCACAACGCCTGGCAGATGGTCAGCACGGCGCTGGTGCTGTTCATGACCCTGCCGGGTCTGGCCCTGTTCTACGGCGGCCTGGTGCGGCGCAAAAACGTGCTGTCGGTGATCGCGCAGTGCATGGGCATCGCCGGTCTGGTCACCATCCTCTGGTGGGCCTGCGGCTACAGCCTGTCGTTCGGGACCGGCAACGCCTACATCGGTGACCTCAGTTTCAAGTTCCTGAACGGGGTGGAACCCGGCAACGTTGGCGCCGGCTACCACTGGATCAGCGACAGCATGTGGGCGATGTTCCAGCTCACCTTCGCCATCATCACGCCGGCGCTCATTGTCGGCGCCATCGCCGAGCGCATGAAGTTCATCTCGGTGCTGGTATTCACCGCGATCTGGATGTTCGTGGTCTATTTCCCCTTCGCCCACATGGTCTGGGCCACCAGCGGCCTGATGTGCGGTCCGCTCAACCCGGAGGCCGGCATCAAGGCGATCGATTTCGCCGGCGGCACCGTTGTCCACATGACTTCGGGCTGGAGCGCCCTCGTGCTCTGCATCCTGCTCGGCAAACGCCGCGGTGTCGGCAAGGAGTCGATGGCCCCGCACAGCATGGTGCTCTGCTCGATCGGCACCGGCATGCTCTGGGTCGGCTGGTACGGTTTCAACGCCGGTTCCGCCCTCGGTGCCGACGCCATCGCCGCCAATGCCTTCACCACGACGACGCTCGCCGCCGCCACCGCCGGCTTTGTCTGGGCGGTCATCGAGTGGATCCTGCGCGGCAAGCCGTCGGTGCTGGGTTTCTGCTCGGGCATCGTCGCCGGCCTGGTCGTCATCACCCCGGGGGCCGGCTTCGTCACCGCGACCTCCTCGGTCATCATCGGTGTGCTGGCCGGTGTCGTGCCCTACTTTGCCGTCGCCTACCTGAAAAACTGGCTCGGCTATGACGACGCCCTTGACACCTTCGGCATCCACGGGGTGGGCGGCACCCTGGGCGCGGTTCTGACCGGGGTCTTTGCCGACGAGAAGGCGAACGCCGTGGTGGCCGGCCTCAAGGAGGGGCTGCTGGTTGAGCAGTTCAAGGCCATCGGTCTGACCATCGTCTGGAGCGTCGCCGCCACCGTGGTCATCGCCCTGGTGGTCAAGGCCCTGGTCGGCCTGCGCGCCGAGCCCGAGGTGGAGAGCCAGGGTCTCGACCTCGCCGAGCACGGCGAGGCGGCCTACGAGTGAGGTTTCACGCGATTCCATGCAGCCGGGGGTGGCAACACCCCCGGCTTTTTTGCGCCTTGCCGCGCCGGTCTCTCCCGCTATCGTCGCCCATCATGTCGAAAGCCCTCCGAGTCCTCCTCTGGCTGGCCATCTCCGCGCTCGGCGCGGGTTCGGTCGCCTTCTCCGCGTTTCACCAAGGCGAAACCATCAACGCCCTCTGGCTGGTGGTGGCGGGGCTCTGCTCGTTTGCGGTGGCCTACCGCTTCTACAGCAAGTGGCTGATGACCAAGGTGCTGGTGCTGGACGCCCACCGCGCGCCGCCGTCGGTGACGCACCGCGACGGCAAGGATTACGTGCCGACCAACCGCTGGGTCGTCTTCGGCCATCACTTCGCGGCCATCGCCGGTCCCGGACCGCTGGTGGGCCCGGTGCTGGCGGCGCAGTTTGGCTACCTGCCCGGCATGCTCTGGATCCTGATCGGGGCAACCCTCGGCGGCGGGGTGCACGACGCGATCGTCATGTTCGCCTCGATCCGCCGCGGCGGCAAATCGGTCGGCCAGATGCTCAAGGAGGAGGTCAACCCGGTCGTCGGTCTGGTCGCCATGGTCTCGGTGCTGGCCATCATGACGATCCTGCTCGCCGTGCTCGGCCTGGTCGTGGTCAAGGCCCTGGCGGAGAGCCCCTGGGGCCTGTTCACCATCGTCATGACCATCCCGCTGGCCTTCATCATGGGCATCGGCCACACGATCTTCAAGATCAGCGTCCGCAACGTCACCCTGTTCGGCATCGTCGGCCTGCTGGCCAGCGTATGGGCCGGCAGCAAGCTCGGCGAGTGGGGCCTGTCCTCCTGGTTCGACCAGAGTGGCGAATGGCTGGCCATCTCCATCATGATCTACGGTTTCGCCGCCTCGGTGCTGCCCGTCTGGATGCTGCTGGCGCCGCGCGACTACCTGAGCACCTTCATGAAGATCGGCACGGTCGCCGTGCTCGCCGTCGCCGTGGTCTGGGTCGCGCCCGAACTGCACATGCCCAAGCTGACCCGCTTTGTCGACGGCACCGGCCTGGTCTTCGCCGGCAAGGTCTTCCCCTTTGTCTTCATCACCATCGCCTGCGGCGCCATTTCCGGCTTCCATGCGCTCATCTCCTCGGGCACGACCCCCAAGCTGCTCGACCGCGAGGACGCGATCCGCAGCGTCGCCTACGGCGCCATGGTCACCGAGATGCTCGTGGCGCTGATGGCCTTGGTCGCCGCCTGCGCGCTGCAGCCGGGCGAGTACTTCGCCATCAATGCCGGCATCAACAAGACGATGGCGCCCGAGCAGGTCGCCGCCGTGGTCACCAGCGCCGGTTTCCCGGTGACGGTCGAGGGCATGAACAAGCTCGCCGCCGACATCGGCGAGAAAACCATGTTCGGCCGCGCCGGTGGCGCGCCGACCTTTGCCGTTGGCATGGCCCACATGTTCGCGCGCGCCTTTGGCGAGAGCTGGATGGCCTTCTGGTACCACTTCGCCATCATGTTCGAGGCCCTGTTCATCCTGACGACGATCGATGCCGGCACACGGGTCGGTCGCTTCATCCTGCAGGATTTCCTCGGCGGGCTTTGGAAGCCGCTCGGCAACACGCGCAGCCTGCCCGCCAACGTCTTCGCCAGCGGCCTGCTGGTCGCCGCCTGGGGTTTCTTCCTCTACCAGGGCGTCGTTGATCCGCTTGGCGGCATCAACACCCTCTGGCCGCTGTTTGGCATTGCCAACCAGCTGCTCGCTGTCATCGCCTTCTGCCTCGGTACCACCATCCTCATCAAGATGGGCAAGGCCCGCTACATGGCCGTGACCGCCGTGCCGCTGGTTTTCCTCATGAGCGCGACCTTCAGTGCCGGCTGGGTCAAGCTCTTCGATGCCGACTACCGCATGGGCTTCATCGCCGGTGCCAAGTTCTATGGTGAAAAGCTGGCCGCCGGCGGCACGCCCGAGGAAATGAAGGTCTGGGCCGCCCAGCAGTTCAACTTCCAGGTCGACACCGCGGTGACGATCTTCTTCCTCGCCGCCGTGGCGATCATCTTCCTCGGCTGCCTGGCCGAGTGGGTGCGCCTGCTCAGCGGGGCCAAGAAGGCGCAGCTGCGCGAGGATCCCTACGTGGCGCTTCCCGACGCCGCCTGAGCCGGCCGCGCGGGCGCGACCCGACCGTCATGCACGTTCCCAGCCTGATCGAAAAGAAGCGCGATGGCGGCGCCCTCGACGCCGGCGAGATCCGCGCGCTGATCCGCGCGTACACCGATGGCGAGCTGCCGGACTACCAGATGAGCGCCCTGGCGATGGCGGTGTTCTTTCGTGGCATGAGCCTCGAGGAGACCACCGCCCTGACCTCGGCGATGCAGCACAGTGGCCGTGTGTTGCACTGGCCGGCGGAGGCACCGCCGCGGGTTGACAAGCATTCGACCGGCGGTGTCGGCGACAAGACCTCCTTGATCCTGGCGCCGCTGCTCGCCTGCGACGGTCTGTGGGTGCCGATGATTTCCGGGCGCGGCCTGGGCCTCACCGGCGGCACGCTCGACAAGCTGGAGTCGATCCCCGGCTTCCGCACCCGCCTTGACATCGGCGAACTGCAGGAGGTCGTGGCGCGCCTCGGCTGTGCCATGGTGGGCCAGACCGAGGACCTTTGCCCCGCCGACCGCAGGCTGTACGCGCTGCGCGATGTCACCGCCACCGTGCCGAGCGTTCCTCTCATCACCGCCAGCATCCTCAGCAAAAAACTCGCGGAAGGGCTCGACCGCCTGGTGCTCGACGTGAAGTTTGGCAGCGGCGCCTTCATGGCCACCGAGCTCGCTGCGCGCGAACTGGCCGAGCGCCTGGTCGCGGTCGGCCGCGCCCTTGGGGTTGCCGCTCATGTCCGCCTGAATCCGATGTATGAACCCACCGGTGAAGCGGCGGGCAACGCCCTTGAGGTGATCGAGAGCGTGCGCTGCCTGCAGGGCGGGGGGCCGCCCGACCTGGAGGCGCTGGTGCTCGATCTCGCCTGCGAGGTGTCGGACACCCCCCGTGCGGTTCATGCCGCGCGCCTGCGCCAGGGCGAGGCCTGGCAGAAGTTTCAGGCGATGGTGGCGGCGCAGGGCGGCGAGGTCGAGTCCCTGGAGCGCCTCGCGCTGGTTCACACCGCGCCGGTTCTCGTCGATCTGCCCTCGCCCGCCAGCGGCGTGCTGCAGCGCCTCGATGCCGGGGTCGTCGGTCGCACCCTGGTGGCGCTGGGCGCCGGTCGCGCCCGGGCGACCGACACGATCGACCCGGCGGTGGGCGTTGATCGGATGGTCAAGACCGGCACGCCCGTGCGTGCCGGTGATCCGCTGCTGCGGGTGCACGCGCGCACGCCGGAAGCGGCGCAGCAGGCGCTGGCCTCGCTGCGGGCGGCGGTGACTGTCGAATAGCCGGCGTCAGTAGACGTCGCGGCGGTAGCGCTTGGCCTCCTTGAAGGCGGCCATGTAGGCGACGGCTTCCTCGGCGGTTTTGCCGCCCTGCTGCTCGACGATCGTGTGCAGGGCCTTGTCGACATCGACCGCCATGCGCGAGGCATCGCCGCAGACATAGACGATGGCGCCCTGTTCGAGCCAGGCGTAGAGGTCGGCGGCCTGCTCGAGCATCTTGTGCTGGACGTAGATCTTCTCGGCCTGGTCGCGGCTCCAGGCCGTGGTCAGGCGGTCGAGGGTGCCGTCGGCCAGGTAGCCTTCAAACTCGTCCTTGTAGAAGAAGCAGGACTTCTCGCTGACCTCGCCGAAGAACAGCCAGGCCTTGCCCTTGGCGGCGGTGGCCTTGCGCTCCTGCAGGAAGGCGCGGAACGGCGCAATGCCGGTGCCCGGGCCGATGAAAATGACTGGCACCTCCTCCTGCGGTTCCGGCAGGCGGAAGCCCTTGCCATGGTTGACGAAAACCGGGATCGGCGTGTCGGCGGTGATGCGCTCGGCGAGGAAGGTCGAGGCGACGCCGCCGCGCTCGCGGCCGTGGCTGGTGTAGCGGACGGTGGCGACGGTGAGGTGCACCGAGTTCGGGTGCGCGCGCTGGCTGCTGCTGATCGAGTACAGGCGGATGTTGAGCTTCTTGAGCAGGCCGATGAATTCCGCCGGCTCGAACTTCGCCGCCGGGTTTTCCAGCAGCAGATCGATGACAAAGCGGCCCCAGAGGTAGTTTTTCAGGTCGTCCTTGCGCTCGGGCTCGAGCAGGCCGTTGAGCGGGCTGTTGCCGCCGGTTTTTTCGAGGATGGCCTTGATGAGCTTGTTGTCGACTTCGGTGATCAGGCTGCCTTCGATGAGGGCCTGGCGCACTGGCACCTGCTCGGTCGGGCGCTTCGGATGGGCAACGATTTCCTCGCCGTTGAAGCCGAGCACCTGCAGCATTTCGTCGACCAGCTTCGGGTCATTGGTCGGTTGCACGGCGAGGGAGTCGCCGGGGGTGTATTCGAGGCCGCTGCCGGTGAGGTCGATTTCGTAGTGGCGGGTGTTCTTCGGTGCGCCGGGGCCCGACAGGTCATAAGCGGTGGTCACCCGCGCGATGCAGGGGTTCTTGACGTTGTAGACGGGTTTGCCGGGCGCGGGGGTGCTCATGGGGAAATGGAAAAGAGGGGTTATCAGGCTGGCGAGATGAGACGGCTTGTCAATGCCGGGCGTCCCCCAGCAGGTCCCGTGCCGGATTGGCGGTTCAGCGGGTCGCCTCGTAGGCGTCCTGGTAACCGCGCTCAAAACTGTGCCGGTAGCGTGGGTCGTAGCGGCCGGCATGGGCGGCAGGATCGGCCGGGCGACCGGCGACGCGGTCGCGCAGGCCGTAGTCGTAGCCCTGGCTGTAGGCGGGGTCGGCGGCCGGGGATGGAGTGCCGGCGCGGGCGTAGCCGTCGTTGTAGCCGCTTTGATAGGCCTCGGCCTCGCCCGTGGGCAGGCTGCGGGCAAGCCGCCAGGGGTCGCGTGCGGCACCGGCGGACGCGTCGGCAAGGCCGTCGCTCAGGCCGCGCTCATGGGCGGCGATCTGCCGCTCGCGGTCCTGCTCGCGCTGCAGGCTGCGCTGTTCTTCGCGAGCCTCGGGGTAGGGGAGCACGCCGCGGCGGAAAAGGGGACGGCCAGGGGTGCCGCCGCACTGCACGAGCAGCAGGGAATGCAGCAGGAGCAGCAGCCGTGCGGGCATGGCGTCAGTCCTCAAAGCGGATCACGTACTCGTCCTTCTTGTGCATGTTCTCGTGGTCGCGGGCGCGCACCTCGAGGTAACCGATGTCATTCTTGATCCAGTCGACCTGGCGCAGCAGTTTGTCGCGCTCGGCCAGGAGGGTGTCGCGCTCGCGCTGAAGGGTCTCCAGCTTGGCCCGCATGGCCTGCTGTTCGGCCATGGGGTGCTGGTGGAATTGGACGATCGCCGGCACGACCAGGAGCAGCAGACAGAACTTGCCGGCGCGGATGAGCCGCCGCAGCCAGCGCTCGAGGCGCTGGCCGGGCAGGTCATCGGAGGCGAAGTCGTCGTCGATCATGGCAGGGCCGGCGCGCCGGCGCGAGGCTCAAACCTTCATGCGGCCGCCGAACACCGCGCTGTCGCCAAGTTCCTGCTCGATGCGCAGGAGTTGGTTGTACTTCGCGATGCGGTCGCTGCGGGAAAGGGAACCGGTCTTGATCTGGCCGCAGTTGGTGGCAACGGCGAGGTCGGCGATCGTGTAGTCCTCGGTTTCGCCCGAGCGGTGGCTCATGACGGCGGTGTAACCATGGCGGTGGGCGAGGTCGACGGCGTCGAGCGTCTCGGTGAGCGAGCCGATCTGGTTGACCTTGACCAGGATCGAGTTGGCGATGCCCTGGTCGATGCCCTTCTGCAGGAACTTGGTGTTGGTGACGAAGAGATCGTCGCCGACCAGCTGGGTGCAGGCGCCCAGTTCCTTGGTGAGGATGGCCCAGCCGTCCCAGTCGTTTTCGGCGCAGCCGTCCTCGATCGAGACGATCGGGAACTTCTTCTTCAGCTCGGCGTAGTAGGCGACCAGTTCCGCGGCGCTGCGCTCGGACTTGTCGCTCTTCTTGAAGACGTACTTGTTCTTCGCCTTGTCGTAGAACTCCGAGGAGGCGACGTCGAGGGCGATGCAGATGTCGTCACCGATCTTGTAGCCGGCCTTCTCGATGGCCTGGGCGATGACTTCCAGCGCGTGGTCGGCGCTCTTCAGGGTCGGCGCAAAGCCGCCCTCGTCGCCAACGGCGGTGTTGAGGCCGAGGTCGTGCAGGATCTTCTTGAGGGCGTGGAAGACCTCCGCGCCGTAGCGCAGCGCCTCGGAGAAGGTCGGCGCGCCCTTGGGCATGATCATGAACTCCTGGAAGTCGATCGGGGCGTCGCTGTGGGCGCCGCCGTTGATGATGTTCATCATCGGCACCGGCAGGACCTTGGCGTTCGGGCCACCCACATACTTGTAAAGCGGCTGGCCGAGCGCGGTGGCGGCGGCCTTGGCGGCGGCGAGGGAAACGCCGAGGATGGCGTTGGCACCCAGCTTCGACTTCGTCGGCGTGCCGTCGAGCTCGAGCATGGCGCGGTCGAGGGAAACCTGGTCGGAGGCGTCGCTGCCGATGATGCAGTCGGCGATCTCATTGTTGACGGCGTCCACCGCCTTCAGCACGCCCTTGCCGAGGTAGCGCTTCTTGTCGCCGTCGCGCAGTTCCAGGGCCTCGTGTTCGCCCGTGCTCGCGCCGCTGGGCACGGCGGCGCGGCCGATGGCACCGCCCTCCAGCATCACATCCACCTCGACGGTGGGGTTGCCGCGCGAGTCGAGAACTTCGCGCCCGGTCACTGCTACAATGGTCAGATCGTCCATGAGTTGATTCGTTAAGTGTACTTAAGTTTCTGGGGTTTGGCAAGCGGGACCGGCAAAAAGCCGCCCGCGCGCCTGTCCGATAGCAGGAAACCCCGCCGGCTCAACCGGAGATGTGTTTGGCGTGGCAGCGGTTTCCAACTGCTGTGTAGGGCTGCGCTTAAAATCCGCAGCCGCGGAATGGAACTGCGGTTAAAACCGCAGCCACTTTCTCCCTTGCGCGCCGCAGCGGGCGTGCCACCTTCGCGCCCCTTTCCCCATGGCCCTCATTGTCCAGAAATACGGCGGCACCTCCGTCGGCAACCCGGAACGCATCCGCAACTGCGCGCGCCGCATCCTGGAAACCCAGCGCGCCGGCCACCAGGTGGTCGCCGTGGTCTCGGCGATGTCGGGCGTGACCGACAGCCTGATCAAGCTGGCCAGGGAAGTTTCGCAGGCCCAGGAACCCGCCGAGCGCGAGATGGACGTGCTGCTGGCCACCGGCGAGCAGACGACGATCGCCCTGACCGCCATGGCGATCAACGACCTTGGCGGCAAGGCGGTGTCGCTCACCGGTGCCCAGGCGGGCATCTCGACGGATCGCGTGCACACCAAGGCGCGCATCGTCAACATCACCCCGGATGCGGTGCAGCGCATGCTTGACGAGGGCAACATCGTCATGCTGGCCGGCTTCCAGGGCCAGACCGACCGCGGCGAGATCACCACGCTCGGCCGCGGTGGCAGCGACCTCACCGCCATTGCCATGGCGGCGGCGATCAAGGCGGATCTCTGCCAGATTTACACCGACGTCGACGGCGTCTACACCTGCGATCCGCGCGTCGTCAAGGCGGCCACCAAGATCCCCGAGATCAGCTACGATGAGATGCTGGAAATGGCCAGCAGCGGCAGCAAGGTCATGCAGAGCCGGAGCGTCGAGTTCGCCAAGAAATTCGGCGTCCGCTTCGAGGTGCGCAGCAGTTTGAACCACAACCCAGGAACCCTCGTGAAAGAAGAAACCCCCGGCATGGAATCCGTCGTCGTCCGCGGCGTCAGCCTCGAGCGCAACCAGGCCAAGGTCACCATCGACGACGTGCCCGACCGCCCCGGCGTCTCCGCCGTCATCTTCGGCGCCATCGCCTCGGCCAATGTTGTCGTCGACATGATCGTCCAGAACGTCTCCTTCGACGGCGAGACCGACATCTCCTTCACTCTCGCCGCCGCCGACCTGCCCAAGGCCGAGGCCTCCCTGCGCGCCATCCTGCCGGCGCTGGGCGACAAGGTCACCCTGCGCACGGAGAGCGGCATCGCCAAGCTCAGTGTCGTCGGCATTGGCATGCGCAGCCACAGCGGTGTCGCCGCGACCATGTTCCGGGCCCTGGCCGATGCCAATGCCAACATCCTCATGATCTCCACCTCGGAGATCAAGACGGCGGTCATCGTCAAGGAAAGCGAGATCGAAAAGGCCGCCCAGGCGGTGCACAACGCCTTTGGCCTCGACGCCGCTCCGGCGGCCTGAGTTGGCTTGCCGGCCACGGCGGCGTGACCGCCCTGCCGTCGTGAACCGCGCCCTTCCGGGTGCGGTGCCTTGTCACGGCAGTTCCAGCCAGGCCTCGTAGGCCTCGTTGATCAGGCAGTCCTCGCCGAGGGCATCCTTGAGCGGATCGATCTCCTTGGCGCTGAAGCCCAGGTGCAGGTGCCGGCGCCAGCCCTCGGCGTACTCGAACCGGCCCGACAGCTGGCCGACCCGGCGCGAGGCCTCGTCCATGCTCACCAGGTAGGAATCCATGCCCTGGCTGACATCGAGCCAATTTTTCTGGCTGACATGCGCCGCCAGCGCCTCGCGCTTGCGGGCGTGCACCCGGCTCGTGTCGACGTAGGCGCCGGCGTGGATGCGCTTGCGCAGCGGGTCGCACAGGCCGTGCGGCATGGCGTGGTAGACGGTGACGTCGTGCAGGAAGTTCGGCCGCGGCGGATCGGTGACGAAATTTTGGATGGCATGGGCGAACGTGGCCGTGCAGGCGAGTCGCTGGGCGTTCTGGTGATCCTCCATGTAGTCGGCCGGCGAGTGGGTCAGGACGATGCTCGGCTGCGCCTCGCGGACCACCGCCGCCACCTGGCGCAGCAGGGCCGGGCTGTAGACCAGTTCCAGGTCGTCGCAGATGGGCGGGTAAAAGGCCGCTCCGAGCCGGCGCGCCGCCTCCTGGGCCTCGGCCAGGCGGGTGCGCGAGGTCGTCGGGCCGTCCATCTCCAGCGAACCGCCGTTGCCGGTGCACAGGTTCATGTAGTGCAGGTCCCAACCCCGCTCCTGGAGCAGCAGCATCGTGCCGGCGGCGACGAATTCGATGTCGTCAGGGTGGGCGAAGAGGGCGAGGACGGAGGGCATGGCGGGTTCTTTCCGGGGCGGGTCGGGGTTTGTCAAAAGAATCCAGAGAAGTACGCCGCCGGCAG
Organism: uncultured bacterium; assembly: GCA_966252325.1. Classification (GTDB taxonomy): domain Bacteria; phylum Verrucomicrobiota; class Verrucomicrobiia; order Verrucomicrobiales; family Verrucomicrobiaceae; genus Prosthecobacter. The sequence continues at coordinate 40,427 of CBINON010000031.1, read as the reverse complement.
AGAAGTACGCCGCCGGTGCATCGGCACCTTGCAAAAGGCCGCGCCCCATTGAAAATCAGGCCGTCCCCTTTCCAACCTTTCCGTCATGCCCAAGAAAGCCGCCGCCAAGCCCGCCGCCCCTGCCGAAGCCAAGAGCCCCGAGATCCGGCCGATCCGGAAACTCATGGTGGCAAACCGTTCGGAGATCGCCATCCGCGTCATGCGCGCGGCCACCGAGCTGGGCATGAAAACGGTGGGCATCTACGCCCAGGAGGACCGCTTCTGCCCGCACCGCTTCAAGGCCGACGAGGCCTACGAACTCAACAAGGACAAGGGTCCGCTCGGCGCCTACCTCGACATCGAGGGCATCGTCGCCCTGGCCAAGGAGAAGGGCGTCGATGCCATCCACCCGGGCTACGGTTTCCTCAGCGAGAACCCGCAGTTCGCCCAGGCCTGCAAGGACGCCGGCATCATCTTCGTCGGACCCGAGGCGAAGATCCTCGACATGATGGGCGACAAGACCGCCGCCCGCAACGTCGCCCGCAAGCTCGGCGTGCCGATCCTCGAGGGCACCGACGAGCCGGTGAGCGACCGCCGCGAGGCCCTGGCCATCGCCAAGAAGATCGGCTTCCCGCTCATCATCAAGGCCGCCTTCGGCGGCGGCGGCCGCGGCATGCGCATCGTGCGCGAGGCCAAGGACCTGGAGAAGCTGCTCGACGAGGCCCAGACCGAGGCCGCGCGCGCCTTCGGCAACGGCGCGGTGTTCCTGGAAAAATTCGTCGGCAAGGCCAAGCACATCGAGGTGCAGATCCTCGCCGACAAGCACGGCAACGTCCTGCACCTGCACGAGCGCGACTGCTCGGTGCAGCGCCGCCACCAGAAGGTCATCGAGCAGGCGCCCAGCTATGGTGTCCGCCAGGACATCATTGACGGCCTCTGCGACGCCGCCGTCAAGCTCGCCCGCGAGGTCAACTACACCCACGCCGGCACCGTCGAGTTCCTCGTCGATCACGAGACCGGCGAGTGGTTCTTCATTGAGATGAACCCGCGTGTCCAGGTGGAGCACACGGTGACCGAGGAGATCACCAGCATCGACATCGTGCGCAGCCAGATCCTCATCGCCCAGGGCTACCAGATCCACCAGGAGCCGCTCGGCCTGCCGACCCAGGACAAGATCGAAAAGACCGGCTTCGCCATCCAGTGCCGCATCACCACCGAGGATCCGGAGAACGGCTTCACGCCCGACTTCGGCCGCATCCTCAACTACCGCAGCCCGGGCGGCTTCGGTGTCCGCCTCGACGGCGCGCTCGGCGCCACCAACGCGGTGGTCACGCCCTACTACGACTCGATGCTGGTCAAGCTCACCGTCTACGGCCGCACCTACCAGCAGGCGCTCGACCGCATGGACCGCAGCCTGCGCGAGTTCCGCATCCGCGGGGTGAAGACCAACATCCCGTTCCTCATGAACGTCGTCCACCACGCCGACTTCAAGACCGGCCAGGCGACCACGCGCTTCATCGACAACAACCCGGACCTGCTCAAGTTCACCGCCCGCAAGGACCGCGCCACCAAGCTGCTCAACTACCTGGCCGACACCCAGGTCAACGGCAATCCCTTCGCCAAGGGCCACAAGCCCGACAAGCCTTTCGCCGCTCCGCCGATCCCGAAGGCCGATCACCGCGTCGCGCCCGCGCCGGGCACCAAGCAGTTGCTGACGACATTGGGCGCCGAGAAGTTCTGCAAGGAGTGGGTTGCCAAGCAGAAGCGCCTGCTGCTCACCGACACGACGATGCGCGACGCCCACCAGTCGCTGCTCGCCACGCGCATGCGCACCTATGACATGCTCGCCGTCGCCGACGCCGTGGCGCGGCGCACGCCGAACCTGTTCTCGCTGGAGATGTGGGGCGGCGCCACCTTCGACGTCAGCATGCGCTTCCTGCGCGAGGACCCGTGGGAGCGCCTGCGCGCGATCCGCGAGAAGGTGCCGAACATTCTCTTGCAGATGCTCTTCCGCGGCTCCAACGCGGTCGGCTACAGCAACTACCCCGACAACGTCGTCAAGGGCTTCGTCAAGCACGCCGCCGCCAACGGCATGGACGTGTTCCGCATCTTTGACTCGCTCAACTACCTGCCCAACCTCACCGCCGCCATGCAGGCCGTGCGCGAGGAGACCGGCTCGATCTGCGAGGGCACGCTCTGCTACACCGGCGACATTCTCGATCCGAAGCGCGACAAGTACGATCTGAAGTACTACGTGCGCCTGGCACGCGAGCTGGAAAAGATGGGCGCGCACATGCTTTGCATCAAGGACATGGCCGGCCTGGTCCGGCCCTTCGCCGCCAAGAAGCTGGTCAAGGCCCTCAAGGACGAGGTCGGCATCCCCATCCACTTCCACACCCACGACACCAGCGGCCTGAACGCCTCCAGCCTGCTCGAGGCCGCCATCGCCGGCGTCGATGTCGTCGACGCCGCCATCTCCAGCCTCTCCGGCGGCACCTCGCAGCCCAACCTCAACTCGCTGGTCGCCGCCCTCCAGCACACCCCGCGCGACACCGGCCTCGACGCCGACGCCCTGCAGGAGTTCAGCGACTACTGGGCGGCCGTGCGCAGCTTCTACAAGCCCTTTGACACCGCCGAACCCTACGGCACCGCCGAGGTCTACCTGCACGAGATGCCGGGCGGCCAGTACACCAACCTCAAGGAGCAGGCCACCGGCATGGGCATGGCCCATCGCTGGCCGGAAATCGCCCACGCCTACGCCGAGGTCAACCAGCTCTGCGGCGACATCGTCAAGGTCACGCCATCGAGCAAGGTCGTTGGCGACCTCGCCATCGAGTGCGTCGCCCGCGGCGTCAAGCCGGCCGACATCTTCAACCTGCAGGGCACCAAGTGGAGCAAGGACGTCACCAGCATGTTCGAGGGCTGGCTCGGCGAACCCTTCTACGGCATGGAATCCGCCAAGGCCGCCGACTCGCGCAAGAAGTGGAACAAGCTCGCCGACGCCATCGTCGGCAAGGACGGCAAGCGCATCAAGGGCCGCCCCGGCACCCACGCCGCGAAGATCCAGCTCGACGAGGTGCGCGCGGAGTTGAAGGCCAAGCTCAAGAAGGATCCGACCGACGACGACGTCTGGAGCTACCTCATGTATCCGGATGTCTTCCTGAAGTTTGCCGACTTCCGCAAGGCCTACGGCGACGTCTCGGCCCTGCCCACCCCTGCCTACTACTACGGCCTGCGCGACAAGGAGGAGATCAACGTCCACCTCGAGGAGGGCAAGACCCTGTTCATCCGCCTGCTCAACCTCACCGAGCCGGATGCCAACGGCCAGCAGACCGCCATCTTCGAACTCAACGGTTACCCGCGCCACACGACGGTCACCAACAAGGCCCTCGCCAAGAACGCCGTCACCAAGGCCAAGGCGGATCCCGCAGACGCCAGCCAGGTCGGCGCCCCCATGCCCGGCATGGTCGCCAGCATCGCCGTCAGCGTCGGTCAAAAGGTCAAGGAGGGCGAGACCCTGCTCACCCTCGAGGCCATGAAGATGTTCGCCGCCGTCGCCTCCCCGGTCGCCGGCACCGTCACCGAGGTCTGCACCAAGATCGGCGAAAGCGTCGAGAGCAAGGACCTGCTGGTGCGATTGGCGAAATGAGCCAACCCAAGCGACGGGACCCCGATGGGGTCCCTCGCAAGGGGAGGCTGGGTGGGCCGGGTTTTCCCAGGCAAGGCTGCTGCGCAGCCATGCCTGGGCTGCAGGCCGGAACCGCGTTGCGGTTCGGGGATGGGCATGTGGCAGCGCGCAAGCGTGTGCCATCGGCAATCGAAACCGTGTCGCGGTTCATCCAATCCCGACGGGCTTGCATCATGCAGCCCAGGGATGCGCGAGCGCAGCGAGCGCTTCCCTGGGACATTGAAGACCCCCGACCCGGTTCAGCAGCGAACTCCACCGGGGTTCCGTCCGGCTCGGGGATCTAGGCGGCCCCAGCCCACGCCGCCGCCAGCCGGCCGGCGGCCTGGCCGGTGGCGAGGCAGGTGCCCATGACGCGCACGGAGGCCAGGGCCTCGTGATCGGCGGAGAGGCAGCGACCGGCAAAGAACAGGCCGGGCGCGTCGGCGCGGCGCAGGCAACCCGCTGGAATGCCGGCGGGCTCGGGGCGGTCGAAGTAGCGGAACTTCGGGCCGCGCGCGGTCTCGCGCTTTTCCATCGGCCAGCCGGCCAGCGCCACCTCGTCGGGGAAGCGGCGGCAGGCCGCCAACTCGTCACCACGCAGCAGGTGGTCACCGGCGTAGCAGGCGCTTTCACGCACGCCGAGTTGGTCCGGATGTTGCGGCGGCGGGCAGTTGGCAAAATCCGCATGCCGGGACCGCAGCCACGAGCCGAGGGCGTCGAGCACGGCGCGGCCCTCGGCCAGGGCGGCGGCGTGGCGCGCGGGATCGAGCGGATCCCAGTCGCTGCCACCGGCTTCGAGGTCGATCGTGACAAAGATCTCACCGGTCAGCGGGGCATCACGAAAGGCGGCCCCGAGCGTGGCGGCCGGCAGTTCGCCAGCGCCCACGGCGCGGGCGATCGCGGCGGCGAGCTGGAGTCGCCAGGTCTCGTCGCGCGAACCGCCGACCCCGGCGAAGGCGCCGATGTAGGCGGGGCGGTAGCGGGTGGCCGGTGCCGGCTGCAGCCAGGCGGGATTCGCCAGGCGGGCGCCGGTCGCGTCGCCGGTGGCATCGACGAGCGCGCGGGTTTGCAGAAGCCGTGGCTCATGGCCGCCGCGCACCTCGAGCTGCCAGCCGGTGGCTGTGCGCTGCAGGCCGGTCCACTGCCAGCCGTGCAGGCGCGTGAGGGTGGGCTCGCGCTCGCAGAGTTCGGCGGCGAGCGCCGCGAAATGCGCGGGCGACTGGCGCAGCACGAAAACGCGGCCCATCAGGTCGGGCGCGGTTTGGCCGGTGCGTGCCATCAGGAGCCGGCCGATCTCCTCCGGTAGCCCGGGATTCAGCCAGGCCCAGGGACGCGTGACATCGGGATGAAAGAGGCCGCAGAAGCTGTGCACCTGGGCCAGGCTGCCCATGCCGCCGGGGCGGTCGCCGCGTTCGAGCAGCACAGTGCGCGCGCCGGCGCGGGCGGCGGCCAGGGCGGCGGCGATGCCGGCACTGCCGCCACCGGCGACGATGACGTCGGCCGCGGTCATGACGCGGGTACCTCGGCCGGCAGGCTGTCGAGCCAGTCGGCCAGGGCGGCGGCCGTGGCGCAGCGCGCGCGGGTGAGTTCAGCGGCGGGCAGGTGACGGCCGAAGGTCTGTTCCGCGGCGACGATGAGGCGCATCAGCGCGAGCGAATCGAGGCCGCAGGCAAACAGGTCGGTGTCGGCCGCCAGCGGTTCCTCCGCCTCGACGATGGCATGCTCGTCGAGCAGGGCGAGAACGGCTTCGGCGGTGATGGCGGCGGGCATGTTGAGATCATGCAGGTGGCGGCGGCGGCCTGCAACTTCGAGGCGGGTTTCAGGGGGCGTCGCCCGGGGGTTCCATGTCGAGTGCGCGGATCAGGAAGGCCCAGGTGTCGGCGGTTTCCTCGATGACTTTGGCGAGGGCGGTGCCGGCGCCGTGACCGGCGCTCGTCTCGATGCGGATGAGCACGGGCGGACCGTCCCTGGTCTGGCATGCCTGCAGGCGGGCGGCGAACTTGAAGCTGTGGGCGGGCACGACGCGGTCGTCGTGGTCGGCGGTTTTCACGAGGGTGGCCGGATAACGCGTGCCGGGCTTGAGGTTGTGCAGCGGCGAGTAGGCGAACAGGGCCTTGAACTCCTCCGCATTCTCGCTGCTGCCGTAATCGCTCTTCCAGGCCCAGCCGATGGTGAAGCGGTGGAAGCGCAGCATGTCCATGACCCCGACGGCGGGCAGCGCCGCGCCGAACAGCTCGGGGCGCTGGGTCATGCAGGCGCCGACGAGCAGGCCGCCGTTGCTGCCGCCCTGGATGGCCAGTTTGGCGGGTGAGGTGATCTTCTCGCGCTGCAGCCATTCGGCGCAGGCGATGAAGTCGTCGAAGACGTTTTGCTTGCGCAGCTTGGTGCCGGCCGCATGCCACTCGGCGCCGTACTCGCCGCCGCCACGCAGGCAGGCCTGGGCATAGACGCCGCCGAGTTCAAGCCAGGCGATGCGACTGGCGGAGAAGGCCGGGGTCAGGCTGATGTTGAAGCCGCCGTAGCCATAGAGCAGGCAGGGATTGGAGCCGTCGAGTTGCAGGCCCTTCTTGTGGACGAGGAAGAGCGGCACGCGCGTGCCGTCCCTGCTGGTGACAAAGACCTGGCGCGTTTCGTAGGCGGCGGGATCGAAGTCGACCCGCGGCCGCCAGTGCGGCGTGCTGCGACCGCTGGCAACGTCGTAGCGGTGGATGCTGCCGGGTTCGGTGAAGCTGGTGAAGGTGTAGTAGGTTTCACCCTCGTCGCGGCGACCGCTGAAACCGGCGACCGTGCCGAGGCCGGGCAGTTCGACGCGCCGGATCAGGCGCCCCTCGAGGTCGTGGGCGTGCATCTCCGAGCGTGCGTCCTTGAGGTACTCGCAGAGCAATTGGTGGCCGACGATCGACACGCCCTCGAGCTTGTCTTCCGACTGGGCGACGACTTCGCGCCAGTGCGCGCGCTGCGGACGGGTGACATCGATGGCGATGACACGGTAGCGCGGTGCCTCGAGGTCGGTGCGGAAGTAGAAGAGGCTGCCGACGTTGTCGAGAAACTCGTAGGCGGCGTCGAAGTCGCTGAGCAGTTCCACAACAGGGGCGTCGGCCTCGGCGAGGCTGCGGTAGAAGACGCGCTTCCGCGGGTCGGTGCCCTGGGTGACGGTGAAGACCAGGTAGGCGCCGTCATCGGTGACGCGGGCGTGCAGACCCCAGTCGGGCTGGTCGGGGCGCGCGTAGATCGGGCGGTCCTCGGCCTGCGGCGTGCCGAGGCGGTGAAACCAGACCGTCTGGTTCTTGTTGGCCTCGGTGAGCGCCGCGCCCTCGCGCGGCTGCGGGTAGCGGCTGTAGTAGAAGCCCGTACCGTCCGGCGCCCAGGAGGCACCGCTGAACTTGATCCACTTCAGCACATCCGCCGTGTCGGCGCCCGTGGCGATGTCGCGCACGCGGAACTCCTGCCAGTCGCTGCCCGCCTGCGACAGGCCATAGGCGAGGAAGCGGCCGTCGCGGCTGGGCGCGACGACGGTGAGCGAGGTGGTGCCGTCGGCGGAGAGCGTGTTGGGATCGAGCAGCACGCGCGACGGGCCGTCAGGAGTGTCGGCCACATGCAGCACGCTCTGGTTTTGCAGGCCGCTGTTGCGGGTGAAGAACCACTTGCCGCCCTCCTGCCAGGGCACGCCGGAGCGCTCGTAGTTCCAGAGTTTTTCCAGCCGCGTGCGCAGGGCCTCGCGACCGGGGATGGCGCGCAGCCAGGGCAGGGTGACCGCGTTCTGCGCCTTCACCCAGGCCTGTGTCTCCGCGCTGGTGTCGTCCTCGAGCCAGCGGTAGGGGTCGGCGACCTCCACGCCATGGTAGTCGTCGACGATTTCTTGTCGGCGGGTTTCGGGATAGACCAGGGGCTGGGCGAGGGCGAGAGCGGGCATCAGGCTGAGAAACAGAGGTCGCATGGGCGGTGGGTGCGCCGGGCTGCTGCGGCGCGCCGGCGAGCAGGTCGCACGGATTCCGCCGCGGGCAAGCGCGGCCTCAGGGGGCGGTCAGCGCCAGGCGCGCGGCGACGGCGCGGTGCTGCGAGGCGCGTTCGGCCTCCGTGGTGCAGGTCATGGCCGACCAGTGGCGGGTGAAAAAGACGTAGTCGATGCGCAGCCAGGGGCCGCCGGCGCTGAACGGATTGCGCGTCTTGCCGGGGAAGGTAAATCCGAAGCCGGTACCGGCTTCGGCGTGGGCGTCGCCCAGTTCGCGCGTGAGAAGGTGGCGGATGTGACCGGTGTGTGGCGAGTTGAAGTCGCCCGCGACAAGGGCGGGCAGGGGATCTTTGCGCACGGCCTCAAGAATCATGCGGGCATCGTTGAGCTGGCCGTTCCAGAAGACTTGGTACTGCGCACTGCGTTCGGCCCATGGGGTGCCGGGGAAACCGAACAGGCCGTAAAAGAGACCACCGCGCCACTGGCTGAGCAGGACATCGCGCGGCGTGTGCAGATGCACTGAATAAACGGCGATGCGGCGACCATTCCAATCAACGACAAAACGCGCCGCACGGGCCTCACGCGGCGCCGCGCCAGCGGGCAGCAGGGAACTTTCCAAAATCGGGAACTTGCTCAGCAGGGTGTGTTCACCGGCGCTTTGGTAGGCGGCGTAGTCACCATAATCTGTGGATCTGGCGAGGGCGCGCTCGCGCAGGGCCGATTCCTGCAGCACAAGCAGGTCAGGCTGCTGGCGTCGCTTGAAATCGATGGGGCTCTGGCCGCCGTGTTGGCCGCGGTTCCAAGTCATCAGGGTCAACGAGGGCGCCGCATAGTCGGCCGCCAGCGGCGCTCCACGCTCCGGTTGCCAGCCCATGAATGGGACGAGCACCACCCAGGCTGCCGCAGCCAGCAGTGGCAGCGCGCGCCAGCTCCAGACGAGCGCAAAGGGCAGCAGCAGCAGTCCAGGCAGCAGCCAGAGCGTCGGCGGCGCGAAGAGCAGCAAGGCCAGGCCGTGGTTGGCTTCGCCGACATGGCGCAGCGCCAGCAGCAGAGTCAGATTGAGCATCAGCGCGGTGCCAGCCAGCGCCGCGAGACCACGTGATGAGGTGGCAGGCCTGGTATGGCAGGATTCCATCAGGCGACCTGGCTCACTGCGGAGCCTGCTGGGGCGGCGCAACCTTCTCGAGTTGAATCTCGGTGTCAGAGGTCATTTCGGGAATGAGCGAAGGGTCTTCCGCCGAGGGCAGGCCCGGGGTCAGCTGTGAGGCGTCGCCGCCTTCGGCGTGCCAGCGTCGTTCTTCCTCACTCATGGAGGCGGGCTGCTTGATCCACAGCGCAACCGAAACCATGGTGAAGACGGTCAGCAAGCCCAGCATGAGCAGGGCTTCCAGAATGCTGAATCCTCGACAAGTGCGGTCGTGGCCGGCGGCCGCGTGAGGGCGTGAGGGCATGGGTCAGGTCGGTTCAGAAAATCTCCTGCTCGCGCTGAAGGTCGCGAGGGACGTAATTTTTCTGAGTGTTGGAGAGCCCCTGTCCTCCGTAATACTTGCCATTGCGGCTGTGCCCAAAAGGGTAGGTGGAGCAGCTCGAAAGCAAAAGGCCGGCGACCAAAGACAGTAGAAGACTCGGTTTCATAATGGGTTTCAGGCGTGGATTGGCGAATCCTTCAGCGAATGGGGCATCATCTCTGGTCGGTGGGGGAAAGCAAGACAAAATGAGGGGGAATCGGTGCCGCGCCGGAAGCAGGGGGAGTGCCAGAGCCACACTAAAGATTCTTAAAATTATAAAGATTATAAAAAAATAATTAGATTTCTTTGGACATGCTCACGGCAAAGGTGATTATATGCTGTCCGCTGGCTTCCCGACATGCGAACCGTCATTCAGCGCTTTTTATCCTTCAACGCCGAAAATGTGGCGTCCGAAGTGTATTGGGCCATGGGGCTGATCTATCTCATCCTGTTGGCCGCTGCGATTGGCAGTCTTGCAAAATCCGAAAACCGCGCCAAAATGGCATGGCTCCTGGCCTTAATTTGCTTGCCTATGGCTGGCCTTTACCTTTATACTCTCTGGACTCTTCTCCGTGCCGACTACAGTTTTCTGTCCCGCTTTGGCTTCAAGGCCTCTGCCGGCGCAGGTCTGCGGCAAACCTGACTGCGTTTTTTGCATCGGCCTCCCGAACGCCTTTGTTCCCACTCCCATGAGCTCCCCCCTCTTCCTCCCGCTAGACTCCAAACGGCAGAAGGCCGTCGTCAGACTGCTGCACGGCCTTCTTCTGAGCGGGGTTATCTCTGCGCAAGCGCAGCTTGCAGAGCCCATGCTGCCAGTCCAGCCCTCCGAGCCGGACGGTTTCTTCCCCACCCTTAATGACATGTCGGTCCTGCGCAGTCAGGACTATGCCCGCAGCAGCATGCGCGAGGGCAACATGAATGTCGACGGTCCGGACAACCGCCTGCAGACAGCCAGCGGGCTTTACCACTATCAAAGTCACGAGCCGAACTTTTATCAACTGTATCCCGAGGTGTTCAGCCCGGTTGACGACGTCCTAGGCGTGTTCACGCCCCAGGACGCGTGGACGCTGGAAAACGAGCGCTACAGCAACATGTCGATGACGCTGGACGGGCGGCTTGGTCTCCTGACAAGGCGTTACTCACCGGATCAAGCCCATGTCAAACTTGGCCTGTTGAGCTTTGACGTTCTCTGGCTGGGAGGCGGGGTCGTGTATTCGGATTTTCAAGGTGATCGCACCTACTCGGGTGACAATGGTGATGGCTGGACTGGCTACATCGATCTTGCGGTGCGGGGCGCTTTCCGCCTGACTGACACCGTGTACCTTTCGGCGGTTGCGAATCTCATGTATTTGCCCTTCGAGCAGCGTCTTGCCCTGCGCTTCGGCAACCACAATGTGCCGGCCCTGATGATGCGGCTCAACTGGGCGGATTCGCGGGGTCCCTGGGACTTCATGCTCTACAGCCAGTTCCGAGGTGTCATGGGCATCGATGCCTACGTCGACGCGGACTCGCCGGAGATCGATCGTTCTGGCCGTTATTTCTTTGGCTTCCGCGAGCGTCGTCGAACCAACGAGTTTCAGACGGATGAGCAGGCTTACTTCTCCAACAAAGTCGCCTTCAACGCCACCCGCGCGATTTTGGATGAGCAGTGGCGCTTGGGTTTTGTGGCTGACCACACGGATTTCTGGCGCACCTGGGATTTTGTGGAGCACCGCACCCGCGATCACGTCGGCACCTGGTTGGGTTACGAGGGATCAGTCATTCCATTCGCGCCCAAATTTTCTTATGACATCTTTTCCAATGACGGCTACGAAGGGCTGTGGCACCGCGCCGCGGCCAGTCTGAACGGTCGACTGACGGAGAACATCAACTGGCGGGGCATGGCCGGCTACCGCTACACCACGGGTACGGAGCGCGAGACGAACGGCTTTATCTGGGAAGTCGCGCTTGACCACAACCTGACGCAAAGCACGCGGCACTCGCTGGAAGTGGGTGAAAACTTCTACAACAACGAACTTCTTCCGGAAACTTTGACATCGCGCTACGCGCGCTACACCATCCAGCAGCGCCTTCATCAAAGCTTCTACGCCCGCGCCTTTGGTCAGTTTGCCAACAGGGAAACGGTTCAGGACGGCTGGGAAGAGCGCGATCGCTGGAGCCTCGGCATGTCCCTGGTTTACAATCCTCTGGATTTTACCAGCATTCTTGGTACCGCGCTTTACGAGAGTGTTGACCAAATCGGTGATGATTTTGGCGACGCGGACCGCTGGATCTATCGCCTGGAACTTCAGCAGCAGCTCGGATACCGACTCACGGGGCGTCTGTTCTACCAGTATGAAGACCGGCAGTCCCGCAACAACGGCTTCAGCGAACACATGGCCGGCATGTCGATGCGACGCTTCTTTTGATCCGTTTTCAACGCACAACCTCAACCTCCCTCCGCACTCATGAAAACCAAGAAACAGTCAGATCAAATCCGGGGATTGCTTCATCAAGGCCAATACTTGGCCCTTGGCACCCTGCTCGTCCTTGCCGCTCCGGTCGTGGCTGACGCCCAGCACGCGCTCGCGCTACCCGAGCGTGGCGTGGAAACCAACAAGGATGTGCCTGCCGACTTCCACAAGTATTTCGGCCAGCGCATCAACTCCTGGCGGGATCGCCAGCGCCAGATCGCTAAGCTGGATCTGGATGCCGACATGAATCAGGACGGTGTGCTCAGCAATACCGACCCTGCTGACAACGGCAGTTTTGAAGCCACCCCGCCCGGGGTTGTGCTCGGCAAGGGTGAGTTGACCCGCATGGTCATCCGCCTGATTCCCTACCGCGTTGACTTTGACGGTGAGGTGGTTGTGACCCTTGAGGTTGAGGGCATCAATCGCGGAGTTCGCTCCGGCGAATATGCCAGCCTTGAGGAAGAGCTTGCCAGCTCAGGCCATGTTCGTGTCTGGCGCAACAAGGACAAGAAGGAGTTGCTGATCGACTCCCGCGATCCCGCCAAGCGTGTGGTCGAGTTCACCACGGACTACAAGTCCTACCCCTACAACCTGCCGCTCGCGGTTCCGCGTTTCGTTTATGTTGAAGGGGTGAAGGAATCGCCGCGTTACTCCGGGGACGTCCGCCTGCTGGTCACCGTTTCCCACCGTGCACCGGGACAGGCCTCCTACGCGCAGATGACCAGCGGCAAGGGCGTTGAGCCTCCGCAGGTTGAATCACCGCCCAAGAAGGTCGGCATCAAGAGCTTCCGCACCAGCTTCGACCATGTGTTGATGACCGTCGTCAAGGATCCGCACCCGAAGGAATTCATCAACGGCAACAATGAGGGCGTTTGGGTTGCGCCTGCCGGCAAGAATTATTGATGCCCAAAAGGGGGGTGATTACCCCCCATCCACGCCCTGGCCTCGCTGAAGGTGTGCCGTTTGGCGGCAAGTTTCAGCCTGGCCGGGGTGTTTTGTTTGCAAGATTGATGCTCCTTGTTGCCGCCTTTTGTTCATGTCCATGATGCTTCGTTCCGGGTGTTTCCTCGCCTGCCTCCTGCAGGTGCTGCTTACCAGCTGCCAGAGTTCGTCTGACACTTCGGGCGAGCCGTTGCCGGCGCCTGCGCTGGCGGTTATCGACACCCCGCCGCCGGCTGCGCCGGCGCTCACCTTCGTGCCAGGCGATGTCTTGGAACTTTTTGTCAAGGAGGACGCCACCCTCAACGGCAGCTACCCGGTGCGAGAGGGCGGCTACATTGTCATCCCGCGTGCCGGCCGCATTCAGGTTGCCGGCCTGGATCGCACCCAGGCGGAGTCGCGTGTGAAGGAGGTTCTGCAGCGCACCCAGCTCACCGAGGCGACCGTGCTGGTGGAACGCACGGCGAAGCACGCGGGACTCGCCCAGGGCACCACACCCATTGCGGCCATGCCCAAGGTCATGGTTTTCCTCACCGGTGCGGTCCCTCGGTCCGGAGCTCACCACATCCCTCTCCCCAACGGACGCTCACTCGGCGTCTACGAAGCTTTGTTGATCACGGGCGGCATGAACAAGTTTGCGCGCGAAGACCGCGTGGAGATCTTCCGCACGGACAGCCAGGGGCGCCGCCGCCGCGCTGTTGTCGATCTGCGGCCAGTCCGCATTGGCCAGGCCGATGATCCGCCAGTGGGTGAAGGAGATGTCATTCATGTGCCTGAGAAGGTTTTTGGCTTCTGATGTCCCACGCCCTGACCGGCGCATGAAGTTTGCGCCATCAGCGACTTGTGTCAGTGCTGGGGCTTGCTAATTGCCCATCCGCGCCTTCTCTCTACCATGCAATCCAATCAGCCTCATACGCCCAAGTCGGACAAGCTGGACGGCTCCAAAGTGCTGAGGCTGCTGCTGCAGTACGAGGACTATTTCCGGCTCATGGCGTTGTTGTTCGCCGCCGGCCTGCTCGCGGGCGTCAGCTATTATGTGTATGCCCGATCGACCTACGAATCGACGGCGCTGATCCGGGTCAATCAGTTTGTCGATGCCGCCCGCGCGGCTTCCGGGGGGCAGCGCGAGAACCAGATTCTGCTCATGCGCTCGCTCTCGCGGCAGTTGTTGTCCGACTACTACCAGCTCGAGACTGCCAAGCGGTTGGGCTTGGCCACCAATGCGACGTCCGCGCAGGAGCTTCGGGCCGCCCTCATCCCTGCGGTGCGCATCGGCTTTTTGGACCAGCAGCACATGCAACTGCGGGTGGTGTCTTTTCGTCCCCAGGTGGTGAGGGAGTTTCCCCGGGCCCTGATTGAAGCCTACGAGGAGGCTCGCAAGCGCGCGCGCGATGAATTTCGCGACAAGGCCATTCAGCGGTACGTGCAGGAGCTTGCCGAGGTGCGCACGAAAGTGACGGCGCAGCTCGACTCGCGCCTCAAGTATGAGGAAGAAAGCGCCCTTGCGAGTGCGCAGATCGAGCTTGAACGCTTGAGCAATGTGCCCGTCCAGCAAGTGCGCGTGCGCTACAAGCTGGAGGAGATGGACCGCATCGCCAAGGTGCTGCTGGAACAGCCGAACCTGAGCACGTCCGGGAAACTGGCCCTGATGACCAGTGTCGGGACTGACAAGGACGATCCGCTGGCCGCCGGCCGCATCATCCGCAGAACGGGGGACAGCCGTGTGGGCGCACCCGCCACGTTCCAGAGCCCGGACATGGCCAAGGACTTCACCCAGGTGGTGGTGCAACCGGACATGGTGGACGGACTCCAGCCCTGGCAGGAGTTGGACAAAAAACGGCGCTCGCTCGAGGAGAAGTTTGCCGCCAACCGTGTCCGCTATCTGGAGGATCACCCGGAAATGATCAAGTTGCGCGACGAGCTGCGCGAAGTGACCTCCGCCCTTGACCTCGAGCTTGAAGTGGCGCGCAAGGCCTTCGACCTGGAGCGGGAGCGGCTCAAACAAGAGCTCACCGACCTGGATGGCAAGCTGCCCGCCTATTACCAGGCAGCCAAGAGTTACGACGAGAAAAAGCTCTCCTATGAGTTGATGCAGAAGGGGCAGCTCGCCTGGGACAAGGCTTACGAGCAGCTTGCCAAGCAGATCGAAAGCCTCGAATTCAATGCCGCCGATGAATCGGCATTCAGTCTGGAGTTCCGCGGCTTCACCGACATCCGCAGTGAGGCGCCTGTTTCTCCCAGCAAGACCAAGCTGTTGATGCTCGGTTGCCTGCTCGGCCTCGGCCTGGCCGGCGGCGTGCCCTTTGTGCTGCGAAAAATGGACAGCACCATCACCGACCTGAATGAGTTCGAGGGCACGCTCGGCATCCCCGGCATTGGCCTGGTTCCCCTCTCCAATCCCAAGGTGCTGGAGCAGGTCAATCGCTCGAGCACGCTGGGGGCCACGGTGCCAAACGCCCTGCTGGAATGCTTCCGACTCATCCGCAGCAGCATCATGCTCAATCCAGGGCCCAAAGGCGAGCCGCGCGTCATCATGCTCACCAGTGCCCGCCCTGGCGAAGGAAAAACGACGGTCTCCGCGAACATCGCCTGGGCATTCTCCTCCATGGGGGAGAAGACCCTCTTGATTGACTGCGACTTGCGCCGCGGGCGCGTGCATTCGGTTGCGGGTGTGCCGAACCTGCCGGGACTGACGCGGCTGCTCAGCGGCCAGGCCAGAATCGATGAATGTCTGGTGAAGTCGGAGGCGGACAACCTGTGGCTGCTGCCGCGCGGCCCCGTTCTGGCGGGAACCACCGAACTGCTCAACACCGAGGTGTTTGCGAATCTCCTGAATGAGCTTCGCGGCAGATTCTCGCGCATCATTTTGGACACGCCCCCCGTTCTCGGGCTGAGCGAGACCGCCTTCCTCCAAAACCATGCGGACGGTGCCGTGCTGATCGTGCGGGCGGCGTCGACCACGCGTGCGGATGCGACCCTGGCCTTTCAGCAGCTCCAGAAGCTCGGCGGCCACTTCTATGGCTTCGTGCTCAATCGCGTCGACTTCTCGAAGATTCAGAACCAGTACTATTACTACTACTACTCGTCCAGCTACTACGATTCCAACTGGCAGGAGGAGGAAGTGCCCCAGGAAAGTCCTTCACCGAAACATCGGAGCGCCTCCTGACGCGGTTGCAACTGCACGGGTGTCAAGAGGCAGGCTGGAGCACACGCCGGATTACAGGTTGTTCAGGATGTAGTCCCAAATCTCCAGCACGACCCAGGTCAGGGAGGCTGTGACGGCAAGATCGCGCAGGTCGGGTCGCTTCCAGGCCTTGACGGCAGTCGCAAGTTCGGCACCCTCCGCGAGGCTCAGGCGATGGATGGCGGCCGCCACGGCAATCATCAGGAAGTATTCGCTGTGGTATTCCCGGTTGATCATCCAGTTGGAGACGCTGTAGCCCAGCAGCAGCACCAGCGTGGCACGCCGGCAGAATTCGCGCTGGCGATCGGCGGTGGTGAAATTCGGCGCCGAGAAGATCAGTCCACGCTGGGCGGTCCACAGACCCGCGATGTACAGGAACAGCCCATAAAGGCCGAGGTCGGCACCAATCTGCACGTAGCTGGAGTGTGTGGCCTTGACAAAGGTTTCCCCCTCCCAGGTAATCCAGGCGACAAACTGTTTCCAGCCGATGCCCGTGTTGCTGGACTCCAGCATGGTTTTGGCCATTTCCCAGGCCATCAACCGCCCCTGCACACCCTCGTCATTGCCCAGACTGCCCATGCCGGCCATGCGTGGCAGAAAGCTCAGAGCGGAAATGCCGGCAGTGCCGGCGGCCGCGAGGGCGAGCAGCTTGATGCCCAGCGGACGGCCAATGACGAAAATCATGACCACGAGACCCGCGCCGACCAGGTAGGAGCCCTTGGAGGAGGCGTGATAGACGCATGTGGTGGCGAGGGCGGCACAGAGAGGGAAGGCGAGCAAGCGTCCGCCAGCCGAACCCTTCCAGAAATACACCAGGTAACTGAGTGGCAGCGCGACAACGACGGTGTGCGAGAGCGAATTGGGATTGTTGTGCAGCCAGGTGCCGATGGCAAGGCGGCCGGCATTGCGGGTGGTGACGTCCTGGGCGCCGGTGAGATCAAGGCCATACAGGCTGGCAACGGCCATGGCTGCCACCGCGAGCAGCATGAAGTTCCACATTTTCAGATAGCCGGCGACCCGTTCCCAGCTGGACAGGGATTGCACGGTGAGCGCGTAAAAAACGGCGAGCGGGAGAAAGCCCATGAGGGCGGCCTTCGTGTCGGGTGCGTTCCAGACCACGTAGGCGTAGTAGGTCAGAATGACCCAGTCATGCGGCGTGCGCAGCAGGCCGGGCAGGGGGGATCGTTCACGACTGGTGGACCAGGCGACCAGCCAAGCGAGCATGAGTGGCTTGACGACGTTGAAGCCCGCCCAACCCGCCATCCAGTCCTGCGGACGGATGTAGTAAAGGAAGAGGAAGAACAGGGCGAGGCGGTACTCCATGGGGCAGGCTGCCGGTTGGCAGCGTGGACCAGCCAGTCTTGCAATGCAACCTTGGGTGCAGTGGAGAAAGTGGCTGCGGCTTTGGCCGCAGTGCAGCGGTTGAAAACCGCCGCCACGGCGCTTGATTCCCCGGCGGTCCGCGCCGAAAGAAACGGTTTCCGCCCCTCCCTCGCATGTGGTTCAACAGCTTCGAATTCTGGGTGTTCTTCGGCCTGGTGGTGATTGGCTGTTGGCGGCTCGCCCATGCCGGCCGCAACCGGTTGCTGCTGGTGGCCAGCTACTTTTTCTACGGTTGCTACGACTGGCGTTTCCTCGGTCTGATTTTGTTTTGCACATGGATCAATTATCTGGCTGCCGCCAGAATTGAGGCGGCGGCCAATCCCGTTTCGCGCCGCCGCTGGCTGGTGTTCGCGGTGGCCATCAGCCTGGGTGTACTCGGCATCTTCAAGTACCTCGGTTTTTTTGTCCGGGAGGTCGCGCGCGCGCTGGCTTGGGCCGGCCTTGATGCGGGGCCCTGGGCTTTGGAGATCCTTCTGCCCGCGGGCATATCCTTTTTCACCTTCCAGGCGCTCAGCTACACGATCGATGTCTACCGTGGCGACACCCGACCCTGTCGTGATTTCGCCGACTTCGCGCTGTTCATCTCCTTCTTCCCTCAGCTGGTGGCCGGGCCCATCGAGCGCTCCTCGCATTTGCTGCCGCAGATGGAGCGACCGCGGCCGGCCTGCGATGCCGGGCGGTTCCGCCGCGGGTTGCACCTTGTGCTCACGGGCCTTTTCCTCAAAGTGGTGCTGGCCGACAACATGGCCTGGCTCGCGGGCTACGCCTTTGGTGCTGCGCCGGAGACCCTGGCCGGACCGGATGTCCTGCTGGGCGTGTACGCCTTCGCCTTTCAAATCTATGGCGATTTCGCCGGCTACAGCGCCATTGCCTGCGGCACCGCCTGCTGGCTGGGTTTCGATCTGATGACCAATTTCCGGCGACCGTACTTCGCGCTTGATCCGCGCGATTTCTGGCAGCGCTGGCACATCAGTCTCTCCACCTGGTTGCGCGACTACCTGTACATCCCGCTAGGTGGCAACCGTGGTGGCAGCTGGCGCACGGCACGCAATCTCATGCTCACGATGCTGCTTGGCGGTCTCTGGCACGGCGCCGCCTGGACCTTTGTGGTCTGGGGCGGCGTTCACGGCCTCTGGCTGGGCCTGCACCGCGCCTGTCTGCGTCTGCGCTCGGGTCCTGCGGGTGCGGCCCGATGGCAAAAGCCTTTGAAGTGGGCGGTGACCTTCCACCTTGTCTGCCTGACCTGGCTGGCCTTCCGGGCCGACAGTCTGCGTGGCGCGCTGGCCATGCTGGGGCGCCTGGGTGCCGATTGGCGACTCACCGATTACAGCCTGACCTGCCTCGGCATGATCGGCTTTTTTGTTTTGCCCTGGGTGGTTTATGAAGCCTGGCTCGAGCGCCGGCGCGACGATGACGCGCTGTTCAAGGCGGGATGGGGGTGGCGCGCCGGCTTTTACCTGTATCTCCTCCTCATGCTGCTGTTTTTTCCGCCGCCGGTGCCGGCGGAATTCATCTATTTCCGCTTTTGATCCCTGCCACCATGCTTACGGAATTGCGCGTTCTGGCCGTCCTGCTTGCCGCCCTGCTCGGTCTGGAGCTGACAGCGCGTGTCTTCGAGGGGCGGTTGTCAAAGGATGTGAACCATTTGAGCAGCCTGCCGGTGCAGGCGGCACGCCTTCGCAGCGCCCCTGAGGACCACTGCAAGGTGCTCATTCTCGGCAACTCGCTGGCCCGCGAGGGCTTGGATCAGAAGGAACTCAAGCGCAGTCTGGAAGCCGGCGTGGGTCGACCGGTGATGTTGGCCGCGATGCATCCCGACGGCAGTCGTGTGGAGGAGTGGTGCTACGGGTTCCGCCGCTATTTTGATGTGGCCGGATCACGGCCGGACGTGCTCCTGATCTGCACCGGTCGTGCCCACCTGCTCGACGGCCTGCGCGATCTGGACACGGTCGCCGCCTTCCACGTTTCCTGGCGGGATCTGCCCGACTTGGTGCGCGAGCAGGAACTCGGTGTCGAAGAGGTTTGCCAGGCGGCGGCGGCCCGGGTTTCGCGCCTGTTTGCCCATCGCCGGCGTGTCCAGCCCCTGCTGTTTTATCATGGCATGCCGCGCTATGAGCCGACGGTGAACCTCATTCAGGCTTCTGCGCTGGAGGCGGCACGTGCGGGCGGCACGAACGAAACCGTGCGGACCCTGTCGGCATTGCTCCGAACCTGCCGTGCCGCAGGCACGCGCGTGGCGGTGTTGACGGTGCCCCTGCCGGATCCCTACGATCTGCCGGACGTCGTCAAGACCGCCTTGCAAGCCGAGGGGGTCGCCTGCTTTGACTCGCCGCCGAGGCTGCCGGCAGAGCGGTTCCCCGACGGCTATCACCTGGACCCGGAAGGGGCGGCGACTTGGACCCGCGCCCTCGCGGCGCGGCCGGACTGGCAGCGGTGGCTGTCGCAGGGGACGGTGAAGTCACAGTGAGTAGCCGTAGCGGCGTGCCAGTGCACCCGTCGCTTTCAGGATCACCGACTCGTCTTGAGCGCTCAATCGTGAATTCCATTCCTGATTCAAGCGCACTTCAATGTGATCCTGGGTGAGACGCATCGGATTGCCTGCCAGCGTGTGCTGCTGGCGCAGCCGCAGGGTTTCCGGAATGCGGATTTCCTCGCCGAGAAACTCGCTCAAGGCTCCGGCCGAGGCCTCACGGTCCAGGCAGAGGTCTTCGTAGCGGATGAGCAACCGCTGATGGGAGGGAATACGCCAGGCGGTTCTCTCGATGTTCATATTGCGCGAGCGCCAATACGCCGCTGCTTGGCTTGCGGTGGGAGCCTTCTGGCTGTCTTCCGAACCGTAGGTCACGCCATCGCGGGCGAAGTTCTTCACGAAGGAATGGGCCACCGCGCGCGGATCGCGCACCAGATGGATCAGGCGCAGGCGCTCCGGTGCCAGGGCGTAGAGATGTTTGAGCAGCACCGGGTCTTTGGAGGAGTCGACAATGACCCGCGCTCCCGTGTGCTGGGCGGCGGTTTCGAACAGGGTCAGTGCCCGCCTGCTGCCGTCGCTAAAGTCGCGGATTTCCTGGGAAAGCGCCTTGAAGAGTTCCAGCGTGCCCGGGCAACCGGCGACGATGAAGGCATCGTGGAGGAGTTTGGCCATGCCTGAGCGTGAGCGTTTGATTTGGACGTGCCAGTCCTGCAGCCGGCTGCCGGCCCCGGCAGGGCGCTTTTGCAGCTGCTTTTCGAGGCCGGTCCAGAAGCTGCAATCGGCCACCTTGGCGCCGCAGGAGCAGACCGGCCAGAAGCGGAGTTTGCAGATTTCCCCGAGATTGAGGCAGCCTTCATTGGTGCCGAGGATGCTTTCGAGAAGGGTGGAGCCGGAGTAGCCGGTGCTGGCGATGTAGACGAGGGATTTCACGGGAAAGGGGGCAACGGGGATGTCAGCCTTGCGTGGCGGAGGGCGGGCTCACGCACCTGGGCGCGACCAGCGCGGGCGCCAGGCCATGAACGGACGCTCAAAGACAGCAAAGAGCAGGAAGCAGGCGATCAGGATCAGTGGGGTTGCGACGGCAAAGTGCAGTGCGTAGGCGGTGGTTTGGTCGGGGGTGTCGATCCAGCGGGCGGTCAGACGTGTGATGGCCGAAAGCAGGACAACATGGTAGAGGTAGAAAGTGTAGCAGATGCCACCGATGCTCACGGGCAGCCAGTGCCGCAAAAAAGCCGTGAAGAGGCGGCCGTTGAGGGCGGACAGACAGAAGGCCAGCAGGAGCAGGGGGGCGAGCACGGTGCTGCCTGGAATCTGGCGGTTCCAGAACAGGACGGCGATGAGGGCGGCGGCGCTGATGAAGCCGGTCAGATCGGCAAGCCATCGCGGCTTGCGTCCGCCGCTCCATTCGCGAAGCCAGAGGTCTGCGAGCAGGAAGCCGGAGAGGAAATGCGGCAGTTGTGCCGGCAAAGAGACATGAGGCAGGGCGCGCGAACAGGCGGCCAGGCCGACGAGCGAGGCGAGGATGACTCCGCGTCTCAAGGCGGTCGAGCGCAGGGTGAAAACCTTGGCAAGCAGCGGCATCAGGAGGTAGAACTGGGCCTCGACTTCCAGCGACCAGGTGACACCGTTGATCGGAGAGTTGGCGCCGAAAAACAGCCAGTGCGTGTAGGTGCAGGTGGCGGGATAATGGGGTGCCAGTTCCAAGGCGGGGGTGCCGAGCAGGAGCACCTTCAGTGCGAACAGCAGGGTGATGTTGATGAGCAGCGGGGGTTCAAGCCGGGTCAGGCGGCGGAGGTAGTAGCCGCGCAGTGAGACCGGTCGGCCGCCCGGCAGGTGTTGGCGTGCGAAGGGAAGGGCGAGGATGAAGCCACTGATGACGAAGAAAAGTTGAACCCCATAGGCGCCGCCTTCAAGGGCGCGGGTCATCAGGGACTGCTCCGCGGCCGTCAGGCTGGACTGGTGGTGAACGACCGCATGATTGAGGTGGAGCAGGAAAACCCCGGCCAGGGCGAAGAAGCGCAGGCCGTCGATTTCGGCGACAAAATCGCCGCGGCTGGTGACGCGCTGGAAGGGGCGCATCCAGGCGGGGGCACTGGCGAGGCCGGTGGCGTTCATGACTTCGGCGGGTTGAGCAGCAGGCCGAACTCCGCGGCGAGCCGGGCGGCGGCCTGAGCGGCTTCCCGGGATTGACCGGCGTCGGCAATGACGGGATCGGGTCGCCAATGGTGGGCAAAGAGGCCGCGCGTCCAGGGTTCACCGCGGCTGACGGCGAGGCTTCGCAGGTGCTGTTCCAGCAGGCGCGTGCTGCTTTCGTGCTCCACGCCTTGTTCCAGCAGCCTGCGGCGCGGCGTCAGGTGGCGTGCGGCAGCGATGAAGGCGGGCAGTTCCTCATGCAGGCGGCGTTCGTCCAGAAAGGCGCCGGTTTGTTCCTGGATGAAGCAGGCCGAGCCGATGCAGGCGCCTTTGAGGAGGGCTATGGGAGTGTCCGCCATCATGGCTTCAACGACGGCAACACAGGAGCCCTCGCGGAGCGAGGTGATGAGTGCCGCCTTGCTGCGGCCAAGCAGCTCGACGACTTCGGCGTCGCTGATGCGCGAGCGCAACGTGATGCAGTCGCGCACGCCATAGTCGTGCATTTCACGCTCGAGAACCTGGACCGTGCGCTGGCCGTGGGGCTGGCCGATGAGTGTCACCTTCGGGCGCTGCGACAGTGGCATGCGGGCGAGGGCCGAGAACAGGACATGGTGGCGTTTGTAGCGGCCGAAGTTGGCGACCATGACCAGGTCAATGTCACGCTTTGCGCGCGGTTGAGGCTGGTAGAGCGAGGCGTTGACCCAGCTGGAGGCAAAAAGTTTGACCGGCGCGTATGAGGGGTGCAGGCGCGGGAAAATGCGCAGATCCTCGACATTGCTGATCGTGCAGGGCAGTGTGCCGGGGTGCAGCCGCGGGAACAGATAATTGGTGACCGAGTGGGGCGGCGACCAGGTCGGTGCCACCACGAGTTGGTAGCATGCTGCGAGATCGGCGAGCCGCTGCGGGCCGAGACGCAGCAGATGCTGCCATTGCGATTCGAAGGAGACGAAGAGCACGCCGCGCTCCCCCTCCGAGGCGGGTTTCAGAATGGCGGCCTTGGCCACGCCCACCTGGGGGGTCTCGGGCTCCTGCCAGGACCAGAGGTCGGCGTGTGAGAGGCGGTCAAGGCGTGCCAGCGTCCAGCCCTCAATGACGCGCATCCACTCTTGGGACGGAGCGCAGCGGGCGGCGGCGCAGGCATGTTCGAGCCAGCCCGGATGCCGGGCTGGCAGAACCCTTGCGCGCGCCAGCCGGAGCAGGGACTGGATGGCTTGCGGGGTGCGTCGGTACCGCAGGAGATCGTCCAGGCGGGCGGCGCTGCGGCGCAGGGCGGAGGCAGGCGTCATTTCACGAGGGTCAGTAGGAGATTTTGCGCGGGGAAGAGGCCCGACAGTCCTGTTGCTTCATAGTAGCACTGCAGGGAGTGGCTGCGGTTGACCAGCGGGGAAATGAGCCAGTTCCAAAAGTAAGGCAGGCCGTGCAGAAAGCGCAGTTTGACAGCGCAAATTTCGCTGAACGCGAAGTCGAAGTAATAGCAGCCCCGCCGTTGGTACTCGAAAGTGTCGCGGACAAAGAAGCGGAAGGTTTTCACGGAGAAACGGTTGCGGTGGGTCGGGTCGACATAGTTGTTGTTCGAGGTGTAGTGCGGCACTTCGATCTGCATGCGCCCACCGGGTGCCAGGATGCGGTGGCACTCCTTCAGCAGCGGCACAAGGTCGACATGTTCGAGCACGTCGTTGCAGAGGAGGCTGGCGAAGTGGTTGTCGGGAAAGGGCAGCGGCAGGAGGTTCAAGTCGTGAACCACGTTGACCCCCGGGAGCGGGGCGATGTCGAGATTGATCCAACCGGGGCGGATGTCAGTGCCGCAGCCGAGATTGAGCTTGGAGGTGGGAGGACTCATGAGAAGGAAGAGGTGGGCAGGCAATCGTTGATGTAGCCATCCGAGCCGCGCATCGACAGGATCCTGGCGGGAACACCGGCGGCGACAGCACGCGGGGGAACATCATGGGTGACCACGGCGTTGGCGCCAATGGCGGCTTCATCGCCGACGTTGACGGCCCCGACCACCACAGCTCCTGGGCCGATGTAGACGCGATGGCCGATGACCGGGCAGCCGGCCCGTGGTTCGCGGCTTTTCAGGCCAAGGGTGACATGCTGGGCGAGGTTGCAGTTGGCGCCAATGCGGCAGCGTCGGTTGACGACGATGCCGAAGGGGTGGGGCAGGTAGAGGCCGGGGCCGATGTCGGTGGTGAAATCCAGGCAGACACCGAGTTTGAGGGAGAGCCGGCGGAACCAGAGTTTGCAGAGATGATAGCCTCCCCAGCGTGACCAGGCCTGGGAGCGCAAGTGGCGGCAGAGGCGGAGCAGGCAGGTCAGGCGGAATCCGGGTTCGCGTAGAAAGGTGCGGACCAGCCCGCTCCAGCCCGCGGCGCGATCGTATCGGTAGAGGTCGGCGGCGACCAAGCGCTGGAGTTCACCGCGGTTCATGCAAGCGGATCTTGGAACTCAATGCGGCCGACCTGGCTGTAGGAGGTCTTGGCCAGGCGTGCGTGCATGCGCCGGCGAAGCCAACGACGCAGGGGGTTGAGCAGGCGGTCGGGCAGCAGGCCGAGCAGGCGCTGCCGGAGGCTTTTGGCAGTGGCTGAGGCGGTGACGGATTTCCCCGGTTCCTGCCACATGCTGGTGTAATTGCTCTGACCCGGCCAGGCGGGAACGGTGTTGAGCTCGGCCAATTTCTCCGCGCACACCAGAAGCGCGAGAGGCCGCCTGCCCGGAACCTGCGGGCGGCAGCCTGTGATGGCGGGGTCGCGGAGACGGAAGAGCTTGGCCTGGCCGGGCGGTGCGTCGAATTCAGCCAGCCAGAGTCCCTGCAGGCGGAAGCCGTTTTGCGGAATGAGAAAGCGGAAAAACAGTTCGGGTTGGAGTTGATGAAAGCCGTGCCCCAGCCAGCCGTCGGCGGGGGTGACGCTGAGCAGGCAGCCGCCGGGTTTGACCAGGCTCATCGCGTTGAGCAGTGCCTGCGGCAGGTTAAAAACATGCTCGAGGGTGCCGCCGTCGAAGACGACATCAAACTGTTCCGGCGGGCGCCCCTCCGGCCAGGGAAGGTTCATGTCATGTGTGAGGCGCGCGCCTTCGTACGCACAGTAGTCGAGCGATTCCACCCGTACGGCGCCGAGCCGGTGGAAGAACGCCTCCGCCCAGGTCTCGTTTTCCAGTCCGCCGATATCGGCCGCGTACAGACGGCTGATGCGGTCCAGCGCCGTCCGGTCGAGCAGCGATGCCTGCCTGCCGAGCATCAGCACGGAGGTGAAGCAGACACCGGCGCGGCTCGCACCGGTTGCAAGACTGGCTTCCCAATAACTCAGGGCCATGGTGTTGTTAGGGGTAAGGAGGGTTCGGACAAGCGTGGATTCAGTCCATAAAGCGCCGGAACCACAGTTCCAGCAAGATGAAGTTCCAGATCATGCGCGCCCCCTCGCCACCGCGTTCATAGCGGGAGAGCTGAGCCGCCACTTCATCCGGATCAAGCAGGCCGCGGCGGCGCACGTTGGCGGGGGTCAACAGGCCGCGCGCATAGGCGGCGAAGTTGCCCTGGAACCAGCCGGCAAGCGGGACGAGGAAGCCGTGCTGGCGGCGTTGAACGATCTCCGGCGGCAGCAGCCGGCCGGCCAGGTCGCGCAGCACCGCCTTGGTGCGGCCGCCGGCGAGCAGCAGTTCCGGCGCGAAGCCGGCGCAGACTTCGGCAAGGCGGTGATCGAGGTAGGGGACGCGCGCTTCCAGGCCATGGGCCATGGTCATGCGGTCCACCTTCATCAGCAGGTCTTCACGCATGAAGACGGCGCGGCTGAAATGCAGCATCCGCTGCACCGGGTTCGTGCTGTTGCAGGTGTCGAGCTCCGTCTGCAGGCGCGATTTCACGGTCGCGTGATGGCGGATCAAGCCCGGGGCCAGGCGTGCCAACGGCGATCCTGGCAGGCCGGGATCGGCCTGGTCATTGGCGAGCAGGCGGTCAAGCTCGCTGCCGGCCTGCCAGAGGGGGGCATAGTGTTCAAAGCGTGCGCGCGCCGGTGGCAGCCTGCGCAGCAGCGGCCAGAGCAGGCGTGCCGCAGCCATCGTCCGGCTGCGCTGGTGAAAAAGATGGTAACGGAGAAATTTGCCGTAGCCGGCGTTGGTTTCGTCGGAGCCCTCGCCGGTGAGCACGACGCGCACCTCCTTGGCCGCTTCCCGCGACAGCAGCCAAGTGGGCAGGCAGGCTGGATCGCCCAAGGGTTCGTCGAGGTGCCAGATGAGTTCTTCCAAAACCTCGGCAGGCGGTGCCGGGATGGCAATGCGCCGGTGCTCGGCACCGACATGCGCGGCGACGCGGGCGGCGTGCGCGGTCTCGTCTCCCGCGCCCTCGAAGCCGGCAGTGAAGCAGACCACTGGCCGGTCGACGCGCTGCTGTACCAGCGCGGTGAGCACGCTGGAATCGAGCCCGCCACTGAGGAAGAGGCCGAGCGGCACGTCGGCCAGCAGGTGCGAGTCAACAGCTTCACCCAGCGCAGCGGCGTAGCGCCTGCCAGCCTCAGCGGCGTCGTGAAGCGGGTCTGGGCTGGGGTTTAGACGCCAGTACTCGCGCAGGCGAATGCCGGTGGCATCCGCTTCAAGCACGGTGGCTGCCGGCAGCTTGTGAATGCCGGCGAAAAGGGTGTCCGGCTGGAGCGAGTGGCGCAGCAGCAGGAATTGGAAGAGGCCCGACTCGTTTGGCGCGGCGTTGACGTCGGGATGCGCCAGCAGGGCCTTGATTTCGGAGCCATAGATCAGGCAGCCGTTTTTCTCCGTCCAGTAGACCGGCTTGATGCCGAGACGGTCGCGGGCCAGGATCAGCCTGCGCTGGCGGACATCATACAGGGCGATGCCGAACATGCCGCGCAGGTGCCCGACGAAGTCGGCGCCGTGCTCCTCATAGAGATGGGCGATCACCTCGGTGTCGGAACGGCTGCGGAAGCGGTGACCGCGCGCCTCAAGCTCGCGGCGCAGCTCAGGGTGGTTGTAGATTTCGCCATTGAGGGTGACCCAGACGGACTCGTCCTCGTTGGCAATGGGTTGATGCCCCCCCTCCAGGTCAATGATGCTCAGCCGGCGGAAGCCGAGGCCGCAGGGGCCGGCAAGAAACTGGCCGTCGTCGTTCGGGCCGCGGTGGGCGATGGCCTGTTCCATGGCACGCACCCGTGCCGCATCGGCCCGTCGTTCTGGATGGAGGAAAAATTCGCCGCAGATGCCGCACATGGTTCCCTGGATGGTTGTCAGTTCGAGGCGAGGCTGTGATAAAGGCCGGCCCAGGCGTCGAGAATTCGCGGCAGCGGGTGGTGCAACTCCACCCAGGCCCGCCCTGCGCCGCCCAGTTTGTCGCGGGTCTCCCGTGAAGCGGAGAGCAGGGCAATGAGCTGAGTGCTCCATTCCGTGGCGTCGTGTCCGAGAGCCAGGTGGTGGCGGCCGGCTTCGCCCAGTTCCTCGCCGTCGCGTGGGAAACCGTCGAACCGGGCGGTGAGGCAAGGCAGTCCGCTGGCCATGGCCTCGAGAAGAACGTTGGGCAGCCCTTCGCGGCGGGAGGGAAAGGCGAAAACATCGGCCATGCGATAGCAGGGGCCGGGGTCGGCGAACTCACCGAGCAGGCGGACACTGCCCGGGGCCTTCAATTTCGCGCGCAGGGTCTCGATCCGCCCCAGGTAGTCTTCCAGATCCTCTTTGAAGCCGGGCCTTTCGTGGGAAACACGGCCCGCCTGACTGCCGGCGATGGCGAGGATGGCGTCGGGATGGTGTTCGGTCACGGTGTTCCATGCTTCAAGCAGGATGTCGACGCCCTTGCGCTCCATGAGGCCGCCGACGAAGAGCACAATCTTGTCGCCGGCGTTGAAGCCGTGGCGTGCGCGCAGTTCGAGCCGTTCTTCAGGCTGGCTGGCGGGGCGGAAGCGTTTGAGGTCGACGCCGTTGGCTATGACCGCGATCTGGCCGGCGCGAAGTGGCCAGCGCTCCTGGTACTGCCGCCTGAGTTGCTGGCTGAGGAAGACAAAGCGCGACACAGGTGTGCACATCAGGGTCATGCGCAGGCGCTGGCGCCAGCGGGCCATGGCACGTTTGGCGGGGATGGGATCGGGAGCAATGCTCAGGTTGTGCACGCTGTGCAGGCCGGCGAGTCTTGCCTGCAGCAGAACGGGTGCCATCTTGTGCGAGAGCATGGCCGGTTGCAGTACGACGCGGCCGCCCTGACGAAGGATCTCCTGTCCCCGACGCATGGCTTGGCGGAGCAACCAGACGCGCAATTGATCGCCCGGCACGGCCAGCGGGGCGGGGTGCCGACGAATCTGGATGCCGTTGACGGTTTCCGTGGGCGCGAGACCGGGCCGGTGCTGGAGCGTCACGACTTCTGGCACGATGCCGCGCTCGCACAGGCCGGGGCAGTAGCGGTGGAAACGCATCAGTCCTCCGGGCAGGTCGGGGTGAAAGAGTTCCGTGCTCAGCAGCACATGAGTCGGGGGATGGGGCACGTTGTGGGAGGCCGAAACTAGCGTCGGAGTCGGTGGTTTGTCGAGGTGAGTTTGTCCGGAACAAAGATGCCATGACGAGGCCGTTGCCAGAAAAAACCCGCAAAACCATTTGAGCGGGGGCAGCAAACGCCTATGCATCGCCGGTAAAATGAACATCCTCGGGATCTCAGCCTTTTACCATGATTCGGCCGCCTGTCTTTTGCGCGACGGTGAGCTTGTCGCTGCGGCGCAGGAGGAGCGATTCAGCCGCAAGAAGCACGATCACCGGTTCCCGAAGGCGGCGGTGGCGGCCTGTTTGAAGGCAGGAGGCCTGACGGTGGACGACATTGATCACGTCGTCTTTTATGAAAAGCCCTTCAGCAAATTTGCCCGCATTCTTGACACTCATCTGGCTTTTGCGCCCCGTGGCTTGAAAGCCTTCATGATGGCCATTCCGTCCTGGATCACCGAGAAGCTGTGGATTCCGGGCCTGGTCGAGGAGGCTTTGGGAGCGCAGCGGCCTCTGCTCTTCGCGGACCATCACGAATCCCATGCCGCCTCGGCGTTTTTCCCGTCGCCGTTCGAGCGCGCCGCGGTGTTGACGATTGATGGAGTAGGCGAATGGGCCACGAGTTCCTACGGCGTCGGTGTGGGCAATCGTGTCACCCTGCACCGGGAGATGCACTTCCCGCATTCTCTCGGGCTGCTCTACTCCGCCGTCACCTATTTCACGGGTTTCAAGGTGAATTCCGGCGAATACAAAGTGATGGGGCTGGCGCCGTACGGCGAACCGCGCTTTGTCAAGCAGATCAAGGAGCATCTCATCGACCTGCGCGAGGACGGCTCCTTCTCGATGAACCAGGAGTATTTTAACTACTGCGCGGGGCTGACGATGACGAGTCCGAAAATCGAGGAGCTGTTTGGCGGTCCTCCCAGGGCGCCCGAGTCGAAGCTCACGCAGCGGGAGATGGATCTCGCTCGCTCGGTTCAGGAGGTCACGGAGGAGATCGTTCTGAAAATGGCCGCCCATGTTCGCAAGGAGACCGGGGAGAGCAAGCTCTGCCTCGCGGGGGGTGTCGCACTCAACTGTGTCGCCAACGGCAAGCTGCTGCGCTCCGGGATTTTTGACGACATCTGGATTCAGCCTGCCGCCGGCGACTCGGGCGGCGCCCTTGGCGCGGCGTACATCGGCTGGCACCATTATCACGACAAGCCCGCCCTCCCCAAGCAGGGGCGCGACCGGATGCAGGGCAGCTATCTCGGGACCTCTTACAGCAACGACGAGATCGGCACCTTCCTCACCTCCCAGCGCGTGCCTGCGGAGTTGCTTGACGACGACACCCTCGCCACCCGGGTTGCCGCCTTGCTTGCAGAGGGCATGGTGGTGGGCTGGTTCCAGGGGCGCATGGAGTTTGGTCCCCGGGCTCTTGGCGGCCGTTCGATCCTCGGTGACCCGCGCTCGCCGGAAATGCAGAAGAAGATGAATCTGAAGATCAAGTTCCGTGAAAGCTTCCGTCCCTTCGCCCCCTCGGTGCTCGCGGAAAAGGCCGGCGAATGGTTTGAGCTCGATCGCGACAGTCCCTACATGCTCATCGTTGCCCCGGTGCGCGAGGAAGTCCGGCGCAAGATGAGTGCTGAAGAGGAGGCGCTTTGGGGCATCGACAAGCTCAATGTGCCGCGCTCCAGCGTGCCCGCCATCACCCATGTGGATTATTCCGCCCGCATCCAAACCGTGCGCGAGGAGGTGCATCCGGCCTACCATCGCCTGTTGAGCAAGTTCAACGAGCTGACCGGCTGTCCGATGCTCGTCAACACTTCCTTCAATGTCCGCGGCGAGCCCATTGTGGAAAGCCCGATGGACGCCTACCGCTGCTTCATGCGCACGGAAATGGACGTGCTCGTGCTGGGGGGGTACCTACTTCTGAAAACCGGACAGCCAGTGTTTCAGGACAACATCGACTGGAGACAGACTTATGAGCTGGATTAAGGACCTGCCGGACGAAGTCCGGTCACTCGACTACTCGCGCGCAAGCCTGCGCAAATTCGGGCTAACGGTGGGCCTCGTGCTTGCCGGCATTGGCATCTTCCTGCTCCGGCGCCGCCCCGAGTCGCTGCCCGGGGCCGTTCTCGCCGCTGTCGGCGGACTGCTGGTCTTGGCCGGGTTGGTCTTTCCCTCGGCGCTGCGCCTGGTGTACAGCGGCTGGATGACCCTGGCCTTCCTGATCGGGGGTGTCGTTTCGAGAGTGATCCTGTTTCTGATGTTCGCGCTCGTGTTCACGCCCCTGGGATGGTTCGGTCGCCTGCTTGGACTGCCCTTTGCCAGGCTGAGGCTTCCTCCCGCTGCCGGCAGTCAGTGGATTGAGCGCAAGTCCCAGCCCACCCGCGAGTCCTACGAGCAGCTCTACTGAAGTCCGTTTCCGCCATGAAAAAAATCTTCATCATCAAACAGTTCATCGCCTTCCTCACCAAGACGGGGCGCTGGTGGCTGATTCCGGTTGTCCTGCTCCTGCTCTCGCTGGGGGCCATCCTTGTGTTTGCCAAGGGGTCTGCGCTGGCGCCGTTCATTTACACGCTCTTCTGAGTCGCGGGCAGCGAGAGGGCGCAGATTTATCCCAGCATGCCGGAGACAGCCACAGAACCCGCCGCCGCAGGCTGCCGCCCGGCGGCTGCGCTGACCCTGGTGGGCCGAAGCTTGGTGGCGGCCGCCCTGGTTGTGAACCCATGGCTGGCCGGCCGTTTGGCCGGTGCCGGCCTTGTCGGCAAGCTGCTGCTGCTGGTCGCCTGCGCAGGTCTTGCCGGATATGCCGTGCATGCCCTGCGCTCGGCCGCCCGCGGGGAATCGCTGGGTTCCTGGCTGTCGCGCTGCCACGCTTTTGCGGCGGCGCAGGTCTTTCATTTTGTCCTGTTGTTTGTTCTTGCCAATGCCATGGCCGCGCTGGTGAAACGACCGCCGGCGCCCGACATCCATCTCACCGACCTCTACCTCAATCCCGAGCAGCTTTATCACGAGGATCGAGATTTTCTGCGTCGCCGGGTCTATCCCGGCCGCACGGATGAGGAGATTCTCGAGCTGATCCAACCCCCGGGCAGCCTGCATCACCCGACGCTGGAATACGTGGCTCCCGTCGTCGCCTCCAAACACTACAACATCGGCTTTGAAGGGGTGCGGCTGGACGCGTCCCTCAAGCCGGAGGAAGTGCCGGAACTGTTGCGCGGCGGCGCGGTTTGGTTGTTCGGGGGGTCGACGATGTTTGGTGCCAACATTTCGGACAACGAAACGGTCAGCGCCCATCTCAACACGCTTGCCGCGCCTCGCAGGCATCTCAATTTTGGCGTGCCCTCGTATCATCAGAATCTGGAAATCGACAAGCTGCTCCTGCTGCTGCGCAAGGGCTACCGGCCGCAGAAGGTCGTGTTTCTTGACGGCTGGAATGACCTCACCGCCCTGCGCTCGGGAGATTTCCATCCGGTCGAAATGCCGGCCAAATCGATCCACGCGTACGGCTCGCTGTGCAGCATCGACAAGCTGCGTGACGGCAATGTTGCGGCCGTTCTGCGGCGGTTGCCCGCGATCGATCTCTTGTTCCGCTGGCAGGAGGCGCAAATTCCTCCTGCGGCGGCGTCGCTCGACGCCCAGGGTTTTGAGAACCTGTTTGACCCCCGCAGCAGCTACAGGGCCCAGCCGTTGCGCCACTATGAATGGGTGCGCGCCCGTCAGTTTGACCACGATGCCTTTCTGGCCGCTCTGGATCGGCACAAAACGCGCCTTGCCGCCTATTACCGCAGCAATGACGACTTTCTCGGCCGGCTCGCCCGCGCCTATGGCTTTGAAGTGCATGTCTTTCTGCAGCCGATGGGCTCACTTTCCGAAGCCAATCCCTTCCTGCGCGAGGGCGCCCGCCTGACCGAGCACCCGTATTATCACTCCACCCGCGGGCTGATCGACCATGCCCGAACGCTGGTGCGCGACGGTGAACTCCGGCATTTCCATGATCTGACGCAGGCTGCGGGTGACAACCCCACAGGCTTTGTTGACGCGGCACACTACGACTCAGCGACCTGCCGGGCGATCGCCCAGGCCATGCTTCCACTCCTTTCCCGCACCCCGCCCACCCGGCCATGAATCCTCTTCCCGAAGCCATCACCAAGAACATCGACATCCTGTCCTGTCCGGCCTGTGGTGGCGGTCTGGACTTCTCCGATTCCTCCCTGTTCCGTTGCACCAGTCCCGACTGCCGGCGCGAATTCCGGCAGGAGGATGGTGTGCCCCGGCTGTTTGCCCCCAATGAATGGGACCCCAACCAGCCTGACATCACCGAAAAAATGAAGGCGTTTTACGAGAAGACGCCCTTCCCCAACTACGACGATTTTGACAGCGTCGGTTCGCTGATTGAGAAGGCGCGGCGCGGAGTCTTTGCCAAGCTGCTCGACGATCAGATTCCGTTTGGGGCGCGCGTCATTGAGTGTGGCTGTGGCACGGGCCAGCTCAGCAATTTCCTCGCCATCTCCAACCGGCAGGTGATTGGCGCTGACATGTGCCTGCACTCGCTGGCACTGGGCGACGCCTTTCGCCGACAGCAGGACATCAAGCGCGCCTCCTTTGTGCAGATGAATCTGTTCAAACCCTGTTTCAAACCGGGCAGCTTTGATGTGGTCATCTCCAACGGCGTGCTTCACCACACCAGCGATTGCCGTCAGGCCTTCGAATCGATCTCGCGGCTGGTCAAGCCGGGCGGCTACCTGATTGTCGGTCTCTATCATTGGTATGGCCGGTTGTGGACTGACTTGCGCCGCTGGATCTTCAGGCTGACCCGCGATCGCTTCAAGTTCCTCGACTGGCGGCTGGTCAACCGCAGTGTCAGTGACGCCAAGAAGGAGGCTTGGTTTCAGGACCAGTACAAAAATCCGCATGAGACCAAGCACACCATTGGCGAGGTGGCGGACTGGGTGCGTGAGATCGGGTTTGAGTATGTCAGCAGCATCCCCAAAAGCACGCTGCCGAGCGGCTTGGCCCCGGACCACAAACTCTTTCAGCCGGCGCGTCTGGGCGGCGTGCTCGAGCGATTTCTTGTCGAGGTCGGCATGATTGGCAGCGGCGGCCGCGAGGGTGGGTTTTTCATCGTCATCGCCCGTCGCCCCCCGGAGCGGGAGTGAAGGGCTTTCACGGCACCGGCCGGCGCCGGAGCAGGCGGGTTCGCAGTTCCGCGGGCAGCAGGGCGAACCAGGCAAAGGCCGCGTAGCCGGCAGCGATGAGCGTGCCAGCCGCCAGGATGCGCGGCCAGTCCGGCCGCAGCCAGGGCAGGGTGGCGAGGGCGAGCAGGCCCAGGGGCACGGCGGATTTGAGAACGGTCCTGGCGACCATTGCGTAGTAGCTGGCGAGGGGCATCTGCATGACCCGGCTGGCATGCCAGGGGATGGCGAGGCCGTAAAAAAGCAGCATGTCGGTGAACGTCGCCCAGATCACCCCGTAAAAGCCGACCTGCCAAGCCAGCAGGGCGCTGAGCGAGGCGTTGAAGAAGCCTGCGCCAAAGATGAGCCTGGAGACCACCTGGTGACGGTTGAGGCTGAGGAACAGGCTCTCGACCGGGAACTGCATCAGCCAGAAGGCGTAGGGGAGCACGAGCCAGCGCAGCACGCGTCCGGACTCGGCAAATTCCGGCCCGAGCCAGAGCACAAGGAAGGGCGGTCCGATCACGGCCAGTCCGGTGGCGCCGAACAGCGCAAGCGGGATGCTGAAGCGCAGACTGAGCAGAAACTTGGCGCGCACGCCATCCAAGCCCTCGCGGCCCTCGACCTGGCTGAAGCCGGCGAGCAGGGTGCCGCCGAGGAGGGCGTTGACGACATCAAAAAACAGGGTCACCAGGCGCAGGCCCATGTTGTAAACCGGCACGCTGGCGATGCCGACAAAAGTGGACAGCACGAAGGGGTCGATGCGGCTGCGCAAATGCTGCCCGGTCGTGTTGAGGAAGGCCAGGCCCGAGTATTTCAGGATGTCAGGCAGCAGCTCCCGGCAGCAACTTCCAGGCACCGATCGCAGGGTGCGGCGGGAAAAGAGGGTCACCAGCAACTGGTCGAGCAGGTCCGAGGCGATTTGGGCCAGGGCCAGCACAACGAGACCCTGACCCTGCGCCAACAGCCAGAGAATCAGACCGGTCTGCACCACAATCTTGGCCAGGGAAGCGGCGACGAGCAGATCGTAGCGGAGGTGGCTTTTGAGAACCACAAGGTGGATGCGCAGGAAGAACCGCAGGCTCATGCCGCCGCCGAGCGCGAGCAGGACCAGGCGACCGGTGGCCTGCCATTGGGCATCGCGCACCAGCCAGGGGACGGCCAGGGCCATCAGCGCGGTCGCTGCCAGGCAGAGGGTGCCGATCCGACGGTACAGCCAGCGCAGCGTGCCGGCCACCCGGTCGGCCATCGCCGCGTCGCCCGCACCGACCGCGCGCGCCAAATAGCGTGTGCCCGAGAGCGTGATGCCGCCGTCAAGGAGGTTCAGAAAGGAGATGGCGGCCGTCAGCACCAGCCAGATCCCGTATCCCTCGAGGCCGAGGTGGGACACCATGAGCGGGGTCACCACCAGCATCGAGCCCACGCGTGCGACGTGGTCGAGCAGATTGAGGGTGGATCCTCGGACGACTTTGCGCTGGAGGGACATGCAGGCAGGCGCGCGATACGTGGGGAGAAATTGAAATGCAACCGAGTCCTTCCATGTTATGGTGGCGTTGATGCCGAAGTTTTTCACCCGCCGCACCTCAGTCGTTGTTCTGCTGACGGCACTCAGTGCTGTCATCGGCTTTGCCCTGCGCCAGGCTGGTCCAGGGACGGGACGGGTGTCCCAGCCGAGGGGGAATGGCCAAGAGGAGTTGGCTTCCAGTGGGTTGCACACCGGGGCGGGTGCACAACGTCCACGCGAAGGGCGGCCCCCTGAACCCACCCAGCAGGAGGGGCGCTCCGTCGAGGAGCGGCGCCAAGCTCTGACCGAGGCCGCGCAGAACGTCGATGGGCGGGCGGCGGAGCTGCTTTTTGCCGCCGCCATTCGTGATGCTGATGCTTCCGTGCGCCGAGAGGCGCTCGAACTCAGCGCCACACTCGGCGAGCCGGCAGTTGACCAAATTGTGCTTGCGGCGGCCCTGCAGGATCCCGATGCAGAACTGCGCGATCTGGCCTTTCACCGCACCAACGAACTGCCTGTGCGTGTTCGCATCGATGTCTTCGCCGGTGCCCTCCACGGCACCCGCACTGAGGCTGCGGTCAAGGCGGCGGATTGGCTGGCGGTGCTCGGTGGCAAGCCCGCCGCACAGGCATTGGTTTCCGCCTGGCCGCGTCTCACCGAGGCCGAACGAATCTCGGCAGTCCGCCGGGCGCTGGAGCGTCTGACGGGGCGCCAGTTTGCCAGCGCTGGCGATGCGCAGGCTTGGTGGGCGGCCACGGCTGCCGGTCTCGACAATGAACTGCTGCCGGTGGCACGCTGAGGTTCGTCAGGGATATCTTCATGGCGGTCCGCCTGAAAGGGCGCGATGACAGCCGGCCGCCCATCCGGGCGAGCACAAACGAATGATGGTTTCTATTAGATTTATTGAAAATAAGTCTAGGTATTATAATTATATACCAAATTCATTATCAAAACAATTGGTCTGGTAGTATTTTAAAATGGATTTTTCCGCTCCCATGAACTCACTCCCGTCCAAGTCCATCGGCTCGTTTCTCCCTTCCGGTACACGCCTCTTGGTCGCCCTGCTCGCTGGGGTGCTTACCGGGCAGGTTTCTGCACAAAACTCCGTCGTGGTCACCCCTGTGGCCGAGGTGGGTGGTACGGCACCGGACGCAGGTGGCACTTGGAGTGCCCTAAGCACCAGCTACGCCGCCGTCGGCACCGATGGTGGCGTGTCGTTTCAAGGGGTGGTTGCTGGTCTCGAAGGCCTGTGGTTTGGGGATCCGGATGCTCTTGAACTGGCCGGCATCGAGGGAGACCCTGCCCCCGGCACGGCGGTCAACTACGGCTCCTTCACCTTTGACTACAGCATCAGTCCTTACGCCGGTTTCGGGCTTGGCTTCAACAACCGTCTGAGCGACAGCAATGATGGCATTTGGGCCACGCCGGCGGGCGGCCCGGCCGTGCTGCTCGCCCTTGAGGGCGATGTGGCGCCGGGGACGGGAGGGGCGACCTTCACCATCCTCAACCGGCCCAGCGTCAACAACAATGGCGACACCCTGTTTCGCGCAACGGTGAGTTCCGGAGGCACGCGCACGATGTGGCGTGGCCCGGCCGCCGGTCCGGTTGCTTACATTGCGCGCAGCACCGAGGCCATGAACGCGGTGCCCGGCAGCACCTACAGTGCCTTTGGGGATGATTATTCGATCAATGACAATGGCACGGCCTGCTTTCATGCGACGATTGCCGGTGCGGGCATCATCAGCACCAACAACGACGTGCTGCTGACGGTCGCGGATCCGGTTCCAGGTGCGCCGACACTCGTCGCCCGCGAAGGCGATGTCGCCCCTGGAACGGCTGGCCTGACGTTTGCGCCGTTCACCGCCTGCCACATCAACGACGATGACGACGTGCTGTTCCGTGCCGGTCTTGGCGGTGGGGCCCTGCCCGAGCGCAACACCGGGGTGTGGTTCTATGACGACAGTCTGGCAACGGTCACCGAGGTTGCCATTGAGGGCGATGTCGCTCCGGGGGTTGCTGGTGCGTTCTTCAACACGTTCGAGGAGTTGTTTCTTGCCAATGGCGGCGTGACCGCCTTTGTCGCCACCGTGCGTGACACGGCCAATGACACGGGCAGCCTGATCGGTCGCGGTGTTTGGGTCGATGCCGGCGCCGGCCTTGAGCTGGTGGCCTTGGTCGGCGAGGATGCCCTCGAGAAGGATGGGGTCACCGTGCACGGCGTGATCACGGCGATCTCCCAGGTGACAATGAACATGGACGGCGATCTCGCCCTGGAAATGACCGCCGGTGGCGTCAAGGGGATCTGGCAGAGGGAAGGCGTCGCCGCCGCCGCCACCACCCAGCTTCTTGTTGTGGGTGA
The DNA here is from genome assembly GCA_966252325.1 of uncultured bacterium. Lineage (GTDB taxonomy): Bacteria > Verrucomicrobiota > Verrucomicrobiia > Verrucomicrobiales > Verrucomicrobiaceae > Prosthecobacter. Next base: position 3,281 of record CBINON010000031.1, on the reverse strand, counting down.
CACGGCCTATGACACCAACCGCCAGGTGCGAACGGTGTCCGCCATCTACCTGCCGGAGTCGGAGGATTTCACCTCGTTCGGCGGAGGCCCGTTCGGCCGCTCGCGTTCGCTTGGCGAAGACACGGTGCCGCTGCTCTGGATCAACTTCATCGGCTCCAGCGGCCTGTACTTTGCCGACTTGCAGCCGCTCAACACCCTTGTCACCTCCCGCAACGAGGAGGCGCCGGGCACGCTGGCCGGCACGCTGTTTGACTCGATTCGCCCGTCTGGAACGGTCAATGACAATGGCTTGATCGCCGTGCGCGCCTTCCTGCAGGATGGTACGGGCGACGCCGTTGCCGGGGTCAACCTCGAGGGCATTTGGGCGGAGGAATCCGTCGGCGGCGTGCCTCAGTTGACACTCGTCGCGCGCGCCGGTGACAGCACGCCCACTGGCGACACCTACCAATCACTGCCGGTCAATCCGATTTTCAACGACAACGGCTCCATCGCCTTCCCTGCTCAGTTGGACGGCGCCGGCTCGGCCTTTTTTGCCGGCCCCATCGGCGCTCTGGAGGAAATTGCCAAGACGGGCGAGCTGGTGGGCATCACGGGGCTGCCGTCGGGTGCGGTCTATGACATCGTCCGCAGTCTCTTTGCCTACAACAATGGCGGACGCCTGGTGACGAGTTGCACCTTCGTGCGCGACGAGGCCGAGGGCATCACCGTCAACAATGACAGTGCCATTCTGCGCCATGGCACGGGAGCGCGCGTCATTGCCCGCGAAGGCGCTTCGGTCGGTGCAGGTGCGGTCGGTGTCTTTGACCAGATGCTCAACCGGCCGGTGCTGATCAACAGCACGCACCGGGTCGCCTTCATCGGCAACCGCAAGCGCAATGCCGCGCTCGGCATCACTGCGGCCAATGCGGCGGGTGTTTGGTATCACAATGGCACCTCACTGGTCCGGGTCGCTGTCGGCGGCACGGCTTCGAATCCGCAAGCGGCTCCAGGTGCGGGCGGCGCGCAGTATCTTGCGCCGACGCATTTGGTCTTCAACGACGCCAGTCGCATCGCGTTCCGCACGACGCTTCAGGGCACCGGCGTGACTGTCGGTCAGAATGACATCGCCCTCTATTCCAGCAATGCTGGCGCCAGTCCGGTGTTGCTGGCGCGCACCGGTGCCACCCAGGCGGGCGGCACCGGGCCTGCAGGAGTGGATCCGGCGGCGACCTTTGCCAGCATCGGCCGCCCTGACATTGACGCGACCAGCAAGTTGGTTTTCCGGGCGGGGCTCACGATCGGGGACGGCGGTGTCACCGCCGATGATGATGAGGGCATCTGGGCCAACACGGGCGCGGGTTCGACCACTCTGCTGCTGCGCAAGGGAGCTGCCGCGCCGGACAGCAATGGAGTTGCCACGGCGGACGTCTTTGAATCGTTCGACGACCCGGTGGTTGGGCTCGATGGCCGCGTGGTTGTCAGCGCCGCCATGAGGGTGGGGGTGGGCACGATTGTGGGCACCAACGACCGCGCCCTGTTTGCTCAAGGCTCCAGCGGTCAGTTCTACCGGGTGGCCCAGGAGGGGCAAACCGTGGCCATTGCCGATGGCTTCGGCGGCACCACCAACGAGCAGATCCTCACTCTCAATTACCCTAACGCCGCCGGTGGCGCCGGGGGTTCCTACAAGGCGGTTACCTCGGAAGGTTTTGTGATGGCCTATGTGACCTTCGGCAACAGTGCCACCGCGACCATGATCTTCCTGGCTCCCTGACCGGGTGTCTGGCAAGAGACCGCCGCGCGGCGGTTTTTTGTGGCTCAGAGTCGACTGACGATGAAGGCCTTGACCGCTTCAGAGGTGGCGGCCAGAGGGTGGCGCTGCAACGGTGAGGACTTCAGGGCTTCCAGGGTTGGGTGACGCGGTTCGCTGCCGGTGGCTTGGGCGACCACCTCGGGGAACTTGGCCGGGCTGGCCGTGCTGAGGATGACGCTGACGCGATCGGGCGCCAGGTCGGTGAAGGCGCAGGCGGTGTGCGGGTCGACGACATAGCCGAACTGGCTCCAGACACGGGCGATGGTGTCGACGATGACGGCATCGTCCATGCGCGAGGCGCGCAGGCCGGCCGGAGTTCGCGGCAGGGTCAGGTGCTGGCCGTCCTTGAGCCGGAGCATGAGGCTGCGCACGCGCTCCTGGTCGCCGTCGAGCAGGTAGTAGAGGTAGCGCTCGAAGTTCGAGGCGGCCTGGATGTCCATGCTTGGCGCGTGGCTCGGGTGCACCTCGCCCTGGCGGTACTCGCCGGTCTCGAAGAAGCGCCAGAGGATGTCGTTGCGGTTGGTGGCGACCCGGAAACCGCCGCAGGCCATGCCCATGCGGGCGGCCAGCCAGCCGGCGAGCACGTTGCCAAAGTTGCCTGTCGGCACAACAAACTCGGCCGTGGCGCGCTCGGCCTCGGGCAGGCGCAGCCAGGCCCAGAGGTAGTAGACGCACTGGGCCAGCACGCGCGCGATGTTGATCGAGTTGACGGCGGACAGGTTGACCTGGGCGACAAAACCGGCGTCGCCGAAGCATTCCTTCACGACACGCTGGGCGTCGTCGAAGGTGCCGGGCACAGGGATGGCGAAGACGTTGTCGGCGCCCGTGCAGGCCATCTGGCGTTCCTGCAGCGGGGCGACGCGGCCATCGGGGTAGAGGATGAAGATGCGGATGCCGTCCTGGCCCATGCAGCCATGGATGGCGGCGCTGCCGGTGTCGCCCGAGGTGGCGCCCAGCACGGCGAGCTTCTTGCCGGTAAGTCGGACTTGGCGCTTGTAGAGCAGCCCGAGCAGCTGCAGGGCAAAGTCCTTGAAGGCGAGCGTCGGCCCATGCCAGAGTTCGAGCACGCGGGTGCGTTCATCGAGGGTGCGCAGCGGCGCAATCTGCGGGTCGTCGAAGCGGGCATAGGCCTCCGCGGTCAGCTGTCGCCATTCCGCGGCCGGGATTTCCGGGGCGAAGCGCTGGAAGAACTCGGCCGCCAACTCGGCGTAGGACAGGCCGGCCCAGCCGGGCAGGTCGGCGGCGAGATTGGGCAGTTTTTCCGGCAGGAAGAGGCCGCCGTCCGGCGCGAGGCCGGCTTCCACCGCCTCGGTGAAGGTGTGGGGACGGGTCTGGCCGCGGGTCGAGATGTACAACATGCCCTGTTTCATGCCTCCAGCACGCGCGGAACTCAAGCGCGGGTTTTGGGGAAGGGATAAGGGATAAGGGATAAGGGAAAACCGAGAACCGAGAACCGAGAACCGAGAACCGAGAACCGAGAACCGAGAACCGA